>CALRKA020000008.1:0-120458 GCA_943367815.1 Tabrizicola sp. YIM 78059 | reverse complement strand
GGCGCCTGGTACAGCTACGAGGGCGACAACATCGGCCAGGGCCGCGACAACACGATCACCTGGCTGGAGCAGAACCCCGGGCCGAAGGAGGTGATCGAGCAGCTCACCCGCCAGAAGCTCACCGAGGGTTCCGAGGTCACCGCCAACTCGATGAAGCCCCTGGCGGCGGCGGCCAAGCTGGCGGCGGCCAAGCCCCAGGCTGGAGAGGATGCCGCTGAACTGGAGGAGCTGCCCGCCGCGGGCTGATCCCGGAGGCCCCTGAACCAGGCGCCCCGGGCCGCCTGGTTCAGGGCTGGGCCGGCAGAGCAGCCGCTCCGGGGGCCCTGGTGCTCGCTGCAGCCGGCTCAGCCGTGGGCTGGAGCACCAGCACCACCCGCTGCAGTTCCTGGATGGCGTCGGCGCCCTCGAGCTTCACCAGCTCCTGGCCGTTGCGTGACTCCACCCAGCTGATGCCGAAATCGGACACCAGTAGCCGCACCATGTGGTTGTCACCCAGGTCGGCGACGAAGGAGGCGCCATGGCCGTCGCGGCCGTCGCCGCAGGTGTAGCAGGTGGCGACATGGCCCTGTTTCCGCAGGGACACTGCCAGGGCCTGGAGGCTCAGGATCAGATCCTCAACGGCCGAGCGGTACTGCTCGGCCAGGCGGAGAAACATGGGTCGTTCCCATCACGATCCGCAGATCATAAGGATTTCTTCCGATTCTCGCTAGGCGCTTCGGTCCCGCAGGGGGGATTGATGGGGAGACCCGCACCCTGGAGACCCCCGTAGGACCCCCGAGAGGCCCGCTCAGCCGTCGGACAGGGTCCACCAGCCCGCCGCCGGGCCGATGAAGCGCACGGTCACCCAGAACAGGGCCAGGGCGCCGATGCCGATCCAGGCCCCCTTGGTGGTGATCGCCACGAAGCGGGAAGCCTGGTCGCGGGTCAGGGGCAGCCAGTCGACGATCCGGGGGGACGTGTCGACGGTCTTCGTCTTGCTGGCGCGTGGCTTGTCGCGGGGCGGCAGGCCCTGCTCGGCCCGGCGTTTGGCTTCCCCCATCAGGCGTTCGGTGGCAACTGGGAGCAGGCTAGGAGTCGGGCCGCAACCGGTTCAGGGCCACCCAGGGCTCCAGGGCGGTGAAGACCAGCCGCCCCCAGCTGCGGCCCCGCAGGCGGCCATCAAGCACCGCCAGCCGGCCGCCGCTGCGGCGCAGCCCCGCCACGCCCCGCTGCAGCCGGTTGAGGGCTTCGGGCAGCAGCAGTTCCCGGAACCAGTCACGGCCCTGCTGACGCAGCACCCCGACCCGGGCCGCCGTGAGCGGATCCTCCAGGCTGGCGATCGGCAGCAGGCCCACCACCACCTGGCAGGGCAGGGGCAGGCGCGGCTGGTGCTCCAGCCACCAGTCCCAGCTGCAGCACACCACGCCGTTGCTCTCCGGGGCCAGGTTCTGGTGGCACACGCGGCTGCCGAACTCGGCGGCCAGGCCGCTGGCCAGGCCCAGGCACAGGGCCGGATCGTCGATCAGCACCACCGACAGGCCGCCCTGGCCCAGCACCAGCCGCCGGCCCTGCTCCAGCAGGTGCTCGGCGTACTGGGGGCTGTTGGGCAGCGGCTGGCGCAGGGGGGCATAGAGGGGCAGGGGGTCGGACAGGGGGGGATCGGCCAGATCCAGCACCACCGCGGGCTTCAGCCCCAGGGCGGCACCGGAGGCGGGCTGGCCCTCCGCCGCCCGGCCGGTGGCCAGCTCCCCGATCAGCACCGCCCCCCGCCCCACCAGCAGGCCGGCCAGTTCGTTCAGGGGTTCGAGGGGTTGCCGCAGCAGGTTCCACTGCAGCAGGGACGGATCCACCCGGGCCCAGCTGCTCCAGCCCGCCCCGGCGCTCAGCCAGCGGGGCCAGGGCTCCGGCAGGGGCTCCAGCAGCCGCAGCAGGTGGCGCAGGGGGGCCTCGTCATCGTCGGCCAGGGCCACCAGCCGGTGGGGGGAGCGGGGATGGGCGAGCACCCGGCGGCTGAGGCGTTCGTGCAGGCCCAGCAGGCAGCTTTCGGCGCTGGGCTGGACGCGGCGCAGCTGGTCCCAGTGGCGGGGCTCCAGCTCCACCTCCAGGGCCTCGCGCAGGGCCGCCTCCAGGGTCTCGGCTTCGGGGATCACCAGTTGCCGTTTCCCCAGTTCGCCGTTGCGCCAGGCCGCCACCAGCTCGCGGTGGTCGAGCAGCCAGAGCCGGGAGCCGGCGGGGGCCCCGGGCCCTTCCCAGCAAGCCAGTTCCAGGCCCACGCTGCGCAGCCGGGGCCACTCCACCCGCAGCAGCCGCTGGCGCAGGGCCGGGGTCACCACCAGGGCCAGGGGGACCTCGCTGAGGGCCAGGGGCACCAGCAGGCTGATCCACCAGCTGGGGGCGGTGCCGGGGGCCAGCCGCACCAGGGTGTGGTCGGCCCGGCGCAGGCTGCGGGCCACCAGCCGGCTGAGGGTGAGGTGATGGGGCCAGCGTTCCACCCCCTCTCGCTGCAGGAGAGCCTTGAGGTGCTGGTGGGCGCGGGCTTCCAACATCGCCGGATCGTAGGAAGCTGGCTCCAGCCGATCCGCAGCGACGATGACACCCCTCTGGCAGCGCGAACCGGTGGGGGTGGTGGGCCTGGGGCTGATCGGCGGCTCCCTGGGTCTCGATCTGATGGCGGCCGGGGCCCATGTGCGGGCCCTGGTGCACCGGCCGGCCACCGCCGAGCGGGCCAGGGAGCGGGGGCTGGCCAGCGAAGTCAGCACCGATCCGGCCGTGCTGGCGGGATGCGGACTGGTGCTGCTGGCCCTGCCCCTCGACCGGCTGCTGGACCCGGAGCCCGCCCTGCTGGCGGCGCTGCCGGCCGCGGCGGTGATCACGGATGTGGGCTCGGTGAAGGGGCCGGTGCTGCGCCGCTGGCGCCAGTTGCTGGCGGCGAACGGCGCCGGCCCGGAGGCGTCCCGCTTCGTGGCCTCCCATCCGATGGCGGGCACGGCCCTGGCCGGGGTGGAGGCGGGGGAGCGGGGCCTGTTCCGGGGACGGCCCTGGGTGGCGACCCCGGAGGCGGACACCGACCCGGCGGCGCTGGAAGCGGTGCGGGAGCTCGCGGAGGCCCTCGGGGCCCGCTGGCTGTGCTGCGACGCCGAGGCCCACGACCGGGCCGTGGCGCTCATCTCCCACCTGCCGGTGCTGGTAGGGGCGGCCCTGCTGCAGGCGGCCGATGCCGGCGGCGGCGAGGCCTGCGCCGCGCCGGAGGTCGGGGCCAGCCTGGTGCGGGCCCTGGCCTCCAGCGGCTTCGCCGACACGACCCGCGTCGGCGGCGGCAACCCGGAGCTGGGGATGCTGATGGCCCGTTCCAACCGGGAGGCGCTGCTGGAGGCCCTGGCGCACTACCGGCGCTCCCTGGCCGGCCTCGAAGCGATGGTGCGGCAGGAGGACTGGGGCGGACTGGAGCAGTCGCTGGCGCTCAGCCATCAGCTGCGGCCTGACTTCCTCTGACGCTGTCCGACTTTCTCTGACCGTGGGATGCCGATAGGCTCCGAGCTACATCGATGCCTCCGGGCCCGGCGATGAAGACCAGGCCATCGCGACCGTCCCCGCGCATCCGCGGCGCCAGCGGCGCCAGCGGCGGCGGTATCCGCAGCCGCCGGATCCGGCCCGGCTCCTCCCCCGGCACCGTGGTGTTCGTGGGCGAGCAGCGGCTGGCCAAGGTGCAGATCGATGTCATCCACTACGACGCCGATGGCTGGTCGGAGCATCGCGATTTCACGGTGAACGGCTGCGCCGATGCGGTGGCGGAAGGCAGCATCACCTGGATGAACGTCAGTGGCGTCCACGACGTCGAACTGGTGGAGCGCCTCGGCCAATGCTTCGGGCTGCATCCGATGACCCTGGAGGACATCGCCAACACCACCCAGCGCCCCAAGGTGGAGGAGTTTCCGGGCTATGTCTTCATGGTGTTGAAGATGATCGCCTTCAACGAAGACACCCAGACCATTGACATCGAGCATGTGAGCGTGATCCTCGGCGATCACTTCGTGATTTCCTTCCTCGAGGATGACGGCGACGTCTTCGACGGGGTGCGTGATCGGATCCGCTCCTCCGGCGGCCGGATCCGCTGGATGAAGGCCGACTACCTCGCCTACTCCCTGCTGGACGCCGTTGTCGACCATTATTTCCTGGCCGTGGAGCGGATGGGCGACATCATCGAGGAGGTCGATGATCGGCTGCTGGAGGATCCTCACCCCGGCGACATCAAGGCGATCCATAGCCTCAAGCGGTCCATCCTCAGCCTGCGCAAGGCCGTCTGGCCGATCCGGGAGGAAGTGGCCATGATCGTCAAGAGCGAGTCGTCCCTGCTGACGGCCGAGAGCCGGGTGTTCTGGCGCGATCTTTACGACCACTGCATCCAGATCATCGATCTGGTTGAGACCCACCGCGACATTCTCGGCGGCATGCATGACACCTACCTCTCGATCCTCAGCCATCGGATGAACGAGGTGATGAAGGTGCTGACGATCATCTCCACCATCTTCATCCCGCTCACCTTCATTGCCGGCGTCTATGGCATGAACTTCAAGGAGATGCCCGAGCTCGAGTGGCGCGGCGGCTATTACTCGGTGTGGGGCGTGATGATCGTGATCGGCGTCTCCCTGTACCTCTATTTCCGTCGCAAGCAGTGGCTCTGAGGGCCTGACCGGGATCAGCCTTGGTGATGTAGCTAATGCCACTGGTTTTGGCTTTTCTTCCTCCCCGCTACGGATCATTGCCGCGCCGGGCCGTTCGTGGGCGGAGGTTGCTCCCGTTTCTACGGTTGCTCAGGATGCGTTGAGCACGCGTGAGTTTTCTGAGTGATGCGATGCAGCTCCTGAGGGACGCCGGCACGGCGGCGGGCCTCTCCGAAGGAGCCATCCAATGCCATGCCGGCTGCTACCGGGAGAACCTGTCCCGCTGCAGCGATCCGATGCTGCACTACGAGCGGGTGTGGCTGCAGCAGCAGCTGCGGGCCCTGCGGGACTGCCAGGGCCATCCGGTGCTGATGGCGCGGGTGGGTGGCGAGGATCGGCTGCGCGCGCTGGTGTCCCAGAGCGTGCTGTTTCAGTTGCTGCTGCAGAACGAGTTCGCCCGGCGCGGCCTGACGCCCGAGGAGCCCCGCGGACCGGTGGTGGCGGCCGAGGAGGCCTGGGAAATCACCAGCGTCCAGGTCAAGCGCGAGTGGGGGATCCTGCCCACCTGAAGCGGATCGCCCTGCTGCACCTGGGGCGGATCCATGACGAGACGCCGGCGCTGCGGGTCCATCTGGCCCGGCGCGGCATCGCCAGCGAGCTGGTGCCCCTGCCCCCACTGGCTGGCGGCAGGCTGGTTGCAGACGATCAACTGGCAGCTGACTCCCCTGACTGGGGCCGCTTCGATCTGGTCAGCGTGCGCGACTGCCGCGGCAGCCACCGTCACGGCGACTTCCTGCCCCGCATCCGCGCCCTGGCGCAGCAGCTCGAAGCCCTCGGGGTGCCCCTGGCGAACCCCCTTCCGGTGATCGAGGCCGGCCATGCCAAGAACGCCTACCTGCCCCGGCTTGCCCAGGAGGGGGTGGCCCTGATCCCCAGCCGCTGGCTGCCTCGGGGCTGGTGCGGATCCCTGGCGGAGCTCCTGGACGACGGCGGCTGGGAGGAGGCGGTGCTCAAGCCGGCGGTCGGCTCCCTGGGCTGGCACACCTACCGGGTGCGTCGCGATGGAGCCCACCTGGTGGTCACGGCAGCCGATGGCAGCCGGCCGATGGTGGCCGGCGCGGTCGATGGCTGGCTGGCCTCTCTGGCCCGTGAGGGGGAGGTGTGTCTGCAGCCGTTCCTGCCAGCGGTCTGCCGGGACGGAGAGTTCAGCGCCGTGATGCTCGGCGGCCGTTTCTCCCACGCCGTGGCCAAGACCGTGGCAGCCGGCGGCTGGATCGCCCACGAGCGCTTCGGCGGCGCCAACACCCCCCGGGAGGCCAGTGCGGCGGAGCGGCAGTGGGCCGCGGCGATCGAGGAGCGCCTGCGCCGGCGCTTCGGGGTGCTGCCCTATGCCCGCATCGACGGACTCCGCGATGGGGCGGGCGAGTTGCTGCTGCTGGAGTGCGAGCTGGTGATCCCGCGCCTGTTCCTGGGTGAGGGCGAGGCCTTCGACCGTTACGCCGACGTCCTGCTGGGCCCCGCCAGCACTCGCATGGCCTGGTAGCCGTCGAGGGTGGGGGGTTCGCTTTCGGGGAGCTCCTCGGAGCGCAGGGCCACGGCCACGGTGGCGACCCAGGGGCGGGTGCCCGTGTCGGTGGGGAACACCAGCACCACGGTGCCGGCCGAGGGGGTGGTGGCGGGATCCTCCGCCACGATCTCCAGGGCCACCCGGGTGCGGCGGCACTGGAGGGCACGGGCCTCCAGCAGGGCCACGAACTCGTCGGTGTTCCAGCGGGCCTCGGTGCCCTGGCAGGGGAAGCGCTCGCTGAGGCCGGCGGCGCTCAGCTCCTCGATGGTGCTGCCGCGGCGCCCATCCCAGACCAGCAGCAGGTTGGCGTCATGGCTGAGGGCGTTGTGCTCGACCCGTTCGCGATCCAGCACCAGACGGCGCTCGAGGCCCTGCTTCTCGGCGGGCATCGAGAGGCACACCTTGAGGGCCTGGGCCACCTCGCAGCTGCGCCCTTCGCAGAACCCGCGATGGGCGGTGAGGATGTCGTCGGCAGCGGCCACGATCTCCAGGGCCGGCAGGCTCTGGGTCAGCTCCTGCATCATGGCGTTGAACAGAACACCCCCATCCCCGAAGGGGCCGCGGTCGGGATCGGTGGCCTCCAGCATCTGATCGATGGCGGAGCGCACCAGCTCCCGCCTCCAGGTCAGATACGTCATGGGGAATCACTCCGGGTGCAATTTTTTTTTCAGTGTGTCCCCAGCGGCGAAAACAAGCCACGAGCTGTTACATTCCCCGGCTTTTGTGTCAACGACCACTGTTTAATGTGTTGAATTCGTGATCAAGCAGGGTCCCGTCGCAGGCGCAGCATCGGCGTTTCGCCCTCGAATCCCTCGTCGTAGGCGGTGTCCTCGAGCTGCCCGTGCCAGCCAGGGGGCAGCGTGGCCAGCAGGGGCTCCACCCAGGGATGGACCTTGGGGCGCCGCTCGATCGTGTGGGCGGGGTAGAGGCGCACCTCCCGCCGGCTCACCCGCAGCAGTTCCGCCAGGGCGCCGCGATGCCATTCCAGGTTGAAGTCGGGTTGTTCGCTGAGCCCGCCGTCGGCGATCGGCGCGTAACAGAAGAGCAGGTGGCCGCAGAGCACCAGATCGAAGCTGGCCGCCTCGAAGGGAAGGCTGGGCAGCGCCGCCGCCCGGTAGGCCTCCGGATGGTCGCGCCGATCGGCCAGGAACGCCTCCAGGGCCTCCAGCTTGCCCTGCTCGAACTGGGATAGGTCGAACTCCGGCCGCAGCGAGTGACTGCGGGCCAGGCGCTCCATGGTGAAGGCGACGTCGTCGCGGCAGCGCTGTTCCAGCTCCGGCAGGGACAGGTCGTAGAGGGGGTCGGCCGCCACGCTCTCCACCCCGGCGGCGCGGGCCAGGGCGGTGAACGAGCCGGGGCCGCCCGGGCAGTCGAGCACCCGTTGGCCGCGCCACTCCGCCAGATCGAGGTTGAAGAAGGCCAGGGCATCAGCCCCGGTGCGTCCGAAGAACACCACCCTCGGCAGATCCATGCCCGGTCCCCATTGCGGACCAGACGCTAGCCGCCGGAAGGGGTTGGGCTGGTGAGCGCCGCTGGCCCAGGGGACCGCCGGGCGCCCCGGCTCAGGGCCCGGCGATGCGCCGCAGACTCAGGGCGATGGCCCCGTCGGCGCGGCGCAGTTCGAGGGCGTCACCCTCCAGTCGCAGGCTGACGGCCGTGGGCAGGGCGGCCAGGAACTGCCGCTCCTGCTCCATCACCCCGGCGCCCGGACAGCGCCGGCGGGTCGCCACCGGGGTGCCGATGCGCACGCGGATGCCCTCCAGTCGCGCCGGGGCGGTGAAGTTGTTGCAGCCCGCCGAGCCGGCCAGCTGGCCGCCCTTGAGGACGCGCAGCGACAGGGAGGTGCCCAGGATCGGGCTCACCAGGGCCTGGCGGCCGTTGTTGAAGCCCGCCACCCGCCAGGTGCTTCCCACCAGCTGCTGCGCCTGGGGCACCAGCACCAGCAGGGGCCGGCCGTCGGCGGCGAGCAGGCGCAGGCGCCCGCCGTCGAGGCGAAAGCCCCGGCTGTTGCGCAGGGCCGTCTGGAAGGCCTCCGCCTGCTGCATCACCGCTGGTGCGCAGGCCATCTTCGTGCTCATGCCCCGTTGCGACACCTGCAGGGCCGTTCCCCGCACGGTGACGGGGGCGCCATAGCGGTTGCAGCCGTCGCTGCCGGCCACCCGGCCGTTCTCGAAGCGCAGCGTCAGGCTGGTGCTCCCCACGGGCGGCCGTTCCCCCAGTCGCTCCACCACCCAGGCGGTGTTCTCCAGCCGGTCGGCGGGCGCGGTGGAGGCGAGCACCGCCGCCTGGGGAGCCGCCGGCACGAGCACCAGAGCGGAAACGCCGGCCAGGACGGCCAGGGGGCGGCGCTGTGCGTTCGCTTGCATCGTGATCAGTGGTGGCTCAGGAGCCCAGGCGGGAGGAGATCCAGGCGCCGATGCCCCCGGTGACGGTGTGGGGTGCCACGTCGCGGTCCACCCACCAGAGCGAGAGCGCCACCACGTTCAGACCGATGACCAGGGCGTAGATCCGCCAGCCTTCCGGCAGCTTCATGACGTCGGCGTGCGATGGCGGCGACGATAGATCCGCCGGCGCTGGCCCCGCTCCTCAGGCGCCGGGTCGCCGGGGCAGCGCCCGGCCGGCGGCATCGCTGAGGGAGCGGGGCAGTCGGTTGGGGTCGATGCGCCGCAGGGTGCGCAGATCGAAGCTGGTGTCCACCAGCCGGGGCGGGCTGCCCACCAGATCCAGCACCGTGAGGGTCTGGAAGGGGGGCGTGGTCTGGCCCAGCAACCGGCGGGGGCCGCTGCCCATGGCGCCGAGGTGGAACAGGTCCAGCTGGCCCAGCCGGGCGGGGAAGTAGGCGTGCTGATGGCCGCTCACGTAGGCCTCCACCCCGTGGCGCTCCAGCAGTTGCTGCAGGGCCGCCGGCTGGGCCAGAACCTCCCCCGGGCGGTCGCGGCCCTGGCTCACGGCCCGCAGCGGCAGGTGGCCCACCACCAGGCGCCGGCTGGCGGAGCGGGCGGCGGGGCCCGCCAGGACCCGCTCCGCCCAGCGCAGCTGCTCCGCCGGCACCTGGGCGGTGGAGGCGTCCCACACCAGCACGAAGACGTCTTTCTGGCGGATGGCGTAATGGAAGGGGAAGTCGCCGCTGTCGACGAACGTCAGCCCGAGGGCGTCGCGGCGCCCCCGCCAGAAGCGGGCCGCCTCGCGGCGCTCGTCGTCGAAGAGGAAGCGGCCGCCGGAGCGGGCGCCGGAGGCGTCGTGGTTGCCCATGGCCGGCGCGAACGGCAGGCCGGCGCGGCGCAGCGGACTGAGAACGCTGCGATCGAAGCCCGCCCACATGGCGGCCAGCCGCTGCTGCCCCAGCCCCGCCTTCTGGCCCGCCACCATGTCGCCGGCGCAGATCACCAGATCCGGACGCAGCGAGGGAATCAGGGCCACGCCCCGGTGCACCTCGTCGATGTAGGTGGTGGAGCCGTAGGCGGCGTTGAGGTCGCTGATCAGCACCAGGCGGGTGCCGCCGCGGGGTGGGGCCACCAGGCCGCCGGCCGCGGCCAGGTCATCGGCCAGCGATCGGGCCGGCCGGATCGCCTGCCAGAGGCCCGCCCCCAGGGCCAGGCCGGAGAGGGTGAGCAGCTGACGGCGGCCGAGGGGCGGTGGCATGGGGCGACATCGGCGATGGACCACGGCAATCCTGACGCCGGCGGCCCCTGGGTCCGGCAGGGGCCGCCCTTCACATCAGACCGGGTTCCTGGCCGCCGAAGGGGGTCTGGGTCTGGGTCTGGGTCGTTTCCTGGATGGCCAGGCGGCGGCTCTCGAGGATCTGGCCGATCTCGCGGGCGAAGCTGGGCTGGCGGTCGATCATCTGGTTGACCACCGTGGCGGAGATCTTCATCACCTCCAGGTCGTTGCTGGCCGCGATCGTGACGGCGCTGGGTTCGCCGGAAAACAGGCTCATCTCCCCGAAGAATTCCCCGCTTCTGAGGGAAAGCAGTTCGCGATCCTCGCCGGTCCCATCGCGTCGGGTCATCAGCGCCTGACCGGCCACGATGATGTAGAGGGCGTTGCCCATCTGGCCCTGGCGGATCACCTTTTCGCCGGCGGCGAAATGCTGCAGGGAAATGCCGGAGGCGGAGGGGGTGACGCTGTCGTCCTCCCGGTTGATCGGCACGTAGGAGGGGATGGCCTGCAGGCTTTCGCTGAACTTCTTGGCGAGGCCCTTCTGCTGGCTCGTGGGGCCGTGGAAGTTGTAGACGGTGCGGATCGGGAAGGGGATGGAGAGATTGTTGCGTTTGGCCGCGTACCACACCCGGGTCATGAAACGTTCGCGGATCTGCTCGATCTCGCCGTAGTCACGGATGAAGAACTTCACCTCATAGGTGACAGCGGAATCGGCATAGGCGAGGGTGAACACATCGGGCTCGGGATCCAGCAGGATGCCCTTGGTTTCCAGGGCCGTGCTCTTGAGCACCTGCCGGGCCAGGTTGGGGGGATCGTTGTAGGAGAAGCCGATCTGGATCCGCTCGGCATGGATCGGGGTGGGTTTGGTGAAGTTGCGGATCACCTCGCTGCTGATCAGCTTGTGGGGAATCACCACCATCTCCTGCTCCAGGGTGAGCAGGCGCACGGCGCGCCAGTTGATGTCGATCACCTGGCCCACCACGCCGCCCACCTCGAGCCAGTCGCCCACCGTGAACGGCCGCTCGAACAGCAGGGCGATGCCCGACATGACGCTGCCGAGGGTGTCCTGCAGGGCCAGGCCGATGACGATCGAGCTCACCCCCAGGGCGGTGACCAGGCCGGCCAGATCGGCGTTCCAGACCGTGGCCAGCACGAAGGCGGTGCCGAGCAGGATCAGAAACAGGCGGGCCAGATCGATCAGCAGCTTGGGAACCCGCGAGCGCCAGGTGTCCGCTTCGGCTTGCTCGAACAGGATCACGTTGAGCAGGGAGAGGGAGGCGTGGATCACGCACACCCAGAACACCGTCTCCACCGTGCGGAACAGGCGGGTGCCGGGATCGACCTGGAGCAGGTGCTGCAGGAAGACCAGCAGCGCCAGCATGGGCACGAGCACGTCACGCACCAGCCGCACGGTGCCGGCGATGGCCCGCCGCCGGCGCTTGAGCCGGTGGATGATTTCACCCAGCAGGATCGTGGCCAGGGGGAAGCCGAGGGCCAGGCCGATCCCCCAGAGCCAGATGGGGGTGGGGGTGCTCATGGGGCGCTGACCGGCTCGCCCGCCGCCGCCGGGGTGGTGCTGGTGAGCCGCCAGACCTGCAGGGCGGGCTGGGCCTCGGCGGCCGCCGTGGTGCGTTCGAACTGGTAGAGGTCCTCGAGCCGGTGGTGCACCACCGCCGAGACGAGCACGGCACCGGAGGGACTGACCTGGCTGAGCAGGTGGGCCGTTTTCACCGTTTCTCCCCAGATGTCGTAGACGACCCGGCTCTTGCCGACGATGCCGGCGAGGATGTCGCCGGAGTGCACACCGATCTGGATGCCGAGGTCGAAGCCCCGCTCCAGGTTGAAGCGCCGCAGGATGCCGAGCATCTCGATGGCGAAATCCAGCGCCCGTTTGTCGTGGTCGAGATAGGGAACCGAAAGACCGCACACCGCCAGATAGCTGTCGCCGATGGTCTTCACCTTCTCCAGGCCGAAGCGTTCGGCCAGATCATCAAAGGAGGCCACTAGGTCGTTGAGAATCGCCAGGGATTCATGGGCGCTGAGGGTGGACACAAGCCGGGAGAATCCCTTGAGGTCGGCAAACAGGACGGCCACGTTGCTGACCTCCTCGGCGATCTGGGTTTCGCCGCGCTGAAGCCGGCGGGCGATGGCGGCGGGGAAGACGCTGAAGAGCAGCTTCTCGTTCTCCTGGTTCTTCTGATCGACCAGGGCCGTCTGGGTCTGGAGGCTCTGCACGACGGCATTGAAGGACTGGGCCAGCTCGCCGAACTCATCGCCCGAATTGAGGGTCGGGATGCTGGTGAGTTCGCCGGAGGAGACCTTGCGGGCGCTGTCGATCAGCTGCTGCACCGGCTTGACGAACAGATGGGCCAGGGCCATGGCCAGCACGGTGACCACCAGGATCAGCAGGGTGACGGTGATCAGGATCTGATTCTGGAAGGCATGGATCGGGGCGTAGGCCTCCGCCAGGTCCATCTGGGCAAGGATCACCCAATCGAAGCCCTTGATCTGCAGGGGGGCGTAGGAACTGAGCACCGGCACGCCGCGGTAGTCGGTCACCTGCTGGGTGCCGCTGCCGCCGGCGATCGCCTTGGTCACGGCCGGGGTCGCCACCGGCTGCTGCAGGATCGTGGTGCCGTACTGGCGCAGGCGGGCGATGGCATCGTCCTTGACGCCGCGGGAGGAGAGCTGGGCCAGGTAGGCCTTGGGATTCTCCAGGTAGAAACGCGAGGCGGAGCGCATGAGGGTGTCCTGGCCCACCAGGATGGTTTCGCCGGACTGGCCGAGGCCGTCCTTCCGCCAGGCCTCGTTGCCGGTCATGACGTTGTTGATCTCGTCGACCGGCATCTGGAAGGCCAGGACCCCCACCAGGGTGGAGCCGTTGTAGATGGGGGCGGCGATGAAGGAGGCGGGGGTGCCGTAGGAGGGGGCGTAGGCGGCGAAATCGACCAGCTGGGTGAAGCCCCTCTCCTTGGCGGCGATCACCTGACGCACAAGCTGGGCCAGGTTGGTGTCCTTGTAGGGGCCGTTCTGGAGGCTGGTGGCGTAATCGGTTTCCTTGAAAACGGTGTAGACGATCTGTCCCTGGGGATTGATCAGGAACATGTCGTAGTAGCCGAACTTGGCGACGATGTTGCGGAAGATTGGGTGGTAGCGGCCATGCACCTTGGAGTAGGTGCTGCCGTCCGTGGCGGCCACCAGCTGCTGCTTCTTACCGACGGGATTGGGGTTGGCGGCGATGTAGTTGTATTGCAGCTGGCGTGTGGCCCGCTCGCTGGGGAGATAGGCGGGCAGGTTGGGGGTGCCCGAATGGATCTTGTCGAGGCGGGGCAGAAACTGGGTGCGGTAGTAGTTCTCTAACGCCTGCCCAGACCCGGCGGGTTCGGGAGCGGTGGCGAGCTGGCGATAGGCCGCGTCGAATTCCTGGACAGCGGCGATGATCGACAGATCCTCACTCAGGGTCTGGGTGTGGTTCTGGATGGTGCGGAAATAGGATTCAATCTGATAGGCCTTGGAGGCGCGAACGCTGGTGAGCTGGTTGAAGACGCGATCGGTGAGATTGATCCGGCCACTGCGATACCCGAGGGCAGCGGAGAAGAGCGTGGAGAAACCGCTCACCAACAGAAGCATCAGAATCAGCTTGGATTTGATGCTGAGCTGATTCACCGAACCCCTGGCGAGACGACGCATCCACACCAGAGTCGTGACCGCCGAAATCCTGAAGATCAGCGTAGTCGTCCGAGGTCACTGTTTTGTATTGATTGCGACCCTTCCTTCTTCCCTTGCCCATCGGGACCGCTGGCCCGCATCGGCCCCTCCCAGCCCAGCTCTCGGCGATCCTCCAAGGCGCCGTCTGCTGCGCCGGGTCAGAACCGGCTCAGGGGCCGGCCGGCTCGAGGACCCGGTGGCTGGGAACCTGATCGAGGGCCATCAGGCGATGCTCCACGGTGGGCCCGTTCGCCTGCAACCAGGCCGCCATGGCGTCCCCCGCCTTCGGGCCATAGAGGCGGTGGCTGACGATCACGGCGGTGCCGCGGCCGTCTGTCAGGCGCCAGCGGGCGAAGACGGCCTCGCTGAAGGCGCGGGTGGGGAAGAGGGCCACGACCAGGTGCTCGGCCGGGCGCTCGGCGGTGCGGGGAATCGATGCCGTGCGCAGCACGGTGGCCCCGTGGCGCCGGTAGTTGCCAAGGGCCCGGTTGGCCATCTCGGCCAGCCCCTCGCCGTCGCTGACCCCGGGGTAGGTGTTGATGGTGACCATGTCCGTCCAGCGGCTCAGGTCGTCCTGCCCCGCCGGGGTGAACTCGTGCTGGTGCTGGGACGACCAGCGCAGCCGGTAGGTCTGGCCGGAAAAGTCCAGCGTCAGCGGGGTGGCCGGGGGGCCGGCTGCCGCGGGCGTGGCCATCGCCCCGCTCAGCGCACCAACCACCAGCAGCGGGGCGGCCCAGCGACGCAGGCCATGGGGGCTGGGCATGGCATGTCGCAACCAGGGGCAGGGTAGGAAGCTCACCGGGATCGGCAGGCGCCAGGGCGCGTAGCGTTGCCGCTTCCTGAGCGAGCCGGTGTGGATCGTCGCTGGTTCGCCCCACAGGGACGACGGGTCTTGGCTGCCCTCCTGGCGGGTTGCCTTGGCGCAGCGGGCCCCGTCCAGGCCGGGGCCGCCGACGGCGCCCCGCCGGCGGCCTCGCCCCAGGCGGCCGGCATCCTGAGGATCGTTCGTCAGCGGATGGCCGACGACCATCTGAGGGCGGTGATCGTGCGCGTCACGATCGACGGCAAGGAGGTGGTCACCGAGGCGATGGGCGAGTCGATGACGGGCGTGCCCGCCACGGAGGACATGCACGTTCGGAATGGTGCGATCGCCATCTCCTACGTGGCGACGCTGCTGCTGCAACTGGTCGACGAGAACAGGGTGAGCCTCGACGACAAGCTCGCGAAGTGGCTGCCGGAGATCCCGAATGCGGAGCGGGTCACCCTCGGCCAGCTCGCCCGGATGACCTCCGGCTACCGCGACTACGTGATCGGCAATGCCGCGTTCGAAAAGACGCTGGTTGAGAACCCGTTCCGGCAGTTCGCCGTGCAGGACCTGCTCGCCTACGCGGACCTGAAGACGCTCTGGTACGAGCCCGGCACGAGCTGGAACTACGCGCATACGAACTATCTCCTGCTGGGCCTGGCGCTGGAGCGCATCACGGGCCAGACGATGCCCGTGCTGATGCAGGAGCGCATCTTCGGGCCCCTGAAGCTCCGCAACACGCGGGACCCCGGCGGTACGCCCGCGATCGCGCCGCCGGTGCTGCACGCCTTCTCATCGGAACGGCGCCAAGGCCTCGGCATCCCGGCGGGGACGCGCTTCTACGAGGAGTCGACCTTCTGGAATCCGTCGTGGACGATCACCCGCGGTGCGGTGCAGTTCACCACCATCCACGACATGGCCACCTCCGCCGAGGCGATCGGAACGGGCCGGTTGTTGTCGCCCCAGAGCCACAGGCTGCAGATCGCTCCGACCCTGCGGGGCTTCGGCCGGCCGATCGAGGGCTGTGCCACCTGCGCCACCCTCAACGACTTTTACACCTATGGCATCGGGATCGTCCTCTCGGGCCCCTGGCTGCTGCAGAACCCGCTGTTCTCCGGGCAGGCCGGGGTGATGGCCTATCTGCCCTCACGGAAGATCGCGGTAGCGGTGGCGGTCACCTTCGACGAAGAGGCCTTCGATGCCAGCGGTGGTTACTGCAATGCCGCCGATGACATCTTCCGTGCGATCGGCGCCTATCTGGCGCCGCAGGACGCCCCGCCCGTCAGGGCCCCTGCCAGAGAAAGGTGTTGAAGGATCGCTCGCCCAGCTGGCTCCGGTACTTGAGGGTGTTCTCGCTGGAGAGACTCACCACGGCGCCGAGCCGGTCGGCCAGCTTGAGGCACTGCTGGAACTGCGGGGCGCTGTAGCACTGCACATCGAGCTGGTTGCAGCCCGCCGTGGGCAGCAGGCTGGCCTGGAACGGCTGGATGCTGCAGAAGATCGGTTTGGGGTACAGCCGACGCAGCAGATAGAAGTCCTCCAGGGAGTAGTTGGCGAAGAAGTGGTCGTCCACCTGGATGCCGTCACCATGGCGGGCTTCGTGCACCAGATCGTGGATCGCCAACGCCCGGTACTGGGGCGACTGCACCCACACCACCGGCAGCAGTCCCTGGCGCCGCGCCGCCTGGGCCGCCTCCTGCTGCATCGCCTCCGACACCTTGCGGACATCGAGGAACACCACCTTGAAGTCGCTGCCCCGGATGTCGGCCATGACCCCGTTCAGGGACTGCCGGGAGGCGTAGTACCAGATCTGGGGCTGGGACAGCCAGGTGCCGTTGGGGGCCGCCGCCGCCGCTGCCGTGCTGAGGGCCAGGGCCGCGGCCAGGCCGACGGTCGTGGCGGTGGCCAGGGTGCGGAATGGGTGGGCCAGGACCGAGCCCCGGGGTGCGTTTAGTGTGCCCCGCGCTGGCCCTCGCCAGCTCGAACCGCCCGGGCGCCATGCCGTCTTCCCTTCCCCACCAGACCGTCGTGCTCGTGGTGGGGGCGGGCCCCACCGGCCTGCTGCTGGCGGGGGAACTGCAGCGCCGCGGCGTTCCCAACCTGCTGATCGACGCCCGCGCCGAAGCCCTGCACTGGGACCGGGCCACGGTGATCCACCCGCTGTCGCTGGAGATCTTCGAGTCGCTGGGGCTGGTGGACAGGTTTCTCGAGGCCGGCTGCCGGCAGCGCCGGATCCTGATCCACGCCGATGGCCAGCGGCTGGGGGAACTGGATCTGGCCGAATGCGGCAGCCGCTTCGGCTTCAACCTCGGCCTCTCCGAAGAGGTGACCGAAACGATCCTCACGGACCACCTCGAGGGGCAGGGGGGCACGGTGCACCGCTCCTGCCGGCTGGTGGGTCTGGAGGCCCACGGCGACGGGGTGACCGCCACGGTGGACGGCGACGGGCGGGAGCAGACCGTGCAGGCCCGCTGGGTGGTGGGCTGCGACGGCCTGCGCAGCACCACCCGCGCGCTGAGTGGCCTGGACTTCGAAGGCCATGGCATCGCCCGGCCCTGGGCGGTGTTCGATGCGGCGGTGGAGGGGTGGGCTGAGAGCCACGAGGTCAACGCGGCGTATCTGGACGCCTCGCCCCTGATCCTCACGGCCCTGCCCGACGAGCGCTGGCGGGTGTACCTGCGGCCCTCTGCCGAGGAGGGTGATCTGGTGGCCGAGGCCGCCGCCGTGCTGGGGCGCTACCTGCCGCAGGCCCGCTTCAGCGGCGTGGAGAACCCCAGCCGCTTCCACTGCCACAGCCGGGTGGCCAGCGCCTTCCGCGCCGGGCCCGTGTTCCTGGCCGGCGATGCCGCCCACGTCTGCTCCCCGGCCGAGGGGCACGGCATGAACTGCGGGCTGCACGATGCCGCCAACCTGGCCTGGAAGCTGGCCCTGGTGCACCACGGCGCCGCGGACCCGGGCCTCCTGGACAGCTACGAGCAGGAGCGGCGTCCGGTGGCGCAACAGATCTGCCGCTCCGGCGACGCCACCGAGCAGGCCCACGGACTGCAGGAGCCCGCTGAGCGCGCCGCCCGCGACCGGGCGATCGCCGCCCTGCTGGCCAATCCGGAGGCCCGCCAGCAGGAGGTGGTGGCGGAAACCGAGATGAACGTCAGCTACGCCGGCTCGGCGATCATCGGCGGAGGGGAGGGCCAGCCCTTTGGTGCCGGACAGCGGTTGTCCACCACGATCGCGCTGCCGCCCGGGGCCGGCGCGGATCGGCTGCACGCGCTCACCCACCGCTGCGGCCACACGCTGCTGCTGCTGGCCGGCCCCGAAGCGCCGTCGGACGCCCTCGCCGAACTGCAGGCCGAACTGGAGGCCGACAGGGCCGCCGGAGCGGTTCCGCCGGCGCTGGTGGAGGCGGTGGTGAGCGTGCGGCTGGAGCAGGCGTCCAGCCTGGGGCTGGGGCCCCTCACATTGTTGGCGGTGCGGCCGGACGGCTTCATCGGCCTAAGGGCTGACGTCGATCACCGCAGCGCGGTGCGGCGGTATGGGGGGCTGGTGCTGGGCCGCCGTGAAGGCGGCCGCTAGAACCCTGCCTAGGATCGAATCAACTGTTTGCGCCTCCGCAGGGCCATGCTCACCCTGCCCCGCCAACTCAGCGAAGCGCTGCGACTTACGCCGGCCCAGTTCGCCGAACTCTGCGCGGCCAATCCGGAGGCGGTGCTGGAGCTGGCGGCGGACGGGCGTTTGATCGAGATGACCCCTGCAGGCGGCGAAACCGGGCGGCGCAACAACCAGCTGGCGGTCCAACTGGGTCTGTGGGCCCGCACCCAGCCCGGCTGGTGCGTGTTCGACAGCTCCACCGGTTTCCTGCTGCCCGATGGCTCCGTGCTGAGTCCGGATGCCAGCGCGGTGCGGCTGGAACGCTGGCAGGCCCTCTCCAGCGAAGCGCGTCAGGGTTTTCCGCCCCTCTGTCCGGATCTGGTGGTGGAGCTGGCCAGCCCATCCGACCGGCTGCCCGACCTGCGCCGCAAGATGGCGACCTACCAGGTGAATGGTGCCCGGCTGGGCTGGCTGCTGTTGCCCGAAAGCCGTGGTGTGGAGGTGTGGCACGCCAGTGGCGAACCGCAGCGGCGGGAGGGGCTGGCGGTGTTGGACGGGGAGCCGGAACTCCCCGGGCTGCGGCTGGATCTGGCGGAGCTCTGGGACGACTGACGGGTGATCCGTCACCGTGCGGGTGCTGCTCGCCAGGATGGTGACCTCAGCGACAGAGATTCGTGCAGACAGCCGTGCCGACAGCAGCGCCCACCTCCGTGCTGACGAAAACCTTCGCGGACTTTGCCCAGCGGGCCGACTATTCGCTGCTGGATTCCCTGCGGGCGGATCCCCAGGCCAGTGGCGACGGCCAGGATCACCGGCCCCGCCAGGTGTTCTCCGGCCATTACGTGCCGGTGACACCCACCCCGCTGCCGGCGCCGGAGTTGGTGGCGCACAGCAGCACCCTCTTCCAGGAGCTGGGCCTGGGCGATGGGCTGGCCCATGACGATCACTTCCGCCGCCTGTTCTCCGGCGACATCACGGCGGCTCAGGAGCCGATGCGGCCCTACGGCTGGGCCACCGGTTATGCCCTCTCGATCTACGGCAGCGAATACATCCAGCAGTGCCCGTTCGGCACCGGCAATGGCTACGGCGATGGCCGGGCCATTTCCGTGTTTGAAGGCGTCTTTGGCGGCCGGCGCTGGGAGATGCAACTCAAGGGCGGCGGCCCGACGCCCTACTGCCGTGGCGCCGATGGCCGCGCCGTGCTGCGCTCCAGCGTGCGCGAGTTTCTGGCGCAGGAGTTGATGCACGCCCTGGGGGTGCCCACTTCCCGCTCGCTGACGCTCTATGTGTCGCGATCGGAAACGGTGCGCCGGCCCTGGTATTCGGCGAACTCCCGCTCGTTCGATCCCGACGTCCTGGTGGACAACCCGGCGGCGATCACCACCCGGGTGGCGCCTTCTTTTTTGCGGGTGGGCCAGCTGGAGCTGTTCGCCCGCCGCGCCCGCAGCGGTGCCCATCCGGAGGCGCTACACGAGCTGGAGCTGATCGTTCAGCACCTGATCGAGCGCAACTACCGCCAGGAGAGCGATCCGGCCCTGGACTTCGCTGACCAAGTGGTGGAGCTGGCGGGGTTGTTCCGGGGTCGGCTCACGTCTCTGGTGGCGAACTGGATGCGGGTGGGTTACTGCCAGGGCAATTTCAACAGCGACAACTGCGCGGCGGGGGGGTACACCCTCGACTACGGCCCCTTCGGCTTCTGCGAGCTGTTCGACCCCCGCTTCCAGCCCTGGACCGGCGGCGGCCAGCATTTCAGCTTCTTCAATCAGCCGGTGGCGGCGGAAGCCAACTTCCAGATGTTCTGGGCCTCCCTGCGGCCCCTGCTCGAGGGCAACACGGCGGCCCTGGAACGGCTGGATGGGATCCGCGACGGCTTCGCAGAAGCGATGGCCCAGGAGCTCGACGCGATGTGGGCCAGGAAGCTCGGCCTGATCCGCTACGACGCCGAGCTGGTGCAGGAGCTGTTGCAGCTGATGGTGAGCTCCAAGGCCGACTACACGATCTTCTTCCGCAGGCTGTCGGATATCCCCGAGCAGGTTTTTGCCCTGCAGGAGAGCTTCTACGTGCCCTGCTCAGAGGAGCTCGATGCCCAGTGGACGAGCTGGCTTCAACGCTGGCGGGATCAGGTGACGAGCAGAGGCGACCTGAGCGCGTCATCGGCAGCGATGAAACGCGTCAATCCCGCCGTCACCTGGCGCGAATGGCTGATCGCCCCGGCCTATGAACAGGCGGCGCAGGGTGACTACGGCCTGATCCGGGAGCTGCAGGAGGTGTTCCGCCATCCCTACGACGCGCTTCCTGCGGAGCTGGCGGCGACCTACGACCGCCTCAAGCCCAGGGAGTTCTTCAACGCCGGAGGGGTGTCGCACTACAGCTGTTCGTCCTGAGGCGATCACCCGCACTGTGGGGTTGCCGGAGTCGATGGCCAGGTTGAGGTAGCAGGTGGAGAAGATGGCTTCGCTGGTGCCAGAACACGCCTTCGCCGTGGCTGACGGCCTCAGCCTTGATTGATGATCACGTCGATCTGGCGACGGATCTCCGCAAAGCGCTGATAGGCCATCCAGACCTCTTCAAGATCCACCTGGTCGTAGGCGTGAATCAGGACATCTCGCATCCCTGCCATGGCCCGCCAGGGCAGATCGGGTTGAAGACGACGGAACTCAGGGCTGAGACGCTTGGTGGCCTCGCCAAGAATCTCAAGACAACGGATCACGGCATCCTGGAGGTAATCCTTGGCGAGGAATGTTTCTTCGCTGTCAATCGGGTAGCCGAGAGCCCGATCCAGCACGCCTCGGATATCGATTAGAGCCTGGCGATCTCTCGCGTGCATCACAGGCGGATGGCTTCGGCTTCCACCGTGGCTTTGAGTTCGGGCTTGAGGTTGCGGCGGCGGATCAGATCCACCCGGGTGAGGAGCAGGTCCTCCAGGGCCGATTTCAGCTCGACACGGTCAAACAGGCTGGCGCCGGCCGGAAGGTCCACGAGCAGATCCACATCGCTGCCGGGCGTGGCCTGATCCCGCGCCACGGATCCGAACACCGCAGGATTGCTGGCGCCATGGCGGGCAAGCAGCTCATGGAGCTGGGGGGCCAGTTGCTGCAGCTCGGCAAGACGCATGAGCTCTCCAGGCCTGTCGTGCGCAGAGGAATTTGATCCGACGCTAAACCGCCAACGCCAGCTCCGGCACGAACGCCGCCGGAATCCCCCGATGCAGCCGCCATCGAATCGCCATCGGCCGCTCGCCCTCGTGGCTCACGAAATCGGCAAATCCCAGACACAGAAACGGCATCGTCACCCCGCCGCGCTTGTTCTCCTCCCGCACGAACAGCAGCACCCGGCTGCCGCGCTCAACGTGGTGGATGTATCTCTGCCCGGTGGCGGACGCTTCCCGGGTGAGGCTCTGGCTCTCCCAGTGGAACTCCCACGGGGAGATGGCGTAGTCGTTGTAGCGGGTGGTGGGGGAGAACAGGCGCTCGGATTTCTTGAGGGTGATGAAGAAGACGTCGCACTGGGTGGCTTCATCGAAAAAGACTCCCTCGCGGCCGGGGAAGGGGCGGGCATCGTTCAGCAACCCAAAGGCGGAGAACACCTCGGCGCGGGAATAGCGGCCGTGGAGTTTCAGGGGGATGGGGGGCGGATCGGCGCGGCCCCAGTCGAGCGACGCCACCAGGTGGTCGGTGCGCTCGTGCAACAGCTCGAACAGCTCCACCAGCTCGGCGCGGATGACGGTGGCGGCCCAGAGCCGCACCAAGGCCTCGGCCAGGGGCACGTGCTGCCGGCCGCTGCCCCAGAGCTGGGTCATCAGCATGCGCCAGCCGCGCTCAATGGCGGGATCGAAGCCCGCCGGATCGGGCGGTGCCGCGCGCTGCAGCTGATCCGCCAGCCAGCGCAACCGCTCCGGGTCGTCCAGATGCAGCAACCCGCCAACGATCCCCCGCCCCAGCCGCTCCTCATCGGCGGTGGTCGCCCCCGCCGCCACCCACCCCAACTCCCGCTGCAACAACGCCCACGAGCCCGCCACCTTGTAAAACTCCCCCAGCTCCATCCCCAGCCCCTCCAGCAACCCCGCCAGCGAACAGCGCCCGAGGCGGCGGGCCTCGGCGAGCAGCTGGGGCCGGCGCGTGGGCAGCGACTCGCGCAGATTGGCAAGTACCCGCTCGCTCGACACCCGATCGAGCTGCAGGCTGCAGCCGGCCGGCAGGAAGGGAAAGCCCTCTTTGATCTGCTGTTCCAGCTGCTCGCGCGTGCCGCCGAGCAGGGCGCGGTAGCGCAGGTCGAAGCGGAAGTTCCGGTGGGCCTGGCCGATGAAGTCGAGAACGGTGAGGCAGCTCTTGCCCCGGCAGAGGCGCAGACCGCGGCCGAGCTGCTGCAGGAACACGATCGCGCTCTCGGTGGGCCGCAGGAACAGCACCGTGTCGATCTCGGGGATGTCGAGGCCTTCGTTGAACAGATCCACCGCAAAGAGGATCTGCAGCTCGCCGGAGCGCAGGCGGCGGATCTGCTCGGCGCGCTGCTCGCGGGGGCTGGAGGCATCCAGGGCAGCGGCGCGCAGGCCGGCGGCCACGAACTTGCGGGCCATCCAATGGGCGTGCTCCACGCTCACGCAGAAGCCCAGGGCCCGCATCGCCTCCAGGTTGGTGACCTTGTCTGCCAGTTCGCGCAGGATCAGGCGCAGGCGGGCGTCGTCGGCGGTGTAGAGGTTGGAGAGGGCTTCGCTGGCGTAGCCGTTCCGCCGCCATTCGATCCGCGACAGGTCGGTGCCATCGTGGAGGCCGAAGTAGTGGAACGGGCACAGCAGGCCCTGCTCCAAGGCGCTCCAGAGGCGCAGCTCGGCAGCGATGCGGCCATCGAACCAATGGAGGATGTCCTCGCCGCCGGTGCGCTCAGGGGTGGCGGTGAGGCCCAGCAGCAGGACGGGCGCCAGGTGGCGCAGCCAGAGCTCGTAGCTGGCGGCTGCGGCGTGGTGGAACTCATCGACGATCACCACGTCGAACGTGTCTGGCGCCAGGTCCGCCGGATCCAGCCCAGCGAGCGACTGCACCGAGGCGAACACGTGGCGCCATTGGCTGGGGCGCTGGTCATCCACCAGCAGCTCGCCGAAGGAGCCATCGCGCAGCACCTGGCGGAAGGTGGCGAGGCTCTGCTGCAGGATCTCGCGCCGGTGGGCCACGAACAGCAAGCTCGGGTGGCCCGGACCGCCCTGGCGGGCGTAATCGAGGGCGGCGATTACGGTTTTGCCCGTGCCGGTGGCGGCCACCACCAGGTTGCGCCAGCGGCCATGGAGACTGCGCTCGGCGGAGAGCTTGTCGAGGATCTCCTGCTGGTAGGCGTAGGGGCGGATGTCGAAGAAGCTGAGCGGGGTGGCGTCAGCCGCTGAGTCCCCCGCCGACTCCTCGCGCACGGCCTGATCAAAGCGGCGCTGCTCCAGTTCGCTGGCCCGGTAGGGCTCGAACTCGCCCTCCTCCCAGTAGCTCTCAAAGGCGGCCTGGAACTTGGCGAGGATGCCCTCGTTGTCGTGGGCGGAGAGGCGCACGTTCCACTCCAGGCCGTCGTGCAAGGCGGCGGTGGAGAGGTTGGAAGAGCCGATATAGGCGGTGGAGGCAGGGGGGGAGCCCGCGAGGCCGGGCCGATGGAACAGCCAGGCTTTGGCGTGCAGGCGGGTGCGGCGGGTGTCGTAGCTGACGCGCACCTCAGCGCCGTGATCCACCAGCCAATCGAGGGCGCGGCGGTCGGTGGCGCCCAGGTAGACGGTGGTGAGCACCCGCAACTGCCGGCGGGGCTGGGCCTGCAGGAATTCAGTCAGCGCCGATTGGAGCAGGCGCAGACCGCTCCACTTGATAAAGGCGCAGAGCAGGTCGATGCGCTGGGCGGAAGGGATTTCGTGGATCAGCGCCTGCCCCACCGACGGTTCGCCGCTGGCGTTCACCAGCAGGGTGCTGTCGGCCAGGGGGATGAGCGGGCGGATGGTGGCGGCCTGGCCGGGCAGGAGCGCCGTGGAACGGATCTCCGAGAGCAGCCGGGCGGAGGGGTGCAGCAGGTCGCCCGTGGAGACGGCGCGGGGTGCCTGGCTCTGGAGCAGGCCCACCAGTTGATTCACCAGGGCCAGCTGGTGCTCAGGGGTAGCGCCACCGCTCAGGTGCTCCAGGGCAAGGCGGGCCAGACCCGCCAAGTGCCGGGCCAACAGGCGCGGGGCTTCTTGGGGATCAAGGTCGTCCCTGTCATACAGATCGCTCGTCAGCTGGCTCAGTTGCTGCTCGAGTCCTTCGGTGAGGAGTTGCTGGTAGAGGCCAGGGGGTGGGGCCTGGTGGGGCATGGGGTGTTTTCGGACATGGGCTGCTGTAGTTCGACAGATTGGAGGCCGAGTTGGGCCGATGGTATGCGGAGCCGGATAACATGCAATCGGCAAGCCAAGCCTAATATTGGATTCGTGCCTGAAGAAAGGTCCCGCTCATGACAGACCTGCTGCAAACTGCTACTAATGAGGTATTGATGACCCCAAAGCAGGCTTTTCGCAAGATTGCATAATCAATGATTCTGCTTTGGTATGGGGTTAATCCGTAAATCTACAGTCTCATCATGAATCCGCAACTCTTTACATTTGCGCTTGAACATGCAAGGTCATCCGACTGGGAACACTTTGAGGAACTCTGTTCAAGGTTTTTGGCAAGCGAATTCCCTGAGCTAAGGACAATGGCTAGCCCTTCGGGCGATGGTGGCCGAGACTCCGAACTCTTCTCATCCACAGGAGCCCCTTTGGTTGCCCTGCAGTATTCTGTAGCGGGAAACTGGAAAAGAAAGATCTCTCTAACTTTAGCTAGGGTTAAGGAGAGTTTCCCGAATATACGAATCCTGATCTATGCCACAAACAAGAAAATCGGCGCTGATGGCGACATGGTGAAGGCTGAATGCCTAAGAGACGGCATATCTCTCGATATTCGAGATTTTTCTTGGTTTTCAGAAAGAATGAATTTTGATGATCTAAAGTTTTCAGCAGCCAAGGCATTTATTCAAGTTATTGCTCTGCCATTGCTTGAAGGGCAAAAGATTATTGAAAAGAACAGGCCATCGCTAACAACCATGGAGTCGAAGGCCGCTTTGACCTACCTGGCGATGCAGTGGGAGGATGAGCAAACGGATAAGGGCTTGAGTAAAGTTGTTTACGAAGCCTTGGTTTTATCGGCTCTTCGCAACACAGATTCAGATAATCGTCTCTCGCGTTCTGAGATTCATGGCATTATTTTTGGATATCTAACTTCCTCGCTTGAAAGTGAAGTTGAAAGACAGGTAGAATCTGCGTTGAAGCGACTAACAAAAAGGAAGATTCGTCATTGGCCAGCAGATGACGAGTATTGCCTAACTCATGACGAGGTTTTGCGTCTTCAGAAGCTCTTGTTGCAAGCACAGAACGAGGAGACTGAATTTCACCGAGAAGTGGAGAAGCTAACTGCTATAGAGATTCGTGAAGATGTGCCGGAAGCTGATGAAATGCTACAAGACTACCTATGTAGAATTGTGAGAGTATTGGATTCTTTCTTGCTCAAGGCGGGCGAGGTCTTTGCATCCTCGGTTACTTCAGGAGAGGTTAATAGTATAGACAAAGATCTACTGTACTCTACAGTCTATTCTGATCTGACGAAGCATCCTGATTCAGTCGCAGACCTGACGACGTTTCCAGACGTAGCCTTGAATGTAGTAGCAAGACTTTGCATCTCAAGCAATCCCCATGTAAGGTCGCATTTAAGAAAAGTTTCAGATTCTTATACGCTATTTGCATTTTTGCGGGAAACTCCGGATGTGCAAAAGGCGACAAAGAAAATCTTTGGCTATGGGAAGATATGGCTCGATACCACGATTGTTCTTCCCTTGTTGGTTGAGTCGTTTTGGGGTGATCAGGAAAATGGAAGATATTCGTCTGCCACTTCGAACCTTGTTAAAGCCGGGGTTGAGTTGCGAGTTACGGATGGAGTAGTCCAAGAGCTTTTAAGCCACATTCGCATTTCGCAAGCCTGTGCTAGCTGTAATCCGAGTGAATGGCAAGGCAGGGTTCCTTACCTTTACCATAGCTTCATTCAGGCGGGATATGCTCCCGCAAGTTTTCGTTCTGAAGTAGAGCGTTTTCGTGGAGAGGCCAGACCAGATGATGATATCAGTGACTATCTCCTTTCTTGCCATGGTATTAAAGTAGAATCGTTAGAGGTTGCAGCACGTGAAGTGGAAGAGGAATTGCGCCATGCAACTGAGCGGCTATGGCGAGAAGCTCATGGTGCTCGTCGTAACTCTTCAGACGAGAGCGCTGGGCTCGGTGGAACCACGGAGATACTAATTAGGCACGATGTGGAGAACTACTTGGGGATCATTTCATTGCGAAGAAATGAGCAATCGTCTGAGTTGGGATATAAGCATTGGTGGCTCACAACAGATAGTGTCGCTTGGAAGATCAGAAGCCGTTTGAAATCGGAGCTAAGAATAAATCCATCCTCGCCCCTCATGTCTTTGGACTTCCTTCTGAACTCACTATCCTTCGGGCCTGCCAGATCGAAGCTTGACAGAACTCATGAGCAACTATTGCCTGTGCTTCTTGATCTCGACTTTTCGGCGCATTCGCCAAATGAGTTGCTGGAAATTGCTGACCGTGTCCGCAAAGAGAATGGAGATTTGCCTGAATATCTTATTAAAAGGAAGATTCGTGACGCGTGTGATCGGCTAAAGGGGCAATTCGGTCAAGCGACCAGGGTGGCTGGCCATGCAGATGCCGCACATTAATCTGACGTTGAAAACATACTCGAGTGATACTGAGAATTAGTACAGCAAATGATTCCCCTCAAATCTAGCTTGAAGTAGTTCAAGCCGGTTCATCAGTTTTTGGAGCTTCTGTTCTTTCCTCTTTCTGGTGCTGGGTGGTCCATCAAAATGGCTCATTTCATTGCCTAAGAGATAGTCAACAAAGTCTTTGGGCTCGCAAGGTTTTGCGCCCATCCACTTGTGAAAGTTGCGATGGATACTGCTACTGATAGCGATCAAGTTTTCTTCATAAGCTGCCAGGTCGGGGCGTGAGCTGGCATCGAACAGATGATGCGCCTCCAGTTCAACTGGATGCTGATCAGAGGCAGATGGTTTGCAGCCAGAGACGGCACAACCAGAGCCATCTTTGCGTAGTGCCCTCTGCCGAACTTTTTCCTTCGCTGCCTTCACCCTCGCTTCGTGGCTTTCGAGCAGCTTTCGCTGGACCTCAAAGCACTCTTCCGCCACATCGGCAACTGCTTTCACCCAAGCCTTTCGCGCCTTGGTGATCCTGCCTTTGTCCCTCATCGTCTTCGCCAGACGCACGATGCCGCGCTGGCTCCAATGGCGCTGATCGTTGCCCTCAAAGCTATCAAAATGTACACCGATCTCTAACCCCTCAGCACCTTCTAGGCCAGAGCTCTCTTCCTGTATCCGTGTGATGGTCCCAGCCATCCCTTTCCCATTGGTGCCCAGCACCCTGACGACTGAGCGCTGCTCCAGAAAAACCAGATTACCTCGGATCTGGATGGCGCTTCGATCTTGGGTGACTTGGATGATCCGTCGTTTGACGAGTGTGCGTGTCACCCGCGCACGGTGCTGGGTAAAGAACTCATGAATCTTTGCCAAAATGCTCCCACCTTCCTTCTCCTCCAGGTACTTCGCCAGTGCCATCACCCCTTCTTCGTAAAACCGGCGACTGCGAGCTTGGCCAGGTTCGTATTCAAAGAATTCTCCTTCTACCAACTCCCATTCATCATCGTTGTGGGCATCAAAGAACTGGCAGATGCCGTTGAGCTTCTTGGCGCTGATGCCAAGAATTCTGGCGGTCTCCTGAAAGGAGAAGGCATCACGTGATCGCTTGGATGTCGTCGTCATCGGCTTGACTAAAGGAAGGCGAGAAGGGAGTCACGCATTTGTTGGAGCCGCTCCATGACGCGCGGATCGCCGCCAACATCGGGATGGTGTTCCTTGGCAAGCCTGCGGAAGGCCTCTTTGATGTCCTCGGCGTTGGCTGTTGATGGATCAAGTGAGAACACGTGCCATGGTCTGAAATTTTCTAAGACATCAATGCCGTTAATCGATGTTTTGCCAATTTTGGCACGCTCGCTATGGGGAACTCCAACCCACTCCCGATAGAGCTTGAGCCAATCGGCCTTTGTTTTCAGATCAAATGTGCGGCCCGCCATCGCGAGGTTGAACTCACTTGACTTGCGCAGCTCCGTGGCGTTCTTGCTGCCAAACACCTTGCACACTGCCGTTTTGAGCTCTGTCAGCGTGAGAACAGGTTCTGGAAACGGCTTTCCGTTGATGAACTCCGCGAACGCCAACAGGCTTGCGGCATCAGGAGACCCAGCCGAGAGGATCTCATCGATCCTTGCCAAGACCGCTGGCCGATCGAGCTTCTTGCGCGCTGGCGTCTTGGTGGCCACGGCTCAGTAGTGCTGTTTGCCCTTGATAACCCCCCGAACGCCTCCGCGGGGGGATTTGTCATCACTTGTTCGCCTCGGGATCAGATGCCAGTGCGCATGGAACACCGTCTGCCCCGCCGCCTCGCCTGAGTTCAGCCCCCCCTCTTGCGTTGAGCAAACCAGCCCAGCTGCTGATCGACGTGTCCTGGGCACTGAGCTGTTCCCGCCGCAGCTTCAGCAGCTCCACCACGGCGTTCCATTCCGGCTGGTGCAGCTCCAGCCCGTCGGCCCCATGGCGCCGCGGGATCACCAGGCTGTGCCCCTCGTTCTCCAGCAGCACCCGGCCGCTGCCCTCCAGCGCGCAGAACACACAGCCCGCTTCGCGGTGGACGTCGCTGGCCTGCACACCGCGGAAGTCGGTGCGCCCTCTTGCGTAGGTAAACAGCCGTCGCGCTTGTCGGCGTTGCAGCGGAAGCAGAGGGCCTGCAGGTTGTTGATGGCGTCGGAGCCGCCCTGGTTTTTGGGGATGATGTGGTCCACCTCCAGGGCGCGGTGGTGCTCGTGAGCACCGCAGTATTCGCAGCGGCCCCGGGCGCATCGGTGAACCCTGTATTTCACCGAGCCGCTGATCGGGGTGCGGTGGCGGCTGCGGTGGGCAAACACCTCTTTGCCGCGCTGCTCGCGGAAGGCCTCAAGGCGCTGGCGGCAGAGCTCCAGCAGCGCGTCGCGCTCGCCATCGCTCAACGCGTCGCCGCCGATCAGGCTGTCGTGGCCATCGCCGTAGACGGTGGTGCCGATGAAGGTGAACCCGGCCCACCATGCGCTTGCCAGGATCCGCCGGGCCACGTCGTGCGCGGGGGCGGGGGCATGGGGGATTCCTGGCGGGTGTGACAGGGGGTGGCACTTGTGGAGGAGAAGGAGAGATGGCCTTCTCTGTCTCCATCGCCCATCCCCGCCGGTCAGATGTGCCCCAACGTGATGCCCCTGTCGATAGGCGCCATGATCATGCGGATAGACACCGTCTACCCAGAGGGGCTAGGGTGGCTTGAGGCCTGCTGTTCATCCGTGGCTGCCACCCCTCGCCTCAGCTGGAATCTGCGGGTCACGCCCGACGATCAGGCGCTGATTGATCGCGCGGTCCGTACCTCCGGCCTCACCCGAACCGACTTCGTTCTGCAGGCGGCCCGCAATGCCGCCCGTGAACTGCTGGTGAAGCAGGCCTGGCAGGCCGTTTCGCCCGAGCACTTTGACCAGTTTCTCCGCCAGCTCGATGCTCCGCCCAGCCCCACGGATCGCCTGCAGCGCACCATGACGGCACCGCGGCCCTGGCAACGCTGATGGATCTGCTGGCGCCCCAGCCGCTGGCGCAGCACCACAGCACCGTCAGCTTTGACTGCGGCGACTCCTGCCTCGACCACTGGCTCCAGCAGCGTGCCCTGACCAACCAACAAAGCGGTGCGACGCGCACCTTCGTGGTCTGCCATGGTGACGATGTCGTCATGGCCTATGTGGCTCTGGCCTCCGGCGCGGTGGCCGTGGCCTCAGCCCCTGGGCGTTTTCGACCCAACATGCCCGATCCCATTCCAGTGGTGGTGCTGGCGCGGTTGGCGGTCTGTCGCAGTGTCCAGGGACACGGCATCGCTCGCGCCCTGCTCGCCGATGCGTTCGAGCGGGTACTGCAGGCCAGCACACAGATCGGCGTGCGCGGCATCGTGGTACATGCTGCCTCCGCGGAAGCCCGCAGCTTCTATCTCCACATGGGTTTTGATCCCTCACCCATCGACCCCGACACCTTGCTGATCCGTCTCTCGGATGTGGCTGCCACCTTGCCGTTCTGATCTGTACGGCGCAGGGCGCATCGGTGAACGGGGTATTTCACTAAGCCACTGATCGGGCTGCTCGCGGAAGGCATCGAGGCGCTGGCGGCAGAGCTGCAGCAGCGCGTCGCGCTCGGCGTCGCTCCACTCGTCGCCGCCGATCAGGCTGTCGTGGCCATCGCCATAGGCGGTGATGCCGTTGAAGGTGAACCCGGCCCACCATGCGCTTCCCAGGATCCGGCGGGCGATGTCCTGCGCGGGGGCGGGGCTGCGGCGGCCCAGCAGTTCCCTTGGCATCAGCGGTTGGTCGATGGGGCTCATGCGCATCCGCTTGGCGATGGAGTGCCGCTGGCGCTCTTTGGTGGCGGAGGGGGGCGGGGGCATGGGGGCTTCCTGGCTGGGGTGAGACGGGGGGTGGCACTGGCAAAGGAGAAGCCTTGCTGCCGTGGCGCTCACGCGCTCTCCTTCACCCCACAACGACCTGGCGCCCAGAGCCCATCAGCGGGTCCGCCCCGTGGGCACGTAGCACGCGCGCTAACATGGAAGGGTCGTTCCGGGTTGAGTACTACAACGCTCGTGTTCGCGAGGACATCGAGGACTGGCCCGTGGATCTGCTGGCGCGATGCGACGAGCTGCTCGACCTCCTCGAAGATCACGGTCCCCAGCTCGGGCCTCCTCACTCCAAGGCCATGGGCGGCGGCCTGTTCGAACTCAGGCCGATGAGCCGCTCCGGTACCGGGCGGGCTTTCTATTGCTTCTGCAGTGGGCGGGTGATCACCGTGCTCCATGCCTTCGTGAAGAAGACCCAGAAAACACCCAGGCGTGAGCTCCTCATCGCTCGCCAACGCCTCAGGAACGTCAAACGCCATGGCTGACATCCCCTATCAACCGGTCAACCGCAATCGCGGCGCCGAACGCGCCCGGCTCGATCAGGTGCCGGGCTACAGCGAAGCGCGGCAGGAGGCTGCCGTGGAATTCCGTCTGCTCCGCCAGCTCCTCGAGGCACGCCAGCGGGCCGGTCTCACCCAGGAGGAGGTGGCCGTGCGGATGGGCACCACGCGCAGCGCCATCAGTCGGCTCGAGGGATCCCGCAAGCACCTGCCTGCACTGTCCACTCTCCGCCGCTACGCCGATGTGCTCGGCTGCGATGTGGAGATCAGCCTCGTGCCTCGATCCCCTGGGCCCGCTTCACCGTCTTGATCAGCTGTGTCGGTGGGCCGATCCTGGCTGGGGCGAGACGGGGGTGGCACTGGTGGAGGAGAAGGCCTGCGGCGATGCCATGCCCTCAGCCAAGCCTTGCGGGACGCCCTTGCGTGCGTCGTTTGTACTAACGTTGTCCGGCTACTCAAGGTGGAGACGGTTCGCCATGGCTGCCATCGGTTCTTCGCCTCCTGCGCGCTCAGCCCGGCTCGGCCTGCGCGCCACGCCCGAACAGGAAGCCGTGCTGCGCCGTGCCGCCGAGGTGACCCACAAGTCGCTCACCGACTTCATCCTCGACAGTGCCTGTCTCGCTGCCGAGCAGACGCTCCTTGATCAGCGCCTGTTCATGGTCTCGGGCTCCCAGGCCCAGGCCCTGATGGACCTGCTGGACCGCCCCGAACAGACCAACGAGGGTCTCCGTGACCTGTTCGCCAGGCAGGCACCCTGGGACGCCCAGTGACCTGGCGGCCGCCGGAGCCGCTGGCCGTCCATCACCGGCTGGAAGGCTTTGACTGCAGTAAGCCCACACTGAATCACTGGCTGCAGCACCACGCTCGCCAGGCGCAGACCAGTGGCTCGGCACGAACGTTCGTCGTCGCCGACGAGGAGAACTGTGTCGCCGCCTATTTCAGCCTCACCGTGGGCCAGGTCGACACGGTGGAGGCGCCAGAGCGCATCCGTCAGGGCATGGGGCGATTCCCCCTGCCCGTAGTCATCCTGGCCAGGCTCGCCGTGTCACGGGAGAACCAGGGACGTGGCCTCGGTGTAGGGATGCTTCAGGACGCGATCCGTCGGACGCTGGTGATCGCTGAGCAGGCCGGAATCCGGGCGATCCTGACCCATCCCATTGACGAAGACGCGGCACGCTTCTACACCCGGTTCGGATTCACCGCATCACCTCTGCGCCAGCAGCAGCTGCTCCTGCTGCTCAAGGACGCGCGGAAGATCCTCCGGTGAGCATGGGGGCATCCTGGCTGGGGTGAGACGGGGGGCACTTGCCCAGCGAGGTTCCCTCCTCTCTTTCACCAGGCCCACCCTGCTCGCGGTTTCAGTCAGCGGCTCATCACCAGCCATGCAGGGCCGACGCTGGAGTTTGATGACCGCAGGCCCGACGATGGTGAGGGTCGGAGTGTCTGCCTGGGTCGGCTTGAAGGTCGCATGGTCGTGATCATCGACACCCGCCCCTCTTTTTCCGTCAAATCATTTCGATGCGTAAGGCCTCCTGAGCCGGCGCGCCTCACCCCAGGTCGTTGATCAGCACGATGCGGTAACGGGCCTTGCCGGCGCGGAGGTGATCGAGAGCTTCATTCGCCTTCGACAGGGGGAAGAACTCCGTGGTGGGAGCGATCCCATGCCGGCAGCTGAAATGCAGCATCTTGTCGGTGGTGGAGGGGCTCCCCAGGGGTGAGCCGGAGAGGCTTTTCTGCCCGAGAATCAGCGGGAAAGCGGCCAAGCCAATCGGCTCGGGAACGGCCCCAACGGTGTGCAGCCGCCCCTTGGGTTTGAGGGCGGCGATGTAGGTGTTCCAGTCGAGGTTGGCGTTGGTGGTGTTGAGGATGAAGTCGAAGCTGCTGGCCGCCGCTGCCAGCTCTTCGGCGTTGCGGGAGTTCAAGGTGCGATGGGCGCCCAGCTGCAGCGCCTCCTCCCGTTTCGAGTCGCTGGTGGTGAAGGCGGTGACGTCGCAGCCCCAGGCCCGCAGGAACTTCAGGGCCATGTGACCCAGACCGCCGATCCCGATCACCGCCACGCTGTCGGTGGGTTGGATGCCTAGCTCCACGATCGGGTTGAAGACGGTGATCCCACCACAGAGCAGGGGGCCGGCCTTCTCGGACTCCAGGCCTTCCGGCAAGGGCGCCACCCAGGTCCATGCGGCCCGCACCCGGGTGGCGAAGCCACCGTGCCGCCCGACGATGGTGGCTTCGGCCTTGAGGCACAGGTTCTGGTTGCCGGAGAGGCATTGATCGCAGGCACCGCAACTGCCGGAAAACCAGCCCAGCCCCACCCGATCGCCGATGCTCAGGCGCTTGGTGTGCTCCCCGAGGGCAACCACCCGCCCGATCACTTCGTGGCCGGGAACAAACGGATAGGCGGTCATGCCCCATTCGTTGTCGAGCATGGAGAGATCGCTATGGCAAATGCCGCAGCTCTCGACGGCGATCTCCACCTCCTCGCTGCCCAGCGGGCCGGGGGTGTAGCTGAACGGTTGGAGCGGTTGCCCGGCGCCGTGGGCGGCGAGGGCCTGGATCGGTGCGGACATGGAATCTGCCGGGCGGCCGCGCCGAGCCTAGGAAGCCTTGTCTAGCCAATGTCCGAACCACCCTCCCCCCGCAGGCCTGCCGCCTGAGACAATCCTCCATCGCCTACCCCCAGGGAAAGCCATGTCCGTTCTCGGCAGAGAGGCGATCCTGCAGGCGATCGAAGCGGGCGCGATCGGGGTCACGCCCTTCGTTCTCGAGCGGCTGGGCCCCGCCTCGCTCGACCTCACCCTGGCCCCCACCTTTCGCGTCTTCCGCAAGGTGCACGAGGTGATCGAGGTGCGCGAGCACACCGACTACCGGACGCTCACCGAGAAGATCGTGGTGCCCGAGGGCGAGCACATCCTGATCATGCCTGGCGAGACGGTGCTCGGCATCACCCAGGAGCGGCTGCGCCTGGGCCCCGGCCTGTGCGGCTGGCTCGAGGGCCGCAGCCGTTTCGCGCGGCTGGGCCTGATGGTGCACATCAGCGCCCCCTTCATGGGGCCGGGGATCGACAGCCAGCAGGTGCTGGAGATGAGCAACTTCGGGCCTGCTCCCCTGGCGGTGCATCCCGGCACGGCGATCTGCCAGTTCGTGTTCCAGAAGCTGCAGGGCATCGAGAGCTACGCCGGCCGCTTCGCCGGCCAGACGGAAGACTCCTTCTGAGACCCCCTTGGGGCCCTCAGAAAATCCCCAGCGTCTTCTTCTTGCAGTAGCCCGCCCCGATGTTCATCCAGCCCGAGAGACAGGGCTTGCCGTAGGTGGGCCGCACCTCGTAGTAGATCGGCGAATTGCAGTGCTGCTTGAGGTCGTTCACATACCCCAGCGGACATTCGTTCTGGCCCGGCAGCTTGGGAATCCGCTTCTGGGCCAGCGCCGGGTCCGGCGTGAGCAGAGGAACGCTCAGCAGCGGCAGGGCCAGTAGCCCGGCGGCCAGGGCGAGGGATGGCTTCGGCACGGGGCAGACGCGCAGTTGATCAACCCTAAGGAGATTGGGCCGCCCTGATCCGCACCAGCCCGCCGCCGCTGGCGCCATTCGCTCCGCCTGGCCAGGATCGGCGGGAACGTCGATGGCCCGCGCATCGCACCGCCCGCGCCGCCGCCGATGACCCACCCCTCCCTGCCGCCGATCGCCGGCCGTGAAGCCGAGATCCTGGCCCTGGTGCAGCAGCCCGGGCCGGTGGCGCGGCCCCACAGCAACCTGCAGCTGGCGGCGATCACCTCGGCCTTCGCCTGTGCGCTGCACATGCACCAGCCCACGATTCCCGCCGGGGCGGACGGTGCGCTGATCTCGCACCTCCAGTACATGCTCGAGCACCCGGGCGAGGGTGACAACCACAACGCCGAACCCTTCGCCCACTGCTACCGGCGCCTGGCCGAGCTGATCCCCCAGCTGATCGCCGAGGGCGCCAACCCGCGGATCATGCTCGATTACTCCGGCAATCTGCTCTGGGGTTTCGAGCAGATGGGCCGCAACGACATTCTCGAAGCGCTCCGGTTCCTGGCCTGTGATCCCGCCGTCGTGCCCCATGTGGAGTGGCTCGGCACCTTCTGGAGCCATGCCGTCGCCCCCTCCACGCCGATCCCCGACCTGAAGCTGCAGATCCTGGCCTGGCAGCACCACTTCGCGGCCCTCTTCGGCAGTGAAGCCCTGCAGCGGGTGAAGGGCTTCTCGCCCCCGGAGATGCACCTGCCCAACCACCCCGACACCCTCTACGCCTTCGTGAAGGCCCTGCGGGACTGCGGCTACCGCTGGCTGCTGGTGCAGGAGCACAGCGTGGAGAATCCCGATGGCAGCGGCCTCAGCCGGGAGCAGACGCTCGTCCCCAACCAGCTGGTGGCCCGCAGCTCCAGCGGCGAGGAGGTGTCGATCACGGCGCTGATCAAGACCCAGGGCTCCGACACCAAGCTGGTGGGCCAGATGCAGCCCTGCTACGAGGCCCTGGGGCTGGGCCGGGTCCCCCTGGGCGACACGTCGGTGCCGGCGCTGGTGGCCCAGATCGCCGACGGCGAGAACGGCGGCGTGATGATGAACGAGTTCCCCCCCGCCTTCCTCCAGGCCCACCGGCGCCTCGCGGGCCAGAACGGCGGCGATGCCGGCACGGTGGCGATCAACGGCAGCGAGTACCTCGAACTGCTCGAGGCCGCCGGGGTGGGCGACGCGGCCTTCCCTGAGATTCAGGCGGTGGGGCAGCACCGGCTCTGGCAGCGCGTCGGCGGCACCCCCACCCCGCCGGCCGTGGAGGCGGCCATCGCCGAGCTCCAGGCCAGCGACCCCTCCTTTTCGATGGCCGGCGCCTCCTGGACCAACGACCTCAGCTGGGTGGAGGGCTACGCCAACGTGCTGGAGCCCATGAACCAGCTCAGCGCCCGCTTCCACCAGGTGTTCGATCCCCTGGTGGCAGTGGATCCGGCCGTGACCCGGAGCGAGCCCTACCAGGAGGCCCTGCTCCACCTGCTGCTGCTGGAAACCAGCTGCTTCCGCTACTGGGGCCAGGGCACCTGGACCGACTACGCCCGGGAGATCCACCGGCGCGGGGATGGGGCGATCGCCAGGGGCGCCTCAGCCCTGGTCTCCGTCGGCTGAAGCCCCTTCCGGGAGCGGAGCCACTTCGGGGAAGTACTTGGCCATGCAGGAATTGCAGACGCCGTGGGAGAACTCGACGTTGTCGTGGCTCTTGATGAAGGACTCCACGGTCTGCCAGTAGCCCTGGTCGTTGCGGATGCCCTTGCAGTAGGAGCAGATCGGGATCAGGGTCTCCATCACCTCGATGCGCTCCAGGGCGCCGGCCAGCTGGTCGGAGATCCGCTTCAGCTCCAGTTGCAGCACCACCTGATGGGCCAGGGTCTCGAGGGAGCGGATCTGCAGGCCGCTGAGCTCACGGGGCCGTTGGTCGATCACGCAGAGCGTGCCGATCTTGGCCCCCGATGGGGTGCACAGGGGGACGCCCAGGTAGAAGACAATGTTGGGCTCGCTGCAGACCAGCGGGTTGTTCTGGAAGCGCTCGTCTTCACGGGCATCCTTCACCACGAGGGTCTGGTCGCCGAGAATCGCGTGGGCGCAGAAGGACACATCCCGGCTGGTTTCGTTCACCGCCAGGCCCACCTTGGATTTGAACCACTGACGATCGGCATCCACCAGGCTGATGAGGGCGATCGGCACATCACACAGCTGGGCGGCCAGGAAGGTGATGTCGTCGTACGACTGCTCGCTCTCCGTATCGAGGATGCGGTAATCGTGCAGGGCCTCCAGCCGGGCCGCCTCGCGGGGAGCCACGTTCACAGCCATGGGTTTACGTGGCCCCAGGGGCCTGATCACCGGGCCCCTCAAACGTAGGGAAGGCCCTGTGGGGCCTCTACGGCGGTTCATATCTCCTCATGCCGTGCGGGGACGCCCGCGTTGATCAGCGCTTCCCCCCCCTGCTGGAGCAGGATCCTGCCGTCACCGCGACCCAGCTCGATCCGCACGCTCTTCTCCACCGATTCCAGGCTCCGGCGCCCCAGGCGCCGGGCGTCCCTCGCCGCGGCCCTGTTCGCCGCCATGGCCCCGGCCGTGGGGCCGGCGGCGGCCCGGGCTGACACGGTCAACGTGGAGGTCAGCTTCACGCCCTACCCGGGGGATCTGGGCCAGGCCACGGAGGTCCGCACCGTGGCTGGCCGGGTGGAGTTGGTGCTCAACGGCGTGCCGATGCTCGACAACCCCCTGGAGGCCGGAAAGGCCCTGGTGATGTGCACCGGCCCCGACGGCCCGGAGCTGTCGCCAGCCTTCTGGCTGCCGGTGCGGGGGCTGCAGCCGGTGCTGCGGCGGGGCCCCAACCTCCTGCAGCTGCGCTTCACGCCGCAGGACGGCCGTATCCATTACGAGAGCCAGTTCCGCTGGGTGGTGGTGACCGACCGCGTGATCACCACCACCACGGCCGACGGGGCCACGGTGAGCACCAACCAGGCCGCCGAGGCAGGGGAACGGCGGGAGGGTGTGGGGCCGGTGAGCTTTGTGCACCGCTTCGAGGCCCCCTTCGCGCGGCTGGAGCCCTGGCACAGCGATCCCCCGGTCGTCACCCTGGAGTCGGCCGATCGCGCCGCGATCCAGGTGCTGCTGGCCCGGCGCGCCGCCCTGCTCGCCCCGGATTTCAGCGCTGCCTATGCCTACCTGGCCGCCCTGCCGACCGATCGGGGGCTTCGCCTGGATGTCCCGGCGATGCGCCGCCAGCGCTGCCTGGAGCGGGGTCATGCCGCCGGCGTGCGGCTGGCCGCTCCAGCGCCCGACCAGGTCCGCCTGATCACCACCGGCAGCCCCGTGGTGGTGGCCCGCGGCGCCGGCCCCAGCCTGTTCCCCCTGGCCAACCTGCCCGGCAGCGAGGCCCGCCTGGCCGCCCTGCCCGATGACGTGGGCCTCTGTGTCGCCGTGGTCACGGGCGTGCTGTCCCCATCGCAGCTGCTGCTGGTGAAGGGGCCGGACGGGCAGTGGCGGATGCTCGACTGAGGGACAGCCGCCCCTGGCCAGCGCCGCGCGTGCGAGCCTTGGCCCAGGACAGGACCACGCCAACGAGATCCATGGGCTTCGGCCTTGCCCCCTTACCGCTGGCCCCGGTCAAGGGTCTGAGGGTGCTGGCTGCCCTGGCGCTGCTGCTCACGTGCGGCGGCTGTGGCGGTATCGCCGTCGGCCCCGACAACCTCTACATCTCCGTCGAAACCAGCACCAAATCCGGCAGCACCTCCGAACTGGGGGACAACCGCAACATCAGCACGACCCTGATCGAGAGGTTCCGATCCCTCAATCCCGGCGTGGCGGTGCACATCAGGCACTTCCCAGCGGGGGAGCTCGTCGCGGCCACCCGTTTTCGTGACGGCCGTGGCCTGGGCCCGGACCTGATCGTGAGTCGCGTGATCACCGCCCTGCAGCTGCATCAGCAGGGGCTGAGCAGCGACGTGAGCCTGGATCCAGACGCCCGCAATCGGCTCGAACCACGCTTCCAGAACAGTTTTCGCAAGGGCTCCAAGGCGTTCGCTGTGCCGTTCCTGGCCCAACCGCAGGTGGCCTGTTTCGACCGCCGCCGCCTGACGCAACCGCCCGGCAGCGTTGACGCGCTGCTGGCCCTGAGTGCCAAGGGCCTGCGGGTGGGCCTGCCCATCACCGTGGGCGAACTGTTCTGGACCACCACGGCCCAGGGGGCCGGCCCTGCCGTGGCCCAGCTGCTTGATGGCCCACCGGCGGGAGGCGGAGCCACCCTGTCGGCCGCCGACCACCGGGCGCTGGAGCGCTGGATCGGCTGGATCTACGACGCCAGCCTGCAGCAGAACGTGTCCTTCTCCGAGGACCCCTTTGAACTGGTGCAGCAACTGGAGCGGGGTGAGCGCGACTGGATCAGCTGCAGCAGCCTCTGGATCGACAGCCTGCGGCAACGGATGGGTCCGAACCTGGGGGTGTCGGTGTTGCCGGGCGGGGCCGACACCCCGGCCATGCCGGTCACCCGGCTGCTGGTCTGGAGCTTCGGGCGCCATTCGAGTGCGCGGCAGAGGCTTCTGGCCGAACGGTTCGTGGCCTTCTCGCTCAACGAGGTGACGCAGAAGCAGTTGATGGTGGCGGTGCCGGGCAACCTGCCGGTGAATCCCAATGTGATGATCCCCACCCGCAGCTCGGCCCTGATGGCCGCGCTCGCCTTCAGCCTCGACCGTTCCCGCATGTTTGAGTTTCGCGATCCCGACGCCTCCATCGTCCGGGGGGAGCGGCTCGAATCGGTGCTGAAGAAGGTGGTGCAGGGGGAGCTGCCGCCTGAGCCCGCCGTTGCCCAGCTGCTGGCCCCGACCCCATGAACCAACTGCTCTACGAGATCGTCGGCTGGCTGGGGTTCCTCAGCCGCCCGGTGGTGTTGCTGCAGTGCCTCACCACCGCCGGCTTTGCCCTGGCCTATGCCCTGTGGGTACGGCCCCGGCTGAAGGCCCGCCGGTACCGCGTGTCGGTGCTCGCTGCGCTGGGTCTGTGGTGCGTGCTGCGCCTCAACGGGATGGTGATCGAGTGGCTGGGCTATCCGGGCGACCTGGCGACCTATTTCGCCCAGGTGTGGGGAGCCTGGGTGCTGCTGGCCGTGATCCGGCTGCTGCTGCTGACGCGCTGTCCCGCCAAGCAGATCCAGCTGCTCTACAGCCGGATCGTCCAGCCCCTGTTCGTGCTGTTCGTGGCGGGCTCGCTGGTGAACCAGCTGGCCTCCCTGCGCGATGTGGCCGAGATTCCCCTGTTCCCCCTGTTCGGTTCGCCGCTCACCACCAGCAACCTGTTCCTGCTGCTCACCATTCCCTACTTCCTGGTGGCGTTTTCCGCCATTCCCCTGGTCTGGCTGGGGCACCTCCTGCAGCGGCTGTTTCACTTCTCCCATGGCACCCGCGCCGCCGGCACCCTGGTGCTGCGCTACCTGCTGGTCGCCGTCGGGGTGCTGTGGCTGATGCACCGGGTGGGCCTCAACACCAGTGCCATCGCGGCGATCGCCGGGGGGCTTTCGGTGGGCATCGGCTTCGGCATCAAGGAGGTGTTCTCGAACTTCATCAGCGGCCTGTGGCTGTTGTTCGAGGGGTCGGTGCGGCCGGGATCGGTGCTGTTCATCGATGGCGATCCCTGCGAGGTGCGCAGCCTGGGCCTGCGGGCGGCGGTGCTGTGGCGCAACCGCGACAACGCCGAACTGGTGATCCCCAACCAGACCTTCTTCACGGCCACCACCACCACCTACACCGGCAGCGACAGCCTGCGGCGCAGCGCGGTGGAGATCGGCGCCGCCTACCGCCACGACCCGGTGGTCGTGATCGCGCTTCTGGAGGAGGTGGCCCGCGCCACGGATGGGGTGCGGGCCGAGCCCGCCCCGCGGGCGTTTCTGGTGAAGTACAACGAGTCCTCGATCGACTATTCCCTCCGCTACTGGATTGATGACCCGCTCGGAAACCTCTCCATTCAGAGCGCCGTCAGTCAGGCGATCTGGCACGCCTTCGCCGCCAACGGGATCGAGATGCCCTTCCCCCAGCGGGTGATCCATCCACCCAGCGATGCGACCGGGTCGACGCCAGCCGCGCCAGCTCCCCATCAGGATTGAGCCCACCGGTCGCGGCTGCCAGAGTGAGCCGGCTTGCGGCGTCCCATGGCGTACCACGGCCCGGCCCTGGCCCCACCGATCGACCTGAACCGCCTCCTGGCGGCCGGCCTGGGGCGCGACCCTGCGGCGGCGGCGTTGCAGGATCTCAGCCACAGCATCAGCTGGACCGAGCTTGATCGCCGGGCCGAGCAGCTGGCCCGGGCCTACCGGCGGCTGGGCCTGCAGCGGGGCGACCGGCTCGCCTCCCTGATCCCCAACCGGGTGGAGCTGGTCGTCCATTACCTGGCGGGGCTGCGCAGCGGCCTGGTGCTCACCCCGCTCAACTACCGCTATGTGTCCCCGGAGATCGACCATGCGCTGACGGTGAGCGGCGCCGCGGCCCTGGTGTTCCATGGCGAACGGCTGGCCGATGTGCAGGCCAGTGCCGTGGCGAGCCAACTGCCGCTTGGCTGCCACCGCATCGACGATCCCACCGGGTTCGACGACCTGCTGGCCGCGGCCCCCGCCGGCGGCGACGTCCCGCCCTGGCCCGAGCTGGCCGACGACGAGCCGTGCTTCATCTACTTCACCTCGGGCAGCACCGGCCGGCCCAAGGGTGTGACCCACAGCCGGGCCAGCTTCGCCGCCGTGCTCACCTCGCTGATCCAGGCCATCGAACTGCGGGCCGGCGAGGAGGTGCTGGCCGGCAGCTCCCTGGCCCACATCGCCTCCTCCGCCCTCGTGTTGGCCGCCCTGGCCGCCGGCGCCGCCGCCGCGATCGCCAGCCGCATCGATGCCCCCACCGTGGAAACCCTGCTGCGGCGCCACCGGCCCTCGGTGCTGCTGATGCTGCCCGCCGCCCTGTTCGAGCTGTTGCGGGATGAACGGCTGCTGCCGACCGATCTGGGCTCGGTGCGCCTCTGCATCAGCGGCGGCGACAAGGTGCCCCACCAGCTGCAGGAGGAGTTCCGCCGGGCCGCCGGCTTCGGAATCGACGAATGCTTCGGCATGAGCGAGATCGGCTACGCCACCCTGTCGCCCCCGTCGGGCCCGAACCGGATCGGCTCCGTTGGCCGGCTCTGCCCAGGGTTCAGCGCCAGCCTGCGCCACGGGGACGGCACCGAGGTGGCCCCGGGCCAGCAGGGACGCCTCTGGATCCAGGCGCCCTCCCGGATGGTGGGCTACTGGGACAACCCCCAGGCCACCGCCGACACCATCCAACAGGGCTGGCTGGACAGCGGCGATGAGATGCGGGTCGACGCCGACGGCTTCTTCTGGTTCTGCGGCCGCCGCAAGCAGATCATCGTGCACGACAGCTCCAACATCTGCCCCCAGGAGGTGGAGGAGGCGCTCTCGGAGCATCCGGCCGTGGATCTGGTGGGGGTGATCGGCATCCAGGACCCGGTGCACGGCGAGAACGTGCGGGCCTACCTGACCCTGCGCCCGGACCAGCCCGCCCCCAGCGAAGCCGAACTGATCGCCTTTGCCCGGGCCCGGGTGGGGTACAAGGCGCCGGAGGAGATCCGCGTGCTGCCTGAGCTGCCCCTCACCCCCGTGGGCAAGACCGACCGACTGGCCCTGCGGCAGCTGGCGGCGGAGGGGCTGCATGCCGGTTGAGGCCTCCCTGCTCGACTGGATCGGCAACCGCGGGCGCCGCTGCAGCGTCGGCGAGGCGGCCGCAGGCACCGGCCTGTCCCTGCAGGAGGTGGAGCCGGGGCTGCTGGCCCTGGTGGCCGAAGTGTCCGGCCATCTGCAGGTGGCCGAGGACGGCACCCTGCTGTTCGTCTTCCCCCCAGCGCTGCGGATGCGGCTGCTGGCCCTCAGCGGCCGCCGGCGCCTGCAGGCCCGGCTGCAGGCGGCCCTGCGCCTGGCCGCCCGCCTGATCCGGCTCAGCTTCGGCCTGGTGCTGCTGCTGGTCACCACCCTGGTGGTGGTGATCCTGTCGGTGCTGCTGATCGTGCGGCTGTTCAGCAGCGACGACGGCGACGATGCCGGCCTGGCGTTGCTGCAGGGGCTGGCCCAGGTGCCCCTCTCGATCCTGGATCTGCTCGCCTCAGGCATCCGGGCCCCGGCGCGCGGGGGCTCTTCCTCCGTTACGCCGCAGCAGCTGTGGAGCCTGCTCTGGGACCTGCCCGGCGAGGGCGCCGATCCGGCCGCCCTGGGCTTCCTCAGCGCCGTGTTCTCGATCCTGTTCGGCGATGGCGATCCCAATGCCCGCTTCGAGCCGCAGCGCTGGCGCCGCATCGGCGCCTTCCTGCGCAAGCGCGGTGGCGTGGTGATCGCCGAGGACCTCGCCCCGCTGCTCGATCTGCCCGACTGCCCCTCCGATCCCGACCGCCGCCGCGACCTCGCCGATGCCGCCATGCTGCCGGTGCTGCTGCGCTTCGACGGCCGCCCCGAGGTGAGCGAGGACGGGGACCTGATCTATGGCTTCCCCTCCCTGCCCGCCAGAGCGGCCCGCGCTGATGGGCCGGTGCCGCCCCTGCGCGAGCGGGCCTTTCGCTTCAGCCGGGCCGGCGTCGGGCAACGGGTCGCCTATGGCGCCGCCGTCGGGGCCCTGCTGGTGCTCTCGCCGTGGCTGCTGGCGATCACGCCCGCCTGGCTGCCCCCGGTGGCCTGGCTGGCGCGGTTCGCCATCGGCTACGCCCTGTTGCTGCTGCTCCTGCCCCTGGCCCGCCTGCCGCTTCAGCACTGGCGCAACCGTGCCATCGCCGCCCGCAATCTCCGCCGCCAGGCCTGGGCCAAAGCGGCCCGCCACGCCGATCCCCAGCTGAAACGGCGCCGAGCCGCCGCCCGCCGACGGGGCGCCACCGAGGCCGGCCGGCCGGCGCCGCGCGTCGTGTACGACAGCGGCCGCGATCTGCTGGAGCAGACCATCGACGATCTGGACCGAGGGCCCCGGCCGACCGCGTGAGGCCATCCACTCTCGCCCCGGCCGCAGCGCTCAGCCAGTTAGACAGGAGAGGTGCAGCGTGGTCAGGTTGTCCGCTCGCCGTCCCTCCGGTGTCACTCCCGAACTGAGCCGGCAGCGTATTCGCCGCGAGAGCGTTGTGCTGGCCGCCACGATTTTCAGCGTGGCGGCGGTGGCGCTCAGCATCAACTACCTGAGTGCCACCCGGCTGCTGCGCAACGAAGTCCGCGAGAACCTGCGCCACCTGGTCACCATCGCCGCCAGCGAGATGGACCCCAGCCTCGTGGCCGCCATCACCAGGCCCGAGCAGACGGGAGATCCGGACTATCGCCGCGCCAGCCAACCCCTGCTGAAGCTGCGCAGGCTCGTGCCCGAGATCTACTACGCCTATGTGTTCATCAAGACGCCGGAGGGTCTGCGCTTCACGATCGACAGCACCTACTACATCCAGAACCCGAGCGCCCCTGCCAGCGCCGTCAGCGTTGGCGACCTCTACGTCGATCCGTCGAACGACGCGCTGGAGGCCTCCCGCTCTGGCCTCACCACCGTCAGCACCAAGCCCTACACGGACGATTTCGGATCCTTCATGAGTGGGTATGCCGCCATCCGCAACAACGACGGGGAGCTGGTGGGTTTCGTTGGCATCGATTTATCGCTTGCCCAGCTGCGCCGCAAGGAACTTCCCCTGCAGCTCACCTTCCTGCTGGGCCTGCTGGGCAGCGCTGGGTTCGCCGTGCTGGCAGCCAGCTTCCATCGCCGTTCCCTCAAGGCCCGGGCCCGGGCCTTCGAGGCCGTCGCTTCCGCCGACCGGGCCAAGAGCACGTTCCTGGCCACCCTCAGCCATGAGATCCGCACCCCCCTCAATGGGGTCATCGGCATGACGGGCCTGGTGCTCGACACGGAGCTGTCCGCCCAGCAACGCGAGTGCCTCGCCATCGTGCGTGATTCGGGGGAATCGCTGCTCACCCTGCTCAATGAAGTGCTCGACTTCGCCAGGATCGAATCGGGCCAGCTGGCGATCGAACGGGCACCCTGCCAGCTGAAACCCCTGCTGGAAGCCGCTGTCGCCACCTGCTCGAGCCTGGCCCAGGCCAAGGCGATCGACCTGTCCCTGGAGGTGGGCCCGGAGGTTCCGCCGGCCGTGCTCACCGATGCCAATCGCCTGCGCCAGATCCTGATCAACCTGATCGGCAACGGGATCAAGTTCACCGAGGCCGGCAGCGTCACCGTCTCCGTCCGGGCCAGCGCCCTCCCCTCGGCCGGACCGGTGCTGCTCCGCTTCGCCGTCACGGACACCGGGGTGGGCATCGCCGCCGACCAGATGGAGCGGCTGTTCCAGCCCTTTTCCCAGCTGGTCGATTCCGGCAACGCCCCCCATGCCGGCACCGGCCTCGGCCTGGCCATCAGCCGGCAACTGGTCGAGGCCCTCGGCGGCACGATCGAAATGGACAGCACCCCCGGGCGAGGCAGCGTCGTGACCATCACGCTGCCGGTGGAAGTGGCGGCCACCCCTCCCGTTCCCCCCCCCCTGCGACCCCTTCCCCGGTCGCGCCCAGCCCGGCACCGGACCTGACGCAGGCCGACGACTTCGCGGCCGGCCATCCCCTGCGCATCCTGGTGGTGGACGACAGTCCCGTGAACCGGCGGCTCTGTGAGCTGCTGCTGCTGCGGCTGGGGTACGAGCCGGAAGCCGCCGCCGATGGGCTGGAGGCCCTGGACCGCCAGCGCAGCCTCGACCCGGACCTGATCCTGATGGATGTGCAGATGCCCCGGCTCGACGGTCTGGGCGCCACCCGCCGCATCCGCTCCGCCACCGGCCGCAGCCAGTGGCCCTGGATCGTGGCGACCACCGCCTTCAGCTCCGCCGAGGACAGGGCCGCCGCCCTGGAGGCGGGCATGAACGATGTGCTCGCCAAGCCGCTGAAGACCGAGGAACTGATCGCCTGCCTCCGCCGCGCCCACGCTGGCCGGCGGTAGCTCCTCCCTGGCTCCTCAGGGCAGGGTGAAGCCGGAGGTGTTGAGGTGCTTGAGATCCAGCATCACCACCGCGACCCAGACCAGCACGGCCAGGCCGACGAGTGAGCCGATCACCATCAGCAGGCCGATGATCACCGACTTGGGGGTTTCGCTGGCGTTCGGCACGGGCAGGGGGCGAGCTGAGGCCACTGTCCCACGGCCCGGCCGGAGCCGCACGGGGCCGTCGGCCCGGCCGCCTCAGACGGTCGCCTCGGCCCCTTCCGCGCCATCGGCCAGCACCAGCCGCAGCAGCACCGGCGCCAGGAAGGTGGTGCCCATCACCATCAGCAGGATCGCCGCCTCCAGCGACGGCCCCAGCACCCCGGTCTGGGTGCCCAGGCCCAGAAAGATCAGGCCCACCTCGCCCCGGGGCATCATCCCCAGCCCCACCGCCAGCCGGTTGGTGGGCCCGCTGCTGAGGTAGCTCCAGCCGGCCGCCACCTTGCTGACCACGGCGGCCGCCAGCAGGAAGCCCGCCATCACCAGCCCCTCGTGGTTGGCCGCATCGAAGGGGTTGAGCACCGACAGGTCCATGCCGCTGCCGATCAGCACGAAGAACACCGTGGCGAACAGGGCCACCAGCGGCTTCACCGCCTCTTCAATCGCGTGCCGGTGGCGCGAGCCGCTGAGGATCAGGCCACCGGCGAAGGCCCCCAGGGCCGCCTCCAGCCCGAAGGCCTGGGCGGCGAAGCAGGCCAGCGACATCACCAGGAAGGCCGCCACCACCACCTCGCCCGGGGCCTTGAGGCGATCGAGCAGCCAGTCGAAGGGGGGGGCGGCGGTGCGGCTGAGGAACAGGGCCACCACCACGAACACCGCGGCCGCGGCGATCAGCTTCAGGATCGGCCCGAGGCTGAAGCCTTCGCCGCCGGCCAGGGCCACCACCACGGCCAGGATCACGATGCCCAGGATGTCGTCGAGCACGGCGGCGCCGATCACCGTCTGCCCCTCCCGGGTGCGCAGGAACTTCAGCTCCCCCAGCACGCTGGCGGTGATGCCGATGCTGGTGGCGGTCATGGCGGCACCGGCGAAGATCGCCGGCAGCAGCGGCACGCCGAACAGGAACTGCAGGCCGAAGGTGCCCAGGGCGAAGGGCAGCACCACCCCGGTGAGCGCCACCGTGATCGCCTGGCCCCCCACCGCCATCAGCTCGTCGAGTTCGCTCTCCAGGCCGGTGAGGAACAGCAGGGCCAGCAGGCCGATCTTCGCCACCGCCTGCAGGTTGGTGAAGCCGTGGTCGTAGATCGCCTGCACCTGGTCGGGACCCACGTGGGCCAGGGCGGCGATCGTTTGCTCGGCGAAGGCGTTGAGCTGGCCGCCCAGCTCCGGCGCCAGGATCAGGTGCAGCCCCGACACGCCGATCAGCACCCCGGCCACCAGCTCGCCGAGGATGGCCGGCAGGCGGAAGCGCACCATCAGCTCCGCCAGGGCCCGGGCGGCGAACAGGATCACGATGAAGCGCCCCACTTCGATCAGGGTCTCGGCTGCTTCGATCTGATGGCCCCCGGTGGCGAGCAGCAGGGTGGGAACGTCCATGGCGGGCCGGCTGGGGCGATGGCCCAAATCCTTTCATCCCCTCGCCGGGAGTGGGCCAGCGATCAGCGGACCGGGATCACGGGAGCGGAACGGGGGCCCGGATGGGGGCCGCCGCGGGCGGTGGCGGCCGGCCCCTGCAGACTGAAGGGCCAGCCGGGCCAGGAGCATCCACCGATGGCAAGGTTCCCCGGGCCGCCGCGCCGCCGCCGTCGGGTACGGCGGCCGCCTGGCCCACTCCCCCCGCAGGGCGGGCCGCCGGTGTCCTGGTGGGCGGTGGCCGCCATCGGCGTGCTGCTGGCCGGCGTGCCGATGCTGCTGTTCAACCAGCAGCACTCCGGCGATCCGCTCAAGATCCGCCGCGAACTGCGCAAGTTCTGAGCTCGACGCCCCGTGACCCTGTCCCGCCGCCGCCGCTGGTTCCTGCTCCTGCTGGGGGGTCTGCTCGCCGCCGTCCTGCTGGCCACCGCTGCCGCCATGGCCGACGGGGCCGGTACCTCAGCCCGCCCGGCCGACCCGCTGCCCTCCTGGAATCCGGGGGCGGCCCGGGACGGCATCCTCCGCTTCGTCCGCCAGACCACGGACCCCGCCAGCCCCCGCTTCGTGCCGCCCGCCGAGCGCATCGCCACCTTCGACCAGGACGGCACCCTCTGGGTGGAGCAGCCGGTCTACCCGCAGGTGCGCTTCATCCTGGAGAAGGTGCCCGGGGCGGTGACCACCCGGGCGGAACTGGAGCGGCTGGCTGCCACGGCCCTCAGCGGCATGCCCTTGGACACCTTCAAGGCCGATGTGCGCCAGTGGCTGGCCACGGCCCGCCATCCCCGCTGGCAGCGCCCCTACACCGCGCTGACCTACCAGCCGATGCAGGAGCTGCTCCGCTACCTGCGCGCCAACGCCTACAAGACCTACATCGTCACCGGCGGCGGCCAGGACTTCGTGCGCGTCTACGCCGAGGAGGTGTACGGCATCCCTCCCGAGCAGGTGGTCGGTAGTGCCGGTGCCACACGCTACGGGTACGACAGCTCGGGCCGGCCCTTCCTGACCAAGGAGCCCCGGCTGCTGCTCAACGACGACGGCCCCGGCAAGCCGGAAGGCATCCAGCTGATGATCGGCCGGCGGCCGGTTGCCGCCTTCGGCAACTCCACCGGCGACCGGCAGATGCTGGAGTACACCAAGGCCGGCGACGGTGCGCGCCTGGCGATGCTGGTGCTGCACGATGACGCCCGCCGCGAGTATGCCTACGGTCCGGCCCTGGGGCTGCCGGACACCAAGGTGGGGCCGTTCACCCAGGGCCTCCATGACGAGGCGGGACGGCAGGGGTGGATCGTGATCAGCATGAAGAACGACTGGAAGCGGATCTTTGCGTTCGAGCATTGACGGGCGAACGTGGATGGCCCAGATCCCCACTGCGGCCTAGGGTCGAAACCAGTCGATCCGCCGCCATGAAAGTCCTGGCCGTTTCCCTGCTCAGCGCCTCGCTCGTCCTCGGTGCCGGCTCCGCCGCCCAGGCCCAGCAGCGCTGCACCTTCCTGCAACCGGTCGGTGGCGATGGCACCACCCCGATCGTCTCCAAGCGGGTCGGGGCCGCCAAGCTGATCGGCAAGGAGAACTGGAACACCGATTTCATCGTCAACCAGCCCTACAGCAGCTTCAAGTTCTTCTTCACGGCCAATTCCTCCGACGCCAACGCCAAGTACCCGGTGAGTGGCTTCATGAAATTCAGCGACGGCAGCAATCTGCAGGTGATCAACGAGGTCATGAACCCGCCGATCGGCACCGGGCGGATGTTCGGCCCCTTCCCCGCCATTCCGGGCAAGCAGGCCAGCCAGATGAATTTCAAGGTGGGCGCCAGCAGCGACCCCGGCGCCCTGGGCTTCAGCTACCGGATCTCGGTCCAGGGCTGCCAGTAGACACTGATGCTGCTCCCCCTGCTGCTGGCCCTCTCACCGGCGCCCGGTCCGGTGATCACCAACGGGCCCGTGGTGGCCGTGCTGGAGAACCGTCGCCAGCCCAAGCCCGATGGCCTGGATGAGGTCCAGCCAGTGGCCACCGTCCGGGTGGAGGGGAAGGTGGTCGGTCAGTTGATGGGGGCGCTGCGGATCGGCCCCGGCAGCATCGATTCGGTGCTGCAGGTGGTGGAGATGGATCCGTCCAACCCCTACCCGGAGGTGCTGCTCTCGACGTTCACGGGCGGCGCCCACTGCTGCAATGACACCCGCGTGCTCACCAGCAGCCCCGACGGCCGCCGCTGGTTCGAGGTGCGCCGCGATCCGGTGAACGGTGGGCCCAGCGGCGCCAGCGACCCGCTCGGCAACGGCCGCTACCTGCTGGTGGACGTGGACAACCGCTTCCTCTACCAGTTCGCCAGCTACGCCGGCAGCAGCGCCCCCAGCCAGATCTGGCAGCTGAATGGCCCTCGCTTCGTCGACATCAGCCAAAAGCCGGCGGTGTTGCCCCTGCACCGGCGCCGGTTGCAGGAGATGGAGAGCTGGTTTAAACAGCCGGCCGATCAACGCATCGAGGCCAACGGCTTCCTGGCCGCCTGGGTGGCCACCAAGGCGCTGGTGGGGGAATTCGACAGCGGCTGGAAACGGATGCTGGGCCTGTACGACCGGAGCTCCGACTGGGGGCTGACCTCCTGCGAGGCCGGCTACAACGACAAGGGTGAGTGCCGGCAACCGGAGAAGCGCTATGCCAGTTATCCCGAGGCGCTGCGGGCCTTCCTGCGCCGCACCGGTTACCTGCCGGCGGCGCCCTGACTCAGCCCAGGAAGGTCATGGTCAGGCTCACCAGGGCCAGGCCGGTGAGGCCGGTGGCGGTCAGCAGTCCGATGGATCGGTGCACGGGCGTCTCCCTCATGGGCAGAAATCTAGAGCAATCCTTAAGACGCGCAATCGCTCCGTCCTGGCTCGCAGCAATCCGTCATGGAACGGGCCTACCCCTCGCCGGCGCCGACCTGCAGTGAGCGCATCGCGATGGCGCCCAGGGTCACCTCGGCGTTGAAGAAGCCCAGGGGCTCGCCGGGATCCCGCACCCCCAGCACGTACAGCAGCGGCAGGTAGTGCTCCAGCGACGGCAGGGCCAGGGCCGCGTCGGGGCCCAGGGCGAGGGGATCGAGCAGGTCCTCCAGGGAGCCGGAGCTGATTCGCTCGGCCAGCAGCTGATCGAAGGCCTCGGCCCAGCCGTGGGCCCTGTCCTCCCAGAGGATTCGCCCCAGGTTGTGGACGATGTTGCCGCTGCCGAGCACCAGCACCCCCTCCTGGCGCAGGGGCCGCAGGCGCCGGGCCAGCTCCAGATGCTCGCGGGGGCTGCGGCGCCGGTCGAGGCTGAACTGCACCACGGGCAGATCGGCCGCCGGCCGCATGGGCCGCAGCACCGACCAGGCGCCGTGGTCGAGGCCCCAGGTGTGGTCGGGGGCGATCTCCGGGATCAGCTGCTGCAGGCGTTCCGCCAGCGCCGTGGATCCGGGTGCGGGGTAGTCGACGGCGAAGAGCTCGGCAGGGAAGCCGCGGAAGTCGTGGATCGTGCGCGGCCGCTCCATCGCCGTGACCTTGGCGCCGTCGGTTTCCCAGTGGGCCGAGACGCAGAGGATCGCCTGGGGGCGCGGCAGGGCGGCGAAGCGCTCGGCCCAGGCGCGGGTGAAGCGGTTGGATTCGACCGCGTTCATCGGGCTGCCATGGCCGATGAACAGGGCGGGGGTGGGGGCCTGGATCACGGGGACGGGCCTCGCGGCGGGGGGTGTGCCTTTGCCACCCTGGACCCTCCCCTTGCATCACCGATGGCGGCTGCCGTCACCATCGCCCTGGCCCTGGAGGGCCAGCTGCGCCTCGACGACCAGCCCGCCCTGCACCGGGCCGTGGCGCTGGCGCGCCAGCGCGGCGCCCGCCTGCTGGTGCTGGCCTGCCGTCCCGAGGGCCAGCGGCTGCGGGGCCCCCACCAGCGGCGGCTGGCGGCCCAGGCCCTCGCCTCACTCCACGCCCGCCTGGCGGCGGTGGGGATCCCCCTGCTGGCCTTTCCCCAGCACACCAGCGCGGCCGCCCTCGCCGAGCTCCGCCCCCTGGTGCAGCCCGAGGCCGTGCTGCACGCCGAGGAGAGCTGCCTGTTCGACACCTGGCCGGTGGCGGCCGAGCGTTTCCCCAGGGTGTTCAGCCCGTTCCGCCGCGGCCTGGAGCGCGACCCGGAACCGCCCCTGCCCCCTCCGGATCTCGCCGGCCTGGGGGACGCCTGGGACGAGCTCCCCCGGTCCTGGCTGGCTCCAGCGGTCTCGGCGGGGTCCGTTGGCACCTCTGCCGCCGAAACCGCCGCAGCAGATCCCCGCAGCGCCTTCCCTTTCCCCGGCGACGAGCCCACGGCCCTGGTCCGGCTGGACCACTACCTGTTCGGCTCCAGCGGGCTGCGCGATTACAAGGCCACCCGCAATGGGCTGGTGGGGACGGAGTTCTCCGCCAAGTTCTCCCCTTTTCTGGGGGTGGGCTCCCTCTCGGTGCGGCGGATCTGGCAGGAGGTGCTGCGTTATCAGGAGCTCCACGGCGCCGACGAGGGCTCGGTGTGGATGAAGCAGGAACTGCTGTGGCGCGAGTTCTTCCTCTGGTCGGAGCAGAAGCACGGCGACGCCTTCCATTCCCCCGGCGGCCTTCAGCAGCGCCCGCCGCAATGGCAGGCCGACCGCGAGCGCTTCGCCCGCTGGACCCGCGGCGACGCCGGCCATCCCCTGATCGATGCCCAGCTCAGCGAACTGCTCACCACCGGCTACCTCTCCAACCGGGGCCGCCAGTGGGTGGCCTCCCACTTCGTCAACGAACTGCGGCTGCCCTGGATCTGGGGCGCCCGCTTCTTCGAGTGGGCCCTGATCGATGCCCACCCGGCCCTGAACACGGGCAACTGGGCCTACCTGGCCGGCGTCGGCTCCGACCCGCGCAGCTTCGGCGGCAGCCCCCGCCGCTTCGATCTGGAGCGCCAGGTGGGCCTCTACGACCCCGAGCGGCAGCATCTTCGTCTCTGGGGCCGATCGATCCAGGAGCAGGCCGCACCAGCGTTGCCATGACCCTGACCCTGATCCTCGGCGACCAGCTCCACCCCGACTGGCTCAGCCCCTCGCCCCTGCAGCTCGCCCCAGGCTCTCGGGTGCTGATGATCGAGGACCTGGCCGTTGCCTCCTCCTGGCGGTACCACCGCCTGCGGCTGCTGCACACCTTCGTGGCCATGCGCAGCTTCCAGGACGCGCTGCTGGAGCGGGGTGTGGCGGTGCGTTACTTCGAGCTGCCGGCCTCTCAGGAGATGTCGTTCTGGCAGCGGTTGGCGGTTGAGCTGGATGGCCACGAGCTCCGGGTGGCCGAGGTGGCCGACCGCAGCTTCGAGGCCCGGCTGCAGCGCTTCTGCGCCGGGCAGGGCGTGCGGCTCAGCGTGCTGCCGTCGCCGGCGTTCCTGGAATCGGTGGCGGAGAGCCGCAGCTGGTTCGAGGGCCGCCGCCGCCCGTTCATGAAGACCTTCTACGAGCGCCAGCGCCGCCGCCTCGGCCTGCTGCTCGAGCCCGATGGCAGCCCCACCGGCGGCCGCTGGAGCTTCGACACGGAGAACCGCCGCAAGCTGCCCAAGGGCTACGTGGAGCCGTCTCTGCCGGCGGTGCCGGCCAGCCCCCATGAGCCGGCAGTACGGGGCCTGATCAGCCGCCATTTCCCCGACCACCCCGGTGAGCTGGGGCCCCTGTGGATCCCCTTCGATCAGGCCGGCGCCGAGGACTGGCTGCAGCGCTTCCTGGCGGAGCGGCTCGATGGCTTCGGGCCCTTCGAGGACGCCCTGAGCAAGGAGCACGCCACCCTGCACCACTCCCTGCTCTCGCCCCTGCTCAACATCGGCCTGCTCACACCGGCGGCGGTGGTCGAGGCCACCCTGGAGCACGTCCGGCGCCGGCAGGAGCGCGGCCAGCCGGTGCCGATCGCCTCGCTGGAGGGCTTCCTGCGCCAGGTGATCGGCTGGCGCGAATTCGTGCGCGGCATCGACCGGGTGCATGGCGAGCGCCAGGCGGCCACCAACTTCTGGAACCACCAGCGCCGCCTCGCCCCCTGCTGGGAGGACGGCAGCAGCGGCCTGCCGCCCCTGGATGCGGCGATCGAGCGGGTGAACCGCCTGGGCTACAACCACCACATCGAGCGGCTGATGGTGATCATCAACCTGATGCTGCTCTGCGAGATCCACCCGCACGAGGTGCACCGCTGGTTCATGGAGCGCTACCTGGATTCCTACGAGTGGGTGATGGGCCCGAACGTCTACGGCATGGGCCAGATGAGCGACGGCGGCCTGTTCGCCACCAAGCCCTACATCGGCGGCTCCAACTACATCCTCAAGATGGGCGACTACAAAAAGGGCCCCTGGTGCGAGATCTGGGACGGCCTCTACTGGCGCTTCATCGACCGCCACCAGGGCTTCTTCCAGGCCAACCCCCGCCTTTCGATGATGGTGAAGCTGCTGGAGCGGATGGACCCGGCACGGCGCCTGGCACTGGAGGCCGCCGCCGAGGGGTTCCTGGCGCGGGCCACCATGGTCGGACCCTGAGCCACCCCTTGCCCGTGACCGCCGCCTCCGCCGCTGCTGCCGTCCGGCCGCCCGCCCCTGCCCTGCTGCTGGAGCGCCTGGCGGCGGTGGAGGGCATGGGGCCCGGCCGGCGGCGGCTGGTGGTGCTGCTCAGCCAGCTGGGCGATTTCGACAGCCTCGAGTACGCCCAGGCCCTGGTGCCGGTGCTGCCGCAGCTTGAGACCGCCGGCATCGCCGTGCTGGCGATCGCCATCGGCGACGCGGCGGGCCGCGAGCGCTTCTGCAGTTTCACCGGCTTCCCGAGCGATCGGCTGTTGGTGGATGCTGAGCCGAATCTGCACCGCGACCTGGGGCTCTACGAGGGGCTGAAGCAGGCCGGTGGGCCCTGGCCCAACCTGCTGCTGATGTGCGCCGGCCTCGGCTCCCCCGGCACCCTGGCCGAGGTGCTGCGCGGTTACACCGGCGATCGCAGCGCCCCCCAGCGCATCGCCGACGACGAGACGATCCAGGCGGGTCCCCTGCCGCCGATCAAAGGCTCGTTCTTCGCCCGGGCCGGCGGCCGTGGCTTCCAGCGCCCCTTCGAGCTGGCCACCGTGCGGCTGCGCAACATGGCCGAAGTGCTGGGCCACTGGCGCACCTACGTCCCCCGCGACGACTTCCTCACCCAGCGGGGCGGCACCTATCTGCTGGAGGCCGATGACACCGTTCTGTACAGCCACCTCGACCGGGGCATCCTCGGCTTCTCGGCCACCATGGCCCGGCCGCTGAGCTTCCTGGAGCCCTATCTGGGCTGAGGTGGGTGGGGTGGGAACCCCCGGGTCCGGGTGGTGCATCTGGAGGCGCCGGACCCTCTGCTGCGTTCCCAGGCCAGCCCGCGCTACGGCTCCTCCAGCAGGGGGCTCAGCGCCTCGGCCGGTCCGCGTCCGGGCTCAAACAGGGGGCCGTCGCCCTCGATGACCTGGCAGTTGTGCAGGCAGATCCGGAACAGGGCGTCGCCCATGGAATCCACCACGATGCAGTGGCGGGCCCGCTCACTGACGATCGGCAGGAAGCGGGCGAGCCACTCCATGGTGGCCTTGATCCGCGGGGCGTCCCGTTCGTTGTCGTCGTCGAAGCCGCCGTAGGCCAGCCGCAGGAACAGGCTGCCCCAGGGCTCGCGGCGCTGGTAGTAGAAGGCGTGGCTGTTGAGGCCATGGCCCCAGAAGCCCACGCTGAAGGTGCCGAGGGGAGCGGCGGCCAGGAAGGCATCGATCGTGCTCTGCAGCAGGTAGAGCGGCTCCGTGCCCCGTGCCGTGCCGAACAGGGTCTGCCCCTGCCAGTGCAGCGGCTGATCGGGAGGCAACAGGCTCAGGGGGAAGGGGCCACCGATCCGCTCTTCGTAGAAGGCGAGCAGGGTGTCAAGGCTGGGCTCCATCGGCTCGGTGGGTGGGGGAATCCATCGTCTCGAGGCCGGGCGGCTGTTGGGTTGTCTGCCGTGCGAAGAACCACGGCGCCGGGTAGTGCGCGCCGGGTCTGGCCGAGACAATCCAAGAGCGGAGGGTTCGGCATCGCCACCGCAGTCACTTGACACCTGCACTGCAAGTGTGGATAATTCGGGAATGGTCAAGGTCTTCGCTCCAGCTGACGCCCTCTACGGCCTCGAGGAACTCCTCCTCGTCGCCGGCAAGCTGCTGGGTGAGGAGATCTCACCGCGCACCGTGCGTCTCTATGCCACCCAGGGGTTGATCGATCGCCCCGGCAAGGAGGGGCGCAGCGCGGTGTACGGCCACCGGCACCTGTTGCAACTGGTGCTGGTGCGCGCCCTGGCCCGGCGCGGCCTCAGCCTCTCCGCCATCGCTCCCTTCTGCGTTCTGGCCGACGCCGATCTGGAGCAGCAGCTGGAGCAGCTCGATGGCGAGGGGGCGGCGGCCACCGCTCCCTCCGCCTCCACGGCCAACGAGGCTCTCCGGTACCTGCGGGATCTGCCCTCAACGGCTGACGACGGCGGTGACCCGGCCGACGCTTCTCCGTCCTTCGCACGAAAAGCCGCGGCCATGGGCTCCGTCCTTGGGATGCTCAACAAACCCCTGTCCTCCCGCTCCCGTTCCGAGCGCACCCCCACCGGATCCCGCTCCAGCGACAACGGCAGCCGCTGGCTGCGTTTCACCCTCGCCCCCGGCATCGAAGTCCACGTCCGCGACTCCGTTCTGCCTCCTCCTGCCGGTCCCCGGCGCCAGCAATGGCTCCAGCACCTCCTGGACCGACTTAACGCCCTGCTCGACGACGCCTCCCGCTGAACCCGTTCCCCTGTCCCACCGCTTTCCCCAACCATGACCCGTCCCACCCTGCGCTTCCGGCCCCTTCGGCCGGCGGTGGCCTCCGATCGCCCCTCGGTCCTGGATCTGCTGCTCACGATCACCCCGCCGGCGGTGGCCGCCGCAGCCAGCCTTCGCGAGCGGCCGCCGCTCAACCTGGCCCTGGTGATCGACCGCTCCGGCTCGATGGGCGGCACCAAGCTCAGCTACGCCCGCAAGGCCGCCCGCTTCCTGGCCGGTGAGCTCACCGGCCGCGATCGCCTCGCCATCGTCAGCTTCGACGATGAAGTGCAGATCGTCGTGCCCTCGCGGCCCGTGGCCGATCCCCAGCCCTTCATCGCCGCGATCAACACCATCCACAGCGGTGGCTGCACGGCGCTCTTCGATGGCTGGCGAACCGGGGCCACCCAGGTGGCCGAACACCTCGATCCCGGTGCGATGAACCGGGTGCTGCTGCTCTCCGACGGCCAGGCCAACGAGGGCCTCACCGACACCGACCAGATCGCCGCCAAGGTGGCGGGCCTCACCCAGCGGGGCATCAGCACCAGTGCCTTCGGCCTGGGGGATGACTTCGACGAGGACCTGATGTGGGCCATGGCCGCCGCGGGCGACGGCACCCTGGCCCACATCGAAACCCCCAGCCAGCTGGCCGACCTCTACGCCTCCGAGCTCCAGGGGCTGACCAGCACCTTCGGGCGGCGGGTGAGCCTCGGGGTGCGCGGCAAACACGGCGCTGAGGTGGTGGATCTGCTCAACGACCTCACGCCCACCACCGCCGGCAACCACCAACTGCCCAACCTGCGCGCCGGCCAGGAGCTCAACGTGGGCCTGCGGCTGGAGCTGCCCGCCTGGGTCCCCAACCAGGAGATCCTCAGCGTGCGCCTGGCCTGGGAGGCGCCAGGAACCAGCGAGCGCCAGAGCCTGATCGAGCACCTGCACCTGCCGGTGATGGCCGGTGACGAGATCCAGCAGCTGGAGCCCGATGACGCGGTGGCCGAACAGCTGGCGCTGCTGCGGGCCAACCGGGAACGCCGGCAAGTGATCGCCGATCTGGATCGAGGTGATGTCATCAGCGCCAGCGCCAGCCTGGGCAAGCTGTTCAGCGACCTGTCGGCCATGCCCGCCACCCCGAGGCTCACCCGGGAGCTCGACCTGCTCAGCGACAAGCTGGCCCTGCTCAAGAGCGATCCCAAGCGCAGCCGCAAGAACCTGCGCCGGGAATCGCAGCGCTCCAGCCTCAATGTGTGGGAGAGCGACGATGAACCCACCTGATGTGGTGGCGGCCGCCGGGTGCTGGAGCAGCTGCCGTACTCAGCGATCTGGGGCCGCTATCTGTTCGTCCATGCGGGGGTGCGCCCCTACTCCGCATGGAGCACCAGGACCCATCCTTTGCCCTACACCCTGGAGCATGGGCATACGTTCCGGCATGACTTCAAGGTGACCAAGTTGCCGCACCGGATTGGGAGTGATAGGGGGGGCTTATCTGAGTGGTGTGTTGACGGTGATGCGGCTGATGCCTCATCAACCTCCGGGTTAGCCATCACCCCAGCTGGGCCTTGGTGGCGCCGTCAAGGTCGCTGATGATCAGGTCGTGGTCCATGTCTCTGGCTTAGCGCAGCAGGAACACCGCCAGCAGGCCCCAAACCAGGCCGAGCACATGCATGGCGAGGGGGACGGGCTCGTGTGGCGGGTAGGACGCCAGCAGCCGCCTGCGGCACAGTTGCTGCTGGCCAAGGAACAGGGCGCAGACAAGTCCCACCAGGTAGACCAGCAGCACCCCGAGGTGTTCGAGGGTTTCCGCGATGGCGTCCGGTCCCGGCCCGATCAGGTGCTGGGCGAGGTGGAAGATCTGGCCGGGCAGCTCGGCGCTCAGCATGAACACGAAGAACAGGGCCACCCCTTGGCGGCCCAGGCGGGCGATCTGCGCGGCTGAGGGGTGCGCCATCGTTCCGGAGCATGGGCTTGCTGAAGTCTGACCCTGGCTGCCCCAGGCTCTGTGCAGCCGTTCGGCCCCCGGTGGTGACGAGACGGAACCCGGCGGGGTTGCCGCAGCCTTCAGGGCTTGGGTCCCAGCAGCTCAGCCAGATAGCTTGTGAGGCGGAACCCAGCCGGATGGGAATAGACGATGTCGGCGATCTTCCAGCTGCCAGAGGGGCCGCGCACCAGCTGATAACGCAACAGCTGCGGCGCCTCAACGGGGCGGTTGCGCAGGCCTGCCTGCACGGCCACCCGGGCTTCCAGCCCTCCGCCGGGGGTGGCGGTGCAGCCCAGCAGCTTGGCGCCGAAGGTCCCCACCTGGGTGCCGCTGAACAGATCGAAGTCGACAAAGCTGCCGCTGTTGGGATCGAGCGCATAGGCACGCCGCAGCTTCTGGTACAGCCCAGGAGTGAAGCGGCTTTGCTGGCTCTTGAGCTCGATCGGACCGCTCAGGTCCTGCCGCGCCACCTGCCAGCGGTAGAGGCCATCCAGCTGGGCCTTCACCGGAGCTGGGCAAGGGGCGATCGCCACCGCGGCCAACAGCGGCATCAGCTGGGGCAGGGGCATGACGGCGGGCTGGCGTTGCTGGGAATCCTGGCAGCGGGGGGTGGCCCTTTCAGGGAAGTTCCAGCCAACCCCGCAGGGCCAGATCCAGCTCGATCAGTAGCTGGGGCTCCAGTTGCCCCACCACCTTGCCCAGGGAGCTGAGCGGCACCGTGAACAGCTTGTCGACCATCAGCTGGGACGGCTTCTTCAGGCCATTGCGTGCCGTTGGCTGGACGGGAAGCCGGACAAGGTGAGCGTCCACCAGGGTGCTGGTGAGCGGACAGAGGGTGACGCTCGGATGGGCCTGCAACCAGCGATCTGCCTGGACCACCACGGCGGGGCGTGGTTTGCCGGAGTACGCCCCCGGGCTGGCCACGGTCACCACGTTGCCGCGGCGGAGCGCAGGCAGGCTCATGCGGTCCAGTCGCTCCAGTCAGGGAGTTGTTCGCTCCAGTGCTGTTGAGGTTCCCGTTCGGCCAGCCGTTGCGATTGACGGCGGGCTTCCTCGCCATCGCCATGGCGCAGGAGGTACTGGGTGATGGCGTCGCGCACGCAGGCACTGCGGCTCTTGCCGAGCTGGAGGGCCAGCTGATCGAGCCGCCGCTCGAGTTCCGGCTCCACCCGCACCCCGATCGCCATGAATCCTGATGTTGAACGTTTCGTTCTACAGCGTAGGGGGTGGCGGATCTGGGGGCCTCAGACGTTCGATCGATGCCCGGCCCTGGCCTTGTCGCCGTGAGACCAGTCAAGCCGTGGTAACCACCATGGGTCACTACCGGATCAGGGCCTGCCATGGACACCGCACGTCTGTTCCAATCGGGCCGCAGCCAGGCGGTGCGGCTGCCGAAGGCGTACCGCTTCAGCGGTAGCGAGGTGGTGGTGAAGCATTTCGGCAATGGGGTGCTGTGGCTGCCGATCGATGACCCCTGGCAAACGCTGGAGGCCGGGTTGGACGCCATCGAGCCGGGGTTTGTGATCACGCGTGGGCAGCCGGAGGAGCAGATCCGGGAAGCGATCAGCCCATGATTCTGCTCGATACCAACATCTGCATTCCCATCATCAACGCCAAACCAGCCGCGCTAGTGGGGCGGTTCAAGCGCTACCTGCTCGGAGAGATTGGCCTCTGCAGTGTGGTGGCGGCCGAGCTGGCGTACGGGGTGGCCAAGAGCGGTTCGGTGCGCAACCGCCAGGTCCTGGAGATGTTCTTGGCCCCGCTCACGATTCTCCCTTCCGACGAGCGCGCTGCCTGGGCCTATCGCCAGCTGCGTGCGGACCTGGAGCGCCGGGGCACTCCCATTGGCTCACTCGACACGATGATCGCTGCCCATGCCCTGAGCCTGCAGGTTGAAAACTGGGTGCCGACGGCCTAGGTGTGCTTTCCCACCAGATTGTTCATGCCTGCAGCTGAGCGAGCCGCGGCTGGGGGGTGAGTCCACCCAGGGCCATGGGGCACCTGCGGCTGTTCTAGATCCGCAAGTAGGCCGGCAGCAGGGCTCGATCAAGGCCAGGAAGGCTTCCCAGGGAACCGTGGCCTCCATCGCATCCAAGAAGCGCTGGCGACGCGTCCTCTTTTTGGCGTGAATGTGCTCGTGGTCCGAAAAGCCCAGCTGGAGGGGGACGGCCATCCGTTCCGGCCTCAGTCTTGAATCTTGGTTGATTTTAGTACGTTTTTCAGATGTTCCCTAGGGTTCAATGCCGCTGACTCGCTACAAATGTAATCCGCCGTCATTCGCGCTCAATGGTTCACGCTGAACTTATGGAGCCACCGATGGAGGTCTCTGCGATCCTCCCATCGAATCAGCTAACCATTCACTTTCAACCCATCGTCTCCCTTAAGCAAACCTCCGTGGTGGGCCTGGAGGCCCTCGCCCGCCCGGCGCTCATGGGTGTCGGACAGAAGTTCGCCAAGGCCCGCAAGGCCGGGAAGCTGCTGGAGCTGGATCGCCGCTGCCGCATCCGGGCCATGGAGGCCTACCGGGATCTCAACTTGTCCCGGTCCCTACGACCCTTTCTGTTTCTCAACTTTGAAACGTCATTGATCGACGAGGGAGTTGAAGGCTCGGGAGCCTTGCTCGAGGCCACCGAGGCCACGGGTCTGGAACCCAGCGACATCGTGATCGAGCTCAACGAAACCAAGGTTCAGGACACGATGACCCTGAAACGCTTCGTGGAGCGCCATCGCGAATTGGGTTTCCTGATCGCCATCGACGACTTGGGATCCGGCCACAGCAACCTGCCACGCATCGCCGAATTGCGGCCCCACATCATCAAGCTCGACCGCAGTCTCATCGCCGGAGTCGACCGCGACTTTATCAAGCAGGAAATGATGAAGTCGCTGATCTTACTTGGAAAGACCATCGGCACTCTGGTGCTGGCTGAAGGGGTGGAAACCCAGGCAGAACTGGACACCTGCGCCGCCCTCGGAGCAGAGTTCTTCCAGGGTTATCACTTTGCGCGCCCCAAGCCAGCGGCCAACCTGCACCTGGCGGCCCTGCACCCCGTGCTGATGGAAGCCGCCCGCCGGCAACGGGTCAAAGCCGTGGCCGCCATCCAGGCCCGCCAGATGGAGGGCCTCGATCTGATCAATCTGGCCCGCGCAGGGTGTGAAGGCCTACGTCATATCCCTGCCCAATTGTTTGACGGCGCCCTTGCCAACTGGGTAGGCACCAACACCATGATCGAAGCGGCCTACGTGCTCGATGGCGACGGACTGCAGATCAGCAACACGCACCTGGGCCAGGGTCTCCCCCCGTCGAGGAACCGCCTGTTCACACCCGCCACGCGGGGCACCGACCACGCCAACAAGGAGTATTTCTTCAGCCTGGTTGACACGGGTCTCCATGAGCACATCACCGACACCTACATCAGCCTGGCCACCGGCCAGCGCTGCCGCACCGTGGCCACGAGGTTGGAGCACGCCAGCGGCGCTTCCTTCGTGCTCTGTATTGATCAGCGCCTCAAAATCTGATCTGATCGCCAGAAAACCACCAGTCCACGGTCCTGCTGATTCAACGGTCGACTCCAGAGCGCGAGGCCGTGATCGAGCGGTGCCGGGCCAGCCCCTTGCAGGCGCACCGCAGGCTGATCCCGGCTTGTGCCGGAAGGGTCTTGAGCTGCACCCCTGGGCAGGGGTCGGGCTGGGATGAAGGACCAGATCGCCGCTGGGCCTGCCTGGTGAAGCGAACGCTCCAGCTCTCCAACCCGGCTGTTCACTGAGATCCTCCAGCGGCGTCGCCAGACCTTCCAGGATCGACTCACGCATCCCTGGGATCGCGACCAGATGGAGCGTCTCCTGGATCGCGTTCCAGTCGGCCTCCGACCCTGCGGCATGGCACCCGCACGCGCCTCGGTTCGTTGGTGGAGGGGGCGTACGACGCGCTGCTGTTCTGGGAAGGATTCAGCGAACCCCCCAAGGCACCGATCCGGCGCCGGCAGACCCTGTTCTCGGTGTTGCTGCTCAAGCCGTCCTGCGGGACCCACGGCACGACGGACCCACCCAACGGCTGGGGAGCTGGATGCGGGAGGAGGGAATCGAGGCGATCGAAACCCTGAGCGCCCGCACCCATGAGCCGCAGGTTCAGGTGGCGGTGTTCACGCCGGCGGCACTGGTCTCCACGCCGTTTGATCAGGTGGAGATCACCGGTAAGCCCAACGGCGACCAAGCGTCCCTCCTGAGCCATGACGACGGGACGGTGCATCGCTTCCCCCGGGAGCTGTTTCTGGTGGAGGGGGAGTTTCCGCAGGCGGCAAAGTGAGGGTCATGCCCTCGCCGGAGCCTCAGCCGAAATCGCCTGAAGGATCCAGCCTCTTGCGGAGATAGGCCTGCAGCTCCGGATCGCAGGCAAACACCCAGCAGCTCTTCATGCCGCGGGTCATCAGGGTGCGGTAGGTGTTGCGGATCAGGCGGCTGAGCCGCTCCTCGGTGCCCTCCGGGTCGGTGGCCATGGCGGCCCGCCAGCCGCTGAGGCTCTTGTCGCTGCGGGCCCGGGCGGTGGGGCTCGCCATCAGCTGACCATCCCGGTACAGGAGATCCGTCCCAATGATCACGCCGATTGTGTCGACCTCCAGCCCCTGGCAGGTGTGCACGCAGCCCACCTCCTCAACGCCGGTGGGACTGATGATCCAAGTGTTGCCTTCCGAGGCCAGGTTCCAGCGGGCGGCATAGCCGTGCTCAGGGATCACGATGTCGCTGAGATCCGGATTGCGTTTCGAGGCCCAGTTCCAGCAGTAGCCGGCCACCAGCCGGGCGCGGTTGTTGCCATTGGCCTGGCGGATCGCCGCGTGCAGGCTCAGCGGGTCGTCGAACAGGCGGAAGTCGAACACCTCCCGGTCGAGCTCCGGGTTGGCGGTGGAGCGGATGCCGAGCAGATCATCCAGCCAGGCGAGGTAGCCATCGGAGCCGGCACAGCGGAACTGCGAGGGCAGCTCATCGCACACAACCTGGGCGCCCAGCTGGGCGGCGTGCTCGCGGATCTCGGCTTCGGTGCCGATGTCCTTCCAGGCCACCTGCTGGTCTTCATCGAGGAAGAACACACTCAGGTGGCTGGCGTTGATGATCTCCCTGACCTGGTTCTCTCCCTGGTTGCCATAAAGGCCGCTGAAGCGGTTCAGCCGGTGGGCCTCGTCGACCACCAGGGCGTCGTACAAACCGGGGGGGCAGTCCACAAAGGCACCCGATCCGCAGAAGAGGTTGTCGAAACGGGTGCGCCGCAGCTGACCGGTGAGCTTGGCCTTGAACACCGTGCGCGGGGCGGCGTTCTTGCTCACGTAGCGGATGTTCAGCCCCTTCTGCAGCATGGCCGCCATCAAGTGGATCGCCACCACTGACTTGCCGGTCCCAGGGCCGCCCCGTACCAGCAGCACGGTGCGCTTGCCGGGCCGCAGCTTTCTCGCGAACTGCAGGGCTCGCTCATAGACGACCTTCTGCTCCTCAATCAGGGTGAATTCACTGTTTCCGAGCACCATCTGCTCGAACACTTCCGCCAGCTGCCGGGACGGCCGGGCCCGGCCATCACGGATCCGCTTGATCGTCTCGCCGCCATCGCCCTGCGAAAGGCAGCGGGTCAGGAAGCCAACCAGCTCATCGGTGTGATGCCTTAGGAACACTGGAGCCCGCTCCAGGTAGTCCTGGTAGCAGTCCGCGAGAACCCCTCTGCCGTCGCTGCAGTTGTGGAGGTAGGCGCAAGGGCTGATCGCGATGGCGTGCTCCTGCACGGCGGTGTTGAAGTCCTCCAGCAGGCAGGAGTAGCTCCAGGCCTGGTAAGAGGGGTGGGTGAGATCCCGTGGGCCGCCACCCACCACGGAGCGCACCACACCATCCATGGCTGTGGCATCCACGGTTTCCCACTGCTTGAGCTCCACGATCACCGCCGCATGGCGGTCGTCCGGTGAGCGGCCGGAGAGCAGCAGATCGATCCGGCGCGAGGTGTTGTGGATCTGATATTCGATCGCCACCCCCAGCCCCGCAGGGATCTGGGGGGCCAGCAGGAATTGGCTGACGTACTGAAAGGAATTACGCCAGGCCCGCACCTCTGCCGGGCTGACCCGCCGACCGGCAAGGGCCTTGAGCCGCTCTCCAACCTCCTCCTCAATGCGATTCCGGCGCACATGCTCCAGGAAAACCTCGCGGGTTTCCAGGTAGATGATCATTGCGGCCGCTGGTGTTGGCGAGTTGATCCTATGGCTGGAGTGAAAACACCCTTTCCGCCATGGCTGTGTATTCAATGCCTCGAACGATGGCGTGGCATGGGTGGAACCCATCGAGGCGGCACCCAGCTTGCAATTCCGCTCGGCCTTGCTGATGCCGATTTCAATTCAGCATTCCAGGACTCACCCCCCCAGCACCCCCCGCACAAACCCATCACTCCACGCCACCGCCGTCGCCCAGTTCTCCCCCTCGCTGAGCCCCGAACTCCTGGTGGGCTTGAAGCTGTGGTCCCCACTGGGGATCCAGCCCAGCTGCACCGCCGGTGAAAGGCTGTAGCCCTCCACCTCCTCGCGGCGGCCGAACGTGTCGCGCTCCCCCTGCAGGATCAGGGTGGGCGTGCGCAGGGCGGCCAGGTGCTCGGTGCGCAGCTGCAGCGGCTTGCCGGGCGGGTGGAAGGGATAGCCCAGGCACAGGCAGCCCCGCACCCCGTCGCCGGCGGCGAGTTCATCCACCAGCAGGCTGGCCACCCGCCCGCCCATCGACTTGCCGCCGATGAACAGCGGCCGCTGCGGGCTCTCGCCCGTCTCCAGCCGCACCTGTTGGCGGAACGCCTCCTGCAGCACCGGCATCCGGTCGGGCCCCTGGCGGCGGCCCGTCTCGCGCATCCGGGCCATGTAGCTGAACTCGAAGCGCACCACCCGCCAGCCCGCCGCGGCCAGTCCGCCGGCGATCGCCGCCATGAACGGGCTGTCCATCGGTGCCCCGGCCCCGTGGGCCAGCAGGACGGTGGCCGGCGCGTCGTCGGGGCCGTCGATCAGGCGGGTGTCGGAGCTGGTGCCCATACAGTCAGACCATGACACGCCGGATCGGCCACACGCTGCGTCGCGCTGCACGGCTTGGGGCCCTGGGGGCCACCCTGCTGCTGGCGGCCGGATCGGCATGGGCCGATGGCCGCGGACCAAGCCCGGTGCTCCGCCTCGATGGCATCGGCCCGTTGCGTCTCGGCATGACCAGAGCCGAAGCCGTCGCCACCGGCTGGCTTTCCGATCCGGGCCCCGGTTGTGAGCTCGGCGGGCCGCCGCTGCCTGTCGTCTACAGGCTCAAAGGGCCCAAGGCGCCGGCGGGAATCGTCGGCACGGCCCAGTTCGAACAGGGCACGTTGCGGGTCTTCGCCTTCTCGGCCGGTGTGCGGACGACGTTCGGCGTCGCCATTCCCGGCGGCACTGTGAACGATCTGCTCAAGCGCGCCCGCGCCGCCGGCCTCTCCGCCACCTCGGTCTACGACGAGACCTTTGCCGGGCGGTTCGTCACGGTGAATCGGGGCGGCAAGCAGGTGCTCGGGGCGTTTGCCAATTCGAGCGCGATCGCCACGCTCGCGGTGCCCTACGTGCCTGTCTGCGAATAGGGGCGAACCTGCGGGCGGAGGGCAGGGGCGATTGGCGGCTTCACGGAATCAACAGTTCCCTGTAATCGCCGCTCATGGTGGTCGCAACAGCAGCCCGGATGGCTTCCGTGGCCCGGCGAATCCTGGGCCAGCTGGTGGTGGTCAGGACAAGGATCGCGATGCTGCGGTCCTGGAGGTTCTGCTGATAACGAAGGTTGGTATCGGTCGTGATCAGCAGCTCGTAGGCCGTGGCCACGACGTGGCCTTCCAGATACCTGCGCAGGGGAACCGGTGTCCCCTGATCGAACAGGATCCGCATTCAGACCACCGTCGCCGCCGTGCTCCGGGCGACATGCTCCAGAACCAGCCGGGCCTGCGCGACGCTGACGCCAGGAAAGAGCTCGACGAACTCCTCTAGGGAAACGCCGTCTTCCAGATTTTCGAACAGGGCCGCCACCGGAATCCGGGAGCCGCGAAATACCCAGGCACCACTGACGCGCAGTGGATCGTGCTCCACAGCTGAACAATCCGCCCAGTCCAGATCCGATCCAGTGGCCATGGGTCCAGCCGGCAGCCGACGTCTTCAGAGTAAACAGCTCGCCCGTGGGTGGTCGTGGCGCGGCTGTCTCTTCACTGCAGCTCCAGCCAATCCCGCAGGGTCAGTTCCAGAGGGTCATGCCGTCCAGTCGTTCCCCCCAGGCACCAGAATCCACGGGCCTGCCTTCCAACCATGGGCGCGATCCTGCTCACCCTTGTCACCGTGCTGCTGGGCTATGGCCTGGGCAAGGGCGTGCCCCGGCTGGTGCAGGGCTCGGGCCGCCTGGCGCGCCGCTCCCGCTTCAGCCAGCTGGCCTTCGGCTGCCTGCTGCTGGTCCCCTGGCTGGTGGGCATTGTCCTGCTGGTGCAGATTCCCCTGAACCCCGCCCTGCTGCTGCCGGCGATCGGCTACGCGGCCGGCATGGCCTGGGGCCGCCGCAAGGTGGGGCTGTAGGCGATCCCGTCGGGCCGGTCCGTCACCTAGGCAACTGCGATTCCAGCTCCCGCAGCCGCCCTTCGAGGGCCTCGATCCGCTCCAGGTAGGTGAGCGCCAGGGCCATCCCGGACACGTTGAGGCCGAAGTCGTCGCGCAGGCGGGCGGCGCGGCGGGCCAGGCTCACCGTATGGACGTGGAAGGTCCATACCGGCGCGTGCTGGGCGCAGCGGAACACCCCGAACTGCACCAGTTCGATCACCTCCTCGTGGCCCAGGCCCGAGGCGGCCAGCAGTTCCTCGAGGGCCACGGTGCAGCCCTCGTCGTCGTCGGGAATCAGCAGGTCGTCAGCCATCGATGGGTCCTTCGAGGTGGAGGCGGGGGTGGAAGGCGGAGGCTTCGGCGAGTTCGCGGTACAGCGCCTGCTCCCGTTCGCCGATCTTTTCGGGCAGCACGATCTGAATCACACCGTAGAGATCGCCCGCCCCGTCGCGCCGCTGGGGCAGACCCTTGCCGGCCAGGCGCAGCTTCTGGCCGCTGCGCATCCCCGGTTTGAGGCTCACCGCCACCGGCCCGTCGAGGCTGGGCACGCTGATCTCGGCCCCCAGGGCCGCCTCCCAGGGGGCGATCGGCAGCTCCAGGTAGAGGTCGTGGCCCACGGCCCGGAAGCGGGGATGGGGCGCCAGCCGCACCTCCAGATAGAGATCGCCGGGGGCACCGCCGGCGATGCCGTCGCCGCCCTTGCCGGGCACCCGCAGCCGCTCCCCCTCCACCACGCCGCGGGGCACCCGGATCCGGCCGCTGCGGCTCTGCTTCTCCACCCGGCCATCGGCCCCCAGCACCGGAACGCTGAGCGAGAACGACACCTCCGTCCCCCGGGCCGCCTGCTCCAGGCTCAGCTCGGTGGCCACCTCCACGTCCTGGCCGCGGATCGGGAAGTCCGCCCCCGGCCGCCGGGGGCCTCCGGTGCCGCCACCGAAGCCGCCGAAGCCGCCACCGCCGAAGCCCATCCGCTCGAACAGATCGGCCAGGTCCACCTCCTGCTGGCTGCCGCCGCGCGAGAAGCGACTGTCCCATTCCGGAGATGGATGGAACTCTTCACCGGGGCCGTGGCGGCCGAGGTCGTCGTAGGCCTGGCGCTTCTCCGGATCCGAAAGGGTCTGATAGGCCTCGCTGATCTCCTTGAACCGTTCTTCGGCGCCCTCCTCCTTGGCCACATCGGGGTGGTACTGGCGCGCCAGTTTTCGGTAGGCCTTCTTGATCTCCTCGGCGCTGGCCTCGCGCTCCACCCCCAGGCTGGCGTAGTAGTCCTTGAACTTCATCGCAGCGTCCCTGCCCGGTGCCCGGGATCGGGGCCATCCTCCTATGCCCCTGCTGATCGCCCTGGCGGCGGTGGCCTTTCTCTATGCCTCGGTGGGCCATGCCGGCGCCTCCGGCTACATCGCCGTGCTGGCCCTGGCGGGTGTGCCGGCCCCCGAGATCCGCGCCATCGCCCTGGTGCTGAACGTGCTGGTGGCGAGCGTCGGCACGCTGCAGTTCGTCGCCGCCGGCCACTTCCGCCGCGATGTCTTTGTGCCCCTGGCCCTGGCATCAGTTCCCGCGGCCCTGGTCGGCGGGGCCATCGCCCTGCCGGCCGTTCTGCTGCGCCAGTTGATCGGGGCGGTGCTGTTGTTCTCCGCCTGGCGACTGGTCGGCCAGCTGCCCGCCGATCCGGGGGCCATGCGGTTGCCCCGCCGCCGGGTCGTGGCCCTCACCGGCGGCACCCTGGGCCTGCTGGCCGGCCTCACCGGCACCGGCGGCGGCATCTTCCTGACGCCCTGGATGATCCTGCGCTCCTGGCTGCTGCCGAAGCAGGCGGCGGCCGTGTCGGTGGCCTTCATCCTGGTGAACTCGATCGCCGGCCTGGCCGGCCTGCTGCTGCGCCAGGGCCTCACCGCCCTGCCGGAGCCTGGGGCCCTCGCGCCGCTGGCGGGGGTGGTGCTGGTGGGCGGCACGTTGGGGGCCTACGGCGGCAGCCGCCGCTTTCCGTCGCCCTGGATCCGCCGGCTGCTGGCGGTGGTGCTGGTGATCGCCGCCTGGAAACTGCTGGCCGCCGGCGCCTGAGAGGGCCGTTCAGCCGATCGCCCGGGCCGGGAAGCGGCGCCGCAACCACAGCGACACGTAGACCAGCGCCACCAGCACCGGCACCTCGATCAGGGGCCCGATCACCCCGGCCAGGGCCTGGCGGGAGCTCACCCCCCAGACGCTGATGCTCACGGCGATGGCCAGCTCGAAGTTGTTGCCCGCGGCGGTGAACGCCAGGGTGGCCGTTTTCGGGTAGCTGAGCCCGTTGCGGCGGCCCACCGCGAACGCCACGCTCCACATGATCGCGAAGTAGAGCAGCAGGGGCACGGCCACGGCGGCCACCGTGAGCGGATCGGAGGTGATCGCCTGGCCCTGCAGGGCGAACATCACCACGATCGTGAACAGCAGGCCGTAAAGCGCGAACGGGCTGATGAACGGGATGAACCGCTGCTCGTACCAGCGGGGGCCTTTGAGGCGCAGGCCGATGCGGCGGCTGAGGTAGCCGGCCAGCAGAGGGAGCCCCAGGAACACCAGCACCGCCGCGGCGATCTCCACCATCGAGAAGGCCACGTCCTGGGTGGCCAGCCCCAGCCAGCCGGGCAGGATCTTCAGGTAGAAGCCGCCCAGCAGGGCGTAGGCCAGCACCTGGATGATCGCGTTGATCGCCACCAGCAGGGCGGCCGCCTCCCGGTCGCCCCGGGCCAGATCGATCCAGATCAGCACCATGGCGATGCAGGGGGCCAGGCCGATCAGGATCAGGCCGGTGCGGAACTCCGGCTGACCGGGCAGGAACAGCCAGGCCAGGGCGAACATCAGTGCCGGCCCCAGGCCCCAGACCAGCAGCAACGACAGCCGCAGCAGCCGCCGATCCTGCGCCGCCTGGCCCAGGTCCTCGTAGTGCACCTTGGCCAGCACCGGGTACATCATCAGCAGCAGCCCCAGGGCGATCGGCAGGGAGGTGTTGCCGATGCGCACGGCATCGAGCCAGCCCTGGATGGCCGGGAAGAAGCGGCCCAGCAGCAGGCCGCCGGCCATGGCCAGCAGGATCCAGAGCGGCAGGTAGCGGTCGAGCAGCGACAACCGGGCCAGCACGGCCCTGTCCTCGTCCATGCGATGGCCCGGCTGATTGGATCAACGCTAGTTGATTAATCGGTTGAGCTTGGCTCCGCCACCCGCCGGAGCCGCTGTGCGGCATGGGCGACGGGGTGCAGCGAGACGTTCTCCACCGATCGGGCCTGGCTGGCCCCGAACGGGTTGTCGAGATCCGTGATCAGCAGCAGCAGCTTGATCAACAGCAGCGAGATCACCCCGATGAAGAACAGGGATTCGGCGAAGGGCTCGATCCGGGAGAGCACCAGCCCGACGATGAGCACCCCGGTGCCGATGTAGGCGACTCCATAGACGGAGGGGACGAACGTGGTGGAGCGGATCACGTCGATGCGCTGCACGCCGCGGCGGATGTGGGCCAGCTCCAGCAGCAGGCGCGCCTGCAGCGGGGCTGGATTCCAGACGCCCAGCCGTTCGATCGACAGCTGCAGCGTGTCCAGCTGCTCCAGAAGCAGCAGGGTCGGCCCGGCCTCCTCCATCCAGGTCAGCAGCGATTCGCTGAAATCCGCCAGCAGGGCCAGGGTTCCCTGCACCTCGGCCTCCGGCCGCAGCAGCCGGATCCCCTGCACCTCCAGGGCGAGGCACTCCAGGGCGGCGGCCAGTTCACCGGGCAGCTTCTCCCCTTCCTTGTAATCCGTGAGTACCCCATTGAGCAGGAAGCCCAGCAGGAACACCTCCGAGGCCACCAGGGCGGAGAACAGGGGATTCGGTGTCAGCACCTCCCAGTGCTGCCGGTGCACCAGCACCCTGCAGGCTTCGATGCCCAGCAGCAGCAGGCTCACCCGGCCGAAGAACCAGAGGCGCCGCAGCAGGGATCGGCGCTTCGGCTCGACTGCAGGATCCCAGGAACTCGCAGCCATCACGGCGAACCGAACCGTTGCCAGTCTCGGCGGTCACCCCGGCCTGGCTCAGTCCTTGATCTTGGCCACCTCCTCCCGCGCCCGCTTCAGCACATCGCCGCTGAGGGGGACGAAGCCCAGCTCGGCCGCCTGCTTCTGGCGCTCCTCCTCCAGGGCCCAGAGCAGGAAGGTGCGCACGGCTTCCGCCTTCTGATCTCCCTGTCCGCTCTGGTAGGCCAGGATCCAGGTGAAGGCCACGATCGGGTAGCTCTCAGCCCCCTCGGGGTTGCAGTCCTCCCCACCCAGGCGCTCATCGAGCTTGATGTTGTTCAGGGCTGCCGCTCCGGAGCTGGCATCCGGCAGAACGAACGTTCCGGCCTTGTTCTGCAGTGCCGCCGGCTTCACGGTGCCCCGCAGGAACGCCTGGTTGAGATAGCCGAGCGTTCCTGCGGTGTTCTGGATCACGCCGGCCACGCCCTCATTGCCCCTGGCGGCCAGCCCCACGGGCCACTGCACCGCCTTGCCGACGCCCACCTTCTTCTTCCATTCCGCCGAGAAGCAGGCCAGCGCATTGGTGAAGTTGAAGGTGGTGCCGGAGCCATCGGAGCGGTGCACCACAGTCAGGGGCCTGGCGGGACAGCCCAGGGCGCTCCAGTTGGTGATCTTGCCCAGGAAGATGTCAGCCAGCTGGGCCTGGGTGAGCTTCAGCCGGGGGCAGTCGGGATTGTTGTAGGCCGGGCTGATCGTGCCCCCCAGCATGGGGATCTGCACGGCGCCGCGCTGGCCGGCCGAGCCGGCCTTGAAGTCCTCGTCGCTGAGGGCCTCGTCGGTGGCGCCGAAATCCACCGAGCCGGCCAGGAACGAGCGCACCCCCTGCCCGGAGCCCACCGACTGGTAGTTGACCAGGTGGCCCTTGGCGGTTTTGTAGTCGGCCGCCCAGCGTTGGTAGGCCGGCGCCGGGAAGGAGGCCCCGGCCCCGTTCAGCGACGGCAGACCACCGCCGCCGGAGCCGCAGGCGCTGATGGTGAGGGTCAGGGCGGCCAACCCGCCCGGCAGGCAGGCCCCGCGGAGATGGGCAAGGGGCCGCTCAAGGGGCCGCTGCTGGGGAGGGGTCATGGCGGGGGAGTGGCGTCACGCTCTCCCTTACATCTACTGGGAGACGTCGCGTGCGATGACGTTGGGCGGGCCTGCGCTCAGGGCGTCGCGTCCAGCCCCTCCTCCGCCTCCTGCTCGCGGGGCTGGGCTGGCAGGGGCGGCAGGACCGGCGGCGGCAGCACCTCCAGTTCGGCAGGATTCGGTGCGGTTTCCGGGCCGATCAGATCCACCGCCGTGCGTTGCATCACCAGCCGGAAGCGCAGCGGTGCCTGGCTTTTGTTGATGAATTCCTGCACGGCGGCCACCTGGGTGGCCGTGGGCAGGGTCGGGTCGGTCACGCGCACCCGGGCCCGGATCAGCGGAGGGTTCTGCTGCCAGTCGATGCTCAGGCCCACCATGTCGATGGCGGGATCGCCGCCGAGGGTGATCGTGCTGCTGCGCAACCGCTGCTCAATGGCCGCCTCCAGCTGATGGGCCTTGTTCTCCTGCCGGGTCTGGTTCACCAGGCGGAAGAAGCTGCTGCCCAGGGGAATCACCAGCAGGGCGGTGAGGGCCACGCTGGTGAGGCCCAGGCGGCTGTGGAACAGACGTCGCCGATAGACCTTCTCAAGGGTCCCGAGGGAGGCCATTGCCCCCACCATGATCCCGAGCAGGTTGGTGGCGAACAGCAGCAGCGCCCCGTAGGCCTGCATCCAGTGGGAGGAGGCCAGCAGGATGCCCACCACGCACATGGGCGGCACCAGGGCCACGGCGATGGCCAGGCCCGCCAGGGCCGAGATGGCGTCCTTGCGCAGCTTGGCGTACATCGCCACCGCGCCGGCCACCAGGGCCACCCCCAGATCCAGCAGGTTGGGGCTGGTGCGGTTCATCACCTCGCTGCCGAAGCTCGGGAACGCCACCAGATGGCCCACCGCCATCGCCAGCAGCACACAGATCACCACCCCGAGCAGCAGGGTGCGCAGGGCCCGCAGGAACATCGGCAGCCGCCCCCGCAGGATCTCGAAGGCCATCGCCTGCAGCGGCATGATCCAGGGGGCCACCACCATGGCGCCGATCACCACCCCAGGGCTGTTGGCCAGCAGGCCGAGGGTGGCGATCAAGGTGGCACCCACGGTGAGCACCACGAACACCTGGCTGAAGCTGGCTTCGTGCTCGAACTCCTGCTGCAGGGCCGCCAGCCGACCGTCATCGGATGGGGCGGTGGGGGCGTTCATGGCCGGGGCGCTCGGGCGGATCGCACCCCATCCTGCTGGTCCGGCCGGATACCGTCTGGGGAGATGAGCAGACCATCGCCAGTCCCATGACCCGGTGCCGGCCCGCCCGGAGGGGGCTCCATCTCGCCGTGCTCCTGCTGGTGGCCGTGGGGCTGCCGGACCCGTTGACGCGGGCCGCCCGCGCGGACAACTGGTCGTACCAGCAACTGGTGGAGGCCTTCGAGCAGCGCGGCTTCAGCGTGCTCGGCAGCCACCCCCGCTGCGCCGAGCGCGGTCTGTACGGGCTCTACCTGCGCGAGAGCCGGCGGATCGTGGTCTGCCCCCGCGGCAACCTCAACGACACCCTGCTGCACGAGGGCTGGCATGCGGTCCAGTCCCGCTGTCTGAGGGGCGCCCCGTTCCTGGGCGACGAGGAACTGCGGCGGGGCCTGAGCCGGCGCGACCAGCGCGACCTGGCCCGGCTCTACGGCGAAGGCCGCTGGCAGCGGGAAGCGGAAGCCCGGGTCATGGCCCGCCGTGATCCCGCCGCTTACCTGCGCCTCGTCGATGAGCTCTGCGCTCCTCCACCAGCGGCCCCACCAGCTGCGTCGCCCCCGGCGGCCGCGCCGGGCGGATCCGCGCCTCAGGGCCAGGGGCTGAAGCGCACCGGCTCATAGCGGGCGATGGCCACACGCCAGCCCCGGATCGCCAGGGCGGCCAGTTCGGCATGCAAATCGGCCGTGGCGCCGCCGCCGATCCAGCGGGCCTTGAGCTTCGGCAGCGCCTCCTGAAGCGCCTCCAGGGGCAGCTCCACCAGCAGCAGGCTGCCGTCCCCGGCAGCCCGCCGCAGGGCTCCCTCCTCACTGCGCTGCCAGACCCGCAACAGCAGTTCGAGCACCAGGGTGCGGCCATCGTCTCCGGGATCCTTGGCCTCGCTCGCCGCCTCGGCCGCCGCCGCGGTCGCCCCCTCAGCCGTGGATGGGCTGTTCCAGGACTTGCCGTTCAGCGGCAGCGCCCGCTTTCCCTCCTGCTCCAGCAGGGCCAGCGCGACCAGATAGGGAACGTCCGCCATGACCGTCGCCGGCAACCAACCCCCAGCCTGCAGGATCGGCAGGGCGCCGGAGCCGCCCGAACCGACAGGTGCCTTGGATTTCGTGTAGGAGTAAGCAGATTATTTTGACTGCCATGGGGCAGAACAGCGTCATGGGGAATGACGTCACGGTGGTTGTCGTTCCCCGCGAACGCTTCAGCCACGCCCTTGTCTCCCTGGATTCCATCCAGCAGAACACCGACGTTCCGTTCGATCTGATCGTTGTCGACGGCCATGGGCCGGCCGAGCTCGCCAGGGAGCTGGATCGGCGGGCGGCGGAAGGGCGCTTCCGCCTGATTCGCAGCGAGCACTATCTCTCCCCCAATGCCGCGCGCAACCTGGCCCTGCCCCACGTCACGACGAAGTACCTGGTCTTCATCGATAACGATGTGATCGTCACCCCCGGCTGGCTCGGGACCCTGGTGGCCTGCGCTGAGCGCCACGGCTGCACCGCCGTCTGCCCCCTGACCTTCGAAGATGAGGCCTTCAGCGTCGTCCACCACGCCGGCGGCGAACTCCTCTGGAGGTCCATGGGGGAGGGCCGCCGCTGGCTCACCGAACGGCGCCCCTGGAACCATCTGCCGTTGGTCAAGGTGAAGGAGCCCCTGGTGGCCGGTCCCACCGAACTCAATGAGTTCCACTGTGTTCTGGTCCGGACGGACTTCTTCGTGCAGAACGGCCCCCTCGACGAGGAGCTGCTGAGCATGGCCGAGGAGACGGACTTCTCGATCGCCGTGGCGCAAAGCGGGGGCTCGATGGTGTTCGAGCCGGCCAGCCGGGTGAGCTACATCCCCCCCTCCCCCGAGAACCTGCTTCCCTCCGACAGGCCGTTCTTCGAGCTCCGCTGGTCCAGTGACTGGGTCAGGAGAAGCGTTGATCACATGGTGGCCAAGCACAACCTCGACCCGGTGTCGCCGGTGGCCAAGCACTGGCTGCGCTTTGTGTTCCAGCACCGCCATGCCTGTGCCACCGGCTCCAGGACGATGCCGGCGATGGACATCCTGTTCGGCGATTTCGGCTCCACCCTCGGCAAGCGGGAGAAGTGCGACCAGCTGCTCCGCAAGCTCTCGCCAGGGTCGGGCCGCGGGCGCTGAGCGCCACCGCCATCCTTGCCCTCCCCTGGGGCCCTGTCGACAAGGCTGAGAGCTCCGGCGACCATGGCGGTTCGTGGGCCCGTCCCACGCCACCCGCCCCGGATCCATGGACAGCGTCGACGGCAAGATCATCGTGGGCAGCGAGGAGTGGTGCAGCTTCCCGGACGCCGGGCTGCCGGCGATCAAGGCCCGGGTGGATTCCGGTGCCGCCACCTCCGCCCTCCACGCCACCAACATCGTTCCCTTCGAGCGCGACGGGCGCCCCTGGGTGAGCTTCGAGGTCCATCCCCTGCAGGGTGATCGGGTCGTGGTCGTGCGCCACGAGGCACCCGTGGTGGCCCGGCGGGAGGTGCGCAACACCAGCGGCGTCTCAGAGAACCGCTACGTGATCCGGGAGCGGCTGGTGCTCGGCGAGCAGAGCTGGGAGGTGGAGCTGACCCTCGCCAACCGGGATGCCATGGGCTATCGGATGCTGCTCGGTCGCCAGGCGATGGTGGGCCGGATCCTGGTGGACCCCGAGGGCAGCCACCACCTGCGCAGCCTCAGCGCCGAGGAGAGCCGGGCCCTCTACGCCCATGTCCGCCCGCGCGATGCCGGCCTGCGGATCGTGCTGCTGGCCAGCAACCCCGATCTCTACAGCAACCGGCGCCTGATCGAGGCCGGTGAGGAACGGGGCCACCACATGCGGTTCCTCAACATCCGTCAGTGCTACATGCGCCTGGATCCCCGCAACCCGGAGGTCCACTACCGCGGCGGTGACGTGCTCGGCGCGGTGGATGCCGTCATCCCCCGCATCCGTCCCAGCGTCACCTTCTACGGCTGCGCCGTGACGCGGCAGTTCGAGTCGATGGGGGTGCCGTCCCTCAACGGTGCCCAGGCGATCACCGCCTCCCGCGACAAGCTCTTCGCCTCCCAGGAATTTGTCCGCGCCGGGCTCAACACCCCCGTCACGGGCTTCGCCGATTCCCCCCTCGACACGGTGGACCTGATCCGCATGGTGGGCGGCGCCCCCCTGATCGTGAAGCTGCTGGAGGGGGCCCAGGGCAAGGGCGTGGTGCTCGCCGAAACCCAGAAGGCGGCCGAGAGCGTCATCAATGCCCTCCAGAGCCTCGACGCCAACCTGCTGGTGCAGGAGTTCATCAAGGAGGCCGGCGGAACGGATCTGCGCTGCTTCGTGGTCGGCGGCAAGGTGGTGGCCGCCATCGAGCGCACGGCCGCCGAGGGCGAGTTCCGGGCCAACCTCCACCAGGGGGGCACGGCCCGGACGGTGCAGCTCGATGCGGCGGAGAAGCAGATGGCCGTCAAGGCCTGCAAGGCCCTGGGGCTGGATGTGGCCGGCGTCGACATCCTGCGCTCCCACCGCGGCCCCCTGCTGCTGGAGGTGAACTCCAGCCCGGGCCTTGAGGGGATCGAAACTGCCACCGGCCTGGATCTGGCCGGCAAGATGATCCGCAAGCTGGAACGCAAGCTCGGCTGGGGCCGTTCCCCTGGCCTCGGCATGACCGCCGCCCCATGAGCACCCCCCCATCGGCCTACCTGGAGCTGGAGGCCGTCGAGGCCTGGCTGGGGCCCCGCCGCGTCTTCGCGGATCTCTCCCTGCGGCTGCACTGCGGCGAGCACACCGTGGTGCTGGGCCCCAACGGCTCCGGCAAGAGCTCGCTGGTCAAGCTGCTCAGCCGCGAGCTCTACCCCGTGGTGAAGCCCGGCTCCTGCCTGCGGATCTTCGGCAGCGAAACGGTGAATCTCTGGCAGCTGCGGGGCCGCATCGGTCTGGTGTCCCAGGATCTGCATGCTGCCTACGTCGGCCGGGTTCCCGCCGACGATGTGGTGCTCTCCGGCTTCTTCGGTTCGGTGGGCATCGGTCGCAGCCAGGTGGCCACCGAAGCCCAGAGGCGGCGCGTGGCCGAACTGATGGAGCAGCTGGGGCTGGCCGACCTGGCCGATCGTCCCTACGGCCAGCTCTCCGAGGGCCAGCGGCGGCGCCTGCTGCTGGCCCGGGCCCTGGTGCACGGACCCGAGGTGCTGGTGCTGGATGAACCCACCAACGGGCTTGATCTGAAGGCGAAACACCAGTTGCTGGCGATCCTGCGCGACCTGGCCCGCGGCGGCACCACCCTGCTGCTGGTGACCCACCAGATCGAGGCGGTGCTTCCCGAGATCCGCCGTTGCGTGCTGCTGCGCGAGGGCCGGGTGGTGGGCGACGGCCCCACCGACGCCCTGCTGCAGGACGCCCCCCTCAGCGCCCTGTTCGCCACACCCCTGCGGGTGTGCGAGGCGAACGGTTACCGGCAGGTGTTGCCGGCGGGCTGAGCCGCCATCATGCGGGACATGTGCCGCGGCTTCCGGATGCCCCGTCCGATCCGTCTGCCCCGTCCGGTCCGCCTGCTGCTGGCGTTCCTGCTCGCCTGCCTGCTGCCGCTGACGGGCCTTTCGACGGCGGCGTTATCCGCGGGGGGGCAGGGGGCCCCAGTTCCCGCCCAGCTCCGGGCCACCTTCGTGCCCCTGGAGAGCCAACCGTTCCATGGCCAGCTGCTGGAGCTGAAGCAGCAATGGACCGATGCCCCCCTCAACCAGGTGGTGGGGGACAGCCCGCGGGCCACCCTGCTGAACTTCTACGTGGTGATGGCCCAGGTGAACCGGGACATCGCCCGGATCGAGGCCAAGGCGGAGGCGACACCCGGGTTCATGTTGTCCAGCGCCTTGCGTCACGAACTGGCACTGATCAACAGCTACTTCGAGGAGGCGGTCAAGGCCCTGGATGTGTCAGAGATTCCCCAGAGCATCCGGGCGGATTTCGCCGATGAATATGCCCTCAAGCTCAAGGTGATTCTCGACTACGTCTTCACCCACAGCCGCAAGCCTTTCGAGATTCCTGATGCGGCGGGGATGAAGGCCCTGAACGATGGACGGGTGAACCCCAGCGCCAGCTGGACCATCCCCGGCACCTCCATCACCCTGACGGATGACGGGACGGAAGGGGGCCGTGATCGCGGCTACCGGTTCTCCGCCTTCACGGTGGCCCAGATCCCCAGCCTCTACGAGGAGATCAAGGATCAGCGAGCGCCATCTGACAGTCCCTCCAGCCTGCTGACGCCCGCGATCTATGACGCCTTCAGCCTCAGGCCCGGCCATCTCCTGCCACCCAAGTGGTATCTGAACATTCCCCGGGGCCTCCGGCAAACGGTGCTGGAGTCCCACCTCTGGGACCAGACCCTCTTCCAGATCGTGCTGGGGCTGTTGGCGCTGGCGATCTTCGCCTTCGTTCAGTTCCGTCTGGTGCTGGCCCTGCTGGCCACCTACCGGATGACCGAAAGGGCCGCCAGCAAACCCCTCACACCCCTGGCGATCTGGCGCGTCGACAACATCGCCTGGCACCGGGTGTTGCTGGCGGCGGTGGCCCTGCCCATGGCCCGTGTGGTGGAACTGCTGCTGGATCACTACGTCAACGTCACCGGCCTGCCCCTGCAGGTGCTGATGTATCTGCTCTACACGCTCTATTTCTGCTGGGCCGGGTTGTTCAGCTTCTTCCTGATGGAGGCCCTCGGCCGCAGCCTGGCGGAATGGGTCACGATCCTGCGCGGCCGGCGCAACGCCCTGCAGCTGAGCCGTGTCAGCAATCTGGTGATGCCCGTCTGCCGGGTCATGGGCGCCATCATCGGCGTCTCCCTGATGTACCGGCTGCTGATCCTGCTGGGCCTGCCGGGCTCCACCGTGCTGGCCTTCTCCGCCGTCCCCGGCCTGGCCATCGGCCTCGGGGCCTCCAAGCTGCTGGGCAACCTGTTCGCCGGCCTGTCGATCCAGACCGACCGTCCCCTGCGGGTGGGGGAGTTCTGCCGCATCGGCAGCAATCTCGGCTACGTCACCAAGATCGGCCTGCGCTCCCTGGAGCTGCAGACCCACGAGAGCCGCATCACCATCCCCAATTCGGTCGTCGATGAGGAGACGATCGTCAACTACTCCCTGCGCTCGGATCAGGCGCACGATGCGGTCCTGCATGTCTTCGAGCTGCATCTGCCCCTGCCGGCCGAGCTCACCCCCGACCAGCTGGACGACCTGGTGCATTACGGCCGCCTGTACCTCACCGACCTGCCGGGATTGTCCGCCGCCCAGGTGTTCCTTGACCAGGCGACCGCCGATGGGGAGTTGCTGCTGCGCTGCTGCGGGCAGATTCACGCCCCCAACTGGACCGATTACCTCACCCTGCGGGAAGCGGTCCTGCTGCGGTTGCGGCAGATCCTTGACCAGGTGATCCGCTCCCGCATGGTGATCGGCGTGGCCTACGACACCAGCCCCGAGCAGCTGCAGCGCATTCCGGAACTGATCGCCTCCCTGTTCGATGCCGAGCCCCTGGCCGCCTTCCGGGCCTGTCGCCTGATGGCCATCAGCGACTTCAGCTACGACTTCACCTACGACTACCGCTCCTCCCAGCCCACCTATCCGGCGTTCAAGGATGAGGTGGCCCGCCTCAACCGGGCCCTGCTGGCCCTGTTCGCCGCCGAGGGGATCGAGATCCCCTACCCCACCCAGGCGGAGGTCCAGCTCAATGGCTGAGCTGACGCTCCAGACCCTGGCGGGCTGTGGCCTGGCGATCGGCGCCTATCCCCGCTTCCGCTACGACGCCCGCGGGGGCGGCGGGCTGGGCGTGCTCACCGCGCCGGATCCCGTCGGCACCGAAATCGCTATCGGCACCGGCACCCTCTGCTTCGATCCCGCCCGCCTGGGGATCCCGCCGCTCGACTGGCGCACCACCCGCTTCCTGGGGCTGCCGTTGCCCCCCGGCCTGGTGATCACGATCCACCCCGAGCGGCTCGAGGGCCGCATCGACGGCGCCACCGGGGCGATGGAACTGCAGTTCGACGCCCGCTTCCGCTTCGCCATCGGCTCCCTCTACCGCGCCCCCGACCTGATCGTCGCCACCATGCTCAGCACCGGCCCGGTGCAGGGCCGCCGCCACCAAGCCAGCGGCCAGCCCCTCGACGGCGACGGCCGGGCCCTGCTGGTGGGGGTGGCCAGCATCGCCCCCAGCGGTGACCCCTGGCTCGACCGGTTTCTGGGCTTGCCCGACGAGGCCCTCGCCCTGCTGCGCTGCCGCCTGGTGCCGCTGGCGCCGGAAGCCCAGGACTTACCTTGACCCCCTGCCACGCCCGATCCCGCCATGCATCCCCTGCCGCTGCATCTCGGCCCGGGCAGTGATCTGCGCGCCAGCCTGGAGCAGCTGGCGATCAAAGCCGGGGCCTCCGGCTTCGTGCTCGGCGTCGTGGGGGACCTCTCCCAGGCGGCGTTCCAGTGCCCGGGCCTGGAGGAGCCCACCGTGTTGCAGGGCCACCTGGAGATCATCACCCTGCAGGGCACCGTGGCGCCCCAGGGGGTGCACCTGCACCTGAGCCTCTCCGACGGCGACTGCCAGGTGTGGGGCGGCCACCTCGAGCACGGCAGCCTGGTGCTCAGGGGCGCCGACCTGCTGGTCGGCTTCCTGGCGGAGGCCGGAGCACCCCAGGATGCGCCACAGGTCACCGTGGCGACCGCAGCGGCCCGGCCCACCGCCCCCGCCTCCCCGGCCCACCCCCGGGTGGAGATTGCCGTTCGCAGCGGCTGCCCCTACTCGGCCCGGGCCCTGCGCATGCTGCGCACCCTCGGCATCCCCCATGGGGTGCAGGTCGCCGACGACGACGCGGCGCGGGCGGCGGTCGCCGAACGCAGCGGCCTGGCCTCCATGCCCCAGGTGTTCATCGATGGCCAGCCCATCGGCGGCTACGACGCCCTGGCCGATCTCCACGGCCGCGGCGAGCTCGACCACCTGCGCTGAGGCCTCACCCCAGCCGCCCTAAGGTCGGGTGTAGAGACGCGACCTGTCATGGCTGCCCGCCTCGCCATCGGCCCGGTGGACGTGAGTCCGGACGTGCGCGAGTGGGTGGATGCCGAGACCCTGCAGCGCCTGGTGGCCCGTCACCGGCGGGGCGACTGGGGCGTGGTCGATGCCCGCGACGCCCGCGACAACACCATCGCCGCCTACCGGCAGCAGGGGTCGCTGCGCAGCGTCTTCGATCTCGGCCAGGGGCTGCAGGTGTGGATCCTCACCCATGACCTGGGCACCGATCGGCTGCACACCCTGGTGCTGCTGCCCAGCGACGAGTAGTCCGTCGTGCCCTGGGACGTTGAGGGTCCCGGCCGGATCTCTCCGCTGCCGCGGTGGCCTTGTCTTCATGATTTCTTTCGTCAGCTTGTGTTGCCTCCCCTCTGGACGTCGCGGCTGGATGTTGTACAAGGGTTTGAAGGTCGTGGGGAGAATGGCGATGATCGAGCTCCCGCAGCCCAGGCGTCAGCCGCGTCCCTCCGGCGAAGGACGCTCCGTCCCTGCCGGCTGGTCACCGGCTGACGAGCTGGCCGCCCTCGAAACCGTCTGGGCCAGCCTGTGTCAGGACGCGGCGAGTCCGGCCGCTTCCCCCCAGCTTCCGATCATTTCCCGCTCCAGCCTCGACCCTGACCGTGATCGGCGACCCCTGCGGCAGCGCCAGGTTCGCCGTGAGGATTCCGGGCTCATCGCCTCCTGAGCAGTTTCTTGCTCCTTCGCAATCTTTCGTGGTGAAGGATTCCACCTTCATGGTGAAGGAATGTATGGATCTTTTTCCGGGCACTGAGCGCTGTAACGATCCTGCTGGTTTTTCCCGGAATCCACTGAGAATCGCTGCTTGACATCGCCGGCGGGCAAGGCCTTCCGGGGAATCCCTTTCCGTTGGTCTCCCGCATCGGTTCCTGCCTGAATCCGCCAGGTGGGCAGCCCGCGGCGATGCTCCTCCCTCTGCCCTTTGCGCTGTTTCCACCATGGCCCTGGTCCAAGCCCCTTCCCTTGGCATCGAGCGTTTCGCGGATGACCGCAACAAGGAGAACTGGTCAAAAGCCTCCCCGCAGGATCGCGATGGCATCATCCGTCTGGTGTATCAGCAAGTGCTGGGCCAGCAGTATGTGATGCAGAACGAGCGCCTGGTTGGTGCCGAATCGCTGTTCCGCAACGGTTACCTCACCGTGCAGGAATTCGTGCGTACCCTTGCCAGGAGCGGTCTGTATCGCTCACGCTTCTTCGAGAACTGCAATCCCTACCGTTTCATCGAGCTCAACCACAAGCATCTCCTCGGCCGGGCTCCCCACAACAAGGCCGAGATGCTGCACCACTTCACGATCCTGCAGGAGCAGGGCTACGACGCCGAGATCGATTCCTACATCGACAGCCCCGAGTATCAGGAGCGTTTCGGTGCTGATGTGGTCCCCTATCTGCACGGCTGGGACTACTCCGCCGGCCACCAGGGTCAGCAGTTCTCCTGGCTGATGCAGCTGGCCGGTGGGGCGGCGGCGTCGGTGAAGGGAGACAGCGCCGGCACCCGCTTCAAGCTTGGCCGGGCCCTGCACCAGGATCGGGCCGTGACGGTGACGGTCCTCCGTCCCCGCTTCAGCGGTGAATCCTTCTTCCAGGCCAACCTGGCCCAGGGCGGAGCCAGCGTCGATGGTCCGGTCTCCCGCAGCGGCCAGCCCACCGATCCCTCCCGCGGCCACCGCGAGGAGGCCCTGGTGGTGTCGGCCGGGGTGCGTGGCACCAGCTCCCCCAGTGGCCGGGTGGCCACCATCACCGCCACCGGGCTGGTGAACAACGCCGTGGTGCGCAGCGGTGCCTACGTGATGCGGGTGCCCTACAGCCGCATGAACGAGGCCCTGCAGCGAGTGCAGCGCCTGGGTGGCCGGGTGGTGCGCGTCAGCGTCAACTGAGCTGACGCTTCGGGGGGTCAGGGCCGCAGGTCCACCCCCCGCCCGGCCAGCAGCTGGCGGCAGGCCATCAGGGCCGACAGGCTCACCCCGGCGGTGCCCTCGCCGGGGTGGATGGCATCGCCGCACAGCCACAGGCCCGCCATCGGGGTGCGGCTGGCCAGGCCGAAGGGCCCGAACCGGCTGGGGTGCTGGCCCAGGCCGCCCACGTAGCCCCAGGGCCGGCCGGTCCAGCCGGCAAAGCCCCGGGGGGTGGCCAGCTCCCCGTGCAGCCAGTCGGCGGGCCCCACCCCCAGCAGCCGCTCCAGGCCCCGCTGGATGGCGGCCATCGCCCGCTGTTTGTGGGCTTGATAGTCGGGCTCCTCGCCGCCGAACCAGGGGCGGGCCGGGGTGAACACGCTGGCGATCACCGTGGCGCGACCGGCGGGGGCCCGGCCGTCGCCCTCCTGGCTCACCGAGACGAACAGGGAGCCGGGGTCAGGGACCTCCAGCTGCAGGTGGCTGGGGCACCCGGATGGCAGCCTGTCCCGCTCGACGGCTCCGTAGAACACCAGGGCGCCGCTGGGTTCGCTCAGCGCCTCGAGCCGTCGGCGGTAGCCGCCGGGCAGGGCATCCCCCAGCAGGGCCGGCAGGGTCTGGGGGGGCAGGCTGACCACTACTTCAGGGGCGCTCAGGTGAAAGGCCTCCCCCCGCCTCCGCCCGTCCCCGGGCGGTGCCCCGCCACGGCGGCCCGTGATCCGCCAGTCGCCCCCGGGCTGCTCCGGCGGCTGCAGCCGCTCCACCCGGTGCCGCAGCCGCAGCCGCCCGCCGTGCCCTGCGAGGGCGCTCTCCAGGGCCTCGCTGAGGGCCTGCATCGATCCCTCCAGGTGCCAGAGCCCGAGCGGTTCCTGCACCATCACCAGCACCGTGGCCCCGTAGAGGGCGGCGGTGCGATCCGCCGGTTCCTGGGAATAGAGCCTCAGCTGCAGATCCAGGAAGCGCCGCAGCCGCGTGTCGGCGGCGCAGCCGGTCAGCCGCAGCAGGTCGGCGATGGTGGCGGTGGTGAGCAGGCCGCTGGCCAGGTTTCCGGCCCCGAGGGCCCCCAGCAGCTGGCCCAGATCCCACCAGGAGCGCGGCGGCAGCACCGGATCCCGCGACGCGAAGGCCCAGTTGGCTCGGTGCAGGGCGTCGCAGAGGGCCCAGAAGCGTTCGCTGCCAGGGAACTGGCGCAACCGTTCCTGCCGCCAGCGCTGCGGGTCGCGCCAGATCGACACCGGTTCGCGGCCGTCGGCCAGATCCACCACGCAGCCCGGATCCAGGGGCACGGCCGCCGGTGGCGCCACCCCCAGATGGCGGAACAGACGGGCATGGATGCCGGCGGGGGTGCCATTGCCCTGCTCCAGCCCGGCCACCTGGGTGGCCCCCACGTCGAACACGTAGGGACCACGGCGGAAGGTGCCGGCGCAGCCACCGCTCTGGTGGTGGGCTTCGAGCAGCTCCACCTGCAGCCCCTGCTTAGCGAGCAGGGCCGCCGCCGTCAGGCCGGCGATGCCGGCGCCCACCACCACCGCATCGGCCCGGGCCCTGTCGCTGGGAGTCAACGCTGCACCGATGGCTGGAGGGGGATGCTGGCAGGCCGTGGTGCGGGACCGTGACCCAGGGCCGTGCCGCAGGTCTGTGCAGCAGGACCCTGCAGCAGGACCGTGGCTCGCTGGCGTGGCCCGGGTGGCCGATGGTGAGCGTCCTGAAACGTGAATGGCCTACATCCAGCGATCGGGATGCGCTTGAACGGCAGATCCGCCTACAGGATGCAGCACCCGTAGTCAGGGTTTTCAGGCTCAATGTGAAGAGCGTGTTCACTCTGGGGCCTTTTTCGAGGAAAACGCCTGGCCATCAACCCGGATCAAGGGATCTTCAGGCTCAGCAGGAATCTCAAGAAGTCCTGCAGCGTAAGGAATCTGCGTGACGAGGTCCTTCTTCGGGGCTTGCCTTAGCAGGTTTTTCTGGATCGGTGCGGGCTGTCCTTGCGGCTGACTGGGAGTGGTGCAAGTAGTGAAAAAATCCTGTGATAGCGTCGAGCCTGGTTATGGCATCTCTTGGCACTCTGGAGCCCAAACATTATGACTCGTGCCTTCGACTTGCTCGCCACTCTCAAGAGTGGTTTGGGCCGTCAATCCTTCGGTAGGACTTTCATCGGATCTGCATCCGTTATTGCTTGTGCTTCGATTCTGACGGTGGGTTCTGCCCATGCAGCTGCCAGCACCGATTGCGCCGCCCCGGGCACTATCTCAACAGGTGTTCTGACTGTGAGTAACATCATCTGTGCAGGTGATGCCTTCGGACGAGCGGATCTGAAGATCGAAATCTCCCAGGGAGGCATCAACTATCTGTTCAGTGGTGATCTGACGCCAACTGGGGGTTTCAATAACGGCAATATCTCCTACGACATTGCCATTGATCCCACGGCAGATCTTGAGTTCAGTGAGGTGACCTTGAGTGCCACCGGCTTGTTCAGCAACTACACGGCCACCAAGGAGATCAGTTGGGCTGGAGGGCCCGGCGGAGTCCTGGTCACGGGCGTGCCTGTTGTTGGCCCAACGGAGCCCGTGTTCTCCTTTGCCCCCTTCCCGAATCTGCAGGCGCTATCGATCAAGGACATCTGGCTCGGGGCCACCCCTCTTGATACCATCACGGACATCAACAATGGTTTCCGGCTCGTCGAAGCCAGGGGCCCTGGTGATTCGGTGCCCGGTCCTCTCCCCATCGCTGGTGCCGCTGCCTGTTTCGGCCTGAGCCGCCGGCTGCGGTCGCGCATCAGGAGCTCCAGAATCCGTGCCTAACTGATCTGGGTCTGGCGACCATCGGCCATCAGTTATCCCCATCCTTCGATGGGGATTTTTTTTGGTTTTTGGATGTCCTTGGGTATTTCTTTGCCCTGGGCTCTTCGTTCTTGGTTCGTCCGGTCCGTATCCTGTGGCGCGAAAGTCCGCGAATCCTGGGCCTCAACGGCAGGGTCAAGGGTGAAGGCTCTGCGGGTATGGGGTGCAGCCCTGGTGTCCAGCAAGGCGAGATGCCGGAGAGGGCAATGCTCTCAATCCCCAATCCCCAATCCCCAATCCCCAATCCCCAATCCTCAATCCTCATCACTCCGCTCTCGGAACACAACCATCAGTCCTCAGTTCTGGTCTCTTGTTCTTCTGTTCTCCAGGACTTGGGCAGGTTCAGCGTGTCGCTGAGAGCGCCTACGGTCTTGGATCTTGGATCTGCGAGCTGAGGGGGGATGGACCTGGTATGCCGGGTCAGGCAGAAGCCTGCGTGGGTGAAAATGGATGATGGAAGATTAAGTCGGACGGCTTTCATCATGCTCAATCCACTCCTCAGGAATGACGGAACTCATGTCCTTAGGCCTGTGTGAGACTGGCATCCAGCGGTTTTTGGCCTTTCGATTCAACACTCTGGTCAGAAGCGTGGGCTGCCCTGGGGCAGGACGGCCCAGGGCGGCGAAACCGGCAAAGAAGATCAGCATTCTTAGGCTGTTTCCGAGCAGTAATTCGAGCGATCGTTGCCAGAGGGTGGAAAGCCTTTGCTCGAAGTCGTACTGGGCCTTTTTGCTCCTGGCATCCATCACTTCGATCAGGCGTCCTTTGAGCCTGCTGAGTGGTTGGGGCAGTTGCGCGGGCAGAGCTGCTTTCTCTCCTGGGATCTGTTCGTAGGCCCGGCGCAGATCCGCTTCGGTGCTGGAGGATTCGATCGCCTGCATGGCCTGCGTAGCCCGGGAGAGCAGCTGGGTCGCGTCCTGCTGCTGTTGGCGCAGCAGTTTCACGCCCGCATAGATCTGTACCGGAATCAACAGCAGATACCCCACCGCCACCCACGAGGCCGCGCGCCTCAACAACGTTGACCGCCTGGCCAGAACAGTGGATCGGGCATCGATTTCGGCGGCGGCGGCGACGAACAAGGCGCCCAGCAATGGGGTGGTGCTGCGACTGATCAAAAAGCCGGCCATCTGATCCAGCCAGAGTGGTTGGACCAGGGCTACAGGCCAGGCCTGAAAGGCCAGATCGACGAGGAAGTAGGCCAGCAGCGCCAGCCCCACCCAATGCAGCACGAGGGCGAAGTCATGACTTCTGACTTCGGAGCGACTCATGGACTCCTGAGAGTTACGGGTCAAAGTCATCCTTCTGTATCAGCGCAACTATCATCTTCACTATGATTGATAGCTTTCGGTCGGGACGCAGGAGGCTTGCAGGGGTGCAAAATGTTCACTGAAGTTCTTGCCGCTCGGTTGTTTCCCTGCGGCGATTCCTCTGCGGTGGCGCCCCTGCGCTTGCTGACGGAGCTCCCCGCTCCCCTGACCGCTTGTTTGCTGTCGTTGTCCGGCCATTCCTGGCCCTTTCCCCCAGACCGCCATGCCCCACCCCGCCACCCTCACCCCCTGGCTGGTCGAGCAGTTCGGTGTTGAGCCGATGGGCTGGACAGCCGTTGGTGGCGGCTGCATCCACAGCGCCTGGCGCGTGGATCTGGCCGATGGCCGCAGGCTGTTCGCCAAGGCCAACGGGGCCTCCGCCCTGCCGGTCCTGGAGGCCGAGGCCGAGGGGCTGCGGGCCCTGGCGGTGGCGGGCGAAGCGGGCCCACGGGTGCCCGTCCCCCTGGCCTGCGGGGTGGCGGGATCTGCGGCCGTGCTGGTGCTCCCCTGGCTCGACCTGGCGCGCGGCCGTTCTGCGGCTCATGAGCCGCAGTGGCGCCGCCTGGGTGCAGCGCTGGCGGCTCTGCACCGCCACAGCCTGACCCGCAGCTGCGTGGCCGAGGATCGGGTCGGGGCGGCCTTCGGCTGGCCCCGGGACAACGTCATCGGCTCCTTCCCGCAGCGCAACGGCTGGGAGGCGGACTGGAGCCGGTTCTTCGTGGAGCGGCGGCTGGCCCCCCAGCTGGCGCACCTGGCCAGCAGCGGCCACCCCCTGCGGCGAGCCGCCGGGCTGCTGGAGCGCGCGGGCCAGTGGCTGGGGGCACACCGTCCGGAGCCCTGCCTGGTGCACGGCGATCTCTGGAGCGGTAACGCCGCCGTGACCAGCGATGGCCAGGGGGTGATCTTCGATCCGGCGGTCCACCGGGGCGACCGGGAGGTGGACCTGGCCATGGCGCGCCTGTTCGGGGGCTTCCCCGAGGCGTTCTTCGAGGGCTACCAGGAGACCTGGCCCCTGCCGTCAGGGCACCGCTCGCGGCGCGAGCTCTACAACCTGTACCACCTGCTCAACCACGCCAACCTGTTCGGCGGCAGCTACGTGGGACAAAGCGAGGCCTGCCTGGACTCCTTGCTGGAGCGGGGCGAGGGTCAGGGGTGAGGGTGAGACCGGGCCCGGCGACGGCGCCAGGCCCCCGGTGTCGCTGACGATCGGGCGCTCAGCTGAGGTATTCCTTGCGCAGGGTCTGGATCTTGGCCATCACGGCCGAGCGCTTCTCGCCGGTGGTGAGGTTGTTCCAGCTCCAGCTGCCCACCACCACCAGGCCGAGCAGTTCCAGCAGACCCGGGACGATCGGCAGCAGGTTGATGGTGTCAAGCACGCCCTTGATCAGGATCTGGGCCACGATCACGGCCAGCAGCACGCCGGAGGCCTTGCCGACCCGGCCCACCTGGCTCCAGTCGACCTTGTCGAGGGTTTCGTTGACCTTGCCGATCACTTCGCTGTAGCGCTCGCTGAAATCCACCTCTGCGGCGCTGCTGGTGGTGCTGTCGTCCTGCATGGTCTCCTTCTCCTCGGTCGTGCTGTCGATCATGGAAGGAGAGGTCTCCTGACGGAATGATGCATAACGTACCGGTGTGACCCCACAGACGCCAGAGGATCTCTGCCTCGGTCGGCAGGCGCTGACGGTGCTGGAGGCCGTCCTGGTGGCGGCTGAGCCGGAGGAGGGCTGTGCCCTGCTGCTGGGTCGCCGCCATCCCTCCTGGCAGGTCGAGCAGGTCTGGCCCTGTCTCAACGTCTGGGAGCCGTCGCCGGAGCGTCGCCGCCGCTTCGCCCTCGATCCACGCGAGCAGTTGCAGGCGCAGAAATGGGGCCGGGCCCGGGGGCTGTCGGTCCTGGGCTCGGCCCACAGCCACCCGCTCTCGGCACCGGTGCCCTCGGCCCTGGATCGCTCCCTGGCCTTCGCCCCCACCCTGATGCTGATCCTGGGGCAGGCCGGTGGCCCCGCCGCATCAGCGGCGGCTGGGGACGGGCCGTGGTCCCTGGCCTGCTGGTGGTTGCCGGAGCAGGGCGCCCCCCGGCGGTTGACATGGAGAATGGACGATTCGAGCGTCGTGGGCCTTCGCTGCCATGCTTCCTCCCGACACCAGCGCCGTCCAGCTGAGCCCCGATGAGGTGGTGCGTTTCTCCCGCCACCTGATCCTGCCGGAGATCGGCATGGAGGGGCAGAAGCGGCTCAAGGCGGCCTCAGTGCTGTGCGTCGGCACCGGCGGCCTCGGCTCCCCCCTGCTCCTGTATCTGGCCGCCGCCGGCGTCGGCCGCCTGGGCATCGTCGACTTCGACGTGGTGGATCACAGCAACCTGCAGCGCCAGGTGATCCACGGCACCAGCTGGGTGGGCAAGCCCAAGATCGAATCCGCCAAAGCCCGGATCCACGAGATCAATCCCCACTGCCAGGTGGATCTCTACGAAACGGCGCTCACCAGCGAGAACGCCCTCGAGATCATCGCCGGCTACGACATCGTCTGCGACGGCACCGACAACTTCCCCACCCGCTACCTGGTCAACGACGCCTGCGTGCTGCTGGACAAGCCGAACGTCTACGGCTCCATCTTCCGCTTCGAGGGCCAGGCCACGGTGTTCAACTACCAGGGCGGCCCCAACTACAGGGACCTCTTCCCCGAACCGCCGCCGCCGGGCATGGTCCCCTCCTGCGCCGAAGGCGGCGTGGTGGGGGTGCTGCCCGGGATCATCGGTGTGATCCAGGCCACCGAGGCGGTCAAGCTGATCACCGGCATCGGCACCAGCCTCAGCGGCCGCCTGCTGCTCTTCGATGCCCTCAAGATGAGCTTCCGGGAGCTGAAGCTGCGCCCCAACCCGGAACGCCCCGTGATCGACAAGCTGATCGATTACCAGGAGTTCTGCGGCGTGGGTGGCTCGGCCCCCGGCCAGGAGGAGGCGGGCAGCGTGGCCACCATCAGCGTGAGCGAACTGAAGACCCTGCTCGATGGCCCCCAGGACGACCTGCTGCTGCTCGATGTCCGCAATCCCCCCGAGGCGGAGATCGCGGTGATCCCCGGCGCCGTGCTGGTGCCCCTCGATCGGATCGAGAGTGGCGAGGCGATCGAGGAGGTGCGGCGGCTGGCGAGCGGCAAGCGGCTCTACGTCCACTGCAAGCTGGGCGGCCGTTCCGCCAAGGCCCTGATCGCCCTCGGCCGCCACGGCATCGACGGGGTGAACGTGCAGGGCGGCATCGACGCCTGGAGCCAGGAGGTGGATCCTGACGTTCCGCGCTACTGAGCCCCTTTCCCCCGCCCGGCAGCGGTGGCTGGAGCGCCGTCGCGCCGAAGCCCGGCGCCTGATCGCCCTCGAGAAGCGCTTCCTGCCGCTCCTGCTCTCGGCCCTGCTGCCGATCCTCGTGATGCCGCTCACGGCCACGCGGGGCTGGCCGGGCCAGGTCCTTCTGGCCCTGGTCTTCAATCTGTTGATCCTGCAGTCGATCCTCACCCTGCCGGTGATCGCCGGGGTGAGCTACGCCAGGCTGCGCCAGGAGATCTTCCGGGGGATCGGGGTGGTGGGGGGCGCCGGACTCTGGTTGCCGGTGCTCACCGGGACCTGGCACGGCGGTCTGTTCCGGGCCGTGGAAATGGTGCTGCTGAGTCTCTTTTTCCTGGCCACCTCCATTCGGCTGGTGCGCCTGCTGGCCCGGGTGCCACGGGTGAACGTGCAGGTGATGGCCGGCGCCGCGGCGGGGTACCTGCATCTGGGTCTCACCGGCGGTGTGCTGGCCACCGCCACCCAGGTGCTCGTGCCCGGCAGCTTCAGCCTCGGCGCGGCCGCCAGCCACCAGGTGCTGCTCGATCGCCTCACCTACTTCAGCTTTGTCACCATCGCCGGCGTCGGCTATGGCGACGTGCTGCCGGCCAATGCGGTGGGGGAGCGCTTCGTCATCCTGCTCAGCGTCGCCAGCACCCTGTATGTGGCCCTGCTGGTGGGCCTGCTGCTGGGTCGGTTCATCGCCTCGGAGGAGGTGGAGATGCTCGAGGAGGACGAACTGGGCCTCGACCGGGTCGACGGGCCCGGGACACCCTGATCGGAAGCCCCGTGAGCGGCCGGTTCAGTAGTCGACGCCGCGCTTGAGGTCGACGCCCCGCTCGGCGTAGTGCTTGTGGCACACCATCTCCGAGTGGACGCTGGCCAGGTCGAAGTAGGCCGGCCGACTCTTGCAGCGGCCCGTGATGATCACCTCGGTTTCGGTGGGCTTGCGCAGCAGGGTCTGGACGATCGGCTCCACCGGCAGCAGTTCCAGATCCACGGTGGGGTTGAGTTCGTCGAGGATCACGGTCTTGTAGAGGCCGCTGGCGATGGCGGCCCGGGCGATCTCCCAGGCCCGCTCCGCCTCCACGTAGTCGATCGGCTGCTGCTGGCCGCGCCAGACGATGGCGTCGCGCCCCGAGCGCAGGTGATCCACCAGATGGGGGTAGCTCTCCCGCAGGGCGGCGATGGCCGCGTCCTCCGTGTAGCCCGCCCCGCCCTTGAGCCACTGCAGGATCAGCACCCGGTGGCTCTTGTCCTGGCTGATGCCCCGGCCGATGGCCTGCAGCCCCTTGCCCAGGGCGCTGGTGGATTTCCCCTTGCCTTCGCCGGTGTAGATCTCCAGGCCCTCCAGCCCCTGCTGGGGGCCGCTGTGGGCCCGCATCTCCGAGTGCAGATCGGCCAGCTGCACCAGCTGGCGCGGGGCGCCCCGGCCGGTGCAGATCATTTCCATCCCCGCCGGCTTGGTGGCCAGGGTCCGCACCACCTCCTCGGTGTCGAGCAGGCCCAGGTCGAGCACGGGGTTGAGCTCGTCGAGCACCACCACCGAATAGAGGTTGCTGGCGATCGCCCCCTTGGCGATGTCCCAGCCCCGCTGTGCTTCCTGGTGATCGAAACGGGTGGCCTCCGCGGCGCTGAAGTAGTCACCGCGGCCGGTGCGCACCTGGTCGATCAGATGGGGGAAGCCCTGCTGCAGAGCCTCGATGGCACTGTCCTCGTCGTAGGCGCGGCCGGGGCCCTTGAGGAACCGCAGCAGCAGCACCCGGGTGCGCTTCTGCTCGCAGATGCCCAGCCCGATGGTGCGCAGCACCACCCCCAGGGCCGCCTGGCTCTTGCCCTTGCCCTCACCGTCGTAGACGTGCAGCTGGCCGTGGGCCCGCTCATCGCTGCCGGCGGCCGTGCGGATGCCGATGCCCCGTCCGGTGCCGCGCTGCGGGGTCTGGGTGCTGCGGGCGGCGGGGGTCATCGGCGGGCGGTGGGGAGCATCGGCGGGTGGATCTGGTCCGGATGCTACCGAGCCTTGCCAGGATCTCCGCCATGCCTGCCACCCGCCGCCTCAGCCTGCTCGAAGCCCTGCCGGCCCCGCTGGAGCGGGGACTGGAATCCCTCTGCCGCCAGCTCGACGCCTTCCCCCAGGTGGTGGTGGCCTACTCCGGCGGTGTCGACAGCGCCCTGGTGGCCGCCCTGGCCGGCGACCGGCTGGGGGAGCGGGCCCTGGCGGTCACCGGCGTCTCGCCGGCCCTCGCCCCCCACCTGCGCCGGGAGGCCAGCGACCAGGCCCGCTGGCTGGGCCTGCGCCACCGGGAGGTGCCCACCGCGGAGCTGGCCGACCCCGCCTACACCAGCAACCCCCAGGATCGCTGCTACGCCTGCAAGCGGGAGCTGCACCGGCTGCTGGCCCCCATCGCTGCCTCCGCCCGAGGGGCCCAGGTGCTGGATGGGGTCAACCGCGACGACCTGGGCGACCACCGGCCCGGGATCCGGGCCGCCCGGGAGTTCGGTGTGCGCTCGCCGCTGGCGGAGGCCGGCATCGACAAGGCGGGGGTGCGCCAGCTCTCCCGTGCCCTCGGGCTGCCCTGGTGGGACAAGCCGGCCCAGCCCTGTCTTGCCTCCCGCTTCCCCTACGGCGAATCGATCAGCGCCACGCGGCTGGCCCGGGTGGCCGCCGCCGAGGACTGGTTGCGCCAGCACGGTTTCGCCGAGCTGCGGGTGCGCAGCCAGGGGGAGACGGCCCGCATCGAAATCCCCGCGGCCGGACTGCCGGCGGCGCTGGAGCGTCTGGCCCATGGTGAGCTGCGCCCCGAGCTGGTGGGGGCGTTCAGGGGGATGGGGTTCACCGCCGTGGCCCTCGACCTCGAAGGGCTGGTGAGCGGCAAGCTGAACCGCTCCCTGGCACTGGAGCTGCCTTGAATGGACGCGGGAAAGCCGCCGAAGAGAGGCCCCCGGCGGCTGGTGGTGGTTCACCGGCGCTCAGGCGCTGGCGAGGTGGGGCTCCCTCTGACTGTCGATCAGGGCCTCGGGCGTCTCGCGCCGGAAGCTGGTGAGCTTGTGGCGGCCGGCGCCCAGCTCCTCCCACAGGACCTGGCAGGCCCTCTCCGGCATGGTGTGGTCACCGCAGGTGAACACGTCCACGGCCGCATAGCCCGACTCGGGCCAGGTGTGGATGGAGATGTGGGACTCCGCCAGCAACGCCAGGCCCGTGACGCCCTGGGGTTCGAAGCGGTGGGTGATCAGGTTGAGCAGGGTGGCACCAGCGCGTCTGGCTGCTGTCGTGATGGTGTCCCTGAGGAAAGCTTCGTCGTCGAGCCTTGCGCAATCGCATTCGTAGAGCTCGAGGATGCAGTGTTTCCCTACCGCGTCGGTGATATCGCCTGGGGCGGAGACGGGGCGTGCAATGGCGTGGGTGGGGGAGGCGGCGGGCTTCCATCCCGGGTTGGGATGCAGGCTGGAAAGGGTTTGGTTCATCGAATCCGATCAAACAGGTCTCACCATACGTGCCGGTGCGCGGAAACGAGGTTCGCCAGGCTGCCTGCGGCAGCAGGGAGTTCGGGCCTCAGGCCACCAGCGCTCCGCTGCGCAGTTCCACCACCTGACTGCGGGCCCGCCAGCCCGTGCTGAAGGCCTCCAGGTGGGTGGCGCTCACCAGGCACTGGTGGCCGTCCCCCACCGCCTCCAGCAGCAGTTGCTGGCGCCCAGGGTCAAGCTCGGCCAGCACGTCGTCGAGCAGCAGCAGCGGCGGCTGACCCACCACCTGGCCCACCAGGTCCAGTTCCCCCAGCTTCAGGGCCAGTACCAGGGTGCGCTGCTGACCGGCGGAGCCGTAGCGCCGCGCGGCCTGGCCGCCGATCAGCAGGGCCACCTCGTCCCGGTGGGGACCCACCTGGCACTGGCCCAGCCGTTCCTCCTCGGGCCGCTGCTGGCGCAGCTGCTCCTCCAGGGCCTGGCGCCAGGGGCCCTCCTCGTCGCTGGCCTCGGCCAGCACGGTGCCGCTGACGTAGTCGAGCTGGAGCGGTTCGCCTGCCCCGCCGATGCGCTGCTGCCAGGCCACCGCCAGCGGCTCCAGGCGCCGCAGGGCCCGCTGGCGGCGGCGGTGCAGGCGGGCGCCGACCAGGGCCATCTGGGCATCGAAGGCCTCCAGAAGCTCCTGCCGCGTTCCGGCGCCCAGGCCGCGGCGCAGCAGCTGGCTGCGCTGCCGCAGCAGCCGCCCGTAGCGGCTCAGCAGGGCGCCGTAGACCGGCTCCAGCTGCAGCACCACCCGGTCCAGCCACTGGCGCCGCAGGGCGGGCTCACCCCGCACCAGGTCGAGGTCGAGGGCGCTGAAGCCGACGCAGCGCAGGGGGCCGATCAGGTCGAGCTGCCGCTCCAGCCGCTTGCCGTTGCGGAACGCCTGGCGCCCGCCGCTGCGCCGCAGCTCCAGCTGCAGGCTGTCCGCCTCATCGGTGAGGGCCCCCAGCCGGCTCCAGGGATGCCCGTGGCCGATCAGATCCCGGTCGACGCTGCAGCGGTGGGAGCGCAGGCTGGTGAGCAGTTCCACCCCCTCCAGCAGGTTCGACTTGCCCTGGCCGTTGCTGCCGATGACGAGCAGCCGGGGCGCCTCCAGCGTCAGCTGCAGGCCGTCGATGTTGCGGAAATGCCGGAAGTCCAGGCGGTGCAGCCGGATGGTTCTGGGGCGGTCAGCCGCTAAGGTACCCCCATCGGCGGCCAAGGTTCCCCAGGGGGCCGGATCCACCGTGGCAGGGCATGTAGCTCAGTTGGATAGAGCGTCAGATTCCGGTTCTGAATGTCGGGGGTTCGAGTCCCTCCATGCTCGTCAGCCCCGTCACTCCTCTCGGCCGCCCCGCAGGTCGAGACCCATCGCCCGGATCCCACCGGGATCAACCACGAACCCGGCCCGGGTGAGGGCCGTCACGGCTTCGGGCGGGGCGGACAGGGAGATGCTGCAGCCGCTCAGTTCTCGCCGCAGGCGGGCCAGGGCGGCCTGCACCAGGGCCCCGATCACCTCATCCCGGCAGGGGTCGGCGGGATCGGCCACCAGGTCCCAGAGGTTGGCATTGAGGGCCTGGTCGCTGGTGGCGCGCACGAAGCCCACCAGCTGGCCGCCGGGATTGAGGACCACCAGATGCCAGGTGCTGCGGGCCAGCACCCGCTCCCAGCGGTCCGGGCTGCGGGGGGTATCCCCGCAGGCCACCAGCAGGCGGTTGAGGCAGGCCGGATCGGGGTCGTGCTGCTGCAGCAGGGCGTAGCCCTCCCGCAGGCGGGGAGTCGGGGGCTGGCTGCGGAAAGGGATCAACAGAGAGTCCAGGGAATCAGCCCGTGTTGCGCATGCCGGCGGCGATGCCGTTGATCGTGAGCAGGGCGCCGCGCAGCAGCTCGCTGCGGCTGTAGGTGCGGCCGTCGCCGCCTGCCGGCCCGTCGCCGGGTCCCTCGCTCATCGGCGGCTGCCGTTTCTGCTCCCGCAGCCGGCGCAGCAGCGCCACCTGGAGGTAGCCCAGGGGGATGATCGTGCGGTTGCGCAGGTCGACCGACAGCTGCAGGGCCGGGTCGCCGTCGAGGAGCCGGCTGTGGTTGCTGATGCGCAGCACCAGGGAATGGGTGAGGGCGAACTCGCTGGCGATCGCCTCGAAGATCTGGGCGAACACCTCTTTGTTCTGGGGACGTCCCAGGGAGGTGACGTAATGGCCGGCCAGCTCCAGATCCACCTTGGAGAGGGTCATCTCCACCTTGGAGATCAGCATGCGGAAGAAGGGCCAGCGCTGGTACAGCAGCTGCAGCAGCTCCATCTGCTCGCCGTCGGCATCGAGCTCGGCCTGCAGGGCCGTGCCCACCCCGTACCAGCTGGGCAGCAGGAAGCGGCTCTGGGTCCAGCCGAACACCCAGGGGATGGCCCGCAGGCTGGAGAGATCCTTGGCGCCGCTCTTGCGCCGTGCCGGTCGGCTGGAGATCTGCAGCTTGCTGATCTCCTCGATCGGTGTCACCTGCTGGAAGAAGGCCACCAGGTCGGGGTTGTCGTGCACCAGGGCCCGGTAGTGGTCGCGGGAGCGGGCCGCGAGCCGCTCCATCAGCACGTTCCAGGTGGGGGTGTCGTCCACCGGGGTGCTGACCATGCTGTTCTGGAGCACGGCGGTGGTGACCGTCTCGAGGTTGTAGAGGGCCAGTTCCGGCAGGGAGTACTTGGAGGCCAGCACCTCCCCCTGCTCGGTGATCTTGATGCGTCCCTTGAGGGTGCCGCTGGGCTGGGCCAGGATCGCCTGGTAGGCGGGGCCGCCGCCCCGGCCCACCGAGCCGCCGCGGCCATGGAAGATGCGCAGGGCGACGTCGTGGGCATCGGCCAGCGACTGCAGCGCGATCTGGGCCCGGTGGATCTCCCAGTTGCTGGAGAGGAAGCCGGAATCCTTGTTGCTGTCGGAGTAGCCCAGCATCACCTCCTGGAGGGGCTGCTCGCCGTCGCTGTTGCTGATCAGCAGCTGGCGGTAGAAGGGGTCGGCGAACAGCCGCCCCATCACGGCCGGGGCCCCCTGAAGGTCTTCGACCGTCTCGAACAGGGGGATCACCAGCAGGGCCGATTTCTGGGCCATCGGATCCACCAGCCCGGCCTCCTTGGCCAGCAGCACCACCTCCAGCAGATCCGACACCGTGTGACTCATGGAGATCACGTAGGTGCGGCAGATGCGCCGGCCGAACTCCTGCTGCAGCCGCTGCAGCATCCGGAACACGGCGAAGGTCTCGGCGGTGGGGGCACTCCAGCGGGCCGCCGGCGGCAGCAGGGGCCGCCGGGTCTTGAGTTCGCTCAGCAGCCACTCCACCCGCTGCTCCTCGTCCATCTCCCCGTAGGGCACCGGCAGCAGCAGATAGCGGCTGAGCTCGTCGATGGCGTCGCTGTGGCGGGTGCTCTCCTGGCGGATGTCGAGGCTGGCCAGGGAGAAGGCGAAGATGTGCACCTGGCTGAGCAGGTCCTGCAGCGCTTCGCAGCTCAGGCCGGTGGCATCGAGGCTCTCCTTGATCAGTTCAAGGTCGGTGCGGAACTCCTCCACCGAGGCGTAATGCAGTTCCTGGGGGGGGGCCGGCTCCATCAGGCTGCTCAGTCCGGCCTCGTAGCCGGAGGAACCATCGCAGGGGGATTCCCAGCCCGCCTCGGCCAGCTGCTGGTTGCGCTGCTGGGTGAGCCGCAGGCGCTCGAGGGTGTAGCTCAGCTTCAGCCGGTAGGGCTCGAGCCGGTAGCGGGCGGCGCGTTCCTCGTAGATCTCCGGGAAACGCAGCCGGTCCATCTCCAGGGATTCCAGCAGGGCGGGGCTCACCTGGCTCCACTGCATCGAGATGCTGAGCTGGTCGCGCAGGACCGACACCGCCTGGATGTAGCGGGCCAGCATCAGCTGCCGCTGGAAGCAGGCCGTGCGCCAGGTGACATCGGGTGTGACCGAGGGGTTGCCGTCCCGGTCGGAGCCCACCCAGGAGCCGAAGGTGCAGAAGGCGTCCCGGGGGGGCTGCACGTCGGGGTAGCTGGCCGCCAGGGCGGCGCGGATGCGCTGGCGCAGCTGGGGCAGGGCGTCGAAGAGCACCTGCTGGAAGTAGTGGAGGGCGTAATCGACCTCATCGATCACCGACGGCTTGAACTGGTGCAGCTCATCGGTGCGCCACCACAGCCGGATCTCCTCCTCCAGCTGCTGGCGCAGCCGGTCGTTGTCGTCCGGGTTGCCCTGGCCGTTCACCTGCAGCTTCTGGATCAGGGCCGCCACCCGCCGCTGCTTGTGCCGCACGGTGTGGCGCACGATCTCGGTGGGGTGGGCGGTGAACACCAGCCGGATGTCGAGTTCCCGCAACAGGCCCTCCAGCTGGCCCGGCGGCACGTTCAGGGCCCGCAGGCGCTCGAACAGCTGGCGGAAGGTGGCCGGGTCGCTCTGGCTGGCCAGGGGCGGCAGGAAGGGGTCGTTGCTGGCGGGGGCGGGGGCCCGTTTGATGCTCTCGAGGTAGCTGTCCTCTTCGATGTGCTGCTCAAGGATGTTGACCAGCTGGAAGTAGAGGGAGAAGGCCCGGGCCGCGGCGATCCCCTCGGCCAGGTCCATGGCCTTGATCAGCGCCACGATGCCGTCGGTGTCGACGGCGGAGCTGGCCTCCGGGTCGAGGCCCGGCGCCACCGGCCCACTCAGTTCCTTGAGCCGCAGCAGCCGCTCCACCTGCTCGGGCGGGCATTCACTGCGCAGCACCGTCTGCCAGAGATCCTCCACCAGCTCCAGCCGCTCGGTGAGCAGTCGGATCACCCCGGGTGAGGCCTCGGCGGGAACGACCGAAGGCTCGGTCAGGTGGAGCCGCATGGGGGCGGTGGGCGCGGGGGTGCTGTTCATGATCCTCCAGGAACCTGGGCTGCTTCTGTCGCCAGCCATGCGTCCAGGGCCCTCTCCCGCCGTTCGAGAGCCACGGCTTCGCTGCCGATGATCGCACCGATGCTTTCGCCGCGCCCATGGCGGGTCAGCCATCGCATCGCCTGGTTGCCCCCGGCGAGGAGGTCGTGGAGCGGCGCGAGCCAGCGCGTCAGCCCCAGTTCGGCCGCCAGCGGCGCCATCGCCCCCAGTTCGGCGGCGATCCAGTCGCGGGCCTCCAGCGTCGCCCCGGTGCGCCAGTGCACCAGCCGGGCCTGGAGGCTGGAGCGGGCCGCCGCCCGGTCGTTGGCGTCGGCGATGGCCTCCAGTTCAGCGGCCCCGAACCGGCTGGCGGCCAGGGGATCCTGGCCGCCGGGATCCTGCAGCAGCTGCTGCAGGCGGAGTTCGGTGAAGGCGGTGACCGCCAGCAGCAGCATCGGGTCGTCGATCAGGTCGCAGATGCGGATCTCCAGGCGGTTCAGGTCATGGGGCCGGTCGTCGCCGTTGGGCCGCACCGACGTCCACAGGTGGCGCACGTTGTGCATCGCCCCGGCGGCCAGCTGCTCCTCCATCCAGTCGATGTAGTGGCCGTGGTCCCGGAACAGGGGCACCAGCGGCGGCGTGATCGGAAACTGCAGCCAGCGCTGGGAGTGGGCCCCGGTGACCTCGCCGTCGAGGAAGGGGGAGCTGGCGCTGAGGGCCAGCAGCAGGGAGGCTTCGCAGCGCAGCAGTCGCAGGCCCGCGAACAGGGCATCCATGGCTGTCAGGCCCAGGTTGATGTGGACGCTGGCGGTGACCACCCGGGTGCCGTAGGTGGCCTCGATGTAGGCGTGGTACGGGTTGCCGGGGTCGGAGCGCTCGAAGCGGTGGCTGTCCCCCAGGCTCAGGGTGCTGCCGGGCAGCAGGGTGAGCCCGCGGGGCTGGAGCCAGCGGCGCAGGCGACGGCGCGGTTCCAGCAGCAGTTCCAGCTGGGCGGTGTAGGAGGCCTCGGGCGGTGTGACGTACTCGAGGTTGCGGTGGTCCGGTTCGGTCATGAACCCCGCCAGTTCGGCGGCCGCTTCGGCGGAGCAGCCCACCACCGTGCCGTCGGCTCGGCCGGTGTACATCTCAACTTCGAAGCCTTTCAGCAGCAGGGGAGCGCTCATGGCGTCGGGTCGGCCCCGTCGGCCACGGCCGGCTCCAGGCAGGCGAGGGCCTTCAGCATGCCGCGCGCCTTGTTGCGGGTTTCCTGGTACTCCGCCTCCGGACGAGAGTCGGCCACGATGCCGGCGCCGGCCTGCACCTGCACCCGCCAGCCCCCCTCGGGGTGGGGGAGCACCACCATGGTGCGGATCGTGATGGCCGTGTTGAGGGCCCCGGCCAGATCCACGGCTCCGTAGACGCCGGAATAGGGCCCGCGGGCCTCCGGTTCGAGGGCATGGATGAGCTGCATGGCGCGGATCTTGGGGGCTCCGCTCACGGTGCCCGCCGGGAAAGACGCCATCAGCAGGTCCCAGATGTCGTGATCCTCGGTCAGCAGCCCCTCCACCTCGCTGACGATGTGCATCACGTGGGAGTACTTCTCGATCACCATCAGTTCGGTGACCTGCACCGTGCCGGCCCGGCAGACCCGGCCCAGGTCGTTGCGGCCCAGGTCGACGAGCATCACGTGCTCCGCCCGCTCCTTGGGATCGGCCAGCAGCTCCTCGGCCAGGGCCGCATCCTGGGCGTCATCGGCGCCACGGGGCCGGGTGCCGGCGATGGGCCGCAGGGAGGCCTTCACCCCCTCGGCGCAGGGCTCCGCCTTCACCATCACTTCGGGACTGGAGCCGATCAGGTGCCAGTCGCCGAAGTTGAAGAACGCCATGTAGGGCGAGGGGTTCACCATCCGCAGGCTGCGGTAGAGATCGAAGGGGTCGTGGGCCACCCGGGCTTCGAACCGCTGGCTCAGCACCAGCTGGAACACGTCGCCGGCGGCGATGTGCTCGGCCGCGGCCGCCACCGCGCCCTGAAACTCGTCCTGGTGGCGGTTGCTGCGGGTGGCCATCTCGGCGCCGCTCGCCTCGTGCCAGGCCAGCGGTTTCACATGCGCCGGCAGCGGGGCGTGCATACGGGCCTCAAGGGCCTCGATCCGGGCCGCCGCCCGGTCGTAGGCCTCACCGGGATCGGCCCCTGTGGAGAGATCCACGTAGGCCACCGCCGTGATCTGGCGCTTCACCTGGTCGAACACCAGCAGGCTGTCGGCCAGCATCCAGCAGCCGTCGGGCGGGGCCCCGTCCGGGGCGTCGTGGACCGGAACGCTGGGCTCGATCCAGCGGATCAGCTCGTAACCCCAGAAGCCGAACAGCTGGGCCACCGCCGGCAGGCCCTCCACCGGGCCGGGGCGCAGGGGGGCCAGGGCCTCCCGCAGCAGGGTGAAGGGGCTGCCCTGGAGCTGTTCGCTGCGGCCATCACGCCAGCGCCTCTCCCCCTGGTCACCGCGGCAGGTGAGGGTCCAGAGCGGGTCGCTGACGACGAAGCTCCAGCGGCCCAGCTGCTCGCCGCCCTCCACCGATTCCAGCAGCACCCCATGGCTGCCGTCCGCCCCCACCTTCAGCCAGGTGGTCAGGGGGGTCTCGAGGTCGGCGGGCCAGCGCTTCCAGAGGGGCAGGAGATTGACGGCCAAGTCAGCACCTGCCTCCCCACCGGCGATCCGGGCGAGGAAAGCGCTGCGATCAGAACCGGGCATCACGGCGACAGGCAGGCAAAAAAAACGGGGCTCTCGGCCCCGCCGTTATAGGTGCTGGCCGGCCAGGCTCAGGCTTCGTGGGTGGCCTTGCCGCTGAACTTGAGGCTGGCGGGGTTGGGGTTGGCGCCGATGCTGCGGGGGGTGTGGCCCACCATGGCGCGGCCTTCGTTGACCTTCTCGGGGAAGACGCCGTCCTTGGGGTGCAGGAATTCGGTGTCGCCGCCCGGGTAGATCCGGTAGATCTTGTAGTCCTCGATCCGGGGCTTGAACTTGGTGCGCAGCTGGGTACCGAGGGCCAGGCACTGCTCCTTGCGGGCGAAGTACATGAGGTTCTCGCCTGCGTTCATTTCAGCGGCGCCACCGGTGGGCAGCTCAAACACCTGGGCCTTGCTGCTGCTCCAGGTGATGGCGTACTTCTCCTCGGTTTCGGCGGAGTTCAGCAAGCCACCAGTGCTGCCGATGTACTTCGGGAGTTGACCGTTGAGGGCCGTTTCAGGCATGGCTTGAAGACCGTTTCAGGCGGAAGCTAGCACCGTGGTTTTGGGCTTCCGAGTACCCCCGGCGGACTCTTCACACCCGTCAACAAACCCGGCCGCTGTCGCCTCAGCCGCTGCGCTCGGCGGCCGGGAAGAACACGGTCAGGTTGCTGCCTCCCCGTTCGGTGAGCCGGCCCCCCAGGCGGTGGAAGAGCCTCTGGGTGGCCTGGCGGCTGAGCTGCAGGCTGCCGGTCTCCGGGTTCCAGCTCAGCACCGGACCCACCGGCATCGGCACGGCGGCCGCCAGCCCATCGGCCTCGCGGCTCTCGGGGTCGTCGCTGCTGAGCTGGAGCTTCAGCCGCGAGCCCGCCGGCAGCAGCCGCAGCCGCACTTCACTGCCGCTGGGCAGGCTGCGGCTGAACCGGTCCATCAGACCGCCGAGCATGGTCTCCAGCCGGCTGGGATCGCTCATCACCGGCGGCAGGTCGGCGGCGATCTCGAGCACCAGCCGCAGGTCGCGGCGGCCCAGCTGACGTTGCCAGAGCTCCTCCAGCTGATACAGCAGCCGGCTGAGGTCCGTGCGGGCCAGTTCGCTGTCGCTCAGGGGCTGGCCACTGCCGGGCTGGCGCTGCAGTTCCGCCGCCAGGAAGATGAGGCCGAAGCGGTCGATCTGTTCGCTGCATTCCCCGTCGATCTGCTCCAGCCGCTGCCGCACCACCGCCGGCAGGTCGGTGCGGCGCAGCAGGGAGCGGATCAGGGTGCGGATCGTGGCCAGGGGGGTGCGCACCTCGTGGGTGAGGGCCTCCAGCAGGGCCAGTTCGCTGCTGACGGCGTCGCCGCTCTCGCTGCGTTTCTCGCCGTGCACGAGCGGCTGCAGGGTGACGCTGGGGGCCATGGCCGCCAGGCGCTGGGCCAGCAGGGGCCAGAAGCGGGTGCCCAGATCGGGATCGTTGCTCAGCGGGCCCAGCAACTGCAGACGGCGGCGCAGCCCCAGGCCCGCGGCCGGATCGTCCTGGGCCAGGCGCCGATCGAGCAGTTCCAGGGCGGCCGAGAGGACCGGGGCGTCGAAGCGCACCACCAGCCGGCGCTCCTGCGGGGGGCCGTCCAGGGCCAGGGCCACCTGCAGCACCGGGGTGATCAGCACCAGCAGCGGATCGGTGCCGTCCTCCTCCCGCAGGCTGAGGCGCTGGAAGCCCCCCGGCCGGCCGGCGGTTCCCCGGGGGGGCGTGCCGTGGGGGGCCGGAAGGGGCGCCATCCCCGGCAGCAGCGGCAGCCCCGAGGGCATCAGGTTGCCCACCTCGGCGGGCGTCCAGACCCAGCCGTCGAGCCACTCCAGCAGGGCGGGTTCGTAGAGGGCCGGCAGGGGGGCCGCCAGCCACACCCCCGGCTGGGGAGGGGCGACCCCGAGCAGATCCGCCTGCACCGTGGCCAGGGCGGCCCACCACTGGCGCCGCACGCTGTCCTCATCCCCCCGCCCGGCCGGGACCCCGGCCGCCAGCAGGCTGCGCAGGTCCCCCAGGCTCACCACCATCGCCGCAGGCTGCGGCTGCGCCGGGCCACGGAGGCGCAGAGCCCGAGGCTGATGCAGTTGACGAGCATGGCCGAACGGCCGTAGCTGAGGAAGGGCAGGGGGATGCCGGTGATGGGTCCGAGGCCGATGGTCATGTTGATGTTCACCACCACCTGGAACATCAGCATGGCGCCGATGCCCACCACCACGAGGGATTCGTAGTCGGTGGAAGCCCGCCCGGCGATCTGCAGCAGGCGCCAGATCAGCACCACGAAGCCCACCACCACCAGCATCGAGCCGATGAAGCCGGTTTCCTCCCCCAGGGCGCTGAAGATGAAATCGGTGTGCTGCTCGGGAATGAAGCGCAGCTTGGTGAGCGAGCCGTTCATCAGGCCGGTGCCCCACAGCTGGCCGGAGCCGATCCCGACCTTGCTCTGCAGCAGGTGGTAACCGCCGCCGAGGGGATCCTGGGCCGGATCGAGGAACAGGGTGAGTCGGGCCCGCTGGTGGGGCCGCAGTCCGTGCTCCCACAGCCAGGGGGTCCCCACGGCGAACAGTCCCTGGACAGCCAGCACCAGGGCCAGCCCGATCCTTTTCCAGGGGAGGGAGCGCCAGGCCACCCACCCCATCAGGGGGATCCAGCCCAGCAGCAGCCAGGGCATGGTGCCGGCCATGATCGCGGTGAACAGGGGCGAGAGCAGCAGCAGCAGCCAGGTGGCGGGCATGCCCGACCAGAACAGCATCACCAGCAGCACCGCACCGAAGACCAGCGACGTGCCCAGATCCGGCTGCACGAAGACCAGCAGCCACGGCACGCTGATCATCCCCACCGGTCGCAGCAGATCGATCGGCCGCTCCACCGGGTACTTGGAGAGCACCCCCGCCAGCAGCAGGATCGCCGCCACCTTGGCGAACTCCGAGGGCTGGACGTAGAAGCCGCCGATGTTGATCCAGCTCTGGGCCCCGAGGGCACTGACCCCGATCACCCGCACCGCGATCAGGCTCGCCACCATCAGGATGTAGATGGGCCACTGGAACCGGGCGATGCGGTCCAGGGGCACCCGGGCCAGGAGCAGGGCGATGACCAGGCCCACCCCTGCGGTGATCCAGTGCTGGTACCAGTCGGTGGTGGCCTGCTGGCGCTGGGTGCTGGCGATCAGGGCCCCCGCCAGCAGGGTGAGGGCGATGGGGATGCCCCAGAGGAGGGGGTCGAAGCCGGGGCCCCGCCGTTTCGGCCCCTTGGCGGCGAACCCACCGCGCCGGGGGCTGAGGACCGCCATGGCTTCAGGCGAGGGCCGGGCTGAGGGCGCAGCCGGCACTCAGCCGTTCGGCCAGCTCGGTGAAGGCGCGGCCGCTGGCCGAGCCCGGTGCCGACAGCACCACCGGCAGGCCCCGCTCCCCGCCCTCGAGCACGGGCATCTCCATCGGCAGCTGGGCCAGCAGGGGCACGCCCGCCTCGTCGGCCAGCCGCTGGCCGCCACCGCTGCCGAACAGGGCGTAGCGGCGATCGGGCAGATCGGGGGGGATGAAGGCGGTCATGTTCTCCACCACCCCGAGCACCGGCACCCCCATCTGCAGGAACATCGCCAGGCCGCGGCGGGCATCCTGGAGCGACACCAGCTGGGGGGTGGTGACGATCACCGCGCCGGCCATGGGCACGGCCTGGGCGAGGGTGAGCTGGGCGTCGCCGGTGCCGGGGGGAAGATCCACCACCAGCACGTCCCGTTCGCCCCAGTTCACCTGATAGAGGAACTGGCGGATGATTCCGTTGAGCATCGGCCCGCGCCAGACCACCGGCTGGTTCTCCTGGATCAGCAGACCCATCGACACCATGACGATGCCGCAGGTCTCGATCGGCTCCAGCACCTGGTCGTTGCCGCTGCCCGACACCTGGGGGCTGCGGTCGGCCACGCCCAGCATGGTGGGGGCATTGGGCCCGTAGATGTCGGCATCGAGCAGGCCCACCCGCAGGCCGGAGGCGGCCAGGGCGCAGGCCAGGTTCACCGCCACCGTGCTCTTGCCCACGCCCCCCTTGCCGCTGCTGACGGCGATCACCTGGCGCACGCCGGGGATGCCCTGCCGCTCCGGCAGCTGGGCCCCGCCGGGGCCGTGGCCGGCGGCACCGATCGGGCCCGAGGAGGGGGCGGCGGAGGGTTGGGCCAGTTCGATCTGCACGTCGTTGATGCCCTCCACGGCCAGCAGGGCGCTGCGGGCCTCGGCGGCGATGCGCTCCCGCTGGCTGGCGGCGAAACCTGGCAGGGCGAGGCGGAACACGGCCCGGCTGCCCTGATGACGCAGGTCGCTGATCCAGCCCAGCTCCAGCAGGCTGCGGCCACTGCCGGCGTCGCGGAGTGGCTGCAGGGCCTCGAGGAGGGTGTCGGCGCTGGCCATTCGGCGGCGTCAGGGTCGGGTTGGACGGCGATCCTAGGGGCGGCCCCCCGGGCCGGTCGGGCCCGCCGGAGGGCCCTGCAGCGGCCCTGGGGCGGCCCTGCGCCAGCCCTGGGGAGGGCCTGCGGCCCCTTCCCCAGCCCGTGACAGACGCTCTCGAACCCTTGTGGGACCCCCCAACGGGCTGAAAAGGTGTGCGGATGTTCCGCGCCCGCCGCGCTGCCCTTCCATGGAGATGCCACCTGCCGATTCCCGCAGCCGCGCCAAGGCCCTGCTGATGGGCCTGCAGGACTCGATCTGCGCGGGTCTCGCCAGCCTCGACGGCGGGGCCGACTTCGAGGAGCAGAGCTGGGAGCGGCCGGAGGGCGGCGGTGGCCGCTCCCGGGTGATGAAGGACGGCCGCGTCTTCGAGCAGGGCGGCGTCAACTTCTCCGAGGTGGAGGGCGAGCGCCTGCCCCCCTCAATCCTGTCCCAGCGCCCCGAGGCGGAGGGCCACCGCTGGTTCGCCACCGGCACCTCGATGGTGCTGCACCCCCGCAACCCCTACGTGCCCACGGTGCACCTCAACTACCGCTACTTCGAGGCGGGGCCGGTGTGGTGGTTCGGCGGCGGCGCCGACCTCACCCCCTACTACCCCTTCCTGGAGGACGCCCGCCACTTCCACCGCACCCTCAAGGGGGCCTGCGACGGGGTGGATCCGGCCTACTACAAGGTGTTCAAGCCCTGGTGCGACGAATACTTCTTCCTGAAGCACCGCAGCGAGACCCGCGGCGTGGGCGGCATCTTCTACGACTACCAGGACCCCGGCGGCGTGCTCTACAAGGGGGGTGACCCCGAGGGGCCGGCGGCGGCGGCCAGCGCGGCCGTCGGGCCGCTCCACCAGAACTGGGAGCAGCTGTTCGCCCTGGCCTCGGCCTGCGGCAACGCCTTCCTGCCGAGCTACGTGCCGATCGTGGAGCGCCGCCATGGACTGGACTGGGGCGACGTGGAACGCCAGTTCCAGCTCTACCGCCGCGGCCGCTACGTGGAATTCAACCTGGTCTTCGACCGGGGCACGATCTTCGGCCTGCAGACCAACGGCCGCACGGAGTCGATCCTGATGTCGCTGCCGCCCCTGGTGCGCTGGGAGTACGGCTACACGCCCGACGAAGGCAGCCGCGAGGCCCTGCTGACCGACCTGTTCACTCGTCCGCAGAACTGGCTTGAAGACCCTTCCCTGGAGGGGCGCTGCCGACCCCACCAGGCGGTGGGCTGAGCGGCATGGCGGTGGCCGGGCTTCGGCCCAGGCCCACCTCGAGGGCGGTCACGATCCGCTCGGCGATGGCCATCACCGTGTCAGAACGGGTGGCCGGGTTGCGCAGCGAGCGCTCCAGCTGGCCCTCCAGCTTGCCCACTTCCAGCAGGGCGATGCCGCGCCGCGGTCCCCCGAGGCCGCCACGGAAGGCCATGGGGAAACCGCCGAAGGCCACGGCCAGGCTTTCGTCGAGCGAGCCGAAGGGGCGATGCAGGGGCGGGATCAGCCCCGACCCGATGCCGTCGGGGCCCCAGGCATCGAAGTGGATCTCCAGGGCATAGCCGCCGCTGGCGGCGTGCTGGCGGCCCACGCTCCAGTTGGTGCTGGGGTGGTCGCCGTCCGGGATCGTGCGGAAGGGGGGGCGGTAGGAGCTGATGCGCAGCCCCCGCTGCCGGCCCAGGGTCACCACCGCCTCCGCGACGACCATGTTCCAGTAGAGCTCGTCGCTGATGCCTGGATACATCGGCGGCGCCCCAGCGGCCACGGCGGCGCCGCTCGTGCCGGCGCCGTTCATGCCCTGGGAATCGGCATGGCCGGCCAGCACCAGGATGGGGGTGTCCGGATCGACGGGGCGGGCGCCGATCCAGTCCCGGCCCAGGCGGCTGCGGGGACCGGTGAGCGGATCGAGGCTGGCCAGCGCCTGTGCCTGGATCCGGCTGGCCGGCACGGCCGCTTCGGCGCCATGGGCCAGCGGCGCCAGGGGGCCGAGGCTGCCGATCAGCAGGGCCGGCCCCACCAGCCAGGTCGGAAGAGGGGAACCCATGGGCTCAGATCGGCGAGGAGAGCAGGGAGCCATCGCTGGCCAGTTGGAGCCCCGGGCCCAGTTCCCGCTCGATGGCGATCAGTTCGTCGCGGTGGGCGCGCAGGCGCAGGGTGCTGCCGCCGTCGGTGTCGCCGCTGATCAGGCGCAGCTCCAGGCTCTCAGGCCGGGCGGCGCGGCGCCGGTAGATCACCCCGGCCAGCGGACCCACCAGGGCCAGCAGCAGGGGCCACCAGCCGAGGGAGGGCAGCACCTGGCGCAGCACCAGGCCCAGGCAGGCGGCCCCGACGCTGCCCAGCAGCGAGAGCAGCAGGGCCAGGGGAAGGCTGGAGCGCACCTGGCCGCGGAATCGCAGCAGCTGGCGCTCCGGATCGCCGGCCTCGGTCTGCCAGCCCCGGGCGGTGAGCCAGTCGGAGAGGCCCTCGAGCACCTGCAAGGGCGGCTGGGGGGAGTGCACGTCCACCACCGTGGTTCGGTCCTTGCTGGCGGCCCTCAGAAAGAAGACCAGGCCGATGGCCATCAGCAGGGTGAGCAGGAGGGTGGAACCCAGGGTGGGCATGGCGGCGCAGCCTTTCGGGCCCGCATTCTGGCCCGCCCGGCCGGGTCAGCGGCCGCCGTGGGCGACGATGGCCGCCACCCCCCTGTTCCCCCATGGCCCAGACCCCTTCCAGCGGCAGTGCCAGCCCCGGCCCGCCGGCCCGCTTCGCCGTCTTCGACCACGACCTCGACGCCGCCTGGATGGAGCTGTTCGGCAAGGCCCGGGCCCTGGCGATCGACACCGAGGCCATGGGGCTGATCCATGGCCGTGACCGCCTCTGTCTGGTCCAGATCTGCGATGACGACGACAACGTCTGCTGCATCCGGGTGGCGCGGGGGCAGACGGAGGCGCCGCGGCTGAAGGCCCTGTGCGAGAACCCGGCGATCGAAAAGGTGTTCCACTTCGCCCGCTTCGACGTGGCGGCGCTGGGGGAGAACCTCGGCATCGCCGTGGACCCCGTCTTCTGCACCAAGGTGGCCAGCCGCCTGGCCCGCACCTACGCCCCGCGCCATGGCCTCAAGGACGTGGTCAACGAGCTGGTGGGGGTGGAGCTCGACAAGCAGGCCCAGAGTTCCGACTGGGGCCGGGTGGAGGAGCTCAGTGATACCCAGCTGGCCTATGCCGCCGGTGACGTGCGCTGGCTGCTGGCCGCCCGGGACCGGCTGGAGGTGATGCTGCGCCGTGAGGAGCGCTGGGAGCTGGCGCGCCGCTGCTTCGCCTGTGTGCCCGTCTTCTCCGCCCTCGACCGGCAACGGTTCAACCAGGTGTTCGAGCACTGAGCCCGGACGCGCTGGGGGGCCCGCCTGGGGTGGCGCTCAGTCCTCGATCATGAACAGGTCGTCCTCCCCCACCGAGCGCAGCTGGCCGTCGAACAGCTGGCCCCGGTCGAGGCCACTGGCCCTGGTTTCCTCCAGCAGCCGCTCCGCCAGGGCGAGCTTGGCGGCGGTGTCCCGGAGCCCTTCCTTGGCCGCCAGGATCTCCACCCGTCGGCGGGCCGCCGCCAGGCTGATGCCCAGCTTTGTGGCCAGATGACCGCAGGCGGCGTTGAAGCTGCGGTCGGGGATGCCGGGCATCGGTGCGGAGGACAAGGGGGCGGTCGGCCCCATCATCCCCCTACCGCGGCAGCAGCCGCTCCCGGATCAGGGCCGCCAGCCGGGCGCTGCCGCCCGCCGGCCCCATGCGGCGCCGGCCGATCCGTCCCAGCCGGGCCCGCTCCCCGTCGTCGTCGAGCAGGGTGATCAGCCGGTGGCGCAGCTGGGCCGGGCCATGGCACGGCTGCACCGCTCCCCCCAGAAGCCGGCTCTGGCGGCGGGCGAAGCCGGCCTTGAACTGGGGCCCTGGCCCCGGCAGCGACAGGGCCGGCACCCCCAGCCCCACCAACTGTTCGGTGGCGGTGCCGGCGGTGGCCAGCCCCAGCTCCGCCAGCGGCGCCCAGGCTGCGAACCGGCCCGGACCCACCAGCAGCTCGAGGGGGCCGCGCCGCCAGAGGGCCGTGGCCCCCGAGCCCTCCGGCGGCGTGCCGGGGGCGAAGCCCGCCGCCGCCAGGGGGGCGGCCAGTTCGGCGGCGTCGGGACGGGAGCCGGTGGCCAGCAGCACGCTGATCGGGGGGGACCCCTCGGGCGGCGGCAGGGCCGCCAGCAGGCCGCGCAGGTTGCCGAGGGCCTCGGGCAGACGGCTGCCGGGCAACAGCAGCAGGCGGCGCCGTCCCTGCAGCCAGGGGGGCAGCGGCGGGGCGGGGGCGAAGCCGTCCATCATCGGATTGCCCGGGGCGAGGGCCCGCACCCCGTGGCGCCGCAGCCCCCGGGCGGTGAGGCGATCCCGCACCGCCACCAGCCGGCAGCGACGCCGGCCCATCAGGGCCCATTCCCAGGGATCCCATTCGCTGCCCTTGGCCCGGTGGTAGCCATCGGCCAGGGGGGAGCGGCCCCAGCCGGCCGGAGGCGCCGTAGCCCAGGTGTGGTCGCTCTTCGGGGTGCCGAGGAAGCCGTAGGGGCCGCCCCCCGCCCAGGCCAGGAGCAGGGGCAGCAGGTCGCCCACCGCCAGGATCGGCAGACCCTGCCGGCCCCAGCGCCGCACGATCCGCCACTGGTGCCAGCTGAGCAGCGGCAGCCCGGCCGCCAGGTCCTGCAGCAGCCCCGTCAGGCTCTGGTTGCTGAAGCCGCCGCTGGGCAGCGGCTGCCGCGGGCCCACCCGCCGCAGCTCCCCGGCCGCCTCGGCGCCGGCGTAGGCCTGGCCGACCCCCACCAGCGGAAGCACGGCCACGTCCAGCCCGGGGGCCTGTTGCCTGAGGGCCTCGATCAGCCGCAGGGCGATCAGATCCTCCCCATGGCCGTTGCTCAGAACCAGCAGACGGGGGGAGGACATGCCATGGCTGATACGATCCGCTGCGGGGAGTTTGCTCCCCGGCAGGCGGCATGGCCAAGTGGTAAGGCAGAGGATTGCAAATCCTTTATCCCCAGTTCGAATCTGGGTGCCGCCTCTGCAACAACCGGGGGTCTCCTGGCCGCTCCCCTGTGCCGGGGAGGTCGGTACGGCGACCGCCCATCGGTGGCAGACTGCACCGGACATGCCGATGAGGACTGCGGTGGAAGCCAATTCCCCGGAAGAGCCGGATCCGTTCGTGGCTCTGCTCAGCGAGGAATGTCTGGAGATGATTGAAAAGATCCAGGCCTATCGTGAAAGAATCCAGCTTCCCTCCACGCCCACGGCCATTCTGGAGGATGCCATCATCGAGTATTACACCGCGCTGAAAAGGGTCGGCAACTGGTGAACGGTTGTTGGTGATCGGCCCGCCGTCATCTACGCCACACCGCAGTCTTCAACCTGATTGATCCACCTGATTGATCCACAGACCAGCTGATCCCCAGCCCGACTGATCCCCAACCCTGCCGATCCCCAATCCACCGGAGCCTCAAAGGGTCTGATCATCCGGTCGGCCTGGCGGTCGTCGCGGCCCCTCCCCGAGGATCAGATCCGTCCGCTTCCGGTGCAGACTCATGGAAGATTCCGTCAGCACGACCCACTGGGCCAGGGTGGAGCAGTGTTCGCCGAAGGGCGGAAGATCCAGGCGCAGGGGCCGCCAGGCCCCCGCATCGATCTCCTGATTGAGTTTCGACAGGGGCAGATCATCGTTGGTGACGATCAGCCAGCGGTACTTGGTCTTGAAATGGTCGAGATAGTCCCGCACCAGGTGGTTGGGAAGGTGCTGCAGCACATCCTTGACGAGGATCAGATCGGCAGGCGGGAGGCTGTCCAGGTCGTCGAACAGCTGGAAGTGAACCGTGTCGCTGGCATGGCGTTCGCTGTTGGCGGCCACCACCGAATCGACGATGTCGATCCCTGTGTAGGTGATGTCCCCCCAGTGGATCAGGCGGGAGAACTGCCAGTCGCCACATCCGAAATCAACGACGCTGCCGATCTCGTTGAGTTGGAGGAAGCGCTGCAGGGTGGCGATGTATTCGCCGTTGAACTCCGGCCTGGATCCCTGTCCCGATCCTCCACCCCAGGTGTCACGTTGATAGATGCGGGTGAAAGCGTCCTTGGTCGACATGCCGGCCGGCGGGTCATCGGCACCCTAGCGGCGGCATTCGATCGACCCGCCGTTCCGGCTCAGGGGAGAACGCCCATGAGCAGCGAGATGATGGCGAAACCCACAACGCCCACCAGGGCCAGCAGAGACGTGGATGGGGGCATGGCCATCTCCCGGACGGATCAATCCTAAAGAGAATCTGAAGAGTGGGCTTCCTGTCTGTGGCCTTCGTTGCCGATCGTCATCTCCGCCTCCCCTCGCCCGCCCGATCCCGTTCCGCTCAGGGGGCGGCCTCCACCCGCCACTGCCGTCCCTGCGGGCCGGTGGCCTCGCAGCGAAAGGCGCGATCGTCCAGCAGGCACTGTCCGCTGGCGAGCTCGGCCCTGGTCAGCCCGAGCGCGGCGGCTCCGTCACCGAATCCCGCCTGGCCCACGGCGCTCACCCGCAGCCGCACCGGCCAGCGCGGCTCGCAGCGGCTGCGGTGGCAGGCCATGGCCGCGGAGCCTTCCGCCAGCACCCCGGCGAAGACCAGCTGGCGATCCAGGAAGGAGCCGTCGCCGCCGGGCTGCAGGAACCGCACACTGAGCAGACCCTCCATCTGCTGGTCCAGCCGCAGCAGGCGGCAGTTGGCCGGGGGCGGCACCGGGCCCGTGCCGGAGGGGGTAACGATGCTGCAGCGGCGCAGCGTGCTTTCCCAGCGGCCGAAATCGTCCCCGGACAGATCCCTGGCCCCCAGGGGCGCCGAGCGGACACCCAGGGCCAGCAGCAGGCTCAGTGCCGCCAGGGCCCCAGGGCCCGGCCGGCGTTTCAATAGCCCGAGTCGGCGACGCAGATGCCCTGGCAGCTGATCCCGTTGCTGGCGGTCCGGCCGCAGTGGTGGCAGAGCACCGGATCGGCGGCGGGGCCAGGGGGCGTGGCCGCGGCGGGCTGGTCGGCGGCGGGCAGCACGGCTGGACTGGCCGGGGACGGCTCCGGCCCGAGGGCCACGGGGTTGGTCATCGCGTGTCCCCGGGGGGAGGATCGGATCGATCATGGCTACGGACCGGGACCTGCGTGATCGCCATGGCCGACCCTGCCGCCATCCTGCCCGCTCCGGAGTCGTCCGCCGTCACCGGGGTCGGGGTCGGCACCTGGGCCTGGGGCAACCAGTTCCTCTGGGGGTACGACCCCGCCCAGGACGACACCCTGGCCGCCTGCTTCCGCCGCGCGGTGGAGCTGGGGCTGACGTTCTTCGATACGGCCGATTCCTATGGCACCGGCCGCTACGGGGGACGCAGCGAGTCGCTCCTGGGCGACTTCGTCGAGGCCCTGCCGCCGGACCGGCGCCAGCGGCTGACCATGGCCACCAAGCTGGCCCCGTTCCCCTGGCGCCTGGGCCGCCGGGGGTTCGAAGGGGCCTTCGAGGCGTCCCGGCGGCGGCTGAGGGGCCACCTGGACAGGGTGCAGCTGCACTGGAGCACGGCCCGCTACGCCCCCTGGCAGGAGGGGCCGCTGCTGGAGGGACTGGCGGATCTGGTGGCCGCGGGACGGGTGGCCAGCCTGGGGGTCTCCAACCTGGGGCCACGCCGTCTGCGCCAGGTGCACGAACTGCTGGGCCGGCGTGGCCTGCGTCTGGCCAGCCTGCAGGTGCAGCTGTCCCTGCTGGCCCCCGAGGCGCTCGGGGCCCAGGGGGTGGCCCCGGTCTGCCGGGAGCTGGGCATCGAGCTGCTGGCCTACAGCCCCCTGGCCCTGGGGCTGCTGGCCCAGTCCCCGGGGGAGGCCCGGGCGGCGTTGCCCCCGGGCCCGCGGGGCCTGCTGTTCCGGCGCCTGCGGCCCCGCATCCAGCCCCTGCTGCAGACCATGGAGCGGATCGCCCGCGCCCACGACGCCCCGATGGCGGCCGTGGCGATCAACTGGTGCCGGGCCCATGGCGCCCTGCCCCTGGTGGGGATGCGCCGGCCCGACCAGGCCGAAGCGGCGGCGGCCGCCGCCACCTGGTGCCTCGAAGAGGCGGAACGGCGGGATCTGGACCGGGTGGCGCTGCGCTGCGTGGCGCGCATGCCGGCCAACCCGTTCCAGAGCGGCTGACGACCTCAGGCGCTGAGGGCGTCGGCCGGGTCGGGACTCAGCACCACCGGCAGGGCCGCTGGCCGCGGCTGGGGGGCTTCGGCCCGCTGCAGCAGCCGGACCACCTGGGGATCGGCCGTTTCGCCGCTGAGGGCGCCGTCCTCGCCGGGGCCGCAGGCGCTGAGGGCCTCCTGCAGCAGGGAGTCGAAGGTGGAGCCAGGCAGCCGATGGCGGGCCAGTTCCAGGAAGGCGCGGGCCAGGGATTCGCCCGCCGCCGCCCGCAGCGCCGGGTTGGAACGCCGCAGTTCCTGCTCCTGGGCGATCGAGTTGAGAAACCGCTGGGTGATGTCGCGCTTGGTGGTCGCCCGGATCCGGGTGTCCTGGTCGGCCTCGCTCAGGTGGGTCTGGGCCTCCAGCTCCTGCAGACGGCGGTTGAGGCTGTCGAGGACGTCCTGGGCTTCCTTATTGATATGGGTGAGCTGGCCGTCGGAGAGGCGTGGCAGGTCGGCCACATAGACCTTGCCGTGGTCCCGCAGGGTCAGGAAGGTGGGGCGCTGGCCGCCCGTGCTTTCGCGCTGCAGCGGGGCACCGGCGTCCCGCAGGCGGGGACGGGGCTGCTGGGGGCGCTGGGGCGGGATCGGGCCGGCGGAACTGCGGCGGCGCGTGATGCGTCTGGACGTATCGAACATCGGGCAACGAACTCTTCTGAGCGGTAGGGAGCCTGGTCGTGTCGGCAAAGACGCTGACGACCTTAGGAAAAGCGGTGCATCCGGCCCGGAGTCGCCTCAGTGCGGCAATCCGGCCAGGGGGGTCTCGCCGGGGTCGCCCGCCGCGACGCCGCCCAGCTCCCAGGCCTGGTGGCCCGAGGAGCGGCAGAGGTCGAGGGTGGCGGGCACGGCCTCGGGCGGCACCACCAGACAGAAGCCGACCCCGAGATTGAAGGTGTTCCAGAGGTCGGCCTCCGGCACCTGTCCCTTCTCCTGCAGCCAGCGGAACAGGGGCGGGCGCTCCCAGCTGCCGGGGTCGACCACGGCGTGGACCCCCGGCGGCAGGCAGCGGGGCAGGTTTTCCGGCAGGCCACCGCCGGTGATGTGGGCCATGGCGTGGAGGGGCAGGCCGGAGCGGCGCAGGTCCTTCACCAGGGCGGCATAGAGAAGGGTGGGGGTGAGCAGGGCGTCGATCAGCCCCTGGCCGGTGGCGGGCAGCGGCGTGGCGCCGTCGACGGCCTCGGCCTCGAGGATGCGCCGCACCAGGCTGAAGCCGTTGCTGTGGACGCCGCTGCTGGCCACGGCGACGATCCGGTCGCCGGCGGTCACCCGTGTGCCGTCGATCCGCTCGTCCTCCTCCACCACCGCCACGCAGAACCCGGCCAGGTCGTAGCGGCCGGCGCCGTAGAACCCCGGCATCTCCGCGGTCTCGCCCCCCAGCAGGGCACAGCCGCTCTGGCGGCAGCCGTCGGCGATGCCCTCCACCACCTCGGCCATGGCCTCGGGGCCGAGCTTGCCGGTGGCGATGTAATCAAGGAAGAAGAGGGGTTCGGCCCCGCTGGTGATCACGTCGTTGACGCACATGGCCACCAGATCGATGCCCACCCCGTGATGGGCGCCATGGGCCTGGGCCAGTTCGAGCTTGGTGCCCACGCCGTCGGTCCCGGCCACCAGCAGGGGACGCTTCATCCCGGCCGGCAGTCGGCAGAGGCCGCCGAAGCCCCCCAGCCCGCCCAGCACCTCCGGCCGTCGGGTCGTCTCGACACTGTCCCGGATGCGTTCCACGAAGGCGCGGCCGGCGGCCACGTCCACGCCGGCAGAGCGGTAGTCCATGGGGCAAGGGTCAGCGCTGCACCGATCCTGCATCGGCACGGGGCCGCGGGGGACCGGGAGGGCGCCGGATGGCCCTTTTGCGTGGACGATCCCGGGATTGGCCCACACTTCCATCGCCGCGGCTTATGAAAGCAATCAAATCCACTGATGTTTCGATAGCCCCGATGGGCCAGTCAGGCCAGTGGACGCCTGGAAGGGTGGCAAAGATGAAGAAAACTGATCGATTCGGGGGGTCGTCAGAGGTCCTCCATGGCCCTGCGGACTTCGGATAGTTTTCCGGGGTCGTCATTTTCTGTAAGGAATTCACCAGGCCAATTCGGTCCCGTTGACCTCAGCCAACACCGCCACAGGTTCCGGTTGTCCTCAACGTCCGAATGCAGTCAACGAGGAAGTCCCTTCCCCGCTGCCCTGCTCCGCCGGTGCATTCCGCTTGTCATGCGAGTCACTCAACTCCTGGGCACCGCCGCCCTTCTCTTCACCAGCAGCATCGCCCCGGCCCAGGCCGGCTCCCTTACTGCCACGCAGGCCCCAGGGAGTTCCGTTGCCATTCGCCCCGCCGACTTTCCCTCCGACTGGGAGCGCTTCGTCGACGAGATCCGCACCGTGCCCACGGCCAGCAATCTGATCGCCTCCGCCGGTCGGGTCACCACCGGTCAGGCCAGCTGGTATGGCCCCGGCTTCTTCGGCAACCGCACCGCCAGTGGAGAGGTGCTCCGCCCGGGCACCCTGACCGCCGCCCACCGCACCCTGCCCTTCGGCACCAAGGTGCGCGTCACCAACCTTTGGAACGGCCGTTCCGCCGTGGTGCGCATCAATGATCGCGGTCCCTTCCACGGCAGCAGGGTGATCGATCTGGCCCACGGTGCCGCCCATGAGCTCGGCCTCACCGCCAGTGGCGTCGCCCAGGTGAAGCTGGAAGTCCTGCCCTGAGTCCCCGCTCCGGCCGCGGCCGGCACGCTGACCACCGGCCCATCCGCCAATCTGGCGGGTGGGCTTTTCCTTTGTGCCGGTGCGCTTGCTTCAGACCCGGGCCGACCTGAGCGACTGGCGCCGCGGCCAGGCCGGGCGGCCGCTCCACTTCGTGCCCACCATGGGCAGCCTGCACGAGGGCCATCAGCAGTTGCTGCGGCGGGCGTCGGCGCCCGTTCCCGGCGGCCGGCCCGCGGTGCTGCTGAGTGTGTTCGTCAATCCGCTCCAGTTCGGGCCATCCGAGGATTTCGCCCGCTATCCCAGGGATCTGGCCGCCGACGCCGCCCTGGGGGCGTCGGCCGGCGCCGATGCCCTCTTCGCCCCCTCGGTGGCGGAACTCTTCCCCGGAGGTGAGGCGGAGCTCACCGGGGTGGTCCCGCCGGCCGGCCTGCGCCGGTCCCTGTGCGGCCCCGGACGCCCCGGCCATTTCGAGGGGGTCGCCACCGTCGTCTGTCGCCTGCTGGCCCTGGTGCGGCCCGATCGCCTCCTGCTCGGGGAGAAGGACTGGCAGCAGCTCACGATCCTGCGCCGCGTCGTCGCCGATCTGGCCCTGCCGGTGACGGTCCAGGGCTGCGCCACCGTGCGGGAGGCCGATGGACTTGCCTGCAGTTCCCGCCATCGCTACCTCAGCGCCGCCGAGCGTGACCAGGCGGCGGCCCTGCCGGCCGCCCTGAAGGCAGCGCTCGCGCTCTGGCGCGGCGGCACCAGCGGCGCCGAAGCGCTGACGGCGGCGGTGACCGGGGAGCTGGAGGCGGCGGGACTGGGCGTGGAGTACGTGCAGCTCGTCCATCCCTTTACCCTGGCTCCGGTGTCCGGCGCCGCCGGGATGGCGCTGCTGGCCGCCGCCGCCCGCTGCGGCAGCACCCGCCTGATCGATCACATCTTTCTGATGAACCGCCCGCCGATCGTCGCCATCGATGGCCCCGCCGGGGCGGGCAAGAGCACGGTCACCAGGGCCTTCGCCCGCCGCCTGGGCCTCGTCTACCTCGACACGGGCGCCATGTACCGGGCCCTGACCTGGTGGGTGCTGCACCAGGGTGTGGACCCGGCCGACTCCGACGCCATCGCCCCGCTGCTCGACGACCTCGATCTGCGGCTGGAGAGCGACGCCGCCGGGGAGCAGCGGGTGCGGGTCAACGGCCATGAGGTGAGCGAGGCGATCCGTGGCCCCGAGGTCACCGCCCAGGTCTCCACCGTGGCGGCCCACGCCTGCGTGCGAGCGGCCCTCACCCGCCAGCAGCAGGCCATGGGCCGGCGGGGCGGCCTGGTGGCGGAGGGCCGCGACATCGGCACCGCCGTCTTCCCGGAGGCCGAATGCAAGGTGTTCCTCACCGCCACGGTGGCGGAGCGGGCCCGCCGCCGGGCGGCGGATCTGGCCCAGCGCGGCTTCGCGGTGCCGCCCCTGGCGGAACTGGAGGCCCAGATCGCCGAGCGGGATCACCGTGATTCCAGCCGCGCCGAGGCCCCCCTGCGCCAGGCGGAGGACGCGGTGGAGCTCGTCACCGACGGCCTGGCCATCGACGCCGTGATCCAGCGCCTGGTCGACCTGTTCCGCGAGCGGGTGCCGGAGGACGCCTGGCGGGGCCCCTCCCCCCTGGAGGGGGCTGCGCCCTAGCGGGGGCCCTAGCGGCGCCCCTGACCGGGGGCCTGGTCCGCCTTCAGGGCCTCCAGCAGGCCCCCACAGGCGTCCTCAAGCAGGTCCAGCACCCGATCAAAGCCCTCCTCGCCGCCGTAGTAGGGATCGGGCACCTCCTCGACGCTGTAGCGGCGGCAGTAACGGGTGAGCGGGCCGATGCGGGCGGCGGTGTCCCCCCGACCCGCCAGGCCGCGCACCGCCTCCAGGTTCTGCCGGTCCATCGTCAGCACGTGGTCGAAGCGGCCCAGGTCGTCCGTCGTGATCTGGCGCGCCCGGCTGGGCAGAACGATGCCCCGCCGGGCGGCGGCGCTGCGCATGCGGGCGTCGGCGGGGCGGCCCACGTGCCAGTCACCGGTGCCGGCGGAGTCCACCGTGAAGGCCTGCTCCAGCCCCTGGCGGGCGATCAGGTGCAGGAAGACCCCTTCGGCGGCCGGGGAGCGGCAGATGTTGCCGAGGCAGACGAACAGGATGCCGGTGGGTCGGCCGGCTTCGGAGCGGCTCGTCGCGGCGGTTGGATCAGGGGAGGTCATCGGTTTTGTCCAGTCGCTTCAGGGCCACACCGGCCCGCAGGCGCACCACCAGAGTCTCCTCCTGCTCCGGCTGCAGGAGCTGGCTGAGGCCCGCCAAGGCCCGTTGGCGGTGGGGATGGGGCGGGGACAGGGGCAGGGCCAGGCCCTCGAACCCCACGGCCACGGCATAGCGCACGACCCATTCGCCGTCGCTGCGGCCCGCTTCGAGGGCCTCCAGGCAGCGCAGGCGGATCCCTTCCCGCTCCTGCTCGGCCAGGCTCTCCAGCCGCAGGGCCCCCAGCCCGCTGGCGGCGGCCCGGCGCACGCTGGGCCCGACGTCGGTGGCCAGGGCGTCCTCGAGCACGTCCAGCCCGCGCGGGTCGCCGATACCCGCCAGGGCCCGGACGGCCCAGGCCCTGGCGCCGTAGTTGTGGGCATCCAGATTGGCCAGCAGGGGCCCGACGGCCGCCGGGCCGATCGCGATCAGGCCATCCACGGCGGCGACGGCGGCTCCGGGATTGTTGAACCCCAGCACCTGCACCAGCTGGGGCACGGTGGCCAGGGGGTCGTCGCAGTCGGTCAGCCGGCGGGTGGCCGCCACCAGCTCCTCGGCGCTGCCGGCCCGCTCAAAGGCCCGGATCCGTTCGGCCGCGCCCCGGGAATCTCCGCTTCCGGCCGTCATCACAGCAGGGCGTCCATCGCCATCAGGAGGGCCTCATCATCGCTGTCCGCCTCGCTGCCGTGGCCAGTGCCACGGCCATGCTCGACCAGCCCCCGCAGGGCGATCAGCTTGAGGCTGTTCTCGGCGAAGGTGCGCCGGATCGGTTCCAGGGCGGGCCGCCATCCCACCGCCCCCAGATCCATCAGGGCCGCACGGCGCACCTGCAGCTGGGGATGCTGCAGCAGCTGGAGCAGCTCGTCCGCCCAGATCGTTTCGCCGGTGAGCTGCAGCAGGGCGCGACAGGCGGCGCTGCGGACCAGGGGCCGGTCGTGGGCGGTGAAGGGGCGGATCACCTCCAGCACCTCCAGCTGCGCCTCCCCGATCGCCCCCAGGGCCTCCAGCATCGCTTCGCAGGGTTCCTGCAGCCGGGGGCTGTCGCTGCGGCAGGCGCCGGCGACGGCGGGGCCGCTGGCCAGCCGCCGGATCAGCAGGGGCACCGCCGCCGTCGACCGAAGCTCGCCGAGGGACCGGGCCGCGGCCTCCCGCAGGCCGTCGTCGGCGTCGTCGAGCACCGCCAGCAGCTCGGGCACCGCCCGTGCGTCGGCGATCTTGCCCAGGGCCCGGGCCGCATTGCGGGCCACGGCGTTGTGCTCGACACCGGCGCCCGGATCCCGGGGCTGGCGCTGGGTGAGGGCGGCGAGCAGTAGGGGAACGGCCTCCGGGTGCTGGCTGCGCATGCGCCCCAGCCACCAGGCCGCGTAGTACTGACGGGATTGGTCCTCGGTCTGGCGAAGCTGCTCTAGGGCCTCGGCTTCGCTGATCGGTTCGCCGTCACCGGCCATGGCTCTGCGCACGTGCGAGGGGGCTCGGGGAATGCTGCCATCCCCGGGGCCGGCGGAAGTCCGGCCAGAAAAAAAGGGTCCCCCGAAGGGGACCCGGAAACAACGATGGCCTTGAGAGCTCAGACGAGAGCGCTGATGGCGTAATCGATGTAGTTGTTGGCGATGACGCCGGCATCGCCGGAGACGCCGTGGTTGGCCTTGATGTAGGTCAG
>CALRKA020000007.1:0-146064 GCA_943367815.1 Tabrizicola sp. YIM 78059 | reverse complement strand
AGCATCGGCATCATCGGCCTGGCCCTCAACCTGCGGGCCTACGACTTCGTCAGCCAGGAGATCCGCGCGGCGGAGGATCCTGAATTCGAGACGTTCTACACCAAGAACATCCTGCTCAACGAAGGTCTGCGTGCCTGGATGGCCCCCGCTGACCAGCCGCACGAAAACTTCATCTTCCCTGAAGAGGTTCTGCCCCGTGGAAACGCCCTTTAATTCCGGTCTCATCTCGGTCGGGGGCAAGGACCTCGACTCCACCGGCTATGCCTGGTGGGCGGGCAACGCCCGGCTGATCAACCTCTCCGGCCGTCTTCTCGGTGCCCACGTGGCCCATGCGGGCCTGATGGTCTTCTGGGCCGGCGCCATGATGCTGTTCGAGGTGAGCCACTTCACCTTCGACAAGCCCATGTACGAACAGGGTCTGATCCTGTTCCCCCACGTCGCCACCCTCGGCTACGGCGTCGGCCCCGGCGGTGAGGTCACCGACCTCTATCCGTTCTTCGTGGTCGGTGTCCTGCACCTGATCAGTTCCGCCGTGCTCGGCCTCGGCGGCCTGTACCACGCCCTGCGCGGTCCCGAGATCCTGGAGAACTACTCCGCGTTCTTCTCCCAGGACTGGCGCGATAAGAACCAGATGACCAACATCATCGGCTACCACCTCATCCTTCTCGGTGTGGGTGCCCTGCTGCTGGTGTTCAAGGCCATGTTCTTCGGTGGTGTTTATGACACCTGGGCTCCCGGCGGCGGTGATGTCCGTCTGATCAGCAACCCCACCCTCAGCCCCGGGGTGATCTTCGGTTACCTCACCCGCGCCCCCTTCGGTGGCGAGGGCTGGATCATCGGTGTTGACTCCATGGAGGACATCATCGGTGGCCACATCTGGATCGGCCTGATCTGCATCTTCGGTGGCATCTGGCACGTCATCACCAAGCCCTTCGGCTGGGTGCGTCGCGCCTTCATCTGGAACGGTGAGGCCTACCTGAGCTACAGCCTTGGCGCCCTGAGCTTCATGAGCTTCATCGCCTCGGCCTACATCTGGTTCAACAACACCGCCTACCCCTCGGAGTTCTACGGCCCCACCAACGCCGAAGCCTCCCAGGCCCAGAGCTTCACCTTCCTGGTGCGCGACCAGCGCATGGGCGCCAACATCGGTTCCGCCATGGGCCCCACCGGCCTGGGCAAATACCTGATGCGCTCCCCCACCGGCGAGATCATCTTTGGTGGTGAAACCATGCGCTTCTGGGACTTCCGCGGTCCCTGGCTGGAGCCCCTGCGCGGCCCCAACGGTCTGAGCCTTGACAAGCTCCAGAACGACATCCAGCCGTGGCAGGTGCGTCGGGCGGCTGAGTACATGACCCACGCCCCCAACGCCTCCCTCAACTCCGTTGGCGGCATCATCACCGAACCCAACTCGGTGAACTTCGTCAACATCCGCCAGTGGCTGGCCTCCACGCAGTTCGTGCTGGCCTTCTTCTTCCTGGTCGGTCACCTGTGGCATGCGGGCCGGGCCCGCGCCGCCGCCGCCGGTTTCGAGAAGGGCATCGACCGTCAGGCCGAGCCCACCCTGGCCATGCCGGACCTCGACTGATGCATCCAGGGGAACCGGTTCACCGATCCCCTCCCATCAGCCTCTGCCTCCGCCCTCGGGCGGGGGCTTTTTGCTGCCGTATCTTGAGTTCCGCCGCAGCCGTTGGGAGATCCGATGGGTGATCCCTCCCCCACGGACGCTTCGAGCCTGTGGGGGAGGCTGAGCGGCAAGGTCCGGCGATCGCCGCGCACCCTCCGGGTCTTGCTTGGTCCGCGGATCCGGCGGCGCACCCAGGCCATCGAGCGGCAAATCAACCGGCGCCGGTTCTCAGCGACCCGTCGCTCCCTGCAGCGCCGGAATCCGAAGGGGGACGGGTTGGTGCTGAACACGCGGCTGGTGGAGCCCACCATCCCCTCGATCGCCCACTGGGCCGACTGGAGCCTGACCCGCCATGGCTTCTTCGGCAACCTGCGCGCCCAGCCCCAACTCCTGTTCGTCAAGGCGGTGCCGGAGTGCCTGGAGCTGTTTCTGGAGCACTATCTCCCCCGCATCGCGGCCCCATCCCGCTTCGTTCTGATCACGGGCGATGCCGACACCACCCTGCCCAGGCAGGTGGATCGGCGGTTCCCCGACTATCTCGCCTCCGGCCTGCAGCAGCGCCTGCTCGACCTCCTGGACGACCCCCGACTGCTGCACTGGTATGCGGAGAATCTGGACACCCCGCTGAACGGTGTCACCCCGATTCCGCTGGGCTGCATCAACAGTGATGGCCATGTCATCTACCGGCAGACCCTGGCCGAGAACGGGCCGGTCGCCATCCGGGAGCGGCCCCTCAAGGCCTTCTGCGCCCATTACGTCCGCGAAGGTCCCCAATGGGAGAACCGGCGAACGGTGATGCGGTTCGCCACCGGCGAGTGGCGTGCGTTCGTCGAGGTGCACGAACAGATTCCCTACGACGATTTCTTCCCGACCCTCAGGCGCTATCCCTTTGTGATCTGCGCCGGCGGCGGCGGCCTCGATCCCTGCCCGAAGGCGTTCACGGCCCTGCTGGCCGGGGCGATCCCGATCATCGAGCGCAATCCCACCACCGTCGCCTTCGGCGATCTGCCGGTGGCCTATGTCGACCACTGGGACAGCCACACCCTCTCCCCGGCGCGGCTGGAGGCCTGGAGGGACGCGTTGCATCCCCGGTTTGAGGATCCGGCCCAGCGCCGTGCCGTGCTCGAAAGGATGTCGATGGCCCACTGGCTGCGGCGGATCCGCGCCCATCACCCGGGCGCCTGAGCCAGGGCCCCGGGGCCGAGCCACTGCCGCAGCAGGGGCAGGCTGAGGCCGATGACGTTGCTGAAACAGCCCTCCAGCCGCTCCACAACCAGGCCGCCGCGGCCCTCAAGGGCGAAGCCGCCGGCACAGGCCAGGGGCTCACCGCTGGCCACATAGGCCTGGATGGCCGTCTCGTCCAGGGCGGCGAAGTGCACCCGGGTGGTCACGACCGCCTGCAGGGGCTCCTGCGGCTCCCCGGGGGCGGGGCGCCTCAGCAGGCCATGGCCGGTGTGCAGGTCCCCCCAGCCTCCGGCCATGCGCCGCCAGCGGGCCACCGCCTCGGCGGCGTCCCGGGGCTTGCCCCACACCTCCTCCTGCACCTCCAGCAGGGAGTCACACCCCAGCACCCCAAACGGCGGCCAGGCCGCTTCAGAAGCGAGCGTGGCGGCCACCGCCCGGGCCTTGGCCAGCGCCAGCTCCTGCACCAGCCGCCGGGGATCCGTCTGCCGGATCCCGTCCTCATCCACGCCGCTCACCTGGATGCGGTGGGGGATGCCGGCCTGCTCCAGCAGGCGGCGCCGGGCCGGGGAAGCGGAAGCCAGCAGCAGCAAGGGGTGTCTCCAGCGGGGTCTCCAGCCTGCCCGTCGATTGGGGAGAATGGGGCGATGGCACAGGCCGACACCGAGTCCCGTTCGCTGGCGCGGGCCGCCCTCTCCCTCCGCTGCCTCCCCTTCCGCCGCCGCTTCTACGAGGCGGTGGGGGAAGGGCCCCTGAGCAGCACCGAACTGGCCGGCCACGCCGAGGTCCCCCCCCCGTTCACCTTCCTTCCCCTCAGCAGCGACCGGACCGAGGACCATTTCCTCTGGCTGATCCGGCTGGGGGTGCTGCGGCGGGAAGTCGATGGCCAGGGACTCACCGAGCGGGTGCGGCTGACCCCCATGGGCCGGCAGGTGCTGCGGCGCTGGCCGGGCGAAATTCCGCGGGCGGGCCGGCGGGAGCGGATCCTGGAGGCGCTGCGCCGCCACCGCCCCCGCCTTTGAACCGCCCCGATCCCGCCCCCCTGCGGCCGCTGATGGTGCTGGGCACCAGCAGCGGCGCCGGTAAATCGCTGATGACCGCCGCCCTCTGCCGGGTGCTGCGGCGCCGGGGGGAGCAGCCCCTGCCCTTCAAGGGGCAGAACATGAGCCTCAACGCCTGGGTCGACCCGCAGGGCGGGGAGATGGCCTATTCCCAGGCGCTGCAGGCCTGGGCCGCGGGCCTGGAGCCGCGGGTGGCGATGAACCCGGTGCTGCTCAAGCCCCGGGGCGACAGCACCAGTGAGGTGATCCACCTGGGTCGCTCGGTGGGCACGGCCCGGGCGGAGCACTACTACCGCGACTGGTTCCGGCCCGGCTGGGCGGCGATCCGGACGGGCCTGGCGGAGCTGCAGGCCGCCCACCCCGGCGGACGGCTGGTGCTGGAGGGGGCCGGCAGCCCGGTGGAGGTGAATCTGCAGGCGAGGGACCTCACCAACCTGCGGCTGGCCCAGTACCTGCGGGCCCGCTGCCTGCTGGTGGCGGACATCGAACGGGGCGGTGTCTTCGCCCAGATCGTGGGCACCCTGGCCCTGCTGCGGCCGGTGGAACGGCCCCTGATCGGCGGGCTGCTGATCAACCGCTTCCGCGGCCGCCGTTCCCTGTTCGATGCCGGCCGCGACTGGCTGGAGCAACAGACCGGGGTGCCCGTGCTGGGGGTGATGCCCTGGCTCGACGAGCTGTTTCCCCCCGAGGACTCCCTCGACCTGCTGGAGAGGGGGAGCCGCAAGCCCCGCGCCGAGCTCACCCTGGTGGTGGTGCGCCTGCCCTCCCTGAGCAACTTCTCCGACCTCGACCCGCTCGAGGCGGAGCCCAGCGTGCGGCTGCGGTGGCAGCGGCCGGGGGAGCCCCTGGAGCAGCCCGATGCCGTGATCCTGCCCGGCAGCAAGCAGACCCTGCGGGACCTGGCGTCGCTGCGCAGCAGCGGGCTGGCGGATCAGCTGCGGGCCTATGTGGCCCGGGGGGGGCAGGTGTTCGCCCTCTGCGGCGGCCTGCAGATGCTGGGCCAGGAGCTGCATGACCCCGAAGGCCTCGAAGGGGGCCAACCCGGGGAACGGGTGGCCGGGCTGGGCCTGCTGCCCCTGCGCACGGTCTTCCAGGGCGACAAGGCGCTGCGGCAACGGCAGAGCCGGGCCCTCTGGCCCCCCGGCCGGGGGGACCTCCCGGTGGTGGAGGGATTCGAACTCCACCATGGCCGCAGCGAACGGATCGACCCGGCGGGCTGTGCCCCCCTGGCGCAGGACGGGGCCCTGGGCTGGTGGGCAGAGTCCGGCGCCCAGGGTGGTCTGGTGGCCGGCACCTACCTGCACGGCATCTTCGAGAACGGCCCCTGGCGGCGCCGCTGGCTCAACCAGCTGCGGTGGCGGCGCCAGCTGCCGCCCCTGGAAGAGAACCAGCCCCACCACGGCCGCCAGCGGGACGCCCTGCTCGATCGGCTGGCCGACGCCTTCGAGACCCACATCGACCTGGCGCCGCTGCTGGCCCCGGGTCCTCCGGCCCGCACGCCGCGCCCCTGAACGATCGCCACCCCCTAGATTTCGGCCAGCGCGACCCTTCTGCCATCGCCATCGCCCGCCCTGCCATCACCATCGCGTGGCCGGACGGACGCACCACCACGGCCCTGCCTGGCCAGGACTGGCTGGAGGCCGCCCGCCAGGCGGCGGTGATGATCCCCACCGGCTGCCTGGGGGGCAGCTGCGGCGCCTGCGAGATCGAGGTCAATGGACGCATGGTGCGGGCCTGTGTGGCCACCGTGCCGTCCAGTCCCAGTGGTCGGCTGACCGTCAGCCTGGCCAGTGATCCCCACTGGTAGGTCGTGTGAGTCCCCCCCCCCGGTTCCACATCCTTTCGATCGACTTCCAGGATCTCGACGTCATCTGGAACGTGCGGTTGTTCTATCTGGCCGCGGGCTACAGGTGCGTCCGAGGCGGGGTCGATCCGGATCTCGACCTGCTGGTGATCCTGCGCGGCGATCCAGGCCTCACCTATCAGGACCACCGGGGGATCGTGCATGTGTACGACTACGTCAAGGAGCTCCAGGTGAACTGGCCCGAGCGCTTCCCCCGGGCCCGTGAGATCCGCCTGATCTCCCTGTTCCGACCGGACCAGCTGCCCGAGGGGCTGGGCTGGGTGCCGGGCTACCTGCCGGTGGTGCCTGAGTTCTGGCAGCGGAGCCCCTTCCGCAAGAGGGCCGGCAGGCCCCTGCACATCGCCAATTTCAAGCCGATGGGCGACGACCCCTACCAGCAGGATCTGGCCCGGCTGGCGCGCCGGGGGCTGGTGCGGGTCTTCGGCGGCCGCTGGGACAGGCTGGGCCTGGCCACCCACGGGCTCAGCTACCTGGAAGCGAATCGACGGCTGGCGGGCGCCTGGTCCTGCTACGGCCTGATGTACCCCTACCAGCGGGGCACGACCCTCTCCGGCCGCATGTGGCAGGCCCCCCTGCATGGCTGTCTGGTGATCAGCGAACAGGGCACCAACCCCCTGGGACTGCCCGGGATCCTCGAGGTGGAGCGCTTCGCTCCGGAGACCCTGCTCAGCGTGGGCTCGATCCGGGAGTGCTGGCAGATCAGGCAGGAGGCCACCCGGTACTGGCGCGAGGCCACCGAGCGGCTGGCCCAGCAGCTGGGCCTGCCGGCCTACCGGGGTCCCTCGGCCGGCCAGCTGGCCCGTTGCAGGCGGGAGCGCCTGGCCCAGCACCTGCAGGTGGTCTGGGGCCGGCGCCTGGGGCGGGCGGCACGGTGGCTGGCGCCGCCGCCGGTCCGTTGCTGGTGGCGGCGGCAGCAGCGCACGCTGCAGGCACTGGGGCGACTCCTGCAGGGTTCTCGAGGCAGGCCCGACAGCCAACGAACCGCTGAGAGGCCGCATCAGCCAGGCCGATGAGGCGTCATCGTCGAATCGAAACCACGGGAGCTTCGATGTCAGCGGGCAGGGGCTACGATGCGGTGACGCATGACGTTTTTGTAGGAATCTAGATGGCGCTGCCAACAGTCCTGAAGCGTGCCGTTCCAAGGAACGTGCAATCGGCTGTCAAGCGTTTTCTTTGGCCTGAATATTCCCCTGCACCCCCCGGTCAGAAAGTCATTGAATTCTGGGTGGATGTGGTGAGTGGCTGCAATCTCCGTTGCACGGCCTGTCCCGTCGGCATGCCCGAGTACACCAACAGCATCGGCCAGAAGCTGACGGAGATGCCGATCGAGCTGTTCGAGAAGATCTGCCTGAAAGCGAAGGCCGATACCAACGGCAACTGCCGCTTCGGCCTGTACAACTGGACGGAACCCACGCTCCATTCCAAGCTCCATGAACTGATCGCCTGCGCCGAGAGCCATGGCGTCCCCTGCGGCATCTCCTCCAACCTCAACTACGACTACGACTGGTCCCTGCTCAAGCCCCTGCGCCTCTGGAATTTCACGATCACGGTGTCGGGATTCACCCAGCGCACTTACCAGATCAATCACAAGGGCGGCCGCATCGAACCGGTGCTCGCCAACCTGATCCGCATCTCCGAAACCCTCGGCGACTGGGAATGCTTCCAGAACATTGATGTGCGCTACCTGGTCCACAAGCAGAACCTGCATGAAGTGCACCTGTTCAAGCACTTCTGCGACAAGCTGGGGATGAAGTTCAGCCCCTACCACGCCTATTACATGCCCATCGACAAGATGTTCGACGGGCTCGAAACGATCCCCCCGGAACTGGAATACATCTACTACAGCCCCCAGCTGGTGCAGCAGGCCATCGGCGATCACCGATCGCAGAACTGCTTCATGCGCGAGTCCCAGGTGTGCCTCGACCACGAAGGCAACTTCTCGGTCTGCTGTGTGCAGTCCCCCTCCGCCCCCTCGATCGCCAACTATCTCGATACCCCCTACCAGGTGATGCAGGCCAAGCGATATGGCAGCGAACTCTGCAAGAAGTGCACCAGCAGCGGTATCAACATCTTCGCCACCTATGGCATGCAGGAGCCGCCGGAGATCCAGCAATCGATCGAAAACCTTCTGCCCGTTGACCTGAAGGATTTTCGCTGATCCGTGACCTCCCGTGAACCCGGCTCGCGCCTGCGCGCGGGCTCCGACTCGCGCGCCGAGACGGACACACCCACCTACGACTATCTGATCGTCGGCTGCGGCCTGTTCGGTGCCACCTTTGCCCGCCTCGCCACCGATGCAGGCAAACGTTGTCTCATCGTCGAGCGCCGGCCGCACATCGGTGGCAACTGCTATACGGAGAAGCTGGAAGGCATCAACATCCATCGCTACGGCGCCCATATCTTTCATACCAGCAACAAGGCCGTCTGGGCCTTCGTGAACAGGTTCGCCGAATTCAATAACTACATCAACTCGCCCAAGGCGATCTCCGGAGACAGGCTCTATTCCCTGCCCTTCAACATGAATACCTTCTACGAGCTCTGGCAGACGCGGACGCCGGAGGAAGCCCGGCAGAAGATCGCCTCCCAGCGCTTCACCGGCGAACCCACCAATCTGGAGGAGCAGGCCCTGTCGCTGGTGGGGAAGGACATCTACGAGACCCTGATCCGCGATTACACCCGAAAACAGTGGGGCAAGCATCCCCGTGAGCTGCCCGCCTTCATCATCAAGCGGCTGCCGCTGCGCTTCACCTACGACAACAACTACTTCTCGGACCGCTACCAGGGCATTCCCATCGGTGGTTACACGGCCCTGTTCGAGGCCATGCTGGAGGGCATCGAGGTCCGCCTCAACGTCGATTACCTGGCCGACCGCTCATCGTTGGGGCACCTGGCCCACAAGGTGGTCTACACCGGCTGCATCGACCAGTACTTCGATTACGCGCTGGGGCGGCTGGAGTACCGCTCCCTGGAGTTCGAGAACGCCGTGGTGGAGACCGACAACGTCCAGGGGAATGCCGTGATCAACTACTGCGATACCAGCGAGCCGTTCACCCGCATCATCGAGCACAAGCACTTCGAAGGCTCCAGCTCCCCCGTCAGCGTGATCACCCGGGAGTACCCCCGGTCCTGCAGCGGCGACGCCATCCCCTACTACCCGGTCAACGATCCCCACAACCAGGGGCTGTACCGGCGCTACCAGGAACTCTCCCAGGACACGGAGAACGTCATCTTCGGCGGCCGTCTCTCCGAATACAAGTACATGGACATGCACGTGGTGATCGAATCGGCGATGAACCGCTTCCGCAGCGAGAGCCGTCAGGCGTCGGCCTGAATCAGCCCGCCACCGAGCAGCACCTCGCCGCTGTAGACCACCGCCGCCTGCCCCGGAGCCACCGAGAACTGGGGCTCGGCGAAGTCGAGGCGGGCCCGATGGGGCCGTCCGGCGGCGTGGTCGGCGGCCGTTTCGGGCAGGGGCGTCAGCAGGGCCCGTTCCGGCAGGCTGCGATAGCGCACCTGCACCTCCACCTCGATCGGCCCGCTGGGCGGCGCGATCGACACCCAGTTGATGGCGCCCACCACGCAGGCCTGCCGGGTCGCCTCCCGCCGCGGGGCCACCACCACCCGGTTCATGGCCCCATCCAGCCGCACCACATGGAGGGGCTCGCTCCAGGCCACCCCGAGCCCCTTGCGCTGGCCGATGGTGAAGTGCTCGATCCCGTCGTGCTGCCCGAGCACCGTGCCATCCGCCAGCACGATCTCTCCCTGGCGGGGTGCCAGGTAGGCATCCAGAAACGCCCGCATCGACCCGTGGTGGTCGGCGAGGCAGAGGTCCTGGCTTTCGGGCTTGGCGGCGGTGCGCAGGCCGAGCCGTGCGGCCTCGGCGCGGGTGGCCTCCTTGGTGAGTTCACCGAGGGGGAAGACCAGCCGGCCCAGCACCGACTGGGGCAGGTCGTAGAGGAAGTAGCTCTGGTCCTTGTGGGAATCCAGGCCCCGCAGCAACTGGTGGCGGCCGTCGTGACGCAGGCGGGCGTAGTGGCCCGTGGCGAGGCGGCCGATGCCGCGCTCCGCCTCGGCCCACTCCAGCATCGGGCCGAACTTCACCGCCCGGTTGCAGCGTGAGCAGGGGAGGGGGGTGAGGCCCTCGCCGTACCCCTCCACCAGAAAATCGACGATCTGCTGCTGGAACCGGGCCCGGGAATCGACCACATGGTGGGGAACCCCCAGCTGGTCGCAGATGCCGGCCGCATCCACCAGACCCTCGGCGCAGCAGGCGCCCTTGCCGCTCATCAGCCACAGGGTGAGGCCCTCGACCTGCCAGCCGGCCGCCACCAGCAGGGCCGCGGTCAAGGAACTGTCGACGCCGCCGGAGAGTCCCACCGCCACCCGCCGCTCACCGGGCCAGTCGCCAAGGCGTGCCAGGACCTCGGCCACCTCGGGGGTGACAGCGGGGGGCTGGGCAGGGGCCTCAGGCGGAACGGAGGCCGTGGCGGCGGTGGGGCTCAAGGATCCCGATGGGTGGAACGGGCGGACACCTCCATCATGGGAGAGCACTGCTCGGGCCGCCGTGAACCTCGGGGCGATGCCCACCGCCTGGCCGCCGGCGGATGCCGATCACGTCCTGGTGAGCGGCGCCGCCATGGCCGCCATCGAGCAGGAGCTGTTCACCAGCGGGCTGCCGGTGGAGGCCCTGATGGAGAAGGCCGCCCTGGCGGTGAGCCGCCGCCTGGCGGAACGGCCCGGCCGGGACCGGCAGGACGGCCTGCTGGTGCTCGTGGGACCGGGCCACAACGGCGGCGATGGGCTGGTGGTGGCCAGGGAATGGCACCTGGCCGGAGGCCGGGTACGGATCTGGTGCCCCTTCGAGCGCCGCCGTCCCCTCACCGAGGCCCACCTCCGCCATGCCCGCTGGCTCGGCATCCCCCTGCTGGAAGCCCCGCCCGACCCGGGCGATCCGGCCCTCTGGGTGGATGCCCTGTTCGGCATCGGCCAGCACCGGCCGGCCGGCCCGCTGATCGAAGCCCTGCTGGGGGAACGGCAGCGGCGGCGGCCCGGCGCCCTGGTGGCCGTCGATGTCCCCACCGGCCTGGACGCCGATGACGGTGCCCTGCTCGGCAATCTGGCCGCCACGGCCGCCACCACCTACACCATCGGCCTGATCAAACGGGGCCTGGTCCAGGACACGGCCCTGCGCTGGGTGGGACGGCTGGAGCGGATCGACCTGGGGCTGCCGGCCACGCTCCTGGGCCAGACCGACAGCGAGCCGCTGCTGGGCCTGGGGGCCGCCGACCAGTCCTCGGCCCCGTGGCCCCTCCCGGATCCAGCCGCCGGGAAGTACGCCCGCGGCCGCCTGCTGGTCGTCGCCGGCAGCCGGCGCTTCCGGGGGGCCGCCCACCTGGCCCTGGCCGGCGCCACGGCCTCCGGGTGCGGCAGCCTCCGGGCCGCCCCCCCTCGGGAGATCGGCCCCCACCTCTGGCAGATCCATCCCCACGTGGTGCTGGAGCCCGGCCTGGGGGCCACCTCGGCCGGGGGCCTGGCCCTGGCGGATCTGGCTACGGGCTGGCTGGATCGGCTGGATGCGGTGCTGCTGGGTCCTGGCCTGGGCGGGGTCGGACCCGCCGGTGGACCGCCAGGGGTGGAGATCGAGGCCCCGGAACGGCAGCGCTGGCAGGAACTGGCCGACTTCGACGGCCTGCTGCTGCTCGATGCCGATGGCCTCAACCGCCTGGGGGCCATGGGCAGCGACTGGCTCCGGACGCGCCGGGGCCCGACCTGGATCACCCCCCACGCGGAGGAGTTCCGCAGACTGTTCCCCGACCTGGCTCCGCTCCCCCGGCCCGAGGCGGCGGCGGCGGCGGCCCGCCGCACGGGCGCCTGCGTGCTGCTCAAGGGGGCCCGCAGCGTCGTGGCGGCTCCCGACGGGCGCCGCTGGCAACTGCTGGCGGCCTGCCCGGAGGCGGCCAGGGCCGGACTCGGGGATGTGCTCGCCGGCTACGCGGCAGGCCGGGGGGCCCTGGCGCTCGCCGCCATGGGGGGAGCGCCGAGCGGGACGCACGGGCCCGATGCCGCCTGGCTGGCGGCCGCCGCCCTCGACCATGCGCTGGCCGGACTCCGCAGCCGGGAGCGGCACGGGGCCGGCGGGGTCACCCCCCTCGCGGTGGCCGAGGCCCTGGCACGGGGAGGGGCCCGGCCGGAGCAGGAACCTGGGCTCCAGCAGGGCCAGGAGCCGCTGGGCTGAAGAACGGAACCGCTCGGATTAGGCCAGGGAAGGCCACTTCCCCATCTGGCAACTCCGGTGATCCTTCATACCTGCCACAGAAGAATTAGCCCTTTGCTCATCCAATCAGAGCCAATCGCTAAAGAAATCCGATTGTGTGTGGGTTCACGTGTAATGGCTTAAAAGTTGTTCCAGACACTTTCCGCCCCTTCCAGTGGGTGGATAATCCAATGATTCTTTCAAAGGCGCCATTACGCCCCCTCCTATGTCCGTCTCCGCCGTTGCGACGAGAAGGGAGGGCTCCACCCGCAGAGGGAGTGATTCCATCACCTGGTACCTCACCTCCATCGGGAGAGAGCCTCTGTTGACCCCGGCCGAGGAGATCGAGCTCGGCAACCAGGTGCAGGCGATGATGCACCTGGTGGAAGAAGCGAAAAGCGGATACTCCGTCCAGGAGAACAAGACCATCAAGGTCGGCCGCCGCTCCAAGGAGCGGATGATGCGCGCCAATCTTCGGCTCGTGGTGAGCGTGGCCAAGAAGTATCAGGGCAAGGGCCTCGAACTGCTCGATCTGATCCAGGAGGGTTCCCTCGGCCTCGAGCGTGCCGTCGAAAAGTTCGACCCCACCCGCGGCTACAAGTTCTCCACCTATGCCTTCTGGTGGATCCGCCAGAGCATGACCCGCGCCATCGCCTGCCAGTCCCGGGCCATCCGCCTGCCGGTCCACCTCAGCGAACGGCTCACGACGATCCGCAAGGTGAGCCTGGAGCTGGCCCACAAGCTCGGCGCCATGCCCAGCCGCCGGGAGATCTCCGAGGCCATGGCCATTCCCGTCGAGGAGCTCGATTCCCTGCTGCGCCAGGCCCTCACCATCTCCAGCCTGGATGCGCCCATCCATGCGGAGGACGGCCGCAGCTTCCTGGGGGACCTGATCGCCGATGGTTCCGCCGAGGAGCCGCTGGATCGCATCGAGCGGGGCATGCACCAGGAGCAGCTGGCCGAGCTGATGGGTCACCTCTCCGCCCAGGAGAAGGAGGTTCTGGCCCTCCGCTTCGGCCTCGACGGCATGGAGCGCCACACCCTGGCCGAGATCGGCCGGCAGCTCGATGTCTCCCGGGAACGGGTGCGGCAGATCGAACTCAAGGCCCTGCGCAAGCTGCGCACCCTGTCGACCCGCTCCGCCGTTGCCCTGGCCTGACCGGCTGGCCCCTCAGCCCCGGCCCCCTCCGACCAGAACCCGTTTCAACCAGCCCTTGGCCTGGAGCCCGGCGATCTTCAGCCGGCTCTCCCCCTTGAGACCCCGGTCGCGACGGATCTGGATCGGAGCCTGGCCGACCCTGTCCCAGTCCGGCAGCCAGCAGTTGTCGGCCTGCGGGAACCAGAACTCGAAAACGGATGTCGTTGAGATGGGTAACAACTTGCCCAGGATCGAATAGATCGACTGATCATGGCGATGCTCGATGAAGCCGTCGAGATTGGGGGAACGGGAGGGGCGATCGTCGATCATCGAGAAATCCTCGCTGAACACGCTGATCCAGTGCCGCATGAAGTCCATGGCGGCGGGACACTTGCGCACGAAGAAGGTGGTCGCCCCCAGTTGCTGGGTGCCGGTGATCTCCGGCCGGTCCCGCACCGCCAGGCGGTCGAGCAGATCGCCCTTCGTCCACCTGGCTTCCCCCTGATCGGGGAACTGACGCCCCTCGTAGATGAGGGATCCGTTGGGAGGCAGGCATTCGAAACCCTGCAGGCCTGAAGGGGCCTGCGTCGCCATGGAGAACAGCTCCAGCAGGCGCTCCCGTCCGGCCGGGTTGAGGTGACAGCCGGAATCGATCCAGTGCACCAGATCGCCGTCCTGCAGGCGCTCGAGGGTCTGAAGAACAATCTGGGGCTTCCAGGCGTAGTAGCCGAAACCGCGGTGCTCCGGTGTCAGATAGTCCTTGAACCGCTGGCGGAAGACAGGGTCGAGATCCAACTCCGAAGCGCCCACGATATCCGTGTACACGCCCATCTCTTTCGCCTGCCGACATAATCTGCGGCGGGCCACTTTCATGCGGTGATCCGTGAAAGTGACAAGGACGCGCTTGGTCATCAGACCCGCTGCCATTCGGGTAATTTCATTGATTCTAACATCAATTCAAGACAAGAAGATCGCCAGGTTTTCATGGCTGAAGACAGGAAAAATCGATGGATGCAACTAGCACAGGCGACAGAACTGGGGCCTATTCCACCGGCACAAGCAACACCCACCTAGTCCCGTCAGGAGCCAACTTCACCGTCCAACTGTCCCGTCAGGAGCCAGTTGTTCAGTCGTCGGCCCAGATGTAGCGGGTGAGTTCACTGCCATCGGGCTCAGGGGCCGCGAGGGCGAATTCGACGCAATCGGCCACAACGGCATCGATCTCCCTGTCGATCTCCTTGAGCTCCTCGGCCGTGGCCAACCCCTGCTCGGTCAGTCGGCTCGCCAACTGCTTGATGGGGTCACGCTTGGCCCAGAACTCCTTCTCGGCCGCTTCACGCAGTTCGTCGGGATCCGCCAGGGAATGGCCGCGAAAGCGGTAGGTGAGACATTCCAGCAGGGTGGGGCCCTCACCGGCCCTGGCCCGGGCGATCGCCCGCTGGGCCGCCGCCCGCACGGCCAGCACGTCCATGCCGTCGACCTCTTCGCCGACCATGCCGAAGCCGGCCGCCTTGCGCCAGATCTCCGGCTCGCTGGTGGCCCGGTTGTGGTCCATGCCGATGGCCCAGCGGTTGTTCTCGACCACGAAAAGGATCGGCAGTTTCCACAGCGCTGCCATGTTCAGGCATTCGTAGAACTGGCCGATGTTGCAGGTGCCGTCCCCGAAGAAGGCCGCCGTGACGGCATCGCTGTCGGCCTGGCCGAGGGCGTCCCGCTTGTAGCGGCTGGTGAAGGCCGCCCCCAGCGCCACGGGGATGCCCTCGCCGATGAACGCATAGCCGCCGAGGAGATGGTGCTCCCGGGAGAACAGGTGCATCGAGCCGCCCCGCCCCTTGCTGCATCCGGTGGCCTTGCCGAACAGCTCGCTCATCACCTCCCGGGCCGGCACACCGCAGCTCAGGGCATGGACATGGTCGCGGTAGGTGCTGCAGAACCAGTCGTGCTGAAGACGCATCGCCCGGATCACCCCGGTGGAGACGGCCTCCTGACCGTTGTACAGATGCACGAAGCCGAACATCTTGCCGCGGTAATACATCTCGGCGCACTTGTCCTCGAAGCGGCGCCCCAGGGTCATGTCGCGGTAGAGCATGAGCCCCTCCTCCCGGCTGACACTGGCCCGCTCGGCGGGGTACAGGCCTTCCAGCCGCACCGCATGGCTGCCGGCCTCCTCGGACGAGGAGGTGGCCCCGACGATGCCGGGCTGCGCTGCCCGCGCCGCGGTCAATTCCTGAGTCATGGCAGGAAGGCGATGCGATTCGTGGCCACGACTGTACGGGGTCCGTTCCCTGATGACAGTCAAAACCACTGCCTCTGACTACAGTCGCGCCCCAGCGGCCTCATCGGATTGGACCTGCCGATCGATCACTTCCGGTTGCTGGGCGTTTCTCCGTCCGCCGACGCCCAGGGGGTCCTGCGCACCCTCCAGTCGCGGCTGGACCGGGTGCCCCACGGAGGTTTCACCCCGGAAACCCTGCAGGCGCGGGCCGACCTGCTCCGCGCCAGCGCCGACCTGCTCTGCGACCACGATCGGCGTGCCGCCTACGAAGCGGAGCTGACGGGCCTGGCGGACACCGCCGGCTCCCTGCAGCCGGCCCTGGAGATCGCCACCACCCGCCAGGTGGGTGGTCTGCTGCTGCTGATGGAGGGGGGCCAGCCCCTGGAGGCCTTCGAGCTGGCCAGCCGCTGCCTGCAGCTGCCCCAGGCCCCCACCCTGGGCAGTGGCCGCGAAACCGATCTGACACTCCTGGCGGGACTGTCCTGCCTCGAGGCCGCCAGGGAACTGGAGGAGCAGCGGCGCTTCGAAGCCGCCGCCCGCACCCTGCGACAGGGTCTGCAGTTGCTGCAGCGCCTCGGCAGGCAACCCGAGCTCCGGGAAACCATGAACGCCCGGCTGGATCGGCTCACCCCCTACCGGGTGCTCGATCTGCTCAGCCGGGATCTGGCCGCCGGCGCTGAACGACGTGAGGGGCTGGCGCTGCTGGAGCAGCTGGTGCAGCGGCGCGGGGGCCTCGAAGGGGACGGCGATCCCCATTTCCCCAGCCAGGACTTCCAGACGTTCTTCCACCAGATCCGCTCCTTCCTCACCGTTCAGGAACAGGTGGATCTGTTCAGTCGCTGGGCGGCCAGCGGATCCGAGGCGGCCGACTTCCTGGCCACCATCGCGCTCACCGCCTCCGGTTTCGCCCAGCGCAAACCCGAACGCATCGCCGACGCCAGAAACCGCCTGCAACGCAGCGGACGGGAGGGCGTCGAGCCCCTGCTCGCCAACCTGCACCTGCTGCTGGGGGAGGCCGACACGGCGCGGGCCTGTTTCGACACCGGCGCCAGCCAGGAGCTCAAGGACTGGGCGGCCGGAAAGAGTGACGATCCCCTCGGCCAGCTCTGCGCCTACTGCAGCGACTGGCTGGTGCGGGATGTACTGCCCGGCTACCGCGACCTGGAAGCCGAACCGGATCTGGTGGCCTACTTCAGCGACCGGGACGTGGTGGCCTACGTGGAGCGGGAGGACCAGCGCCGGGGCCGCGCCTACCTCTCGACGCCGGCGGCGCCGGCCGCTGCGGCCCCGCCCCCCTTCCCGGCCTTCGACACCCCTGACTTTCCGGCCTCTGCATCCTTCGCTCCCCCCGCCGCAGCCCCGGAGGGCTTTGCCCCCCTGTCTTCAGCGGGTGCCGGACCGGATGCCGACGACGACGGGGAACTGGATGACGAGGTGCCCCTGCGCTGGCCCGTGCCCCCCCGGCCCTGGCTGCTGGCGGGCGGCGCCGCCCTGCTGCTGCTGCTGGCCGGCGCCTGGGTGCTGCGGCAGCGCCAGAGCGCGCCACCGCCGCCACCGACACCGGCTCCGCTGCCGGCTCCGCCCGCCAAGCCCCCAGCCGCCCCGACTCCAGCCCCAGGGCCGGCGATCAGCCAGAGCCTCACGCCCCTCACCAGCCCCCGTCCGGATGCGGCCCAGGTCCGCCGGCTGCTGGAGAACTGGCTGACGGTCAAGGGCGATGTGCTGGCCGGTGAGCCCATGCCCCAGGGCCTGGATCGCATCGCCCGGGAAGGGCCGGTGGCGCTGCTCGCCAGCGAGCGCCGCCGTGATGCCGCCAAGGGCCAGACCCAGCGGCTGGACGTGCGGATCACCGACCTGACCCTCTCGGATAGCGGGCCCCGGCGCATCGTCGCCGTCGCCCGGCTCCGCTACAGCGACCAGCGCCTCGATGACAAGGGGACGGTGGTGGAGACCACGGCGCCCATGGAGCTGCGCAATGGTTATGTATTCGGGCGCGACGGCGACAGCTGGCGCCTGGTGGCCACCCAATCCCTCAACTGATGTTCGACGAACTCTCCCAGCGCTTTGAAGACGCGGTCAAGGGACTGCGGGGCCAGGCGGCCATCTCGGAGACGAACGTCGATGGCGCCCTCCGGGACGTGAGGCGGGCGCTGCTGGAGGCCGACGTGAGCCTGCCGGTGGTGAAGGAGTTCATCGAGGAGGTGCGGCGCAAGGCCGTGGGTGCCGAAGTGGTGCGCGGGGTGAGCCCGGACCAGCAATTCATCCGCCTGGTGCACGAGCAGCTCGTCGAGACCATGGGCGGCGCCAACGCTCCCCTGGCCAGGGCCGCGGAGGGGCCCACCGTGATCCTGATGGCCGGCCTGCAGGGGGCCGGCAAGACCACCGCCACCGCCAAGCTGGGCCTGCACCTCAAGGAGCAGGGCCGCCGTCCCCTGCTGGTGGCCGCTGACGTCTATCGGCCGGCCGCCATCGACCAGCTCCAGACCCTGGGCCGCCAGATCGGCGTGGAAGTGTTCAGCCTCGGCAGCGATGCCGCCCCGGAGGCGATTGCCGCCGCCGGCGTGGCCAAGGGACGGGACGAGGGCTTCGACACCATTCTGGTGGACACCGCCGGCCGCCTCCAGATCGACACCTCGATGATGGAGGAGATGGTCCGGATCCGGGAGGCCACCAACCCGGACGACGTGCTGCTGGTGGTGGATTCGATGATCGGCCAGGAGGCGGCCGATCTGACCAGGGCCTTCCACGAGCAGGTGGGCATCACCGGCGCCGTGCTCACCAAGCTGGACGGCGATTCCCGCGGCGGGGCGGCGCTGTCGATCCGCAAGGTGAGCGGTGCCCCGATCAAGTTCATCGGCACCGGCGAAAAGGTGGAGGCTCTGCAGCCGTTCCACCCCGAACGGATGGCCAGCCGGATCCTGGGCATGGGCGATGTGCTCACCCTGGTGGAGAAGGCCACCAAGGAGGTGGAGCTGGCCGATGTCGAGAAGATGCAGCGCAAGCTGCAGGAAGCCAGCTTCGACTTCTCCGATTTCGTGCAGCAGATGCGCCTGATCAAGCGCATGGGCTCCCTCGGCGGCCTCATGAAGCTGATCCCCGGCATGAACAAGATCGACGACGGCATGCTGCGGCAGGGGGAGAGCCAGCTAAAGCGCATCGAGGCCATGATCGGCTCGATGACCGAGGCCGAACGCCGCCAGCCCGAACTGCTGGCCGCCCAGCCCTCCCGCCGCCGCCGCATCGCCGCAGGCAGCGGCCACACCCCGGCGGATGTGGACAAGGTGCTCGCCGACTTCCAGAAGATGCGCGGCTTCATGCAGCAGATGACCCGCGGTGGGATGCCCGGAATGCCTGGCATGGGTGGCTTTCCCGGGATGGGTGGCGGCATGCCGGGGATGGGTGGCATGCCGGGCATGGGCGGTCCCGGAGCCCGCGGCGGCGGCCAGCCCCGCAAACCCCCCAAGCCGGCCAAGAAGCGCAAGGGATTCGGCCAGCTCTGAGCCGGCCTGTAGGATTGGGGGCTGCATTTCGAGCACCCTTTTCCAGATGATCAAGCTCCGGCTGAAGCGGTTCGGCAAGAAACGGGAAGCGAGTTTCCGTCTGGTGGCCACCAACAGCACCTCCCGCCGCGACGGCCGTCCGCTCGAGGAACTGGGCTTCTACAACCCCCGCACCAAGGAAACCCGCCTCGACGCCGAGGCCATCCGCGTCCGCCTTGGCCAGGGAGCCCAGCCCACCGACACCGTGCGCAGCCTGCTCGAGAAGGGCGGTCTGATCGAGAAGACCACCCGTCCGGGCGAGACCGTCGGCAAGCTCAAGCAGGCTGCGGCCCGTGAGGAGGCCGCCGCTGCTGCGGTCAAGGAAGCGGCCGCCGCCAAGGAAGCCGAGGCTGCCAAGCAGGCCGCTGAGGCTGCCGCCGCCGCCGAAGCGGCCGCTGCCGCTGCCGCCGACGCCACCGAAGCCGAACCTGCCGCCGCCGAGGCCTGAGCGAACTCTCCTCCACGTTCGCCCTGCCCGACAGCGCCGCCGCCATCGCCCTGGCCGGCACCGACGGCACCTCCCTGCGGCGGCTCGAAGCCCTCACGGGGGCCCAGATCGTCCTGAGGGGCCTCGATCTTCAGGTCCGGGGCCGCAGCTCCCAGGTGGACCGGCTGCAGGCCCTGATCCAGCTCCTTGAGCCCCTGTGGCAACGGGGCGAGCCCATCGGACCGGTGGACATCCAGGCGGCCCTCACGGCCCTGGACACGGGACGCTCCGACCAGCACCGCAGCATGGGGCTCCAGGTGCTGGCCACGAGCGTCACCGGCCGGCCCCTGCGTCCCCGCACCCTGCGGCAGAACAGCTATGTCGAGGCGATCGAACGCCACGACCTGACCCTGGCGATCGGCCCCGCCGGCACCGGCAAGACCTTCCTGGCCACGATCCTGGCCGTGCGGATGCTGCAGGAGCGCAAGGTGGAGCGCCTGGTGCTGACCCGGCCGGCGGTGGAGGCCGGCGAGCGGCTGGGCTTCCTGCCCGGCGACCTGCAGCAGAAGGTGGATCCCTACCTGCGTCCTCTCTACGACGCCCTGCACGGGCTGCTGGGTCAGGAGCGCACCAGCCAGCTCCTGGAGAAGGGGGTGATCGAGGTGGCGCCCCTGGCCTTCATGCGCGGCCGCACCCTGGCCGATGCCTTCGTGATCCTCGATGAGGCCCAGAACACCACCTGCGCCCAGATGCGCATGGTGCTCACCCGGCTGGGGGAGAACTCCCGCATGGTCGTGACCGGCGACACCACCCAGATCGACCTGCCCCCGGGCCAGCTGAGCGGCCTGGTGGAGGCGGAGCAGGTGCTGGCCGGGGTCGAAGGGGTGGCGATCTGCCGCTTCTCCGATGCGGACGTGGTGCGCCATCCGCTGGTGCAGCGGCTGGTCCAGGCCTACGCCCGCCGCGATGCCCGCCCACCGGCCACCCCAGCCAGGAGGCGGACGGAGACCACCCCTGCCCGATCGGAACCATGAACAGCGCCGAACGACTGCGCATCCCGGCCCAGATCGCGGTGGCCGCCCTGGTGGCCTACTGCCTGGGCTTCTGGTTCACGAGCCTGTTTCCCGGCTACCTGCCCAAGATCGGCGGGCTCTGGTCGGCGATCTCCGCCGTCGTCGTGACCCAGGTCACCCGCAAGGATGCGGCCTCCTCCGCCTCGCTGCGGATTCTGGGGTCGGCGATCGGCGCCATCACCAGTGCGGTGTACCTGACGCTGTTGCCCTTTCACCCCCTGGGCATGGCGGCGGCGATCTTCGCCACGGTGATGATCTGCGCGGCGATCAACGTGCCCAGCCATGGCCGCCTGGCGGCGATCACGGTGATCGTCGTGATGGTCACCGGCAGCCTGGATCCGGCCCTGAGTCCGGGTGTGAACGCCCTGCTGCGCTTCCTGGAATCCTGCATCGGCACGGGCATGGCGCTGCTCACGGTGTGGCTGTGGCCCGGATCGGGCCACCAGCCCGGTGGCGACGCCTGAAGCCCGGCTCCATGACGGGCCCGCATGGGGAGATCCGAACCGGCGCCCCCACCGCAACCCAGGGGCCACTGGCAAGATGGATTCAGTTTGAAATGCCAGCGCCATGCCGGCCCGCAGCAACTTTCAGGAAGCGATCCGCGAAGCCCAGTCCAGCGCCCTGGTCGGACCCAACGTGGTCAACAAGGCCCTGCCCTATGTGGGCGGCGGCATGGTGCTCACCGCTGGTGGTGTCCTCGGTGGCATGTCCCTCATGGCCAGCGCGCCGGCCCTGTTCATGCCCCTGTTCTGGGTGGCCCTGATCGGCAACTTCATCCTCTTTTTCGTGGCCCAGAACGCCGCCACCAAGGGCAACACCGCAACCGCCTTGCCGATCCTGACGGCCTACAGCCTGATCACCGGCTTCACACTCAGCGGCATCGTGAGCTACGCCGTGACTTCGGCCGGTGTTGGCGCCGTTGGCACCGCCGCCTTGGCCACGGGCATCACCTTCGTGATTGCCTCCTTCTTTGGCCGCCGCATGAGCGACAACGTCGGCCAGGCCCTCAGCGGCGTGGTTGGTCTGGGCATCATCGGCCTGTTGATCGCCATGGTGGTGCAATTGGTGGGCGGCATTTTTGCCCCGGCCATCTTCACGGGCGGCAGCTTCGAGCTGATGATCGCCGGCTTCGGCACCGTGCTGTTCGTGGGAGCCGCCTTCGTCGACTTCTACACCATGCCCCGCACCTACAGCGACGACCAGTATCTGGCCGGCGCCCTGGGCATGTACCTCACCTACATCAACCTCTTCATCTTCATCCTGCGGCTGATCATTGCCCTCCAGGGTGGCGGCCGCCGCGACTGAGCACCGGTCCTCGTCCTCAGCCAAGCCTTCCCCATGGGCCTGTCCGTTCCGGATGGGTCCTTTTTTCTGGCCAGCCAACGGCGCCGGTCAGCCCGATCTCCCGGCCCCGCCTCCGCCGTCGCTCCGAGCAGGGGCGGAGTGCCCCAGCGGCGGACGCACCGCGAGCGCCCGGCTAAGCTCCAACCGACTCCAGCCGGCCCAGGCAGGCCTGGCACAACACCAGGGGCAACCTGCACTGCTGCTCGGCAGGGGCGGCCCCTTCACTGTTTGAAAACAACGGAAACCCCATGACCAAGACGGCTCTGATCACCGGGATCACCGGCCAGGACGGTTCCTACCTGGCGGAATTGCTCCTGGAGAAAGGGTATGTGGTGCATGGGATCAAGCGGCGGGCCAGCAGCTTCAACACCGACAGGATCGACCACCTCTACCAGGATCCCCACGAACAGAATCCCCGCCTGGTTCTGCACTACGGCGACCTGACGGACTCCACCAATTTGATCAGGATCATTCAACAGATCCAGCCGGACGAGATCTACAACCTCGGGGCCCAGAGCCACGTGGCGGTGAGTTTCGAAAGTCCCGAATACACCGCCAACTCCGATGCCCTCGGCACCCTGCGGATCCTGGAAGCCGTCCGCATCCTGGGACTGATCGACAAGACCCGCATCTACCAGGCCAGCACCAGCGAACTCTATGGGCTGGTCCAGGAGATTCCCCAGAAGGAAACCACCCCGTTCTATCCGCGCAGTCCCTACGGCGTTGCCAAGCTCTACGCCTACTGGATCACCGTCAACTACCGGGAGGCCTACGGGATGTATGCCTGCAACGGCATCCTGTTCAACCATGAAAGCCCCCGGCGGGGGGAGACCTTCGTCACCCGGAAGATCACCCGCGGACTGGCCCGCATCGATGCCGGTCTCGATCAGGGCCTGTTCATGGGCAACCTGGACTCGCTGCGGGACTGGGGTCACGCCCGGGATTACGTGGAGATGCAGTGGCGGATGCTGCAGCAGGAGCAACCCGAGGACTTCGTGATCGCCACAGGGCGGCAGGAGTCGGTGCGCCGTTTCATCGAGCTGACCGCCGAGGAACTCGGCTGGGGAGGCATCGTCTGGAGCGGCAGCGGCGTTGAGGAGACGGGTGCCCGGCGCGACACCGGCGCCACCGTGGTGCGCATCGACCGGCGCTACTTCCGGCCGGCGGAGGTGGAGACCCTGCTGGGGGATCCCACCCGGGCCCGGGAGCGGCTGGGGTGGACGCCGACCACGACCCTGGAGGAACTGGTGGCGGAGATGGTCGCCACCGACAAGGAGGAGGCCGCCAAGGAGGCCACCCTGCGGCGGGAGGGTTTCACCGTCGTCGGCTCGATGGAGAATCCCCCCCAGGTCGGGGTGACGGCGGCCCCGTGAAGCGGCCCGCTAAACGCCGCTATGGTCAGGGCTATGACCCGTTCTCGTCGAAGCGGACCTTCGCTGGAACGACGCCTTCTCCCGTGGTCCGCAACCCCGCCCGGCAGCCCGGGGGCCTGACGATTTCCCCATGCTGATCTCAACGAACGACCGGATCTTCATCGCCGGCCATCGCGGCATGGCCGGTTCGGCCATCGCCCGGCGCCTGGAGGCGGAAGGCCACCGGCACCTGCTCCGCGTCAGCCGCTCGGAACTCGACCTCATGGACGGCCCCGCCGTGGCGGCCTGGTTCGCCGATCAGCGGCCCGACGTGGTGGTGCTGGCGGCGGCGCGGGTAGGCGGCATTCTGGCCAACTCCACCTATCCGGCCGACTTCCTGCTCGAGAACCTCAAGATCCAGCAGAACGTGATCGAGAGCGCCTGGCGGCAGGGCACCCGGCGCCTGCTGTTCCTGGGCAGCAGTTGCATCTACCCCAAGCTGGCCGAGCAGCCGATCCGGGAGGAGGCCCTGCTTGAGGGGGCCCTGGAGCCCACCAACGAGTGGTACGCGATCGCCAAGATCACCGGCATCCAGCTCTGTCGCGCCCTGCGGCTGCAGCACGGCTTCGACGCCATCAGCCTGATGCCGACCAATCTCTACGGCACGGGTGACAACTACCACCCCACCAACAGCCATGTGCTGCCCGGGTTGATCCGCCGCTTCCAGGAGGCGCGGGAGACGGGCGCCGAGGAGGTGGTCTGCTGGGGCAGCGGCAGCCCGCGGCGGGAATTTCTCCACGTCGACGATCTGGCGGATGCGGCCCTGTTCTGTCTGCGCCACTGGCAACCGGGCGCCGAGGAGCTCCGCCACATCAACGTGGGAACGGGAACGGACGTGAGCATCCACGACCTGGCCACCATGGTGGCCGAAGCGGTCGGGTTCCGCGGACAGATCGCCTGGGACACCTCCAAGCCTGACGGCACGCCCCGCAAGCTCCTGGATGTGGGCCGCCTGGCCGCCCTGGGCTGGCGGGCGACGATTTCCCTGCCGGACGGGCTCCGCCGCACCGTGGCGGAGTTCGTCAGCGGGCGGGCCAACGGCGCCGAGGTGCGGCTGTGAGGATCCTCGTCACCGGCGGTGCCGGCTATATCGGCAGCCATGCCGTCAGGGCCCTGACCAGGGCGGGGCACCAACCCGTGGTGCTGGACAACCTGGTCTATGGCCATGCCGACATCGTCGAGAAGACCCTGAAGGTGCCCCTGGTGCTGGGCCAGGTGGGCGACCGTGAAGTGCTCGAACCCCTGCTGCGTGGCCGCCATCCCGCCCTCGACGGCACCTCCCTGGAGGGCAAGCCGATCGAGGCGGTGCTCCACTTCGCCGCCTACGCCTATGTCGGTGAGTCGGTGACCGATCCCGCCAAGTATTACCGCAACAACCTGGGCGACACCCTCACCCTGCTCGAGGCCCTGGTGGCCACCGAGCGGCCCTTGCCGATCGTGTTCTCCTCCACCTGCGCCACCTACGGCATTCCCCAGCAGGTGCCGATCACTGAGGACCACCCCCAGGCCCCGATCAATCCCTACGGCCGCAGCAAGTGGATGGTGGAGCAGCTGCTCACCGACTTCGCGGCGGCCTACGGCCTGCCCAGCGTGATCTTCCGCTACTTCAATGCCGCCGGTGCCGACCCCGACGGCGACCTGGGGGAGGACCACAACCCGGAGACCCACCTCATCCCGCGGGTGCTCGACACCATGAGTGGGCGTGAGCCCTATCTGCAGATCTTCGGTGACGACTACCCCACCCCGGACGGCACCTGCATCCGGGACTACATCCACGTGGCCGACCTGGCCGATGCCCACGTTCTGGGCCTGGAGCGGCTGCTGCGGCTGCGGGAACGGGAGGAGACCGAGCGGCGACCGCTGATCTACAACCTCGGCAACGGGACCGGCTACTCGGTCCAGCAGGTGATCGAGACCGCCAAGGCCGTCACCGGCCGCGGCCTGCTGGCCCATGTGGCCAAGCGCCGGGACGGTGACCCTCCCCAGCTGGTGGCCGGGGCCACCCGGGCCCACCAGGAACTCGGCTGGCGCCCCCGCTTCCCGGAGCTGGAAACGATCATCGAGCACGCCTGGGCCTGGCACCAGCGGCGTCACCAGGGCTGAACCGCCCGTCCGGCGGCCAGGGCCTGGCCAGGGGCTCACCGATGAAGACCCCCTGCCCGGGCATGGCCACGCTGCGCCAGTAGCTCTCGATCAGGGTGTCGCCCCGGAGGTAGTAGGTGAGCAGCAGTCCGGGATCGGGAAACTTGGCCGTGAAGTTGCACGGTTCGACCACGGTGCCGTAACTGCCGGTGGCGCCGGCCTCGAGCCAGCGGAGCGCACTCATCTGCGGGCTGTCGGTCAGCTGTCCCCCCAGGGAGGTGAGGTGATCGGCGACGGCACCGGGCCGGAAGCGATTGGTGCGCAGGCCCGCGGGGAAGGCCAGCCCCGTGATGTAGGCCATGACGTCCTGGGCCCCCACCAGGGTGTCGCCGAAGATGATCCGCACCCGCAGGCGGGAACCGATGGCCGCCATGGTCCGGTCGTAGCCGGCGGCCCGTCGGTTGCGCCGGGCATCCCGGGTGCTCAGCAAGTAGGCCGTCCCCGGCGGTGCGGTCCCGTCCGAGGCCACGCCCTGCTGGATCAGGCGCCTCGCCGTCGCCGCGCTGGTGGCCGCCAGCATCATGCTGGGACGGACCCGCAGCTGATCCCAGGGTCGGCGCACGTCACCGCGGGCAAACAGGGGGTTCAGGGCGGTGGTGCGGCAACCACTGGCGCAGAAGCTTGGGTCGAGGCCGAAGCTGAAGGCGCTGGTGATCGACTGGCAACCGACCCGGTACGGGGCCGCCCAGGCCAGCGCATAGACCTGGACATGGGCCGGGGTCTGCCGGTCGACGCTCGCCTTGATGCGGCGGAACAGTCCGGGGCTCATCGCTGCGTCCCCGGGCGGAAAGCGCACCCGGATCACCTGGTCCGGGGGGATCAGCCGGGCCGCCTGGTACAGCCGGCCGATCGTCTCGCTGAGGGGATCGGCGGCATTGATGATGATCGCCAGATGGCGATGGTCGAGGGGGCCGCGCGAGGGCGACCCGGGGGCGGCGGAGTGCCTCGTGCTCCATGGGGTGCCGCTGGCGGCGAGGGCCAGCGGCAGCAGCAGCGCCAGCGCCACGGCCAGCCGGCGGCGCCACCGGCGCGGCCGGCCGCTTCCGGCGGGTGCGGCCCCGGCCGGGGAGCGGGGGAGCGGCGGCCGTGGCGGAGGCGGAGCCATGGCGGAAGCGGTGCGGCTGGGGGCTTGGCCGACAGGGGCGGCTCCGAACCCGGATCGGTCCCGGAAGCGAAGGGGGAAGCGAACGGAAGGGCTGGTGAACGTGGGCCCAACCCACGTCCTTCCTTCTGCTAGAGGCGATCGTAGGCCCAGCCCAATGTCGTGCAGGACCCCGGTGGCGACCTAGATTTGACTCCACCGGCCCTCCCGATCGTTGCCATCCCGACCCCCTGTTCCGCCGGGCTGATGCAGGCCACTGATCCGAGCTTCCGCCGCCTGGCACCGATGCGGCTCACCGAGTCGAGCCCCCACGCCATCGCCGTCCCGACGTCCCATCAGCCGATTCCAGCTCCCTTTGCGCCTCGCCGTTGATGTCGTTTCTCCATCGCCTCGCCAGACGACTTCCCAACAGCCCCCTTCTCGCTCCCCTCACCGACCAGAGACCGGCAGCGCGTCTGATCCGTCACTCGGCGAAGAAGTACTGGAAGCTGCTCGCCCTCAACTTCTCCACCAGCCTGTTGGCCAGCCTCAGCGAAGGCGCCACCCTCGGCATCATCTTTCTTTCGGTCAGCCTGATCAGTGCTCCTGAGACCAGCGACTGGAGCAAGCTGCCCCTGCTCGGATCCCTGAACCAGCTTCCCTGGCTGCAGGACTGGCTCAGCGGTGCCCTGAGCACCCGCACCGGCCGCGACGGCATCTTCGTGCTGCTGCTGGCCACCGCCGTGGCCCTGCAGGCCCTGATGGCGGCGACCAGCTACGTCAACAGCATCAGCACCGCCGTGATGGGCTCCCGGATGGGTGCCGAAATCACCGGCAAGCTGAACGATCGGGTGCTCTCCCTGACCTTCGGCTGTGCCAGCCGGTACCGGGTCGGGGACCTGCTGAATTACGTCGGCTCGGGCGGCAGCACCGTTCAGAAGGAGATCAGCCTGGCCAACGCCCTGTTGATGAACAGCCTGCAGCTGGTCATCTACCTGGCCATTCTGGTGGCCATCTCCCCGTGGCTTCTGCTGGTGGCTTTTGCCATGGCCGCCGTCATGCAGATGGTCCAGAAAGTGCTGCTGCCGCGCATTCGCAGGAATTCACGGCAACAGCAGGAAGTCGGCGTCGAGCTGTCCAGCCATCAGAACGAACAGATCCAGGGCCTGCGGCTGCTGCACAGCACTGGCCAGCTGGAAAGCTCCAGGAAGAGACTCAAGACTCTGCTGAGCGAAAGCATGCGGCTGTCGATCCGGCAGAGCAAGCTCTCCAATATCGTGCAGCCGATTTCCAACATGCTGCCGATCATCTCGATCGCCATCATCGCGGCACTCAGTCTGTTGGTGTTCAAGGACCGCAGCAGCGGCGTCCTGCCGAGCCTGGTCACCTTCATCATCGCCCTGCAGCGACTCAACCAGCGGGTGGGCACGCTCACAGGCCTGGCCACGGGCTATGCCGCCAACAGTGCCAATGTGGAGCGGCTCAACCTGATCCTGAGCGATCACGACAAGGAATTCATCCGCACCGGCGGCGTGCCGTTCATGGCCATCCGGGATGGTATCCAGCTGGACGATGTCTCGTTGCGCTACAGCCCTGATCTGCCGGAGGCCCTCTCCTCCATCCAGCTCAGCATCGGCCGCGGCCAGACGGTGGCCCTGGTGGGCTCCAGCGGCGCCGGCAAGAGCTCCATCGCCGATCTGCTGGTGGGTCTCTACGAACCCACCGGCGGTCGAATTCTCGTCGACGGCGTCGACATCCGAACCATCAATCTGGCCAGCTGGCAGCAACGGCTGGGGGTCGTCAGCCAGGACACCTTCCTTTTCAATGCCAGCATCGCCAGCAACATCGGCTTCGGCGTCGAGAACGCCTCCATGGACGACATCATGGACGCGGCCGCCAAGGCCCAGGCGTCCCGCTTCATCGCGGACCTTCCCGAGGGCTACAACACCAGGATCGGTGAACGGGGCTACCGGCTCAGCGGTGGTCAACGCCAGAGAATCTCCCTGGCCAGGGCGATTCTGCGCAAACCGGAGCTGCTGATCCTGGATGAGGCCACCAGCGCCCTCGACAGCCAGAGCGAACGGCTCGTACAACAGGCAATCGAACAGTTCGAGCGGCAGCGCACCGTGCTGGTGATCGCCCACCGGCTCAGTACCATCGTCAATGCCGACGTCATCTGTGTTCTTTCGGAGGGACGGATCGTGGAGCGGGGCCGCCACCATGAGTTGCTGGCCCAGGGCGGTCTGTACGCCAAGCTCTGGAGCGACCAGTCCAAACATCCCCAGAAGACAACGATGACGGCAGCCCCCGTCTGATGGGTTTCCAACTCCTCTTGCCGACCCTGCAGGATCACGTGCTTTTCCCATGATCATTGCCTGCACGATCGACAACAACTACATCCGGCACTGCGCCGTGATGCTGAAGTCCCTGCAGCTCTCCAACCCAACCGAAAGCCTCAGCGTCTATATCCTCCACGGTGTCATCGATGCCGCGGAACGGGCACGGCTGGCGGCCTATCTCGGTGAGTTTCTGCCTTCGGTTTCCTTCCTGCAGCTGGATGAGCAGATGCTCGCGGGATTTCCCGTCTTCGGTCACATCAGCCTGGCCACCTATTTCCGGCTGCTGCTGCCGGCGGCCCTTCCCCATGCGGTGGAGAAGGTCCTCTATCTGGATTCCGACCTGATCGTGGTCGACACGTTGCGGGACCTCTGGGAATCACCACTGGAGGGGAACAGCATCGGTGCGGTGGAGGAACACAACCAGGAGTTCGACCGCAACCGCCTCGGCCTGGCGGAGGGCTCCCTGGTCTTCAATGCCGGGGCGATGCTGATCGATCTGGGCCGCTGGCGCCGGGAGAACATCCTGGCCAACGGACTGGAGTTCGCCCGCACCCATCCCGAGCGGATCAAGCACTGGGACCAGGACGTGCTCAACTCCCTGCTCGAGGCCCGCTGGCGTCCCCTCGACTGGCGCTTCAACGCCCTGCCCCACCTCTGGATGCATCCCGAGTACACCGCTGCCGACACCCCCCTGGGCCGGCAGGCGGAACTGGCCCGGGCGAACCCCGCCGTGATCCACTTCGCGGGCTCGGGCGTGGCCAAGCCCTGGCACCATCGCTGCACCCACCCCTGGCGCCAGCGGTACCTGGAGATCCGCCAGCAGACGCCCTGGGGCCACCTGCCCCTGGAAGGCACCCCCAGCACCTCCCTGGGCGAACGGCTCGGGCGCCTGCGGTTCCGGGTCAAGCGGGCCGGCAAGGAGATGCTCGGCAGGCTGGCCCCCCGCAATCGATGACCATCCAGATCGGCGACCACCGGCTCACCTGCATCGGCTACGCCGACAGCAGCGAGGCGGATCTGCTGGGACGCTTCCTGCGCCAGGGAAGCCGCGCCCTGGCCGAGACCCAGGGGGAGTATGCGCTGGTGATCGAGACAGACACCGGCGACGTGACGGTGGTCACCTCGCCGGTGGGGGCCACGCATTACTACGTCCTCGAGCACGACGGCCGCCTCTTCCACGGCGACCGGGTCGCCGAGATCCTGCGCCGCAGCGGCCTGGCCTGGCGCTGGAACTGGCAGGCCCTCGGCGATCTCTGCCAGCTGGAGAACCTGACCGACAACCAGACCCTCCACCCGGCGATCCGCCGGGTGCCCCCCGGCAGCATCCTCCACTTCACCGATGGCAGGGTCTCCCTCCACTCTGTCGCGGTCCTCGACCGGATCCCGCCGGCCCCCGCCGACCCCGACGCCGCCGTCGACGCACTCAACGCCTCAGTCCTGCGGCTGGCGGGAGACAACCCCTATCTCTCGCTTTCGGGCGGCTTCGATTCGCGGGTGATCCTGGCGTCGATGCTGCGCCAGGGCCTCCGCCCCCATCTGATCACGATGGGACGGGAGGAGGCGACGGACGTCCAGGTGGCCCGCCGCATGGCCCAGCGCTTCGATCTGCCCCACCAGCTGATCAGCCTGGAACTCGACGACGTCTTCGCCCACGCGCCCACCATTTCCAGCGTCACCAACGGCACCAAGACCGCCTGGCACTGGCACACCTTCCTCTATCCCCTCAAGGCCGCGATCCCCGCCGACGCCACGTTCTTCGTCGGCACCCTGGGGGAATTCGCCCGTTCCTACTACTTCGACCGCGGCTGGCTGGGCCGCTTCGCCTCCCTCGCCCCCGACGTCGCCCTGGGCCGGTTCTGGGCCATGAAGCTGAACCGGCACCCCAGTTTCTCCCCCGAGGAACTGCGCCACCTGGCGCCACCGCTGGCCGCCGAGCTCGTGCCGGAGGGCCGCAGCCGACGGGCCGCACGCCTGGCGGGCTTCTGCCGAGGTGGATTCCTCGAAGGCCTCACCCGCTATTACTTCGAGCAACGGGTGCCGAACTTCTACGCCAACGGCATCCGCATGTACCGGGCCTCCAGTGCCTGGCGCTCCCCTTTCCACGACCGCCGCTGGATCGAAGCGATCTGGAACCTTCCCGATGGCTGGAAGCTGGGCTCCAACTGGCACCGCCATGCCATCGCCCGCAACTGCCCCGAACTGCTGAGCTTTCCGGAGGAGAACGGGTTCGACCGGCGCCGCATGCTGCCCAAGGCCCCGCCCCTCTACTGGACGCCGCCGATGCGGCGGGCCCGCTACGTGAGCTACGACCTCAGCGCCGACTGGTACCGCGACCCGCGGATGCATGCCTTCCTGCTCGAGCACGCCGGACGGATCGACGATCTGGTGGATCCGGAGCTGGTCGGGCGGATCCTGGAGGCCCACCGCAGCGGCACCGACCGGACCAGAACCCTGGCGTTCCTGCTCACCCTGATCGTCTGGAAGCAGGTGATCGCCCCATGAGGGTGCTGTTCGTCTCCCACATGGCCACCCGCAGTGGTGCCCCGCTGCTGCTGCTCTGGCTGCTGCGCTGGCTGATGGAGCACAAGCGCGGCATCGATCCCGCGGTGGTGCTGCTCAGCGATGGTCCCCTGCGCCCCGAATTCGAGGCCCTGGCGCCCACGGAGGCCTGGAGCCGGCCGCTCTTCCTGCCCCTGCGCGAACGCCTTGCCGCCCGGCTGGGGCGGGGAAGGGCGTGCAGTCCCGCCGAGCTGCTGGAGGCGGCGGTGCAACGCCACAGACCCGAGCTGATCTACCTCAACACCCTGGTGCTGGGCCAGCACCTCAAGGGCCTGGGAGCCGATCCGGCCCGTCCGGCCTGCCTCAGCCATGTCCATGAGCTCGAGACCACCCTGGCCGCCATGAGCAGCCCGGAGGCCGTGGCCCGCCAGCTGGCCCTCTCCAGCGTCGTGGTGGCCTGCGCCGAAGGGGTGCGTCAATCCCTGCACAACCACCACGGACTGCCCCTGCAGCGCTGCACGGTGATTCCGGGCTTCCTGCCCTACGCCGCCCCCGGGCAGGGCCAGCCCTTGCCGGAGGAGCCCAGCCGGGAAAGCGCCCTGGAGCCCGCTCTGGAACCCCTGGAGGCGGCCCTGGCGGCGGGCACGTTCGTGTTCGGCTTCGCGGGCCAGGCGATCACCCGCAAGGGTTTCGACCTCTTGCCCCTGCTGGTGCGGGAATGTGAGCGGGTCTTCGCCGGCCAGCCCTTCCTGGCGGTCTGGGTCGGGGCCTCCCCCGGGCAGGAGCAGGTGTTGATGGCCCGGCGCGATCTGCAGCTGCTGGGGCTCGAACACCGCGTCCTGCTGCTGCCGCCGCTGCCCTCCGCCATCGGCGTCATCGGTCGCTTCGCCGTCCATGGTCTGCTGTCGCGGGAGGACCCCTATCCCCTTGTGGCCCTCGAGGCCGCCGCCTCGGCCGTGCCCACCATCTGCTTTGAAGGTGGTGGCGGCATCGTCGATTTCGTCGCCGACGGCTGCGGCCTGGCCGTCCCCTACCTCGACCTTGGGGCCTTCGCCACCGCCCTGCACCGGCTCAGCAACGACCCGGACAGCCGGCGCCGCCTGGGGGAACGCAGCCGGGCCAGGGTGTGGCGGGAGTCCGGCATCGACGACGTGGCACCCCGGCTGCTGGCCTGCATGGAACGGGCCGTCGCCGCCGGACCCCACCATGGCTGAGGTACCCCTGCCCGCCACCCATCGCCTGTACGGCTGGACCGCTGGGGCGGCCGTCGCCGTGCCGGAGCGGTTCTGCAGCGACCCGGAGCGGCCGCTCTTCTCGATCGTCATCCCCACCCTCAACCAGGGACCCTTCATCGAGGACACCCTGCTCTCGATCCTCTGGCAGGGCTACGACAACGTCGAGATCATCGTGGTGGACGGCGGCAGCACCGACGACACCCCGGCGGTGCTGGAGCGCTACCGCCCCTGGATCTCCGTGCTGATCAGCGAGCCCGACCGGGGCCAGTCGGATGCGATCAACAAGGGGTTCCGCCGGGCCAGCGGTTCGATCCTGGCCTGGCTCAACTCCGACGATCTCTATCTGCCCGGTGCCTTCCGGACCGTGCTGGACAGCTTCGCCGCCCATCCCGATGGCCGCTGGGTGATCGGCAGCGGCGACATCATCAGCGCCGACCAGCAGTTCCTGCGCCACGTGCCCGCCCGGGAGGGATCGCAGCAGACCCTGATGGCGATCGAGAACGACTGCTTCCTGCTGCAACAGAGCTGCTTCTGGAGCGCCTCCCTGTGGCGGGAGGCCGGAGGGCAGGTGGACGAGTCCCTGAGCCTGCTGATGGACTACGACCTCTGGTGGCGCTTCTCCCAGCGCTGCGCCGGCATCGTCACCCAGGAGAAACTGGGGGCCATGCGCTACTACGCCACCGTGAAGACCCGGCGCCAGGGGGAACGCTTCCCGGCCGAACTGGCCACCATCTACGCCCGCTACGGGGCCAGTGAACCGCTCGATCACCTGGTGCAGCGACTGCTGGCGGAGAAATCCGCCCTCGGCGAGCGGCTCTCGACCCTGGAGAGCCAGCTGCCGGTGCGGCTGCTGCGGCGCCTGCGGCTCCTCCCCCGACCATGACGACACCCGAACTCTTCATCGGCATCACCAGCTGGAACAGCGAGCTGTTCCTGCCCCACTGCCTGGAGGCGCTCCAGGCCACCACCCGGGGCCTGGAGACGCACGTCTGCGTGTTGGACAACGGCTCCACCGACCGCTCGCTGGCGATCGCCAGCGAACGTGGAGCGGAGGTGCTGCAGCGGCGCTGCAGCCAGCCGGACGCGCTCAATTCCCTGCTGGACCGCTCCCGGGCCCCCTACACCCTGCTGCTGCATGCGGACGTGATCCTGCTGGCACCGGACTGGTTCGAGCTGTGCCGTTCCCGGCTGGTCGAGGGGGTGGCGCTGGTGTCACCGCAGGACATCGGCTGCGGACCGCTCACACGCCCCTTCGGCGCCGGCATGCCGGAGAGCTCCTTCCTGCTGATGCACACGCAGCGATTCCGCCGCTGCCGGCGCCTCCACTGGCGGCGCAAGGGGCGTTTCCCGCGACCCCGCTATGAGGTCGACTTCCACGGCCCCCACATCACCCATCACCTGCCGATGGAGCTGGAGCGGCGCCGACTCTCCTGGGTGCCCATGGACGTCTACGTGTCCAACCGGGCCAGCGAACCGCTGTTCACGCCGGCCTCCCCACCGATGGTCTGGAGCGACGAGCTGGCCTACCTGCGCTACGGCCTCGGCAACTTCTACGGCCTCGACGGCACGATCACCCATTACCACAACTGGTACGACCGGATCGCCGCCCGGGAAAAGAGCGAAACGGCACCGAACCCCGCGCGCAAGGATTTCCCGGTGGACTTCATCCGCTCCTATACAAACCGGCTGCTGGAGGACTACGGCGCCGGCAGGCTGGAGCTGCCCACCGACCTCAGCACCACCCGCACCCCCAGGGCGCTCTAGCCCCTTCGTCTCCTCCATGACCGGTCCCTCGTCGCCACGGCCGATCGCCGCCCACTTCCTGCTGGTGCCGGAGCTGCTGCACTCACCCCCCAACGAGGCGATCATCTCCGCCCTGCTGGAGAACGGCTACGACGTCCACGTCTACGCCCCCGGGCCCTGCGGCAGCACCGCCCCCTACAGCGACCGGGTCACCACCCATCCGGTGGCCTATTCGATGCGCTGGCTGCTCAGCCAGGCCTGGCGCCCCCGCTGGCGTCGCTACGCCTGCTTCTCGGGCACCACCGAGGATCCGATCGCCGTGGTGGGTGTGCTGGCCCGCCTGCACCGCCGTCCCTCCTTCATCCTGGGGGACGAGATCCGCGCCGGCAGCTACCGGGGGCCCCGCTCGGAACGCTGGAAACAGCTCTGCCTGCAGGCCTACCGGCGGGCGCGTTTCACCATCGTCAACGACACCCATCGGGTGCCGCTGGTGCGCGACTACGCCGGCCTGCCGCCGGCCCAGCCCGTTCTGGTCTACCCCGGCTGTTTCCGGCAGCCCCCACAGCGGGATCAGGTCCTGCGCCAGGAGCTCCGCCAACGCTGGGGGCTGGCGCCGGACGCCCTCACCCTGGCCATCTCCGGGGGGTTCAACCTCACCGCCGGCGCCGACTGGCTGCTCGACGCCCTGCATGAGGATCCGGCGCTCTGCGCCGTGGTCCAGCCCCTGGGGGTGGATCCCCTGGCGCTCTACCTGCTGCGGCGCCTGAGCCTGGGGGGCCGGCTCCACATCGAGACGGGCCGGCTGTCCTGGCAGGAGGCCTGGCGATCCGCCGTGGGCTACGACATCGGTCTGGCCGTCTACACCAATCCCGCGCCCCAGTTCCAGGCCATGGGCGTCAGCTCGAACCGGCTGTGCATGTACCTGGCCATGGGGGTGCCGGTGATCTGCAGCCGCCAGCCCAGCTTCCAGTTCGTCGAGGATTTCGGCTGCGGCGTCATGGTCGACGATGGCGCCGGCTTCCTGGCGGCGGCCCATCACCTCGGTGCCGACCTGGACGCCCGCCGCCAGGACTGTGCCCGCTGCTTCCACGACCACATCCGCCCCCGGGAGCGCTACCGCGCCCTGGTGGAGGCGATCGGCGCCCTGGGGCGCCCCTGAAGGAGCACCCACCACCACCGTCATGAACCGCTCCTCCCTCAACCTTCGCCTCTACCTCGCCGCCCGGGCCGTGGTGCACGGCAGCCGCCGCCGCATCCCGCGGGCCCTGCTGCCGCCGCGGCGGCCCCTCGGCGATCGCTTCACCATTGCGATCACCACCTTCGAGGCCCGCTACGAGAGCTACTTCCGTCCCCTCTACCGCTCCCTGCGGCGCAGCTTCCCCGAGGTGCCGATCCTGGTGGCCGTCAACGGCCACGGCGATCCCGCCAGCCAGCGCCGCTACCTGGAAAGGCTGTGCGACGAGCTGGCCCACGGCGAACCGCCCCATCGCCGCTTCCTGCTGCATGAACGGGTGGTGGGGCTCTGCCAGATGTGGAACGAACTGCTCCAGGCCAGCCCGACGGCCACCACCCTGGTGCTCAACGACGATCTGCGCATCGACCCCTACCTGCGGCGCTGGGCCGAAGCCATGGCCTGGGAGTCGGTGGACCTCAGCCTTCTGAACAACACCTGGTCCCACTTCGCCATCGGCCGCCGCTGCTGGGAGCGGATCGGCGCCTTCGACCAGAGCTTCAGCGGCATCGGCTTCGAGGACATGGACTACACCGCCCGGGCCTGCCTGGCCGGAGTGGAGATCGCCGGGGTGGCCTGTCCCTATCTGCACCATGCGAACGACCAGCCCGACACCACCTCCTTCGACGGCCAGTCGGAACGGGTCTGGGGCAAGTACACCTCCGCCAACCAGGAGGCGTTCTTCCGCAAGTGGGAGCGCTGCCCGGCACCGGAGGGCACCTACATCCGCCAGCTCGGCCAGCACGTGCGGCCCGTCGCCCCCCTGCCGCCCCTGCCCGTGCCGCCCCTGAACGCCGCCGGGCCGGGGATCGTGCACCTGGATCGGACGCCATGAGGGTGCTGGTGCTCGCCCCCTCCGCCTACCTGCTCGGCGGGGTCCAGGACTGGCTGGCGAACCTGGTGCCGGGCCTGCGGGACGGCGGGCTGGAGGTGACCGTTGCGGTGCCCGATGGGGACCACCACCGCCATGGCCCCTACGCCCGGGCCTATCCGGCCCTGGCGGCCGAGGCCATCGCCAACCCCAGCGGCAGCGCCGAAGGCCGGATCCGTGCCATCGCCGCCCTGCTGGAGCGGCTGGACCCGGAGCTCGTGCTCGGCGTCAACCTGGTCGACCTCTACCCCGCGGCCCGGCGGGCCCGGCGCCGGGGGCGTTTCCACGGACGGGTGGTGATGACGCTGCACGCGCTGCAGGCCGATTACTTCGACGACCTGCGCCTGCACGGCGCCGGCATCGACGCGGTGATCGCCACCAATCGCCTGGCCTGCCGGCTGGCGAGCGGGCGGGGCGGGATCGATCCGGCCCGGGTGCTCTACGCCCCCTATGGCGTGCCGGTGCCGCCCTGGCGACTCCCCGGCGGCGATCCGGCCACCAGCCTGCGGCTGGCCTGGGTGGGCCGGTTGGAGCAGGCCCAGAAACGGGTGCACGATCTGCCGCCGCTGCTGGAGGCGCTGCAGGCCCGGGGCCTGGAGGTCCAGCTGAGCATCGCCGGCGACGGTGAGGAGCGTCCGGCCCTGGAGCGGTCCCTGGCCCCCTGGATCGGGCGGGGCAGCGTGCGGATGCTCGGCCACGTCGACCAGGGCCGGCTGGCGGCGGAGGTCTACGGCCATCACCATGCCCTGGTGATCACCTCCTCCTGGGAGACGGGCCCGATCGTGGCCTGGCAGGCCATGGCCAGCGGCATGGCGGTGGTGAGCAGCCGCTACGTGGGAGCGGGCCTGGAGGGGGCCCTGGAGCACGACGCCACGGCCCTGCTGTTTCCCTGCGGGGATCGGGACGCCGCCGCCTCCGAACTGGCGCGGCTGCGGGAGCCGGCCCTGCTGGAGCGGCTGTCCAGGGCCGGTCACACCCTGGTGAATCTGCGCTACAGCGAAGCGGCCTCCCTGGCCGCCTGGCGGCGGGCGCTCGATCAGGTGACGGAACTGCCCCCCCTGCCGGAGGCGCCCAGCGAGCCGCCGCCGGCCGCCGCCGGACGGCTGGACCGCTGGCTGGGCCGGCAGCGGGGCGAGGACCTGCGCCGGCTGCTGGGGCTGCGCTTCCGCCACGGCAGCGCCGGCAGCGAGTGGCCCCATTCGGGCAGCGACGAAGACACCGCTGCCGCTGGGCCGGAGGCCGGACTGCTGGCGGCGGCGGCCCGTCTCGACGCTCCCGGTGCCTCCCATGGCTGAAACTTCTGGGCCCACCTGGAAGGAGCGGCTGGGGGTGTGGCTGAAGGACCGGCTCCGCTACGAGGGGCTGCTGCGCCGTCCGGCCCCGGCCCAGCTGCGGATCGCCAACCGCCGCGAGCGGCTGGAGGCCGCCCCCGATGGACTCGGCCAGGCCTGTCTGTGGCGCTACACCTCCCGCCTGCACGCGCCGGCCATCCAGCCGGAGCTCGGCCGACGCCTGCTGCGCCGCTGCCTGGCGACGGCACCGATCCGGCGCCGCACCACCCCCGGCTGGGCGGATGGGCCGCCGGAGCTGAGCGTGCTGATCGGCCACCGGGGCACTGAGCGGCTGCCCCTGCTGCTGGCCACCCTCGAATCCCTCGCCGCCCAGGAGGACGTGCGGCTCGAATGCCTGGTGATCGAGCAGGACAGCGAGCCCCGCGTCGCCGACCGACTGCCCCCCTGGGTGCGCCACATCCATGGGCCCCTGCCGGACCCCGCCGCCCCCTACAACCGCTCCCACACCTTCAACCTCGGCGCCCGCGAGGCCCGCGCCCCGGTGCTGCTGCTGCACGACAACGACATGCTCGTGCCCACCGGCTACGCCCGCCGCTTGCTGGAGCGGATCGCGCGCGGCTACGCGGTGGTGAACCCGAAGCGGTTCGTCTTCTACCTCGATGAGGCCCACAGCGCGGCGGTGCTGGCCGGCTCCGACGCCTACGACGCGCGGCCCGCCGAAGCGATCGTGCAGAACCTGGAGGCCGGCGGTTCGATGGCCATCACCACCGAGGCCTATGCCGCCATCGGCGGCATGGATGAGGGCTTCGTCGGCTGGGGGGGCGAGGACAACGAGTTCTGGGACCGCTGCCTCACCCGGCCCACCTGGATCTGGGGCTACGAGCCGATCGTGCACCTCTGGCACCGCGGCCAGCCCCTCAAGCACCAGCGGGACAACCCCAACCTGGAGCGGGCCCGGGCCGTGATGCGGCGGCCCGCCCTCGAGCGCATCGCCGCCCTGCGGCCCGCGCCGGTGCCCGGCCTGGTCAGCACGGTCATCCCGGTGCACAACCGGGCCGGCTTGCTGCGCGAAGCGGTGGCCAGCGTGCTCGCGCAGGACCACCGACCGATCGAGGTCGTCATCGTCGACGACGGCTCCAGTGACGACACCGCCGCGGTGGCCGACGGCCTGGCCGCCGCCCATCCGCAGATCATCCGGGTGATCCACCAGCCCAACGGCGGTCCCGGCGCCGCCCGCCAGCGGGGGCTGGACCACTCCCGGGGCGAATTCGTCCAGTACCTCGACAGCGACGACCTGCTGCTGCCCGGCAAGTTCAGCGCCCAGGTGGGGGCCCTGCAGCGCTCGCCCGGGGCCGGAATCGCCTACGGACCCAGCCTGGAGGAGGACCATTCCCGGCGGCCCGTCGAACGGCGCGGCCCGATGCGGGCCACCGGCCAGCACCTGGAGCGGCTGTTTCCCCGGCTGCTGCTGGAGCGCTGGTGGACGACCAGCTGTCCGCTGTATCGGCGCGACCTGCTCGACCGCATCGGCCCCTGGCAGCCCTGGATCAACGAGGAGGACTGGGAGTACGACGGCCGGGCCGGCGCGACCGGGACGCCCCTGGTTTGGGTGCCTGGCGAGGTGTCGGTGCGGCGGATCCACATGGGCGACGACCACCTCAGTGACCGGGGCCACCTCGACCCCCGCAAGCTGGCGGACCGGGCCCGGGCCCAGGACTCCCTGCTGCGCAGCGCCATCGCCGCCGGCGTCGACCGCAACGGTGCCGAGATGGCGCGCTTCTGCCGCTCCGCCTTCCTGCTCAGTCGCCAGTGCGGCGCCGCCGGCGCCGAGCAGGCCTCCCGCCGACTGTTCCAGCTGGCCCGGCGCCATGGAGCCCGGCAGCCCCGGCGGCAGCTGGAGTTCCTGCTTTACGGCCTGCTGGCCATGGCCCTGGGCTGGGGGCGGGCGGCCCGGCTGAGCATGGGAGTCCGGACACGGCTGCAGCCAGGACCCCGTCCAGGGGGGAACATGACCTGAGGTGATGCAGGAGCCTGTGGAGCACGAATCCGGCACGGCCCCGCTGGTGTCGGTGGTGATGGGGGTTCGCAACGGTGCCGCCAGCCTCGCCGCGACCCTCGATTCGCTCACCGGCCAGGAGGGGATCAGCCTGGAGGTCGTGGTCGTCAACGACGGCTCCAGCGACGACACCGGCGCCCTCCTCGCGGCGCGGGCCGCTGCCGACCCGCGTCTGCGGGTGCTCGAGCGGCCGGGCCGGGGCCTGACCCGGTCGCTGATCGAGGGCTGCCAGCTGGCCCGCGGCCGCTTCATCGCCCGCCAGGACGCCGGTGACATCTCCCTGCCGGGGCGGCTGCTGCGGCAGGTGCGCTGCCTCGAGGACAACCCGGACGCCAGCCTCTGCTCCACCCATGTGCGGCTGGTGGTGCCGGAAGGGGCGACCGTGCGGGTGAACGCTCCGGACCCCGGGGAGCTGGCCGATGGCCTCACCGGTCCGGCCATCCACGGCTCGGTGATGATGCGGCGCAGCGCCTACGAGCGCGCCGGAGGCTATCGGCCGATGTTCTACTTCGCCCAGGACATCGATCTCTGGAGCCGCATGGTGGAGCTCGGCGGCCACCTGGTGGTGCCGGAGGTGCTCTACGAGGCCACCCTCTCCCCCGGCTCGATCAGCGGCTCGCGGCGCCGGGAGCAGGAGGCGTTCCATGCCCTGATCGTGGCGGCCACCCAGGCCCGCCGCGGCGGCCAGCCGGAGACACCTGTCCTGGCGGAGGCCGAGGCCCTAAGCGAGCGCTGCCGCGGCCTGCGGGCCCAACCGCGCCGGCAGGCCGATGGGGCCTACTTCATCGGCGCCTGCCTCAGCCGCGAGCGTCCGGACCTGGCCCGCCAGTACCTGCGCCAGGCCCTGGCCCTCAACCCCTGGCACCTCAAGGCCCGGCTCAAGCTGGCCGCCTTGCCATGACCCTCAGCGTCGCCATTCCCACCTACGGCCGCGATCAGGTGCTGATCGACAGCGTCGCCGCCCTGCTGGCGCTGGATCCACCCCCGTTTGAGCTGCTGGTGGTCGACCAGACGCCCCGCCACGACCCGGACAGCGAGGCCCGGCTCGGCGCCTGGCAGGCGGAGGGACGGATCAAGTGGCTGCGGCTGCCGACCCCCTCGATCACCGGCGCCATGAACGTGGCCCTGCAGGAGGCCCGCGGCGAGCGGGTGCTGTTCCTCGACGACGACATCCTGCCGGACCCGGAGCTGCTCAACGCCCACGAACGGGCCGGTGCCGCTGACCCCGACGCCATGCTGGCCGGGCGGGTGCTGCAGCCCTGGCACGGCGGCCAGAGCGATCCGGAGGAGGGGCCGTTCCTGTTCAACAGCCTGCGGCCCCGCTCCGTGGAGGAATTCATGGGGGGCAACGTGGCCATCCCCCGCCGGCTGGCCCTGGAGCTGGGGGGATTCGACCAGAACTTCGTGCGGGTGGCCTATCGCTTCGAGGCTGAATTCGCCTTTCGCTGGCGCCAGGCCGGCCATCCGATCCAGTACGTGCCCGGTGCCCTGATCCACCACCTCCGGGCCGAGCGGGGCGGCACCCGCAGCTACGGCAAGCACCTCACCACGGTGAAGCCCGACCATGCCGTGGGGCGCTACTACTTCCAGCTGCGCACCCAGCACCTGCCGGCGGCCCTGGCGGGCTGCCTGGGCGGCTGGCTGGGGTCGGTGCGCAGCCGCCACCACCTGCGCCATCCGTGGTGGATCCCCCCCACCCTCATCGCCGAAGGGCGCGGCCTGCTCTGGGCCCTGCGCCTGCAGAAGCGAGGGCCGGCCCTGCTGCCCACCCGCCGGCGCCGGCTGCTGATCGCCGGCAGCCATCCGGTGCAGTACCAGACCCCCCTGTTCCAGGCCCTCGCCGCGGCCCCCGGCGTGTCCAGCGACGTGCTCTACCTCACCCTCCCGGACGCCCGCACCCAGGGGCTGGGATTCGGCGTCTCCTTCGAGTGGGACGTGCCCCTGCTGGAGGGCTACCCCTGGCACCGGGCCGCCAGCGGTCGGGGCCGCGGCATCACCTCCGGCTACCGCGGTGTCTGGCTGGCCCGGCCCCTGGGGGAACTGGGCTTCGGCCCGGCCCGGCAGCGGCCCGATGCCCTGCTGCTCACCGGCTGGCACTTCCTGGGCATGGTGCAGCTGTTCATCGCCGCCCGGCTGCAGGGCCTGCCGGTGCTGCTGCGGATGGATTCCAATGCCTTCCGGCCCAGGTCCTGGGCCCTGAACCTCACCTACCGGATCCTGTTCCGGGGGGTGTCGGTGGGGCTTCCGGTGGGCACGGCCAATGCCCGCTGGTACCGCCAGTTCGGTGTTCCCCAGAGCCGGCTGGTGGCCTCACCCCACTTCGTCGACAACGCCTTCTTCAGCGAGCGGGCCGCGGCCCTGCGCCCCCGCCGGGACGCGCTGCGCCAGGGCTGGGCCATCCCCAGGGAGGCCTTCTGCTTTCTGTTCGCCGGCAAGCTCCAGCCCAAGAAACGCCCCCTCGACCTGCTCGAAGCGCTGCGGCAGTTGGTGATGGCGCCCCTAGCACCGCCGGTGCATCTGCTGATCGTGGGCACCGGCCCCCTCGAGGGGGCCTGCAGGGCCGTCGCCAGCCAGCACGCCCTGCCGGTGAGTTTCGCCGGCTTCCTGAACCAATCGGCGATGCCCTCGGCCTATGCGGTGGCCGACGCCCTGGTGCTGCCCTCCGACCACGGCGAGACCTGGGGGCTGGTGGTGAACGAGGCCATGGCCTGCGGGCTGCCGGCGATCGTCAGCGACCAGGTGGGTTGCGCCGAAGACCTGGTGCTCGAGGGCCGCACGGGCCTGATCAGCCCCGTTGGTCAGCCGGCGGCCCTCGCCGCGGCCATGGGTCGGATGGCCGCCGATCCGGCCGCCGCCGCCCGGATGGGGGAAACGGCCCGGGAGCTCGTCAACAGCCGCTTCAGCGTGCGGAACGCCGCCGAGGGGATCCTGGCGGGGCTGGCCCTGCTGGAGCGGCGCTGAGATGGCCAGGGCCCTGATCCTCTCCCTCCAGCCTCCGGGGGGCGGTGGCGTCCAGGCCCGCCGCTACGCCAAGCTCCTGCCCCATCTGCCGGCGGCCGGCTGGGAGTTCCATGTCGTCGGCCCCGACCCCCGGCTCGATGCGGTCACCCCGGAACCCTTCCACGGCCAGGAACGCTTCTGCCACTACAGCCGGCGGGTCTCCCGCTCCCAGCGCTGCGCCATCCGCAGGAACCGGCGCCGGCCTGGCTCGCCGCTGCACCTCTGGTTCGGCCTGCGTCAGCTGATCCACCGGTGGCTGGAACGGCTGGGCCACCACGACCCCCAGGTCCATGCCCTCGAGGGCCTCAGGGCCACCGCCCTGGAGACGGCGGCACGCCTCCCCTTCGATGTGGTGGCCGGCATCTGCCCGGATTTCCGCGTGCTCGAGGTGGCTCTCGACGTGGCCGGGCGGCTCGGCAAACCCTTCATCGCCATCTACGACGATCCCTTCGGCCACCGGGAGAAGGGCCGCTTCCACCCGGCCCACCCCGAGCGCCAGCGGGCCGTGCTGGCCGCGGCGGCGGGGGCCGTGTTCGCCTCACCCCTCACCCTCGAGCGCTACCGGAAGCAGGGGCTGCTGGGCGACACGCCGGCCCGGTTCCTGCCGGACTGCTTCGAGCCCGGCGAAGCGCCGCCCGCTGCCCCGCCCGCTGCCATCGCAACCAGCGAAACCAGCGCGACCCTGACGCTGTTCCATCCCGGCAACCTCGGGCCCTGGCGGCCGATAGAGCCGCTGCTGGAGGCCGTACGGCGCTGGCGGCCCGAGGAGCAGGGTGGACTGCGGATCCTGCTCTACGGCTATCTCTACGAAGCGGCCCGGGCGGCCATCCGCAGCGACCCCCGCCTGCGCCATGCCGTCACGATCCATGCCGCCGTCAGCAACGAACGCTCCCACCAGCTGGCGGCGGCGGCCGATGGCCTGCTCGTGCTGATCGGCCCCCGCCACACCGACAACCTGCCCTCGAAGTTTTTCGAGTACCTGCCCCACGCCACACCGGTGCTGGTGGCGGGACCGGCGGGCAACCCGCTCCAGGCGATCGTCGAGGACCTGGAGAAGGGGATCTACTGCGACATCGAGTGCAGCGCAGCCATCCTCGACGGCCTGCAGACGCTGCGGCAGCGGGCCGGCTGGTTCCGGGAGCGCCATCGCCACCACCGTGACGCCATCGCCGCCTATGCCGCCCCCGCGGTGGCCGGGGCCTGGGGAGCCGCCTTCGACGCTTTCCTGGCGGCCCGCCCTGCGCCATGAGGGTTCTGCATGTCATCCCCTCGATCAGCCCGCTGCGGGGCGGCCCCAGCCGGGCCGTGATCGACATGGTGGCGGCCCTGCGGCTCCAGGAGGTGGACGCGGCCATCCTCACCACGAACGACCATGGCCCGGGGCTGCACCCCGATCTGGTCACCGGCCGCTGGCAGGAGCACCAGGGAGTGCCGGTGCTGGCCTTTCCCCGCTGGAGTCCGCCCGTCGCCGCCCTCAGGGAGTTCGCCATCAGTCCCGGGCTCAGCCTCTGGCTGGCCCGCCACCTGAAGGACTACGACCTGCTCCACATCCATGCCCTGTTCTCCTACCCCTCCACCAGTGCCATGGCCCAGGCCCGCTGGGCCGGCGTTCCCTACATCCTGCGGAGCATCGGCCAGTTGAGTCCCTGGAGCCTGGCCCAGAGCCGCGGCCGCAAGCGTCTGATGCTGCGCCTGATCGAACGGCGCAACCTGCAGCGGGCGGCCGCGCTGCACTTCACCACCGGCGCTGAACGGGACGAGGCCGCCGCCCTCGGCCTGGCGACCCCCACCCTGGTGCTCCCCCTGGGGGTGCGCGGCCCCGACCCAGCGGCCGCGGCGCCGGGCGGCCCGGACGGTGCTGCACCGGTCCGCTTCCTGTTCCTGTCGCGGCTGCACCCCAAGAAGCGTCTGGAGAACCTGCTGGACGCCCTGGCCCTGCTGCAGCGGCGGCGGCCCGAAGCGCCGTGGGAGCTGGCCATCGCCGGCGACGGGGAGCCGCGCTACGTCGCCGGCCTGCAGGAGCGCAGCCGGCGGCTGGGCCTCGAGACCCGCTGCCGCTGGCTGGGGTTCGTCGAGGGGGAGGCCAAGTGGCGGGCGCTGCAGGCGGCCGACTGGTACGTGCTGCCGTCGGCGGCGGAGAACTTCGGCATCGCCGCCGTGGAGGCCCTCGCCGCTGGCACCCCGGTGATCCTGTCCCCCGAGGTGGCCGTGGCCGCAGACGTGGCCCGCTGCGGCGCCGGCCTGGTCTGCGGTAGCGACCCGGAAGCCCTGGCCCAGGCGCTGGCCACCGCCCTGGAGCGGCCATCCCTGTCAATGCGGGCGTCCGCCCTTAACCTGGCTCAGTTGGATTTTTCCTGGAGCACGATCGCCCTTCAGCTGCGTGACGCTTACCGCCAGGTGCTGACCTCCTCCGCCGGACGATGACCATCCTGCTGCTGATCGTGCTCTTCGGCGCCCTGGCCGCCGTGCTGCTCGACGGCGACTGGCGGGCCGGCCTGATGGTCACCCTCCTGATCGGCTTCGTGCAGGATCCCCTGCGCAAGATCACCCCGGACCAGCCCGGCTACATGGTCGGCCTGGTGCTGATCGGCTTCGCCCTGTGCGGTGTGGTGCTGCTTGAGCGGGCGGGCCGCTTCCATCTGCGGGCCATGTTCTGGACCGTGCCGCAGTTCGACGGCTGGGTGACGATCTACTTCACCCTGATCGCGCTGCAGAGCCTCAACAGCTTCGCCCGCTTCTCCGACATTCGCCTCACCGCCATCGGGGCCGCCTTCTACCTGGCCCCGGCCTTCGGTCTCTGGGTGGGCTTCCAGGTGGGCTGCTCCCTGCCGTTCCTCAAACGACTGCTCACGCTCTATCTGATCGGTTCGGCGGTGATGGCCTTCACCGTGTACCTCAGCTTCCAGGGCGTCGACCATCCCACCCTCCAGGAGGTGGGCGAGGGCCTGCTGATCACCTTCCGCCACGGTTTTGCCGCCCAGGGGGCCTCCGGCTTCTGGCGCACCAGTGAGATCGCCTCCTGGCAGCTGTCGGCGGCGGCCTGCATCGCCGCGTCGATGGGCATCGCCAGCCAGAAATCGACCAACCAGGTCGGGCTGTTGCTGCTGGCGGCCGGCTTCGCCTTCCTGACGATCCTCACCGGCCGGCGCAAGGCCCAGGTGCTGATCCTGGCGTTTGTGGCCATCTACCTGCTGCTCTTCAGCCGCCGGGCCAGCCCCGCCTCCAAGGAGCGGGTGATCTCCAGTGTGCTCGGGGTGGCGGGGATCGCCTATCCCCTTTATGCCTTCATCCTCTCGGAAAACCTGGGCGAGAACTTCGGCGAGTACACCAACCGCTCCCTGACCATCCAGCAGGACCTGGTCGAGCGCTTCGATTCCCAGGGCATCGGCGCCACCCTGAGGGCCATCGAGATCTCCGACGGCATCGGCATGGGGGTCGGTGCCGGGGCGAGCACGGGCGGCCTGGTCAGGAACGCGGCCCGCGATGCCATCCGAAGCGTGGCCTACGTCTCCGAGGGCGGCGGCGGCCGGCTCGTCCTGGAACTGGGCATCCCGGGCATGGTGGTGCTCGGGGTGATCCTGGCGCTGCTGGCCCTTGTGCTGCTGCGCAACTTCCGACTTCTGAAGCAACTGCCCCAATCCACCTCGGCCCTGCTGATGGGGCTCATGTCCTTCGCCCTGGCCAACGTCCCGGCGTTCTTCTCGGCGGCCCAGCTCTACGGCGACCCCTTCGTCCTGATCCTGATGAGTCTGTCCCTGGGCTCCTTTCTGGCCATCCCCACCCTGCTGTCCCAGCAGCAGGAGCAATGGGCCCTGTGGCAGCAGCAGGAGCAGCAACGCCGTTTCCTGCTGGAACAGCACTCCCAGCCCCAGGCATGAGTCTGTCCGAGGCCCCTGGAGCGCTCCTGACCGCCCTGATCCTGACCCACAACGAAGAGGCCAACATCGGCCGCACCCTCGACCATCTGGGCTGGCTGGATTCCATCCTGGTGATCGACAGCGGCAGCAGCGATGCCACCCTCTCGATCCTCGCCGGCCATCCGTCGGTACAGGTGCTGCATCGGCCGTTCGACAGCTTCGCCGACCAGTGCAACTTCGGCCTCGACCAGATCACCTCCCCCTGGGTGCTGAGCCTGGACGCTGACTACCTGATCCCGCCGCCGCTGGCCGCCGAAATCCAGGCGGTGATCAGGGATCCGGCCGCCACGGCGATGGCGGGCTACGCCATCCCGTTCCGCTACTGCATCGGCGGCCGACCCCTGCGCAGCGGCATGCTGCCCCCCCGCACCAGCCTCTACCGCGCTGGCCAGGGGCGCTACCGCAACGACGGCCATGGCCACCGCATCGTCCTGTCAGGACCGGTCGGACGCCTGCGGCAGCCGATCTTCCACGACGACCGCAAACCCCTGCAGCGCTGGCTGGCCTCCCAGGGCTCCTACCTGGCGATCGAGGCGGCCAAGTTGCGGGCCACCCCCTGGCGCCAGCTGTCCCTGGCGGATCGGCTCCGCAAGCACACCCCGCTGGCCCCCTTCGCGGCCCTGCTGTTCTGCCTGGTCTGGAAGGGGGGGGGTGCTGGAGGGCTGGCGCGGCTGGACCTACGCCCAGCAACGCATGTATGCCGAACTGCTGCTCCATCTGATGCTCCTGGAGGGCCGCTGCAGCCTCTCGACTCCCCCTTGAATGCCCACAGGACCCTGCAGGATCTGGAGGTTGCCCTAAGGTCCGCCCTGACCGGCGGACCGTCCACTGGCGCCGGCCCCCAGTTCCTTGCGTGATCGGAAGGCCCCACCCCGGCCCTGCCCCCTTCGAGTCACCCGTCGATCCCCCCGCCCCGCTCCCCTCGATGCCTTCGATCCTGATCACCGGCGGCGCCGGATTCATCGGCGTCAACGCCGCCCAGCACTTCGCTTCCCTGGGGTGGGAGGTGGCGATCCTCGACAACCTCTCCCGCAGGGGCACCGAAGACAACCTGCGCTGGCTGCTTGATCAGCATCCCGCCATCGCCTTCCACCGGGTCGACATCCGCCAGGCCGAGGCGCTGGCCGAGGTGGTGGCCGCCGTGCGTCCGTCGATGCTGCTGCACCTGGCGGCCCAGGTGGCGGTCACCACCTCCTACACCAACCCCCGGGAGGATTTCGAGATCAACGCCCTCGGGACGTTCAACGTGATGGAGGCCGTGCGGCTCCATTCGCCTGAGAGTTTCGTCCTCTACGCCTCCACCAACAAGGTGTACGGCGGCATGGAATCGGTGCCCGTGGAGATGACCCCCCATGGCTATCGCTTCCGCGATCTCCCCTCCGGCGTGCCGGAAAGCCAGCCCCTCGACTTCCACTCCCCCTACGGCTGCTCCAAGGGGGTCGCCGACCAGTACACGATCGACTACGCCCGCATCTACGACCTGCACACCTGCGCCTTCCGCCAGTCCTGCATCTACGGCACACGCCAGTTCGGCATCGAGGACCAGGGCTGGGTGGCCTGGTTCAGCATCGCCGCCCTGCTGGAACGGCCGATCACGCTCTACGGCAACGGCTGGCAGACCCGCGACGTGCTCGACGTGCGCGACCTGGCCCGGGCCTACGAAGCCGCCTGGCACAGCCGCGACCGCATCAGCGGCCAGGCCTTCAACATCGGCGGCGGCCCCGTCAACACCCTCTGCCTGCGGGATCTGCTGCGCTTCCTGGAGGAGGAGCTGGCCATCACGCTCTCGCCCCTCAGCGGCCAGTCCCGCCCCGGCGACCAGCCGGTGTTCATCTGCGATGTCAGCAAGGCCGCCGAGCAGTTGGGCTGGACCCCGGAGATCAGCGTCGATGCGGGCGTTCGCCATCTGATCCGCTGGGTCCGCGACAACCGGGATCTGTTCGGCTGGCTCAGGCAATGAGGCGGCCCCGGGCCCTGGTCAGCACCATCGAACCGGTGGACGGCGGCGTGCCCGCGATGACCACCGCCGTCACCCGGATGCTCGAGGAACTCGGCATCGAGCCGGTCTTCGCCTGGTACGCCCCCTGGAGCACCCATCCCCGTCTGTCGGTGCCGCTCCATGCGGTCGCCAGCGGCCGGCGCCCCGGCCGGATCGAGCGCCCTGTCTACGGCGACCATGAAGGCCATGGCCTGGGGGCCTGGCTGCCGGAACTGGAGTTCACCCATTACCTGCCGCGGCGGGCCTGGCGGGAGCTGGTGGCCAGCTGCGACCTGCATCTGTCGGTGACGGGCAATCCCCTCTGCGCCGTCCCCTTCGCCCGCCTGGGGATCCCCTTCCTGGCCTGGGTGGCCACCCCCTGGAAGGAGGATCGCGTCGACCGCGTCAAGGGCTTCTCCCGGCCCCGGCGGCTGCTCGACCGGATGCTCAATGGACCGGTGCTGCAGCGGCTGGAGCGCCAGGTGCTGCGGGCCCCCCGGGGGCGAATCCTGGCGTTGAGCGGCTACACGGCCAGGGCCCTGGAGGCCTTGGCCCACCGCCCCATGGACGGGGTCATGCGGATGCCGGTGAATCCCGCCGTCTTCCGTCCCGTCCCCGAACGGCTGGTGCCCTGGCGCGTCGGCTTTGCCGGGCGCTACGGGGATCCGCGCAAGCACATCACCCTGCTGCTGGAGGCCGTGGCCCGCCTCGTCGCCGCCGGCCATCCCGTGGAGCTCGTGCTGGCCGGCGAACAGGACGTCGATCGTCTGCGCGGCCCCCTGGTGGCGATGGGACTGGCCGACCGGGTGCGCTGCCTGCCCTCTCTGGGCCCCGCGGCCCTGGCGGAGGTGCTGCAGACGCTGGATCTGTTCGTGATCCCCTCCCACCAGGAAGGGCTGTGCATCGCGGCCCTGGAGGCGATGGCCTGCGGCGTTCCGGTCGTGAGCACCCGCTGCGGCGGACCGGAGGACTACGTGATCGACGATCGCACCGGCCAGCTGGTGGCCAGCGATCCCGCCGCCATGGCGGCGGCCATCGCAACGATCGGCGCCGATCGGGACAGACGTGAGCGCCTCTCCGCCGGCGCGCTCACCTGGGTGCGGGAGCAGGCGAGTCCCCAGGCGGCCCGGCGCACCTTCCTGGCCCACCTGGAGGCGATCGCCCCCCCCGGCAGGATTCCCTCCCTGCGGGAGGCCTAGGGCCCATGTGCGGCATCGCGGGCCAGCTGGGGAGGGAGCCGGGTGACTTCGCCGCCAGGGTCGGCCCGCGCCTCGCCCACCGGGGCCCGGATGACGCCGGTGTCTGGCAGGACGCCGGGGCCTGCCTGGTGCACCGGCGCCTGGCGATTCTGGATCTCTCCCCCCTGGGGCACCAGCCGATGGCCTCCGCCTGCGGCCGCTGGCAGCTGGTCTTCAACGGCGAGATCTACAACCATGCCGAGCTGCGCCGCCGGCTCGAGGCGGAGGGGCAGCGCTTCCGGGGCAGCGGCGACACGGAGGTGCTGCTGGCCTGGCTGGTCAGCCGGGGCCAGGACGGGCTGGGGGCGCTGCGGGGCATGTTCGCCTTCTGCCTGTACGACGCCCGGGAGCGCAGCGCCCTGCTCGCCCGCGATCCCCACGGAATCAAGCCCCTCTACCTGCGCAGCGGTCCGGGGGGCTGCCTCGCCTTCGCCTCGGAGCTGCGGGCCCTGCTGGCGGCCGACGGCCAGCCGCCCAGCCTGAACCGCCGGGCCCTGGGGCGCTACCTGGCCACCGGATCGGTGAGCGAGCCCGACACCCTGGTGGCGGGGGTGCAGCGCCTTCCCTGCGGCCACGCCGCCACCTGGCGCCAGGGTCGACTGACGGTGCAGCCCTGGGGGGCCCTGCCGGAGAGCCTCGTGGGCGCCACCGGCGCCACCGCCATGACGGCGGCCGACGCGGTGGCCCTCACCCGCTCGGCCCTCGAGGATTCGGTGGCGGCGCACATGGTCAGCGATGTGCCGGTGGGGCTGTTCCTCAGCGCCGGCCTCGATTCCGCCTCCCTGCTGGCGCTCGCCCCCCGGGGCCTGCACACCTTCACGATCGGTTTCGAGACCCCGGGCGCCGGCGGCTTCGATGAATCCGGGCCGGCGGCCCGCATCGCCGCCCACTTCGGCGCCCATCACACGCCCCTGAACCTCACGGCCGACCAGGCCCGCCAGTGGCTGCCGGCCTTCCTGGCCAGCCAGGACCAGCCCTCCATCGACGGGTACAACACCTGGTGCGTGGCCCGGCTGGCCACGGAGCACGGGCTGAAGGTGGCCCTCTCCGGGCTCGGCGGGGATGAGCTCTTCGGTGGCTACCCCAGTTTCCGGATGGTGCCGAAGCTGCGGCGCTGGCGCAGCCTGATCGGCCCCGCCGGCCCACCGGCGGCGTGGCTGCTGCAGCGGCTGCCCCAGGGGCGTCGCGCCAGGCTGCAGCGGATCACCGGGCTCCTGGAATCGCCCGCCTCCCTGGCTGAGGCCTACGGCTGCTTCCGGGGCCTGTTCTCCCCCACCGAAACCCGGCGTCTGCTGGCGCACTGGGGGCTCCGTCCCGAACCCGCTGGCGTGCTGTCGGCGGCGGTTCGCGGCGGGATCGAGACCAGCCCTGGCGACGGCGGCGATGCGCCGGGGGGCCGCGAAGGGGTGGCCTGGCTGGAGGGAACCCGTTACCTGCGCAACCAGCTGCTGCCGGACAGCGACGTCATGGCGATGGCCGCCGGACTGGAGCTGCGCCTGCCCCTGGTGGATGCCCAGCTCCAGCGCCGGCTGGCACCGATCCCCGCCGCCCTGCGGTTGGCGGAGGGCAAGCAGTTGCTGGCCCACAGCGTGCCGGAGCTGCCCGACTGGTTCCTGAACCGCCCCAAGCAGGGGTTCCGCTTCCCCTTCCAGCTGTGGCTGGACGATCCGGCCTCGCCCCTGGCCCTGCGGCTGCCCTCGACGCCCCGGGGGATCGATCTGGCGCCCTGGTACCGGCGCTGGAGTCTGATGGTGCTGCAGCACTGGCTTGAGGTGCACCTCGGCCTCAGCCTCGCGCCGGCGCCCCGACCGTGAGCCGGTTCCCGGCCTGGCCGACGACGATTGCCGGGATGGGGCTGGAAAGGTCGCCTAGAATCCCGCCGCCGGTGGGCATCGCCTCCGCCGTGTCATCCGCTGCCCATCTCCACCCCTTGATCCGGTCCACCCCTTGATCCGGCCGACCGACCGGGGATGTCGAGGCCGACCGGGTGGTGGCAACCCTCGTGACGGCGCCAGCGCCCCTGGCCGGGGCAGGGTTCCGCCGACCCCCCATCGCGGGGCCGCCCCCTTCCAGACCGTCCTCCACCCGTCATCCGGTTTCGCAGCTCCATGACGCTCATCCTGGGCATCAATGCCTTCCACGCCGATGCGGCCGCCGCCCTGGTGCGGGACGGCGTGATCATCGCCGCCGCCGAGGAGGAGCGCTTCCGCCGGATCAAGCACTGGGCCGGTTTCCCCTCCGAGGCCATCGCCTGGTGCCTGGCCGATGCCGGCGTCGGACCGGCCGACCTCGACCACGTCGCCATCAATTCCCAGCCTGGGGCCCACCGCTGGCGCAAGATCGCCTACACCCTCGGGCACCGTCCCGATCCCCGCTTCCTGGTCGCCCGCTGGCGCAACAAGCGGGAACGGGCCGACCTGGGCCAGCAGCTCGCCCAGGCCTTCCCCGGGGTGGCGATCAAGGCCCAGCTGCATTTCGTGGAGCACCACCAGGCCCACCTGGCCTCGGCCTTCTTCGCCTCCCCCTTCGAGGAGGCGGCGGTGATCTCGGTGGATGGCTTCGGTGACTTCGCCAGCGGTGCCTGGGGCCATGGCCAGGGAAACCGGCTCAGCGTCGATGGCCAGATCTGGTTCCCCCATTCCCTTGGCGCCTTCTACACGGCGATCACCCAGTACCTTGGCTTCCCCAACTACGGCGACGAGTACAAGGTGATGGGGCTGGCGCCCTACGGCCAGCCCAACCGGATGGCGGAGATGCGCCGCATTGTCCGGCTGCAGGATGACGGCACCTACCGGCTGGATCTGCGCTATTTCCTCCATGCCACCCAGAAACTGCCCCACCAGTGGAGCCATGGCACCCCGGTGGTGGGCAGCCACTGGAGCCCGGAGCTGGAAGCCCTGCTCGGCCCGGCCCGCCAGGCGGATCAGCCGCTGGAACAGCACCATATGGACATCGCCCGCTCGGCCCAGGCGATGTACGAGGAGGCCTTCTTCCACCTGCTGAGGGCCCTGCACCGGACCCGCCCCAGCGACCAGCTCTGCATCGCGGGGGGCTGCGGCGCCAACTCGGTGGCCAACGGCAAGGTGACCCTGGCCACCCCCTTCCGGCGCGTCTACGTCCAGGCGGCGGCCGGTGACGCGGGGGGCGCCCTCGGCGCCGCCCTCGAGGTCTGGCACGGCCTGGGCCGGCCCCGCTCCGCGCCGATGCGCCACGCCTACCTGGGCAGCCAGCCGGCCCCCGGGGAGGTGGAGGAGCTCCTGGCCAGCGCGGACACCCGCGCGGCCCTGGAGCAGGCCGGATGCAGGCTGGAGCGGCCGGAGGAGGGCGTCCTGTGCGAGCAGGTGGCGGCGGCGATCGCCGAGGGGCTGGTGATCGGCTGGTTCGACGGCCGCATGGAATGGGGACCCAGGGCGCTGGGGCACCGCTCGATCCTCGGTGACCCCCGACGGGCCGACATGAAGGACATCCTCAACCTCAAGATCAAGCGCCGGGAATCGTTCCGCCCCTTTGCCCCTTCGGTGCTCGAGGAGGCGGTGGGCGAGTGGTTCAGCCTGGAAGGGGAGGTCCCCTTCATGATGCAGGTGTATCCGATCCGTGAGGAGCAGCGCTCCCGCATCCCGGCCGTCACCCACGTGGACGGCAGCGGCCGTCTCCAGACTGTCAATGCCGTCGACAACGGCCGCTACTACCGGCTGATCCGCGCCTTCGCCGACCTCACCGGCGTGCCGATGGTTCTCAACACGTCGTTCAACGAGAACGAACCGATCGTCTGCACCCCCGCCCAGGCCCTCGACTGCTTCCTGCGCACCCGCATGGACCTGCTCGTGCTCGGCGACGTGCTGATCCGCCGCCAGGGGTGAGCGCCACACCGCCACCCGGCCCCGCCACCGGCGCCGCCACCGGGCTCAGTCTGATCGTTCCCACCCTCGATTCCCACCACCTGCTGCCGCGGCTGGTGAACTCCCTGCAGCGCCAGAGCTGGCCCCAGTGGCGGGTGCTGTTCATCGACGGGCCCAGCGGGCCGGAGCACCGGGCCTTTCTGGAGGCCCTCTGCCACCGGGACCACCGCTTCACCTGGCAACCCCAGGATCCAGCCCTCCCCGGGATCTTCGGCGCCATGAACCAGGGCTTCCGCGCCGCGCCAGCGGAGGACTGGCTGCTGTTCTGGGGCAGTGACGACTGGGCGCCCTCCCGCACCGTGCTCGAGGAGGCCATGGAGGCGACCCACCGGGAGCCCCGCACGGGTCAGCCGCCCGATCTGGTGGTCTGCAGCGGTCGCTATGCGGGCAAGGGGCCGGACGGGGCCACGCGGCTGGGACGGCGCACCGCCTTCTCCAGCTGCAGAGCCTTCCGGCTCAGCCTGTTCCTCGGGTCCACCCCCCCCCACCAGGCCACCCTGATCGGCCCCGGGGCCCGGCGGCGCCTCGACCACTACGCCGAAGCCTTCCGGCTCTCCGCCGACCTCGATTACTTTCTGCGCCTCAGCACCAGCCGGGATCTGACGGCACGGGCCCTCGATCTGGAACTGGTCCACATGGGGGAAGCCGGGGCCAGCGGCCAGCAGACCGGCCGGCGGCTCGAGGAGGTCGCCCTGGCCTATCGCCGGGCCTTCGGCTGGCTCTGGGTTCTCCCCTTCGGCCTTCGCTATGTCCGACGGATCTGCAGTCGTCTGCCCGGGGCGGGGCGGGGGCGGAAGCCCCCCAGACGGGACCGATAAACTTGGTGGGGCCTGCGCAGCGATTCCCTTGCCCGAGGAGGAGAGGCCACCTGGGGACGACCGGGAACCGCAGCGGATACGGGTCCGGAAGAAAAAGCCCCGACAGAGAGAAGGCTCGCTGCTGCAGCGACTGTGGTGGAACCGGAAGACCCGGCTGGGGATCCTGGCCCTGGGCGTCGCCGGCGCCATCGCCTGGTTCTTCGCTCCCGCCTGGCAGGGGACACAGGGCGCCTCCCCCAAGACATCGCGGCAGGCCGTCACGAACGTCCCGAGGGGCCCCGCCACGGGCCCGGATGTCATCACCGCCCTCATCGACGATCCCTGGCGCAGCCAGTCCGCCATGCTGCTCTGGCGGGACCGGCCGGGCGCCTATCTGGTGCTGCAGGGCAACGCCGAGTACCAGGCCATCACCACCAACCATCTCAAGAACCGCCAGCTCTGGCCGCGGGACACCTCCAGGATCGTCCGGCTGCTGCCGGCCTGCGACACGGTGGGGCAGGTCACCCACCTGGCCAAACTGCTGGACAACTGGCCAAAACCCGGCCAGCTCACGATCGTGACCGCCCCCACCCATATGGAGCGCACCATGGCGATCGCCCGGATCGTCTATGCCGGCACCGGTTGGCGGGTGGTCGCATCCGAAGCCGAAACCGGTGATCTGCGGCCCGAATCCCAGCTGCGCCTCCGGCGCGACCAGCTGCGCGCCTCCCTCTGGCGCCTCACCGGATGGGACGGCCGCCTCGACGGCAACGACTGCGTCTGATCCCCTTGGCCACCCCCATGTCTGCGCCGATCACGCTCTTCGGGGCCACCAGCCCGAGCGGCCAGGCCCTGATCGCTCTGGCCGGCGGGCGGGAGCTGGTGGTGGCGGGGCGACGGGCGCCGCTGCCGCCGGTGGGTGGCGGCGATCCACCACCGTTCCTGCGCTGCGATCTGGAGGACACCAGCCCAGGGGCCGAGGTGCCGGCGGGGCTGCTGGTCAGCTTTGCTCCGATCTGGTCGTTTGCCCCCTGGCTGGAGCGGTTCGCCAAGCGCGACCCGGCCGGCTTCTCTCGGCTGCAGGGGGTGGTCGCCTGCTCCTCCTCCTCGGTGATCACCAAGCGCTTCGCCGCCAATCGCTTCGATCGCGATCTGGTGCAGCGCCTGCAGCAGGCGGAAGAGTCGCTCACCCTCACCTGCGCCGCCCACGGCCGCCCCCTGCGGGTTCTGGCCCCCACCCTCATCTACGGCCAGGCCGGTCCCCTGGGCGATCGCAACCTCAGCCGGCTGCGCCAGCTGCTGCGCCGCCTGCCCCTGCTGCCCCTGCCCGGCGAGGGAGGCCTGCGGCAGCCCATCCACTGCCGCCAGCTGGCCGCCGTGGCCCTGCACCTGGCCGACCGCCTGGCCGAGGACGGCTTCGATCCGTCCCAGCCGGTGCTCCTCCCCCTCGGCGGCGACGACACCCTGACCTACGCCACCATGCTGCGGCGCCTGCAGGAGGCGAGCGACCCGGGGGATCGGGCCCGCCGCTGCCGACTGCTGCTCCTGCCGCCGCGCCTGTTCCTGTCCCTCGCCTCGCCGCTGCTGCTGCTCTCCCCGAAGCGCTTCGAGGCGGTGCTGCGCATGGGTGCCGACCTGGCCGGCTTCACGCCGGCCCACCGCCTCCTCGGGGGAAGCCCCGAACCCTTTCCCGTGCTGCCGCTGGTGCCATGACCGCTCTGCACGGGCCCGCTTTCCTGCTGCTGGGCGCCGGCCTCGGCGCGTTGCTGCTGCACCGGCTGCTGCCCCTGCTGCGGCGACGGCTGGTGGATCAGCCCAATGCCCGCAGCTCCCATCAGCGGCCCACCCCCAGGGGCGGGGGGCTGGCCTTCGTGCTCGTCGGCAGCGGATTGGCTCCGCTCGCCGGGGAGGGCTGGCCGGCCTGGGTTCCCCTGATCTGTCTGCCGCTGGCCCTGGTGGGCCTGCTCGACGACCGCCTCGATCTACCGGCCGCCTGGCGCTACGGCGTGCAGATCGCCACGGCCCTGGCACTGGTGGCGATCTCACCCCTGGCCTTGCCCTGGTGGCTGGTGCCGGTGGCGGTGTTCGCGGCCACAGCGGTCATCAACTTCGTCAACTTCAGCGACGGGCTCGACGGCCTCGTCGCCGGCTGCGCCGCCGTGCTGCTGACCGTGGCCGTGCTGGCGCTGAACCCCGATGGCGGCCACGCCCTGCTGCCGTTGATTGGAGCCCTGCTGAGCTTCCTGGCCTGGAACTGGAGCCCGGCACGGGTGTTCATGGGGGATGTGGGCAGCACCTTCCTGGGGGCGGTCATCGCCGGGATGGTGCTGCAGCAGGGCACGCCGGCCCTGGCCCTGGGCCTGCTGCTGGCGGGCTTCCCGCTGCTGGGGGACGCCTGCCTCTGCGTCCTGCGCCGGCTGGCCGCGGGGCAGCCCATCTTCCAGGCCCATCGCCTGCACCTCTATCAGCGCCTCCATCAGGCCGGCTGGCCCCACGCCCGGGTGGCCCTGCTGTACATCGGCGCCACCGCCCTGCTGGGGGCGGCCCTGCTCCTCCAGGGCCTGCCCCTGGAACTCGGCCTGCTGCTGCTGGAGCTGGCTCTGGGCCTGTGGCTCGATCGGCACCAGGCAGTCCCATTCTCCCCCTGAAGGCGCAGTAACCTCGTTGAGTGCTGGTATCGCCGGGACCATGGTCCATTCCGTCATCACACTATTCCCGTGTGAGAATCATGATCTCGATGTGATTGTCTAGACGCGTCAGGCCCAGCCGGCGACGACCTCTGCGTCCCTTCATCCGCCAGCCATCCGGTTGAACGGGGTGCACCCGCTGGCCAGATAACGATGCGAGACACCTCCTGCAGCAGGACATCCAGCCTTCATCCGTCGATCGGGGAGTGATCCCGACGCCTCCTTCTCCCCACTCGACTTGTCTTCTCGAGATCCCTTTTCCTGATTCGTCGATCACCGCCGAACTGAACGATTGATCCCCCAGCTCTCACTTCTTCGTTACGTGCAGAAGCAGCTGCTGGCCCGCCGGCTGCTGCTCGTGGTCTTCGATGGTCTGATGATCGTCGCGGCCTATCTCGGGGCCTTCATCCTGCGTCTGCCGGACGCCACCTCCCTGAAGGGATTTCTGCCCTCCACGATCCTGCTGCTGCCCCTGGCCGTGATCACTGGCCTGCCGGTTCTGGTGGTCTCGGGGTGGTACCGGGGGCTCACCCGCTACGCCGGCAGCCATTCCCTCTACGGCCTCGTGCCCCGCTCCGGCTCGATGGTGCTGATCCTGCTGCTGATCAGCACCCTGATCGGTGGTCCCCAGCCACCCCGTTCCTTCTGGATTCTCTACTGGCTGCTGTTCACCGGGGGGGCCATCGCCAGCCGCATCGTCCTTCGTGACGTCCTCGTCCACCACCTCGACCAGCGGGAGAACCACACCCCCGGGGCCTCCAAGGGCGACGGCACATTGATCTACGGCGCCGGCGCTTCCGGCATGGGGCTGCTGCTGGCCCTGCGCAACGATCCCCGCTTCCAGATCGTGGGGTTCCTTGACGACGACGAGGGCCTGCAGGGCCGGACGCTCCAGAACATGCCCATCCACTCCCCCCTGCGCCTGCCCCGACTGATCGAACGCCACGGTCTGCGCAAGGTCCTGCTCGCCATGCCGACGATGTCACGGCGTCGCAAACGGCTGCTGGTGGATCAGCTCACGCACCGGGGTCTGGAAGTGCTCTCGATCCCCTCCCTGGCCCAGATGGCCACGGGCCAGAGGATCGTGTCCGACCTCCAGCCGGTGGCGATCGAGGATCTCCTCGGCCGCGAACCCTCCAATCCCGACCCGGTGCTGCTCAAGGCCGGGGTGGAGGGCAAGGTGGTCATGGTGACGGGCGCCGGGGGCTCGATCGGCAGTGAACTGTGCCGCCAGGTCGTGAGCCTGCGGGCCGCCCGGCTGCTGCTGGTCGAGCGCAACGAATTCGCCCTCTATGCCATCGAGAGGGAGCTGGGATCCCAGCCCTGCGACGTCGAACTGCATGCCGTCCTCGGCGATGCCTGTGACGCAGACCGACTCACCCTGCTCTGCCGCCAGCACGGGGTCGACACGATCTTCCATGCCGCCGCCTATAAGCACGTTCCCCTGGTGGAGGCCAACCTCTGTGCAGGTATCGCCAACAACATCGGTGCCACCGAGGCCGTGATCGCCGCCACCCGGGCCTCGGGGGTGAGCCGACTCACCCTGATCTCCACTGACAAGGCGGTACGCCCCACCAATGTGATGGGGGCCAGCAAGCGCATCTGCGAACTGCTGATCCAGGCCGCCGCCTCCGAAATCGAAGCGGGTGGGCCGATCCTCTCGATGGTCAGGTTCGGCAACGTGCTGGGCTCCTCCGGTTCGGTGATCCCCCTGTTCCACCAGCAGATCTCCAGGGGTGGGCCCGTCACCGTCACCCATCCGGCCATCACCCGTTACTTCATGACCATCCCGGAGGCCGTCCAACTGGTCCTTCAGGCCACCGGCATGGCCATCGGCGGCGATCTGTTCCTGCTCGACATGGGCGAGCCGGTCCGGATTGCCGACCTGGCCCGCCAGATGATCGAACTCTCCGGTCTGCGGGTCCGGGACGAGCACAACAGCGACGGGGACATCGCCATCCAGTACACCGGTCTCAGGCCCGGGGAAAAGCTCTACGAAGAACTGCTGATCAGCGCCGCCGACCAGCCCACCCAGCACCCTCTCATCCGCAGGGCGACCGAACCACATCGCGAGAGCGAGCAGCTCAGGCCCCTGATCCAGCAATTGCATGAGGCGCTCGCCCATTGGGACGAAGCCGCCTCCTGCGAGCTGCTGCGGCGCCTTGTCCCGGAATACGATCCAGATGAGGGTGTCCCGGCCTCTCCTCTGGCCGACGCTCTGGCCCGATGAGCAACAGCGTCGAGCGACTCTCCAACGGCATCCTGCGGAGGATTCCCCCGGCCTGGAGGGCGGCGGTCCCTGCCGTTCCCCCTCCCACGCCCCGCAATCTCTGGCTGGCCCTGGCCGCGGCCGTGGCGATCCAGAACACCGCCGTCTTCCAGAGCAGCCAGACCGAACACACCACCGTGTTCGCCGTGCTGGTGTGGGGTGGGGCGGTGATCTGCATGGAGGACCAGTTCGAGGACCTCAGGCCCAGGCCGGCCCCCTGGGGACTGCTCATCGGCAGCCTGCTGCTGCTCTGGGTCCTGGCCCGCTCGGCGCTGATCCTCCACTGGGACGGTCTGCTGTTCGCCCTGGCACCGATCGGCGGCCTCAGCCTGGGTCTGATGGTCGAGAAGCCCGCCAGCCTGGGCCGCTTCCGGGATCCGCTGCTCTGTCTGATGCTGCTGCCCGGCTTCGCCCTGCTGATGCGCATCCTGCCGGAAGCCCCCATCAGCCTGCTCACCGCCCGCCTGTCCGGCTTCTGGCTGAGCGTGATCGGTTTTGACGTGACCGTGAATGCCCGCAGCGTTCTGCTGCCGGGTGGTGGGGTGCGCGTCCTGGGCCCCTGCAATGGGGTGGACCTGATGGCCCAGATCCTCTGCGTGGGCGTCATTTTCCTGCTGGCCTTCCCGATCCGCTCCCGGACCAGCCGCACGTTGGTGCTGCTGGCGGCACCGGTGATCGGGCTGGTCTGCAACACCTTCCGCATCGCGCTGTTGGCGGTGTTTGCGGGCTATGGCCACTCCAAGGGGAGCTGGCTGTTCGATTTCTTCCACGAAAGCACCGGATCCCTGGTCTTTTCCGGCGTTGCCGTGCTGATCTTCGGCATGGTCTACATGCGGCTGCTGGAGCGGGAACTTCCCCCCCTCCCCGCCCCGCCGCAACCGGGGGAAGGAGCGTGATCACGCCTCCCCTTCTGGTGCGGTGGTACGGCACGTTCGCCACCGTCGCGGCGCTGCTGGCGACCCAGGCGATCCTGCTGCCGCGCTGGCCTGCAGCGCCGCGCCCCCTGCCGGCGGAGCAGCTGGAAGCGGCGTTGCGCGGGGCCCAGCTGCTGCCGGCGACGGACCGTCTCCCCCCGGCACCCCCCTGGCCGGCGAAGCGCAGCTACGAACTGGCAACGTCGGCGCCGGTGGTCTTTCCCCTGCGGGAGGGATTCGAGCTGACCATGATGGGAGGAGCGGTGCGACAGCGGTTCAACTTCCAGGCCGGCGCCATCGGTCGCGATCAGGCCAGCCTGAAACTCGTCCAGCGCCGCGTGATCGACACACCGGTCCCGACCGCCAGGGGCCTGGCCCAGGAGCGCCCCACCCTCCAGACCTGTCTGGTGGCCACCCCTGGCCTGGATGGGCCCTTCGGCGTCACCCGTGAACAACTCACCGCCATCGCCGATCGTCTCGCGGTCGGCAGCGTGGCCGCCATCGAGCGTGTGGTTGGGCTCCAGCCCAATCGCACCTATGCCTGCACCCTGATCAGTCTGCGCGGGCCCGAGGGGGAGCCCCCCTCCGATCGTCTCTGGCAGCAGGTGCTGGCGCTGGTCGAGCCGGTGCTGCGATCACGCCCTTGAGCGGAGCCACCTGGCGCTCCCCGGACTCCCCGCCGGCGACAGGCCCCCTCCCTCCGCTCTCCCCTCCCGCCACGGCCCTTCCCACCATCGCCCCTTCCCCCCCCACCTGCCGGAAAGCCGACGCCCACCACCGATGGGGGGCCCGCTGATGGTCGGATTCCTGCGATGGTTCCTGCAAGGCCTGGGCCAGCCGGAGAGGTCCCTGGCGCCGATGGTCGAGCGCTCCCTTCCCTGCAGCTGGGTGCTCACCGGTCAGCTGGCGATCGGTCCCATGCCTCGCAGCGACCGGCACTGGCAGCAGCTGGAGGAGGCCGGATTCCGCAGCCGCTTCAGCTGCTGCTACCCGGAGGAGGAGAGCGACCTGATCGTTCCCCCCGGCTGGAGGAGCGACCGGGTCTCCCTGCCCGACCACAGGCAGCAGGAGCCCCTGCGAGAAGAGCGACTGGCCCTGGCCCTTGCCAGGGCCGAGGTGCTGCTGATCGACGCCGCTCCCATCTATCTGCATTGCATGGCGGGATACGAACGCTCCCCCCTGCTGGCCGTTGGGCTCACGGCCCGACTGCGCGGCATCGACCCCCTGGCTGCCCTGGCCTGGGTTCGCCGCTGCCACCCGATGGCCATGCCGATCTATGACCACCTGGTGATGCTGGACACGCTGCTGTCCAAGCGGCCAGCTTCGGGGGACGACGGGGGGGCGGACCAGGCCAGGCCCGCCTGAGCGGCGGGACAGGTCCCTGAACCGTGGCCTCAGCCCCGGTTGCCGAAACGCCGGCGCAGCCAGCCGATCGGCCCACCCCCGCCCGTGCTGGACGCGCGGTGGCGGCGGGAGGGCACACTCGCCGCAGGGGGCAGGGAAGGGCCGGAACCGGCGCTGGGAGCGATGCCGCCATTGGTGGCGGATGGCGCGGATGCCTGGTGGTCCTCCTCCTCCCGGAAGTAGGTCTTGACGTCCGATTCTCCCTCGTTGTAGCGCGCGGAGACATAGGAGTTGGTCGCGGCACCCTTCATGTAGCTGTCGCGATAACGCTGCACGTAGCTGCCGAATCCACCGGTGGAGGGCTCGCTGGCACTGTTGGCGTAGCCCGACGCCGATGCGTAGGCGTAGTGGTAGTAGTAGCCGTATTCGTAGCCGTAATCGTTGAGGCGGCTGGGGAAGTTGACCTGGTTGCAGATGATGCCCAGCACGTCCACTCCGGAGGCCTTGATCCGACGGCTGGCCTGGGGGGCGAGCTCACGACTGACCTTGCCAAGACCCACCAGGAAGAGAATGCCATCGAGTTTCTCGCCGAGCAGGATCGGATCAGCCAGCATCAGGCAGGGAGGCGCGTCCACAATGATGATGTCGTAGCCAGGGAGCGCACGGATCTCCTCCATGATCTCCTTACAGCGGCTGGAGTTCAGCAGCTTCGCAGGATCGGGCGGCTTCGGACCGGCCGGCAGCACATCCATGTTCTCGGCGATCGAGTGGATGAAGTCCGTCGGCTTGCGGGTGGAATCCGACAACAGGGTGGAGAGGCCGTCGCCCTGCTCAACCCCCAGGTACCTGGCCTGCATCGGCAGCCGCATGTCGGAATCGATGACGAGCACCTTGAGGCCGAGATCGGCGAGGGTGCGGGAGAACACCGCAACGGCGGTGGACTTGCCCTCCCCCTGGGTGGAGGAGGTGATCCCCACCATGCGGATGTTGCTGTCGGCGCGGAGCAGACGGAAGGTGGTGAACAGGCTGCGCAGCGACTCCTTGATGGCGAAGCGCTCGCTCGAGGACATCTTGGAAATGCTGGTGGCGATGTCCACACCCGGCTCCAGCGGCAGGTAGGGGATCAGGCCCAGGACGGGCAACTGAAGATCCTTCTCCACCTCCATGGGGGTGTGGAAGACGTTGTCGGTCCGCTCGCGGAGGATGGCGGCGCCAAGACCGGCCAGCAGACCGATCATGATCGCCCGCAGCAGGTTGCGCTGGATGTTGGGCTCGACCGGACTGCCGCCGAAGTCCGGCGGTCCGATGATTTCCCAGGGCGAGATGGAACGGGCCATCTCCAGCCGGTAACGCTCCCTCGCCTGGATGTAAGAGGAATACTGCTCTCTGGCGATGGAGAGACGCTGATTGATGGCTTCGAACTCGGCCATCTTCTGAGGATTGTTGCGGAAGTTCTCGCTCAGAAGCAGAATCTGACGGTTGATCTCATCCTGCTGGGCCACGTTGGAGAGCAGCCGGGCCTTGACGGCGTCGGCGGCCTGCCGCTGCACGACCGGGAGCAGCTGATTGCGCCTCGCGATCAGGGACTGAACGATCGGAGAGTTTTCCTTGAAGGTTCCCTTGGCGGTGGCCAGCTCCTGCTCGAACTGGTTGAGCAGGTCGAGAGGCGTTTTTGTGCCGCTGGCGGCCTCGGCGCCGGAAGACCCCCTTCCCGGCACCAGAACGCTGTTGCGACCGAGCTGCTCGAGGGCGGTGGGTGCTCCGCTGGGGGTGAACTGCAGCTTGCCGGTCTGGATCGATTTCAGCTGGCTGTCCAGCTGGACCTGTTCGTTCTGGAGGGTGCGCAGCTGGTTGACGAGGCCTTCGCGGGCCCCGAGGATCTGGCCGGCGGCCGTGGCCGGGTCGACGAAATTATTGCGTTCACGGAACTTCAGCATCTCCTGGGAGAGCTTCTGAACCCGCTCCTCGATCGCGGGGGCCTGTTCATCGAGGAAGCGGACACCGGAGTTGACCGCCGCCTGACGCTGGGTGAGGGAGAAGGCGGTGTAATCCTTGGCGAGCTGGCGCAGGATCGCCTTCCCCTTGGCAGGATCCGGCCAGCGCAGGGACACGTTGAGGACGTTGTCGACCCGCTGCGACTCCTGGTTAATGGACAGGTTGCTCTCCAGGGCCCGCAGCGGGACGCCCTGACGCTGGGCGACCGGTCCGAGCAGCAGGGGGCTGCGCATCAGAACGATGAGGCTGGGCACATCGGTCTTGATCTCGGTGCGGGCGATTCGTTCGACAGAACCACCGCCGCCGCCGCCCGGGCTGTCGAAGGGGTTGCTGATCTGCATCTGGAACCCCCCCTGATAAACGGGGGAGAAGATGCGCTGCCGCAGGGTGTTGATCGCCAGGACCCCTGTCACCACGGCGAAGGTGATCAGGAAGATGGACTGGCGGCGCTTGACCGTCCGCACCAGTCCCCCCAGGCCGCCACCGCCGGACTGGCTCTCGCCCATGGGGCTCAGGGGACTCTGAGTGGAAGGATCGAACGGGCTCGAACCAGGACCACCGGAGGCGGGAAGGGACATCGGGCGCGCGGATCCACCCGGAAAGGTTTCAGGAGGAACGCCCGTCGTTGTCACGTTATGAACTGCAGAGAATGTTGGGCCGATGATAATGGCAATCGGCGGACAATGCCCCCTTGACTCGGCCGTCTATGGTGGTACTCCGATTAATGTCCTTCGGTGGCTTCTCCTCCCAGAACATCTGTACGACAGGGATCTGCTGCAAGTAAGGGATCTGCTCAGTGCCACAGGGCTTCCAGCCGTAGGTCCATCCGTCGTTCGATCCGCCGTGGGATTTCCGCCGTCGGACTGGCGGGCCTGGCGGGGGCCATGGTCGTCCCGACCGGCCTGAAGGCCTCGGTGCCCCAGGGTGTGGCGCCCCATTCTCCCTGGCGGGGCGCCGCGGCGGTGAGTGCCGCCCCCCTGGCAGGCCCCGCCTCCTCGGCACCGCTGCCCCTCTCCGTCACGGAGGTCTACAACGATCTTTACGTTCTCGGCCCCGGGGACGGCCTCCAGCTCACCTTCACCGACCCCTCCGCCGTCGCCATCGGCGGCCCGGTCGTCATCCTTCCCGACGGCACCTCCACCCTGTCACTCCTGGGATCGGTGCAGCTCACCGGTCTGACCATTGGCCAGGCCACCCGCTGGCTCACCTCCCTCTATGCCAAGCAGCTGGTGCGGCCCGAGCTGATCCTCAGCCTCACCGCGCCCCGCCCGGTCAAGGTGACCATCATCGGCGAGGTGGGTCGCCCCGGCCTGTACCCCCTGGCCTCCTATTCCACGCCCGTTTCCGCCATCCAGACGGCCGGCGGCGTCACCCTCAACGCCGACATCCGCAAGGTGCTGCTCCGGCGTCTCGCCGGTCCCGATGGCAGTCAGAAACAGACTGTGCTTGATCTGGCCCAGGTGTTCCAGGTCGGCAACCAGCGGCAAAATCCGATCCTGTTCGACGGTGACACGATCGTCGTGGCCCGCACCGAGGACCTGATCCCCGAGGAAATCCTTCAGATCGGAGCGACCAACCTGGCCCCGGCCACCATCAACGTGTCTGTGATCGGCGAGGTCCGCAGCCCCGGCAACCTCAGCCTCCCCGCCAACACGCCCCTGGCCGAAGCCATCTTCCGGGCAGGTGGGGCGGAGAACTGGCGAGCCAATAAAAACGATATCGAGCTCGTCCGCCTCAACCGCAACGGCACCACCACCCGGGAGGTCTACAGCTACCGGGATGGCATCGGGGTCTCCAAGGGGTTGAATCCCCCTCTCCGGGACAGGGACACGATCATCGTCAATCGCACCTTCTACGCGGAGGCCCTCGACGTCATCAATCAGGTCATCGTGCCCCTCAGTCAGGCCGCCAGCTCCTATTATTTCTTCCGAGATACTTTCAACAACAACAGAAACAACAACTTCCGCTGACAACCGCCTCTTCAGCCCTCCCATGTACCGCGAACCCACCATCAGCCCCAAAGCCATCGCCTGGGCCCTGCTGAGCCAGTCCATCTGGCTGCCGCTCCTGGCCATCGATGCCCACGACCGCTGGCAGTCGCGGGTCAAGGACATGACCATCCCCCAACCCGCCGATCCCAAGGGCACCGACGCAGCGATCGCTTCCGTGCCGGACGCACCCGCCGCCACCCCGGCACCGGACAGGTCCTCGCCCCTGGACGACCTGGGCACCACCACCGGCCATGTGCTGAGTTCCGCCTCCGAAAAGATCGGTTCCCTGCTGGATGCCCCCCTGGCGCGCAGTCTCGATCTGAACGGTCCTTCCAACGCCTCGCGGGCCAGGCCCGATCCCGGTCGCCGTGCGGCGGTCGCTCTCCGCAGCACCCGCCCGACCCGGGTGGCCAAGGCCCCGGCCGAACCAGCCTCCTTCCGCATCGATGGGCCTCCCCTCGGCACCACCGGCCTGGGCAGCGCCCAGACCCTGCTGCAGCGCAACTTCTCGAATTCCGAGCTCCTCGGTGGGGTTCTCACGATTCAGGACCTTGGCCTGCCCGCCATGCCGACGGTGGCCCGGGCGGAAAGGGCCCGCTGGGCCAGCAGCGGCGATCCGATGGCTCCCATCCCCCAGAACCTGAGGGAACCGATGCGCCAGGCGATCCGCACCCTGCCAGCCCCCACTCCCACCAAGACGGCCAAGCTCCAGCAGGCCCGGGTCATCCATGTGCCCTCGACCCGAGTCAGCAAGCCCACCCAGGTGCCCCTGGCGATCCAGGCGGACGGCACCGTGGATGTGCTCAGCCAGCCGGATGATCCCGCGGTGATCGAGGACATCAAGGAGTGGTCCAGCCGCCAGCCGGCCCAGACCCCCGGGACCGTCACCCCCACCGTCGTGAACCTGCAGCCGCTCCCGGCTGAGGTCAAGGCCACTCCCGCCCCTGTCCGGGTCTCGCCGGTGGCCAGCAGCGCCCCGATCGCACCGCCGCCGCCGCCGGCCGCTGCCACGGTGGCCCCTGTGGCGGAAGCACCCGCCCCCACCCCGGCGGCGGCCGGTCCCGGCGGCGCCGTGGTGGCCCCCCAGTGAAGCGGAACCGGCTCCACCCCGTCGGCGCCCCTCTCGTCGGCTTGGCCTGCCTGGCTCTGGCTGCAGATCCGGGTCAGGCCCAGTCGCTTCCGGCGCCACCAGCTCCCTGGGTCCCCATCGCCCCGGAGCCCGCGGCGGCCGGCTGGGAACCCGTCACCGACGTGGCCACCCTTCCGGCCGACTACCTCCCGCCACCGGCCAACCGGAATCCCGCGGAACTGGCGATCGTGCCCCGCCAGGGCAAACCGATCGAAAACGTCGGCATCTACGGCATCGGCGGTGGGGTCAATTTCGGCAGCGATCTGCCCACCAGCGGGGTATTCACCGGTCGGGTCGGGTACAAGCTCAACGAAACCCTCGCCGTCTCCCTGCGCCCCAGTGTGATCTTCGGCAACCGTGATGTGCTGGGCCGCTACAACGGCCAGACCTCCTTCCAGTTGCCCCTCACCCTGGATCTGTTCCGCCGCTCCGTGGTCTCCCCCTACCTGGGGGGTGGCATCGCCACCAACACCTATTCCACCGGCCAGACCAACGCCATGCTCACCGGCGGGATCGATGTGAACGTCAGTCAGAACGTGACCCTGGGATTCAACGTCAACTACGTCTTCCTGCCCGATGGCGTCACCTTCGACGCCCTTCAGGCCATGACGCTGCTCTACCTGAAGTTCTGAGGCTCCTGCCGATGTTCCGGTTGGGTTGGGTGGTGGCTCAGTCGGCCACCGCCTCGATGGCGGCGGCGATGGCCTGACGCTGCTCGGCGTCATAGCCCCAGCGGTCGAGGAAGGCCCTGTCCTCCGCCACCGCGCCCTCGGTTCCGCCATCCTCCGCCGCGGCCGCCAGCAGGGGTTCCAGCCGCTGCTTCACCGCCGCGGGCTCCAGGTGGCGCAACAGTTCAGTGCTGCGCAGCTGCACCCGCTCCGAACCGGCCTGGTGCTCCCGGTCCCCCGAGCGCCGGTGGTGCAGCACCATCGCCGTGCTCATGGCCAGGTTGCGGGCCGTGAGATCCACCACCCCCGGTCCGGCCTGCCGCAGGGCGACCACCAGGGGTTCCGGCAGCCGGTCGAGCAAGGGCGCTTCGCCGGTGAGGCCGACCACGAAGAAGCCGCGCGCGCCATCCCGACTCGCCACCAGCTCCCCCACCCGATCGGCCAGCACCTCATCGCTGAGCTCCCCCGCATCCCAGAGGCCGATCCACTGGGCCGCGATCTCCATGGCCTGGGGGAAGCTCGGCGTCGGCGGGGTCCCGTTCTCGGGGGTCCCGCTCTCGGGCGTCTCGGTCAGCGGGGCGTCATCGGTCATGGCGGCGGACGGGCGGCGGGGCCCACGGGCTGGCAGTGTTGAGGCTATGGACCCGAGCGCCCCGACCGCCAGCCCCGGCGATGCCCAGCCCGACGACGGCAGCAGCGAAGGGGCGCCCTTCCGCTCCGGCTTCGTGGCCCTGATCGGCCGACCGAACGTGGGTAAATCCACCCTGCTCAATCAGCTGGTGGGCCAGAAGGTGGCGATCACCTCCCCCGTGGCCCAGACCACCCGCAACCGGCTTCGGGCCATCCTCACCACCCCCTCCGCCCAGCTAATCCTGCTGGACACGCCGGGGATCCACAAACCCCACCACCTGCTGGGGGAACGGCTCGTCCAGAGCGCCCGGGGGGCCATCGGCGAGGTGGATGTGGTGCTGCTGCTGGTGGACGCCAGCCAGCCGGCCGGACGGGGGGACGGCTTCATCGTCGACCTGCTGCGCCACAGCCGCGTGCCGGTGCATGTGGCCCTCAACAAGAGCGACCGGGTCGGTGCCGACGCCGAGGATCTCGCCACCACCTACCGGGAGCTGATGGCGGACGGTGGCGATCGCCCCGTGACCTGGCCCCTGCACGCCTGCAGCGCCCTCAACGGTGACGGCTGTCAGGCCCTGGTGGAGGCCCTGGCCGCCGACCTGCCGCCCGGTCCCCTGCTGTACCCCGCCGACACGGTCAGCGACCAGCCGGAGCAGCTGCTGCTGGCGGAGCTGATCCGGGAGCAGGTGCTGACCCTCACCCGGGAGGAGGTGCCCCACTCGGTGGCGGTGCGGATCGAGCGGATCGTCGAGGAGGAGGCCAAGGGCAAGGTGCGTACGGCCGTGCTCGCCACCGTGCTGGTGGAGCGCAGCAGCCAGAAGGGAATCCTGATCGGCAAGGGGGGGCAGATGCTCAAGGCGATCGGCCAGGGGGCACGGCTGCAGATGCAGAAGGTGTTCGACGGTCCGGTGTACCTCGAGCTGTTCGTCAAGGTGGTGCCCAACTGGCGCAGCCATCCGGGCCGGCTGGCCGAGCTGGGCTACCGGGGCGACTGAGGCCGAAGGCGCTCCGCAGCCCCCACACCGCACCCCTGCAGCGGGGGGTTTGCGAGGATCCCAACCGGGGCCCACCGGCCCCGATCTCCCGCCGCCCCCGCCGTGACCAGCGCGACCGAGCCGCCCAGCGCCGCCCCCTTCCCGCCCGAGACGATCGCGACGTTCCTGGCCTTCTGCGCCGGCGACTGGCTCTCCCTGCGCAGCTGCTTCAGCCTCGAGGAGGCGGTAGACGCGGCCCGGGAGGCCGAGGCGGACGAGGCGGACGAGGCCAGCTGGCACAGCTCCGAGCGGGGGGAACTGGCGGTCACTTACCTGGCCCCTGCGGAGAGCGGCGAGCCCGGAGGACTGGAGATCACCCCACCCGGCGGCGGCCGCCACCGGCTCCTGTTCCGCCCCGACGGCGGCTTCCAGGGCAGCGCCCCCGATGGGGCCGCCAGCACGGGGCACTGGCAGCTGTGGCCGGATGGGAGTCTGGAGCTGACCAGCGAGCGGGCCGGGACGTCGGTGCGGGAGAGGATCTGGTTCACCAAGGCCAACCTGCGCCTGCGCAGCAGCGTGGAGCACCACCCCGACGGCCGCCCGGGCCGGGCCAGCTTCAGCTCCGAGATCCGGCGGGTCAGCCGACCCGCCGGCTGAGGCCCCCCATGCGCTTCGACGTGGTGAGCCTGGTGCCGGATGCCTTCACGCCCCTGCTGGGGCTGGGGGTGATTGGCCGTGCCTTCGCCGCCGGCATCGCCGAGGTGCACACCCACAACCCCCGCGACCACGCCACGGATCGCTACCGCAAGGTGGACGACGTTCCCTACGGCGGCGGTGCCGGCATGGTGCTCAAGCCCGAGCCGGTCTACGCCGCCTTCGAGGCGATCCCGGTGCTGCCGCGACGGCGGGTGCTGCTGATGAGCCCCCAGGGCCGGCCCCTGCACCAGCGCGACCTGCGCCGCTGGTCGTCGGAGCACGACCAGCTGGTGCTGCTCTGCGGCCACTACGAAGGCTTCGACGAGCGCATCCGGCCCCTGGCGGACGAGGAGGTGTCCCTGGGCGATTTCGTGCTCACCGGCGGCGAGCTGCCGGCCCTGGTGGTGATCAGCGGCGTGGTGCGGCTGCTGCCCGGCACCGTGGGGTCACCGGACTGCCTCGAGGCCGAGAGCCACAGCGGCCTGCTGCTGGAGCACCCCCACTACACCCGGCCGGCGGAGTTCCGCGGCATGGCGGTGCCGGAGGTGCTGCGCAGCGGCGACCATGGCGCCATCGCCCGCTGGCGCCAGGAGCAGCAGGTGGCCCGCACCCGCGAGCGCCGCGCCGACCTGCTGGCCCTTTGGCAGACGGAGCAGGAAACCTGAGGCGCGCCCCCCGAAGGGCGCCGCCTGAAGCACGCCGCCGCCCCGGACCGGCGACACTGGATCGGCCCCCAACGCCCCCCATGCAGCTGCGCATCGGCAACGGCTACGACATCCACCGGCTCGTCCCCGGCCGTCCCCTGATCCTGGGCGGCGTGCGTCTGGAGCACCCCGACGGCCTGGGGCTGGACGGCCACAGCGACGCCGATGTGCTCGTCCACGCCCTGATGGACGCCCTGCTGGGGGCCCTCAGCCTGGGGGACATCGGCACCCACTTTCCGCCGGAGGACGAGCGCTGGCGTGGCGCCGACAGCCTGGTGCTGCTGGAGCAGGTGGTGGCGCTGGTGGCGGAGCGGGACTGGCAGGTGCTGAACGTCGACACGGTGGTGGTGGCGGAGCGGCCCCGACTCAAGCCCCACATCGCCGCCATGCGGGAGGCGATCGCCGGCCGCATGGGCCTGGCCCCCGAGCAGGTGGGGGTCAAGGCGACCACCAACGAGGGGCTCGGGCCCACGGGCCGCCAGGAGGGCATCGCCTGCCATGCGGTGGCGCTGCTGCACCGGCCGTGACCCGTCGCCATCCCCGGCGGCTGGCTACCTTGCTGGCCACGTTCTTCCTGCTCACCCTCGTGCTGGTCGGCCTTCCCGCCACCACCCAGGCCGCCACCCCGGCCGCCATCGCCCAGCCCCAGGGGCCGGTGGTGGAACACCTGAGGGTGAAGGTGCCCGCCGACGCCCGGGGGGCCTGGCTGCAGGCGGAGGAGGAGAGCTGGGGACCGTGGCTGCAACGCCAGGACGGCTTCCTGGGCCGGGACCTGCTCTGGGACGCCGAACGGGAGGAAGGTCTGCTGCTGATCCGCTGGCGCAGCCGCCGCCAGTGGCTGGCCATCCCGGAGCGCGAGATCGAGGCGGTGCAGGGCCGCTTCGAGGCCGCGGCCCGGCGGGCCCTGTCCCGCGATCCTGAGGCCCGGGGGCCGTCCGGGGCCGCCAACCCCTTTCCCCTGGTCCACGCCGGCGAACTGGAGTGGGTGGCTCTGACGCCGCCGGTGGAGGGGGAGGAGGGGCGTTGAGCGAGGACGCCCGGCTCGACCTGGGCCGCCGCGGGCGGCTCGGCATGGTGGAGGCTGTCTGGGGCGAGCACAAGAGCGTCGAGCAGATCGCCGCCGTGATGCTGGAGATGCGCCGGGCCGGAGAACTGGCGCTGGTGACCCGGGTGTCGGCGGAGAAGGCGGCGGCGGTGGAGCGACGGCTCCAGGAGCGCTTGGACGCCCTTGGAGCCCTCGGGGACGAGGCAGCCCCCGTCCACCATCCGCTGGCCCGCTGTCTCACCTGGCCCGCACCGCCGCCGCCGGATCCCGCCCTCGGGCGGGTGGCGGTGCTCGGCGGTGGCAGCAGCGACCTCACGGTGGCGGCCGAGGCGCGACTGGCCCTGACCTGCCATGGGGTGGCCAGCGACCTGGTGCTCGACGTGGGCGTGGCCGGGCTGCACCGGCTCCTGGGCCAGCTGGAGGGACTGCGCCAGGCCCGGGTGCTGATCGCCTGCGCCGGCATGGAAGGGGCCCTGCCCACCGTGCTGGCCGGCCTGCTGCCCCAGCCGGTGATCGGCGTGCCGGTGGCGGTGGGCTACGGGGTGAGCGCCGGAGGCCAGGCGGCCCTGATGGGCATGCTGGCCAGCTGCGCCCCCGGGCTCACGGTGGTGAACATCGACAACGGCTACGGGGCCGCCATGGCGGCCCTGCGCATCCTTCAGCTGGGACGGGCCCGCTGATCAGCCGCCGGGGAGCAGGGGACCCGCCGGAGGGGCCTCGATCTCCAGCACGGTCTGGAGCCAGAGGGCGAGGGGGCGCGGCAGCCGGCCCTGCTCATAGCGCTCGATGGCCTCGAGCAGGACAGGGGAGTTGATCCAGCTGATCCGATGGGGAGGCATCGGCGCCTGCGGCTTCTGAAGCGCAGTGTGGGGGACCGCAGGCCGGCCGGCAAGGCCGCTGGCTCAGAGATGCTGCAGGTTGGGGTAGGCCGTGATCACCTGCTCGGTGCTGAGCACCTCGCCGGCCCCTTCCGGCTGCCAGATCACCTCGATCGCCAGCAGATCGTCCGCGCCGACCGCGCCAAGCTTCTGGAGCGAATCGCGCAGGTCGTCGGCGGTGCCGGCCCCCTTGATCGCCAGGTTGCGGCGGCTGGCCACCAGCAGGGTGACGACGATGAAATCGCTGGCGGCGTCGCTGGCCCCGGGGGCCACGGGGGCGGGCTCACTGAAGCGGCGCCCGGCCACGTTGGCGGTGAGTTCCCGCTCCAGCTTGCTGCGCTCCTGCATGGAGAGCCGGTTGAAGGTGGATTCGGCGCTGGCGAAGGGCACCTGGCCCACCTCGCCGCTGGCGTACACCCAGAGATCGGGATGGCGCAGCAGGGAAAGGCTGGTTTCCTGCAGCACCCGCTGCAGGCCGCTGCTGCTGGAGGTGTCCGCCGAACCGGCCAGACGCCGCAGATCGTCCTGGAGATCGCGGGCGGACGCCAGCAGACCCACCTGGACCTGGGCGATCGAGACCGGCCCGTCCGGGCGCGGCCTGTAGGCCAGCTCGGAGCCGGAACCCCCCAGGGCCGGACCGCCGCCGCCACCGCGCAGGGCGTTGACCACCACACCGGCCACGGCCATCAGGATCAGGAAGCCGAACAGGCCGCCGCCGCCGAAACCGAAGATCGGCACGATGAACGGGAAGCCGATGCCGCCGCCCCGGTAACCGCCGCCACTGAAGCCGCCCCCGTAGCCACCACCACCGCCATAACTGCGGGGCATGGAGGGCGCCGAGCGGAAGCTGCCACCGCCGATGCGGCCGCCGCTGGCGGCCTGGGCCGGCGGCGGGGAGGCGATCACCAGGCCGGCCACCAGCACGGGCACGACCATCAGACCGGCCAGGCGCCGGAGCAAGCGGGAACCCATGGGGGAGGACGTTTCGATGGCAGAAATCTAGGAACCGCCCCCCACGATGGTGACCACTTCCAGCACATCGGATTCCACCACAGGCTGGGCGGGCCAGCGATCCCTGGGCAGGATCTCACCGTTGAACTCCACCACCACCAGACGCGGCTGGTAGCCGAGGGCCACGAGCACGGCATCGAGACAGAGGCCCGCCGGACAATGGCGCGCTTCCCCGTTGACCCGCAGCAGCAGCTCCCCGGGCCCGCCGGCGGCCTCCGGAGCCGTCATGCCTCAGCCTCCAGCCCCGCCAGCAGGGCGGCGACCGCCGCCCCGGGGTCGGCGGCGGCCGTGATGGCCCGCACCACCGCCACCCGCTCCGCCCCGGCGCGGCGCACGGCGTCCAGGTTGCCCGGATCGATGCCGCCGATGGCGAAGAAGGGCAGGGGGCATTCGGCCGCCGCCTGGCTCACGTAGGCCAGCCCCACCGGCTCGCGGCCGGGCTTGGTGGGGGTGGCGTTGACGGGGCCCACCCCCACGTAGTCGCAGCCATCGGCGACCGCCTGGCGCAGGTCCTCCAGCCGATGGGTGCTGCGGCCGATCAGGCGGTCGGGCCCCAGCAGGCGGCGGGCCACGGACGGCGGCAGGTCGCCCTGGCCGAGGTGGACGCCGTCGGCCCCCACCGCCAGGGCCAGGTCGATGCGGTCATTGACCAGGAACAGGGCGCCATGGCGGTGGCAGAGCTGGCGCAGGGCGCTGGCCTGGGCGAAGCGGCTCCGGTCATCCAGGGGGGCGTCGGGTTTGGCGCGGTACTGGACCAGCCGCACCCCCGCCGCCAGGGCGGCGGCCACCACGGCCTCCAGGCCGTCCACCGGGCTGGTGACCAGGTACAGATGGCAGCGGCGCAGCAGGGCCCGGCGCCCATCGCCGTCGCGGCCGGCCTGGAGCAGGTCCACCTCCACGTCATAGAGGGCGTAGCGGATCGTCGCCGCCTCCGCCGCCAGCCCTGGATCCTCGATCCGGCCGAACTCCTCCAGCACCCGCAGGGCCTCCTGCACCCGTCCGGCGTTGGCGGCCAGGACACTGGCGCCGTCCTGCCGTTCGGCCTGGGCCGGATGGGCCAGGCCCGCCGCCGGGTCGCTGGCGGTGTGCCGGGCCAGCTTGTAGGACGTCCGGTGCAGCAGGCCCAGGCGCTGGCGCAGGTCCTTGGTGCGGGCCACCAGGTCAGGACGGTCCAGGGCGAAGCGGGCCCAGTCCTCCAGCACCCGCAGCCCCTCGCGGGCCCGATCGAGGTTGGCATCGAGCAGCCGCTCGATGGCCGCACGCTCGCTGGCGGCACGCTGGGTGGCGGCACGCTCATCGCCGGAAACCGGCGGCGACGGGACTGGGGGCTGGGGCGTCACCGGACCGGGGCGGGTGAGGACTCCAGGGTATGGGAGGGCTTCTTCCGGCGGGGCCCTCAGGAGCGGGCCCTCAGGAGCGGGGCCGGCCGTCGGGAGGAGCGACGGCGGCGGGGTCCGGCCCCAGGGCCAGGGCCACCAGGGCCAGCAGCACCTCGATGAGCAGGTACAGGACGCGGTGCACGGTCACCACCACCAGGGAGGTGTCCGCCGCGATGAAGGGATCGAGGGCCAGGGCCAGCACCACCTCCCTCACCCCCAGCCCCGCCGGGGCGAACGGCACCAGGTACCCGGCCACCCAGGCGAGGCAATAGACGCCGATGACGGCGGGCCAGGCCGGCCCCGGGCCCAGGAACGGCCGCAGACACAGCCAGAAGGAGGCTCCGAGCGCGAACCAGCCGAGCAGCAGGCTCGACCAGGCGGACCAGGGCGGGCGCAGCCGGATCAGCCAGGGCAGCAGCCGGGAGAAGCGGCGGCGCAGCCCCGGCCGGGCCACCGTCAGGGCCCCCACCAGGGCCCCCGTCAGGGCCAGCAGCAGCACCGCCCCCAGCGGCACCGCCAGGGAGGGCGGGACACGGCCCAGGGCCTCCAGGAGCCTCAGGAAAAAGGCGGGCTGGGCCAGCCCCAGCAGAACCACGCCGATCAGCAGGGCCGATCCGACCACCCAGCCATTCTCGGCGAGGATCGAATCGCGGATCGCGGCGGCAGGGGCCTGGCGGGCCCGCAGCATGGCGATGCGACTCACGAACTGCCAGATGGACCCCGGCACGTACTTGGCCAGCTGGGCCAGGTTGTACATGTAGAAGCCATCGCGGCGGCTCACCGGGATGGCGCAGTGGCGGGTCGCCAGCAGCATCGCCGCGTTCATCCCCAGCTTGCCGAGCACCAGCAGGGCCGCCACGGCCCCCAGCTCCGGGGCGGAGAACCGGGCCAGGTCCTGGACGATCACCTGGCGCCGGGTGATGGCGAACGCGACCACGGCGACCACCACCAGGCCGATCCAGATCCACTTCACCAGGACGCCCAGGGGACTGGAGGGCCGCTTCAAGGGGTGAGCAGCGGCTGCACCGCATCGAACTGACGGGAGGCAAGGGCCTGCACCTCCGGCAGCGCGGCGACGATCCGGTCGCGGCGATCCGCCCGCTCCGCGATGAGCTGCTCGATCAGGGCCACCGTGCGGGGCCGGTCGAGGTCGGCGCCGTCAAACACCATGTCGGCCTGGCCGAAGCGCTCCATGACTTCGAGGTACTTGTGGCTCCAGCCCATCACCAGCACCGGAACGCCCACCACCAGGGCGCCCACCATGGCGTGGAAGCGGGACACCGCATGGACGTCGCAGGCCCCGAGGATGCGATGGATCTGGGCGGCGTTCCAGCCGTCCTCGAAGCCCACCACGGAGCCGGCCACGGCCGGATCGAGGCAGGCCAGCGTGGCCCGCAGCAGGGGCAGGTCGTTGTTGTGCAGCCTGGTTTCCTCCGGGCCCCGGGTGGCGTTGGGGTAGAGGGCCACCCCATGGCCCAGCCCCACCAGGTCGGTGATCAGGCCCGCCAGCCAGAGGGGGTAGTCGTGGCCCGCCGCCGCCGCCCGGCGGGCGATCACGGCACTGGGGCAGACGCCGATGATCGGCCGGCCCCGCTCCCGCAGCGCCTCCAGGGCCCCCAGGCGCCCGTCGAGGCCGGGGGCGGGGGTGCTGAGGCAGAAGCGGCCCTCGAACAGGAAGGCCACATCGTCGCTGCGGCCATAACGGCCGCTGGATCCCAGCAGACCGGCCACATGGCGCTGGGTCACCTCGCCACGGGTGTGGACGCGGTGGCAGCGGGAGAGGAACCAGTGGGCCAGCGGGCGGTTGGGCCAGGTGCGGAACGGCCCCATCGCCTGGGACAGCTTCACGACGGGGACCCCGAGGATCATCGCCGGCCAGATCGTGGCGATGTTGAAGGGCAGGAACTTGGCCCGGCCATCGATGAAGGACACCCCGGCGAGGCAGAGCAGGGCCCGCGACCGGGCCAGCGCCCGCACCGACGCCGGCAGCAGCCTCTGCAGGCGGTGGAGCCGCAGCCCGCCCAGGAGCCGATGCAGCACGGCTCCCGGCAGCAGCACCAGCACCAGATGGGCGGGGGTGGAGGAGAAGATCCGCACCCGGCCGTCCGCAACCAGCTGGCGGTCGATCGTGGGGTAGTAGCTGAACACCTCGAAGCGCAGCTGGGGACCGCAGCGCTCCGAAAGCACCCCGATGGCGGTGCTCAGCATCGCTTCCGCACCGCGGTTGCCATGGAAGGTGGCCGCGATGATCGCCACGGAACTCATCGGGTCCTCCGTTTCACTTGACCGACTCCAGGCCCTTCTTGAGATAGAGCAGCCCCCGGATGACGGGTCGCGGCAGGGCGAAGATCAGCCGGCGGCCCCAGGCGGACTCGCTCAGCCGCACGTTGGCCAGGGTCCAGAGGGCATTGAGCTGGTCGTGCCAGGTGACCTCGGCCTGAACGCGATCGGGAATCCTCAGCCCCAGCCAGCGGCCGGCCCGGGACCGGGCCGTGACGTTGTAGTGGGCCGGGCCGATGCGGGCCTGGCCATCCATGATGTCGCGGATGTCGAGGGCGGAGGCCGCCACGGCACCGGAACCGGTGGCGGCGTCGAACAGGGCCTGACCCGCTTCGGTGCGGGTGATCACGGCGGTGTGTTTGATCGGGTCGTTCTTGAGCCGGAACAGCCAGATGTCCCCCATCGTGAGATCGGCGGCATAGCCGTAGTGGTCATAGCAGGAGAGACATTTCCGCTCGCAGAAGAAGAACATGTTCTGGTAGTCATTGAATGTCTTCGTGGGCCTGCGCAGCAGGGAGCCGTCGGCGAATTCCGCCTCCAGATGGCCGCGCCAGTGGCCGATCCGGAAGCGGTAGGCCCGCAACGGCTGGCCCGCCTGCTTCTCCAGCCGGCTTGTGACGGCATCGATGAGGGGGGTGCGGGAGTTGTGGCCACAGACCAGGGCAATGGTCAGCGCCACCTTGGCCGCCAGGTCGGGGTCGGTCCCGCACCGCTGGCGGAGGGCGGCGATGTCGCAGGGAAGCCCCACCACCGCCACCCGCCCTTTGAAGCTGCGCAGCAGGGGCAGCACCGACGGCAGGAAGCGGGATTCCACGTACTTGCTGCCGCGGGCGGCCAGGATCTGGTCGGGGTCGGTGGCGATCCGGAAGCGGGGCCGCACCTTGCCGTCCTCCACCGCGGCCGCGCAGACCACGGCGCCGTCGAACAGGCCCTGGCGCAGCCCCTCAATCAGCACGGCGCTGGTGGTCCCCCCCGATGCGGCCCGCTCGCGGATGGCGCCGTCGGTGGCATGGGTGAGCCAGGCCTCCCGGTAGGTGCCGACGTAGCGATCGATGTCCGACGGGCTCCAGCGCTTCTTGAGAAAGCGATCCAGGGCGCTACCGAAGGTGCGACGCTCGGCCATGGTCAGGAGCGGCTGCGGCGGGACTCGAAGCGCAGATCCTCGAGCAGCTTGCGATTGGCCGCGATCACATCGGTGACGAAGGCGATCAGCAGGGACTGGAAGCCACCCACCAGCAGCACGGCGGCCAGGATCAGCGACTGGATGTGGCCGCCACCGCGGCCGATCGACACCATGAAGAGATAGCGGAAGCCGATCACCATGCCGATGCCGAAGAGCAGGGTTCCCAGCAGCGCGAAGAACCGAAACGGCCGGTAGATCACGAAGATCCGCACGATCGTGACGATGCTGCGCTGGATGTAGGAGGGAATGCTCTTGACCAGGCGCGAAGGCCTCTGGTAGCCATTCACCCGCACCGGCACCGAGGTGATGCCGATGTTCTTCTGGCCCGCCTGGATGATCGTCTCCAGGGTGTAGGTGTAATCGCTGAACACCATCAACTGCTGGGCCGCCCGGCGGCTCATGGCACGGAATCCGCTCGGGGCATCGGGAATATCCGCGCCACTCAGGCTGCGCACCACCCCGCTGCCGATCTTCTGGAGCAGTTTCTTGGTGGGGGAGAAGTGCTGGATCTGGCTGATGGGACGCGCCCCGACGACGATCTCGGCCTGCTGATCGAGAATCGGGGCCACCAGCCGGGGGATGTCGCGGGCGTCGTACTGGTTGTCGGCGTCGGTGTTGACGATGACATCGGCCCCCCTGGCCAGACAGGCATCCAGCCCGGTCATGAAGCCACGGGCCAGCCCGCGGTTGTGGAAATGGCGCACCACATGGTCGACGCCATGGGCGAGGGCCACCCCGGCCGTGTCGTCGTGGCTGCCGTCATCGATGACCAGCCATTCCACCTGGTCGAAACCCTCGACGTGCCGGGGCAACGCCGCCAGCGCCACCGGCAGGGTGGCGGCCTCGTTGAAACAGGGGATCTGGATGATGAGCTTCATGGGCTGACCCCCAGCCGTGGGGTACCGGTCGGTTCCTGGGGAGGCGCCGGATCGGGAGATGGACGGCCCACGAGAATCACCAGGGACAGAATCATCAGGGGGATCGCCGGGGCCGAATACCTCGGGATGTTGTGGGTGAGCAGCCCGTAGGCCAGCAACATGCCGACCGGCAGCACCGTAAGGGCCAGAAACGTCCCATTCCTGCGGATCACGCCCAGCAGGAACAGCACCACCAGGGCGCCATAGGACAGCAGCGCCAACAGATCCTTGGCAACGACGTAGAGCGAACTGCCCTTGAAGGTGACGCCTTCATTGGGCCAGGACCAGATCCCACGCCAGAGGAACAGGGGCGTCATCAGCAGATGGCGGGCGGGATCGGCGAGAATCATCCGTTTCGCCTTGTCGCCCACCTGTTTCTCGGCCTTGCGACTCGCATCCGGCACACCCTGCTCCACCGACGCGTAGATCAACCGGTTCACCTCGGCCCCCACCCTGCGGTGATAACTGATCACATCCTGGGGGCGACCGGCGAGCGCGGCTTCGAGATCGGCCTGCTGGAAGTTGGAGCCGTAGCGATTGATCCGCTGATAACGGCCGCCGGCCTGGAAGTCGGCGGGGGCGGCGCCGAAGCCCAGCAGGCGGGAGCCATGCTGGTAAATCGACGGACCCCAGAAGTAAAGAGCCCCCGGCACTTCGGTGGCCGTCATCCCATCCTTGATGGCGCGGGCATACAGCACACGGCCACCCCTCTGGGTGAGCTGGAAGGTTCCCAGCTGCAGCTTGTTGCGGATCATCCATGGCAGCACGGCCGCCGTGAACCCCAGCAGCAGCGCCGCCCCGGCGGCCAGGGGTCGCCAGCGACGGCGGCCTGCGGCCACCCAGAGGGCGCGCAGCAGCAGGCCAGCCAGGATCAGCAGGCAGACGTAGAAGAAGATCGCCTTGGTGAGACTCAACAGGCCGAAGCTCAGTCCCGCGGCGAGAAACCAGCGGCGGCGGGAGGTGCGGACGGCCAGCACCAGAAACAGACTCGACCAGAGCAGCATCACGCTCGCCTGCAGCTCCGTGTAGAGCGTGTCAACGAACATCGGCACGGCGAAGAAGAAATACCCCACCAGCACCGTGGTGATCAGAACCAGCAGAAGCCGCCCCGTGAGGATCTGAACCAGCAGGGCCGTCGCCACCAGGCCCAGCGCCGCCCAGTAAAGATTGGCCCCCTTCACGGCGCGGGCTCCCGGGCCTTCGACCAGCTCCCGATAGGAAAGCTCGCGGCCGGTGAGGGCCATCAGCTTCAGGTGGCCGGCAGTGACGAGGTTCGGAATCGGCTCCCTCGCATTGGAGGCAGAAAAAGGCGAACCTTCAGCCGTGGAAAGAACACCATGGCTGGCAAGGTTATGGGCCAGCCGCAGATTCACCAGGGCGTCCTTCTGACTCCCGGCCGCCGTGATCTGCGTGGCGCCAAGGGCCAGCATCGCCAGGATGGTCAGGCTGACGATCAACACCTTCAAGCGACCGACTGCGAGGCCAAGCCGGCGCGATTGGCTGTCGATCCATCCATCGAATCGAGCCGAACATGTGGTGACGAAGCTGGAAACGATTCCGCCCACCGCCCCAGGCCTGTTCGCCCCAGACAGTATCAGCAACGAACCCGAACCGCCACGACGACGCTTCAGCCATCGGCACGACGACACGCGTCCAGGGCCCGATCGGCATCCAGCCGGATCTGCCGGCTGAGGGCCTCGAGGCTGGCGAACGCCTGCTGCCGCCGCAGCAGCCGCAGGGGCTGCACGGTCAGCCGGGCCCCCGCCAGCTCCAGGCGTCGCTCCAGCAGGTGCACCTCCACCGCCGACGGGGCCAGGGGATCCACCGTGGGCTGGGGCCCGAGGTTCATCACCGCCGCCATCGGCCCCTCACCACCGTCACGCCAGGCCAACGCCGCATAGACCCCTTCCAGCGGCAGAAACTTGCGCCCATCCACCGAGAGGTTGGCGGTGGGCCAGCCCAGCTGGCGCCCCAGACCCCGGCCGCTCACCACCTGGCCGCTGAAGCGGTAGGGACGCTCCAGCAGGCGCGCCGCCTCGTCGATGTCGCCGGCCGCCAGGGCCCGCCGGATGCGGCTGCTGCTCACCCGCTCGTCCCCATCCCACAGCATCGGCACCACCTGCACATCGATGCCGAGGCCGGCGCCGATGCGGGCCAGGTCGTCCACGTCGCCGCGGCGATCGACCCCGAAGCGGAAGTTGGTCCCCACCGCGATCCGGCGGGCCTGGAGCCGTTCGGCCAGCACCTGGCGCACGAAGGGCTCCGGCGTCAGCGCCGCCAGCTCACGGGTGAAGGGCACCAGCACCAGCTGCTCGATGCCGAGGGGTTCGAGCAGCTCCAGCTTCTCCTCCGGGAGATCGAGCCGCAGCCGCGTCTCGCCATGGAGCACTTCGCGGGGATGGGGCCAGAAGCTGACCACCGTGGGCACAGCCGGCTCCTGGGCGGCGGGCATGGGCGCGGTGACGGCGGCGATCACCCGGCGGTGCCCCCGATGGAGACCATCGAAGCTGCCCAGGGCGACGGTGGTGGGGCGCAGGGCGCTGGAGGGGTCGTGAAGCGGGATCAACGGCCTCGGCCCTCGCCGGCTGGATCCTCCCATGCCAAGTTTGGGATCATCGATCCCGTCTCCATGGTCGACCAGCTGGATCTGCAGCGCATGGCCGATGCCCTTCGCCGCACGGGCTGGGTGCGCTTCTGGGTCCAGCTCGCCCTCGGGGTGGTGGTGGTGGTGGTCCTGCTGTTCAACAACATCGGCGGCCGCCTGGCGGCCAACTCCTCGCGCGCCCTGGGGCTGGGCCCCGGCCTTTCTCTCACCACCCTCTCGTTCCTGGTTCTGCTCTGGAGTCTGTGGCAATCCTGGCTGGTGGTGCGCTGCGGCCGTGCCCTGGCCAGCCCGGTGCGCCCCAGCCGGGGGGAGACCTCCCGCCTGGTGAAGCGGGGCCTGGTGGCCGATGTGGCCGGGCTGACCCTGGCTTCCGTGGGCTACCAGGCCCTCGCCGGCAGCCTGTTCGTGCAGGCCTCCCAGCAGGTGCCTGGGTTTCTCGGGGCCCAGCTGCCGGCGACGCCGGGCAGCGGCGGCCGGGTGGTGGGGCTGCCGATCACCTCGATCGAGATGCTCTCGGTGCTCAGCAACACCCAGGTGCTGTTCGCCCACCTGATCGGCCTGATCATCAGCCTCTGGCTGCTCCAGAGGATCTACCGCAGGAGCTGATCCCGGCGCCCCAGCACCTCCACGGGCGGCAGCGACCCCACCGGGCCGCGCCAGAACAGCTCGGGCTGCAGGGGCGTCAGGGACGATCCCCCCTGCTGCACCCAGGCCACATCGGTGGGCCACTCGGCCGGACCGGCGCCGGTGCCCTCCAGGTCGTCGACCACCTCACCGGCCAGCCAGTAGTAGGTGCGGCCGCGGGGATCGGTACGTTTCTCGAACTGGTCGATGTAGCGCCGCACCGCCGTGCGGCACCAGCGCAGCGGGCCGAGGGCTTCGGCGGGCCGGGGCGGCACGTTGAGGTTGAGCAGCAGCCCCTCGGGCCAGCCGCCGGCCTGCATCCCCTCGGCCACATCAAGGGCCAGGGCCGCGGCCGCCTCGAAGCGACGCCAGTGGAAGTCGGCACTGCTCACCGCCAGGGCCGGCAGGCCCTCGATCGTGCCCTCCATCGCCGCCGAGACGGTGCCGGAATAGAGCACGTCAGTGCCGAGGTTGGGGCCGTGGTTGATGCCGGAGAGCACCAGATCCGGTGGCTGCTCCAGCAGCCGGAACAGGGCCAGCTTGACGCAGTCGGAGGGGGTGCCGCTGCAGGCCCAGGCGGTGACCCCGGCGGCGAAGAGTTCATCGGCCCGCTCCGCCCGCAGCGGGGTCTGGAGGGTGAGACCGTGGCCGGTGGCGGAGCGCTCCCGGTCCGGGCAAACCACGGTGACCGCATGGCCGCGGCCGACGGCCTCGGCCGCCAGGGCCTGGATGCCGTCGGCGAAGACCCCGTCGTCGTTGCTGATCAGGATCCGGAGCGGTGCCATCGGCCTCGACCGGGTGGACTGCCGGCAAGCTAGACGCAGCTGCCTACAGTCGCCTCCTCCCCCCGATCCGTGCCGTGAGCGCCACCGTCAGCCTGCAGCAGCTCACCGACCAGCTGGAGAGCCTGGAGGCGGAAGCCGCCGCCGCCATCGCCGCCGCCGAGGACGCCACGGCCCTCGAGGAGCTGCGGGTGGGGCTGCTGGGCAAGAAGGGGCGTCTCTCGGGAGTGCTCGGTGCCATGGGCCGGCTGCCCGGCGAGGAGCGCCCCCTGGTGGGCCAGCGGGCCAACCTCCTCAAGGAGCAGGTGCAGCAGCTCCTGGGCGCCAGGCTCGAGGCCGTGCGCAGCGCCGCCATGGCGGAGCGGCTGGAACGGGAGCGGATCGACGTGACGGCGGGCTGCAGCTTCGTGCCGCCGGGCCATCGCCACCCGTTGCAGAGCACGATCGAGGAGATCGTCGACATCTTCGCCGGCCTCGGCTACCGGGTTTCGGAGGGGCCGGAGATCGAGACCGACCACTACAACTTCACCGCCCTCAACATCCCGGAGCACCACCCGGCCCGGGACATGCAGGACACCTTCTACCTGGGGGGCGACCGGCTGCTGCGCACCCACACCTCGCCGGTGCAGATCCGCCACCTCGAAGCCAACCCCCCGCCGGTGCGGGTGATCGCCCCCGGCCGGGTGTACCGCCGCGACGCCGTGGATGCCACCCACTCGCCGGTGTTCCACCAGGTGGAGGTGCTCGCCCTCGACGAGGGGCTGGATTTCAGCCACCTGCGCGGCACGGTCACCACCTTCCTGCAGCAGTTCTTCGGCGACCTGCCGGTGCGGTTCCGGGCCAGCTACTTCCCCTTCACCGAGCCCTCCGCCGAGGTGGACGTGCAGTGGCGTGGCCGCTGGCTGGAGGTGATGGGCTGCGGCATGGTCGATCCGGCGGTGCTGGAGGGCCTGGGCATCGATCCGGAGCGCTGGAGCGGCTTCGCCGCCGGTCTCGGGGTGGAGCGGTTCTGCATGGTGCGGCACGGCATCGACGACATCCGCAGGCTGTTCAACAGCGACCTGCGCTTCCTGGAGCAGTTCTGATCTCCCCCCATAAACTCGATGGGCCCCCACGAGCGCGATCGGTGCCCCGGGTCGGACTGATCGTCAACGACGGCAAGGATCTGGCGATCAGCACCGCCGACCTGATCGAGAACCGGCTGACCGCCGCCGGGCTGGAGGTGGCACGGGTGAGCAGCTCCGGTGGCGTGGTGGGCTTCGCCAATCCCGACCAGCACCTGCGCTCCCGGGGCTACGCCGCCTGCGTGCCCGCCAGCTTCGATGAGGAGATGACCCTGGCCCTGGTGCTGGGGGGGGATGGCACCGTCCTCTCCGCCGCCCGCCAGACCGCCCCGATCGGGGTGCCGATCCTGACGATCAACACCGGTCACCTGGGATTCCTCGCCGAGGCCTACCTCAAGGACCTGGACCAGGCCCTGGCCCAGGTGGTGGCCGGGGAATGGACCGTGGAGGAGCGCTCCATGCTCGTGGTGAGCGTGATGCGCGGCGAACAGCGGCGCTGGGAGGTGCTCTGTCTCAACGAGATGGCGCTGCACCGGGAGCCGCTCACCAGCATGTGCCACTTCGAGATCGCCATCGGGCGCCATGCCCCCGTCGACATCGCCGCCGACGGCGTGATCCTCTCCTCCCCCACCGGCTCCACCGCCTATGCCCTCAGCGCCGGCGGCCCGGTGATCACCCCCGACTGCCCGGTGCTGCAGCTGACGCCGATCGCCGCCCATTCCCTCGCCTCCCGGGCCCTGGTCTTCAGCGACCAGGAACCGGTGACCGTGTTTCCCGCCACCCCCGAGCGGCTGATGATGGTGGTCGACGGCAGCGCCGGCTGTTACGTCTGGCCCGAGGACCGCGTGCTGGTGCGGCGCAGCGAGCATCCGGTGCGCTTCGTGCGGCTGGCCGACCACGAATTCTTCCAGGTGCTGCGCAACAAGCTGGGCTGGGGCCTGCCCCACGTGGCCAAGCCCTCCAGCAACCACGCCGACGCGCCCCTGTGAGCACGACACCACCGAGCACGACCCCACCACCGACCGTGGTGCTGCTGGTGGGCCCGGAGGCCGCCTCCCTCGCCCCGCGGCTCGAGGTCTCCGGGTACCGGGCGCTGGTCCAGGAGTCCGGGGAGGACCCGCCTGAGGCGGTGATCCTGTCGCCCGGCAGCGAAGAGCGGATCCCGGAGCTGCGCCGCCGGCTGGGGGCCCGCCCCCTGCTGCTCGGCATCACCAGCGACAGCGTCGAGAGCCGCAGCCGTTGCCTGGAGTGGGGCGCGGATGATTTCTGGCTGCCCAGCCTGGGCACGAGCGACCTGCTCACCCGACTGCGGCTGCACCTGGGCTTTGCCCGGCGCCAGGCCCCCACGCCGGTGTCCACCCTGCTGAAGGTGGCGGATCTGCGCATCGACCCGCTGGCCTGCCAGGGGTGGCGCGGGCAGCGCCAGCTCAGCCTGACGGCCCGGGAGTACCAGCTGCTGCTGCTGCTGCTGCGCCACAAAGGCTCGGTGGTGAGCCGGGAGCAGATCCTCGAGGAGATCTGGGCCGACCAGGGCGGGGGCGCCAGCAACGTGATCGAGGTCTACGTGCGCTACCTGCGCCAGAAACTGGAGCAGGACGGGGAAGCGCGGCTGATCCACACCGTGCGCGGGCAGGGCTACTGCCTGCGTGACGGGCGGCCCCCCCTGGGGCCCATGCCATGAGCCGTTCCCTGCTCCGGGGCCTGACCATCGCCGGCGTCGTCGGGCTGATGGGCTGCGGACCGGGCCTGAGCCAGAGCCCGCCCCAATTCCTGCCCATCACCGCCCAGTGGTGCCTGGAGGGGCCGCCGCCGGCTCGCTGCATCCAGCTGGAGGTGCCCCGGGGCGAGCGCCAGTACGCCATGGGGCTGCAGATGCGGCCGCCCCTGCCCCATCGGCGCGGCATGTGGTTCCCCTACGTCCCCCCTGCGGTGGCCCGGTTCTGGATGCACCGCACGCCCGAACCCCTGGACATGCTGTTCATCCGCGACGGTCGGGTCATCGCCCTGCAGAGCCCCGCCCGCCCCTGCATGAACCTGCCCTGCCCCAGCTACGGCCCCGACACGCCGGTGGACGGGGTGCTCGAACTGGCGGCCGGCCAGGCCGCCGTGCTCGGCATCACCGTGGGCACCCCGGTGCGGATCACCCCGCTGCCGGGCGCGCCCCCTTCAGCACCAGCACCGGATTGAGGGGCGCCAGACGGGTGCCCTCCGCCAGGGGGGCGCCGCGCCAGGCCTGGATCTGGCTGACCGTCACCCCGAGGCCGGCCTGCTCGAGCTGGGGCCTGAGCTGGGCCAGGGCTTCGACCGTGGCCAGGGGCAGGACCACCACCCCGCCGGGCCGCAGCCGGCCCAGCACCACCTGCAGCACCTCACGGCGGTCCCGGCCGCCGCCGCCAATCAGCACCCGGTCGGGATCGGGCAGCGAACCCAGGGCGGCCGGAGCCTCCCCCTCCAGCACCGCCGCGGGCCGCACCCCCAGCCGTTCCGCGTTGGCACCGATCAGGGCGGCGGCCCCCGGCCGGCGCTCCACGGCCCACAGCTCCAGGGCGGGGCGCAGGCGCAGCGCCTCCAGCCCCACCGACCCCACCCCGGCACCAATGTCCCAGAGCACCCCGTGCTCGGGGAGTTCCAGATCGGCCAGCAGCTGGATGCGGACTTCCCGTTTGGTCATCAGTCCCGGCTGATCGGGGTGCTGCAGCCAGAGGCCATCGGCCAGGCCGAACAGGGGCAGGGCCTCCGGCGGAGGCACGGCGGGCTGGCGTGCGATCAGCAGCACCAGGTGCAGGGGATCGAGATCCGGCGGCAGGGGGTCGGCGGGGGCCAGCCGCTGCAGCCGTTCCGCCGGATGGCCCAGGCGCTCCCCCAGCCAGAGCTCATAGGCCGCCTCCAGCCCTGACGCCCGCAGGATGCGGCGCACGGCGTCGGCGCCGCCACGGGCCGGATCGGTCAGCACCGCCAGGGCGGTGGGCCGCTGCTGCAGCCGGGCCGCCAGCGGCTCGGGGTCGCGCCCGTGGAGGCTGATCCAGGAGGCGTCCTGCCAGGGCCGGCCCAGGCGGGCGAAGGCGAGCTGCAGGGAGGTGGGAGCCGGATGGAAGCGGAGGCGTTCGGCGGGAAGGTGCTGGAGGAGAAGACGGCCGATGCCGAACCAGAGGGGGTCGCCGCTGGCGAGCAGCACCACCCGTTCATCAGCGGCGAGGGCCCGCTCCAGCCGCGGCAGCAGCTCGGCGGGCCGGTCGCTGGCCAGCAGCTCGGGGGCGGGGGCCTCGCCGCGCCAGGCCTCGAGGTCGGCCAGCAGCCGCCGGGGGGCCGCCACCAGATCGGCCCCCCGGAGCCGGTCCTGCCAGTGGCGGGAGAGGCCGGCCAGGCCGGCGGCATCGGTGCCCAGCACCTCCAGCAGCGAACCCTCCAGCCTTGCCCCGCCCCACTTCTGGCCATGATGCTCCCGGACGTGCCGGCCCCACCCCCTGCCCATGAGCGATCGACGCCAGCGGATCCATGCCCTGGTGGTGGCCCTGCTGGCCAACCAGAGTGACCTCGAGCTGCTCGATGACGACCGCTCCGGCCCGGGCGTCCATCCCCTGGCCGGCGGCGGGGACGCCGGCAGCTGGCTGGAGCGCAACCGGCGCGTGGTGCAGCGCTACCAATCCCTGGTGCGCAGCGCCGTGACCCTCGATGCCCTGATCGAGCAGGAACTGGGCAGTGATCAGCTCGGTGGCGGCGCCACGCCCGCCTGAGCCTCGAGGAAGGCCATCAGGCGGGGATAGAGCAGCAGGGCGCCCGCGTTGGTGAGGTGGGTCTCGTCGCTGTAGAGCAGGGTCCCGGCCCGGACACTGGAGCAGACGGCCTGCGTCGGCGGGCAGATGCTGTCGAAGGGGCTGAACAGGCGCGTGGCGCCCAGGTCCCGGATGGTGCGCTCCTGCAGGCGCTGGGCAGGCCTGATCGCGGCCAGCTCCTGCGGGCGGGGCCGCAGCACCGGCCGGCAGTGGGGGCCCAGGGACCAGGCGGGACGGAACCATTCCGCCTGGCAGAGGGTGAGCGGACCGCCGATCTTGTCCTGGGGGAAGGTTGGCAGGGGGCCGAACACCACCACCTCGGCCCCCCGGCGCCGCACCGCGGCATCGAACCGGCGCAGCGCGGTGGCATAGGAGACCTCGGCACTGGGGCTGGCCGGCCTCCGGGCCCCCTCCAGGTAGCCGGCCAGATTCGACACCAGCAGGACCTTGTCGCCAGGCCGCAGGCGGGCCAGCAGGCGGCGCTCCTCGTTGTCGGCGTAGGCCCTGCAGCGGCGGTAGCGGGCCGGCACCGCGGCGTCCTCCCCCCAGCGGGAGAAGTAGGGCACCGGGCAGCCGCCCCGGGCCATGAAGGCCACGTTGAAGCGGCCACTGGCCAGCAGCTTCTCCCCCAGGGGAATCAGCACATGGGTGTGGCTGTCGCCCAGGAAGAAGAGGGTGGGAAGGTCCTTCCGCGCCAGGGCCAGACAGGGGTCGGGTCCATCGCCCCGGGCCACCGGATCGGTGGGCTCCTGGAAGCAGTGGACCGTGTCGACGGTCGTGCCGCCGATGCGCTTCATGTTGGCCGTGGTGCCGACGGTGTGGCGGCGCTCGCCGACGAAGAGCCGGCCCAGCAGGGGCCCCTGGAGGCCCACACTGAAGACGGCGACCAGCACGGTCATGGCCGGGTAGGCCAGGCCTGGGCGACCCAGGCCTGGGATGGCGGGGTGGCCGTAACGGAACAGGCACTCCAGCCGGTAGGAGAGGGCCGTGCACAGGGTGATCAGCACCAGCACCGGCAGCAGGGTGAAGGCGTTGAAACCCACGGTCCAGCGGGCCAGCACGATCACCGGCCAGTGCCAGAGATACAGGGAGTAGGACACCATGCCGATGGCCAGGCAGACGGGGTGGCAGAGCCAGCGGCCGATGCCGCCGGCGGGCTGGAGCAGCAGCAGCAGCACCGAGGTCAGCGCCGTGATCCCCAGGGTGGTGCCCAGCCGCCAGGCCTCCGGCAGCAGCAGCAGGGCCAGCAACGCCAGCAGCGCGAGCAGGGCCAGGGGCTGGCGCCAGCGGGGCAGCGCCAGCCGCTGGCCCAGGTCGCGGGCACTGCCGCTGCCGCGATGCAGCAGGTAGGCCCCGCAGCCCGCCGTCAGCTCCCAGAACCGGGCGGTGGTGAGGAAGAAGGCCCGCTCGGTGTTGCCGCCCAGGCTCAGGCCCAGAAAGAGCGCCAGGGACAGGGCCAGCAGCAGCAGACTGCCCACCTTGAGCCGGCGCAGGGCGCCGCTGCCGGCCCCGGCCACCCCCAGACCGCAGAGCAGCAGCACCGCCGGCCAGACGAGATAGAACTGCTCCTCCACCCCCAGCGACCAGGTGTGCATGAAGGCGTTGAAGTGGTTGTCGGTGGCGAAGTAGTTCGAGCCCTGGCGGAGCAGATAGAGGTTGGAAACCCCGAACAGGGCGGCGGTGCCGGTCCGCATCACCGGCGCGAAGAAATCATCGAGCGGCGAGACCAGCATCGAGAACAGGGCCGAGACGACGGCGATGTTCACCACCAGCGCCGGCATCAGACGCCGGATGCGGCGTCCGTAGAACCGGCGCAGGAACTGCCAGCGGCTGCCGTCCTGCCGCGCCAGCAGGGAGGACGTCACCACGTAGCCCGAGATGACGAAGAAGATGTCCACCCCGAGGAAGCCACCCGGCAGCCAGTGGGGATCGAGGTGGTTGATCAACACCGCAATGACGGCCACGGCCCGCAGGCCGTCGATCTCGGGCCGGTAGGCCCTGGAGCGCTGCGGCGGCAGGATGCCCGTGCCGAAAAGCCGCACAAGAGAATTCACGCCGCCCCGACGATTGCAGGCAGGGTAATGGCGATCTGGATGGGCACTCGCTGAGGGGCCAGCTCTGACAAGCTGGGCCCACCTCGTCTGGCCCCATGGCGCCCTTCGGCCTCTCCGCTCTCCACAACCTGCGGCGCGGCAGGAGTCCCTGGCAGCCCCCCGAGGCCAGCTGGTCGCGGCCCTTCGGCCAGGGCTGGAGCCAGCCCTACACGGTGCGTTACGCCAGCAACCTCGACGACGGCCCCAACCACGGCATGCCCCTGGGGGGCTTCGGCGCCGGCTGCCTGGGCCGGGGCCTCGACGGCGCCTTCAACCTCTGGCACCTCGACGGCGGGGAGCACTGGTTCGGCGTGCTCCCCGACTGCCAGTTCGCCCTCTTTGAGCAGGACGGCGACGGACGGCGGGCCCATGCCCTGGCCACCACCCCCCTCTCCGACGATTCGCGCCCCGGCTCCGGCCCGCCCCTGGCCGCCTGGAACTGGTACCCCGCCGCCACGCCGGAGCAGCCGAGCGGCACCGTGGCCGTGCGCTACCCGATCAGCTCCCACCACTACGCCGCGGTGTTCAGCGCCGACGTGCGCTGCGAGGCCTTCAGCCCGATCCTGCCCGGCGACTACCGGCGCACCAGCTACCCGGTCGCCGTCTTCGCCTGGACCTTCAGCAACCCAACGAATCAGCCGCTGGAGCTGTCCCTGCTGCTGAGCTGGCGCAATACCGTGGGCTGGTTCACCAACACCGACCCATCGGCGGAGGTCCACTTCCGGGACGACGGCAGCCCGGAGCACAACTACGTGCCGGCGATCGGTCGCGGTAAGGGGCAGCGCAACCGCTGGGTCGACGGGGCCGGCCTCAAGGGGCTGCTGCTGGAGGGGGAGCGTTCCCAGCCCCTGGCCGAAGGGGAAGGGCAATGGTGCCTGGCGGTGCCCGATGAGGCGGCGCTGAACCACCCGGGGCTGGAGGTGTTCCGCTGCAGCCGCTGGGATCCCAGCGGCGACGGGGCGGAACTCTGGGAACCCTTCAGCCGTGACGGCTCCATCCCCGACAGCGACAACGACCGCCGCAGCACCGGCGATGATCCCCTCAGCGCCGCCCTGGCGGTGCGCTTCCGGCTGGAGCCGGGCGCCTCGCTCGAGATCCCGGTGGTGATCAGCTGGGACCTGCCCGTGACGGCCTTCGCCACCGGCACTCGGGCCCTGCGCCGCTACACCGACTTCTTCTCCGCCGAGGGCGACAGCGCCGCCGCCATCGCCGGCGAAGCCCTGGCGGAGTGGCGCGACTGGCAGGCCGCGGTCGAGGCCTGGCAGGCGCCGGTGGTGCAACGCCACGACCTGGCGGAGCCGCTGCGCATGGCCCTGCTCAACGAGCTCTACGACCTGGCCAGCGGCGGCAGCCTCTGGACGGCCGCCAGTCCCGGCGATCCGGTGGGCCGCTTCGGGGTGCTCGAGTGCCTCGACTACGCCTGGTACGAAAGCCTCGACGTGCGGCTGTACGGCTCCTTCGCCCTGCTGCAGCTCTGGCCCGAGCTCGACAAGGCCGTGCTGCGCAGCTTCGCCCGCGCCATCCCGGCCGCCGATCCGACACCGCGGCCGATCGGCTGGTACTTCACCCAGGGGCGGGGCCGGGTGGAAGCGGCCCGCAAGGTGGCCGGTGCCACCCCCCACGACCTCGGGGCCCCCAACGAGCGCCCCTTCGACGCCACCAACTACACCGCCTACCAGGACTGCAACCTCTGGAAGGACCTGGCCAGCGATTTCGTGCTGCAGGTCTGGCGCACCTACCGGCTGGCCCCCAGCGGACCGGACATCCGCTTCCTGGCGGACTGCTGGCCGGCGGCGGTGACCGCCCTCGACTACCTCAAGCAGTTCGACGTCAACGACGACGGCCTGCCCGACAACGGCGGTGCCCCGGACCAGACCTTCGACGACTGGCCCCTGCAGGGGGTGAGCGCCTACTGCGGCGCCCTCTGGATCGCCGCCCTGGAGGCGGCCCTGGCCATCGGCCAGCAGCTGCAGCTGGAGCTGGGGCTCGACACCGCCGAGGAGCAACGGCGGTTCGGCGGCTGGCTGGAGCAGTCCCGAAGCCACTTCGATGCCCTGCTCTGGAACGGCGAGTACTACGCCATCGATGCCGGCAGCGGCACGCCGGTGGTGATGGCCGACCAGCTCTGCGGCGACTTCTACGCCCGGCTGCTGGGGCTGCCGCCGGTGGTGGCCGACGAGCGGGCCCGCTCCTCGCTGACGGCCATCCGCGAAGCCTGCTTCGAGGGGTTCGAGGGCGGCCGGCTGGGGGTGGCCAACGGCCTGCGCCGCGACGGCACCCCCCTCGATCCCAACGGCACCCACCCGCTGGAGGTGTGGACCGGCATCAACTTCGGCCTGGCCGCCTACTACCGGCTGATGGGCCAGAGCGGCACCGCCTTCGCCATCACCGGCGCCGTCGTGCGCCAGGTGTACGAGGGGGGCCTGCAGTTCCGCACCCCCGAGGCGATCACCGCCGCCGGCACCTTCCGCGCCTGCCACTACCTGCGGGCCATGGCGATCTGGGCCCTCTGGGCCACCCACACCGACTGGCAGCCGATCCCCGGGGCCGACCGCCAGCCATGAGCCAGCGGACCGGCGGGCTGATCGGGGTACTGCTGCTGGCGCCCCTTCTGGCCCTGATCCTGGCCATCGCCCCGGCGCCGGCCCTGGCCCAGGTCCACGCCCACCCGGACGCCGAAGGCACGCCGGTGGTGCGCAGCCTGGAGAGCCTGCGCGACCTCGACGACCAGAGCTGGCAGGTGGTGGCCTACCGGGAGGGGCCGCCGGGGGGGCCGCTGCGGCTGCGGATCGTGGGCTACCCCGGCAAGGTGCGCCTCGACCATCCCACCGCCCTGGAGGTGCGCAGCGGCCGGCTGCGCTGGGACCTGGAGGACGTCACCCTCGCCAGTGCGGCCCTCGCCCGGGACAACCGCGCCGCCGCGGCCGAGTTCGACCTGGCGCCCCTGCTGGCCGATCTGGACCGCGACCGCCCCCTGCGGCTGCGGCTGCCGCGGGTGTTCAGTGAACTGGCGGTGCCCCCCTACGTGGTGGCCGAGTGGCGCAGCCTCCCGGACGCCCCCGCCCCATGAGCCCCGGCTCCCCCTGGCGCCGCTGGATGGCCCGGGCCCTGCAGCTGGCCGCCCTCGCCGAGGGCCGCACCAGCCCCAATCCCCTGGTGGGCGCCGTGGTGCTCGACCCAGGCGGACAGCTGGTGGGGGAGGGATTCCATGCCCGCGCCGGGGAGGCCCACGCGGAGGTGGGGGCCCTGGCCCAGGCGGGGGAGCGGGCCCGGGGCGGCACCCTGATCGTGACCCTGGAACCCTGCTGCCACCACGGCCGCACCCCCCCCTGCAGCGAGGCGGTGCTCGCCGCCGGCATCGCCCGGGTGGTGCTGGCCATGGCCGACCCCAACCCCCGGGTGGCCGGTGGCGGCATCGCCCGGCTGCGGGCGGCGGGCCTGGAGGTGATCGACGGGGTGATGGAAGCCGAGGCGCGCCGGCTCAACCGGCCCTTTCTGCACCGGATCGCCACCGGCCGGCCCCTGGGGATCCTCAAGTGGGCCATGAGCCTGGATGGCCGCACGGCGCTGCCCAACGGCGTCAGCCAGTGGATCAGCGGTCCGGTGGCCCGGGACTGGGTGCACCGCCTGCGGGCCCGCTGTGATGCGGTGATCGTGGGTGGCGGCACGGTGCGGGCCGACGACCCCCTGCTCACCAGCCGGGGCCAGCGCACGCCCGAACCGCTGCGGGTGGTGCTCAGTCGCGGCCTGGATCTGCCGGCGGCGGCCCGGCTCTGGGATTCGGCCCCGGCGGCGACGCTGCTGGTCCATGGGCCGGAGGCGCCCCAGGATCGCCGCGACCGCTTCGATCGGCTGGGGGTGGAACGCCTGGCCCTGGAGACCTGCGAACCGGCAGCCCTGGCGATCGCCCTGGGCCAGCGGGGCTGCAACCGGGTGCTGTGGGAGTGCGGGCCCGAGCTGGCGGCGGCGGCCGTGCGCCAGGACTGCGTGCAGCAACTGGCCGCGCTGATCGCACCGAAGCTGCTCGGCGGCCACGCCTCCCGCACGCCCCTGGCGGACCTGGGCCTGGAGAGCCTGGAGGGCTGCTGGGCCCTGCGGGGCTCGGCCATCGGCTGGCTGGACCGGGACCTCCTCTGGCAGGGTGCTGTGGAAGGAGGCCCGCCGCTCAGCGCAGTTCCGGGTGCCGGGGATCCCCCTTGAACGGTCCCTCCACGGCGCTGGTGATCCAGCCGCCGTAGAAGCCGCCGGGCTGGGGGACCACCCGCTCCCCGTCCACCCAGCAGCCATCCATCAGCGCCGGATAGCAGGCCAGCCAGCCGGCCAGGGCCTCGAAGGCCGGGGTGGGCGAGGGGTAACTCCACAGCGCCCGCCGCAGGCGGCGCTGCCCGCCTTCGCCGTCCGGGGCCACCAGATCGAAGTAGCGGGCCACGCCCTTCCACTCGCAGAAGCTGGAGCCGGCCGCGGGCTCCAGCAGGGTCAGGTCCACATCCTCCGGAGAGAGGTAGAAGACGGGGGGATGGAAGGTTTCGAGAACCCGCAGGCTGCGGTGGCTGTCGCACAGCACCCGCCCCAGGGTCTCCACCCGCACGTGCTGGCTGCAGGGCAGCAGCGCCGGGGGCCGGGGATAGCTGGCGACGCGCTCGGCCAGGGGATCAGCCGGGGATGAAGTGGCGCAGGCGCCGCGCCTCGGCCCCCGCCCGGGCCTGCAGCTCCTCGTCGCTGAGGCCGGCCTCGGCCCGCTGCTGGGCGGCGATCACATCGGCCTCGTCGACGGCGAAACCGGCGCCGCGGGCCAGGGCCAGGAAGGCCGCCAGATCGGGGGGGTCGGCCGGGTCGTGGAGGCGGCGATCGAGGGCGGCATCGGTCCTGGCATGGGCCAGGAAGGCATCCAGCTGGTCGAGGCTCATGGGACCGGCATCAGGGCCATCCCTCTCTAGCGGCCCGGCGGATCGTCCGCCGGATCGTCCGCGGCGGCGGCCAGCAGATCGAGCTGAACGGCCGCCGGCGGCCTCGCCTCCAGCTTCACCGCCTCCCACGGCGCCGGGTCCCAGGGGGCCATCAGGGGTTCCAGGGCCCGCAGGGCCGGGCCATCGACGGGCTCCAGCCAGGCCTCCTCGAGCCCGTCGGGGATCACCACCGGCATGCGGTCGTGCACCCGGGCCAGCAGATCGTTGGGGGCGGTGGTGAGCACGACGCAGGTTTCGAGCTCCCCCCCGTCCGCCCCCAGCCAGCGGTCCCAGAGCCCGCCGAGCCAGAAGGGGCGCCGATCCCGGCGCCGGAACAGCCAGGGCTGCTTGACGACACGGCCGTCCAGCGTCTTCGACTGCCATTCGTAGAAGCCATCGGCGGGGATCAGGGCCCGGCGGTGGCGCCAGGCACCACGGAAGAAGGGTTTCTCCCCCACCGTCTCGCTGCGGGCGTTGATGGGCCGGCGGCGGCCCCCCGGGTCGGGGCACCAGTCCGGCACCAGCCCCCACAGGGCCAGGGCCACCTCCAGGCGGCCGTGCTCCTGGCGCTGCAGCAGCACCGGCTCCCCCGGCCGCACCTGGGGCCGGGGGGCGTAATGGTCCTCCAGCCCCGGCGGCAGCGGGCCCTTCAGCCGGGGCAGCAGCCGGTCGAGGCTGGTGGCCAGGGAGTAGCGGCCGCACATGGGGGGTGGGAAGCCGAGGGGGGCGGGCGTTCGGTTCTCCCGACCGGGGGCGGGAACGGCGGGTGACGACCAGACCTAGCTTGGGCCCATTCGACGTTGCGCGCAGCATGGCCATCCGTCAGGACGACAACCGCCCCACCCGGCGTTTCGGCATCGTCAACCTGCTCCTGATCGGCTTCGGTGTGCTGCTGCTGTTCAGCAACTTCCTTCCCAACCCCGCCACCCAGGTGCCCCGGGTGCCCTACTCCCTGTTCATCGACCAGGTGAACGACGACAACGTCAAGCGGGCGTACATCACCCAGGACCAGATCCGCTACGAGCTCACCAAGCCCCCCGAGGAGGGCGCCCCCACGGTGCTCTCCACCACGCCGATCTTCGACATGGACCTGCCCCAGCGACTGGAGCAGCATGGGGTCGAGTTCGCCGCGGCGCCGCCGAAGCGGCCCAGCTTCATCACCACGGCCCTGAGCTGGGTGGTGCCGCCGCTGATCTTCATCCTGGTGCTGCAGTTCTTCGCTCGCCGCAGCGGCATGGGTGGCGGCGGCGCCCAGGGGGCCCTGAGCTTCACCAAATCGAAGGCCAAGGTCTACGTGCCCGATGAGGAGTCGCGGGTCACCTTCGCCGATGTGGCTGGCGTCGACGAGGCCAAGACCGAGCTCACCGAAATCGTCGACTTCCTCAAGACGCCCCAGCGCTACATGGACATCGGCGCCCGCATCCCCAAGGGCGTACTGCTGGTGGGCCCCCCCGGCACGGGCAAGACCCTGCTCTCCAAGGCCGTGGCCGGTGAGGCCAGCGTGCCCTTCTTCATCATCTCGGGCTCGGAATTCGTGGAGCTGTTCGTGGGGGCCGGTGCCGCCCGCGTGCGCGACCTGTTCGAGGAGGCCAAGAAGAAGGCGCCGTGCATCATCTTCATCGACGAACTCGATGCCATCGGCAAGAGCCGCTCGGGCTCCATGGGCGTGGTGGGCGGCAACGACGAGCGGGAGCAGACCCTCAACCAGCTGCTCACCGAGATGGACGGCTTCACCGCCCAGGACAAGCCGGTGATCGTGCTGGCGGCCACCAACCAGCCCGAAACCCTCGATGCCGCCCTGCTGCGTCCGGGTCGCTTCGACCGCCAGGTGCTGGTGGACCGGCCCGACCTCTCCGGCCGCAAGATGATCCTCGACATCTACGGCAAGAAGGTGAAGCTGGCAGGCGGCGTCGACCTCGACAAGATCGCCCAGGCCACCAGCGGCTTCGCCGGCGCCGACCTGGCCAACCTGGTGAATGAAGCGGCCCTGCTCGCGGCCCGGGCCTACCGCACCACCGTGGAGCAGGCCGACCTCAACGAAGCCATCGAACGGGTGGTGGCGGGCCTCGAGAAGAAGAGCCGGGTGCTCCAGCCCGACGAGAAGAAGGTGGTCGCTTACCACGAGGTGGGCCACGCGATCGTGGGGCACCTGATGCCCGGCGGCAGCAAGGTGGCGAAGATCTCGATCGTGCCCCGCGGCATGGCGGCCCTCGGCTACACCCTGCAGCTGCCCACCGAGGAGCGGTTCCTGAATTCCAAGGAGGATCTCGAAGGCCAGATCGCCACCCTGCTGGGCGGGCGTTCCGCCGAGGAGGTGGTCTTCGGTGAGGTCACCACCGGCGCCGCCAACGACCTGCAGCGGGCCACCGACATCGCCGAGCAGATGATCGGCACCTATGGCATGAGCGAGACCCTCGGCCCCCTCGCCTACGACAAGCAGGGCGGCAGCCGCTTCCTGGGGGGTAACTCCAACCCCCGCCGTGCCGTGAGTGACGCCACCGCCCTGGAGATCGACAAGGAGGTGCGCGGTCTGGTGGATCGGGCCCACGAACGGGCCCTGGCGATCCTGCACCACAACCGCGAGCTGCTCGAGACCATCTCCCACAAGATCCTCGAGAAGGAGGTGATCGAAGGCGATGAGCTCAAGCAGCTGCTGGCCTCCAGCCAGCTGCCCGATGGGGCGGTGCTGGAGGGAGCCGCCGCCTGAGGGGCTCTGCCGTCCTGCGGGCCGGACAAGGGTCCGGACCGTAGATTCCCCTTGGAGTCCTGCGGCAGGCCCGGGTGAAGGACCACGCCGATCCATGGCCCCCCAGCGAACCCCACCGGACCCGACCCCTTTTTGCGGCGGCCCTGACGGGCCTGCTGATCCTGTTCTGCCTGGCGATGGCGGGCCAGGGTCTGACAACGGCCTACTCCTACTGGTCGGATGAGCTCTGGTCGGTGGCCGCCAGTCGGGCCGACTGGGGTGTGCTGATCCATGACTGGCTGATTCCCGACGTCCATCCCCCCCTGTATCAGCTCCTGCTGAAGCTCTGGATCGGGGTCTTCGGAGCCGGGGAGGCCGCCACCCGCAGCCTCAGCTTTCTGGTGGCCGCCCTGGGCCTGGTGACGGCGGCCCTGTGCAGTTCAGGGCGAGGGGCAGGCCGACGCCTGTTCACGGTGGCCTTCCTGGGCACCAGCCCCGCCTTTCTCTTCTATGCCCAGGAGACCCGCAGCTATGCCCTCTCGCTGACCCTGTCGACGCTGATGCTGGGCACGGCCCTGCTGCTGCGCCAGCGGACGGGACGTCACGAGGCCTCCCTGCGCTGGGGGTTCGCGATCTCCGCTCTTCTCCTCTCCCTCACCCACTACTTCTCCCTGATCTTCGTGGTGGTGGTGCTGGCGGTGGTCACCGCCGAGGGAACGGTCTTCCGATCGCGGACCGATGCGATCCCCCTGGTGCTGCTCCTGCTGCTGTGGCCGGTCCTGCACGCCCTGCTGAGCCCCCCTGCGGAGAATCTCACCCGCATCGACTGGATTGAGGTCACGCCCATCAGCGGCACGATCACCCAGTTCCTTGCTGGAACCCTGCCGCTGCTCGATCCGCGACAGGGTCCGCGAGGCCTGCTGCTCCTGGTCGGCCTCGTCGGCGGCATCGGAGCCGCCACCTTCCCCCTGCTCCACCCCGGAGCCTCCAGCCGCAAGGCCCCCGCCACGGGGGAAGCCCGCTTCCTGCTGACGGTGATCATCGCCTTCGTGGCACTGATCCTGGCGATCGATCCGTTCCGGCCGCTGTCGCAAAGCCGTTACTACATCGTGGTGCTGCCGGCCCTGGCCTACCTGGTGGGAATCGGCTGGGACGTCAGCGTCGGCCTGGGCCGGGTCCGCCGTGTGGCCCTGGCCAGCTTGCTCTGCGCTGCGCTGCTCCTGCAACTGCGGATCGGCACCCAGCACCTGGCCGTCAAGCGCGGCCCCCTGGAGAACTACAAGCTCCTGGCCAGCTTCGTGGCCGAAAGCGACCTCTGCCGCCAGGGCGCGCCATGCTGGTCCACCGGCTGGTTCCCGGCGGCACTCACCAACACCTATTTCAGCTCCCGCCAGCTGATGGCCTTCGATCCCGGTACCCCGCTGGTCCAGACGCGGCTGGATCGTCCACTGCTCGGCTTCCGCCGGGCCTACCCGAAACTGAAGGACCTCATCGCCAACAACCCCGCCATGGCCTGCTGGGAGGCACCAGGGTCCTGGAAGGCCACATCCTTCATCCTGCTGCCCCGCAGCAGCCCCGTGCAGCCGGCGCGCCATGGCCTGCGCCCCTGCCCTTGATGTGGGGGGCGTGAATCAGGCCTAATGTCCCGGCACTGGTCTCCGGCAGCGGTGTGATGGTGGTCGGGACAGAGCCATCGGCGCCCCCACCCCCCTCCCGACCGCTCCAGCGCCCTCCCCGGATGCTTCTGAGCGCCGTCCTGATCCTGTGCTGCCTCGGGTTCGCCGCACAGGGGCTGACCACGGCCTACTCCTACTGGTCCGATGAGATCTGGTCGGTGGCGGCCAGCAGCGCCGGCTGGGGCGTGCTGTTCCGGGACTGGCTGCTCCCTGACACCCATCCCCCCCTCTACCAGGTCCTGCTGAAGCTCTGGATCGGGGTCTTCGGCAACGGGGAAACGGCCACCCGCAGCCTCAGCTTTCTGATCGCAGCCCTCGGACTGGGGGCCGCGGCCCTGGGCAGCTCCGGGCGCGGCAGCGGTCGCCGTCTGGCCGCGGTGGCCTTCCTGGGCACCAGCCCCTCCTTCCTCTTCTATGCCCAGGAGACGCGCAGTTACGCCCTTTCGATGACGCTCTCGACGCTGATGCTGGGCACGGCCCTGCTGCTGCGCCAGGGGGCGGGACGCCACCAGGCCGCCCTGCGCTGGGGGTTCGCTCTGGCCTGCGTGCTGCTGTCCCTGACGCACTACTTCTCGCTGTTGTTCGTGCTGGTGGTGCTGGCGGTGAGCGCCGCTGATGGACGGGTGCTGCGGCGACGGCGGGACGGGCTCGGCCTGGGGCTGCTGCTGCTGCTGCCGCCCCTCGGCCATGGGCTGGCCAGTTCGATCGGCGCCAAGTTCGACCGGGTCGCATGGATCGAGGTGAAGCCGATCATCGGCACCCTGGAGCAGTTCAGCCGCGGCCTGCTTCCCGTGCTGGACCTGGAGCAGAGAAACCTGGCCGTCCTGGGCCTGGTCGGCCTGGCGGTTGGGATCTGCTGCGCCTTCGGCTCCTGGCGGAACCTGCGCCGCTTCCTCGTGGGGCCGACCCACCAGCTGCCCCAGGCCCTGGGGGAGGCCCGCTACCTGCTGCTGGTGATCGGCCTGTTCCTGGCGCTGATGCTGGTGATCGATCCGATCAAGCCGTTGAGCCAGGTCCGCTACACCATCGTGGTGCTGCCGGCCGTGGCCTATCTGGTGGGGACGGGCTGGGAGCTCAGTGCCGGTCTGGGCCGCTTCCGCCGCACCGCCCTGGCCGTTCTGCTGGCCGCCGTGCTGCTGCTGCAGCTGCGGACCGGCCAGCGCTTGCTGGCCGAGAAACAGACACCACTGGAGAACTATCGGGCCATGGCGGCCTTCGTGAACAGCACCGGCGTCTGCGCCGGTGGCTGCTGGAGCACGGGCTGGCGCACCGATGCCCTGATGGGCACCTACTTCCGGCCCGGCCAGCTGCGGGATCTGGAGGAACGGGACCCGGCGAACCCCGGGCCCCTGCAGCAGCCGCTGCTGGCGTTCCACGGCACCCGGCAAGGGATGAAGGAACTGAGCGTCGCCAACCCGCAGCTGGCCTGCTGGGAAGCGCCGGGAGCCTGGCAGGCCAAGTCCTTCATCCTGCTGCCCCCCACCAGCCCGGAGCAGCCCGCACGACACGGCCTGCGCCCCTGCCCTTGACGTGGGGGGGGTCGATCTCGGATAAGGGTTCTTTGGGACGTGGGCCATGGTGTCCCCCTCAGCCCCGCTCGCCGCTCTCAAGGGCGGCGACCTGCTCTCCTCGGCCGACCTCGACGGTCCCCAGACCTTCGCCCTGCTGGAGCTGGCCCGCCAGCTGAAGGGCGGCGAGCGACGCATCGACCTGGCCGGCCGGGTGCTGGGGCTGATCTTCTCCAAGGCCTCCACCCGCACCCGGGTGAGCTTCATCGTCGCCATGGCCCGGCTCGGCGGTCAGACCATCGACCTCAACCCGGCCGTCACCCAGGTGGGCCGGGGTGAGCCGATCGCCGACACCGCCCGAGTGCTGAGCCGCTACTGCGATGCCCTGGCGATCCGCACCTTCGCCCAGGAGGACCTGGTCGACTACGCCCACTGGGCCTCGATCCCGGTGATCAACGCCCTCACCGACCTGGAGCACCCCTGCCAGGCCCTGGCTGACGCCCTGACGATCCAGGAGCGCTTCGGCCATGGCCCCACCGACCTGCACGGCCTCACCCTGGCCTACGTGGGCGACGGCAACAACATGGCCCACTCGCTGATGCTCGTCGGGGCCCTGCTGGGGATGGACGTGCGCATCGGCAGCCCCGACGGTTTCGCCCCCAGCGCGGCGGTGGTGGAGCAGGCCCGGGCCCTGGCCGGCGGGCGGAGCACGATCACCGTGCTGCAGGATCCCGTGGCGACGGCCCGGGGGGCCCACGTGCTGTACACCGATGTCTGGGCCTCCATGGGCCAGGAGGAGGAGCAGGCCCAGCGGGAGCAGGCCTTCAGCGGCTGGTGCCTGGACGAGGACCTCCTGGCCGAGGCCGACCCACGGGCGATCGTGCTCCACTGTCTCCCCGCCCACCGGGGCGAGGAGATCAGCGCCGGGGTGATCGAGGGGGCCGCCAGCCGGGTGTTCGACCAGGCGGAGAACCGCCTGCATGTGCAGCAGGCCCTGCTCGCGACCCTGCTGGGAGGGGTGGACGGCTGAACGCACCCCGGGCGGCGCCCGGACCGGCCCTGGACAAACCGCGCGCGGGATGGCAGAAAGGGACTGGTTCATCCGTACTGCCCGTGGTCGCCACCCACCAGGAGCTCACCGAGGCCCAGCGGCAGCTCTACGACTGGCTCGCCGACTACATCGGCAGCCATCGCCACAGCCCCTCGATCCGCCAGATGATGGAGGCCATGGGCCTGCGGTCGCCGGCGCCGATCCAGAGCCGCCTGCGCCACCTGCAGCAGAAGGGCTGGATCACCTGGCAGGAGGGCCAGGCACGCACCCTGCAGCTGCTCGGCGAGAGCCACCTGGGCATCCCGGTGCTCGGGGCCGTGGCGGCCGGTGGCCTGGTGGAAACCTTCGACGACATCCAGGAGCACCTCGATCTGGCCCCGGTGCTCGACACCCGCGGCCTCTTCGCCCTCACCGTCAACGGCGACTCGATGGTGGACGCCCACATCGCCGATGGCGACGTGGTGCTGATGGAGCCGGTGGCCGACCCCTCCCGGCTGCGGGAGGGCACGATCGTGAGCGCCCTGGTGCCCGGCAGCGGCACCACCCTCAAGCACTTCCACCGCCAGGGTGCCCAGGTGCGGCTGGAGGCCGCCAACCCCGCCTATGCCCCGATCCTCCTGCCCGCCGACCAGGTGAGCGTGCAGGGGCGCCTGGTGGCGGTCTGGCGTCAGGTCTGAGGGAACCGAGGGGGTGGGATCGGCCACGTTGTAAGCTCCTCAAGCACCGGTTCACCGGCGCACCAATGGGGCCATAGCTCAGCTGGTAGAGCACCTGCATGGCATGCAGGGGGTCAGCGGTTCGAATCCGCTTGGCTCCATTTCCTTGATCCAGGCCTCCCCTGGGGCTTCTTTGATCGGGCCCCTGGGGGGCCTTGTTGCTGTGGTCAAGCTGGCTGAGCCGGAAACGGCCGGCGCCGGTGCGGCCGACAGGATGGCCTGATCCCTTGGTCCGATCCGCTTGCCTAGCCGACGTCCCTGGCCCCGATGGCGGCAACGCTGGTTCGGCGGCGTAGCCACAGGCCTGGCCCTGCTCGTCCCGTCCGTCGTCAGGGGGCAGGGGATCGTGGAACCCAACAACGGCTCCCTGGCGCCGGTCGATCGGGAGGCCTTCCGGCAGCAGTACGGCCAGGAAAGTCTGTTCCGGCTGCGACTGGGAGTCGATGCGGCCGAACAACCTCCCAAGGCTTCAGCCGCTCCCCAGAGCTGCCCTGCCGCCACCTGGGCCGGCTCGCCGCAGAAGCAGCGCTACGACGCGGCGATGGGCCTGGGCAAGTACTACGCCGCCGGCGAAGCCCTGGGGGAATGGCGGCGGCTCTGCCCAGCCAGGCCATGAGGCACCTCGGATTGAGGCACCTCGGGAGCCTGGGTGTCTGGGTCACTCACTGGCCGCCTTCGTGCGCATGGCCGCCTCCAGGCTCTTGATCTCCTCAGGGGACAGCTTGGGCCGATCCAGCTTGAGGGTGAGCTTCTCGAGGGTGCCGGTGAAGCGGAACGGCGGCTGGTAGTCGGCGTCGTTGACCCCGGTGAGGGTGTCGGAGCCGATGTCGAAGCTTTCGTCCCACTGCAGGATCATCGGCAGGGTTTTGGCCATGGTTTTGGTGGCCACCACCTTGCCGTCGACTTTGAGGGTGCCGGTGCCGGGGCGGCCGACGCCGCTGAAGTCGTTGAAGGCCAGGGTGCCGGCCCCCTTGCCGTCGTAGACGAAATCGAAGGCCACCTTGTGTTTACCGGGAGCAAGGGCCTCGGTGCCCTCCCACTTGAGGCGCTCCAGATCCACCATGTTCCAGACCCACACGGGCTTGCTGTTCTTCAGGTAGAAGCCGTAGCCGCCGAAGCGGCCGCCGGAGGTGAGCAGCATGCCCTCGGCACCGCCGGCCGGCACCTCGATGTCGGCGCTGACGGTGTAGGAGGTGTTGAGCAGGACGGGCGAAGCGCCCTGGGGCAGCCCCACCATCGGATGGGTGTAGACGAATTCGCTGCGGCCGGCGGTGATGTTGGGCCGGGGCGCCACGATCCGCGCCGCCACCGAGGCATCCAGGGGGAACACCTGGTATTTGTTCGCCTCGGCGATGAAGGCCGCCTTCATCTCCTTCAGCTTGCCGGGGTTCTGGGCCGCCAGGTCGGTGGTCTGGCTGAAATCCGTGTTGAGGTTGTAGAGCTCCAGCGTCTGGTTGTTGAGTGGATCTGGGTTGGCCGGACCGAAGGCGTCCCAGGGGGCCCGGTTCACCTTGGTGCTCAGCAGCCAGCCCTTGTCGTAGAGGGCCCACTGGCCCATCATCTCGAAGTACTGGCGCTCGTGCCTGGAGGGCGCCTTGGCATTCTTGCCATCGAAGGTGTAAACGAAGCTCGTGCCCTCGATCGGCTTCTGGGGAATGCCATCCACCACCTCGGGTGCCCGCAGCCCCGCCGCCTCCAGGATCGTTGGCACCACGTCGATGACGTGCACGAACTGCTCCCGCAGGCCGCCCCTGTCCTTGATGCGCGCCGGCCACGACACCACCATGTTCTGGTTCACGCCACCGAGACGGGAGGCGTTCTGCTTGAACCAGCTGAAGGGGGTGTCGAAGGCCCAGCTCCAGCCCGCTGACATGTGGTTGTAGGTGAGATCGGTGCCCCACACGTCGTAGAACTTCATCTGCACCTCGACGGGCAACTTGTTGAGGCCGTTGAAGAAGGCCACCTCGTTGGGGGTGCCCAGGGGACCGCCTTCGGCGCTGGTGCCGTTATCGCCGTTGATGTAGATGATCAGCGTGTTGTCGAGCTTGCCGAGGTCATCGAACTGCTGGATCACCCGGCCGATTTCGTAATCGCTGTAGGCGGCATAGGCGGCGAACACCTCCACCTGGCGGATGAACAGCTTCTGGGCCTCCGGGGTCAACTTGTCCCAGGGGGTGATCACATCGGCGGGCCAGGGATCGAGCTTGGCGTCCTTGGGGATCACGCCGAGCTTCTTCTGGTTGGCGAAGATGCGCTCCCTCAACTTCTCGTAGCCGTCATCGAACAGATGCATGGCGTGGATCCGGTCCACCCACTCCTTGGTGGGGTGGTGGGGCGCATGGGTGGCCCCGGGGGCGTACTTGATGAACAGCGGCTTGCTGGGGTTGATCTGGTGCATCCGCGTCATGTAGTCGATGGCGTCATCGGCCATCGCCGTCACCAGGTTCCAGGTGCCGGGCTGCTTGTCCTCGAAGGGATAGATCTGGGTGGTGTTGCGGAACAGGTTGGGCTGCCACTGGTTGGCGTCCCCACCCACGAAGCCGTAGAAGTACTCAAACCCCATCCCAGTGGGCCACTGGTCGAAGGGCCCGCTCTGGCTGGCCTGGAACGCCGGCACGTTGTGGTCCTTGCCGAACCAGGCGGTGGAATAGCCGTTGTCCTTGAGCAGGCGGCCGATCGTGGCCTTGTCCCGCTCGATGATGCTGTTGTAGCCGGGGAAGCCGGTGGACTGCTCCGAGATCACGCCGAAGCCGGCGGAGTGGTGGTTGCGACCGGTGATCAGGGCGGCGCGGGTGGGTGAGCACAGCGCCGTGGAGAACATGCGGTTGTACCGGAGACCCGCCTTGGCGACGCGCTCCATGGCCGGGGTGGGGATGACACCGCCGAAGGTGCTGGGCACGCCGAAACCGGCGTCGTCGGTGAGGATCAGCAGCACGTTGGGCGCGCTCTGGGGCGGCGTGATCCGGGGCGCCCACCAGGGCTTCGACTGCAGCGCCCCGTCCTTGATCACCCCGCCGAAGGGGGGAGCCGGGGCGGGCAGTTGGTTGCCGGGAATCGTGGTGGTGGCGTTGGGGGCTCCCGGCGTGCCGGTGATCCGCTGGGCCAGGGCCGGCACGGCGCCGAACGACCAGCCCAACAGGGCCAGGGCCAGGCCCGCCGGCGCCAGCCGCCGCAGCAGGCGACCGAGCACGGCGCTCAGACGGGTCAGGGGACGCTCAGCCATGGGTCGTCAGGGCAGGGGAAACGAGTCGGAAACCGATGTGGGAGGTGCCGGTGTCGGGGCTTTCGGCCTCCCGCGCCGCCGGCCGGTAGCGGCTGCAGTAGTTCGGGGCGCACAGGAAGGAGCCCCCCTTGATGACGTGCTTGGCCACCCCGGGCTCCCGCGGATCGCTGCTGGCGGCTGGGTCGGCCAGCACCGGATCGTCCTGGCCGGCGAGGCGATCGTGGCCGGGCCGGTACCAGTCCGCCGTCCACTCCCAGACATTGCCGGTCATGTCCTGGAGTCCATAGCCATTGGGGGGAAAGCTGCCCACCGGAGCGGTGCCGGTGAAGCCATCGTCAGCGGTGTTGCTGACGGGAAACTCCCCCTGCCAGGTGTTGGCCAGGCCGGGGCGCCAGCGGTCGCCCCAGCTGAAGGCCCGATCCCGCAGGCCGCCCCGGGCGGCGAACTCCCACTGGGCCTCGCTGGGGAGGGCGGCGCCGGCCCAGACTGCGTAGGCCTCCGCATCCGCCAGCGATACCTGCACCACCGGATGGTCGAGCCGGTCGTCGATGGCACTGCCGGGGCCCTCGGGGTGGCGCCAGTCGGCCCCGGGCACCCACTGCCACCAGCTGAGCTCCGCCAGGGGCTCGCCGGGGGAGGGCGGCCGGAACACCACCGAGCCGGGGCGGCGCTCGGCGGCGGACAGCTCCGGGAACTGCTCCTGGGGCAGGGGCTGCTCCGCCTGGGTGCGGTAGCCGGTGGCGGCCACGAAGGCGGCGAACTCGCGGTTGGTCACCTCCGTGCGGGCGATGCAGAAGGGCTGCAGCCGCACCGGCCCCGCCGACGGCGCCTCCTCCGGCAGGCGGCCCGCCGCGCCGATGCGATAGCGGCCGCCGGGGATCGGGGCCATCGACGGCGGGCAGGGGTCCGCCGCCGGGGCAGGAGCGGGCCACAGCAGCACCACCCCCATCCCCAGAGCCAGGATCAGCAGGGCGGCCAGCACCGGAAAGCCCCAGGCCTCAGGACGATGCACGAGCAAGGATTCAACAAGCACGGATTCGCTGAGCCCTGCGGATGGCTCACGGCCCGCATTGTGGGGGCGTGAAAGAGCGGTTCAGGGTCGCATCGATCACCTTCGACACACTCGTTGGCACAGCGGATTGGCCCAACGGAGCGGCACCGCCATCGGCCCTTCGGCTGCCCATGAACGCAGGACGGCAAGACTGTCGCAGCGGCGCAACAGTGCGGCACGGATCCTGTCAGCAAAGGCGGGCCACGTGGCACGGTGGCGAGTCAGACGATCGGAACCCCGCCCATGACCTCCCCCCTGTTCCGCCACGCCAGCTCGGCGCTGCTCGCCACCCTGGGCCTCGCCATCGCCATGGCCTGCCCCGGCGCCAGGGCGCAGCCGCAGGCGAGCCCTGATCAGACGGCGGCGCTCAACGCCGTGGCCCGGATGATGGAGGCGCAGCGCACCTACTACCAGAAGAACGGCTCCTTCCGGGCCACGGTCTCGAACATTCAGCAGGATTTCGGCATCACCCTGCCGGCGTCCTTCAACTACGCCGTCCGCACCACCACCGAAGCGGCCTACAGCTATGTGATTCCGGCCCAGACCCCCAAGGTGGGCCAGCTCAATGCCTATGTGGGAGCCGCCTTCCTCACCCCCACCCAGAACCCCAGGATCACGACGATCATCTGCATGAACATCCAGCCGGGCCAGATCCGTCCGGCGGACCCCCAGCTCGTGCTCGGCAGCCTGGTGGCCAATCCCACCGGCCGGATCGTGCAATGCGGCGATGCCTCGGTCGAGGTCACGGCCTCGATCGTCAACGAATGAGGGCCGGCGGTAGCTTCAGCTGGCTGGCCCCCGCGCAGCCCTGATGCCCGCTGAACCCACCGGCACGGTGCCGCTGACGCTGCTGGAGTCCCGGGCGGTGGAGGTGACCGATTCCGACGCCCTGCTGGCGCGGGTGGCCCAGACCTTCCCCCTGAACGCCTTCCTCGAGGGTCCGCAGGACCGGGGCTTCTTCCATCGCAGCGGTGTGATCCACGTCGGCGACGTGGCGGTGTCCTGCAGCCGCCACTCCCCCCTGGAGATCAGCTTTGACGACGGCGACCTCGCCACCCTGACCCTGCCGCTGGCGGGGGAGGGCCAGGTGGGAACGGATGGACAGACGCTGCGGCTGCAGGGGGGGCCGATGGCCGCCTACCTGCCCGGTGCCGCCTTCACAGCCAGCACCGGAACCTTCGAGGAAGTGATGATCTGCCTCGATCGCCGCAGGCTCGCCGCAACGGCCTCCAGCCTCGCTGGCAGCGGCAGGGATCCCGGCCGCCATCGGCCGCGCTTCGAAAGCCCCCTGGTGGTGGATGGCAGCCAACCGGGCCAGCAGGCCGATCTCCTGCGCCACCTCCACCTGGCGCTGCGGATGCTGGACGCGCCACTGCTGGGACCGGTGGGCGGACTCGCCGCCCCCCAGCTCGAGGATCTGCTCTATCGCCTGGTGGCCGCCCTGGTGTGCCCGGAAGCGGTCCGGGGGATCGATGGTTCTTTCTCCGACCCGCACCGGGATCGCCCCTTCGACGAACTCCTGCAGTGGATCCAGGCCCACCTGCACACCCCGATCACCGCCACCGAGCTCAGTCGGCGCAGTGCCTACTCCCGGCGCAACCTGCAGTATCTGTTTCAACGGCGCTTCGGCTGCAGCCCCATGCAGTGGGTGAAGCGGCAGCGACTCGAGGCTGTGCACCGTGATCTGCAGCGGGCCCAGCCCGGGGAGACCGTGGCCGTCATTGCCCGCCGCCATGGCTTCCTGCAGCTGTCATCCTTCGCCGCCGGCTTCCAACGCCGCTACGGCATCGCCCCCTCGGTGCTGCTGCGCCGATCACGGACCGGCGCCGACTGAGGCCAGCGGCCCCCACCCATGGTGGAGCGCTTCGCTACCGACAGGCCGCCCCCCGCAGACTTAGAGCAAGACCACCGTCCTTCCCCCTCACGCCGATGTCCAGCTCCTTCACCCAGGCGGTCGAGGCCCTCACCGCCCAGGCCCAGAGCCTGATCGCCGCCACCACCGGCGAAGTCGACGCCCTGCGCGAAGAACTGGAGCAGGAGCGCCGCTTCCGGCGCCACCTCGAGGCCGCCGCCGCCACCCGGGCCCACGAGGTGGCGGCCCAGCTGGAGGACGCCCGACTGGAACGGGAGCGGCTCGCGGCCGAACTGGCCGAGGCCCTCGATGGCCGGCGCCAGGCCGAAGCGGAGGTGGAGCGCTTCCACGAGGCCATCCGGCAGCAGCTGGCCATCGCCGAAGCGGAGCAGGCGGCCCTGGAGGCGGCCGAGCGGGAGCGGGACCGCCTGCGCGAGGAGGCCGCCGAACGTCAGCGGCAGGCGCTGCTGCAGGAACTGGAGCAGGAGCAGCGGGCACGGCGGAGGCTGGAGCGGCGCCTGGCGGGGGTGCGCCAGGCCGTGATCGACCTGCTCGACCCGCGGGACGAGACCCTGGACGGCCCCGAAGCCATGGCGGAGCCCGACGACACAGGCACGGACACCGACACCAACGGGCAGCTCGAGCTCCCCGATGGAACCGCTCGCCTGTCCCTGCGCAAGATCCTGGTGACCCGGCCGGCCGGCCAGGGTTCCCTGCCGGTGCTCACCTGAGTTCCCCCAGGCCGGGGCGCCCCCGGGGTCCCATGCAAGGGTGTCCCCGGTCGTGAGCCAGGTCATGGCGGTCCCGGGATTCGTCCTCCTGATGGCCCTCGCCCGGGTGGTGGTGGGCGCGGCGGCCGTCTGGCTGCTGGTGCGGCTGCTGCGCGGCCGGTTGCGGCGCTTCGACCTGCGCTCAGACCTGGACCCCGGGGCCCCCCCGGGACGCGACGGCCGGATCGGGCCCCTGTTGCTGAGCAGCCTGGCCTCGCTCGGCTACCTGGCCATGGTGGTCTGGGGCTGGCGGTCCCTGGTGCGGGGCTGGGAGGTGCTGCGGCTGGATCCGGGACCGGATCGGCTGGTGGAGGGCGCGGCGCTGCTGGTGGCGACCGTGGTCGTGGTGCGCCTGATCAACCGCAGCCTGCTGCTGCTGCTGGAGCGGTCCCTGCAGCGCCTGGGGCGGGAGGAGCAGACCAGCACCCTCCGGGCCCTCGCCCCGATGATCCGCGCCCTGTTCTGGGGGCTCGGCAGCCTGGTGTTCCTCCAGAAGCAGGGGGTGCCCCTGGGGGCCGTCTACGCCTCGCTGGCCGGGGCCGGCATCGGCATCGGCCTGGCCCTGCGGGGGCCCTTGAGTCATTTCATCAACTACCTCACCATCGTCATCGACAAGCCCTTCCAGATCGGCGATCTGATCGGCTTCGGCGACGTGCTCGGCCCGGTGGAGCGGGTGGGGATCCGCTCCTCCTCGATCCGCAGCCTGAGCGGCGAACGGATCGTGATCGGCAACGAGGAACTGCTTCAGAAGACGATCCGTAATTTCGGTGATCTGCCCCGTCGGCGGGTCGCCCACACCCTCCGCCTCTCGGATCGCATGCCGGCGGAGAAGGCCGCCGCCATCGCGGGCCTCGTGGAGGGGGTGGTGCGGGCCCATCCGCCGGCGACGTTCGATCGCTGCCATTTGATCCGCTTCGCCGACAGCGCCCTGGAGTTCCAGTTCGTGTTCTTCGTGCCCGACAGCGATGTGGTGGTCTATCTGGATCTGCAGCAGGCCATCAACCTCGACATCCTGCGCGCCTTCCAGTCGGCGGGCATCGATTTCGCCCCCCCTCCCCAGGATCCGGCCCCGTCCCGGATCAGCGCGTCTCCCGGCTGATCCAGCGCCAGGCCCCCGCCAGCAGGGCGAGGGCGATCAGTGGCCCCTCACCCCAGCGGTCGTAGGGAGTGAGCCGGGAGCGCTGCTGCACGGTGAACAGGCCGGTGGCGGGACGGCCCGGAGGCAGCTGCTCCCTCAGCCGCCCGCCGGCGTCCACCAGCAGGCTCGGCCCGGTGTTGGCGGAACTCACCAGCCAGCGGCCGGTCTCGATCGCCCGCAGCTGGGCCAGGGCGGCGAACTGCCCCTGCAGCTGCAGCGGATAGGGATCCAGGTTGGCGCTGGCCAGCAGCCAGCGGGCCCCCTGCCGGGTGGCGGCGGCCAGGGCCGCCCCATCGGAGAGCTCGTAGCAGATGGCCACCCCCACATCCCCCCCGGGCCGCGGCAGCAACCGCGAGGAGGGGCCCGGTTCCACCCCCCCCACCGCCGAGAGGCCGCTCCAGCGCCAGAGGTCGGCCAGGGGCACCCATTCGCCCAGGGGCACCACCCGGTGCTTGTCGATCCAGCCGCCGGCCTGCTGCTGGCCAGGCTCGAAGCGCAGCAGGCTGCTGCGCAGCTCCACGCCCTCACGGCGGAAGCCGCCACTGAGCACCTCCACCGGCGCCGCCAGCGGCAGGGGCTGGCCGAGGGCCAGGGAGCCCTCGCTCAGCAGCACCCCGTGCACGGGGGGCTCGGCATTGGTGGCCCGCCGCTGGGCCAGGGCCAGTTGCTGCAGCAGCCGTCGCTGCTGGTCGGCCTCGAACTTCTCCCGGGTGGGGATGGCGGGCTGCAGCACCAGCCAGCGCTCGGCCCTGGGGCCAGGGGTCTCGGCCTGGCTGAGCAGGGCCTGGCCGGCCAGATGGCAGCCGACCACCAGCACCAGAGTGGCCAGCAGCCAGCGCACCCGTTGGGCGGGCAGGGCCCGCAGGGCCCGCCAGAGTCCCCAGCCGATCATCAGCTGCAAGGCCGCCAGGGACCCGGCTCCCCCCAGGGCCGCCAGACCCGCCAGGGCCCGGTCCCCCGGCAGGGCCGCCGCCCCCAGCCCCAGCCAGAACAGGGGACCCTTGGCCAGCAGCACCTCCGCCAGGCCCCAGACAGCCGCCGCCAGCAACGCCGTGCTTGGTCGCGTGGGATCGAGGCGACCCACCAGGGCCGCCCAGGCCCCCACCAGCAGGGCACCGGCCAGGCCGATGGCCAGCCACAGCGCCAGACAGATCGGCAGGCTCAGGGGGCCCGGCACGCCGATCCAGTCGAGGGGATGGAGCCAGAGCAGCCAGCGATGGCTCACCAGCACCGCCGCCAGACCCCACAGCCCGCCGCGCCGGAACCGCGACGGCGCCGAGACGGTTGCGGTGCGGCTCTCCGTCAGGGACCAGAGCAGCACCACGGCGGGCCAGAGCAGCCAGGGCCAGCCCAACGGCGGCAGGGCCACCCCCGCCAGCAGCCCACCGGCTGCGGCGGCGATCCAGCCGGCACGCCGGTCATTGCCCATGGTCGCCGGGCGCGGAAGGCGCCAAGGTCAGGCAAGAGTGACGCCGTTTCCCCAAGGAAGCCTCTTTCATGGACCAGGGCAATCTGCTGCAGATGCTGCTGCTGCGCGGCCTCGGCACCACCTCGCTGGTGGCCGACCGGCTCAAGTACGTCAGCCAGGAATGGGTGAGCAGCGGCCGCCTCGACCCCAGCCACGCCTCCGCCCTGGTGGAGGACGTGATGCGCGCCCTGCGGGGCGAGACGCCGGAGGTGGAGCAGCAGGCCGAGCGCCAGCTGGAGCGCAACCGCGACCAGCTGCTGCAGGATCTGGGCCTGGCCCGCCAGCGGGAACTGGACGAGCTGCGCGGCCGCATCGACCGGCTGGAGCAGACCCTGCGCCAGCGGCAGGCGAACGGCGAAAGCACGCCTTAAGACCGCCGGCAGCCCAAACGCTGAACCTCACATCAATTGATAGGTTGACGGGCGGTTCTTTTCCCGCGTCGTCCTTTGGCGATTCCCTCCCCCGTCATCGGACTCTCCCCCTCCACGTTGAGCGTGCTGTATGGGGACACAGGGAATCTCCAGCTCACCTTCAATGAGTCGGCCGCCACGGGGTACGAGCCCTGGCTGGAGCTCCAGGTCACGGCCCCGAGCGACAACCTCAGCTTCGGCACCGCCCGCTGGGCCGGGCTGGCCCTTACCACTCAGACCTACACCTTCACCCGCAGCGGCAGCAGCGGCCCCTTCACGCTGGTGCACCCCCTCACCGGGGTCACCCTCACCAGCGCCACCCCCGACACCCTGCTGATCTGGCAGCTGCCGATCGGCAGCTACACGGCATCGGCCCCCGAACTGGTGGTGGATGTGCCGGTCACGGTGGTCGCCACCGCGCCGCTCCTCGGACCGGTGCCGTTGCGGGCCGGGGGCGGCTACGTCCTGGGCAGCGATCCACTCGACAACCCGCTGACCGATCCGCCGATCAGCGCCCCGAATGTGGCCGGTCAGGTGATACCGACACCGCTCACCTTCAGCAAGACCAACAACCTGGCGGAGTCGGAAACGGTCACCGGCCCCAACTTCGGCGGCTTCTGGCGGCTGTCAGCCAACATCGCCGATGGGGCCCAGCTGAGCAATCTGCTGTTCAGCGACAGCCTGCCCAGCAATCTCAACGTGCTGGGGATCAACCCCAACCTGGTGATTCCCGGGAACGTCATCCAGGCGCCGGTGGGGAACCCCACAGCCCCTGGCAACGACAGGGTCGTCATCAATTACGGGGGTCCCCTCACCGGCACCACCAGCCCTGAGGAGGCGGCCGCCCAGATCAATTTCTACATCCCCGACAACCTCGACCCCACCACCGGCGGGGCGCTCACCTACACCAACACGGCCGAAGTCACCAGCAGCTGGAGCAATTCCCCCAACGGAATCGTCACGCTCGACACGCCGGCCAGCGATACGATCACCGCCAGGGCGCTGGCGATCCAGAAGGTCGCGAGCACCGCCCAGGTGGTGCCCGGCGATAGCGTGACGTTCACGCTGTTTTTCCAGATCTCCGATTACTTTGCCTTCGGCGATCTGATCGTCAGCGATCTGCTTGGCGATGGCCTCACTTTCACCCCCGGCAGTGCCAGGATCAACCTCAATGAGCAGGGCGTCTCGCTCACCGGCAACGGCTCGATTGGCTTCCATCCTGCGTACATCAGCTACCTTCCGGACTTCGCCGGTCCAGGCGCCGACGGCAAAGACCGCCTCAGCTTCGATCTCAGCGGCTGGCTGAGGTCGATCGGCAACGACGACATCCTTCAGGGCGGACGGGTCTTCAGCACAACCGCCGGTGCCACGGGCGGCTCCATCACCTTCACCGCCAGCGTCGACGACAGTTTCGTCGCGCCCAGGACGGCCGGTCAGAACATCAAGGCCGGTGACACGCTGGTCAACGACGTCACCCTTGAGGGGGACATCCAGAGGCAACTGCCAGGCGGCCTCTTCCTCGACACCAACCGCCAGGTCACCGACACCAGTTCGGTCGACCTGAACGTGGCCGACATCACCTCCTCCAAGTCGGTGGTGGCCCGCAACGGCCAGGCCCAGGGTGCCGGCCCCCTGGTGCTGACTCCAGGGGACACGGTCACCTACCGCCTCACGGTGACCTTCCCCACCGGCGACATCCAGGGCTTCAGCCTGAGCGACTTCCTGCCCACCCCGATTTACGACGTGGACAGGGAGGCCAGCGGCGGCGGCAGCCCTGCCGCCTTCGACTTCAGCGGTGGGGCTGCCGGCAGCCTGCCCCCTTCCGGCCAATTCAGCTACGGGAGCCTGCACAACGCGCCACCGCTGGTGGACAACCAGCTCAAGACCGGGCCGGCGGTCAACGATCTGGTGGCAACGATCGCCAACAGCAGCGACCCGAGCAACACCCCCACAACGGTCGACATTTACTACACGGTCACGGTGACGGGCGCCGCGATCAATGACCGGCTGCCGATCACCAACATCGCCACCGCCAGCACGGTGGACTCCAACGGCGTCAGCCGCCCCACCCAGATCTCACCGGTCACCGGCGAGGTGCTGGCCCCCAACCTCAAGATCCGCAAGGGCATCGTCGTCACCAGCCGCGACAGCCTCACCGGCGCCCAGGGCGCCACCTACACCCCGGCCCTCAACACGGCAGGGGCCAGCTTCCCGGCCGCCATCGGCGGCGTGCCCTTCACCGGCACCGTCAACAGCAGCGGCATCAGCGTGGCCGGCGGCAACGGTTCCACCGGTGCTGTCAGCAACGGCGCCCTCGATTCCAACGTCACCGGGCTGGATGCGGGCGACACGATCCGCTTCGTGGTGGTGATCGAGAACATCGGCACCAGCTACCGCGGCGCCTTCAATGTCCAGCTGCGCGATGAACTGCCCGCCGGGCTCAGCTTCACCCCCGGCAGCCTGCGGATCGTCGACGGCAGTGGCGCGGCGATCAACTACACGCGGCCCGACGGCACGGCCGCCAGCCAGGCGGACATCTTCAGCGCCAACGGCATCCGCCTGAGCGACCCGGGCCCCACGCCCAGCGATCCGGTGACCGGGGCCGGCGGCGGTGCGATCGATGGGTACAACGCCAGCAGCGGCCGCAACATCGCCGTGGTGACCTTCGACACCAGTGTCGACGCCGGTGCCTATGGCCAGCTGGTGGGCGGTCTCCTCACCAACGTGGGGATGCTGGAGGACTACACCAACGTGTCCAGCGGGGGCACGGGCTACCTGCCCGGTGCGGCACGGCTGATCGACAACGCCACCGTGACGTTGCGCAGCGCGACGGTGAGCAAGTCCATCGTCTCCACGTCGGAGATCTCCACCCCCGGCAACAAGCTCGCCATCGGTGAGATCGTCCGCTACCGGGTGCAGGTGACGGTGCCGGAGGGGAACCTGGCCAATTTCAGGCTGGTGGACAGCCTGCCCACCGGAATCACGTTCCTGGCCGACGGCAGCGCCTCCGCCCCGATCTTCTCCTCCGGTGTTGGCGGATCCCAGTTGCCCGCCACCCCGACGATCTCCGGCTCCACCCTGACCTGGGATTTCGGCACCCTCACCAACAGCGACAGAAACAACGCTGTTGACGACACGGTTGCGGTGGAATTCAACGCCCTGGTCACCAACACCAGCGGCAACAGCAACGGTGTCACCCGCACCAACACCGCCACGGTGAGCTACACGGGCGGCTCCGCCAGCGGCACCGCGGCGGTGCAGATCAGCGAACCCAGCCTCACGATCACCAAGGCCGCCAACCCCAGCGGCAACGTCCAGGCCGGCGACACCCTCACCTACACGGTCACGGTGCGCAATGCGGCGGGCCGCGCCGATGCCTTCGATCTGGTGCTCAACGATGCCCTCGGCAACCTGGGCAGCAACTTCGACCTGCAGAGCGTCAGCCTGCCGGGCAGCCTGCCGCCGGGCACAGGGTCGATCATCGACAACTCCGTCACCAGCGGCGCCAGCGCCGCGGACGGCGACCGGATCCAGCTCCAGATCGACCGGCTCAACAGCGGTCAGAGCTTCAGCTTCACCTACACCGGCAAGGTGCTGATCGGGATCCAGCCGGGCACCACCCTCACCAACACTGCCACCATCACCTACACGGGCCTGCCTGGCAGCGGAACGCCCATCGGCCCGGACAACACCACCGGCAGCACCACCCCCGGCAGCTCCGGAGCCGCCGACGGGGAGCGCAATGGCAATGGTGGCGTCAACAACTACAGCAAGAGCGCCAGCCGGTCGGTGGTGAGCCTCGCACCGGGGACGTTCAAGACCACCCGGCTCAGCTCCGAAGCCAGCACCAGCGGCAACGGGGTGACCATCGGTGAGATCGTGCGCTTCCGGCTGCAGGAGAACCTTCCCCAGGGAACCCTGAGCAATTCCCTGATCGTCGACAACCTGCCGACGGGTCTGAGCTTCCTCAATGACAACACCGCCACCCTGGCTTTCGTCGCTGCGAGCGCCAGCGATCTGAGCTGGAGCCAGGGTTCGGTCAACCCCTATTTCCTGTCCAGCGCCGGCAACAACACCACGGTGATCCCCAGCGCCAGCTTTGCCCCCACAACAATCGCCGGGCAGGTGTTGACCTGGAACTTCGGGGAATTCATCAACACCAACGCCGACCCCAACCAGATCGAGTCGGTGGTGATCGAGTTCAACGCCATCGTGACCAACGTGGCCAGCAATCAGGCCGGGGTCACCCTCGCCAACAGAATGACCACCAGCGCGGGGCTTCTCGGCAGCACGGTGCAGCGCACCACCACCGCCACGCCCCTGTCGGTGCTGGAGCCCAACCTGCTGATCGATAAAACGGTCGCGATCGAGAAGACCGGCAACCCGGGCAATCCCAATGCCACCCCCGGCGACACCCTCGTCTACACCGTCACCATCCGCAATGCGAGTGACTCGTCGGTCTCCGGCAACGCGACCATCTCCAGGGCCTTCGACCTCGTCATCGCCGACAGCCTCGATGCCCTCGGCCCCAACTTCACCCTGACGGGTCCACCCACCATTCTTCTGAGCGAGGCGGGTGCGCCGCCCGCCACCGACAGCTCGATCGTCAGCGGCAGCAACGGCCTGGCGGACCGGATCCAGGTGACGGTGCCGGAACTGGGGGTCAACGAGAGCGTCACCATCACCTACAGGGGCGTCCTTTCGGCCGCCCTGCCGCCCGGTACGGCCCTCACCAACACCGCCGACGTCCTCTACACCAGCCTGCCCGGCACCGGTACACCGAACGGCAGCGGCGGCAACGGCACCGGCAGCACCACCCCCGGCAGCTCCGGTGCCGCCAATGGCGAGCGCAATGGCAGCGATGGAGCCGGCGGCCTCAACGACTACCTCAGCACCAAGACCGTGATCCTGGTGGCCAACCGGCCACCCGTGGCGGTGGACGACGTGGGCACAGCGGTGGAGGCGGGCGGCAGCTTCAACACCACCCCCGGCAGCAACGCCAACGGCAACGTGCTGGCCAACGACACCGATCCCGATCCCGCCGACAACCCGCTCACCATGAGGGGACGGGTCACGGCCTTCCGCACCGGAGCCAGCGAGGGAGCGGGCACGGCCGGCAGCCTGGGATCGCCCCTGAGGGGCAGCTTCGGCCAGCTCACCATCAACGCCGACGGCTCCTACACCTATGAGCTGAACAACGCCAACCCCACGGTCGACGCCCTCGATCCCGGCGCCAGCCTCACGGAATTCTTCAACTACACCGTCTCCGATGGGGCCCTGAGCGACAGCGGGGTCCTGGTGATCACGATCCAGGGGGCCAATGATGCCCCGGTCTCCGCCGACGACACCGCCCTGGCCATCGAGGCCGGTGGAACCCTCAACGGCACCCCCGGGACCAATGCCAGCGGCAACGTGATCGCCAACGATCGCGATGTCGACAACCGGGACGGCAACAATCTGGTGGCTCCCCCCCAGGGCTCCGTGGTGTCGTTCCGCACCGGCGCCAGGGAAGGCGCCGGCACAGCCGGCACGGTCGGTGCGGCTCTGACGGGGCTTTACGGCTCCCTGACGCTTCGGGCCGATGGGACCTACACCTACGTGGTCGACAACGCCAACCCTGTGGTGGAGGCCCTCAACCCGGGCGACACCATCACCGAGTCGTTCAACTACACCCTGCTCGACCACCCCGGCGGCCTCACCGACACCGCCGTCCTGACCCTGACGATCCGGGGGGTCAACGACGCACCGGTGGCCGTCGATGACGTCGGCTCGGCGCTGGAGGCCGGTGGCCGCTTCAACGGCACGCCAGGCGCGAACGCCAGCGGCAACGTGCTGCTCAACGACATTGACGTCGATTCCGACGACACCCCCGCCCTCAACGGACGGGTGGTGGGGCTCCGGCTGGGGGCCACGGAAGGGGCCGGCACGGCGGGGACGCCGGATGGCAGCGGCGGATTCGTGCTGGTGGGCAGCTACGGCACCCTCCGCATCAACGCCAATGGGACCTACACCTATGCGCTCGACAACGCCAATCCGGCGGTCGATTCCCTGGATCCCGGCGCCCTGCTGAGCGAATCGTTCAACTACACGGTCTCAGACGGCGCCCTGATCGACATCGGCGTTCTGAGGATCACGATCACCGGGGCCAATGATGCCCCCGTGGCCAGCGACGACACCGGCACGGCCCTGGAGGCCGGCGGCACCTTCAACGGCACCGCCGGCAGCAACGCCGTCGGCAATGTGATCGCCAACGACCGGGATGTGGATGCGGCGGATGGCAACAACACGGCTGCTCCCCCGCAGGGCCGCATCACCGCGCTGCGCTTCGGCGACAAGGAGGGTGCCGGCAGTGCCGGCAGCGTGGGTGCATCCTTCCAGACGCTTTACGGCAACCTGACGCTCAACGCCGATGGTTCCTACGTCTATGTCATCGACGACAACAACCCCACCGTCGATGCCCTCAACCCCGGCGATGTCCTGATCGAGTCCTTCAACTACACCCTGCTCGACCGGCCCAGCGGCCTGACCGACACGGCCGTTCTGACGCTCACCATCCAGGGGGCCAACGACGCACCGGTGGCCGTTGACGACAACGGCACAGCTGGAGCAGCCGGCGGCCAATTCAATGACATCGGTGGTTTTGACGCCACAGGCAATGTCCTCACCAATGATACCGATGTCGATTCCAACGACACGCCGCCAATCAATGGCATTCTCACGAAGATCCAGGCAGGCAGCAGCGAAGGCTCTGGCCCAGAAGGGATCACCAATGACAACGGAGCCACCTTCGTCATCAACGGCAATTACGGCACGCTGACGATCGCAAGCAATGGCACTTACACCTATGTTGTCGACAACAACAATCAAGACGTCGCTCTGTTAACTCCCACCAGCCCACCACTGGTTGACTACTTCAACTACACGGTCCTCGACCGCCTCACCGGCGGGCTCATCGACACCGCCCTTCTGGCGATCACGATCAACGGACCGAATGTCAACATTGATCCCGCCATCGCGTTTGCCAGGGAAGCCGGTGGAGTCAACAACAGCTCCGGCGGCCAGGCTGGACGAGGCGATCTGATCAGTGGCTCCAACAGCTCCTTGTTCGAGATCTCAGGAATCAGAACGGCAGGCGGGACCGTCGGCGCTGTTGGCACCCCCCTGCAGGGCTTGTACGGCAAACTCACCATCAGGGCAACAGGCGAATACATCTACGACGTTGACAACGCAACCGCCAGTGTAGACAGGATGAACGAGGGGGACACCCTCAGCGAAAACTTCATCTTCACCCAAAGAATCATTGCGTCGGGCGCCACCGTTGATTTCACGCTGACCGTCAACATCCTGGGTGCCAACGACGCCCCCGTCGCGGTCAATGACGGCCCGATGGCGATGAATGACACCGGCACGGCCGTGGAGGCGGGGGGCACCCTCAACGGCACACCCGGCAGGTCTGCCAGCGACAACGTGATCGCCAACGACCGCGATGTCGACAGCAACGACGGTGACAATCTCGTGGCTCCACCCCTGGGCACGGTCACGGCCATCCGCCGGGGGGCCAAGGAGGGCGTGGGCCTGGCGGGCACAGCGATCGCCGGCGGCGGATTCGTGCTGGTGGGTTTCTACGGCACCCTCACGATCCAGGCCAATGGCGACTACGTCTACGTGGTCGACAACGCCAACCGCTTCGTCGATGGCCTGGATCCCGGCGACGTCATCATCGAGTCGTTCAACTACACCATGCTGGATCACCCCGGTGGTCTCAGTGACACGGCGGTTCTCAACATCAGTATCCTCGGCGTCAACGACGCCCCGCTCGCCAGCGACGACACCGGCACGGCCGTGGAGGCGGGTGGCGTGGCCAACGGCACGGCGGGCGCCGATGCCACCGGCAACGTCCTGACCAACGACACCGATGTCGATCGCGACGACACCCCGGCCGTCAATGGCCTGATCACGGCGATCCGCACCGGTGCCAGCGAGGGGGCGGGCACGGCTGGAACCGCTGATGGGGCCGGTGGCTTCGTGCTGAACGGCACCTACGGCCGCCTCACCATCAACGCCAACGGCACCTACACCTATGTGGTCAGCAACGCCAACCCTTCGGTCGATGCCCTCAGTCCGGGCGGCAGCCTGATCGAGACGTTCAACTACACCGTCAGCGACCGCCTCGGCCTCACCGACATCGGCGTCCTGCGCCTCACCATCCAGGGGGCCAACGATGCACCCGTGGCGCGTGATGACGACGGCACCGCCGTCGAAGCCGGCGGCCGTTTCAACGGCACGCCCGGCGCCGATGCCACCGGCAACATCCTGCTCAATGACACCGATGTGGACAGCAATGACACCCCGCTGGTCACCCGGGGAACGGTCACGGCCATCCGGGTGGGCGGAAGGGAAGGGACCGGCCTCGCCGTCGCCGCGGGAGTCCCGCTGCAGGGCCTCTTCGGAGCGCTGACGATCAACACCGACGGGACCTACACCTACGTGGTGGCCAACGCCAACCCGATTGTGGAGGCGTTGAACGAGGGCGACCTGCTCAGCGAACAGTTCAACTACACGGTGCGTGACAGCGGCGGCCTTGAGGATGTGGCCGTTCTGACGATCGACATCGAGGGGGCCAACGATGCTCCCGTTGCCCTTGACGACACCGGCACCGCCGTCGAAGCCGGCGGCACCTTGAACGGCACGCCCGGCGCCGATGCCACCGGCAACGTCCTGCTCAACGACACCGACGTCGATGCCAACAACACGCCGTTCCTCAATGGCACGATCGAGGCGATCCGTCTGGGAAGCGTCGAAGGCACGGGCAGCTCCGGGACGATCGGAACCGCCTTCCGGGGGCTCTACGGCTCCCTGACGATCGACAGCAATGGTCGTTACCGCTATGTGGTCGACAACACCAACAGCAGCGTGGACGCGTTGAATGCCGGCGACGTCCTGGTTGAATCCTTCAATTACACCCTGCTGGATCAACTCGACGGTCTCAGCGATGACGCCGTGCTGACGATCACCATCCAGGGGGCCAACGATGCCCCGGTGGCCAACAACGACACCGGCATCGCCAAGGAGGCGGGGGGCGTCGCCAACAGCACCGGTGGATTCGATGCCACGGGCAATGTGCTGGCCAACGACACCGACGTGGACAGCAACGACACCCCGGTGATCAGCAGGGGCACGGTCACCGGCATCCGCACCGGCGCGTTCGAAGGCTCGGGCACCGCCGGCACCGTCGGTACCGCCCTGCAGGGGCTCTACGGGCGCTTCACGCTCAACGCCGATGGCACCTACACCTACACGGTGGACAACAGCAACCTGACGGTGGAGCGGTTGAACGTGGGGGATCAACTCACCGAGTCGTTCAACTACACCGTCCGCGATCGGCCCGGAGGCCTCACTGACACGGCGGTGACCACGATCACGATCGAGGGCACCAACGACAACCCTGTCGCCGCGGACGATTTCATCGGCAGGGTGAGCTCCGGCCAGACCGGCACCGTGCGCGTGGTCGCCAACGACTCCGACATCGATTCCAATCTCGTGCCTGCCACGATCAGGATCGTGGGCACCGCCAACGCCGGCGATCCGCTGGTGGTTCCCGGGGAAGGCACCTGGAGCGTGGATCCCTTCAATGGCGACATCAGCTTCAGCCCCGAGCCTGGTTTCATCAACAGCCCCACCGGGATCTACTACACCATCGAGGATGTCCAGGGCGCCACCAGCAATCCGGCCCGCGTCGACATCAACTACGACAGCCCACCGATCGGTCCGAAGCCACCGCTGCCGATCACCGATCCGCAGCCCGTCAACCTCTACCTCCTGCTCGACAACTCCACCTCGATGCAGGGGAGCGATCCATCGGGGGTGAGCCGGCTGGAGGCCCAGAACCGGCTGGCCTTTTATTACGGCCTCAAGCCCGCCTTCAACAACGCCGGCTACATCTTCACCAAGAACGGCCAGTACGGCTTCAACGGCGACATCCAGCTCACCGACAGCCAGTCCCTGTCGGAGGAAATCAAGACCTGGTCGCTGATCGACAACCCCTTCGACAACTTCACGGCCGAGCGGATCACGATCCACACGGTTGACTTCAGCTACCTCGTCACCCACTCCAAAACCACCTTCACCAGTTCGGACCCCTCGGCCGGTGTCACCCTGGCCAGCGAGGTCCTGGCCACCACCACTCCCAACGTTCAGTACGGCGCCTCCACCAGCGCCGACTGGATCAACCGCGGCCTGCCCGCCCCCAATGACCTCGATGCCTACACCGCCCCCGGCACACCCGGAAACCGCTACAGCGGCACGGAGATGCTGGGGGCCCTCACCGCCCTCCGCCAGCTGATCACCGTGGAGCAGGCCAGCCTGACTCCCGACACGCTCACCTATGTGGGCCTGATCACCGATGGCCGGCCGGAACGCCGTCCCTGGTGGGACAACCGACCCGAGTTCGGCCAGGGCTGGAGTGGGGTCAATGTGGCCCTGCCGACGGACGCTGATCTGGCCGGTGATCCGATCACCAGCTCCGGCCTGCGCTACACGAGCGCCGGCACCCCGATCAAAGTGCCCAATGCCGCCGGTGTTGATGTCTGGGGGGCGAACCAGCAGTTGCTCAACGCCGCTCTCGATACCACCGCCAGCCTGTCCAATCCCGGCAGCGTGCAGGTGTTCGCCGTCGGCATGGGGGATGGCGGCATTTCCAACTGGAGCGCCATCTACTCCGACCTGTTCACCAACCAGACCTTCAACAACAGCAGCGGCAGCTGGGCCTACACCACCTTGGTGCCCCCCAACCTGCCGCCGCTGCTCTGAGGCCCCGGCCGGGCCGCTGGCAGAATCCCCCCATCCGGGTCCTTCCGCATGCGCGACATCCTGATCAGCTCGTTCGTCTGCGTGGCCTGTCTGATGCTGGCCTTCGTGAGCCAGCTGGTGTCACCCTCCCAGGTGGAGGCCGCCGCACCGGCCCCCGCCGAGGCCGGCGTCCAGCAGGCCCTGGCCCGTTCCGGCCCCGCCACCGAGCCGCAGGCGAGCCTCGCCACCGCACCGCAGGCGAAGCAGGCCGTGGCTGCCCCGCTCGAACTCGACCCCGACGTCCCCAACCCCACCCTGTTCACCATGGCCCCTGATTCCTCCAGCGCCGACCTGGCCTCCAGCGGGGCCGCGGCCCTGGGCGGGGAGCTGGTCTCCCCCACCGAGCGCACCACCCCCAGCGGGCTGCGCATCACCGACCTGGCCGTGGGCGAGGGCACCGAGGCCAGGAGCGGCCAGACGGTGGTGGTCAACTACCGCGGCACCCTCACCAACGGCAAGGAGTTCGACAGCAGCTACGGCCGTGGTCCGTTCAGCTTTCCCCTCGGCGCCGGCCGGGTGATCCGGGGCTGGGACGAAGGGGTGGCCGGCATGAAGGTGGGCGGCAAGCGCAAGCTGGTCATCCCCCCCGACCTGGCCTACGGCGAGCGGGGCGCCGGCGGTGTGATTCCCCCCAACGCCACCCTGGTGTTCGAAGTGGAGCTGCTGGAGATCAAGGGCTGAGCGGTGCCCCCAGGGACGGACCGGCTGAGGGTGACGATCGTTACAATGCCGAGAGACCCCAACCGTCTCCCATGGCTCACCAGCTGCCCGAACTGCCCTACGGCCTCGACGCACTCGAGCCCCACATCTCCCGGCAGACCCTCGAGTTCCACCACGGCAAGCACCACGCCGCCTACGTCACCAACCTCAACAAGCTGATCGAAGGGACTGACCTCGAAGGCAAGAGCCTCGAAGAGGTGATCCTCGCGGTGGCCGGTGACGCCTCCAAGGCGGGCGTGTTCAACAACGCCGCCCAGGTGTGGAACCACAGCTTCTATTGGCAGTGCATCAAGCCCAGCGGCGGCGGCGCCCCCACCGGCGCCCTGGCCGAGAAGATCGCCGCCGACTTCGGCAGCTTCGAGGCCTTCACCGAGCAGTTCAAGACCGCCGGGGCCACCCAGTTCGGCAGCGGCTGGGCCTGGCTGGTGCTCGATGGCGGCACCCTGAAGATCACGAAGACGGCCAACGCCGATCTGCCCCTCGCCCATGGCCAGAAGGCCCTGCTCACCATGGACGTCTGGGAGCACGCCTACTACCTCGACTACCAGAACCGCCGTCCCGACTACATGACCACCTACCTCGACAAGCTGGTCAACTGGGACTTCGTGGCCGCCAACCTGGCCGCCGCCTGATTCTCAACCAGCACATCTGGGAGTTCTTCAACCCCATTCTGCCTATAGCCCCTGCATTGTTTTGCGGGGGCATTTTTGTAGCGGCCCTAACATGTTCGCCCCCCAATCAGGGAATGGCCGCAACTCTCTGCGGGATGGCATCGCTGCCCACTAGTAGGAAGGGCCCGCCAGAGGCCCAGCCAGGGTCAGAAGCGATCAACATCCCTGACAACTTTAGTATAGCCCTGCCCCAGCATGAGAGCAGATCTTTCTCATTGCCAAAAGCAGAAAATGATCCTAGATTTAGAAAAACTGTCATAGGCAGGATCATTGGATAAAGACAACCGACCAAAAGGGTCAAATTTCAACTCCGATGATCCCAGGCAAGCCATTCTAAAGGATGTCGCTATTGCATCTCCCGATACCTCGCTTGATGCGGCTTTTACCCTGATCAGAGGCAATACCGCTTCCTGCGACCTGAACCAGCTCCACAAGGATAACCTTGATTCCGCAATTCCCAAGGCAGCAACACGTAAAACTGGCTGCCTGTTAATCGCCAATGCAGATCAGCGCATCATTGGAATACTCACAGAGCTGGACTTACTAAAACTAATCATCAGCGATTCCCCCGGCTCTGCCACAACAGTGGGAGAGGTGATGACCTCCCCAGTTATCACGATTCAGCTCGAGGAGTACAAAGATATCTTTGTAGCAAATCGAATAATGAAAGCCCGGAAAATTCGCTATCTGCCAGTCGTTGACAGTGCTGGCAGGCTGGAAGGACTGATTACGCAGTCAAGCCTGCGACGGCTGCTGAAGGAAAGCCACTTTCTGCGCTTGCGTAAAGTGTGTGAAATCATGACGAGCACCGTCGTCACGGCTTCACCTTCAGACACCCTGCAGCTTGTAGCCAGATTGATGGTCAACAAACAGGTCAGCTGCATCGTGATTTGCAGCGGTGCCAGCATCGAGCCGGAAGATCAAATTCCCGTTGGAATACTCACAGAAGGCGATCTCGTACAGCTAAACAGACTAGGGGTTGATTTCAATTCCGTTGAAGCAGAGCAGGTCATGAGCACTCCGCTGACCTTCGCTCAAACCAATGACTCCATCGGGGTTGTACTGAGTCTCATGGCTTCTCTCCATGTGAGGCGCTTGGTCATTCAATCCCAAAATGGAACCCTTGCCGGGATCGTAACCGAGACCAGCCTTACCAGTGTCCTTGAGCCCCAGGAGCTCTATGGAGTCATGGAGATCATGCAGTCTACTGTCAATCACTTGAGGGTGGAGCGTACAAAGCTTCTTCTCCAGATGGATCTAGATCTGGAGCAAGGCTTTCGGAACTCGGAATTCTATATGGTCTACCAACCTCAGCTCAATCTCAGTAGTGGAAGAGTCTGCGGCGCCGAAGCCCTGATCCGGTGGCAAAGCCAGAGTCGGGGGAGCATTCCCCCCAACCACTTCATTCCCTTGGCCGAAGAGAGCGGATTTATCGTAGACCTTGGCTATTGGATACTTGAGCAGGCCTGCAAGCAGGGGCAAACATGGCTGCAGTCATCGATACAACCGATCAGCATGGCTGTGAACGTGTCCAGCGTTCAGCTGGAGGATCCAAATTTCATTCAGCGAGTTTTAGAAATCACTTGTGAAACAGGCTTCCCAAGTGAATTGCTGCATCTTGAGCTCACCGAGAGCGTGCTGGCCGAGAACTTCGAAGGCCTTGCAAAAGTTCTCGACAATTTGCAGTTACAAGGAATCAAGATTGTCATCGACGACTTTGGCACTGGTTTCTCGTCTCTGGCTTATCTTCAGCATTTCAACTTTAACTCCCTGAAGATCGATCGCTCCTTCGTTACCGGCATTGAAGGAAAACCACGAAATCAAGCCATCGTGGATTCGATCATCCAGCTTTCCAGCGTTCTCTCTTTTGATGTGGTGTGTGAAGGTGTTGAAACAGAGGCGGAATTGGATCTGCTACGGAGCAAGGGCTGCCACGTCATCCAGGGCTACCTGTTCAGCCGACCATTGAGCCTGGTTGGGTGGGCCGACTTCACCGCTGACCTGCAGAATTTCGCTCTGAATCCTTTGAGTCTCCGGACGGAGTAACCCCGGGGGCCAGCACCGCTGCCGGTGGAATCCACATCGCATCGCCATAGGAAAAGAAGCGATAGCCACCGGCGATCGCTTCGCCATAGAGCTCCAGCAGCCGCTGGCGGCCGATCAGGGCGCTCACCAGCAGCAACAGTGAGCTCCTGGGCAGGTGGAAGTTGGTGAGTAGCCCCTGGACCACCTGGAAGCGGAAACCAGGCTGGATCACGAGATTCACCGGGCCCGCATAGGGCGCCAGCACCCCGCCCCCGAGGGCCGCGACCCCTTCGAGAGAACGGACACTGGTGGTGCCGATGGCGATCACCCGGCCGCCCTCCCGCTGGCAACGGGCAACCGCCTCGACCAGCTCAGGGCTCACCTCCACCCACTCGCTGTGGAGTTCCAGCTCACTGAGATCCTCCGTTTCAATCGGCCGGAAGGTGCCCAGACCCACATGCAGAGTGGTGCGGGCGATCGTCACCCCCCTGGCCCTGATCTCAGACAGCAACTCGTCGCTGAGGTGGAGCCCGGCCGTTGGGGCGGCCACGGCACCTGGCCTCTCCGCGTAACGGGTCTGGTAGCGCTCGTCGTCGCTCGGGTCGTGGCTGTGGATGTAGGGCGGCAGGGGGATGGTGCCGTAGCGCTGCAGCAACCCCTCGATCGCCTCGGCCGTGGCGCGATCGGAGGGGAAGCGGAGGATGCGGCCACCACTGGCGGGATCCTCCCCCACCACCTCGATCGGGAGTGGAGCCTCACCTGGAGCCTCCAGTTGCAGCAGTTCTCCAGGGCGCAGGCGCCGGGCCGGCCGGGCCAGGGCCAGCCAGAGACCATCACCGAGAGGGTTGAGCAGCAGCAACTCCACGGCGCCGCCGCTGGCACGGCGCGCCGACAGCCGCGCCTTGAGCACCCGGGTGTCGTTGACCACCAGCAGATCACCGGGCCTCATTTCATGCTGAAGATCCCAGACCTTCAGATGACGAGCGCCCGGAGCAGGTGCATCCGGGGGCTCGACCGCCAGCAGCCGGGCGGCATGCCGCGGTTCTAGCGGCCTCTGGGCAATCCTCTCCTGGGGCAGCTCGAAGTCATAGCTGGAGAGGCGCAGATCGGGATCGTCGGCGCCAGCGGCCAGAGCCATGGGGTCAGAGGGCCAGACTTTCGGGGCGGTTCTCGATCAGGTCGGCCAGATCCTTGAGGAAGGCCGCCGCATGGGTGCCGTAGATCACCCGGTGATCAGCGGTGAGATTCACCTGCATCTGGCGCCGCACGGCGATCGAACCGTCCTTGAGGGCCGCGACGACGGGTCTGGAGGCGGCCACCGCCAGGATCGCTCCGGTGCCCGGGGGCAGGATCGCGTCGAAGCGATCGACCCCGAACATGCCCAGGTTGGAGAGGGTGAAGGTGCCGGTGGTGTACTCCTCCGGCTTGAGCTGCTTGGAGCGGGAGCGGGCCACCAGATCGGCCCAGTTGCGGGAGAGCGAATAGAGGTCGGTGCGGTCGGCGGCAGCCAGCACCGGCGTGATCAGGCCGCCGTCATCCATGGCGACGGCCACGGCCACGTTGACGGCGGCCGGGTAGGCCATGCCGGCGTCGCTGGCGGAGGCATTCACCTGGGGATGGCGGGCCAGGGTGACGCCCACCGCCTTGGCCAGCAGGGCGGTCATCGTGACGCCCTTTCCCTTGACCTGCTTGTAGAAGGCGTCGAGCCGATCGGTGGTGATCGTGTAGCCGACGTGGAAGCAGGGGACCGCCAGGCTGGCGTTCATGTTGCGGACGACCGCCTGCTGCAGGGTGTTGAAGGCCACCGTCTCGCCAGCGCGGCCAAAGGCCTGGCCGGCGGGGGCGGCGGGGGCGGCCGCCGCCCCATTGCCGGCCGGGGCGGCCATGGCCGGGGCGGTGCCTTCAGCGACCCGCGGCACGCTGACGGGCTGACCGGTGGCCTGCTCCACGTCCTCGGCCTGGATCCGGCCGTTGGGGCCGGTGCCCCGCACGGAGGCCAGGGCCACACCGAGCTGGGCCGCCAGCTTGCGGGCCCGGGGGGTGGCCACCACCCGGCCGTCGCTGGCAGCGGCGGGAACCGCCACCGGTGCCGGCACCTGCGCCGGGGCGGCCACGGGGGCCGGAGCCGGGGAGGGCGCGGCTGGGGTGGGGGCCGCGGGAGCGGGAGCGGCCGCCGCCGGGGCGGCCGGAGCAGGGGTGGGTGCAGCCGTGGCGGGTGCCGGGGCCGCTGCCTTGGCCGCCGCGATCTCCGCCTCGGTTTCCACGATCAGACCGATCGTTTCGCCCACCGGCGCGGTGCTGCCCGCCTCCATCAGCACGGCCGCCAGGAAGCCCTCCTGGAAGGCCTCCACGTCCATGTCGGCCTTGTCGGACTCCACCACGAGCACCGACTCGCCCCGTTCGACCCGCTCACCGGGTTTCTTGAGCCACTCCACGATCTTGCCCTCCGTCATGGTGGAGCTGAGGGCCGGCATGAAGATTTCGTGGGTGGCCAACGGGGGACTGCCTCTGTGATGGGGGGGATTTTAGGTGGCGGAAGGATCAGCCCCCCTCGATCGCCTCGATCACCCCGTCCCTCACCAGCACCGACACCTGCAGCTTCTGCACCAGGTTGTCGCCCACCTGGACATCGCAGAAGCTCTCGATCTGCCCCTGCTCCACCACCTGCTCCATCTCCAGTTCCCGCACCTGGCGCTGCTGCTCGAGCACCTGGCGTTTCTGCTCCTCGAATTCGGCGCGTTTGGCCGCCACCTGCTGCTGCACCGAACCCACCTGCTCCTGCACCCGGGGATCGAGGGGGTTGGCGCTCTGACGGCGGATCTCGTCGATCAGCCGCTGCCCCTCCTGCTCCAGCTGGGCCAGCTGCTGGTCGAAGTTGGTGAGCGCATTGCTGAGCTCCCGCTCGGCATCCTCCTTCCAGCGCGGCGTCACCACGGCACGCACCGTGATCGAACGCTTGATGTTGAGGCTGTTGCCGTCGGCCATGGGACTTCAGGTGCAGGGCTCAGGCTGTCAGGCGACGGGGGATCCGGTCAACCATGGGATCCGCTCTCGCCGTAGAGGGCGGCGATGGCGGCGCGGTCCCGCTCGGCGATCCGATCGCGGCGCTGCTTGAGGGTCTGGGTGAGCAGGCCGTTGTCGATGCTGAAGGGCTCCACCAGGGCCACACCGCCAAGGCGCTCGTCGGCCCGGGAGCCAGGCCGTAACGCCAGCAGGCGGTTGCACTCGCGGCAGAGGGCCCGCAGCAGGGCCGGATCGGCGCCGGCCCCTGGGTCCCCGGGCTCGGGGCAGGGGAGATTCGCGTCGGCCGCGAACGCCTGCAGCACCTCCGCCTTCGGCACCACCAGGGCCCCGAGCTGCTTGCGGTCCTGGCCCACCAGCATCACCTGCTCCACCAGCGGCGAGGCCACCAGGGCCTCCTCCAGGGGGCCGGGCTCGATGTTCTCGCCACTGCTGAGCACGATCGTGTCCTTGGCGCGGCCGGTCAGCACCAGGGTTCCATCGGCCAGCAGCAGGCCCAGATCGCCGGTGTCGAACCAGCCCTCGCCATCGAGCACCTTCGCCGTGGCCTCGGGCTTGTTGTGGTAGCCCCCCATCACCTGGGGCCCCCTGGCCAGCACCAGGCCCCGCTCGCCCAGCGGGAGCGGCGTCCTGGTGGCAGGGTCCACCACCTTGAGGGCGGTGTCCGGCAGGGGCTGGCCGGCGCTGCCGCGGCGGTTGCTCCAGGGCCGGCGGCAGGCGAGCACCGGGCTGGTCTCGGTGAGGCCGTAGCCCACCAGCAGCTCAATGCCGACGGCCTCGAAGAAGCCGTCCACGTGGATGGCCAGGGCCCCTCCGCCGCTGATGGCGGTGCGCAGCCGACCACCCACCAGCTGACCGCGCACCTTCGGCCACAGCAGGGCACCGGCCGCCCCATGCAGGGGCCAGAGCAGCAGGGCGCCGCCGGCGGCCAGGAGCCGGTCGGCCGCCCCTTCCTGCTTGAGGGTGAGATTGAGGGCCACCCGCCGCCGCCGGTGGAAGGCCCGGCTGACGCCGAGGGCCCGGCGCAAAAGCTTCTGCCGGGAGGCGGGCATGGCCGCCAGGGCGTCCTCAAAGCCGGAGAGCAGGGCCTCCCACAGCCGCGGCACGCTGATCAGGTACTGGGGCTTGACCTTCTGCAGGTCGGAGCGCAGCTGCTTGAGGGTGGTGTAGGTCTGGCGGCAGCCGCAGCTGAGCAGGAAGTACTCGGCGGTGCGCTCGTAGGCATGCCAGATCGGCAGCACGGACAGCACGTGATCGCCGGGGCTCGGCGACACCGCCACCCCCAGGGTGCCCAGCTGGTGCAGCAGGTTGGCGTGGCTGAGGGGCACCCCCTTGGGCTGGCCGGTGGTGCCGGAGGTGTACAGGAGCGTGGCCAGTCGCCCTGGCCCTCCCTTGGGGACGGGCGGCAGGGGGCTGGCGGCGCCGCGCACCAGCAGGGCCTCCCAGGTGAGGCAGGGCAGCGGCAGAGGAACGGCCGGGGCCTCCCCCTCCAGCAGCACGATGAAGCGCAGCCGCTGCAGGGCCGGCCCATCGAGGGCCAGCCGCTCCAGCAGTGCCGCCGACTCCAGCACCGCCCCCACCGCGCCGGCGTCCTCGAGGATGTAGCGCAGCTCCTCGGCCGGCGCCGCGCTGCCGCGCACGGCATCGGCCGCCCCGGCCCGCATCAGCCCCTGGTCGGCCACCAGCCAGCGGGGACCGTTCTCCGCGAACAAGGCCACCACATCGCCGGCCCCCACCCCCAGATCGGCGAAGGCCGCCGCCGCCCGGTCGATCGCCCGGCGCAGCTCGTCGTAGCGGAGCGTCTCCGGATGGCGGCCATGGGGGGCTTCCAGAGCCACCCGGGGGCCGTGCAGGCGCTCCAGTTCCGGCCAGAGACCCTCGAGCCCCTCGAGCCGGCTCCAGTCGGCGCGGCCTTCGAGGGCACGGCGGTCCCGGGGGCTGCCGCCCCAGTGGATCTCGGCTCTGGCGTTCATGGGCGGCCGGGGTGGAGCAACGGGAGGTCAGGATTCTCCCAGTCCCGACCGGTCTCCCCCCTCCCCCAGGCCAGCCAGTCCCTCCTGTGGCCCCGGCGGCCGCAGGGCCAGCCCGAAGCGGTGGGCGAAGGCCGCCAGAAGCAGCGGAGCCACCCGTTCGGGGGTGAGGGAGGGCCGCCAGTCCACCAGCCGTCCCACCGGCCGGTCACTGAGCCCGCACGGGACGATCGCGTCGAAGCCCTCCAGGGAGCAGTCGACGTTCAGGGCCAGGCCGTGCTGGCTGATCCAGCGCCGGGCACCGACCCCGATCGCCGCCAGCTTGCGGCCCTCGAGCCAGACACCGGTGAGCCCCTCGATGCGCTCCCCCTCCAGACCCAGCTCCTGCAGCACGGCCAGCACCACGTCCTCGAGGGCCCGCAGATAGAGGTGCAGGTCGCCGCCGTGGCGCTGCAGATCGAGCACCGGGTAAAGCACCAGCTGGCCGGGCAGGTGGTGGGTCACCTCGCCGCCCCGGTCGATGCGGTGCAGCGGCAGGGGCGGGTCGGCCGGATCGAAGCCGAGGTGCTCCAGGCTGGCCCCCCGGCCCAGGGTGTAGCAGGGGGTGTGCTGCAGCAGCAGCAGGGCGTCGGGCGCGGCGGGATCGTCCAGCCGGCGCCGCTGCAGCCGGCGCTGCCACTCCCAGGCCAGTGGAAACGGCACCGGGCCCTGGGGTTCAAAAAGAATTGCGGGAGTGTTGGGGGCCATGCACCTGCGTTCCTAGCTTGAGGTTGTCCCAGAGCCAGAATTCCTCTGGAGGCAGGCACCCGAATGAAACTGCTGATCCACGGCCGCAATCTCGACGTCACACCGGCGATCAGGGAGTACACCGAAACCAAGCTCAATCGCGCCATCAGCCACTTCGATGGCATCGTCAAGGAAGCCGACGTCCATCTGTCGGTGGCCCGCAATCCCCGTGTGCCGCAGCAGACGGCGGAAGTCACGGTCTTCGCCAACGGGGTGGTGATCCGGGCCCAGGAACGCAGCGAGAACCTCTACGCCAGCATCGATCTGGTGGCCACCAAGCTGAGCCGCCAGCTGACCCGCTACAAGGACCGCCTCCAGGAGCGCAGCCAGGGTCCGGTGCACCGCTCCGCCGCCGCCGAGGAGGCCGGGGCCGCCGCGCTGCCCAACCCCGGGGGTTCCCTCACTGATGGCCTGGAGCCCGCCGTGCCCCACCGCGGCGTGCGTCGCAAGTACTTCGCCATGCCGGCGATGGACCTGGAGGAGGCCCTGCATCAGCTGGATGTGATCGATCACGATTTCTACGTGTTCCGCGACGCGGGCACGGGCGAGATCCAGGTGGTCTACCGCCGCAACCATGGCGGATTCGGCGTCATCCAGGCCCGTGACACCTGAGCGGGAGCCCGAACGGCCCGACCTCGCCCCCCTGATCGACCACGCCCTCCTGGACCCCCACCGGGGCCGGGAGGCCATCCTCCGCTGCTGCGATGAGGCCCGCCATTTCGGCTTCGCCGGGGTGTGTCTGGCCTCCCGCTGGCTGCCCGTGGCCCGTGAGCGGCTGCCGGTCGACGGGGCGGTGAAGCTGGTCGCCGTGGTGGGGTTCCCCTTCGGGGCCATCCCCGCGGCGATCAAGCGGGCCGAGGCGGAGTGGGCCGCCGCCGCCGGTGCTGACGAGCTGGACGTGGTGCCCGATTTCGGCGCCCTGGCCGATGGCGACGGCACCGCCGTGCTCGACGATCTGGCGGCCATCACCGACCTGGGCCTGCCGGTCAAGGTGATCCTGGAGATGGGCCGCCTCGACCCCGAAGCCCTGGACCTGCTGGTGGAGATCAGCATCGATGCCGGGGTGCGCCATCTCAAGACCGGCAGCGGCTTCGGCCCACCGGTGACCCCGGAACAGGTGGGCCGGCTGGTGGCCCTGGCCAGGGGCCGGGCGGCGGTGAAGGCCGCCGGTGGCATCGCCGATCTCGACCAGGCGCTCGCCCTGGTGAAGGCCGGTGCCGGCCGGCTGGGCACGAGCCGGGGCGTGGCCCTGATGCAGGCCCTGCGCGCCGGTGCCTGAACAGCACCTGGAGGGCCTGGCCCTCACCTGCCGTCCCCTGGGGGAGCACGACCGGCTGCTCACCCTGCTGAGCGAGGCCGAAGGCCTCACCCGGCTGGCGGTGCCGGGGGCGCGGCGGCCGAAGAGCAGCCTGGCGGCCGCGGTGCCCCTGGCCCATCTGGTCCTGCAGGTGGGGGGCCGCGGCGGCCTGCGCCGGGTGCGGCAGCTGCGGGTGCTGCGCAACTACAGCGGCCTGGCCCAGCGCCTGGAGACCCTGGCCGCCGCCCAGGCCCTGGCCGAGCTCTGCCTGAATCTCGTGCCCGGCGAGACGCCCACCCCGGGGGTGCTCGCCGACCTGCTGCTCCAGCTCGGGCGCCTGGAGGCGGTGGTGACGGAGCGCGCCGAGCGGGTGGAGGCCCTGGCGGTGGCGGTCCAGGGCAGCATCCACCTGCTGGCCCTGGGGGGCTTCGCCCTGCCCCTGCAGCACTGCGTCCGCAGCGGCGCCGCGCTGGTGCCACCGATCGGGGACTGGTCGTGGCGCTGCAGCCTGCTGCCCAGCGAGGGACTGGCGATCGGCGCGATCCCGGGGGCCCGGGTGATGCTCAACCCCTCCGAACTGGCCCTGCTGCAGCGGTTGACGCGCCCCGCCCCACCCCGAAGCCGGGACGGCCGGCTGATGGGCCCGGACGTGGTGTGGCTGCACCTGCTGGATCTGGTGGAAGCCTGGTGCGGCGAGCATCTCGGTCAGAGACCACGAGCCTTCAGACTGCTGCGGACCGCCTGCGACCCGATGCCCTCCCATCCGTCCGAGCCAGCATGAGCCCGAGCGGCAAGACCGAGAGGGGACTGGCCGCCGTCCTGGCCCTGCCGGGATTCCGGCGGCTCTGGATCGGCCAGGTGTTCTCCCAGCTGGCGGACAAGTTCTACATCGTGCTGATGGTGTTCCTGATCGCCCAGTACTGGGTGACGGACACGCCGCAGAGCAACGCGGCCCTCGCCGAGGCGGCGGCGGCCTTCCGGATGAGCTTCGAGACCCGGGCCCAGATGATCACCCTGCTGGCCACCGGCATCTATGTGGCCAACACCGTGCCGGCGATGCTGCTGGGGACGGTGGCGGGCGTCTGGGCCGACCGCTGGCCGAAGCGCACCGTGATGGTGGCTTCCAACGGCCTGCGGGCCGCCCTGGTGATGCTGGCCCCCCTGTGCCTGCTGCCGGGGCCGATGTGGCTCGGCCTGAGCTGGGGCTACTGGGCCCTGGTGGCGATGACCTTCTTCGAGTCGGTGCTGACCCAGTTCTTCGCGCCGGCCGAACAGGCGGCCATCCCCCTGCTGGTGAGCTATCCCCAGCTGCTCGCCGCCAATTCGGTTTACCAGGCCACCAGCATGGCCGCCACCATCGTCGGTTTCGCCCTCGGCGATCCGATCCTGCGGCTGCTGCGCACGCTGCTGGCCCAGGTGGGCATCCCGGGCGGCGAATTCGTGCTGTTGCCGCTCTGTTACGGCGCCGCGGCCGTGGCCATCGCCGGCATCGAGATCTCTGAACCGCCGCGGCAGCCCCGCTCCATCTCCGTCTGGGAGGAGATCGGCGAGGGGGTGCAGGTGCTGCGGGAGCGACCCAACGTGCGCAGCGCCATGATCCAGCTGGTGCTGCTTTACAGCCTGCTGGCGGCCCTTTACGTGCTGGCGATCAGCCTGGCGGCGGCGATCGGCGGACTCGGCCCGACCCGCTTCGGGGTGCTGCTGGCGATGAGCGGGGTGGGGCTGGCCCTGGGGGCCCTGGCCATGGCCCAGCTGGGCGAACGCTTCAGCCGCCGGGGGCTGGCCAGCGCGGGCCTCGGGACCATCGCCTGGTGCCTGGTGCTGCTGGGCCAGCTGCGGGGCAACCTGGTGTTCACCCTGCTGCTCTGCGGCCTGCTGGGGGTGGGTGCGGCCCTGCTGGCGATCCCCGCCCAGACCACGATCCAGGAGGACACCCCGGAGAACCAGCGCGGCCGGGTGTTCGGCCTGCAGAACAACCTGATCAACATCGCCCTCAGCCTGCCCCTGGTGCTGGCCGGCACCGTGGTGAGCCGCTACGGGCTGCTGCCGGTGCTCTGGGGGCTGGCGGCCATCGCCGCCGTCGCCGCCCTGAGTGAACGCCCCTGGCGCAGCAGCTGAAGGCCCGCCCAGCGCTGCTAAATTCCGCTGTTGCGTGGGGCCATACAGGTGATGCACATTGCCTGGTTGGGCAAGAAGTCTCCGTTCTGCGGCAACGTCACCTACGGCCTCAGCACCACCGAAGCCCTGCGGCAGCGCGGCCACGCGGTGAGTTTCATTCACTTCGACACCCCCACCCCCTCCCTGGGGCGGCCGGAGGCTGGGGCAGGCGATGGGGAGGCGCCCGGGGGGCTGGAGGCCAACCCCGAGGTGGCCCTGCCCTACCTGGTGAAGTCTCAGGTCTATACGATCCCCTCCCCGGGGGCCCAGCGCGAGCTGCGGGAGTCCCTGGAGCGGCTGCGACCCGATCTGGTGCACGCCAGCCTCACCCTCTCCCCCCTCGACTTCCGGCTGCCCGACCTCTGCCAGCAGCTGGGTCTGCCCCTGGTCGCCACCTTCCATCCCCCCTTCGACGCCGGGCTGCGCAACCTCACCGCCGGCACCCAGCAGCTCACTTACCAGCTCTACGCCCCCTCCCTGGCGAAGTTCGACCGGGTGATCGTGTTCTCCGAGCTGCAGGCGGAGGTGCTGGTGCGCCTCGGGGTGCGGCGTGAGCGGCTGGCGGTGATCCCCAACGGGGTCGACACCGACACCTGGGCCCCAGCCGCCCCGGGCAGCGAACCCGAACTGGCCCAGCTGCGACTCAGGGTGGGCGGCCGCCGCGTCTTCCTCTACATGGGGCGGGTGGCCACCGAGAAGAACGTCGAGGCCCTCCTGAAGGCCTGGCGGCTGGTGCGCCCCCAGGGCTGCGTGCTGGTGATCGTGGGGGATGGCCCGCTGCGTTCCTCGCTGCAGAGCGGCACGGAGGCCGATGTGATCTGGTGGGGCTACGAGGCCAGCCGGGCCCGCCGGGTGGCGCTTCTGCAGCTCGCCGAGGTGTTCCTGCTGCCGTCCCTGGTGGAGGGGCTCTCCCTGGCCCTGCTGGAGGCCATGGCCAGCGGCACCGCCTGCGTGGCCACCGATGCCGGCGCCGACGGCGAGGTGCTGGAGGGGGGAGCCGGCATCGTGATCAGCACCCAGGGCGTCACCACCCAGCTGCGCACCCTCCTGCCGGTGCTGCGCGACCAGCCCGTGCTCACGGCGGAGCTGGGACGCCGGGCCCGCCAGAGGGCCCTGGAGCGCTACACCCTCACCGGCAACATCGATGCACTGGAGCGGCTTTACGGCGAGCTCTGCCCGCAGCCGGTGGCGGTCTGACCGGCGACGGCGTCCCTGTCAGCGCCTGCCGATCGGCGCGGATCGCGTCAAGATGAGGCTCGGTTCCAGGTGCCATGAACTCACCGATCGCCACCCAGGCCGTGACCGGCTCCGACAGGCCCGTCGCGGCCCGGCCCACCGTCTCGATCGTCGACGATGACCCCCACATCCGGGCCATGGTGGCGGAGGAACTGGCGGACTCCGGCTGCGAGGTTGTGGCGTTGACCAACGGCCAGGGCCTCGAGACGATGCTGGCCCAGGGGGGGATCGATCTGGTCTTCCTCGACGTGCAGATGCCCGACTGCGACGGCATCGACTGCCTGCGGGACCTTCGCAGCCGGGGGTGCACCGTGCCGGTGGTCATCTTCACCTCCCTGAACGACCCGGAGCGGCGCCGCCAGGCCCAGGAGGCCGGAGCCGACGACTACGTGCTCAAGCACGAACTTCTCGACAGGCTGCCCGACCTGCTGGAACGGCTGCTGCCCAAGAGGACCGAGAACCGCCACCCGTGACGAGCAAGCCACCGATGCCCCCCCCGGTCGGGGCGCCTGCCCAGGGCTGGCGTCGCCAGATCTTCGGCAGCCTGCTCGGCCAGCTCAGACTGGCGGCCTTCACCTCGGTTTTCCTCGGATTCAGCGCCGCTTCGGCCTTCACCCTCCTCATCAACCGGGACTGTCTGCTGCATCACCAGCACCATGATCAGCGGCTGGAGGCGGGTTCCCTCGCCGATGCGCTCGACCGGCTCGTCGCCGATCCCTCCGCCATCCACTCCGCCCAGCTGCGCGTAGAGCTGGAACGCCGCAGTGACCGGCTGCGCTTCTTCTGGGTGCAACGGGAGGATGGCTCGCTGCTGCTGCCCAGGCCCGTCGCCGTCGAGTTGGTGGCCCTTCCCCGCCTGGTCGGGCAGGCGATGGCGGCCCACACCAGCGCCTGGTCGGTCCGAACCTTCACGCCCCTGCTGGTCGGCACGGACCGCCGCCTGGTGAAGGATCCGGAGGGCAACAGCTTTCTCACCTACACCCTGCACCGTTCCCCTGGAGGCAGCCAACTCTGGGTCGCCGAGGACATCAGCAGCAATGTCGCCAGCCTGCGCAACATGCTGCTGGGGCTGGCCGTGGTGTGGATCCTGTGCCTGGTGCTCACCCTGGTGGCGATCTCCGTGCTCACCCGCCGCCTGCTCCAGCCGCTGCGAGATCTCCATCGCCTGGCGGCCGGCGTGACCTCCGAAAGCCTGGCCAGCAGCCATCTCAAGCTGGAGAAGGCCCCCCTGGAGGTGGAGGAGCTGGCCCAGTCCTTCAATGGCCTGCTCGACAGGCTGGCCCTGGCCTGGAGCCAGCAGCGGCACTTCGTGGGTCTCGTCTCCCACGAGCTGCGCAACCCGCTGATGATCATCGGCGGCTACCTGCGCCGCCTGCAGCGCCGCGGCCAGAACCTCGATCCAGAGCAGATGCGTGCCCTCGCCACCACCGAGGCCGAGACCCATCGCATCACCCGCATGCTCAACGACCTGCTGGATCTTTCCCGCAGCGAGTCCGGCCAGCTGCAGATGGTGCTGGCCCCGGTGGCGGTGGATGAGGTGCTCACCACCGCCTGCGATCTCGCCCGCAGCCAGCTGTCACGCCCACTGCTGCTCACCCTGCCCGAGGAGGCCGCCGAAGGGCCGATCCGGGCGGTGGCCGAAACCGATCGCCTGCAGCAGGTGCTGCTCAACCTGATCGAGAACGCCGACAAGTACTCCCCCCCCGGTCGACCGATCAGCCTCGAACTCTCGAAGAACGACGCCGAGCTCTGCATCACCGTCCGGGACCAGGGCATCGGCATCCCCCCGGAGGACATCCCCAAGGTGTTCGATCGCTTCCACCGGGGCCGCAACGCCATCGAGCACGAACGGGGCTCGGGCCTCGGCCTGTCGGTGGTGAAGCTGCTGGTGGAGGCCATGGGGGGCTCCATCGACGTCGACAGCGAGATCGCTGTGGGGAGCCGCTTCCACATCCACCTGCCGGCGGCTCAGTAACGCTCTGGCCGGGGGTCCTGCCAATCGGGGGCGAACCCCTTCAGGCGCAGCATGGCCACGGAGTCCTCCAGGCGGCGGCGATCGAGACGCCACAGCCGGTAGACGCCGGCGCTGTCCAGTTCGCTGGCGCCGAGATGGCGCCAGAAGGGGGCCCGGGCGGTGGTCTGATCGATCACCACAAGCACGCTGGGCTGGTCCTCCGGGGTGCTGGGCCGCTGGCCCACCCGCCGCTCGCGGCGCAGCCGGTCCGCCAGGTTGATGGGACCCTCCACGCCGATGCCCTCGTAGATCACCACCCGCCGGCCGTAGTAGTGCAGTGAGGGCTTGAGCACGCCCACCATCGCCACCGGTTCCCCCGGACGGCCCTCACGCTGCAGGGCCGCCGCCATGCGGCGGACGGGCTCACCCCGCAGGCGATCGCCCACACTCCACAACGGCAGCAGGGCCGCGGGCACGAACAGCACCAGGGGCAGCTGCAGGGCCAGCAGGCGCAGGGGCGGGCGGCGGCGCCGGGTGATCCAGCCCAGCAGGGCGGCCAGCAACCAGCAGGCGGCCACCACGGGCACCAGGGGACTATCCCGGAGCTCCGTCGCCAGCGTGGGCATCTCCGGATCCTGGATCAGCGGCAGCCAGAGGGGAGCCCCAAGGAACACCAGTCCGAGCCCGGTCACCAGCACCACACTGAGTCCCCAGGCCCAGCGCTCCCAGGGCCGGCCAGCCCCGCCGGACCAGGCCGTCTGCGCCGCCAGGGCGATCAGCAGGGCGGCGGCGGGCGTGGCCGGCAGCCAGTAGCTCGGCAGCTTGGTGGCAGCGGCGGTGAAGAACACCAGCACCGCCAGAAGCCAGCAGGCGGCGAAGCGGGCCAGGGAGGCGGCGGGGGGCTGGGGCCAGGTGGGGCACCAGGAGCGGCGCAGCGGTCCGATCGCCCGGGCCAGGCCGACGAGCAGCAGCGGCGAGACGGGCAGGCTGGCCACCAGCATCACCGGCACGAAGAACCACCACGGCTGCAGGTGGCGGTTCACCACCTCGGTGAAGCGCTGGAGGTTGTGGTAGCCGAAGAAGCTGTCCCAGAAGGGACGGCCCTCGCTATAGAGGGCCAGCAGGTACCAGGGGGCCGCCACCAGGGCGGTGAGCGCCACGCCCCGCAGCGGCCGCAGGCGCCGCCACAGCCCCCCCACGTCGGCCTGGAGCCAGCCGAACAGCAGCAGGGTGAGGCCCACAAGCACCACCGCCACCGGCCCCTTGGCCAGCACGGCCAGCCCGAGCACGGGCCAGGGCAGCCACCAGCGCCGGCCGGGGTCGGCGTAGGTCTGCCAGCAGAGCAGCAGCGCCAGGGCGACCAGGCCGCTGAACAGGGAATCGCTCACCGCCGTGCGGCCCCAGACGAGCGCCAGGGGCGAGAGGCCGAAGGCGAGGGCGGCGGCCAGGGCCGTCAGGCCCGGACGCTCCGGCGCCGGTGCGGAAGCGTTGGCAGCTGAGGCGGCGGGGGTGGCGGCGGGGGTGGCGGCGGCCTGGAAGGGTGGCTGGGGCCAGCGCAGCAGGGTGTCCGCCAGGGCCAGCATCACGCCGATGGCCGCCAGGGCGGAGGGGAAACAGGAGGCCCAGGTCCCGAGGGGGTTCCACTGCTGCTGGCCAGGCAGGGCATAGACGAGCCCCATCAGCCAGTAGACCAGCGGCGGCTTGTCGTAGCGGGGCAGGCCGTTGACCCTGGGGATCAGCCAGTCGCCGGTCTCCGCCATCGCCCGCGCCGAAGCCGCGAACAGGGGCGGCGTCTCATCCACCAGCCCGGTGTTGCCCAGCTGCCAGGCGAACAGGGCCAGACCCAACAGCAGGGTGATCAGCAGCAGCCGGCGGCGCTGGCGGCGGGGCAGGGCGGTCAAACCGGCTGGGCGGGTCGGATGGAACCTATCGCTCCCCAGCCGCAAGCTCCTGCATCGCCGCTCCGGCCATCAGCCGGTCCACGAGCTCCAGCTGCCGGGGCAGGCAGACCCGGGTCAGATCAAACCGCTCCACCACCGTCCGCCGGGCCTGGCGCCGCAGCCCGGCATGGCCGGCGGGGTCGGTCAGCACCGCCGCCAGACGCTCGGCCAGGGCCCGGTGATCAAAGAAGTCCACCAGCAGACCGTTGCGGCCGTCTTCGATCACGTCCTGCACCGGGGCCGTGGCCGAACCGATCACCAGGGCCCCGCAGCTCATCGCCTCCAGCAGGCTCCAGCTGAGCACGAAGGGATAGGTGAGATACACGTGGGCCTGGCTGAGCTGCAACAGGTGCAGGAACGGGCCATAGGGCAGCAGGCCGGTGAAATGGACGCGGGAGGGGTCGTACTGCCCCTCGATCTCGCACAGGAACAGATCTTTCCACTCGCCATCGGGGCAGACGGCGCCATAGCTCACGCCGGTATCGCGCCCCACGATGACGATGCGGGCCTTGGGGCAACGGCGTTGCAGCTCGGGAATGGCGCGGATGAAGGTGTGACAGCCGCGGTAGGGCTCAATCGAGCGATTCACGAAAGTGATCAGCGGCTCCCCGCGGCGCAACTTAGTGCCATCGGGGAGCTTGAGGGGCTGGACGGAGGGATTGGGTTTGGCGGCATTCGTATCGATGCCATCGTGAATCGCACTGATGCTCTCCTGCCAGTGGGCAGGAAAGGTACTGCGTTGAAAAGCGGTGGGGCACACATTCCAGCTACTGGCTTCCAAAGCGAGCTGCAGGGCCGCATTTTTCATCTGGCCGCGGGCTGCCTTCTGCCAGCTGATGGCGCCTTGCGTGGCCGGATCAAAATCAAGATCAAAGCCGAGGGATCGGTAGAAAAACTCCTGGTAGTGAAGGATGGGGGCCTCGGGCCAGATCTCCCTGAGGAACAGGGATTCACCCCAGCCGGGATGAGCACAAATCAGCTGGGGGTTGAAGCCCGCTTCGCGCAGTTGATGGGCGGCATTCGCACAGGCTTCGCCGCGGATCACCTTGGTTTCGGTTTCCAGCGCCCATGGGTGAATATCGCCGGCATTGCCGCGGTGAATGCCATAGCGAATGGCCTGCACGCCAGCCGGGATGGGCTCCTGCAGGGCCTCAATGCCAAGGGCAACCAGCTTCCTGTTCGCAGAAACGGGCAGGGCTCGGACGATATGCCGGTATTGCCCTGGAAAATTCTGATGGATAAACAGGATGTTCATACCTTGGGGCAACAAAAAAATCTGATAACAAAAAAAAGCCCTCCACGAAGGAGGGCTTGGTATTGATAACCTGAATTAGCAAGGTTCAGACAAAAGTGTTGAGACCGATGTTAGCCAGGGTATTGACCTTAATCACCGCATCCGCTGTGTTCTGATAACCGGCGGTGCCATCGTTGATGACGATGTAGTTACCAGCATATGAGGCACCAACTGCCGCAGGGGTGAGCGTAACCAAGGCGATGCCGTCGACACCAAGGCCGCCCAGGATATTTGTAAGGGCACCAGCAAGGTTGGTAGCCCCGAAAGCGTTAGTGTTGTTGGTGAAGGCCGCAATGAACGGGGGGTTAGCCGGAAGCACGTTTACGTCAAGGACATCACCGTCGCGGGTGACGGCATTAGTGTTAGCCACAAAGTCGGTGATCGTGTCGAAGCCAGTACTGCCGTCAACAGTAGCGTCGAGGAGGAAAGTGTAATTGAAGGTGTTGGTGCCCCCACCCCCAGTCAGAACGTCTGCCTTTAGTCCACCAGAGATAGTGTCATTGCCTGCGCCACCATTGATGATGTCGGCGCCATCGTTGCCAATAACCGCGTCAGCTCCGTCGCCACCTTCGATGGTGTCAAGACCACCGGTGCCGAAAACGGTGTCATCACCGAGGTCGCCGGAGAGGAATGCTCCAGGTGTGGTGGCGCCAGGCAGGACGAACGCAGCGCGGATCGTGTCATTCCCAGCACCACCATAGATAGAGCTGCTGGCGAAAGTGAAAGGCGCGATGAGAAATGGATTGACCGTGATGGTATCAGAGCCTTTATTCCCATTCACCAAGATGGAAGAGGAGTTACCTTCAATGGTGATGGTGTCCGTATCTTGGCCGCCGTAGATGAAAGAAGCAGCCGAGGGGCCGACCCGGATGATATCAACACCGGCATTGCCGTTCACGGTGCTGCCATTGAAACCATTAAGACCGGTGATGACGTCGTTACCGCTTCCAGCGGCGACGGCGCTGTTGATGACGATTTGGTTGAAAGTCAGAAGGTCGTTACCGGCGGTACCCGTACCTCCGTCCCCATTCACCGTGGATCCCAGCAATGAGCTGTTGAAGGTGAGATTGTCATCACCGGCACCACCGTTGACGGTGTACCCTGTGACGACGTTGCCGCCGGTGGCCAACTGGACGGTGACGACGTCATTGGCGCCCTGGCCGCCAACAAAGACGTTACTGGCGAGAGTAACAATGGTTGCGACGTCGATTCCACTGGTACCGACCAGGGAAGTCACGCCGTTGGAGCCGGTGACCGTTGTGAAAGCCAATTTCTTGATGTAGAAAGCTACCCTTCAAGACTAGTCTTTCATCCTGGATTTGGTCAACCGTTGCGTCAGGACCCTGTGACACCAGTCAGACTGCCTGATTGGGTTGCTTCAGATCCGCCGCAGGGAATCGGCTTTGTCCTTGAAGCCACCCAGCAGCATCTGCAGGTAGGTGACTTTACGCAGCTTGATGTTGGCCGTCAGGCTCATGCCCACCTGCAGCGGCAGCACCTGGCCGCTCCTGAGCTTGAGCTGCTGGCTGGCCAGCCGGATCTTGGCCGGGTAGCGGTACTCGGGCTCCTGGCGGGCCGGGTCGGGGGGCAGGGCGTCGGAGCCCAGCTGGCGGACGGTGCCCTGCAACACACCAAAATCGGTGGCCGGGAAGGAATCGATGCTCACATCCACCGGCATACCCTTGCGCACGAAGCCGATGTCGGAGCTGGGAATCTCCACCCCCGCTTCCAGGGCATTGAAGGGAACGATACTCATCACCGCCTCGGTGCTCTGGGCGGAATAGCCGGGTGCCTTGGGTTTGAGGTCGAACACCACCCCGTCCACCGGGGATCGCAGCACCTGGTAACGAAGGGTGACCGCCGCTTCGGTGATCTGGCTGCGCAGCTCGGTCTGCTCCGATTCCATCTGCCGCATCTCCTGGCTCAGGATCGCTTCCTGGCGGAAGCGATCCAACTGGCTCTGCTGCAGCCGACCTTCGGCTTCCTGCACCGTGTTGCGCTGCTGCAGAACCTGCAGCTCGGCGGAGGCGCCCACCTTGGCCAGGGAGGCCAGCCGGCTGAGGATCTGCCGCTCCAGCTCCAGCTTCTTGGTGAGCATGGTGGTCTCTTCCCGGTTCATGGCCAGGTAGCGCTGCAGCTCCAGTCGCTTGAGGCCGAGCTGCTTCTGCTTCAGGGCCAGGCTTTGGCCGAGATTCCTGCTCCGCTGGCTCGTGGCTTCGGTGTCGAGCCGCATCAACTCCTGGCCGGCCTTCACCTGCTGACCCTCCTTCACAAGGATCGCTTCGGCCACGCCCCCCACCGGCATCTGGATCTCCTTCACCGAGCCGATCGGCTCCAGGGTGCCCCTGGCCACAACGATCTCCTCTGTTTGAGCCAAGGCCAGCCAGGACACACCGAAGGCAGCCGTGCCCACCAAGCCCCAGGTGATCGCCCGCATCCAGAAGTGCGACTGCTGCAGGGCGGTTTCATCGTGGCTGCTGGCCTGCACCCGTTGGTCGAGGGCGCCCTGGGCTCGCTTGAGCAACTGCATCAGCCTGCCTCCTGCTGGCGATAAAGGGCGTAATAACGGCCCCGCTGGGCCATGAGCTCCTCGTGACTGCCCATTTCCACAATGGCGCCCTGGTGCATCATCACCACCACATTGGCCTTGCGGATCGTGGAGAGCCGGTGGGTGATGAAGAAGACGGTGCAATCCCGCAGGCTTTCGAGCAGGTTGTTGCACACCTGGCGTTCGGTATCGTAATCGAGGGCGCTGGTGGCTTCATCCATCACCAGCAGCTTGGGATTGCTCAGCAGGGTGCGGGCGATGGCGATCCGCTGGCGCTGGCCGCCACTCAAGGACGCGCCCCTCTCCCCCACCGGTGTGCTGTAGCCCTGGGGAAGCTGCATGATGAACTCGTGGGCGGCGGCCAGCCGTGCAGCCGCCACGATCTCTTCACTGTCGGCATCGGGGCGGGTGAGGGCAATGTTCTCGGCCACCGTGCCGGAAAACAGCAGGGGATCCTGGGGCACGATGCCGATCTGGCGCCTGAGGGAATAGAGCTCCACCTTGTCGATGTCGTAGCCATCGATCAGCAGGCGGCCACTGCTGGGGGAATAGAGCCTGGGCAGCAGCTTCATCAGCGTGCTCTTGCCGCTGCCGCTCTGGCCCACGATGCCCACGAAGGTGCCCGGTTCGATGCTCAGATTGATCTGCTTCAGCACCGGCGCGGCACCGGCCTGGAAGGCGAAGTTGAGATCCTCAAAGCGCACGGCACCAGAGATCGAGGGCAGGGGAATCTTGGCCTGATCGGCCTCATTCGATTCCAGGGGCGTATCGATCACATCGGCAAGGCGCTCAAAGCTCACCCGCAGTTCCTGGATGCTCTGCCAGATGTTCGAGAGCCGCAGCAGCGGCTGGGTGACGTAACCCGAAATGATGCGGAACGCGATCAGCTGGCCCAGGGTGAGCTCCCCTTTCAGCACCATCGCCGCCCCTACCCAGAGCACCATCAGCTGCGACAGCTTC
>CALRKA020000006.1:0-171353 GCA_943367815.1 Tabrizicola sp. YIM 78059 | reverse complement strand
GTGGCGGTGGCCGGGAGCGTGGTGCTGGCGGTGGCGGCGTACGGGCTGGTGGAGCAGCCGGTGCGGCGTTATCCGCTGACGTGGTGGTGGGAGACGCTGCTGGCGCTGCTGGCGGTGGCGGGCCTGTGGATCGGCATCGATGCCCTGCACCACCAGTTCCGCGGCAAGTTGTTCCAGGGCAAGGACGCCGATCCGGTGCCGATCAGCGAGCGGGTCCATGCCCTCAATCCCCTGATCCCCGGCACCGGCATCACCAGCGATTGCACCGTGCCCACTGGCAAGCCCTACAACGCCACCACCCGGCCGAATTTCGACAAGTGCAACCGGCCCGGCATCCCCGGCGCCCGGGAGATTTTCCTGCTGGGGGATTCCCATGCCCAGCACCTGCTGCCGATGCTGGATGCGGTGACCGCCCGCACCGGCCAGCGCATCACCTTCGCCGCCATGGGTGCCTGCCTGATCGATCCGCAGCTCACGGTCACCTGGCAGCAGGGCCGCTACGAATCGTGCCGCCAGTTCTCCGCCGGCGAGATGGAGCGCTCCCTGCAGCGCCTCCAGCCGGGCGACATCGTTCTGGTGTCGGGCTTCCTGCACAACTACCTGGCCAGCAACGACGTGGAGGGCCGGGGCTACGGCGCCCTCACCTACCTGGGCGAGCGGCGGCTGCGCATCGCCGAGGTGCGGCGGGCCCATGTGGCCAACCTGCGCGCCTATGCCCAGCAGCTGGCGGCCCGGGGGATCCAGCTGGTCCTGGTGGTCGACAACCCGTCCCTGGCCAGGGAGCCGGTGGCCTGCCAGGACCCCGCCGGCAGCAGCTGCGCCGGCGATCCCGTGACCACCGCCCGGATGCGGGCGACCCTGCGCGGGCTGCTCGCCGAGGTGGCCGCCGGCCTCCCCAATGTCCATGTGTTCGACCCCACCCCCTACCTGGTGGGCCCCGATGGGCGGGTGATCTACCGCCGGCCCGACGGCACGCCCCTCTATGCCGATTCCCACCACCTGAGCGTGTCCGGCAGCCGCTCGCTGGCGGGTCCGTTCGAGCGCTTCCTGCAGCAGCAGGGCCTGACCAGCCCCCGGCCCACCCCATCCCCCCCCTCCCCATGACCCTCCAACCTCCCACCGGGTCCAGCGCTCTGTGGCGCTTCACCGATCCGGCCAGCGGCGATGTGCTCACGGTCGCCCCCGAGCGCGGCGGGCTGGTCACCGGCTGGTGCTGCGGCGGCAGCGATGTTCTCTACTTCGATGCGGAGCGCTTCGCCGACCTGGCCAAATCGGTGCGGGGCGGGATCCCCGTGCTCTTCCCCATCTGCGGCAACCTGCCCGGCGACGCGCTCGTGCTGCCCCAGGGCCGCTTCCCGCTGGCCCAGCACGGGTTCGCCCGCGATCTGCCCTGGTCCATCGCCCCGCTGGCCGATGGCAGCGGCGTGGGCCTGCGCCTCGAGGACGGCCCGCAAAGCCGCCCCCATTTCCCCTTTGCCTTCGCCCTGGAGCTGGAGCTGCGGCTGCAGCCCTCGGCCCTGGCGATCACGGCCAGGATCAGCCACAAGGACGAGGCCGGCACCGATCCCCTGCCCTTCAGCCTGGGCCTTCACCCCTACATCGCCGTCGCCGACCTGTCCCAGGTGCGGCTCGAAGGCCTGCCGGCGGACTGCTTCGACCACCTCACCATGGCGCCGTCCGCCACGGCTGACCAGCTGTCCCGGCTGGAGCAGGGCGTGGACTTCCTCTGCAGTGGCCAGGGCCCGGTGCGGCTGCTGGATCCGGCGGGCGGCCGGGCGGTGACGCTGCATCCCGTGGCACCGATGGATCTGGTGGTGGTGTGGAGCGATCCGCCCCGGCCGATGCTCTGCCTGGAGCCCTGGAGCGGCCCGCGGGGGGCCCTGAGCTCCGGGGAGCGGCGCCTGCTGGTGGCCGCCGGGGACTCTCTGGAGCTGGGGTGCCGCTACACCGTCGAGAGACTCTGAGCGACGCCGGGGAGGCGGCCCGGGGCCAGCTGGCCGGCCGGATCGAAGCGGCGCTTGATCGCCTCGATCAGGGGGCGGGAGGGGGCATCCAGCCAGGCCGGCAGGCCGGCGTCCGGGGGCTGGCGCAGCACGGTGAGATGGCCGCCGAGTTCGCCGCAGAGGTTGCGCAGGGCGCTCACCTGGCCGGACGTCAGGGCCGGCCGGGGCTCCCTCGGGTCTGACCAGGCCAGGCCGAGGCCGCTGCCGGCGGCCATGTCCACGGCCAGTCCGGCCAGGGCCGGGGCCTGCATCAGCGTCCCGAGCCGATCGGGGCTGACACCGAGGCGCAGCAGCCAGGCGGGGGCGCTGGCGGTGCCACCCCGGGCCTGGGCCAGCCAGGCGCCGGTGCTGGCGGCATCCAGCACCCGGGCCGGCAGGCTGCTGCGCTCCTGCAGGCAGCGCACCTGCTCCTGCAGGGTGGCGGCGTCGACGCTGGCCAGGCCGATCAGCAGCAGGGGCTCCGGGTCCAGCCCGGCGGCGGCAGCGAGGCGGCCGTTCCACCAGTCGATCCGCTCCGGGCTGAGGCTGGAGCCCAGCAGCCAGCGGCTGAGGCCGGCCAGATCCTCCGCCCCGCCCTGGAAGCAGACACTGCGGCGCAGGGGCGGTTGGGGCAGGGTGCGCAGGGTCAGCTCGGTGATCAGGCCCAGGGAACCCCAGCTGCCGGTGAACAGCCGCATCAGGTCGTAGCCGGCCACGTTCTTGACCACCTTGCCGCCGGCCCTGGCCGTCACCCCGTCGGCGCGCATCAGCGCCAGGCCGATCAGCTGGTCGCGCACCCCCAGATAGCGCTGGCGGTAGCCGCCCGCCAGGCCCCGGGCCACCAGGCCGCCGATGCTGCCGGCGGCGGCGCCCCCCCTGTCCCCCCAGGGGGCATCCACGGACAACCACTGGCCCTGGTGTCCAAGGGCCTCCTGCACCTCCACCAGTGGTGTGCCGGCGGCCACGGTGATGGTGAAGTCACCGGGGTTGAACTCCCGCACGCCCCGCAGGCCGGCGCAGCTGACCACCGTGCAGGGCCCATGCAGCGGCGGTCCCCAGTCGAGCCGGGTGCCCAGGCCCGCCGGCAGCCAGGCCGAACCCTGCCGGTGCAGGTCCCGCACCAGCTCCTGCAGCTCGTTGGGCTCTGGTCGCATCACGGCACGATGGTGCCATGGCGCAGGCGACCGTCGATTCCGGGCCCGATCTCAAGATCGTCGTCATCGACGACGACCCCACCGGCTCCCAGACCGTGCATGGCTGTCCCCTGCTGTTGTGCTGGGACGCCGAGTCCCTGGCCGCCGGCCTGGCCCACCCGTCGCCGCTGCTGTTCCTGCTGGCCAACACCCGGGCCCTGGCGCCGGCGGCGGCGGCCCAGCGGGTGCGGGAGATCTGCCGCGCCCTGCGGCCCGCCCTGGAGGAGGCGGTGGCCTGCGGCCGCATCGGCGGCTGGTTGGTGGTGAGCCGGGGCGATTCCACCCTGCGGGGCCACTTCCCGCTGGAGGTGGATGTGATCAGCGAGGAACTCGGCCCCTTCGATGCCACCTTGCTGGTGCCGGCCTTTCTGGAGGGGGGGCGCACCACGGTGGATGGGGTGCACCTTCTCCAGGGCCGGCCGGTGCACGAGAGCCCGTTCGCCTCCGATGGCCTGTTCGGCTACACCTGCAGCTTCCTGCCCGATTGGGTGGAGGAGAAGAGCGGCGGCCGCATCCCCGCCGCCGCGGTGGAGCGCCTCGGCTGGCAAGAACTGGAGGCCGGGGCGGAGCGGCCCGATGGCGGCAGCTCGGACGGCTTCCTGGCCCTGTGCGACCGTCTGGCGGCGCTCCAGGGCAACCGTTTGTTGGTGGTGGATGCGGAGCGCCCTCGGCAGCTGGCGGCCCTGGGTGCCGCCAGCCGGGAGCTCATGGCGCCGGCATCGGCGGCGCCATGGGGCCGGCCAAGGCGGTTCCTGTTCCAGAGTGCCGCGAGCCTGTTGAACGGCTTGGTGCCGCTGCCGCCCCAGCCGCTGGATGCGGCCGGGCTGGCCGGCCTGCGCCGCCGCGATGGGACGGGTGTGCTTCCGGGGATGGTGCTGGTGGGCTCCCATGTGCCGCTGGCCGATGCGCAACTGGAGGAGCTGCTGCGGGAGACGGCCTGCGCCGTGGTGGAGCTGCCGGTGCGCCGCCTGGCGCGGGTGCTGGAGGGCCCTGAGCCAAGGCTGTTGCTGGCCTCGCTGGAGCGGCAATGGCAGGACCAGCTGGGTGCTGTGCTGGATGCCGGCCGCACCCCGGTGCTGACCACCAGCCGTGGCGAGCTGGTCTGCACCAGTGCGAACGAACGACGGCGGCTCGGCGAGGCCCTGGCGGCGCTGATGGCCCGTCTGGCGGCTGCCGAGGCGTCCCGGCTGGGGTATGTGATCAGCAAGGGCGGCATCACCACCGACGCGTTGTTGCGTCAGGGTCTCGGGCTGGCCGCGGTGGAGCTGCAGGGCCAGCTGCTGCCAGGGCTTTCCCTGGTGCTCACGCCCGATGCAGCCCCGGTGCCGCGCCTGCCGATCCTGACCTTCCCAGGGAACCTCGGCGACGCCGCGACCCTGAGGCAGGCCTGGCGCTGGATGGATGCTGGCCCCGACCATCCAGCCCGGGTCTCCGAATCGGTCTCCTGACCAGGGCGCGAAGCCGTTCAGCCATGATGAGCCCAAGCTCCTGAAGCGCCTTGCCTCTGAAGCTCTCCATCCACCCGTGTTCAGGGGGGTCCGCCATGCCTGTGCGATCGGATCCACAGCCCTCGATCACCCCTCCAGCAAGACACCCTGACGTGACCGCCGGCCAGCCCCGGTGGTCGCTGCTGCTTCCGACCAGCGGGCCCATGGTCTCCGCTCCCTGCCTCCTTCGCCGCCAGCTTCAGGCCTGATGGCGTGGGTGCGATGGCCATGGCGAGGCATCCATCGCGGGACTCTGGGCCAGACCCTGCGCCTCTTCCTGCTGACGGGTGGAGCCATCACCGTGGTGCTTCTGCCGATGGTGCTCCTCTATGTGCATTCGCGGCGCGAGACCCTTCTGGCGCGCCTGAGCGCCGCTCAGGAGGGAGCCAGCCTGCAGGTTGAGCAGATCCTTCAGGAGGTCAAGGCGGACACGGCCACGTCAGCCCTGCTCAGTGCCGAGTTCGGCCGCAACAGCGAGCGTCGCCGCCAGCTTCAGGATCTCTTCAGCGCCCAGCTGCAGGTCTATGGGCGCTATGGGGCGATTCTCGTGTTCAACCCTGCGGGCCAGTCGCAGTTGTCGATCTGGCGCCGCGGTGCCCCGGCCGATCCGGCCACGCTGCGGGGTGCCGTCAACCGCGGCCTGATGCTGGATCGGGAGGGGTTCTGGCTCTCTCCGGTGTACTGGCCCCGGCAGGTCTCCAGCACCGGCAAGACTGCCGCCGACCCTGTCCTATTGGCGGTGCGTCCGCTGTTCAGTGGCAACCAGAGGCGCGGGGTGGTGGTGTACGTCACCAGCCTTGAGCGGATGGTGAAGGACTTTGACATTGAGACCAGTGGTTCGCCGGCCCAACAGCGCGGCTATCTGCTCAACGACAGAGGCCAGGTCCTGAACCCAGGTGCCGCTGCAGCGACCCCCAATTTCGCCCAGCGCTTCCCGGGGGTGTGGCGTCAGATGCAGGGACAGTCCCGAGGTGTGGTTAGGGACAGTGAGGGTCTGTTCATCTTTGACACCCGTCGCCAACAGCTTGGTCTTGCGGTGGTGCTCCAGGCCCCCCCCGGCGCCGATTCCGCCGGCTCCTTGCTCGCGCACCCTGCCGGTGCGGTGCTGGTGGCCGCCCTCTACCTGTTTGCGGCGGCCTTCAGCCTGACCATCGCCCTCTCCCAGCAACGGCTGTCTGCGTTGCGCCAAGAGGAGCATCAGCTGGCCGACCGGCTCCAGGCGGTGTTACGCAGTGCCGGCATCGGCACGGGGCTCTGTGAGCCTGCCACCGGCAACTTCCGCAGCGTCAACGGGGCTCTCAGCCAACTGCTGGGGCGCAGCGAGAGCGCCCTGCTGGGTCGCCCCTGGGTGGAGTTCGTCCACTCCGGCGATCGCGATGCCGCCGAGCGGCTGGTGGATCCCTTGCATCAGCGTGATGGCGAGCGGCGACGCTTGCGCTTCAGCCGGCCTGACGGCTCCAGTGTCTGGGGTGATCTGGTCCTGACCTGCACCCAGGGAAGCGGCCCCGCCAGCGCTGCCGACACGATGATCCTCCAGATCGCCGACGTGTCCGAGCTGGTGGAGCAGTCGGCCTACCTCGAGGCGGCGGCGGAGGCGGGCATCGTGGGGGTCTGGGACTGGGACATCGAACGCGATGTGCTCACCTGGGACTCCGTGATGTACCAGCTCTACGGCCTCACCCGCGACCAGTTCGCCGTTGCCTATGACGCCTGGGCCAAGGCCGTCCATCCCGACGACCGCCACTACGCCGAATCGGAGATCCAGGCGGCCGTGCGGGGCTGGCGGCCTTATCAACCGCGCTTCCGGGTGGTGTGGCCCGATGGCTCAATCCATCACCTGCAGGCTCGCAGCCGCACCACCTATGCGGCCGATGGCACGGCCCTGCGGATGATCGGCGTGAACTACGACATCACCGACCAGGTGCAGCGTGAGCTGGAAATCGACCAGCAGCGGGGTCTGCTGGCGGCCACCCTCAATGCCCTGGTCGACCCGCAGCTGTTCCTGACCCTCACGGATCAATTGCGGATCTCCGAGATCAACCCGGCGGCGGCCAGCTGGTTGGGCCATTCGAGCTACCAGCTGATCGGCAGGCCCCTGGCGGAACTGCTGCCGCCCGGCGCCAACCGCCTGTTGCTGGCGGAGCTGGCGGAGGTGGCGAGGGAGGGCCAACCCCTGATTGCCGATGATCGGCCGCTGCAGCTGGCCGGTGCGTGCGAGCCCCTGCATGTGGACCTGCGGGCTGTGTGGGTGCGCGACGGGTTGGCCCTGAGCTTCCGCGATGTGAGCGAACGGCACCATGCCAGCCAGCAGCTGGCGGCGTCCGAGCAACGCTTCCGCCTGCTGGCTGAGAACGTCAGTGATGTGGTGTTTCTCTGCGAGGCCGGCTCGATCGTCTGGATCGCCCCGGGGCTGAGGCGTCTTCTCGGCTGGGGGCCAGAGGAGTGGCAAGGCCAGCGGCTGCAGGATCTCTGCCACCCCGACGACACGGAGCAATGGCTGATCAGCCTGCAGCAGGTGGAGCAGGGCCGCAGTATCAGCGTGCGTCTGCGTGTCCACGACTCCGACCTTGACTGGCGCTGGCTGGAGATCCATGCGGGCCCCTACCCCAATGCCAATGGCGGAGCGATAGGGCTGGCGGGAGCTCTGCAGGTTGTGGATGAGGAGGTGGTCGCGGAGGCCGAACTCGATCATCGAGCCCGCTTCGACTCCCTAACCGGTCTCTTCAACCGGCAGGAAATCCTTGAGCGGCTTCAGTCGCTCAGCCAGCGCCGCCGCATGGCGGATGGCAATCTGGCCGTGCTTTTCTGCGATGTCGACCACTTCAAGGAGATCAATGACCACCATGGCCACATCGGCGGCGACGCCGTCCTGGAGGCTCTCGCGCTGCGGCTGCTTGATACCACCCGCAGCGGCGATCTGGTGGGCCGGATCGGTGGTGATGAGCTGCTGGTGGTGATTCAGGGTGTCCACTCCCTGGTGGAAGCCAAGGTGTTCGCCGCGAAGATTCATCAGACGGTGGCTAGGCCGGTGAGCCTGCCCACGGGCGTGGTCACGCCAACCCTCTCGATCGGCGTGACCCTCCTCAAACCGGACGAGTCGACGGCTGCGTTGGTGGAACGGGCTGATCAGGCGATGTATGCAGCCAAGCAGGAAGGCCGTAACCGTGTGGTCGCCATCGTGTAGGCCAGGAGTGTTGACGCCAAATCCGCCTGATCGTCAGGCGGATTCAGCCTCACGGCCTGGAGTGACGTCTCGCGGTTCATCCCCGCCCAGGCCGGTGCCGGTCTGCAGCCCACTTTGCCAGCTGCGATCCAGCAGCTCGATCGGATGGAGCACCGGCAGCGGCCGCCCCTGCCCCTCCATCGCCTGGCGGATCTGGAGGGTGCAGCCGATGTTGGCGCTCACGGCCAGCTCGGCGCCGGTGCCGGACAGATCGGCCGCCTTGAGGCGGCCCAGTTCGGCGGCCTCCTCCGGCTGAACGAGGTTGTAGATGCCGGCGCTGCCGCAGCAGACGCCGGCTTCGGTGGCTTCGCGGATCCGCACGTGGGGGATCCGGCCCAGCAGGCGCCGGGGCTGGGCCGCCAGACCCTGGCCGTGCAGCTGGTGACAGGCATCGTGGTAGGCCATCTCCAGGGGGCGCTCAGAACTGGCGGCCGTGCCGTCATCGTGGGGGAGCGGCTGCAATCCCGCCTGAAAGCTGTCGCTGAGCCCGACTCCGTCGAGGAATTCCTGGATGTCGGCCACCGTGCCCAGCAGGGGATGGGGCGTGCCGAGGATCTCCCCGTAGGACTTCATGGTGTGGCCGCAGCCCGAGGCGGCCACCAGCACGGCATCAAGGGGTTCGGGCCCCGCCGCCCGCCCCGGGCCGATCACCGCCTCGAAGCTGGCCACCAGGGCCGACGCCAGCTCCCGGGTCTGGTGCAGCTCCCCCTGGTGGTGGGTCATGGCGCCACAGCAGCCCTGGTCGGGGGGGATCACCACCTCGATGCCATTGGCGGCCAGCACCCGGATGGCGGCGGCGTTCACCCCCGGCTCAAACACCCGCTGGACGCAACCGAGCACCAGCCCGACCCGGTGGCGGCGGGGCCCCACGGCCGGCACCAGCACGGGCCAGTCGTCGCGGAAGGCCTGCTCCGGCAGCGGCGGCAGGAGCTTCTCCATCGCCGCGACCTGCGGCCCGAACAGCCGGGTGAGTCCGCTGCGGCGCGCCAGGGCCTGCAGGGGCGTGCCGGCGTAGGCCCGCAGGGGGGCCAGCAGGGCCCGCAGCCGCGGGGGGTAGGGGAGCAGGGCGAAGATCAGCCGCCGGAAGGCCCGCTGCGCCGGGCTGCGGAGCTCGGGCGCGTTCAGCCGCGGCCGCATGGTCTCGATCAGCTCGTCGTAGCGCACCCCCGCCGGGCAGGCGGTGACACAGGCGAAGCAGCCCAGGCAGCTGTCGAAATGCTTCGCCACCGTGGCATCCAGCGCCAGCTCCCCGGCATCGATGGCCTTGAGGGCATGGATGCGCCCCCGGGGCGAGTCCATCTCGGTCGCCAGCACCCGGTAGCTGGCGCAGGTGGGCAGGCAGAAGCCGCAGTGGACGCAGGGGTCGGCGGCGATGAAGCCGGCGCCGGGCGGCCCGGCAACCGGGGACCCGCTGGCCGCGATGGACGGAAGGCTCATGCGGGCCATTCTGATCGCTCGTGCGGGCCCCCACGCCAGCGCCCGTTCAATCCCAGAAGGCACCGAACCAGGCATCCCACTGCCGCGGCATCCGCAGCCAGATCCCCGCCCCCGGGTAGGGCGTCAGTTCCCCCACCAGCACACCCCTGTCGCTGAGGAAGCCGTCCACCCGCAGAAAGCTCGTCGCCGCGGAGAGTTCCCCCGCCAGGGCGAGGAACTCCTCCAGCGGCTGACGATCGGTGCCGGCCAGCGCCGGCCAGTGGTCGTGCTGGGGCCGCACCAGCGGCAGCGGCCGGAGGCCCTGATCGAGAAACAGCTCCTTGGTGCGGGGCAGATGCCCCTGGCTGCTGCGGTGGGGGACGAGGGCGGATTCCGGCACGAACAGCCTCAGCCCCTGGACGCGGCCGCGGAAGCAGTACGCGCTCATTTCCATGCATTGTCCGCCGGCGAAGCTGAGAAACTCCTCGGCCATCAGCCGCGGTGGCACCCCCCTGTAGCCCCATTCCTGGAAGGTGTCGGCGTAGTCGACGCTCAACCAGCACCGGGCCTGCTCCAGCACCGCCGCATCGAGGGGATGGCTGGGGGGGGCCACCAGCTGAAACCAGCTGCACCCATGGCTGGCCTTGAGCATCCAGCGCTCCGGCAGCGGCAGGGCGGTCAGCGCCTCAACGCTGTCGGCGACCCCCAGCGTGCGCGGGGTGCGCCCCGCTCCGATGCGGGCCGCGATCCATTCCTTGGCGGCGATCTTGTCGCAGAACGTGTGCAGCAGGGGGTCGCGATCCGTCAGCATCCGATGCAGGATCCGCTCGCTCAGCAGCCGGGGGCGGCGCAGATCGGGCGCGGCACCATTCACCTGCCGGTAGGCGGTGGCCAGCTGCACCCGCTTCGGCAGCAGCCTGATGAACCGTCGAGCCGCGTGGGACTTCCAGCTCCTTGCAGACAGCATCCCCGACATGAAGGTTCGGGGGGACCCTAAGGGGGTTGTCGTGGTTTTGCAGGCGATCCCCGACCGTCTTCACGGGGGTGGCTCACCCCCTGGCTTCCGCTGGCTTCAGCCCCCGAAGTGGCGCACCACGGCCTCGGCGAATCCCGAGCAGCTCACGGCCTCGGCGCGCGGTTCCATCAGCCGGGCCAGGTCGTAGGTGACCTCCTTGTTGGCGATCGCGGCGCTGATCCCCTGGGTGATCAGGTCGGCCGCCTCCTGCCAGCCCATGTACTCCAGCATCATCACGCCGGAGAGAATCACCGATCCGGGGTTGATCCGGTCGAGGCCGGCATGCTTGGGAGCGGTGCCGTGGGTGGCCTCGAAGATCGCCGCGTTGTCGCCGATGTTGGCCCCGGGCGCCATGCCCAGGCCCCCCACCACCGCCGCCGCCGCGTCGGAGATGTAGTCGCCGTTGAGGTTGAGGGTGCAGAGCACCGAGTACTCCTGGGGACGGGTCTGGATCTGCTGGAAGATGCTGTCGGCGATCCGGTCGTCGACCATCACCATCGACTTCCATTGGCCGCCGCCGTGGCTGACGCCGATGGCGTCGAGCACGGTCTTCACCTCCGCGTCGACGGCCGCCTTCTTCTCGGGGGTGAGGCTGTCGTAGCCCGGTTCGATCAGGCGGGCGTTGTCCTCGATGCTCAGGCCGGGCTGTTCCTCCAGGTTCCCCAGGATCCAGCTCTCCCGCTCGGTGACGCACTGGTCGCGGAATTCGCTGGTGGCCAGCTCGTAGCCCCAGTCCCGGAAGGCCCCTTCCGTGAACTTCATGATGTTGCCCTTGTGCACCAGGGTGACGTGGCGCTTGGCGCCCTCCAGCCCCAGGGCGTGCTGGATCGCCTTGCGAACGTGGCGCTGGGTGCCCGCCTTGCTCACCGGTTTGATGCCGATGCCGGCACCCTCGGGGATGCGGCGCTTGCCCAGCTTGCCGTTGGCGGGAATCACGGTGTCGTTGAGGTGGGCGATCAGCTCGAGGCAGACCGGATCGCTGGCCTCCCACTCGATCCCCATGTAGATGTCTTCGGTGTTTTCCCGGTAGACCACCACATCCAGGTCCTGAGGCCGCTTGTGGGGGCTGGGGGTGCCGTCGTAGTAGCGGCAGGGCCGCACGCAGCAGTAGAGGTCGAAGATCTGGCGCAGGGCCACGTTCAGCGAGCGGATGCCGCCGCCGATCGGGGTGGTGAGGGGGCCCTTGATGGCCACCCCGTACTGCTCGATCGCCGTCAGGGTGTCCTGGGGCAGGTATTGATAGGTGCCGTAGAGCTCGCAGGCTTCATCGCCGGCGTACACCTTGAACCACTCGATGCGGCGCTCACCGCCGTAGGCCTTGGCCACGGCTGCGTCCAGCACCCGCTGGGTGGCGGGCCAGATGTCCACGCCGGTGCCGTCGCCGCGGATGAAGGGAATGATCGGGTCGTTGGGAACGATCGGCTGGCCGCCCTCGAATCGGATCGCCGTGCCGCTGGACGGGACGGTGAGCTTCTCGTATGTGGCCATTGAGTCGGCACGGAACACGCCGATGAGCCTAGGTTTCGGACACATTGGCTTTCTGCTCAGGGGAAACGGCATGAATGCGGCCGACCAGGCCCGATCGGTGGAACTGGCCGCCGCGATCGCCGCGGTGGTGGGTCATTTCCGCCTGCATTTCCCCGCCGCCCGGGCCAACCTCACCCCCTGGCGCGACGATCCCCTCACCCGGGCCTTCGATGAGCGGGAGACCCTCGACCTCTCCTTCCACTTCCCCGGCTGGAGCCCCCGCCTGCAGTGCCGCTCGCTGCTGGTCCAGCTGCGCCTGGAGCGGGCGCCGGTCGGATCCGGCGAACGGCCCCGGCTGCTGGGCGTGCTGATCCGCGGGCTCACCTACGAATCGGAGCGCTGGCGCCTGGCCACGGTGGGGGACTGGCAGCCCTCGGGGTCCCATCTCCCCTCCGAGGAGGTGGTCGCCGTGCTGCAGCAGGTGTGCCGGGAGCTGTTCGACCTCTTCGGCGATGTGTCGGCCGGGGGCACCCGGGCCGCGTAATCCTTCGCAACCTTGCCGCGTCGTCCCGTAGGCCCCACCTACGTTTGTACGTCTGCCCGCGCAGCTCCCCGATCCCATGCCCGTCGCCCTTGCTTCCCAACTCCGTGAGGGAACGAAGAAAGCCCACACCATGGCCGAGAACACCGGCTTCGTGAGCTGTTTCCTCAAGGGGGTCGTCGACAAGGCCAGCTATCGCACCCTGGTGGCCGACCTGTGGTTCGTCTACAGCGCCATGGAGGAGGAGATCGGCAAGCTGGCCGACCATCCGGTGGTCGGTCCGATCGCCTCACCCGAGCTCAACCGCCGCGAATCGCTCGAGGCCGATCTCACCTTCTATTTCGGTGGCGACTGGCGCCAGCAGATCCGCGCCACCCCCGGCGCCCAGGAGTATGTGGCCCGCCTGCACCAGGTGGCCCGGGAGTGCCCCGAGCTGCTGGTCGGCCACCACTACACCCGCTACATCGGCGACCTCTCCGGGGGGCAGATCCTCAAGAACATCGCCCAGAAGGCGATGAGCCTGGGTGAGCACGATGGCCTGCGCTTCTATGAATTCGACGCCATCGACGACGAGAAGGCCTTCAAGGTCAACTACCGCGCCACCCTCGACAGCCTGCCCATCGACCAGGCCATGGCCGACCGGATCGTGGGCGAGGCCAACGAGGCCTTCCACTGCAACATGAAGATGTTCCAGGAGCTGGAAGGCAATCTGGTGGCGGCGATCGGCAAGGTGCTGTTCGGCTTCCTCACCCGCCGCACCCGCGCCGGCAGCACGGAAGCGGTCCCCGCTTAGGTTTGCCAGGCCAGCGGCGGCCGCCGCCCCTTCCCTGACGCGTGCGTCCGATCCGTTTCCTGCTTCCCGGCACCACCGGCCGCTTTCGCGGCGGTGGTCTGCTGGTGGAACTGCAGACCGCACGGCTGACGTCCCAGCTGACCCCCACCGAGGTGGTCACCTACCGGAAGCGGGAGCCCGACCACCCGTTTCTGGATGATCTGCTGGCCCGGGAGCGGGCGCCCGGGGAGGCCCTCTGGATTGTCAGCTGGGGGTTCGACGTGCCCCGCCTGCTGCGGCGACTGCGGGGCAGGCCCCTGGCGTACCACGCCCACAGCAGCGGTTATGGGTTTTCGCTGCCCCCCGGTGTGCCGCTGCTGGCGGTGAGCCGCAACACCCTCGGCTACTGGGGCGACCGGGCCCCCCGCAACCCCCTGTTCCTGGTGCCGAACGCGCTCCAGCCCCAGTGGCTGGAGCGGGGCAACCGGGCGGCCCCCGTGGGCTGCGGGCGCCCCATCGACGTCCTGGTGCAGCAGCGCAAGTGCAGTGACTACGTCCTGGGGCAGCTGGTGCCGGCCCTGCGCCGGCGCGGGTTGCGGGTGGAGGTCCAGAGCGGCTGGGTGGACGATCTGGTGGATCTGTTCAACAGTGCGGCCGTCGTCCTCTACGACTCCGCCGACTACTGGCGCGGCCGGGGGGTGAGTGAGGGTTTCGGCCTGCCGCCCCTGGAGGCGATGGCCTGCGGCTGTGTGGTGTTCAGCAGCCTCAACCACGCCCTGGCCGACAGCCTCGATCCGGGGGTGGTGGGCCACCAGATCGGCTGCGGCAGCCTGGAGCACGATCTGGAGAGGATCCAGGCGGCGGTGGCCGACCCGCTGGCCTGGCTGCCGCCGCCGGCCAGGCTCGCCAACCTGCTGGAGGCCAGCAGCGAGCCGGTGCTGCAGGAGCGCTGGCATTCGGCCCTGGAGGCCATCGACGCCCACTGGACCCACCTGCTGCGGGAGGGGGCGTCGCCGTTGCGCTCACCTCCCGTGATGGCCGTGCGGATCGACCAGTGGCGGCGCCGGTTTTCGGCCATGTGGCGATCACTGAACTGACTGGCTGGCGTGGCGGCGGCCCTTCTGGCCGCACGGGTACGATTCCCGCAAAAGTCTGACCAGATGTTTCGCAAAAGCCAAACCTTCAAGAGTTTGGTGCGACTTCTGGCCCAATTGCCGCGTCGCCGCAAGCAGGCGCTGATGCGGCTGATCCCGCTGGCGATCCTTGCCGGTGTGGCCGATCTGGTGGTGGTGGCCCTGGTGGCCCGGCTGTTCACCGTCGTGGTCGGCGGTGAGAACCGCCCCTCCATCCCCTGGGAAGGCCTGGTTCCGGAAGATCCACGCGTCAAGGTGGTGGTGCTGGTGGTGGCCTTCGTTGCGGCCGCCTGGTTTTCCTCGCTCTCCAAGCTGCTGTTGCGGGCCTTCCAGCTGCGGCTCAAGGCGTCGATCTGGCGTGATCTTTCCGACATGGCGCAGCGCAAGTTGATCGCCCAGCCCTATGTCTATTTCCTCGGAGAATCAAATTCGGATATCTCCGCCAAGGTGCTGATCAATGTGTCGCGCGTCGCCGACATTGTTGTGCTGCCTCTGCTGCAGCTGGCCAGTGGCGTGTTCGTGATCGCCCTGCTCTCCGCCGGCATGCTGATCGTCGGCAAATTGCTGGCCGTTGGGCTGATTCTGGGGCTGCTGGCCGGATATCTGCTGATCTCCACCGCCATCACCCCCTTCCTGCGCTTTGCAGCCCGGCAGCGGATCCTCCTGGAGGTCCGCACCAATTCGATTCTTTCCGAATCGATGCGCACGATTCTCGATGTGCAGCTCACGGGTTCGGAGCCCTACTTCGAGCGCCACTACCAGCAGGCCGGGCGCGACACGATTCCATTCATGTGGAAGGCCGATGTCCTGCCCGAGACCCCGCGGGCACTGATCGAACCCCTCGGTATCACGATGATCTTCGCGGCCGGGATGCTGCCCCTGCTCTCGAATCCCGATCCCGGTGCCCTGCTGAAGATCATCCCGTTCCTGGCCACCGTGGCGGTGACCTCCCTCAAGCTCACCCCTCCCCTGCAGGACAGCTTCCGGGCCATCACCTCCCTGCGGGCGGGCCTGCCGGACCTGGAGGAGACCCTCAAGCTGATCGAACTGCCCGAGAGCCGGCTCACCATCCGCTCCGAGGGCGTCCCGTCTCCCGATGGGGTCATGCCCAAACGGGTGATCCGGCTGAAGAACGTCAGCTATCGCTATCCCGGCACCGACGTCAACGTGCTGCATGACATCACGATGTCGATCCCTGTCGGCTCCCGCGTCGCCTTCGTCGGCGCCACCGGCAGCGGCAAGACCACCACGGCCAACCAGCTGCTCTGCCTGCTGCGGCCCAGCAGCGGCACCCTGCAGCTCGACGGCATCGATGTGGATGAGGCCGATGTGCCGGCCTGGCAGGCCAACTGTGCCTATGTGCCCCAGTCGATCAATCTGCTCAACGGCAACATCATCGAGAACATCGCCTTCGCCGAGGAGGTGGACGAAGTGGATCAGATGCGGGTCTGGGAGGCTCTCCAGGCCGCCCAGCTCGCCGACATCGTCGCCGAGCTTCCCCTGGGCCTGTTCACCCCCATCGGCGACAACGGCATCCGCTTGTCGGGTGGCCAGCGGCAGAGGCTGGCGCTGGCCCGCGCCTTCTATCGCGATGCCAAGTTCCTGGTGCTGGATGAGGCCACCAGCGCTCTCGACAACCGCACCGAATCGGAGGTGATGGATGCCATCGAGGTGATCGGGCGCCGCTGCACCCTGGTGGTGATCGCCCACCGCCTCTCCACCGTGATGCGCTCCGACTGCATCTTCGAGTTTGAGGCAGGTCACATCAAGGCCTACGGCAGCTTCGAGCAACTGCGGCAGCGCTCCGATACCTTCAACGATCTGGCCTCCTTCGAACGTCGTCTTTCCAGCCCCCTTGGTTGATCCCGACGGGGTGGTTTCTGCGGTTCGCTGACCATGGTGTGAATCGGCGGAATCGCACCGTTTTCTCTACCTGAGGGACGCGCATCTGTTCGGATCCACACGCCCGTCGGGACGGGGCTGCTAGGGTCCGATTTCAACCTTCCATGCCGGAGCCTGTGAGTTTTCTGGCCGGTCTGAACGAGGCCCAGCGGCGGGCGGTCGATCACCACATCGGCCCGCTGCTCGTGGTGGCCGGGGCAGGCAGCGGCAAGACCCGGGCCCTGACCCACCGCATTGCCCATCTGATCGGGCACCACGGCGTCGATCCGGCCCAGGTGCTGGCGGTCACCTTCACCAACAAGGCCGCCCGGGAGATGAAGGAGCGCCTGGAGGTGCTGCTGGCCCAGCGGCTGGCCCAGAGCCAGTTCGGCCAGCCCTGGAGCACCCTGCCGGCCCGGGAGCAGAAGCAGCTGCGCAGCCGCATCTACCGGGAGGTGATCAAGGACCTCTGGATCGGCACCTTCCATGCCCTGTTCGCCCGGTTGCTCCGCTTCGACATCGACAAGTTCCGCGACCCCGAGGGACTCACCTGGACGCGCCAGTTCTCCATCTACGACGAGAGCGACGCCCAGAGCCTGGTCAAGGAGATCGTCACCCAGGAGATGCAGCTCGACCCCAAGCGTTTCGAGCCGAAGAAGGTGCGCTGGGCGATCAGCAACGCCAAGAACCAGGGCTGGCTGCCCGAGCGCCTCGAGGAGGAGCACCCCGGCCCCCGTGGCAAGCACGAGGCGGAGGCCTACCGCCGCTACCGCCGAGCCCTGGCCGCCAACAACGCCCTCGATTTCGACGACCTGCTGCTGATGCCGGTGCAGCTGCTGCAGCAGAACGAGCAGATCCGCCACTACTGGCACCGCCGCTTCCGCCACGTGCTGGTGGACGAATACCAGGACACCAACCGCACCCAGTACGACCTGATCAAGCTGCTGGTGGCCAATGGCCATCCCCCCGAGACGTTCGACGACTGGGAGGGCCGTTCCGTCTTCGTGGTCGGTGACGCCGATCAGAGCATCTACAGCTTCCGGGCGGCCGATTTCACGATCCTGATGGGCTTCCAGAAGGAGTTCGGCGACGGCTCCCTCGACGGGGACACCGGCACGATGGTGAAGCTGGAGGAGAACTACCGTTCCACCGCCACGATCCTGGAGGCGGCCAATGCCCTGATCGCCAACAACAGCGAGCGCATCGACAAGGTGCTGCGTCCCACCCGCGGCGAGGGGGAGCCCATCAGCCTCACCCGTTGCGACGACGAGATCGCCGAGGCCGAGGCGGTGGTGCACCGGATGCGGATGCTCGAGGCGGCCCACCCGGAGCTGCGCTGGGGCGACATGGCCGTGCTGTATCGCACCAACGCCCAGTCCCGCGCCATGGAGGAGTCGCTGGTGCGCTGGGGCCTTCCCTACATCGTGGTGGGGGGCCTGCGCTTCTACGACCGGCGGGAGATCAAGGACGTGCTCGCCTACCTGCGCCTGCTGGTCAACCCGGCCGACACCGTCAGCCTGCTGCGGGTGCTGAACGTGCCCCGGCGGGGCATCGGCAAGACCACCATTGAGCGGCTCACCGATGCGGCCAACCAGCTGGGGCTGCCCCTGTGGGAGGTGGTCAGCGATCCGGAGGCGGTGCGCTCCCTCGCCGGCCGTTCCGCCCGGGGCGTGCTGCAGTTCCAGGAGCTGATCACCGACCTGAGCCGCCGCCTGCAGGACGCTCCCCCTTCCGAGCTGGTGCAGCGGGTGATGGAGCAGAGCGGCTACCTGGCCGAGCTGCTGGCCGAAGCCACCGATGAATCCGAGGAGCGGCGCCGCAACCTGCAGGAACTGGTGAATGCGGCCCTCCAGTACCAGGAGGAGAACGAGGAGGGCTCCCTGGAGGGCTTTCTGGCCTCCGCCGCCCTGGCCAGCGACGCCGACAGCAAGGACACCGAGGCCGACCGGGTCACGCTGATGACCCTCCATGCCAGCAAGGGGCTGGAGTTCCCGGTGGTCTTCCTGGTGGGGCTCGAGCAGGGCCTGTTCCCCAGCTACCGCTCCCTGGAGGACCCCGCCGCCCTCGAGGAGGAGCGCCGCCTCTGCTATGTGGGGATCACCCGGGCCAAGGAGCGGCTGTTCCTTTCCCACGCCAGCGAACGGCGGCTCTGGGGCGGCATGCGGGAGCCGGCGGTGCCCTCGGTGTTCCTCTCCGAGCTGCCCGAGGCCCTGCTCCAGGGCGACATCCCCCGCAGCGGCGGTGCGGCCCTGCGGCGCGAGCAGCGGCTGGAGCGGCTCACCCGGGTCGACCGCGACGACAGCCAGCGGGTCGCCGCCGGCGGACCGGCCGGCGTTCCCGCCAATGCGGTGCGCCGCCGCGGCGCCCCCCGCACCTGGGCGGTGGGGGATCGGGTGCGGCACAGCAGCTTCGGCGAGGGCCAGGTCACCCACCTGTTCGGCAGCGGCGAGAAGACCTCCATCGCCGTGAAGTTCGAGGGCATGGGGCCGAAGATTCTCGATCCACGCCTGGCCCCGATCGAGCCGGCATGACCATGCCGCTGGTCACCGCCGTGGTGCCCACCCGCAACCGCCGCGAGACCACCCTGCGCTTCCTGGCCGCCATGGCCGGCCAGACCCACGGCGCCCTGCGGGTCGTGGTGGTGGATGCCAACTCCAGCGACGGCACCGTGGCGGCGATCCGCCGGCAGCATCCGAAGGTGACGGTGGTGACGGCCGACGACCGGGATTTCTGGGCCGGCGCCACCAACCGGGGCGTCAGGCGGGCCCTGGCGGCCGGCACCGACTACGTGCTCACCATCAATGACGATGCCGTCGTCCCCGCCGATTACGTGGAGCGGATGGTGGACCTGGCCCAGCGCCACGGCTGCGGGATCCTGGGCAGCCGCATCGACCTGCTGGCCGAGCCCGGGCGGATCTGGGCCCTGGGCACCCGCACGGACTGGGGCACGGACCGCTTCCTGCGCCTGTCCCACCATGACGACCTGGCCAGCCAGCTGGATCCGGCGCTGGCCGACGCCGAGGTGCTCGAGGCCGAGGCGATGCCGGGGAACGGCGTGCTGATCCGCCAGGAGGTCTTCCGCCGCATCGGCCTCTACGACGCCCGCTGGCTGCCCCACTACCACGCCGATTCCGAGTGGGTGATGCGGGCGGTCCGCCAGGGCATCGACGCCCGCGTGACCCCGGGGGTCGTGGTCCTCAACGACTTCGGCGACGAGCAGAAACGCCTGCCGCTGGGCAGCCTGCGGGGTCTGCTGTTCACCTTCTTCCACCCCAAGTCCCACCTCTACCTGCCGGCGGTGGCCGCCATCCTGTGGCGCCACTGTCCGCCGGCCCAGCGCTGGCCCACCCTGCGGGCCCTGGCGGGGCGCTTCCTCAGGATGAAACGGTGAAGGACGTGCGTGGGTGGGGCGGCTCCGGCCGGCGCAGGAGCCGCCGCCAGCACCAGCGCAGATAGTCCCCCAGTCCCCACCAGCGGCCCCGGGCCCGCTCCGGATCGGAGAGGCAGAAGCTGAGGGGGCGGACGGCGTAATAGAGGAGGTTCAGCAGCAGGGCCAGGGGCGTGGCGTGGCGGTGCAGGAAGTAGAGCTTGCTGAAGGTGGCGTGCTGGTACTTGGCCCGGGGGGCCCGGCGGGTGATGGCGGACACCTGATGCTCCACCAGCACCGCCTGGGTGACCCGCAGCCGGTAGCCCAGCCGATGGTGGCGTTCGGAGATGTCGGCGTCCTCGTAGTCGAGGAAGTAGCGGGGGTCGAACTGGGGGCACTCGCGCAGCACCCCGATCCGGAAAATCATGCTGCAGCCGGAGATCCAGCGGGTGGGCCAGGTGCGGACCGGGAGGGGGCGGCAGTCGTCGCCGGGGAAGCGATGGCGCAGGCTCCCGGTCCAGCGGTTGAAGCTGCCGTGGCTGAACCAGACATCGCCCTGGGGGTCACGGATCCGGGTGCCGAGCAGGGCGATCGTGTCGTCGTCGCGCAGGCACTGCCTCACGTAGGCGATCGCCCCCCCATCGAGGCGGGCGTCGGGGTTGATCAGCCAGGCCACCGCCTGCCTGTCGGTCTGCCACACGTGGCTGAGCCCCAGATTGCAGCCGCTGCCGAAGCCGATGTTCGCCCCCGCCTCGATCAGCCGCACCGGCAGGGGCAGGTTGCCGGCGTCGATCCACTGGCGCAGGCTCCGGTCGGACGGCGAGTTGTTGACGACGACGAAGTGCAGGGATCCCGGATCCTCGGCGCTGGCGCCGATCGCCTCGATCAGGCCACGGATGTAATCCCCACAGTGGTAATTCACCGTGATGAAGTGAATGGGGAGGCGGGCTTCGGATGGCTTCCCCATCAACGGAACAGCGCGACGCCGGGATGGGAGTGGGTGTCACGCATCGGTGAAAGGGTCACTCAAAGGTGGAGGGGTAGATGAACGTTCCCGTGATCCCTTTGATCGCCGCTTCCCGCAGGCGATTGTTGTAGCTCAGTGGCACACCTCGGCGGTACATCAGATCCCTGAACTCCTCGACATACGGCTCGATATCCCCAGCGGCGACGGACTGCCTCACCACCTCCCTGAACAGGCTGATCGCCTGGGCCATGGTGTAGCTGCCGGCGGTGCAGAGATCGTGCTTGACGAAGGGGCAGTGAAGATAGAAGGGGTAGAGAAAGGCGGCAATGTGGCTGGGATTCCCGTTCTCGATCAGATCGGCGATGCTGTAGAGCTGGGCTCCAGTGAGCTTTTCGTGCTGATCGCTCTGCAGCATCAGCTGCTGCAGGGAATAGCCGATCTTGCGTCGCTGGGACGTGCGGGCGGGCGATGGCATCAGCCGGAAGACCTCTTCGGCAGGCACACCGCCTTCGCCGCTGAAATGGCGTTCTAGGGCTTCCTGGAGCTTGTCACTGGTGTAGAGCGTATCGACGGCTGGAAAGCGTCTGTACACATCCTGGGACAGGGCAATCTCTCCGTTGTAGATGCAATGCCCCCGGTGGGAGAGTGGTTGGTAATTCTTCCAAAACTGGAGAAAGAGCCTGGAGCGGAAGATGTCCGGCTTGAGAACCTGGAAATAGGACTGGTAGTGGGTCTGGATCTGGTGGCTGATGTGGCTGAACAGGGCCAGCTTGTCCGAGGTCGTAAAGGCGTTCAGGGCGGCGATGAGTGCCTGGGCGTTGCGGCCCGGGATGAACTGCATCGAGTCATTGGCGATGCAGAGAACCTTGCAGCGATCGAGATGCCCTTCGTTTTGGAGCAGCAGGACCCCATCCCGGAAGCCGCCGAAGTCCCTGCCGATGTTGTGGTGGTCATAGGCGCGCCAGCAGAGGGCCTGAAGGGCGGTGGCCGCATCCGGATCGGTGCGCTCGTTGTTGATGTAGAGCACCGCAAAGCCCGCCTCATTCAGGGCTTCGATGTAGGCCCGGTTGGAGAGGGTCAGGCGCCTGGAGTAGGCAATGAACAGTGCGATGCGCTCGGGGGTGTCCGTGGCGGTCCCGGATGGGCTGCTGGTCGCGGTGCTGACGGCACCCGGATCCCCTGAGATCGGCCGGAAGCGCCGTTCCGGCGGACAGCGACGGCCATAGGGACCCAGCCAGTAATCAACCAGGGCCTGGAGATAGTCCGTGAGGATGAAGATCTTGATCTTGATCTTTTTCCACAGACCCAGGGGGGCTTTGAGGATCTTCTTGAAGCTGTCAGTCATTCCGTGCGACCCTGGCGGCTTGGGCCTGATCCCACGGGCTCCGGCTCAGGGATGGGTAGGCAGGTTGGGCGTCAGGTTGGGAGTCAGTCATGGCGTCAGTCATGGGCGTCAGTCATGGAAAGTCAGAGCAACATCAGGACAACATCAGAGCAACAACGTCACCATGATTCCTGTATCGCCATCAGGCGCGATCTCGATCGCCCGACTGTACCGTGCGCCTTCAGGACACCGTTCCATGGGCCTGCCGCGATGACGGTCTCCGCGATCGATCCCGGGGATCTCTCCCTGCCACCCCGCCTGATGGCCGCCTTCCATCGGTCGGCGGACTGCGCCGTGCTGGCCGTCGTGGGTGGCGCTGTGCGGGATCTGCTGCTGCATCGGGTGCACCGCGATCCCCTCCGGGGTCTGCCGGACCTCGACCTGGTGGTGGAGCTGGTTCCGGGGGCCGACCCTGCCGATTCGCGCCCGGCGGCCCATCGCCTGGCCGAGACGCTGCTGGAGGACACCCCGGCCGCGGCGGTGGGCTACTGCCAGTTTCACCGGGCCTTCGGCACCGTCGAGCTGGAGCTCGACGGGATCCTGCTCGATCTGGCCAGCGCCCGCCGCGAGACCTACCCGGCCCCCGGGGAGAACCCCGTGGTGACCGACGGCTCCCTCGAGGAGGACCTCGCCCGCCGGGACTTCAGCATCAACGCCATGGCCCTGGTGTTCGCCGGCTCCGGGCCCGACCTGCACCTGCTCGATCCCCATGGCGGTTGTGCCGACCTGGCCCACCGGCACCTGCGACTGCTGCACCCCAGGAGCGTGGAGGACGACCCCACCCGGATCGTGAGGGCTGCGCGCTACGCCGCCCGGCTGGGGTTCAGCCTGGCCCCCGCCAGCCTGGAGCAGATGCGCGACACCCTGGCCCGCTGGCCCTGGGGGGAGGAGAGCCGCGGTGCGGCCACCGGAGACGGCCGCGTGCCCCCCGCCCTCGGCACGCGGCTGCGGATGGAGCTGGAGCTGCTGCTCGAGCGGGAACCCTGGGAGGCGGCCCTGGGCTGCCTGCAGGCGTGGGGCGCCCTGGTGCTGGTGGATCCGACGCTGCAGAACGACACCGGCTGGCGCCGCCGCCTCTGCTGGGCCAGGCGCTGCGGGTTGCCGCCGCTGGCCGCCCTGCTGGCCGCCAGCGGGTCGGCGCCAGCCGTGGCGACGCGACTGCAGCTCCCCCACGGCCAGCAGCGGCTGCTGGCCCAGCTGGCCCTGCTGCGGCAGAGCTGGCAGGACCTGGAGGCGGAGCCGGCCACGGCCCTGGCCTGGACCAGCTTCCTGGAGCGGCCGGGCTGGTCCGCCGAGGCCGTGGCCCTGGCGCTGGTGAGCGGGGCCCTGCCGCGGCGGCCCCTGCTGCGCTGGTGGTGCCGCTGGCGCCACCTCCCTTCCCCGCTGTCGGCGGCCGATCTGATCGCCGCGGGCCTGCGGCCGGGACCGGCCCTGGGGGAGCGCCTGCGCGAGCTCCGGGGGGAGCGCCTGCGGGACGAGCGGCTCTGAGCCGTTGCCGGAACGGGCGGGCTCGGCAGGTCCCCTAGGGTCACCGGGCAGCGGCTTCCCCTGCGCCGAATGGCTGCGCTGACCGATCCCTTCCTCCCGCTGCTGCTGGCCGTCGCGGCACCGCTGCTGTGGGGATGGCGCTGGCGCCGGCCCAGCTGGCAGATGCTGCTGCTGGGCGTGGGCTCCTGGGCCGCCATCGGCTGGCTGTCGCTGCTGCCGGGGGGGCCGACGCTGCGGCAGTCCTATGGGCTGCTGGTTCTGCTCGACCTGCTGGTGGTGGCGGCGGCCCTGGGCATCCGGCCGCGGCACTGGCGCCAGCGGCTGGCGGACCCGGCCCTGGGGCGGCCGTTGCTGGCGGTGCTGGCTCCCGCCCTGGTGTGTGCGCTTGCCCTGGCGCTGCGCGGGGTGGTCCTGGAGTTTCCCTCCGATGGCTTCGTCTACTACGCGATCTATTTCGGCAGCGACCTGCTCGACACGGTGCGCCTCGACCCCCTGCACTACCACTCGCCGGCCAACTGGTTCTTCACCGCGGCCAGCTACCTGTTCGGCTTCCCCGAGGCCCTCGCCCCGTGGCGGGCCAGCCTGCTGGCGGCGCTGAACACCTTCCTGGTGGTGGCCGCCAGCTGCCAGCTCAGCCTGCGCCTCACCGGCCGGGTGGCCCTCTGCTGGCTCACGGCCCTGCTGTTCCTGCTGGGCATGGGGCACCAGAACTTCTCCTTCTTCCACCAGATCGCCCTCAACGGCACCCTGACCGGCCTGGCCCTGGTGCTGGCCGCGGCCACGCCGCTGCTGGGGCTGCTGCAGCGCCCGTCCTGGCCCGGGGCACGCCCCGTGGGGGCGGCGACGGCGCTGCTGCTGGGGTCCGCCTATCTCGCCTATCACGCCCATGGGGTGACGGCCTTTCTGACCGTCAACCTCCTGGTCGCCGCCACGGCCGCCAGCCTGGTGGTGTGGCCTTCACGGCGGCGCCTGCTGGCCGTCGCCGTCGGGGCCGGACTGCTGCTCGCGGGCCTGAACCGCCTGCCCTGGCACCCCAGTCTCGAATCCTTCTACGCCTGGCCGGAGACCATGCGCTTCGTCCATGACTACCGGGTTCTGGGCCATCGCTTCTTCTATTTCTGGCCCAGCCTGCCGGTGGCGACCTGGGAGCCGGTCTACCTGGCGGCGCTGGGGCTGTCACTGGCCTGCGCCGTGGCCACCAGGGGCCGGCACAGGCCCGGCGGCCCGGTGCTGGCCCTGGCGCTGCTGGCACCGCTGGTGCTGCTGCAGTGGTGGGCCCCGTTCGTCAGCGATCTGGTCTTCAAGCTGATCGAGCCGGACAGCGCCTACCGGCTGGTGTGGACGAGCCTGTTCTGGATCAGCATCCCGGCGATGGCCTGGACCCTCGACCCCGGCGGGCGGCGCGAGGGCTCCAGGGGATGGTCCCGGGGGCGGGGGATCCTCATCGCAATGCTGGCCGGACTGATCGCCGTGCTGGCGGTCCCGATCGGTCTGCGGGGCCGCTCCAACGTGTTCGTCTCCAAGCTGCCCCACCTGCTTACCCCCCTGGAGGACGTTCGGCCGGCGGATGGCGCCACCATCGAACCGATTCTTGAGCCCCTGAGGGAGTTGTGCGGGCGGGAACCACGGCGGCAGGGCCGGACCCTGCTCAGCGATCCCTACGTCGGCGCGGTGCTGGGCACGCGCCAGTGCCTGGCTCCGGTGGCCGCCAGGGACATCACCAAGCTGGCGGCGTCCACGGTGGAGTCGGGCCAGTATCCGGGGCTGCTCAGCGCCCTCGGCTCACCCGCCACGCTGCGGGCCTGGCTCGACGAGCGGCGGGTGGATGTGGTGGTGCTCCGCGATGCCTACCCGCCCTACGAGAGCCGGATCGCCTTGGCCAGCAACCACTGGCAGCCGGATCTGATCAGCCGCTACGGCGATCTCTCCCTCAACCGGCTCTCCACGGCCCAGCTCGCCCGGGTGGGGTTCCAGCTGGAGAGGCACGAGCACGGGATGAGGGTCTACGTCAGGACACCCCCTGCGCCTCGATGAGCGCCCGGCCAGGCTGCCGATCGCTGCTGCGGTAGCCCTCGGGATTGGCGCTCTGCCAGGCCCAGCCATCGCGGCAGATGTCCGCCAGGGAGCGCCGGGTCCGCCAGCCCATGCGCCGCTCCGCCTCGCGGGGATCGGCGACGCTGATGGCGGAATCCCCCGGCCGGCGATCCACCACCGTGTAGGGCAGGGTCAGGCCGTTGGTGGCCTCGAAGCTGCGCACCAGGTCGAGCACCGAGTGGCCCTGACCACTGCCGAGATTGAGGGTGAGCAGCTGGGGCGGCTCGGCCTGGAGCTCCTCGAGGGCCCGTCCGTGGCCCTCCGCCAGATCCATCACGTGCAGGTAGTCGCGGATGCCGGTGCCGTCGGGGGTGGGCCAGTCGCCGCCGAACACCTCGAGGTGCTGGCGGCGCCCTGCCGCCACCTGGCAGAGGAAGGGAAAGAGATTGTTGGGGAGGCCGTTGGGGTCCTCGCCGATGCGTCCGCTGGGGTGGGCGCCCACCGGATTGAAGTAACGCAGCAGGGCGATGCGCCAGCCCGGGGCGCTGGCGGCCACATCGGCCAGCATCCTTTCGACGGCGGCCTTGGTGTAGCCGTAGGGATTGATCGGTTGCAGCGGCGCCGTCTCGGGGATCGGCACCCGGTCGGTGATGCCGTAGAGGGTGGCGCTGCTGCTGAAGACGAGCGTCTGGCAGCCGTGGCGGCCCATGGCCTCCAGCAGCCGGACCGCGCCAACGACGTTCACGTCCCAGTAGCGGAGGGGCTGCCCCATCGACTCCCCCACCGCCTTGAGGCCGGCGAAGTGGAGCACGGCGCCGATGCCGCCGCCGCCCCCCTCCCCGTCTTCAAAGGCCCGGTCGAGATCCCGGGGGCAGCGCACATCCCCCTTCAGCAGGGTGAACCGGGCCGGCTTCCCGTCGTCCGTCGCCCACCGCTCCGGCGACAACTGGCGCCATCCCCCCAGCCCCGCCAACTCGCACACACGGCGAAGGGCTTCGGGACTGCCGTTGCTGAAGTCGTCGATCACCACCACCCGGTGGCCGGCCTCCAGCAGCGCCAGACAGGTGTGACTGCCGATGAATCCGGCTCCTCCCGTGAGCAGCACCGTGGTCAAGGACCGGCCCCCGTCAGGCTCTCAAGCACAACTTACCTGTGCTTAACCTCCGGCACCGCCCGGAACCCGCCCCCGCCATCGCCGGGCCACGGCCACGGCCAAAGCCAGGCAATGGCGGTAATGTCCCCGCAGCACTTCCATCCCCCATGGACCCGGCCCATCCACCGATTCGCACCATCTGTTGCATCGGAGCGGGCTATGTCGGGGGACCCACGATGGCGGTGATCGCCGACCGTTGTCCCGGGATTCAGGTGACGGTGGTCGACCTCAATGCCGAGCGGATCGCGGCCTGGAACGACCCGGATCTGAGCCGGCTGCCGGTGTACGAACCGGGGCTGGATGCGGTGGTGGGCAGGGCCAGGGGGCGCAACCTCCACTTCACCACCGAGGTGGATGCGGCCATCGCCGCCGCCGACATGGTGTTCCTTTCGGTGAACACCCCCACCAAGACCCGTGGTGTGGGGGCCGGCCAGGCCAGTGACCTGCGCTGGATCGAGGTCTCGGCCCGCCAGGTGGCCGCCGCCGCCCGGGGCCACACGATCGTGGTGGAGAAGAGCACCCTGCCGGTGCGCACCGCCGAGACGGTGAAGGCGATCCTGGGGGCCGCCCAGCAGAACCGCCCGGAGGGCGATCGCAGGCAAGCCAAGACCTTCGCCGTCCTCTCCAATCCCGAATTCCTGGCCGAGGGCACGGCGATCGGCGACCTTGAGGCCCCCGACCGGGTGCTGATCGGCGGCGAAGACCCCGCGGCGATCGAATCCCTGGCCGGGATCTACGCCACCTGGGTGCCCCAGGAGCGGATCCTGCGCACCAATCTCTGGAGCAGCGAGCTCTCCAAGCTCACCGCCAACGCCTACCTGGCCCAGAGAATCTCCTCGATCAACAGCATCGCCGCCCTGTGCGAAGCCACCGGGGCCGACGTGCGTGAAGTGGGCCGCGCCATCGGTACCGATTCCAGGATCGGCGCCAAGTTCCTGCAGGCCGGACCAGGCTTCGGGGGGAGCTGCTTCCAGAAGGACATCCTCAACCTGGTGTACCTCTGCCGCCACTACGGGCTGGAGGAGGTGGCGGGCTACTGGGAGCAGGTGGTGACCCTCAACACCTGGCAGCAGGACCGCATTGCCCGGCTGGTGGTCCAGCGCCTGTTCGGCACCGTCACCGGCAAGCGGCTGGCGGTGCTGGGCTTCGCCTTCAAGGCGGACACGAACGACACCCGGGAGGCTCCCGCCATCCGCATCTGCCAGGACCTGATCGAGGAAGGGGCCCGCTTGGTGATCGTGGATCCCAAGGTGTCAGCCGCCCAGATCGCCGAGGACCTCGGCCAGCCCCCCTCACCGGCCGACGGCGGCTGGCAGACGGCGGGCTCGCCCCTGGAGGCGGCTGCCGGCGCCGATGCCGTGCTGATCCTCACCGAATGGCGCGACTACGCCCGGCTCGACTGGGGGGCGATCGTGTCCCAGATGCGCCGCCCGGCCTGGCTGTTCGACGCCCGGGCCATCGCCGATGCCGCGGCCGCCCGGGCGGCGGGTCTTAACGTCTGGCGGGTGGGTGAGGGCTGAGTGACGCGGCGCAATCTGATCACGGGCGGGGCCGGCTTCCTCGGTTCCCATCTGGTCGACCGGCTGATGGAGGCCGGCGAGGAGGTGATCTGCCTCGACAACTTCTACACCGGTCGCAAGGACAACATCCGCCACTGGCTGGGTCACCCCAAGTTCGAGCTGATCCGCCACGACGTCACCGAGCCGATCCGCCTGGAGATCGACCGCATCTGGCATCTCGCCTGTCCGGCCTCGCCGGTGCACTACCAGTCGAACCCGATCAAGACCGCCAAGACCAGCTTCCTCGGCACCTACAACATGCTCGGCCTGGCCCGCCGCGTCGGCGCCCGGCTGTTGCTGGCCAGCACCAGTGAGGTCTACGGCGATCCGGAGGTCCATCCCCAGCCCGAGAGCTACCGGGGCTGCGTCAACACCATCGGCATCCGCTCCTGCTACGACGAAGGCAAGCGGATCGCCGAGACGCTCTGCTTCGATTACCAACGCATGCACGGCACCGAGATCCGTGTGATGCGGATCTTCAACACCTACGGGCCCCGCATGCTCCCCGACGACGGCCGGGTGGTGAGCAACTTCATCGTCCAGGCCCTGCAGGGTCTCCCGCTCACCCTCTACGGCGACGGCAGCCAGACCCGCTCCTTCTGCTACGTGGATGACCTGATCGAGGGCATGATCCGGCTGATGAACGGGGAGCACACCGGCCCGATCAACATCGGCAACCCCGGAGAGTTCACCATCCGCCAGCTGGCCGAGCGGGTCCGGGAGCGGATTCAGCCCTCCCTGGAGCTCACCACCCAGCCCCTGCCCCAGGACGATCCCCTGCAGCGCCAGCCCGTGATCGACCTGGCCCGCGAGCTGCTCGGCTGGGAGCCGAAGGTGAGCCTGGACGAGGGACTGGAGCCCACCATCGCCTACTTCCGGGAACGGGTGCGGGCGGGCCGTTGACGGCGAAGGGGCCGATCCTGGTCACCGGGGTCGCCGGCTTCATCGGGGCCGCGGCGGCCGAGCGGTTGCTGGCCCGGGGCGAGCGAGTGGTGGGGCTCGACAATCTCAACGCCTACTACGACCCGGCCCTGAAGCGGGCCCGCCTCGAGCGGCTGGAGGCCCTGGCTCCGGCCGGCGCCTTCGCCTTCCATCGCCTCGATCTGGTGGACGCCGAAGCGGTGGCGGCCCTGTTCGCCGCCGAGCGTCCCTCCCGGGTGCTGCATCTGGCCGCCCAGGCCGGGGTGCGGCACTCGATCGACAACCCGGCGCTCTACATCCAGAGCAATCTGGTGGGTTTCGGCACCGTCCTGGAAGGCTGTCGCCACGCTGGCGTCGAGCACCTGGTGTATGCCTCCAGCAGCTCGATCTACGGGGGCAACCGCCACATGCCCTTCCGCGAGCAGGACCCGGTGAACCATCCGGTGAGCCTGTATGCGGCCACCAAGAAGGCCAATGAACTGATGGCCCACACCTACAGCCATCTCTACGGTCTGCCGGCCACCGGCCTGCGCTTCTTCACCGTCTATGGCCCCTGGGGGCGGCCCGACATGGCGCCGATGCTGTTTGCTCGCGCGATCCTGGCCGGTGATCCGATCCGGGTGTTCAACCACGGCCGCATGGAGCGGGATTTCACCTACATCGACGACATCGTCGAAGGGGTGATCCGCTGTCTCGACAAGCCCGCCACGGCGGATCCGGCCTTCGATCCGCTGCACCCCGATCCGTCCACGGCCGCGGCCCCCCACCGGGTCTTCAACATCGGCAACTCCCGGCCCGTGCCCCTGCTGCGGTTCATCGAACTGCTCGAGCAGGCCCTCGGGCGTCCGGCTATCCGGGATCTGCAGCCCATGCAGCCCGGGGATGTGCCGGCCACCGCCGCCGACACCAGCGCCCTGGAGTCCTGGGTGGGGTTCCGTCCCTCCACGGCGATCGAGACCGGGATCGGGCACTTCGCCGCCTGGTACCGCGCCTTCCACGGCGCCTGAGCCGACCCCTTCGGGCACAATGGGTCGCTGCCGATCCGCACCCTCTTGAAACCGCTCCAGAGCCTGCGGGGCATGGTCGACCTGCTGCCCGGTCAGACCCCCTTCTGGCAGCGGATCGAGGCCACCGCCAGGGAGCACTTCCGCCGGGCCGCCGTCGAGGAGATCCGCACGCCCCTGCTCGAGGTGACCGAGCTGTTCGCCCGGGGCATCGGCGAGGCCACCGACGTGGTGGGCAAGGAGATGTACAGCTTCGAGGACCGCGGCGCCCGCAACTGCACCCTCAGGCCCGAGGGCACCGCGTCGGTGGTGCGGGCCGCCATCCAGCATGGTCTGGTGGCCCAGGGTCCCCAGCGGCTCTGGTACGGCGGGCCGATGTTCCGCTACGAGCGGCCCCAGGCCGGCCGGCAACGGCAGTTCCACCAGATCGGCCTGGAGTTCCTCGGCCACGCCGACCCCCGCAGCGACGTCGAGGCCATCGCCATCGCCTGGGATCTGCTGATGGATCTGGGGGTGGGCGGCCTCTCCCTGGAGCTCAACTCCCTCGGCAGTCCCGAGGACCGGCAGTGCTACCGGGCCGAACTGGTGGCCTGGCTGGAGGCCCATCGGGACCGTCTGGATCCCGATTCGCAACAGCGGATCAGCACCAACCCCCTGCGGGTGTTGGATTCCAAGAACCCCGACACCCAGGCCCTGCTGGCCGGCGCCCCCACCCTGGCCGATGCCCTCAGCGGCGAGAGCCATGAACGCTTTCTGCGGGTGCGCCAGGGCCTGGAGGACCTCGCCATCCCGTTCGAGCTCAACCCGCGGCTGGTGCGCGGGCTCGACTACTACGGCCACACCGCCTTCGAGATCACCAGCAGCCAGCTGGGGGCCCAGGCGACGGTCTGCGGCGGCGGTCGCTACGACGGCCTGGTGGAACAGCTGGGCGGCCCCCCCACGCCCGCCATCGGCTGGGCCCTGGGCATGGAGAGGCTGGTGCTGCTGCTCAGCCAGGCCATGGAGGCGGGCACCCTGGCTCCGGTGACGGCCACCCAACCCGACGTCTACGTGGTGAACAGGGGCGTCCAGGGAGAGGCCTGCGCCCTGGAGCTCACCCGTCGCTGCCGCCAGCGCCCCGGGGCGCCGCTGGCGGTGCAGCTGGATCTGAGCGGCGCCAGCTTCGATAAGCAGCTCAAGCGTGCCCGCAGGAGCGGCGCCCGCTGGGCCCTGCTGCTGGGCGACGAGGAGGCCGGGGCCGGCCAGGTGCGGTTGCTGCCCCTGCAGACCGCGGCTGGATCAGGGGATCGGGTTCTGAGCCGGGAGGCGTTTCTAGCGCTGCCGCCGGAGGAGCTGCGGCGCCAGGGCTGAACGGCCCAGCCGTTGCCCAGGGCCAAGAACCAGAGCCAACCACCGTGGCCAACCACAACCACCACGGCCAATAAAAAAGCGGATCCCTGGGGATCCGCTGCATGGGTCATTGGGGACGGCCCGTCGACACGTGTCCCGTCAGGCCGAACCGACACCCACGTAGGAGCCGTAGAAGAACAGGCCGACGACGAAGATCACAGCCATGCCACCGGCGGTGGCGACCATCCAGAGCGGCAGGACCCCTTCGGTCCACCGGCTCTTCCAGGCCACGGCCGGCCGGCCGTCGGGAAGGCGGTCGGGGATCCGGCCGTCAGGAAGTGAGGATTTCTTGCCGCTCATGGATGGGGTGCCTCCCGATCAGTTGAAGAAGTAGCTGGAGAAGAGGATGCCGATGACGAACACGAACAGCAGGCCCAGATAGAGGCTGGTGCGGTTCAGCTCGACCGGCAGGTTGTTGGGGTTGGGATTGCGCTGCATGGATGTCTCAGCGACGGACGAACTGCATGGCCGCCAGGGCACCCAGGAAGAAGACCGTGGGGATGCCGAGGGCGTGGACGGAAAGCCAGCGCACCGTGAAGATCGGATAGTTGCGCGGCGTGGTGGGGGCGGTGGACTGGGTCATGGTTCCTGGAGGCGCAGATCAAGGCTGCTCTTGCCCTCGTAACGCTGACTCACGACAGGAGCCTTGGTTTCCTGGGCCTGGAAATAGGCATCCGGCCGGGGCGTGCCGAAGGCGTCGTAGGCCAGGCCGGTCGACACGAACAGGAAGCCCGCCAGGAAGATGGCCGGCAGGGTCACCGCATGGATGACCCAGTAGCGGATGCTTGTGATGATCTCGAAGAACGGGCGTTCCCCTGTGGAGCCGGCAGCCATAGCAACAAGCGTTCAGCCAGGAGATCCTAGGGGTCGATCGGGGGGCTCCGTCAGCGGGGCGGGGGGTTGGTTACAGAGGGATGCAGTTGCCCCCCGCCCTCAGCCCACCCAGCGGAGCAGCACGCCCCGTTCCCCCAGGACGAAGCCCTTGCCGCCGGGGGCGAAGACGATCCGGGAGAAGTTGGTGGGCTGTTCGCTGCCCACCGGATCCCGCTGCCAGCTGGCTCCGGCATCGTTGCTCACCAGCAGGGTGCCGTTGCCGCCGCCGGTCCAGATGGCGCCGCGGGGATCCCAGGCCATGTCGAGGTAGCCGTAGCCATTGGTGATCGGGATCACCGGCTTGCTCCAGTCGCCGCTTTCGGTGCTTTCGGCGGTGCTCGGGTCGCCGTTGAAGCGCAGCTGGGCGCCCCGGGCCACCATCCACAGATGGCCGTCGGGCTGGAAGCCCATCGACTGCAGCCGCTGGCTGCTGACCCGCTGGTGCACCTCCCAGGCGGGCAGGCCCGGTTCCCAGGTGGCGAAGAAGTTCCCCAGGCTGCTGACGCTCACGTAGTCGCCGTCGGCGCTGCGGCGCAGGTCGCGGATGGCGCCGGCGGCATCGCCCACCAGGGCCTGCCAGCTGGAGCCGGCATCGGTGGTGCGGTACACGGCACCGACGTTGGTGGCCAGTTCGGCGGTCTTCGGCCCCATGGCCGTCACCAGGTAGGGCTCACCGGGCAGCTTGGTGTCGAGCAGCAGCCGGCTCCAGCTGCTGCCGGCATCGTCGCTGTGCAGCAGCAGGCCGGGCTGGCCCACGATCCAGCCCTCGGGGCCTTGGAAATCGATGCTGATCAGGCGGAAGTTCTCCTCCTCCGGCAGGTCGAGGGCACGCTCCTGCCAGCTGGCGCCACCGTCGTCGGTTTCCATGATCAGCCGGTTGCTGCCCACCAGGAACCCGTGGTCGGCGCTGCTGAAGGCCACGTCGAGAGGGTTGGAGCGGGTGTCCAGGGGGACCGGCTGCCAGGGGCTGGCGGCGGCGGTGGGCAGCCCGGTGGTGACGCAGCCGGTGAGGCCGAGGGCGAGCACGAGCGAGAGCGCCAGGCTGAGCAGGGGCCGCAGCGGGCGGAGGACGGCCGGCAGGGCGGGAAGGGGCGCAGGCATCAACGCAGGGAATAGAGGGAGAGGAAGAAGGCGAAGGCCAGGGCGAACCCCCCGAAGATCAGCACGTTCTTCTGGCCGGGGGTGAGACGGTTCACCCCGAGGCCGAAGTTGAGGTTCTCCTCGAAGCCACTGGGCTTGTTGCGTGGGCCGATGTCCTTGAAGGCCCCCACCCGGCTGCGGCAGACCGGGCAGCGGAAACCGACCGGGTCGAGGTCGAGGAAGGAGGTGCCGGCGGCGATCCCCAGCTTCTTCACCCCCTCGGCTGGGTCGTAGACGAAGCCGCAGCTGCGGCACTCGAAGCGGTGGCTGGAGGGATCCTCGGCGACGGGTTCGGCCGCTTCGCTGACGCTGCCGGTGGGCCCGGCGAGGGGCGCTTCGGGGGGCGCTGGTGGAGGCGCTTCGGTGGGTGTCTCCGTCGGCGGTTCCGTGCTCATCCCGTGCCTGGCCATACATGGGAACTCTATCGAGGGCGACCCCTGGCCCCGCGGCCCCTCCGACAGGTCCGGCCGGGCCGGTCGTCGCGGCGACCGCCGCCCCCGGAGGCAGGTGGCAGAATGCGCGCCAGGTTGGGTCTGCCGATGTTTGTGCTCTCCGGCTACGACGCCTTTCTGGGCTTCCTGCTGATTTCGGCGGCGGTTCCGGTGCTGGCGCTGGTGGCCAACAAGCTGCTGGCGCCCAAGAGCCGCCAGGGAGAGCGTCAGCTCACCTATGAGTCGGGCATGGAACCGATCGGCGGAGCCTGGATTCAGTTCAATATCCGCTATTACATGTTCGCCTTGGTCTTCGTCATCTTCGATGTCGAGACCGTGTTCCTCTACCCCTGGGCGGTGGCCTTCCACCGTCTCGGGCTGCTGGCCTTCATCGAGGCTCTGATCTTCATCTCCATCCTGGTGCTGGCCCTGGCGTATGCCTGGCGCAAGGGCGCCCTCGAGTGGAGCTGAGCACCTCACCACCATGACCCTCACACCCCCTGCCGGCTCCCTCTCCGTCGATGCCCTGCGCGATCTGCGTGAGGCCAGCTGCGGTCCCGTCGGCGCCCCCGGCGTCACCGCCGACCTCTCCGAGAACATCATTCTCACCAGCCTCGACGACCTCCACAACTGGGCCCGGCTCAGCAGTCTCTGGCCGCTGCTCTACGGCACGGCCTGCTGCTTCATCGAGTTCGCGGCCCTGATCGGCTCCCGCTTCGACTTCGACCGCTTCGGTCTGGTGCCCCGCTCCAGCCCCCGTCAGGCCGACCTGCTGATCGTGGCCGGCACCGTGACGATGAAGATGGGCCCGGCGCTGGTGCGGCTCTACGAGCAGATGCCGGAGCCCAAGTACGTGATCGCCATGGGGGCCTGCACCATCACCGGCGGCATGTTCTCCGCCGACTCCACCACGGCGGTGCGCGGGGTCGACAAGCTGATCCCCGTCGATCTCTACCTGCCCGGCTGCCCGCCCCGTCCGGAAGCGATTTTCGATGCGGTGATCAAGCTGCGCAAGAAGGTCGGCAACGAAGCCCTCGCTGAGCGCGGCAACCTGCGTCCCACACACCGCTATTGCACGATCCCCCATCAGATGAAGCGGATCGAGCCGATCGTCACCGGCGCCTACCTGCGGGCGGAAACCCAGCAGGCCGCCCTCGCCGCAGCCGCCGGTCTGCCGCTGGGCGCCACCGCTGACACCGCCACCGTCCCCGCCACTACCACCGCCCCCACCACCGATGCCTGAGGAGTCCCCCGTCACCGCTGGCGCCCCGGAGGCCTCGGAATCCACCGATGCCGGAGCCCTTCAGGCCGCTGCCCCTGGTCCTGTGGCCACCTGGCTGAGCGGCCAGGGTTTCGATGCCGTCGTCCTGGGCCCGGACCACTCGGGTGTGGAAATGCTCGGGGTGGAGTCCGCGGCCCTGCCGTTGGTGGCCACGGCCCTCAAGGCGGCCGGCTTCGATTATCTCCAGTGCCAGGGTGGCTACGACGAAGGCCCGGGGGGCCGACTGGTGAGCTTCTATCACCTGGTCAAGTTGGCCTCCATGGTTGATCAGTTTTCGGCCATGGCCGAAGCCAACGGCCCCCTGCCGGCCGATGCGCGTCCGGAGGAAGTGCGTCTCAAGGTGTTCCTGCCCCGGAACGGTGCCCTGTCGATCCCCAGCCTCTACGGCTTGTTCCGCGGTGCGGACTGGCAGGAGCGCGAGACCTTCGACATGTTCGGCATCTCCTACGAGGGCCATCCCCACCCCAAACGCCTGCTGATGCCCGAGGACTGGAAGGGCTATCCGCTGCGCAAGGATTACGTGCAGCCTGACTTCTACGAAATGCAGGATGCCTACTGAACGCCTCGGCCGCTGAGTGCCGCCAGCGTTTCCTCAAGGTAGCGGGTTCCCCAGCGCTGGTCGGGTTCCAGGTGGTTGCCCTCCGCCCATTCGTTCCAGGCGTTGATGAAAACGACCGGTTCGGGAAGACCACGGGAAGGTAGGCGTTCCACGGTCTGCCTGAGCCAGTGGCCATAGCGATCCGGCGTCGCATCCTGGAGGATGATCCCCCCCCAGCGCCGGCGGGCCGTGTTGTCCCAGGACGGCGTGACACAGGGGAAGCGGGGGTAGGGCGGCACCGGCCGGGAGAGGGCGGCCCTGCAGATGTCCGCATAGGGAACAACCCGGTGGATGCTTTTCCCCGGTGATTCCTTCTTGATCAGGCCCTTGACCCTTTCCCGGAGGCTGGGGCTCTGGTGGCGAAGCGAAGCCAGCATCGGCCAGCAGGGCTGAAATTCCACGGCCGCATCAAAGCCGAAGTCGTGGGGGTTGTTGATCTCACTCTCCTTGGATTCAACGGAAACGAGATAAAGATCTCCAAGGCCGTGGGCCTGGGCGATCGAACGCCAGGTCTCTGCGGTCCGGGCCGGGTGGGGCAGGGCGCTGGTGCGGTAGACCAGAAACAGGGGTTTGCCCTCGATCCTGATGTAGCGAGGATCCCTGAAGGCCGTCAACAAGGACATCAGATGATCACGATCGTCCTGTTCGCTGTAAATCTGTTCAAGAAGAATCTCGTCATCGGATCCGTCCCAGCGCCGGGTCCAGTTTTCATTGGCCCAGCACAGACAGAAGGGGAAGTCGGGCTCTCCTGAAGCCAGCACGTCTTCAAACGGTCGCTGCAGCACGCGCCGGCCATTGAACCAGTAGTGGTAATAGCAGAAGCCATGCAGGCCGAACCCCTGGGCCAGTTCCGCCTGGGCCTGGCGCACTTCCGGCAGGCGCAGGTCGTAGAAGCCAAGATCCGCCGGTAGGTGTGGCTGGTAGTGACGGGGATACAGCGGTCGTGCCTTGGTGACGTTTCGCCATTCCGTGAATCCCTTGCCCCACCACTGATCGTTCTCCGGTATCGGGTGAAACTGCGGAAGATAGAAAGCAATGGCTTTGGTTAAATTCACGGGAAACGAATGGCTGGCAGTTCCAGCGTCTCTGCTTGAGGGAGAGCTTTCTGAGTTCAACGTGGCCATCTTCAGCGCTCCATGCGTTGGGCGCTCCCCTGGGGCTGGATCGGGTGATGGGGGTCACCGACTCGGTGTGATCCCTCAGGATCTCCCTGGACGTGGCGTTCCGCCGCGCTGGTGCTGGAGGCCGCCGACAGGCGTTTTAACCGAACCGCCGCCATCAGTAGCTTCAGCAGACGCTTGAGCAGCCGTGCTTTTGAGGAAAGGACGGCGTCCTGGGCCCTGATGATTTCGGCCTGCGACCTGATGGCGGTCTCCCTGTCATCGAGGCAGCGGACCATGGAGGCGATCCACAGGTCCGGGGATGGTGCCGGGGGCTGTGGCGTGGAGTCGCCCAGTCCTGGCCTCTCGGGGTTGGCCGCAGCGGTACGGATGATCTCCGAGATGGTCTCGATATGGTTGTCGATGATGGCCAGATCCTTCGCCTGGCCGCTGTCCTCCGCCCCGCTTCCCAGGTGCATCACAGCATTGACGGCCATCACCAGCTCGTCTGCCTCAATGCCGAACGGATGGGAGGCATCATTGCTCTCTGACCAGCAGTTCACCTTGTGCACGTTCATGGTCAGTCGTGGCACGCCATAGGATCTGGCGACGATGCGGTAGTGAAGACTGGTCGATACGACCGCAGCGGCATTGGCAATCTGCTGGCAGATGGTGAAGATGTCAACCGAAGGCAGAACGTCTATGGAAACGGAAGATGCTTTCGCCAGTTGTCTGAATCGGTAGAATTCGTCCAGTGAATCGTGATAGTTGGCAGTTCCTGCCAGCCCGATCTTCAGCCCGCCCTCGAATTGCGGGGCAATCTGTGACAGGGCATCGATCAGCGCAGCGGAGTTTCTTCTCAGATAGTTGCCATTGAAATGCATGAGAAGATAGCGAGGCTTCTCGGACCTGGCGACTGGCATCAATCGGCTGATTGACAGCACAATGTCTGGGGCGTACGTGGCCTGATCGATTCCGAGGCTTCTGGCATTGCTTAACGAGTGGGCATCTCTGAAGCTGACCATGCTGGCCGCGGCCAATGAGGCTCTCAGGCTTTCATTGTGCACCCTGTCATCTGACAGTTGCGTGAGTCCGATGCCGTAAAAGATCCTTTTCTCCCAGACCTTCGACGCTCTGTTGATTCGCTCCTGCGGTGGTGTCAGGTAGGGGAAGGGCCGGTCTGTGCCCAGCCCCTGATGGACTTCTGAGCTGATGATGTCCTTGAGATGGTAGGGCAGAGCTGCGGGAGAGTCACAGGCCAGGGCATCATTGAATGAGCAGGATGCAGTTTCGCCTCCGACGTGCAGAATCGGGATGGTCGGGTCCAATCCGTTGCTCAGCAGGCTGAAGATGGAGTGGACCTTGGTGCCGCCATATACCGTTAGATCATTGTCAAGAATGCTGGCATGAATGGTATTGACTCCTTTCTGTCTGAGCAGCCTCTCAAAGGCAACCCCCATGAGGAGATCGCCAAAATTGTGCCGTTCAAAAGCACCGAAAAGAATGGCGTCAGGATTCATTCGCTATCGGCGCCTGTTGGGCTGTGGTCGTCTCGGAGAGCCTCGAGCCAATCCTTTGGTCGTTCACCAGCAGCGCCTCCGCCAGGACCTTCGAGGTCCAGATGCAGACGTTTCCTGCTCGACCCGTCGATCCTCTCACCGGAGCCGGTGAATGCATTCCACTGCTGCAGCGACGGGAGCTTACGGCCTCAATCCCTTCGGTGCTTCCGGTAGAACCGGATCACCTCCTTGGCCACGCTGCGCGGTTCATGGCGCAGGGTGGCGCTGGGGCGGGCCCCCTGCAGGGGCGCCAGGATCACCTCGTAGCCCTGCTCCCTCAGGACGGAGGCCTCGCAGGTCACCGGTTCGGCCCCCCGCAGCCGATAGACGTCGAGCAGGCTGGAGTCGCCCAGTTCCTCCTGGGCCAGCACCGCGGTGAACAGGCGCTGCTCCACCCCCAGGCTCGCCAGCTGGGCTTCGATCGCCCGCAGGTGGCCGCCCACGTCCAGGCCGTCGGTCTCCCCGGGCTGGGTCATCAGGTTGCAGATGTACAGCCGTGGCGCCTTGCTGGCGCTGATCGCGCTCACCAGCTCCGGGACCAGCAGGTTGGGCAGCAGGGAGGTGTAGAGGCTCCCAGGGCCCAGCACGATCAGCTCGGCGTTGGCGATCGCCTCGAGGGCCCGTGGCAGGGCCGGCGGGCGCTCCGGGGTGCAGCCCAGGCGCACGATCGGACAGGGGGCATGGCCGATCTGGGATTCCCCTTCGATCCGCTCACCGTTCTCCAGTTCCGCCCAGAGGCGGACGTCGGCGTTGGTGGCCGGCACCACCTGGCCCTGCACCGCCAGCACCCGGCTGCTGGCGATGATCGCCGATTCCAGGCTGCCCGTGATCGCCGTCAGGGCGCTCAGGAACAGGTTGCCGAAGCTGTGGCCCTCCAGGCCGCTGCCGGCCTTGAAGCGGTACTGGAACAGGCGGGTGAGCAGCGGTTCCTCCCGCGCCAGGGCCGCCAGGCAGTTGCGGATGTCACCGGGGGGCTGCACCCCCAGCTCCCGCCGCAGCACGCCGCTGCTGCCGCCGTCGTCGGCCACCGTGACGATGGCGGTGAGGTTGCTGCTGTAGCGCTTCAGGCCGCTCAGCAGGGTGGCCAGGCCCGTGCCACCGCCGATGGCCACGATGTTGGGGCCGCGGTTCAGGCGCCGCTGGGCGAGCAGGGCATCCACCAGCAGGGTGTCCTTCTCCGGGGCCAGGGCCTGCTGGATGGCTCCGAAGCTGCGGCTCTGGCCGAGCCAGACCATGGCGCCGCCGATCACCAGCACCAGCGGGCCGGTGATTCCCCGCGGCATGACCTGGGTGAGGCGGTTCAGGCCCCAGCGGATCGTCTCGAGGGTCCAGTAGATCGGCTGCAGGTCGGCCCACACCGCCGCCCCCAGCAGGGCGATCACCAGGCCCAGGCCCGAGGTGATCATCCAGCGCTTCACCACCAGGCCCGGCTGCAGCCAGCGGGCCGCCCGCCGCGAACGGCTCATCAGGTCCTGCTGACGCAGGTCGCCGCGTCCCACCCAGCGGGGGCGCCCCGGGCGGGAGCCGCCCCGGCGCCGGCGGGCGTTCGCAGCGGGGCCTCGAACCGTCAAGGGCAGGGCGTGGCGACGCGGCACAGACCAACCGAACTGTACGGATGAAAAGCCCGTCCTGAACCGGCAGGATGGGAGCCGGGCCTCCGGGGCCCCCTTGCCGTGGTTCCTTGGCCCTCAGTCAACTCGCGCTGAACGTTCCCCCGGCCTCCCCTCCGGTGGCCCAGATGGAGAACCTCAGCATGCACTGGGGATCCAACCTGGTCCTCGACCGCGTCGACCTCAGCCTCACGCCGGGCGAGCGCCTCGTGGTGGTGGGGCCCTCGGGCTCCGGCAAGTCCACCCTGCTGCGGCTGCTGGCGGGCCTGCAGCTGCCCACCTCCGGGCTGCTGCGCATCCACGGTGAACCCCAGACCTACCTGCGCCTGGACCAGCGCCACCCCCCGGACGTGCGCCTGGTCTTCCAGAACCCCGCCCTGCTGGCCTCCCTGTCGGTGCGCGAGAACGTGGGCTTCCTGCTCTACCGCTTCAGCCGCCTGGGGGAGCGGGAGATCGCCGAACGGGTGGACCAGGCCCTGCAGGCCGTGGGGCTGGCTGGCATCGCCGATCGCATGCCGGGCGAGCTCAGTGGCGGCATGCAGAAGCGGGTGAGCTTCGCCCGCGCCCTGATCGACGACCCCACCCTGGCCTCGGCCCGCACCCCCCTGCTGCTGTTCGACGAGCCGACCGCCGGTCTCGACCCGGTGGCCTGCACCCGCATCGAGGATCTGATTGTGCGCACCTCCCGCATCGTCCACGCCTCCACCCTGGTGGTGAGCCACGTGATGAGCACGATCGACCGCTGCGCCGAGCGGGTGGCCCTCCTCTACGACGGCCGATTCCGCTGGATCGGCTCGGTCGAGGACTTCCGCGTCAGCACCAATCCCTATGTGGTGCAGTTTCGGAGCGGTAGTCTGCACGGACCGATGCAGCCGGCCGAGAACTGAGCCCATGCGCCGGAGTGTCCGTGAAGCCCTGGTTGGATTTTCCCTGCTGGCGGCCGTCGCCAGTGGCATGGGCCTGTGGTTCTGGCTGCGGGGCGTCTCCCTGAGCCGCGACACCTGGACGATCCAGGCCAGCTTCGCCGATGCCGGCGGCCTGGCCGTCCGCTCGCCGGTGCGGTTCCGGGGGGTGCTGGTGGGCAACGTGCGCAGGATCACGGTCACGGACGCGGCCGTGGTGGCCGACCTGCAGATCACCGACCCGCGCCTGCGCCTGGCCCGGCCCCTGGTGGCGAGGGTCAGTGCCTCGTCCCTGCTCGGTGGCGATGCCCAGGTCTCGCTGCTGGCCGGCGGTCCCCCCCTGCCGGCCAGCCTGCCGGGGCCCCGGGAGCGGGACTGCAACAACGCCCGCATGGTCTGCAACGGCGGCAAGGTGAGCGGCGTCGCCGCCGCCAGCCTGGACACCGTCACCGAAACGGTGCAGGGTCTGCTGGATGAGGCCGAGAAGGAGCAGCTGGTGCATCAGATGGTGGCGGCCACCGCCGCCTTCTCCAAGACCGCCAAGGAGACCGAGCTGCTCACCAAGAGTGGCCAGGTCTTCCTGCGCGACGCCCAGGTGCTGGTCACTCAGCTGAACCGTTCGGCGGGCAAGGTGGACCCGATCCTGAGCAACCTCAACCTCGCCAGCGCCGATGCCGCCCGCGCCACCAAGCACGTCGGCAACCTGGCGGCGGCCCTGGACAACCCCAAGACCGTGGCCGATCTGCAGGCCACCCTCACCAACGCCAAGCAGCTCACCGACCGCTGGTCAGCCGTTGGCGGCGACGTGAGCAAGCTCACGGGGGATCCCAAGTTCCTCGACGGCATCCGCAGTGTCTCGGTCGGCCTGGGCCGGTTCTTCGAGGAGCTCTACCCCGCCGAGGTGGATGCGGCGCGCGACCGCAAGGCCCGCCAGGACGCCCGCCAGCAGGAGGCCAGGGCCGCCCGCCAGGCTGCCCAGGACCGGCTCGCCCCCACCGTCAGAAGCCGTTGATTGCCTCCAGGGCGATGGCGGCGATGGCCTGGTCGCTCGCCTTGGGCAGCTGCACATAGCGGCCGCAGGCCGCCTCGGCCAGCTCCTTGCCCATGCCGCTGCCGATGAACTTGCGCTCGGTGTCGATCACCAGCAGCCGCAGGCCCAGGCTTTGGTAGCGGCTGGCCACCTGCCGCAGCTCCTCCTTGAGGTCCACCGGTTCCTCCCCCTCCAGCATCGGCTGGCCCAGGGAACGGCTCAGGGGCACGTTGCCGCGGCCGTCGGTGATGGCCACCACCACCACCTGGCCCAGATCGCCGGTGGCCAGGGCGTTCGCCCCCACCCGGGCCGCCTGGGCGAGGCCGTGGGCCAGGGGTGAGCCGCCGCCGCAGGGCATCGACTCCAGCCGCCGGCGGGCGGCGGTGATCGAGCGGGTGGGCGGCAGCAGCACCTCCGCCTGCTCGCCGCGGAAGGTGATCAGGGCCACCTCGTCGCGGTTCTCGTAGGCCTCGGTGAGCAGGCGGATCACGGCCCCCTTGGCGCTCTGCATGCGGTTCCGGGCCATCGAGCCGCTGGCATCCACCAGGAAGATCACCAGGGCCCCGGCCTTGCGCTGCAGCTGCTTGGCCCGCAGATCCCCTTCCTCCACGATCACCTTGCGGTGGGGCTCCCGGGCGCGGCGGGCCTTCTGGTAAGGCGCGGCGGCCCGCAGGGTGGCATCGATGGCAATGCGGCGCACGGGGCCCCGGGGCAGCATCGGCTTCACGTAGCGGCCGCGGCTGTCGCTGAACACCACCGCCCGGCTGCCGCTGCCGCCGCTCTTGGCCTTCGCCGAGGCGAACACCAGCAGGTCCGGGTCGATGGCGGTGGCCTCCGGATCGAGCAGGAATTCCTCGGGGATCTGGGGCGGCGCCTGGTCCTGGGGGCTGTCGTCCTGGTCGTCGTCCGGCTCGTCCGGTTCGTCGCTCTCCGGCTCCTCCTGGGGCGGTTCCGGGTCCTCGGGGGGCTGCTCCCCCTGGGGCGGCGGCGGTGGCGGCGGCTCCATGGGCTGGTCGGGATCCGGGGGCGGCAGCTGCAGGGCCCGCGGGGCGATCACCAGCCGCACCGCCACCTGCAGATCGTCCGCCTCCACCCGGTCGCGGCCGGAGAGGGCCGCATGGGCCCGGGCCACCCGCACCGCGTAGAGCTCGGCCCGGTGCCCCTCGACGCCGCCACGGATGGCTTCGGTGACCAGGTAGCGGATCTGCTCCCGGTCGATGGCCACATCCGGCAGCCACTGGCGGGCCAGCAGCAGCTGGGTGGCCAGGGCTTCGGTTTCCTCCTGAAAGCGGGCGCCGAAGGCGGCGCTGGAGGCGCCGTGGTCGAGGGCCGAGCGGGTGATCGCCACCCGCTGGTCGGTGTCGAGCAGCTGGTTGGCCGACAGGGCGATGGCGAAGCGGTCGAGAAGGTGGTCGCGCACCGCCCCCTCCTCCGGGTTGTAGGTGGCGATCAGCAGGCAGCGGCAGGGGTGCGAGAGGCTCAGCCCCTCCCGTTCGATGCGGTTCTCGCCGGAGCCCACCGCCGCCAGCAGCAGGTTGGTGATGCCGTCATCCAGCAGGTTGAGCTCGTCGACGTAGAGCACGCCCCGGTGGGCCTCCGCCAGCAGCCCCGGCTGGAACACCGGCGCCCCCGCGTTCAGGGAGGCGGCCACGTCCACCGAGCCGATCAGCCGGTCTTCGGTGACGCCCAGGGGCACCTGGATGAAGGGGGCCGGCATCACCCGGGTGGGCAGCAAAGCCGCCGGGTCGGCGCCGCTGGCATCGCCGCCCAGTTCGGTGATGCGGCGTCGGGTGGCCGCGTCCCATTCATCGGGCCGGCTGGGATCGGCCTGGAGCAGTCCCGGGCCGTCCGCCAGGTCGATCACGTCGATCGGTGGCAGCAGGGCATGGAGACCCCGGGCCAGCACCGACTTGCCGGTGCCCCGTCCGCCGGCGATCACCACGCCGCCCAGGCCGGGATCCACGGCCGCCAGCAGCAGGGCCAGCTTGAGGGTGCCGTGGCCGGTGATGGCGGCCAGCGGAAAGCTGCCGGTGGGCGCGGCACCGGCGGGCGCGGCAGGGGACCCGCTGACGACCATGGGGCAGTGGCTGGGTGGGTTGGCCAGTCTCGCCGACCGGGTGGCGGTGGTGGCCCTGGCCTGCATGGGCTACCCGTTCCGCCAGCTCCAGATCAGACCCTGAAGCACATAGAACCCCCCCGCTGCCAGGAGAATCAGCGCACTCAGCCGGGTGAGGGTGGCGCCATGGCGCAGCAGCCCCCGGGAGGCGCCCATGAGACCCGCCCAGAGGCTGGTGCCTGCGATGAGCGCCGTGTACCCGAGGGCGTAGCTCACCATCGTGATCACCGACAACATCCCGGAGCCCGTGCCGGCGGCAGCGGCCAGCACCGAGAACAGCACCGGACTGGCACAGGGGGAGCTCACCAGGGTGAAACCCATCCCCACGAGAAAGGGTCCGCCGGATGGGGGCAGTGCGGGCAGGCGGGGCAGGCGCAGCGGCACCCATCCCCCCAGTTGGAGGCCCATCAGCAGGATCACCAGCCCCACCCCGAGGTGGACCGGGCCTCGATGGTCCACCACCACGGCCGAGGCGAAGGAGGCGACGAGGCCGAACAGACTCAGCACCAGGACGGTACCGGCCACGAAGCCGGCCACCTTGACGAGGGCCTGGCGTCGGCTCAGCGGCCCGAGGGTGCCGATGTAGCCAAGGTTCAACGGCAGCATGGCCAGCACACAAGGGGACACGCTGGCCAGCAGCCCACCGGCGAACGCCGCCAGCGGCACCACCAGCGGTGGGGGCGTACGCCAGGCTTCGAACCGTTCGGCGTAGGCCTGGGACGCGGCCAGGATCGCCTGATTGAGCTGGGCGCCGATCTGCGGCAGGCTGTGCGCCGCCAGCACCGCCGCCAGGGACGCCACGGCCAGGAGCACCAGGACCGCAGGTCCGTTGCGGCCCAGGGGGGGCGGATCATGGCCGGATCATCGATTGGGCCTTGCCGATGGCGGCGGCGTAGGCGCCTGCGTCCGTGCTGGCCCGGAAGGTCTGAACGGTGGTGCCGCTGCGGGGGTCGATGACCGCCACCAGGGAGGTCTGGCTGCGATTGGCCTCCAGGAAGGCGCTGAGTCCGAGAGCCCTGGCCCGTTCACGGGAGGCCTTCAGGGTGGCGGCATCGGAGACGTCGAAGGTCACGAAGGTGGCCTTGCCGGCCTTGCTTTGCTCAAGGGAACGCAGCGTCGGAGCGATCGTGCGGCAGGCGGTGCACCAGCTGGCATAGATGTCCACCACCACGGGTCGGCCCTGCAGCGAAGGGGCGAGGGCCCCTGCCTGCTTCTGGGCCATCCACGCCCCTTCACCGCCCAGCTGGGGCGGTGCGCTGAAGGAAGCGGGGCCTGGCAGGCCGCTGGGCAGCGGGTATGCGAGGGAGAGGAGCAGTGCGGTGAGGGGCACGGACATCGCGGCGGAGTCGGTGGACGCCTCATGTACCGACGGATCCCTCCCGGTGGATTGCCGGAGCGCCTCCATGGGAGGTTCGCCTTCGCGGGACGCCTTCGGGGGCGTGTCCCCGGGCGTTGGCGAGGATGGCTCCCATCGGCCCGGAAGGGTGTTGATGGGAGAGGCCCGAGGGCGACGGTCGATGTTCAACCCCGATGCCGATCCCCAGCTCGCCAGCCTGGCCATCGCCATCGGGGCCAACCTGGGCGACCCCGTCGCCACCTTCACGGCCGTGCGACCGCGGCTGGAGGCCGAGCTGCGGGCCTGGGCGGCGGCCCCTCTGCAGCTGCGCTGGTCGCCCCGGTTCCGCACCCAGCCGGTGGGGGGTCCGCCGGGACAGCCGCCCTATCTCAACGCCGTCCTGCTGGCATGGCATGGCCCCGCCCAGGGGCCCGGGGGGACCTGGCCCGATCCGCTGGCGCTGCTCGAGCGTCTCCTGCAGCTGGAGGCGGCGTTCGGCCGGGAGCGCCGCGAGCGCTGGGGACCCCGCCGTCTCGATCTCGACCTGCTCTGGTGCGGGGACCTCAGCGGCCACAGCCCGGAGCTGGAGTTGCCCCATCCGCGCCTGGGGGAGAGGGCCTTCGTGCTGGCTCCCCTGGCGGCGATCGATCCGGACCTTCCCCTTCCCGCGGCGCCCGCCCTCACCTTCCGCACGGCCTCCGCAGGGCTGGCGGCCCTGCCAAGGGCGGCCCTGGAGCCACCGCCCCTGGCCCTGGCGGGGGAGCCGGGCTGGCCGGAAGGGCCCTGAGCCGCGCCCACCGGCCCCCGCCCGTCACACTGGGGGCCCCCGATGGCCTGCCCCATGGCTCCCCTGCCGCCGCCCGAGCCCTCCACCCATCTGGAGACCATGGCCGCGCTCGATGCCCGCAAGGTGCGCTTCGAGCTCAACCGGGTGGTGCTGCCCATTGGCCTTGAGGGCACCTACGGCGTGATCCGCCATCCGGGCGCTTCCCTGGCGGTGCCGGTGCTCGAGGACGGCCGGGTCGTGATCCTGCGCCAGTACCGCTTCGCCGTGGCCGGCCGGCTGCTGGAGTTCCCGGCCGGAACCCTGGAGGAGGGCGAGGAGCCCCTGGGCTCGATGCAACGGGAGCTGGAGGAGGAGACCGGCTACAGCGCCAGCCGCTGGGACGCGCTGGGCGCCATGCACCCCTGCCCCGGCTACTCCGACGAGGTGATCCACCTGTTCCTGGCCCGCGATCTCACCCTCCTTCAGGACCGCCCCCCCGGCGACGACGACGAGGACATGGAGGTGCTGCTGCTGGAGCCGGCGGAGCTGGATGCGCTCCTGGCCAGCGGCGATGAGGCCCTGGACGGCAAGACCGTGACCGCCTGGTACCGCGCCCGCCAGCTGCTGGGGTCCTGATGGCCCCGGAGCGCTGGCTGTTCTGGCATCGCCGCGACCTGCGCCTGGCCGACAACCTGGGCCTGGCGGCGGCGGCCGCCGCCACCCCGGCGGTCACCGGCCTCTACGTGCTGGATCCGGCGATCGTGGCCGACCCGCTGATGGCACCGGCCCGGGCCTGGTTCCTGTGCGAGAGCCTGCGGGAGCTGGCGGCCCGCTGGCGGGCGGCGGGCAGCCGCCTGCTGATCCTGCGGGGCGACCCGGTCGCCCTGGTGCCCCTGGCGGCCCGGGCGGCGGGGGCTGCGGTGGTGGCCTGGAACCGGGAAGTGGAGCCCTACGGCCGCGAGCGCGACCGGCAGGTGGCGGCGGCGCTGCAGGGCCAGGGCACCCGGGTGCTGGTGGACTGGGACCAGCTGCTGGTGGCGCCGGAGGCGATCCGCACCGGCGCCGGCGAGCCCTACCGGGTCTACGGCCCCTACCTGCGCAACTGGCGCGGTCAGGTGGAGGGACGGGCCGCGCTCGGCGCCGGATCGGCCGGCGGCCTGGAGCCGGTGGCGGCGCCGAGCGGGCTGCTGGATCTCGATCCCGGCGCCCTGCCGGCGGAGCGCGCTTCCCTGTGGGAGGCCCTGCCCAGGCTGGATGCCGTGCCCAACGCCGAGGCGCTGGGCTTCTCCTTCAGCGGCGAGGATCTCTGCCTCTGCCGCCCCGGGGAGGCGGCCGCCCTGGCCCAGCTGCAGGCCTTCGCCGACGGCGGCGTCAACGGCGGTCCCCTGGCGGCCTACGAGCCCGGTCGCAACCTGCCGGGGGAGGCCGGCACCTCCGGGCTGTCCGCCGCCCTGAGCGTCGGCACCCTCAGCCCCCGCCAGGCCTGGGCCGCCGCCCAGGAGGCCCGCGCCCTCGCCCGCAGCACCGAGGCCCTCACCTCCATCGGCGTCTGGGAGCAGGAGCTGGCCTGGCGCGAGTTCTACCAGCAGGCCCTGTTCCATTTCCCCGAACTGGCCGATGGCCCCTACCGGCCCCAGTGGCGCCACTTCCCGTGGGAGAACGACCCGGAGCGGCTGCGGGCCTGGGAGGAGGGGCTCACCGGCCTGCCGATCATCGATGCCGCCATGCGCCAGCTGAACGAGAGCGGCTGGATGCACAACCGCAGCCGCATGGTTGTGGCGTCCTACCTCGTCAAGGACCTGATCATCGACTGGCGCCACGGGGAACGGGCCTTCATGGTCCGCCTGGTGGACGGCGATCTGGCGGCCAACAACGGCGGCTGGCAGTGGAGCGCCAGCAGCGGCATGGATCCCCGGCCCCTGCGCATCTTCAATCCCTCCACCCAGGCCGCCAAGTTCGATCCGGAGGCCACCTACATCCGCCGCTGGCTGCCGGAGCTGGCCCATGTGGCCACCGCCGACCTGATCAGCGGCGAGATCGCGCCGCTGGAGCGCCGTGGCTACCCGGCGCCGATCGTCAGCCACAAGATCCAGCAGGCCCGCTTCAAGGCCCTGTATGCCGCCCTGCCCCGGGGCTAGACGGCAGCTACTGCGGACCCCTCTTCAGGCGACGACGGCTTCAGCTCCCACCAGGCTGCGCACGGCGGCGATGACGCTGTCCTGCTGCTCAGAGCTGAGTTCGGGGAAGATCGGCAGGCTCAGCACTTCGGCGCAGAGCCGTTCGGTGATCGGCAGGCTGCCGGGTTCGTAGCCGAGGGAGGCGTAGGCCGGCTGGCGGTGGATGGGGATCGGGTAATAGATGATCGTCGTGACGCCCGACTCCTGGAGCTGCTGCTTGAGCCAGTCGCGGCAGCAGGCCTCGGGCAGTCCGTAGCTGGCGCTGTCGGCGGCCGGGGTGCAGCGTCCCCCACAGGCGCTGGTGGCGGCCGGGCAGCGGGGCACCCGCACCACGAACTGGTTCCAGCTGTGGCCTGCCGGGCCAGGCGCCGCCGGCACCAGGCCCGGCAGGCCCGCCAGTTCCCGCTGGTAGCGCTCGGCGATGGCCCGCCGCCGCTCCACCCAGCTGGCCAGGTGGGGCAGCTTCACCATCAGGACGGCGGCCTGCATGGCATCAAGGCGGCTGTTGTAGCCCAGATCGGTGTGCAGGTAGCGGCGGGGCATGCCGTGCACCGCCAGCTCCCGGATCCGCTGGGCCAGCTCGGCGTCACCGCAGACCACCATGCCGCCGTCGCCCGCCGCGCCCAGGTTCTTGGTGGGAAAGAAGCTGAAGCAGCCGGCGTCGCCCCAGCCGCCCACCGGCCGTCCGGCCCAGCTGGCGCCGCTGGCCTGGGCGCAGTCCTCGATCACCCGCAGGCCGTGGGCGGTGGCGAGGGCCGTGATCCGCTCCATGTCCACCGGCCGGCCGAACAGATGCACCGGCATCAGGGCCCGGGTGGCGGGGGTGATGGCGGCCTCGATCCCCTCCGGATCGATCAGGTAGGTGTCCGGGTCCACGTCCACGAACACCGGCGTGGCCCCCACGGCGCTGATCGCTTCGGCGGTGGCGAAGAAGCTGAAGGAGCTGGTGATCACCTCGTCACCGGCACCGATCCCCAGGGCCCGCAGGGCCAGGACCAGGGCATCGGTGCCGCTGTTGCAGCCGATGGCGTGCGGGACCTCGCAGGCCTCGGCGAAGGCGGCCTCAAAGCCGCTGATCGTGCTCCCCCCGATGTACTGGCCACTGCGCAGGACGTCCAGGACGGCCTGGTCGAGGGCGTCTCCGAGCTGGTGCAGTTGCTCGCTGAGACTGAAGGGGGGCACATGCATGGCGGCAACATTAAGCCTGCGGATCCGACCGCCGCCGGTGGCTTCGTGGAAGATTCAGCCGTTGAACCAGGGGGGCTCGGCGCCGGCCCGCCACTTGATGTTGCAGCCGATCGCCGGCCGTTGCGGTTCCGGCAACGGCCGCCCCTCCAGCAGGGCCGCCAGGGCCGCCCGCAGATCCCGTCCATCGCAGGGCTCGCCGCCGGGACGGCTGCCATCCAGCTGGCCCCGGTAGGCGAGGCGGTGGGCGCCATCGAAGAGAAAGATGTCCGGGGTGCAGGCGGCCCGGAAGGCCTGGGCGACGCTCTGGTCGGGGTCCTGCAGGTAGGGGAAGGTCCAGCCGCAGGCCGCGGCCTGGGCCGCCATCCCCGTCGGCCCGTCCTGGGGATGGCTCGCGGTGCTGTTACTGCAGATGCCGATCAGGCCCGCCCGCCCCTCCAGGTCGCCCTGCAGTCGGCAGAGTTCCGCCTCCACATGCTTCACGAACGGGCAGTGGGGGCAGAGGAACAGCACCAGCACGGGGCTGCCGGCCGGGGCGGCTGCTTTGAGCGGGCCGCCCGTGACGGGCTGCAGAGCGGCCTGCATGGCGGCCAGCGGCAGCGGCGTGCCCAGGGGCAGCATGGTGGAGCTCGTGAGGACCATGGCTGTGCTGCCGCCCTTGCTGCAGAGCGGATGGAGGAGACCGGGCAAGGATCATCGCCGCCACCGAGCCTTCCCTGCCGTGCCGTCACCGTGCCGTCTGCTGGCGCTGCCGCTTCTGGCGGCCGCACTCGCCGGCTGTGTGCCCGCCGATCAGCGCCCCAGCGGTCTGGTGTATCCCCTGCCGAGACACCAGCCCAACGACGGGCTCGCCGTGGTGAGCCGGCCCGGCGGCGAAGGCCTGCATATCTGGATCGAGACCGACACCGCTGGCCCCGGTGTCTGCCGGCCGCGCTGGCTGCCGGACGCCGCCCGGCTGCGGGGCGGCAACGGCCCCCAGCCCACCAGCTTCGGGCTGGCGCCGCGGGAGGAGTTCTTCCAGGCCCTGGAGCGGGGGACGGTGCGTCTGGCCCTGCGCCGCCAGATGGAGGCGCTCTGCCGGCAGCGGGCCCCCGGCAGCACCTTCCTGTGGGAGCCGCCCCCGCGGACCGCGGCCGAGCACCAGCCGCCGCACCTGCCCCTGCTGGAGGAGCCCGACCTGCTCAGCGATCCGCGGGCGATCCGCCGGGCCGAAAAGCAGTTGCTGGGCCTGCCCCTCACCCCCGAGGACCTCGAGGAGCCCGGGGAGACCGGCCACGGGGGCTGGTGACGGCCGTCGCCCGGGCGGCTCAGGCCAGGGCCGCGGCGCCCACGTAGCCCTTCGGCAGCACGAGGGTCCAGACCTCCGGATCGGGTTCCTCCGGTGCCGGAGGCGTGCCGAACAGACCCATCCCCCTGGCCTTGAGGCCCGCCTCCAGCCGGCACCAGGCGGCCAGGAAGGCCTGCTCGCGCTGGTCTTGCGGCAGGGCGCCGATGGCGCCCCATTCCCCGGGCGGCAGACAGCGGCGGGCGATGCTCTCCCACTCCGGCACCGGCCGACGCTGCTCCACATCCACCCCCACCGGCCGCCGGAGGTGAAAGCCCAGGAGGATCAGGTCCCCCGAATGGGAGACGTTGAAGTGGGGGGGCTGCTCCCCCCCGTCCGGGCCTGAGGTCCCCGGGCCCGTTGGCGGCGGGCTCAGCAGTTCCGGCTTGCCATGGGGACCCGTCCCCAGCACGAGGCCGGCGGGGTCGCACCCCAGCCAGCTCCCCAGAATCAGCCGCAGGGCGCCGCGACCGAGCAGGAAGCGCTCGCCATCCCCCTCGCCCCGGAACCGGCCCAGGCGTTGCCGTTCGCCAGCCTGCAGCAGATCCCCCAGGGGGGTGAGCAGCGCCCGGACATCCGGATCGCGGCGATCGATCAGCAGCAGCAGGGGAGGCCCATCAGACCCGGCGGGGGGCAAGGGCGGCGGAACCAGGGCCGGGCCCGTCCGCGATGGCCAGCGCCGGGGCCGGTGCAGGCCAATGCCCCCCGCGGGTGGGGGAGAATCGCCGGACTGCATTCCTTCGCCCTCCGGCGCCCTGCTCCCCATGCTCCTTGATCTGCGCGGCAAGAAGGCTCTCGTCACCGGCATCGCCAACAACCGCTCGATCGCCTGGGGCATCGCCCAGCAGCTGGCGGCGGCGGGTTGCGAACTGGGCATCACCTACCTGCCGGACGACCGGGGTCGCTTCGAAGGCAAGGTGCGCGAACTCACCGCCCCCCTGAATCCCACCCTGTTCGAGCCCCTCGATGTGCAGAACCCTGCCCAGATCGAGGCCCTGTTCCAGCGCATCGCGGAGCAGTGGGGCTCGCTGGATGTGCTGGTCCACTGCCTGGCCTTCGCCGGCAAGGACGAGCTGGTGGGGGATTTCAGCGCCATCAGTCCGGAGGGCTTCGCCCGGGCGCTGGAGGTGAGCGCCTACTCCCTGGCGCCCCTCTGCCGCCACGCCAAGCCCCTGTTCAGCCAGGGGGCCAGCGTGATCACCCTGAGCTACCTGGGCGCCGAGCGGGCGATCCCCAACTACAACGTGATGGGCGTGGCCAAGGCGGCCCTGGAGGCCTCGGTGCGCTACCTGGCGGCGGAGCTGGGCCCCGAGCAGCAGGTGCGGGTGAACGCCATCAGCGCCGGCCCGATCCGCACCCTGGCCAGCTCGGCGATCGGCGGCATCCTCGACATGATCCACAACGTCGAGGAGAAGGCCCCCCTGCGCCGTACCGTCACCCAGGACGAGGTGGGCGCCACCGCCGCCTTCCTGGCCAGCCCCCTGGCCAGCGGCATCACCGGCCAGGTGATCTACGTGGATGCCGGGTACTGCATCACGGGGATGTGAGCCCCGGCCGGTGGCTCATCGGCTGTAGCAGTTGCCGCTGTTGTCGCAGCAGATCGTCTGGCCATTGGATGATCTGCAGCGCTGGGCATATCCCGGCTCTGATGCGGTGATCACCAGGAGAAAGGACGCCAGCAGAACGGCGGGACCCAGCCGGGCTAGAAAGGATGGTCCTGCTGCATTACTGCAGCGGATGTGCTGAGTATTCATGGTGAAGAATGGGGGATCAGGGTCTGCGGTATGAGGAGCAACTTCCCGAAGAAAGGCTTCTGATACCCAATCAATACTGGCGGCAAGGCGCAGTGCGGCGATGTCAATCCTATCGGTAATAAATGTTTACCTCTAGATCGCTGGCATGCCTTCGTGGCCACTCGCACGGCATCCAATGCAGGTCTTCTGATGCAGATCTGCGGCGTCTTTCCTTCTCGGCCAAGGCGCAGGGCAGCCTAGGTAGGGATTGACGAAGGTGGGTCTGATCGCCCCTCGGTGCGTGGACATCGTCGGTCTTCATGGCCTCTGGGGACACTCGCTATGCGCCGGCGCTTGCTTCAGTTTCTGAACGCGAAGGACGATCAATGGAGCAAGTCCCTCACGGCGATCATCGCCGTCATGGGTTTCCTCTGGGGAGCCTGGACGTTCTTCTTCCAGGAGATCCTCACCCCAGCCGTCGCCCCAGTCAACATCTCATTGGATCTCGAAATCAAGCGACTCAAGCCGGAGCTGGCGAACGCAGAGAAAGCCCCTGGTCCTGGAATCGCCCAGCCGGTGTTGTTGCGCGCCTCGGCCAAGAACTCCAGCCGCAAGATTCTCACCATCCGAAAGACGTTCTGGGTGGCCTATGCCACCACGCTCCCGCAGCTGTTCAGTAACGGCAGTTCATGTCATCCGGTGAGGGATGGTGTTCCAGCTTCTCCTGCTGAGAAGGGGGATCCAGATCTTGTGCAGGCCGATATTGACGCGGTCAAGAAGGACTGTGAGCGGAAGGTGATTGCGGATGTCAACCGGCAGATGTCGCTTGGGTCGGCTCAGCTGGCGCTTGAGGGGACGTCGGCCTCCTGGTACCAGGGCGGGAAGGATGTCTGGGACGTGATCGGATTCGGCTCGTTGTTCGATGCCAATGAAATCCGCCCGGATGAGGAGATCAAGGCCCAGCGTCTGGTGCTGGTGCCCCAGATCGCATCACCAAAAGATTACAAGATCCTGCGTGTCCGCGTGATCATCCCATCCTATTCCAAGCGCTCCAACCTTGCCGATGAAGACCTGATTCGGGTGGTGGGCGGTATTGCCAGCCCTTACAAGGACATGCTGGAGGTCGGTTTCTGCCAGGCCGAGCGTGATTGGCGAACGCATGGGGTGCGTTGGTTTTTCGATAAGTTTGCCCTCCCTCGCGACCGGTTTGACATCCCGATCTTTCAGGAGCCGGCCTCCCTCTATTGCCCCTCGCTGATGTCGCCGCGGCAACGGGAAAGGATTGGTGCTCAGGTCTTCCCTTCGGTGTATGAGATTCCTCTCAATGTTCCACCGGATTCGCCCAGTGCTTCTGCGAAACCCCAGCCATGACGCTCCACGCCCCATGGGTCTGGCTTCGGCGGAAGGCCGCCTGGCTCTCTCGGGAGCTCAGCACCACAAAATTCATCCTGCGCGTCTTTTTACTGGTCTTGCTGCTGCTGCTTGGCATCGGCTTCGGTGGAGCTGTTCAGTCTGAGCTTGCGGGGATGGGCGCCGGCCAGACGGAGCTCGCTTATTCCCTGGTCAGTCTCCGCAATGGAGCACGGCTGATCCCCATGCAGGAAACGGCCAGCCACGAGTTGACGACGACCCAGGATGCAGCCCTGCAGAACTATTTCTCCGTGGACCCCTCCACCGGGGCGCTCCTCCTCCGCGATGGACTGAAAAGCCTTGATGACAACTCCAACCCGTTGAGAAGCTTTCCGCTTCAGATCCAGTCTCAACCACCCAAGGGCGCGGCCAGGCCAGAGGCAGAGGGCTCGTTCCAGAACCTCTACCTCCAGGTGGTGAGCTGTGAAGAGTTCCTTTCCCCTTCGATCCCGTTGTCAGCCTCCACGTTCGACCCGATTCCCGGCGGGCCCACAAGTGAATCAAGTCCCACGCCCATGACGACGTCTCTGAGCGAAGCGGACAAGGTGTTGCAGTGCTTCGCTTCCGGTCCCATGGTTCGCCGGGAGGTCAACCTGAAGAACGTTCAGGCCTGGATCCGCGCCAAGGGCAATGAGGCCAAGCTGCTGGACTTCCAGATCGACAAGTATCTCTGTGATGCCGAGGCCATTCTGGTTCCCCCCAACCGCAGCCTGAGCTCCCCCACCGATTGCCATTCTTCCACCGGCCCCGGTGAGGAAGCGCAGCAGAACGCTCAAAAGCCCCGAATTGAGCCCGGGAGCGTCATGGTTTCGAGCATCCTGCTGCTGCAGGATAAGGCCATTCCTGGTCTGGAGATACGGCCGGCGAGGGTGCCATACCAGAGGTCAACAAAAGCCACCGTTACTACTCAGAGTGACGCTGCCCGGTCCCTGCTGCGCAGGCTGGATGCGTTCTTCCTGTCGATCGTCCTGTTGCGCTATCCGGTGCTCATCACCTTGGGGCTACTGCTGCCCCTGATGGTGCTGATCACGGCCCAGCGGGATGGGGTGGTGCGCCGTTGTCTGGTGCCCTACCTGCTGCTGGTCCTGGCCCAGGTGATCACCATGGTCATCGCCGAACCGCTGATGGGGGAGGGTCTGGTGGTGTGGGTGGGCTTCGGCTACACCCTGCTGAGGGTGCTGCAGCTCATCGGTCTGCTCCGGTTGGGTCGAGCGGCCTCCGATCGGGTGCGGCGTCCCTTCGATCTGCGCCGGCGTCCCTGGCTGCGCCGTCTGCTCCGGCTTGAACTCCTGCTCTGGGGGATCAACGCCCTGGGGCTGGGTTGGCACATCGTTGGGGTCTTTAGGGACTTTCCCTCGATCTCCCCGGCCTGAGCCCCTGGCCAGGGGGCTACATCACGGAGATGTGAGCCCCGGGCCGGTGGGCGGTTCGCTCAGAACAGGTCGGGCCTGGGGGTGAGCAGGGGATCCTGCTGGACGCCCAGCACGTTCAGGGCGACATCCTCAGCCGGCGGTGGAGCCACCTGGAGGCTTCCCAGGTTCTGCACCAGGGGTTGGGCCTGGAAGCTGTCAGTGCCACCAACGCCGGTAACGGGAAGAGGCGACGGTTCGACCAGGGCACGGGAGGCTCCGCCGATGATCGGATCGATCGTCCGCGAACGGCTGGTATCGACGATGGTGGCGGAGGCTTCCGAGCTGTCGAGGGCGAGGACCTTGAGATCGGGGCCGTTGTAGCGGACGGCGCCATCACCGGGAGTTTCCTGAATGGCGGTGAATCGGAAGGTGTTGACGGCCTGCCCGAAGCGGAGGCCGACGGAGGCGAGCTCCTGACCCTGGTTGAGGAAGGTGGGATTGACGAAGGTGGTGACGGTGATGCCAGTGCGTGTGTAGGCATTGGCGGCGGAGCCGTCATTGGCGCCATCGAGAACGAGGATGTCACCGACGACGGCGCCGTTGCGATCGAGGGCTTCCACGAGGACATCGCCACTGTTGCCGCGCTCCCAGAGGAGGAGGGTGTTGGTGGGGTTGTCGAAGGACAGGGTATAGCTGGCGACGCCGACGTTTTCGCGAATGGGGGCAATGCTGGTGAGGTTGAAGTTGGAGTGGGCGTCGCGGATGTTGCCGGCGGTGGGAGTGGTGGTGCCGAGGCCTTCATTGACCCATGAATCGTCGGTGGCGCCGATGCCGTAGCCGGTGGTGAGGTTGCCTCCACCACGGGTGGGGTCGACGGCAGTGTCGGTGACGATGGAGGCAGCGGAAGCGAGCTGGAGCTGGGACTGGTTGTAGGAGACGCCGTTGATGACGATGCCATCGAGGCGAACATCGCCGGTGTTGGGGTTGAGCTGGCCGGCGAGAGGGCCGGAGGGATAGGTGTAGGGAGAGCGGTCGAGGTCTGGATTGCGTGAGCTGAGAGTCTGGAAGGAGAAGGTGGAATTGGGAGTGGCAGCGGCCTGGATGACGTTGAGGGAGATGGCCTCCGGGCCTTCCGTGAGCAGATCTCTGGCGGCGCGGAAGGAGAGCCTGGCGTGGCCGGAGCGATCAACGGCGATTTTGCCGCTGAGGGGAGCACCGCCGACATCGGCCGGGGTGAGTCCAGAGCCGTTGAGGTTGTAATCGAGGAGGCTGCCTGGGGCGAGGCCTTTGGTGTTGATGATGAAGGAGACCTTGTCGCCTTCATTGACGCGAGCCTTGTCGGCGGTCACATCGATCTGCGGCCTTGGGGTGGTGGACTCTTGGACGTTCGCAAGGTCGGATGCCAGAACGTTGACGGTGGAAGACACAGTGAAATGCTGGTTAGGGGTGAATCCAAAGAGGTGATTAAAGCCTTCATCTCAACCCTCTGGTCCTATGAAGCTAGGGCTCTTGTCCTCGGGGCCATGTGTTGGAAGAGCAGGCACCGTGTGTGTTCACTGCTCACTACATGTGGTTGGGCCTACATCAGGGACGGGTCACGATCTGTGACGCAACGCCAGAGACAAATGTGTCAACATGCACCCGTCGATGTATTCGGAGCAGGTGAGACAGCATCAGCGGCGGATGCTGTCCCATGGGCGTACAGCTCAAAGGAGCCGAACAGGGCCGACGGCTGTTCGGTGACGCTCGACAGGGGGCCTGCCTTCTGCCACCCAGGTGGGGGCATGGCCAGCCGTGTTCGGGCCATGCCGTTAGGCAGGGGTCGCCAAGGGAGCGTCAAGCTCCTGGGGCCATGGCCGAGGACCTGGCCGAGGAACGGGCTGAGATGGAGCCTCCGAGGTCGTCACCTTGCTGGATCGCCTGGCCTAGGTTTTGCTTGCTTTCGGAAGCCATGGGCTGGGACGATGCACAGAACTGTCGTCGTCAAGGGGATAGCGGGCCTTGGCAATCGACTGCAGGTGCTGGGGCGCTGCTGTGATCTCGCGAGTCGATGGAAAGCCGTTCTCTGTGTTGATTGGACACACAATTCATGGAGTGAATCGTTCGAGAACTATTTCCGGCTTGCCTGCCCTTCGGAGACGGCTTTCCTGCGGCCTGAGGGTGGCTTTGGCAAGGTTCATCCTTCAAGATATTCCAGCTGTGTCACCCGTGACCCGCAGAAGAGCCAGGAGTGGCTGAACGATGACTTCCTCACGGATCTTGATCAGAGTCCTGAGGGCCCATGGGATACGCTTGTGGCCTGCGGTTATCTGGCTGATTACTCCAATCGACTGTTCCGGCTGCTGCGGTTGAATCTGGACTTCAAACAGCTTGTTGTCGCTCGAATGCTTGAGCTTGGCTTGGTGCCCGGTGCCTATGACTGCTGGCATGTCCGACATACGGATGCGTCTGGCGGGTGTCCGAAGGAGATCCTTGGGGCGATTGTTCGGTTTTCTGGCCGTCGTCGCATTGTTGTGATTACGGATAGTTCTGAAGTCGTTATGTTGTGCCGTCAGCTCAGCATCACCTGTCCTTCCATCGTCCCTTCGGTCAAGGCCGGTGATGGGCTAGGGAGTCACCATATTTCGGTGGGACGGCTTGGCCAGGAAGGACTCTCGAAGCAGGATGTCAACCGCTCAGTGATGACTGACATGTTCATCGCGGGTCTGTCACGTCACTTCTGGGGTACCTGTCAACGTTCAAGTTTCAGCGCATTCATTTATCGCGGTCGGCTGGTTTCCTGGTTCCGATGTGTGGTGCTGGGCGAGCGGCTGAACATCATGGCCTGGGCCAATCGCCGCGTGGCCAATTTCCTTGAACGATGCTATCTTGCCTACAAGACGCGACGCGGACGGCGGCTTGGCTGGATCATTCTCTGATTCTTTACATGGTTCTTTGCCTGGTCCTCCTGGCCTCACCCATGTCTTGTTGTTCTGGTTCGGCGATGACTGGGGCATTTACGGACGCACCTATGAGCAGATCGCCACAACGTTGAGCCGCTGCGACCACGTCGAGCAGGTGCTTGTCGTTCTGCCCTCGTCCAAGGGGGAGACGCTGGACACCTCCATGCAGGTCATCTCCGACAGACTTGCCGTCGCACGTCTCTACTGGAGGCCGGGTGGAGTCAGTTCCTTTCGGCTGCGAAGCCTCGCTTCGCGGCTGAAACTCGCATGGGAGCGCATCGCCCTGCGGCGACGCGTCCGATCCCTGGGGTTCCGAGAAGGGAACACCCTGCTGTGGTTGTTTCCGCCCCATCCCGTCCTGGATGAGCTGGTACGCCAGGTGCCGGCTGCTGCCCGGATCATCCAGATCGTGGATGATTTCACCCTGGTCGACCCGACCGACTGGTACTACCCCTTTGCGGTGGATCAGTATCCGCGGATCGGTGCCATGGCCGACCTCATCGCCGTCACCTCGAAGGCGAATCAGGAAAAGTTTTCACCCCAGGCTCCCTGTGTCCGGATCGATCAGGCCGTGAGTTCGGCTTTTCTGGCGGAGGCCTCCGATTTCCGGCCCGCCGGTGCCCATCCGGTTCTGGGGTATGTCGGAACGTTCTGGGATCGCACCGATGTGGATCTGCTCCGCAGGATCGCCCTGGAGCGGCCCCATTGCAGGCTCCTGCTGGTGGGGCCTGAACTCAACCGGCGCCTGTCGGACTCCGGCCTGCTTGGCCTCGGCAATGTGGAGTGGCTGGGGAGTCTGCCCAACGATCGGGTGCCGGTGCAGTTGAAGCGCATGGATCTCTGCCTGATTCCCCATCTCGACACGCCTTTCTCCCGGTCGATGAGTCCGCTGAAACTCTTTCAGTACATCGCCAGTGGCAAGCCGGTGGTCTCCTCCGCCGTGGAAGGACTGGAGCTGGCCGGTCCCCTGATCCGCATCGAAAAGGATCCCGACCGCTTCCTGCAGGCCATCGATGAGGAGCTGGCGAGCGACAGCCCGGAGAAGTTCCAGGCGCGGGTGGCCTTCGCCGCTGCCCAGACCTGGGAAAGCCGGGTGGAACGGATCCTGGCGGCCCTGCCGGACCTGCCGGCTCAGCCCTGAGGCATCGGCATCAGGGTTCCCATCCATTCGATGCTGGTGGTGTGCAGGTTGTAGTACGCCGCCTCCACCTGCAGCCGGCCCGATCGAAGCCTGTCGGTGAGCATCACGCTGGAATCGACGAGGTTGCGGGCGGCGTTCAGGGTGTGACGCCGGCAGGCCTCCTCCAGGTTGTGTTCGCCACCGAGGCTGAACAGCTCCATGCGCAGCTGGCCCACCACCTGGGCCAGGCTCGGCGTCAGGTTGAGCTCCCGGTCGAAGGCGGCCGCCACCGCACCGCAGGCGGCGTGGCCGAGCACCACGATCACCGGCACCTCCAGGTGACTCACGGCGTATTCGAGCGAGGCGATCGCGGCCACGGTGCTCATCGTGCCGGCATTGCGCACCACGAACAGGTCGCCGAAGCCCGTGTCGAACAGCAGCTCCACCGGCACCCGCGAATCGGCGCAGCCCAGGACCGCCGCCACCGGAGTCTGGCCCGATTCCACCTCCAGCATCCGCAGGCGATCGCTGTGGGGGTGGAGGGCATGGCCGTCGAGAAAGCGCTGGTGCCCGGCACGCAGCTGATCGAGGACGGCACCCGGACGTTCATGCATGGCACTTACCCCACCACCCCTTGCGGCCTGGCGCCGTAGCGCTGCACACCGTGGGCCAACCGATCGCCATGGGCGCACCGGACCGCCGGAGCGCGGCCCCGGGGGCTTTGGCATGATTCAGGTCCGGCCCGTCGCCTTCGCTCGCGTGTCCATCAGCCCTCCACGCACCGGCCCCCAGCGCACCGGCGAAGTCCATCGCGTCACCGGTGAAACCGACGTGCACGTGGCCCTCGATCTCGACGGCACCGGTCGCTGTCAGGTGGCCACCGGCGTTCCGTTCCTCGACCACATGCTCCACCAGATCGCCAGCCACGGCCTCCTGGATCTGGAGATCACCGCCCGGGGCGACACCCACATCGATGACCACCACACCAATGAGGACGTGGGCATCGCCCTGGGCCAGGCCCTCGCCCAGGCCCTGGCCGACCGCCGGGGCATCCGCCGCTTCGGCCACTTCCTCGCCCCCCTCGATGAGGCCCTGGTGCAGGTGGCCCTCGACTGCTCCGGCCGGCCCCACCTCAGCTACGACCTGGCCATCCCCTCCCAGCGGATCGGCACCTACGACACCGAACTGGTGCGGGAATTCTTCGTGGCGGTGGCCAACAACGCCGGCCTCACCCTGCACATCCGCCAGCTGGCGGGGGTGAACTCCCACCACATCGTCGAGGCCGGATTCAAGGCGTTCGCCCGCGCCCTCGACCAGGCGGTGGAGATCGATCCCCGCCGTGGTGGGGCCGTGCCCAGCAGCAAGGGCGTGCTGGAGCGTGCCGGCCACGCCGGTGCCTGACCGGTGCGCGGCGACTAGCATCAGGTGATCTGCGTACGCACCATGCGTCCTCTGCTTCTGCTGGTGGTGGGTCTGACGGCCGCCGTTGCCGTGGCCGCCCCGGCCCGTGCCGCCGACTGCCTGCCGAGCCAGGTTGAGGCGGCCCCCTGTGTCGTGTCCCAGCCCCCCTGCCCCGTGGTGGAGCTGCCCTGCGAGGCCTGAGGTCAGGCCGGCCGCCCACGACTTCACACTCCGTTACGTGATAATCGGAAAAGCGCGCTGCGCTGTTCTTCCCGTGGGCTGATCCGATGACCGTTGCCTCCCCCGCCGCTGCGGCCTCGTCTGCCTACGACCGCGCCGACTGGGCCAGCTCCTTCTGCAACGTCAGCGTCGAACTCAGCGACGAGCCGCTCGTTGCGGCCCGTGGGGAGATCCCTGCCGAGCTGAGCGGCACCCTTTACCGGAACGGTCCCGGTCGGCTGGAGCGCGGTGGCCACTGGGTCCATCACCCCTTCGACGGCGACGGGATGATCACGGCCCTGCGCTTCTCGGACGGTGGTGTCCGGCTCAGCAACCGCTTCGTGCGCACCGAGGGCTGGCTGGCCGAGGAGAAGGCCGGCACGGTGCTCTATCGGGGCGTGTTCGGTACGCCCAAGCCCGGCGGCCCGCTGGCCAATGCCTTCGATCTGCGGCTCAAGAACATCGCCAACACCCATGTGGTGCGACTCGGCGACCAGCTGCTCGCCCTCTGGGAGGCCAGCTCCCCCCACGCCCTCGACCCCCTCAGCCTCGAGACCCGCGGCCTGACACTGCTGGACGGCGTGCTCAAGCCAGGCGAGGCCTTCAGTGCCCACCCCCGCTTCGATCCCGGCCACCACGGCGCTCCCCGGATGGTCACCTTCGGCGTGAAGGCCGGCCCCCGCAGCACGGTGCGCCTGATGGAGTTCGCCGCCGACGGCCCCGGGGCCGGCACCTTGCTGGCCGACTCCAGCCACAGCTTCGGCGGTTTCGCCTTCCTGCACGATTTCGCCATCACCCCCAACTGGGCGGTGTTCCTGCAGAACGCCATCGACTTCAACCCCCTCCCCTACGTGCTCGGCCGCAAAGGGGCCGCCCAGTGCCTGAAATCCCGAGCCGGGGCCCGGGGCCAGTTCTGGCTGATTCCGCGCCAGGACGGCGCCTTCGCCGGCCAGGAGCCGCGGGTGCTGGAAGCTCCGGAAGGGTTCGTGTTCCACCACCTCAATGCCTGGGAGGACGGCGATGCGGTGGTGATCGACAGCATCTTCTACGCCGACTTCCCCTCCATCGGCCCCGACCAGGACTACAAGGAGGTCGACTTCGACCGCATCCCCGAGGGCCTGCTGGAACGCTGCCGTCTCGATCTGGCCAGCGGCACGGTCACGGCCTCCCGGCTGAGCGAGCGCACCTGCGAATTCGCCATGGTGGCTCCGGCCCGGGTGGGGCTGGAGAGCCGCTACGGCTGGATGGCGGTGACCGAGCGGGAACGCGGCAACGACCCCCTGCAGGCCTTGATGAAGCTCGATCTGGCCAGCGGCGAGTCCCGGGTCTGGAGTGCGGCGCCCCGCGGGTTCGTCAGTGAGCCGATCATGGTGCCCCGTCCCGGCGCCACGGCCGAGGACGACGGTTGGGTGCTCGGCCTGGTCTGGAACGGCGCGCGCAGCGCCAGCGATCTGGTGGTGCTTGATGCCGCCTCGATGCGCGAGGAGGCCGTGCTGGAGCTCCCCCTGGCCATCCCCCATGGCCTGCATGGCAGCTGGGTGGCGGCCTGAGGGTGCGCCACACTGCGACCGGCTTGAGGGTTCAGCGCCGCAGCAGCCTTCGCGCGCGGCGTGCCACCTTCCGGGCCAGGTTGAGCAGGGGCCAGAGCAGGGAGAAGGGAAAGGGCTGGCGGATCAGCGGGGTTTCGGCCTTCCGGTAGTCCTTGTAGAGCCGCCGGTGGGCGTCCGGGTCGGCCGAGCCATCGAAGATGCTGTAGCGGAGGCCGATCTCCCCATGGCCGACCAGACGCCGGTGCGGATGGGCCGCCAGGATGCGGTGGATGCTCTGGGTGTAGACGACCGGGCCGGTGGTGCAGATCACCGCCTCCCAGGGATTGGTGAAGGCGAACGGATTGAAGTGATCGATGCTCCTGAGCACCTCCGCGATCACGGCGGCCAGAAAGGGATGGCCAGGAGAGGCGATGACGTGCCATTGCTGGAACTCACCGCCCGGGATGCCGGCCAGTCGCCGGTGGGTGCCCCAGCCGGCATGGGGACTGCCGGGCGAATGGTCCCACTGGCTCAGCAGATAGGCGTCATCGTCCCGCAGGACCTCGGACAGTGGCCGGGTGACGTGGACCTTGACGTCCAGGTAGACACCGCCGAAATGGTAGATGCACAGATAGCGGAACAGATCCGCTCGGGCCGCGCCGTAGGCAGGATCGATCCGCAGATAAAGGGCCAGGATCGCCTCGCCGTAGGTGTCGCCGATGAAGCGTTCACGATCGCGATCGTCATAGAAGCGATAGGTGAAGTCCGGGTTGAGGGCTTCGATCGCGCGGCAGTTCTCCTCGAGCACGGCCGGCATCCGGCTTCTGGTGCTGAAGGTCTGGTGGATGATTCGGGGGATGCCGCGGCTGGCGGGAGGATGGGAGGCCAGGGAGGCCCCAGGGAGCAGCCATGCGCTGGCCGGGTTCACCCCGTTCCGCTCCTGCATCGACTCCGCCATCCTCCAGCCGCGAGAGGCCCGGGCCAGCCTCAGCCGCGGGAGAAGCGGCTGAAGGTGGCGGGGGAGAAGATGTGACCCTCAGAGAGGGCAATGGCCACGACGGCATCGCTGTCGGCGGCCGCATCCACACGGGCCTTGAGGGCAGGATCGGCCGCCACCTTGGCGAGAAAGGCGTTGAGCTGGGATTTCGACATGGGACCATCGCTACTGACTCTCTCCGTCCTACTCCCTTCCGCCGCGCGGCCCGTCGCCCGGACCGGCGTTCCTCTCCTGCCATGGCCTGGTTCATCAAGACCGAGACCTTCCGGCTCCCCCATGACGCGGTGATTCCCCACCTGCAGGAGCATCGCCGCTGGGTGGAGCGCCTGCGCCGGGAGGGTCGCAGGATCAGCAGCGGCTACCTGGTGGACGACCGGGGTCGACCCGGTGGCGGGGGCCTGCTGCTGCTCGAGGCTGCCGACCATGACGCGGCCCTGGCCCTGGTGCAGCAGGATCCGATGGTCATCGCGGGGTGTGTGCACTGGCAGCTGCAGGGATGGCGGCCGGCGGTGGGGGACCTGGCGGTGTCCTGATGGCGGATCGGCGTCTCCTGGTCATCTCGAGGATCGGTGTCGGCCCTCCCTACGCCGGCAACCGAAGCCGCATGGCCGCGTTGCTCGACGACCTGCGGGCCCTGGGCTTTGAGCTCCATTTCGCCGGCGTCGATCTCTCCCCCGAAGAGAAGGGCGAGACCCGGAAAGCCGTCGACCGCTGGATCCATGACTTCGTCTGGCCCGAGGGCGGCCGGCGCCCGCTGGCCGCCCGGATCCGCTACCGACTCAGCGCCGCCTGGCAGCGGTTCTCGCGTCGCTGCTGGCCGGGGCGGGCGGCGGGCCGGCCCATCGGCAACCGACCCCTGGATGAATGGTTTCATCCGAGCTGGCTCCTTGAGGCGCGCCGCCTCCAGCGGGCCGGCAACTACAGGCGGGTGCTGGTGTCCTACGTGATCCACTCCGCCTTCTTTGACGCCTTTGATTCCAGCTGTCTGAAGATCCTTGATTGTCACGATGTCTTCACCGATCGGAACGCCATGCTCCAGAAGGCTCAGCTGGGTCCCCAGGAGTTCTGGATCTCGCTGAGCCAGGCTGAGGAGCGTCGTGGATTACGTCGATCCGATGTGATTCTTGGCATCCAGCAGCGTGAATCCAGCTACTTCCAGCGCCTGACCCATGGCCGCCGTGTCGTCAGGACCGTCGGGCACATCATTCCTTCCGATCCTTTGCCCTTCGCCCAAGATCAGGTTCCCGTCGTGGGCTATCTGGCCTCGGCGAATCCCCTCAATCGGGTGGGTCTGCGCTGGTTTCTCGAGGAGGTGTGGCCGATCGTCAGGGGCAGGGGTGGCGTCGGCCGGTTGGTGGTCGCCGGTGGCATCTGTGAGGCGATGGCCTTCCCTGAGGAGGTCGAACGGATGGGGATCGTGCCATCCCCCCGGGCCATCTATCAGGTGTCGCTCTTCATGATCAATCCCATGCGGTCCGGCACCGGATTGAAGATCAAGACGGTGGAAGCCATGGCCCATGGCCGGGCGATCGTGAGCACGCTGGCCGGCGTGGAGGGAATGGACCTGGCCCCGGGGGTCTCGGTGGCTGGAACGGCCGACGATTTCGCCAAGGCTGTGCTCGCCTACCTCCGCGACCCTGCGGCAGCCCGCAACGCCGGCGCCGCGGCAGCGGAGCACCTCGCCGGCCTGAGGCTGCAGGCGCGGGGGGCCTTGCAGGAGGCCCTCGACACTTCCCCCGTTCAGCGGTTTCGGCCGGCCTTGCGGTAGGCCGTGGCGATCGTCTGCGCCATGGCCTGCCAGGTCAGGGATCGCCCGAGGCTGCTGTTGTGGGCCCGCATCCCGGCGAGATCGCGCCTCTCGATCCTGGCCAGGGCCTCCGGCAGGAGGCCGGGGGCGAAGTACTCCGCTCCGGCGTCGCCCGGTAGGTCGTAGACCCTGGCGGCATCGGGGAGCACCATGGGACAACCGAAGGTGAGCCCGAGCGAGACCACCCCCGAGGTGAGGGTGGCGGTGTAGGGCGCCACCAGCACATCCGCGAGGGAAAAGAGAGCGGACACATCCGCGTCCGACACATAGCCGATGCGCAGGCGAATCCGTGGGTCCTGGCGTGAGGCCTCATCGAGCCACTCCTCGGAGGCTCCCGGCAGGGGGGCTCCTGCCACCAGGAGCCTGTCGTTGGATCCCGGGCGAGAACGGAAGGCCTCGACAAGGGACTCGAGACCTTTGTATCGACGGATATTGCCAAAGAACAGAAAGGTGAAGTCGGCGTCGCCGATCCCGATCTCCCTGGCCAGGACGTCCTGCCTTGATGGGTTGGCTGGATAGTCCTCGGGATAGCCGGCATGGGCAGCGATGATCGCTTTTTTCTGAAGTGAGACGCCGTATTCCTCCTCAACTCGAGCGATCGACGATGCGCTGTGAAAATGAATACCACTGGAAAATCTGGCGATCAGTCTTCGTACCTTGATCTCCCTGGCGCGGTTTGGGCATTCGTGGCTGATCAGGTTATGCACTGTCCAGAACAGCTTTCCGCCCCGGAGCCTGAACAATCCCAGGTCGAAAAAAATCAGGAGATACCAGACCAGAAATCGGAGGCTGGTGTGGGCGTAGACGGCCTGGTCCGTCAGGCCATTCAGCCAGTGAAGATGAACGATCACCTTCCTGGAATACAACCGCTGCTGCCGAGAAAAGGCTCCCAGAAGTGGAGGGTGGTCTTTGACAACGACACGGTATCCCTGATGCTCAAGTGCTTCAGCAAGCCTCTTCTGATAAGGGTTGAAGCGTCGCTTGTCGGGCAGGAAGACGACCGTTGGTTGCTGGCCGTGCGCTCCCCTTTCTGAACCTGCCATGGCTGGAGAACGGGACGGTTTCATCCAAGTCAAGGATACAGGCCTTGGCCTGCCCTAGTCTCCGGGCGAGGCAGGTTACGGCCATCTCCTGCTCCGGCACCTTTGCTCTGTCAGGCTTCCACGAAGGTCGTCTAGAATCAAGAATCGATGCCCTACTCGTCCTGCCGTGACTGATTCAGCCAGGACGAAGGACGAACTCCGACGCCTTTTCGTTGTCGGTTCCGAAGAGCCCTATCACCGGGCCCTCTTCGGTGCGCTGGAGACAATCTGCCAGGTCCAGTCTCTTGAACCCCGCATCAGCTGGTGGGGCTGGCTGCCCTCCTTCGGTCGCCGTCGCCGGACCTGTGTCCTCCCCCGCGGTGCCTTCTCCCGCCATCGCTGGCTGGTCAGGATGCTCGCCCCCGTGGTGGAGCGACGCCTGCTTGAGGCCTACGGCCAGGCCGACGCCCTGATCATCACCGATCCCTACTTCTGGCCCTACGCGATTCATTACCGCGCCCTCGCTTCCGTCATCGCTTATCACGTCAGCGATGACTACGCGGCATACCCCCATGTCCGGCTGGATCAGGAGCACGACCTGGTCGGCCATGCGGATCTGATCTTTCCGGTATCGCAGCGTCTTGCCGAGGTGATCCGTGCTCGGTACGGCGTAGAGACGTCCCGCTTTCACATCATTCCCAACGGCATTCCCTCCTCCTGGTTGCCGCCCGAGCTGCCCCCCCGGCCATCCCCCCGTCCTGCCCTGCCGACGGATCTGGTGCCGGCCGATTTCCGGCCCCTGATCGGCATCATCGGCGTCATCGGCAGCCGCATCGACCTGCTGCCGATCGTCGCCGCCCACGACGCGCTGCCCCAGCTCCGCTGGCTGTTCGTGGGGCCGGTGCGCCGCCAGATGCCCGGCCTCGCCCATCTCCAGGGCAGCCCGCGTTGCCGCTTCCTCGGGGCCTTGCCCTACGCGGAGCTCCAGGCCTGCTTCGCCACCCTCGACGCGGCCGTGCTGCCCCTCACCGACGGCGACATCAATCCCTGCAGCAGCCCCGTCCGTTTCTTCTCCCAGCTGCCCACCGGCCAGCCGATCCTCTACACCGGCACCTGCGCCCAGATCGCCGAAACGCCGCACCTGGCCGATCACTGCGCCGACGGCCAGGCCCTGACGGCCAGCCTGGCGCGCCTGGCCGCCACCGGCTTCCAGGACGGCCGCGCGGCGGAGCGCCATCGCTTCGCCATGGGATGCACCTGGCCGCGGCGGGCTGCGGCGTTGGCCGGGGCCCTGGCGGCGGAGCTGGAGGCCCGCCGCCAGGGCCCCGCCGTCCGCTAGGGAGCCGTCGGTGGCGCGTCGGTCCCCCCCAGCAGGTCCCTGAGGCCCGGCTCCAGCCGGGCGAAGGCCCGGCCCCGGTGGCCCATCCGTCCCTTGAGGCCCTTGTCCATCTCCGCGTAGCTCAGGCCCGTCTCCGGCACGAAGAACACCGGGTCGTAGCCGAAGCCGCCGCTCCCCCGCGGGACCTCCAGGATCTCCCCGTCGCAGCGGCCCTCCACCTCCAGGCGGATCGCTCCGCTGGGATCGGCCACCGCCAGGGCGGCCACGAAGGACGCCCGTCGATCGGCCGGCTGGCCCTGCTCCCGCCGCTGCCGACCGGCCTCGCCCAGCTCCTGCAGCAGCCGGGCGATCCGGGCGGGGTCGCTGTCGGCGTAGCGGGCCGAATGGACCCCGGGGGCGCCGCCCAGGGCCCCCACCGCCAGGCCGGAGTCGTCGGCCAGGGCCCAGTGGCCCGTCGCCCGGGCCACCGCCTCGGCCTTCAGCCGGGCATTGGCGGCGAAGCTGCTGCCCGTTTCCTCCACCTCCAGGCCCTCGGGCTGGGGCCGCACCTCCAGGGGCAGGCCGGCCAGCAAGTGGGAGAACTCCCGGATCTTGCCGGCGTTGCCGCTGGCAATCACCAGCACCGTGGGCGCCATCCCGGGCTCTGCTGGGGCGGCCATCAGATGCTCTCCGCCAGCTGGCGGGCCCAGGCCAGCACCGCCAGCACCCGCTCGGCGTCCGGGGCTTCGCAGTAGAGGCGCAGCAGGGGCTCGGTGCCGGAGAAGCGCAGCATCAGCCAGTGGCTGGGGCCCATCCGCAGCTTGACGCCATCGGTGCGGTTCACCTCCAGCACCGTCGCTCCGGCCACCTCCCGCGGCGGATCCTGGGCCAGCAGCGCCTCCAGCCGCCGGCGGCTGGCCATGTCCGGCAGGCGCAGGTCAAGGCGGTCGTAGACGCTGGCGCCCCCGCAGCGTTCTTGCAGGGCCGCCAGCCGGGCCCCGAGGGGCAGGCCACCTTCCACCAGGGCCTCGATCAGCAGCAGGGCCGCGAACAGGGCATCCCGCTCCGGCAGGTGGATGCCGAAGCCCACCCCGCCCGATTCCTCTCCCCCCACCAGCACCTCGCTGCTGAGCATCTCGGCGGCGATGTACTTGAACCCCACCGGCATCTCGATCACCTCCCGGCCCAGATCGGCCGCCACCAGGGCCATCAGATCGGAGCCGCTCACGGTCTTGACGACGCGGCCGCCCAGTCCGCGGGCCCGGGCCAGGTGGTCGATCAGCAGGGGCATCAGCAGCTGGGTGCTGCAGAAGCGGCCCTGCTCGTCCACCGCGGCGATGCGGTCACCGTCGCCGTCGAAGACGATGCCCACCGCCGGCCGGCCGGCGGCCGTGGCCTGGCGCACCTCGGCGATCAGCCGCTCCAGGTAGGGCGCCAGCGGCTCAGGCGGATGGCCGCCGAACAGGGGATCCCGCTCCCCCCGGATCTCCCGGATCACGCCGGCGGCGGCCCCCGCCTCCCCCAGCAGGGCCGGCAGTCCGCCGGCGGCCGAGCCGTGCATCGGGTCGACGATCACCTGCAGGCCGGCGGCGGCCAGGCCCTCCACCAGGGCAGCGGCGTCGACCTTGGTGCCGAGGCCCGCCAGGTAGGTGCCCATGGCATCGAAACGTTCGGTGTCGCCGGGGATCGGCACCGTCAGGCCCCCGGCCGCCAGGCGCCGCTCCACCCGGGCGGTGAAGTCGCCTTCCACCGACCCGCCGAAGGGTCCCTTGATCTTGAGGCCCAGCCATTCCGGCGGGTTGTGGCTGGCGGTGATCACCAGGGCCCCGAGGGCGCCCCGCTCCACCACCGCCCAGCTGCAGGCCGGCGTGGGCACGGGGGTGGCGGCCAGCAGGGGTACCAGATCGGCCCCCCGCACGGCGGCGGCGATGGCCTCGGCCAGCTCCGGGGCGAGGAAGCGCCGGTCGTAGCCGATCACCACCTCCCGGCTGGTGAGGCCCTCCGGGGCGCTGGCGGCCAGTTCCCGGGCGGCGGCGGCGGCCACCGGCAGCAGGCGCTCCATGGTGATGTCCACCCCGAGGATGCCCCGCCAGCCATCGGTGCCGAAGTGGATCGGTCCGGCCTCAAGGGGCAGGGGGGCGGAGGCCATGGGCGGCGCGGAGACGAGGGAGGGCAGGCCGGTCGTAGCAGGCCGGCCCCTCCGGATGGCCGTGGCGGGTGCCGGCCTGATGGCAGGCCACCGGCCCCCCTAGCCTGCAGCCCATGCCCCAGACCCCGGACTCCCCGGTCCTCACCGACCGCCTGCTGCGCAGCTGGGTGCGCTGCCGGCGGCGGGCCTGGCTCGATCTCCACGGAGTGCCCCAGGAGCGGCTGTGGAGTGCCCACCGCGCCCTGGCCCTCGATGACCAGCTGCGCAGCTTCCAGAGCCTGCTGCCCCAGCGCCCCGGCCACGGGGAGGCCGCCTGCCGCGACGGGGCGCCCGGTGTGGTGGGCCTGCGGCTGGTGGGAACCGGCCCCCGGGGCCTGCGCCTGGAGGCCCATCCGAGCCTGCTGGAGCGGGTCGAGGGGCCCAGTCGCTGGGGCGCCCACAGTTACCGGCCGGTGCTGGCCCGCCAGGGCCGCCGCCTCACCCGGGAGCACCGCCTGCAGCTGGCCCTGTGGGGGCGGTTGCTGGCGGAGCACCAGCGGGCCCCCGTGCCCCATGGGCTGGTGGTGGCCGGTGCCGACCGCGGGCTGGAGCGGGACCGGCTCGCCCTCGGCCCTTCCCTGCAGCGCCAGCTCGACGAGAGCCTCGAGCGGCTGGCCCTTGAGCTGGCCCGCAGCGAGCCGCCGCCGCTGGTGAGCGACCGCAAGAAATGCACCCTCTGCAGCTGGCGCGGGGCCTGCGATCGGGTCGCGGCCGCCGAGGGGCACCTCAGCGAGGTGAGCGGCATCGGCGGCAAGCGCCGCGAGCTGCTGCTGGAGCTGGGCATCACCAGCCTCGACCAGCTGGCGGCGGCCGATCCGGATCGGCTGGCTGAGGACCTGGCCGTGCACAGCGAGCAGCACCGTGAGGTGGCCCCCAAGCTGGTGGCCCAGGCCAGGGTGCAGCAGCAGGGCACCCCCCGGCGCAGTGGTGAGGGGGCCGGCCCCGCCCTGCCGGAGCTCTCGGCGGCGCCCGGGGTGCTGCTCTACGACATCGAATCCGACCCCGATGCCCGCGACGACTTTCTCCATGGCCTGGTGCGGCTGGAGCGCGGCGCGGACGGCCTCTGGCCCGGGGCGCCGGAGCCGGGGGAGGACCTGGGGAGCTACCAGCCCCTGCTCGCCCTGCAGGAGCACGGCGAGGCCCTGCTCTGGCGGCGACTGAGCACGCTGCTGGCCCGTTACCCCGACTGGCCCGTGCTGCACTATGGCGAGACCGAGTCGGTCGCCCTGCTGCGGCTGGCCGAGCGCCAGGGGGCCAGCGAACGGGAGCGGGAGCTGTTGCGGGCCCGGCTGGTGGATGTGCACCAGCGGCTGCGGCGCCACTGGCTGCTGCCGGTCAACAGCTACGGGCTCAAGGCCGTCGCCGGCTGGCGGGGCTTCACCTGGAGCCAGAAGGGGGTCGACGGCGCCCGCTGCCTGCTGTGGTGGCGCCAGTGGCGTGAGGGCTCCGGCGGGCCGCGGCGTCCGAGCCGGCGGGCCCTGGGCCGCAAGCTGCAGCGGATCTTCCGCTACAACCAGGACGACAGCCTGGCCACCTGGGCGGTGGTCCGCTGGCTGCTGGATCAGGACGCGGCCTTGCCCCCCGGCCCCACCGGCGGCGGCTGAAACGCCTCCGGCAGCGAAAGGCTCAGGGACACGCCAGGGGCCGCCCCGGCCCGCAGCTGGCTCTCCTGCAGCCAGGCCTTGCGCACCAGGGCCAGGCCGATCCAGCCCCCGCCACCGGGCAGTTCCAGGCTGGAGGTGATCACCCCGGCGCGCGCCCCTGCCCCGTCCTGCAGGGGCGTACCGGCAGCGAAGGCCCCGCCGGAGGCCGCCGCGTCGGCGACAGCCGTGGCCCACCAGCGGCGCAGTTGCTGCTTCACCCCGTCGTAGGTGGCCAGCTTGGCCAGGGTCTCCTGGCCCACGTAGCAGCCCTTGCTCAGGCTCACCCGCTCCGCCAGCCCCAGCTCGAAGGGGTTGATCTCCTCGTTGATCTCCCCCGGCGCCGCCGGCAGGCCCTGCCGGAGCCGCCAGCGTTCCGCCTCCTGCGGCTCCAGGGGGCGCCGTGCGGCCAGTGCGGGGGGCAAGGGGGCGTCGGCGGGCAGCAGCAGGGCGTCGCCCAGCCGCCAGCCCGGCGATCCCTCGAGCGGCGCCCAGGTGCCGGCAGGCAGGGCCTCCGGCTCCGCTGCCCCCAGCGGCTGGTGCAGGACGGCCGCCGTCACCGGACCCAGCCGCACCTTGTCGGCGGGGAACAGCACCCGGTCGAGGGCGGTGCGCACGGCCCCGGGATCCCCGTCGACGATCACCAGCCAGGCCCCGGCGTCATCCACCAGCACCTCCGCCACCGCCCGCAGCCGGGCCGTGGGGCTGATGCAGCAGGTGCCGAGCCACTGGCCCGGGCGGGCCCCTTCGAGGGCCTGGCTGGTCTGGCCGTGCAGCACCCGCAGGGTGTCGGGACCGTCGAGCCGCAGCAGGCCCACCGGTCGCGACCAGCGGCTCCCCTCCGGCGGTGTCCAGTGCCAGGGATCGGCCGCAGCCGGCGTCGGGTCGGGGGAGGGGGCCATGGAGGAGCGCGTTGCGGGGTTCAGCCTGTCGCGGGGCTCAGCCTGCCGCGCCGTCCAGCCCGGCGGCCGTGGCGGCCACCTCCTCGAGCAGGAACAGGCTGCGCAGGTCGAGGCCCGCTTCCTCCATCGCCTCGGCACCCCCCTCCTGGCGATCGACGATCGCCACCACCCGCGCCACGGCGTAGCCCGCCTCCTGCAGCTGGGCCACGGCCTTGAGGGCCGAGCCGCCGGTGGTGACCACGTCCTCCAGGACCGTGATCCGGCTCCCGGCCGGCGGCAGGGGGCCTTCGAGCCAGGCGCCGGTGCCATGGCCCTTGGCCTCCTTGCGCACGATCAGCGCATCGAGGTCGCGGCCGGCCAGGGCGGCCTGCAAGGCCACGGCGCTCACCAGCGGATCGGCCCCCAGGGTGAGCCCCGCCACCGCGGTGGCTTCGTCCTCCACCAGCTCCAGCATCAGGCGGCCCAGCAGGGCCAGGCCGATGCCGCTCAGGCTCACCGGCTTGCAGTTGACGTAGTGCGGGCTGCGGCGGCCCGAGGCCAGGGTGAAGTCACCCAGCCGGTAAGCCCGCTCCGCCAGCAGGGCGAGCAGGGCGGAACGCTGTTGGCTGGGGCTGGAGGGCAGGGAGACCATCGACGTTGGGGAAGCGGCGTTGGGGAGGCGCGTTGCGGAAGCGGCCGGTGCGGCGGGCCATGGATGGGCGAGAGCGTCAGAGGTCGCTAACCTGCGCAGATATCGCCCCGAGGCTGGGCCCGTAGACCCCATGACAGCACCGATCCTGGCAGTGCCTGCCCCCCTCGCCGCCCGCCTCACTCACCGCCTCACAGCCCGCCTCGCCACCGGTGTCACGGCCCTGCTCCCGTTCGCTGTCCTGGCCCCCGCCCTGGCCGGCCCGGTCCTCTGCACCACCACCCTCGAAGCCCCTATCCCCGGCTCGGCCGGCACGGGGCCGGTGGAGGTCACCCGCTGCGGCGTGACGCGCTCCGCCCCCGAGCTGATGGAGCAGCGCTTCTACAGCTTCTCGGCGCCCTTCGCCCAGGGCGTCAACCTGCTGCACCAGATCACCGATCCCCTCGGCCTTTCGATCCCCGGCCGCGATGGCGGCAGGATCGTCGCCTTCGGTTTCCCCGACCAGAACATCATCTGGGACGGCACCGCCATCCAGAACACCGCGTCGGTGATGCTGACCGATCAGAGCGGTCTGATGCCCCAGCGCACCGCCGACATCACCAACGGCTTCAGCACCAGCCTCGGGGCGGGGGCGGCCACCCCCACCTACGTCCGGCCGCCGGCCGCCACCACTTGGACCCCGCCGATCCGGGGCCTCTGGTGACGCCTCCGCCCAGCCGGTGGCTCGTCCGCGGGGGGTCTAGCAATCTGGTGAATGCAGCGAACTCATAATTCGCCTTAGGCGAGTTCGATCCTCGCGACCCCCATCCCCCTCACTCGCCCCACATCCTCAGCAGGTTGGTGTAGCTGCGGGTGAGCAGATCGAAGATCTCGTCCTTGCCCTGCTCCTGGAACAGGGCGCGTCGGGCGGTGTCGAGCTCGAACAGCAGTTCGCGTTGATCGCTGCGGCGCACCCTGCTCTGGATCCAGCCCACGGCCACCAACCGTTCGCCCTGCGTCACCGGCTCCACCCGATGGAGCAGGGAGCTCGGATACACCAGGGCATGGCCGGCGGGCAGGCGCAGGGGGCTCTCACTGCCCGGATCCTCCAGTACCAGGTCGCCACCGTCGTACTGGTCCGGTTCGCTCAGGAACAGGGTGAAGGAGAGGTCGGAACGGCCGCCGGCCATGAAGGCATTGTCGACATGACGCCCATAGCCCTCGCCGATGCCGCAGCGGCTGAAGCGCAGGTTGTGCAGCCGCACCGGCAGGGCCGCCGCCTGCAGCAGCGGATGGTGCAGCAGGCGGTCGCTGAGGGCGGAGGCGAGGGTCTGGTGCAGGGAGGACCCCGGATCCAGCTGGCGGTTGCGCTTCACGCCCCGGGCGTGCCATCCGGCCGTTTCGGCCCCGTCCCGCCAGGGGGCGTCCTCCGACAGCAGCGCCAGGCGCAGCTCGCCGACCTGGCCGGCACTCAGCAGGGGTTCGAGACGGAACTGCATTCTCCGGCTGTCCGCTGCGCCACAATTTTCCCCCACCCCACCACGGTGCATGCCATGGCCCGATCCAGCATCGCCCTGTTCCTGGTCACCACCGGACTGATCACGGCCACCATGGGCTGCGCCCAGGCCCCTGAGTCGAAGGACCAGGAGGGCGGCGAGAACGGCGTCAGCGCCCCGGCCCTGGAACGGCCGGCCCCGGGGGCGCCGGATGGGGCCGGCAAGGACGGCGATAAGGACGGCGACGGGGACGGTGGCGAGGGCGGCGAGGGCGGCGAAGGCTGAGCCGGGCCGCGGGGCCTAACCTTCAGCCACGACACCCCACCGATGCGCTTCCTGGTTCTGGCGATCCTGTTGGCCCTGCTGGCCTTCTTCGCTGCCGGGGAGCTTGCGTTGATCCGTCTGCGGCCCAGCCGCGTCCAGCAGCTCGAGGAGGCGGAGGAGCCCGGAGCCCGTTCCGTGGCCCGGCTCCAGCACCGGATGCGCAGCGTCCTGGTGGCCACCCAGCTGGGCCTGGTGCTGGCGCTGCTGGCCATGGGCTGGCTGGCCCGGGGCCTGGCGGAGCAGGTGGCCGGCTGGATGGGCTCCGGCGAGCAGGCCTGGATCGATGCCGGGGTTTTCCTGGCGCTGGCCCTGCTGGCCACCCTGCTGGGCGGCCTGGTGCCCAAGGCCTGGGTGCTGCACCGTCCCGAGGGCTCGGCCCTGCGGCTGGCGCCGCTGCTGGAGTCCCTCACCCGCACCCTGGCGCCGGTGCTGCTGTTGATCGAGCGCTTCAGCGGCGGCCTGCTGCGGCTGCTGGGGCTGCCGCGCAACTGGGATGAGCTGGTGCCGGTGCTGTCGGCCGGCGAGCTGGAGACGCTGATCGAGAGCGGCAGCGTCACCGGCCTGATGCCCGACGAGCGCAGCATCCTCGAGGGGGTGTTCTCCCTGCGGGACACGCTGGTGCGCGAGGTGATGATGCCGCGCTCCGGCATGGTCACCCTGCCGCTGGATGTGACCTTCGCCCAGATGATGGAAGCGGTGCATGCCAGCCAGCACGCCCGCTTCCCGGTGATCGGCAGCTCCCTCGACGACGTGCGCGGCATGCTCGACCTGCGGCGGCTGGCCGAGCCCATCGCCCGGGGCCTGCTGAGCCCCGACACGGCCCTGGCCCCCTGGATCCTGCCGGTGGCCCAGGTGCAGGAAAGCGCCTCCCTGGCCGATCTTCTGCCGCTGATCCGCAGCGGCCAGCCCCTGCTGGTGGTGGTGGATGAACACGGCGGCACCGAGGGGCTGGTCACGGTGGCCGACCTCACCGGCGAGATCGTCGGCGAGGACGACAACCCCCTGGAGACGGCCCAGGACCTGCTGCCCCTCGTCGACGGCAGCTGGTCGGCGGCGGGGGACCTGGAGATCGTCGAGCTCAACCGCCAGCTGGGCCTGCAGCTGCCCGAGGCGGACGGCCACCACACCCTGGCCGGCTTCGTTCTGGAACGGCTCCAGCACATCCCTTCCCCCGGGGAGGGGCTCCGCTGGCAGGGCGTCCGCATCGATGTTCTCACCATGGACGGCCCCCGCATCGAGCGGGTTCAGATCACCCTCGCCAGCACGGACGGAACCTGATCATCGATAATGCGGCCACCTGCTCTGCCCCTGCCATGAACCCAGTGCGCGTGGGTGTCATCGGCATCGGCAACATGGGCTGGCACCACGCCAGGGTGCTGAGCCTGCTCCGCGACGCCGAACTGGTGGGGGTGGCCGACCCCGACGAGGCCCGCGGCCGGCTGGCCGTGGAACAGTTCGACTGCCGCTGGTTCCCCGCCTACGAGGACCTGCTCGGCGAGGTGGAGGCCGTCTGCATCGCCGTGCCCACCCTGCTGCACCACCGGGTCGGTATGGCCTGCCTGCAGGCGGGGGTGCACGTGCTGATCGAGAAGCCGATCGCCGCCACCCAGGAAGAGGCCGCCGACCTGATCGGCGCCGCCGAGGCGGCCGGACGCCTGCTGCAGGTGGGCCACATCGAGCGTTTCAACCCCGCCTTCCGGGAGCTGCTGCGGGTGGTGGCCAACGAGGAGGTGGTGGTGCTCGAGGCGCGGCGCCACAGCCCCAACGCCGACCGGGCCAACGACGTGTCGGTGGTGCTGGATCTGATGATCCATGACATCGATCTGGTGCTCGAACTGGCCGCCTCCCCGGTGGTGCGGCTGGCGGCGGCCGGCGGCCGCAGCTCCGATGGTCCGATCGACTACGTCAACGCCACCCTGGGCTTCGCCAACGGCGTGGTGGCCAGCCTCACGGCCAGCAAGATGGCCCACCGCAAGATCCGCAGCCTCAGCGCCCACTGCCGCAGCAGCCTGATGGAGACGGATTTCCTCAACCGCAATCTGCGCATCCACCGGCGCTCCCATGAATCGGTCAGCGCCGACCACGGCGAGCTGCTCTACCGCAACGACGGCTTCATCGAAGAGGTGAGCACCACCTCGATCGAACCCCTCTACGCCGAACTCGAGCACTTCCTCCAGTGCGTGCGCGGCCGGGAGACCCCGGCCGTCGATGGCCTGCAGGCGTCCCGGGCCCTGCAGCTGGCCGACCTGATCGAGCAGTGCGTCGAGCAGCCCAACCTCTGCATGGCCCTGGAGGCTCCGATCTAGACACCCGCCGCCGGGATCATCGCGGCAGGGGCCGCGTCCCTGTCGGCCAGCTCCTGCAGGGCCAGCAGCTGCCAGCGGCGGCAGTCGGCGGGGGAGGAGCGGTAGAAGAGATCCCAGGCTTCGGCCTTGTGGCGGCCGTAGGCCTCGCTCGGCACCTCGGGATGGCGCTGCTGCCAGCCCACCCGCACGGCGTGGCCGATCACCACGTCCAGGGCCAGGTCATCGTCAAACTGGACCTGGGGGTTGGCGGCCACGAAGGCCATCAGGGTGAGCAGGGTCTCGATGCAGAGCCGGCGGTACTCCGGCGCTTCGATCTTGCTCAGCAGGTGCTCCACCAGGATCGCGAAGTTCTTCTCCCCCGGCGTCTTCTCACGCAGCAGGGGGGCGCTCTCCAGCCGGTTGCGCCGTTCCAGCTTGTCGCCGATCACCAGGCCCCGGCAGTGGTGCAGCAGGTCCCAGATGCCGGGATAGAAGTCCTTCGGCACCCGTTGCAGGGCCCCGAGCCGCATGCGGTGCTGCAGCCAGCTGCCGTCCTTGGGCAGTTCCGCCAGGGGGTCGGGCACCTCCCAGCGCACCCGCCCGCGCAGGTGCAGCTGCTCCTTGCGCTGCAGGGAGGCCCGGGCGTGCTCCACGTCGGCCAGCACGGCCCGCAGCCGGCGGCGGATGGCGTGGGGCGGCAGGGCGCAGAGGGCCTCGAAGGCCTCGCTGGGGCTGAGGTTGGCCTCCGCCGCCAGCTCGCCGGTGAGCAGCAGCAGGAACTGACCCAGCTGCAGGGTGAGGCTGCCGCTGAGCAGATCCACGTCGGAGCGGGCCAGGGCGTCGATCGCCAGCAGCAGCTCCTGCTGCAGCATCCATTCCCGGCCGTCCTCGCCGCTGAAGCGGCGCACCATCGCCGCGATCGCCAGGCTGCCCTCCGGATGGCCGAGCAGCGAATCACGGGTGTAGTTGCGGCCCACCACCACCTGCTTCTGACGCAGCAGCAGGTCGGTGAGGGCATCCTCCAGCTGGGGGTGCACCAGGCCCATGGCCCCGGCGGCCCGGCGCACCACGCTCCAGTCGGCGTCGGCGAGGCCGCGGCGGTAAACCTCCTCCAGCAGCACCATCAGCCGCACCCCAGGGCCGCTGCGGGGGCCCTGCAGGCGGGCATTGGGGCCGAGCCGGCGGCTCAGCAGCTCCAGCACCTCGGCCTGCTCCTCCAGGGAGCGGCTGGCCCAGAGCCTGTCCACCAGATGGGCCAGCGGCACGTCCTCCAGCTCCTGCTCCTGGCGGGCGGTGAGCGGCTGGTGGCTGGCACTGGGCGGCAGCAGTGTGTGGCCGTCCGGCACCAGATCGCAGGCCGCCAGCGCCTGGGGGGGCAGGTCAATCAGGCTGGCCAGCGGCACCAGCTCCTCCAGCGACACCAGCCGCACCGGCACCGAGCCCAGCTGGCCCTGCTGCAGATCACGGCCGAGGTTGAGGAAGGCGTCCGGGTCCCGGCGGAAGGGACCGGCGGCGACCGGCACGAGCAACAGCGGGGCGCCGGAGCCCCGCCAGTGGCGCTGCAGCACCCGCACCTCGGTGGCCACCGTGTCCACCAGCACCTGGGCATCGTCGGCCAGGTAGAAGGTGTCCTCCTCCAGCACCGCCGGCAGGAAGCCGATCAGCTCGCCGTCGTGGCGGTAGAGCCGGGCGGTGGCCTGGGTCTCCATCCGCACCGGCGGGTGGCCCGAGAGGCCCAGGCGGCCGTTAGCGCCCACCGTCGCCAGGCGCCGGGCCAGCTCGCGGGAACTGGCCACCCGCAGGGCGGACGACCCGCTCCCCGGCCGCTGCACCGGCAGGCCGGCCTCCGCCAGGGCCGCGGCGATGCTGTCGTCGGCCGGAGCCAGGGCCACCAGCACCTCCTCGGCACCGGGGGGGCAGGGGTGGCGGCGCCCGCAGGGGTCGAGATCCTCGGCGGTGATCAGGCCGTGCAGCAGCAGATCCGACAGCCAGGTGAGGCTCTGGGTCCAGAGCAGGGGCACGTTCTCGTTGGGGACGCGGGTCTGGCTGCCGGGCTGGCGTCGCTCGGCCTCGATCAGCCGTTCCGGCACCAGGTAGAGCTCCGGCAGCAGCGCTTCCCCGTCGACCGACACGCTCAGCTCCGCCAGCTGCTCCCGCCAGCGGCGGGCTTCCTCCCAGCGGCCCTCGCAGCAGGCGGTGATCAGCTCGTAGGCCAGGAACAGGGGCCACTCGGATTCGATGTGCTCGAACTGGGCCAGCTCCTCCCGTTCGTAGTGGAGTCGGGTCACGTCCTCCAGGACGGTCTGGTGGCCGTCGCGCCGGAAGCGCTTGTAGCCGTAGGACCCGGCCAGCTCGCTGCGGATCTTTTCCCGGGTGCGCTGCACCAGCGCCGGATCCTCCACGGCCCAGGCGGGGTAGCCGATCACCGACAGGCAGGCGCTGTCGGCCTCCTTGCTGGCCGACTCCCTTGGCAGCAGGCCGCGCAGGGCACGCCGCAGCCGGACGATGGCGTCATGGGGGATGGTCAGGCAGCTGCTGCCGTCGCCCTGGGGGCCGTAGAGATCCAGCCCCACGAGGGTCTCGAGGGCGGCCTTCACCATGCCGATCGAGCTGGCGTTGCGCTCCGGCTGGCCGTGGTTGCCCTTGTCGCCCCGCTCCCAGATGCCGTAGTCGGCGACCCGGTAGGCCCGGGCCACGTAGTAAACGAGGTTCTGGAGGAAGTCGCGCTCGTGGCTGGTCTGCACGATCACCAGGCCCGAGCGGGTGAGCTGGGCGAGCTGCAGCAGGAACAGGGCCGTGGCGTCGAGCTGCAGATGGCCCCAGCCGTCGTCGGCCACCACCGGGTCCCCGGTGGCGGTGTCGAACTTGGCGTGGATGGCGTCGAGGCGCTCGAGGCTGGTCTTGAAGCGCTCCACCTTCGCCGACTGGCGCATCATCGAGCGCATCAGCCCTCGCATCAGCTGCAGCACCCGCTGCTCCAGCTCGAAGCTGCGGCGGCAGGGCCCCTGCAGCCGCCGGTGGGCCAGGGCCAGGCCCCACACGCACTGGATGGAATAGACGCAGTCCCGCACCCAGGCGTCGCCGTAGTTGCCGTGCACGGTGCTGGCGGTGCTGGCGGGCAGCAGACCCGTGATCGGATGCTGGCGCCGCAGGACGACGTGCTCGATGCCGCGGTCGAGCCGTTCGAGGAGCTCTCTGGCCTCCGCTGCGCCGGTGGGAGGGGCGGGCGGATCGGTCACGCCCCTGTCACCATTGCTCGCCGTGCTCATCATGGTCGCGTCAGGACAGGGCGTGCCGAAGGCGGCGGCCGTGGAACCAGGCCATAGATTCTCCCCGCCGTCGTTCCTTCCCATGGCAGCCCTCGCGACCACGCCGGTCCGTGCCCGCGTCCTGGGCATCCCAGTGAATGTAAGCAACGACGTCTTCCGGGATGCCGTGGCCCTGCATGCGGCCGGCGGTGGTCAGATCGTCACCCTCAATGCGGAGATGACGATGGCGGCCCTGGCGGATCCCGCCCTGGGAGCGGCGATCGAGGCGGCCCGGATGGTCATCCCCGATGGGGCCGGCGTGGTGTGGGCCCTGGGTCGCCAGTCCCACCGGGTGCGCCGGGCCCCGGGGATCGAGCTGGCCCGCCGCCTGCTCGACCATGCGGCGACCAGCGGCTGGCGGGTGGCCCTGGTGGGGGCGAGTCCGGCGGTGATGGATCAGCTGCGCGATCGCCTCGCCCACGACCTTCCTGGGCTGAAGCTCGTCTTCAGCGTCCATGGCTACCAGAGCGCGGACGCCTGGCCCGGGCTCGAGCGCCAGCTGCTGCAGTGCCGCCCCGATCTGGTGCTGGTGGCCCTGGGGGTGCCGCGCCAGGAGACCTGGATCCAGGAGCTGCCCGGACCCCGCAGCGGCCTCTGGATGGGGGTGGGCGGCAGCTTCGACATCTGGGCCGGCGCCAAGAAGCGGGCCCCCGCCTGGATGGGAGCCCTGCACATCGAGTGGCTCTACCGGCTGATCAAGGAGCCCAGCCGCTGGCGGCGCATGCTCTCGCTGCCGGCCTTCGCCTGGGCTGTGCTGCGCGAACGCCGCTGATCAGCGGAAACCGACGGAGGCCTGCCAGACGAAGGCCAGCAGGAGGAAGAACAGCGGAATGATCGGCAGGATGTCCACCAGGGGGCCGAAGGCCTGGTACGCCTCAGGCAGCTGGGCCAGGATGTGAGGCGTGGTGTGGGGCGCGTAGCTGGCCAGCAGGGAGAGAGCCATGCCTGGGGGAGAACCGTTGCAATGGCCGGAACCTACCACGTGTGGGCGGCCGGGGAGTCGGGCTCCCAGGGAGCGAAATCCTCTGCAAAACATCCCTCGCCGATGGCCCGGGCCATGGCGGTCGTGAAGCGCAGCAGGGTGGTGAGGTTGTGCAGGCTCAGCAGGGTGCGGCCCAGCAGCTCCTCGCTGCGGAACAGGTGGTGCAGGTAGCTGCGGCTGTGGTGCCGGCAGGCCAGACAGCTGCAGCTGGGGTCGAGGGGGCCGTGGTCGTGGCGGAAGCGGGCATTGCGCAGGTTCCAGCGCTCGCCCCCCACCAGGGCGGTGCCGTGCCGGCCCAGCCGGGTGGGCAGCACGCAGTCGAACAGGTCGAAGCCGTTGGCGACCGCAATCGCCATCTCCCGCAGGCTGCCCACCCCCATCAGATAGTGGGGCCGCTGCTCCGGCAGCAGGGGGCCGACCTGCCGCACCACCCGGTGCATCTCTTCGACGGGTTCCCCCACGCTCACCCCTCCCACGGCGATGCCGGGCAGGTCCATCGCGGCCACCACCCGGGCCGAGGCCTCGCGCAGATGGGGGAAGCAGCCCCCCTGGACGATGCCGAACAGGGCCTGGTCGCCGCCGCCGTGGCAGGTGACGCAGCGCTCCAGCCAGCGGTGGGTGCGACGGCAGGCCTCGGCCACCGCCGCTTCGCTGGCGGGATAGGGCGGGCACTGGTCGAAGGCCATGGCCACGTCGGCCCCCAGGGCCCGCTGGATGGCCATGGAGCGCTCGGGGGTCAGGTCGATCCGCGAGCCGTCCCGGGGGGAGCGGAACACCACCCCGTCGTCGTCGATCCGGTTGATGGCGTCCAGGCTGAACACCTGGAAGCCGCCCGAGTCGGTCAGCAGGGGGCCGTCCCAGCCCATGAAGCGGTGCAGCCCACCAGCCTCCGCCACCACCGACTCCCCCGGCTGCAGATGCAGGTGGAAGGTGTTGGCCAGCACCATCTGGGCCCCGGTCTCCCGCAGCTGCGGGGTGCTGATGCCCTTGACGGTGGCGGCGGTGCCCACCGGCATGAACCGGGGCGTGTGCACGGGGCCGTGGGGGGTGGTGAAGCAGCCGCAGCGGGCCCGGGTCCGCGGGCAGCTGGCGGTGATCGTGAAGTCGAAGGCGATGACGCCGCAGCGGCTCAGCGCTGACGCTAGGCGCCGCTGCTGCGACGCTACCCGGGGTTCCCACCTCCACCTGCACCGCCCCACCACCGCCCTGCCCATGCCCCGCCTGAGCGCTCCACCGTGGCTGCGGGATCTCGCCGGGGCCTGGATCTTCTATTCGGTGCTGCCGGCCTGGCCGGCACCGGCGCCCCGGTTCGAGCGGATCGCCCGCTTCGCCCCCTGGATCGGCGCCGTTCTCGGCGTGCTGCAGGGCCTGCTCTGGTGGGCCCTGCAGGGGCGGGTGCCCCTGGTGGCCCAGGTGGCGCTGGTGCTGGCGCTCGGCCTGTGGCTGAGCGGCGGCCTGCACATGGACGGCGTGATGGACAGCGCCGATGGCCTGGCGGCGGGGGACCGCTGCCTGGAGGCGATGGCCGACAGCCGGGTGGGGGCGAGCGGCGTGCAGGCCCTGGTGCTGGTGCTGCTGCTGCGGGGCGCGGCCCTGGCGATGCTGGGGCCGGCGGCGCCGGTGGCGCTGGTCTGGGCGGCGATCTGCGGCCGGGTGGCTCCCCTGCCCGCCATGGCCTGGTTCCCCTACCTGCGGCCCGGCGGCAGCGCCGCCTTCCATCGTGCCCACGGGGCCGGCCTGGCGGCGGAGCTGCGGCCCGCCCTGCTGCTGCTGCCGCCCCTGCTGCTGCTGCCCTGGCCGGGCCTGGCCACCTGGCCCGTGCCCGTCGGAGCGCTGGCCCTGCTGCCGGCCCTGCTGGTTCCGGTGGTCCTCGGCCGCCGCCTCGGCGGCCACAGCGGCGACAGCTACGGCGCCTGCGTGGAGTGGAGCGAATCGCTGGGCCTGCTGCTCATCGCCGCGGTGCTGACGGTCTGGGCAGGCTGAGCCGGAAGGCGTTGCCCTCCTCCGGCAGCACCTCGGCCAGGGCCCTGGGCGGCACCACGAGCGCCAGTTCGCCGCCCAGGCTGCGGGCCAGATCGCGGCCGAGGGCCAGGCCCAGGCCGGTGCCGGGCAGGTCCTGGCCCCGGGTTCCCCGCACCCCCCGCCCGAAGATCGCCTCCCGCTCGTCAGCGGCGATGGCCGGCCCGCCGTCCCAGACCGTGAGGTGGAGCCGGCCGTCGTCGCTGGCCCAGTGCAGGCCCACGGCGGCGCCCGGGGCGCTGTAGCGGAAGGCGTTCTCCAGCAGGTTGGCCAGGATCTCCGCCACCGTTCCGCTGTCGCCGCTCCAGTCCGGCAGGGTCCGGGGGCCGTGCCACTCCCGCCCCTGCAGGGTCGCGGTGGCGGCCGCCCGCTGCAGCAGCGGTTCGAGCAGCCCAGCCAGGGGCTGGCCCTCGGGGCCGCTCAGCAGGGGCGGCAGCAGCAGGGGCTGGGGGGAGACGGGGGCGGCGAGCCGTCCCTCCGGCTGGACCAGCGCGCTGATGGCCTCCACATAACGGTTGATCTGGCGCTCCTCGGCCAGCAGGCCCTGCACCAGGGAGCGGTCGTTGTGGTCGGGGCCGAGGCGCCGCAGCAGCAGCTGCCCGAAGGTGCGCAGGGCCGTGAGCGGGTTGCGCAGCTGGTGCAGCAGCAGGCCCAGCTGCTCCTCACGCTCCGTGAGCCGCTGCCGCAGCTCCCCGCCCTCCAGATCCAGCCGCAGGGCTTCGGTGAGGGCCAAGGCCACGGCCTGGAGCCGCTGGGCGAGCGGCTCCGGCCAGGGGTTGCGGGCAGCCTCCACCTGCAGGGCACCGAGCAGGCGCTGGCCGTCCCGCAGGGGCAGCCAGCGCCGCTGCTCCGCCGGCACCCGCAGCCGGCTGACGCTGTCCACCGCCGGCAGGGCCCGCTCGTCTGGGGGCCAGTGGCCGACCGGCAGCAGGCTGGGCTGGCCCGTTTCCCCCTGGTGGGTGACGTAGACCACCAGGGAACGGACCTCAGGGCAGTCGACGAACTGGCCCAGCTGGAACCCGACCAGGGCCAGAAACCGTTGCGAGACAGGCATCAACAGCCGGGGACCGGATCCGTCCGGGAAATTTTCGGGAGAGGCGTGTCGAAACGCAAAAAAAGTTTTAAGATCTTGGTAACGACCACTACTTCGCAGTCCTCGGACGGGCGGAAAGTTGCAGTCGTAACGGCCAGCGTTGCGCTTTGCCCGCAACCGAGGCTACAGCAGAGGCAGCTGCGCACCGCCTCTGTACCGGCCATGACCTCCTCCGGGAGCCGGCCGGCGTTACTGACGGTGATCCTCTCCGGCCAATCCCAGGTCGACAGTCGTATGGACGTGGACCCGCCACCTCTGGGTGGTCGGTCCTCCCTGCCGTTCGTCGGTGGCTCAGGCCGCCGCCGACCGTCTGCAGCCCCCCCCAAATTCCACCTTTCGGTCTCCCTTCACAGGGATCCATGCCATGTCCAAGAAGCGCAAGCGGATCAGTCGCCGTCGTCTCGCAGGTCAGCGGGTCCTCGCCCATGTCCCGACCTTCAACCTCGAAACCGGCTCCCACAAACCGGTGACGGCAGCGCGCCGCTACATCGCCGAAACGGAGCTGTCGGCTCCGGCGATCCTCAACGTGCGCCGCAACGAGCACACCACCGACCGCTTCTTCTGGGGGGAGAAGGGCCTGTTCAGCGCCCAGTACGCCGAAGAGAACCACTTCCTGTTCCCGTCCCTGCGTCTGATCGTCGACAGCATCGGCGAAGAGGTGCTCTTCGAGGGCCTCGAAGCCCTCGCCTCCGACGACTGGGAGGAGATGGAGGAGTACGAGTACGCCTTCGTCTGATTCCCGCTTCGCGGCTCCTGGTCAGCGTCCTTTCCAGCCCCTGACCAGGAACTCCCGCACCGGGGCTAACAGCTCGGCATCGATGCTGTGGCCGCCTGGGAAGGCGATCCGGCGCACCGACCCACCGGCTTGCAGGAGCGATCGCTCCAGCGCCTCACTGGCCCCGAAGGGCACCACCGGATCCTGCTCGCCATGGGTGAGCAGGATCTCCGTGCGTGGCGTCCGGGGTAGCCAGTCGGGATGGGGGTAGCCGCTGCAGGCCACCAGCCCCGCCAGCGACAGGGGCTCGCTGGCGTCCGGGCCGCAGCCCGTGGCCACATCGATGGCCATGGCCGCCCCCTGGGAGAAGCCCAGCAGGCAGGTGTGCTCGAGCGGCACCGAAGCGCCCAGGGCCAGCAGCCGGCGCCGCAGCGCCCGGCGGGCTTCGGGCAGCTGGGGCCACCCGGGCTGCTGCAGGTCGTACCACTGGCGGCCCATGCCGGCTGGATGGGGCAGGGGCGCCCGCAGGGCCACCACGCTCAGGCCGATGGCGGCGGGATCGGCGTCCAGGAGCATGGCCCCCAGCTCGAGCAGGTCATCGGCGTCGGCGCCCCAGCCGTGCAGCAGCACCAGCCGGCTTTCGCCCTGGCGCGGGCCCGCGAACAGGGCGGTGGCGTCGTCTTCGATCGGCGGCACGTCGGCGAGGGGATCCGTGGGCACGGTGGCGTTCGGCTGTTGCTGCGTAGGTTGGCTCCTCCCCCGCCCTTTCCGCCGTCATGGCTCCCACGGCCCTTCTGAGTGTGTCCGACAAGCGGGGCCTGGTGCCGCTGGCGGAGGGGCTGCTGGCTCAGGGCTACGCGCTGCTCTCCAGCGGCGGCACCGCCGCGGCCCTGGCCGCCGCCGGCCTCCCCGTCACGAAAGTGGCGGAGCACACCGGCGCTCCGGAGATCCTCGGCGGCCGGGTCAAGACCCTCCATCCCCGCATCCACGGCGGGATCCTGGCCCGCCGGGACGATCCCTCCCACCGCGCCGACCTGGAGGCCCAGGGGATCACCACGATCGATGTGGTGGTGGTCAACCTCTATCCCTTCCGCGCCACCGTGGCCGACCCCGCCGTGAGCTGGGAGACGGCCATCGAGACCATCGACATCGGCGGCCCGGCCATGGTGCGTGCCGCCGCCAAGAACCACGCCGACGTGGCGGTGCTCACCGATCCCGACCAGTACCCGGCCTTCCTAGAGGCCCTGGCGGCCGGCCAGGTCGACGGGAGCCTGCGGCGCCGGCTCGCCCTGGCGGCCTTCGCCCACACCGCTGCCTACGACGCCGCCATCGCCACCTGGATCGATGGCCGCCTCGCCGATGGGCCGGGGGAGCCCCTGCGGCTGGAGCTGCCCCTGCGGCAGGTGCTCCGTTACGGCGAGAACCCCCACCAGGGCGCCCGCTGGTTCGGCGAGGTCGGCGTGGGCTGGGGGGCGGCCCGCCAGCTCCAGGGCAAGGAACTCAGCTACAACAACCTGATCGACCTGGAGGCGGCCCTCACCACGGTGGCGGCCTTCGGCTACGGCCCCGGTGCCGAGCCGGCGGCGGTCGTGATCAAGCACACCAACCCCTGCGGCGTCGCCATCGGCGGCGACACCGGCGAGGCCCTGCTGCGGGCCCTGGATGCCGACCGGGTCTCCGCCTTCGGGGGCATCGTCGCCCTCAACGGCCCGGTGGACCGGGCGGCTGCCGAGCACCTGGCGGGGCTGTTCCTGGAATGCGTCGTGGCGCCGTCCTTCTCCGAGGAGGCCTGCCAGCGGCTGGCGGCGAAGGCCAACCTGCGCCTGCTGGAGCTCGACCCCAGTGCCGTGGCGGGGGCCGCCGGAGCCCTGCAGCTGCGCAGTGTGCTCGGTGGGGTGCTGGCCCAGCAGGCGGACGACGGCCCCGCCGATCCCGACGCCTGGCAGGTGGTGAGCGAGCGCCAGCCCAGCGCGGAGGAATGGCGGGATCTGCGCTTCGCCTGGCAGGTGGTGCGCCATGTGCGCTCCAACGCCATCCTGGTGGCCCGGGATGGCCGCACCCTGGGGGTCGGGGCGGGCCAGATGAACCGGGTGGGCTCGGCCCGCCTGGCCCTGGAGGCGGCCGGCGAAGCCGCCCGGGGGGCCGTGCTGGCCAGCGACGGCTTCTTCCCCTTCGATGACACGGTGCTGCTGGCGGCGGAGCACGGCATCAGGGCGGTGATTCAGCCCGGCGGCAGCAAGCGCGACCCGGATTCGATCGCCGCCTGCAACGCCAACGACATGGTGATGGTGATCACCGGCCGTCGTCACTTTCTGCACTGAGGGCACGGAGAAGTTGTAACTTCGGTGCACTCGCAGCCGGCCGCCCTGGCCCGGTGGAGTTCCAACGCGTCATGTTCGCTGCCCTTCCCGCTTCGATCGCCTTCGCCCTCAACTTCGCCCACCCCCTGCTGATGTGGGTGCTGCTGGGCCTCGCGGCCTACGCGATGTTCCTGGGCATCAAGGCCAAGAAGACCCGCACGGCCACGGCCGAGGATCGCAAGGAGCTGATCAAGGGGCAATTCGCCAAACGCCATTACCTCATTGGCAGCCTCGTGCTGGCCGTCCTCGTGCTCGGCTTCGTCGGTGGCATGGCCGTCACCTACATCAACAACGGCAAGCTGTTCGTCGGTCCCCACCTGCTGGTGGCCCTGGCGATGGTGTCCCTGATCGCCCTGGCGGCGGCCCTCTCGCCGCTGATGCAGGCCGGCAACCTGATTGCCCGCAAGGTGCACGTGGGCCTCAACATGACCCTGATGACCCTGTTCCTCTGGCAGGCCGTCACCGGCATGCAGATCGTCAACAAGATCCTCACCGCCCCCGCCCCCTGAGGAAGAGGGCTCAGAACTGGGCCCGGCGCCGGGGCGGGCAGGGGATGCCGTGGCTGGCGTGGAAATCCTCCTGCACCTTCCATGTGAGCCGGCGGGAGATCTGCCGCACGATCTGGCGCAGCAGGTGGTCGCCGCTGCTCTGGACCAGGTGCTCCGGGAGCAGCGAGAGCATGCCCGGCAGGCGCAGCCACACGGCCAGGTCGAGCTGCCAGCGCACCAGGGTGTGGAGCATCACCCCGTCCACCTCCTCGTGGGACACCTCAGAGCCGCCGGCCTCGTCGAGGCACAGGGAGGCCGCGAATTCGACGTCGTAGAGCCCCCGCAGGGCCGCGTCGGAGTGGGGCAGGGGCACGGTGACGATGCGGTAGATCCCGGCGGCCTGGGGCAGCAGCTCGAGGCCGATGGTGGGCTCCACCTCGAAGCCGAAGTTGCCGAAGCGGCCGAGCGTCAGGACATAGCCCTGGCTGCCGATGGGCTCCACCGTCATCGGGGCGGCGCAACGGCGGAACCAGCCCTCGTGCCGGTCGAGGTAGGCGCCCACCACGGCGGCCGGCGCCCGCATCTCCATCAGATCGGCGAAGTTGCTGGCGTAGCGGCGGATGGCAGGGTCCTCCCTGTCGCGCAGGGGCTCGCTCGGGGAGGTCCCGGTGTCGTCGGGATCCTGGTGCAGGGAGGAGCCTGCCGCCATCGTGGTCTGGGGCGTGCGGTGGGTCAGAGGGGAACGGCCAGAAAGGACGGGGGTTCTGATCTCCCGGGCGGCCCTGGGGGGAGGAAAACCTTTCGTGAATGTAAAGCCACCCGGTGGGGGTTCACTCCTCGCTGAGGCCCACCAGGCGCTCGATCACGTCCTCCACGACCCGGTCGGGGGTGGAGGCGCCGGAGGTGATGCCCACCCGCACCGGCCCCTCCGGCAGGAAGGGTTCCAGGGTCTCCAGCTCGCCCCCCAGGGGCTTGTGCTCGATGCGGTTGCCCGGTCCGATCCGCTCGGGGGTGTCGATGTGGAAGGAGCGGATGCCGCGGCTGACGGCGATCTCCTGCAGGTGGGTGGTGTTAGAGGAGTTGTAGCCGCCGATGACCACCATCAGGTCGAGGGGTTCGTCCACCAGGGCGAACATGGCGTCCTGGCGCTCCTGGGTGGCGTCACAGATGGTGTTGAAGGCCAGGAAATGCTCGTCGAGCTCAGCGGGGCCGAAGCGCTGCAGCATGGTGCGCTCGAACAGGCGACCGATCTCCTCGGTTTCGCTCTTGAGCATGGTGGTCTGGTTGGCGACGCCCACCCGCACCAGATCCCGGTCGGGGTCGAAGCCGGGGGAGCAGGCATTGGCGAAATGGGTCATGAAGGCCTCGCGATCGGTGGCCCCCTGGCCGCGCTCGAGGATGAAGTCGCTCACCATGCGGGCCTCGGCCAGGTCGAGCACCACCAGGTAGGTGCCGGCGAAGGAACTCGTGGCCAGGGTCTCCTCGTGCTTCACCTTGCCGTGAATGATCGAGGTGAAGGCATGTTTCTTGTGCTTCTCGACGGTGTTCCACACCTTCGAGACCCAGGGGCAGGTGGTGTCGACGATGTGGCAGCCCCGTTCGTTGAGCAGCTGCATCTCCTGCACGGTGGCGCCGAAGGCCGGCAGGATCACCACGTCCCCGGTGCCCACCTCGGAGAAGTCCTTGACGTCGTCGTCGACCGGGATGAAGCGGACGTCCATCTGGCGCAGATGGGCGTTGACCGAGGGGTTGTGGATGATCTCGTTGGTGATCCAGATCCGCTCGCTGGGGTAGTGGCGGCGGGTTTCGTAGGCCATGGCCACGGCCCGCTCCACGCCCCAGCAGAAGCCGAAGGCCTCCGCCAGGCGGATCCTGAGCCGCCCGCGCTGCAGGACGTGGCCGTTCTCCCGCAGGCTGGCGATCAGGTTGCTCTGGTAGGCCTGCTCGAGGCTGCCCGCGACCTCGTCGCCCAGGCCGAAGCCGCGGCGGTTGTAGCGATCCGAGTGGTGGAGGGAGCGCTTGAAGGCACGGGTGTCCACAGGCAGGTACCGGGTTGTGCCGACTCTATGGGGGTCGGTGGTGGGACGGGCGAAAAAAAACCGCGGCCGTAGCCGCGGTCGGGTCAGGGGACGGACGCCAGGGGTCAGTTGGTGGACGCCACGAAGTCGGGGTAGGCCTCCATGCCGTGCTCGCCGATGTCGAGACCCTGGACCTCCTCGTGCTCCTCGACGCGGATGCCGCCGGAGACGGCACTGAGGATGCTCCAGACGATCCAGGAGGTGACGATCGTGAAGATGGAGAAGACGAAGGATCCCAGGATCTGGATGCCGAGCTGGCTGAAGCCACCGCCCATCAGCAGACCCTTGTCGGCGTTGAACAGGCCCACCGCCAGGGTGCCCCAGATGCCGCCGATGCCGTGGACCGAGAAGGCACCCACGGGATCATCGATGCCGATCGAGTCGATGAAGCTGACGACATAGACGACGATGGCGCCGCCGATGAAGCCCACGACCCAGGAGGCCCACATCGGGAAGCCGTCGCAGCCGGCGGTGATGCCCACCAGGCCGGCCAGGATGCCGTTGATGGTCATCGTGAGGTCGGGCTTGCCGGAGTGGATCTGGGAGAACAGGGTGCCGGCGATGCCGCCGCCGGCGGCGCCCAGGGTGGTGGTGACGGCCACGTAGGGGACCAGCTCGTTCATCGCCAGGACGGAACCCGGGTTGAAGCCGTACCAGCCGAGCCAGAGGATCAGGCAGCCGAGGGTGGCGATGGCCAGGTTGTGGCCGGGGATGGCCTGGGGTTTGCCGTCGATGTACTTGCCGATGCGGGGGCCGAGGATCATGGCGCCCACCAGACCGGCCCAGCCGCCGACGGTGTGGACCACGGTGGATCCGGCGAAGTCGATGAAGCCGAGTTTGTTGAGCCAGCCTTCACCGACATTCCACTGCCAGGAACCGGCGATCGGGTAGATGACGCCGACCAGGACCAGGGAGAAGATGACGAACTCGTTGAACTTGATGCGTTCGGCCACCAGGCCGGAGACGATCGTGGCGGCGGTGCCGGCGAAGGCCACCTGGAAGAGGAAGTCGACGCTGGGGACGAGCTTGCCTTCGGTCACCATTTCAGCGGTGACGGTGGGGTCGAAGAAGAAACCGCCGAACTTGAAGAAGCCGGGGATCACCCAAGAGGCGTTGTACATGATCTTGTAGCCGATGAACCAGTAGGCCGTGGCCGCGAGGGCGAACACGATCAGGTTCTTGGCCAGGATGTTGACGGCGTTCTTCTGGCGGCAGAGGCCGGCCTCCACCATGGCGAAGCCGGCGTTCATGAAGATCACCAGGAAGGCCGCGATCGACAACCAGAGGTTGTTGATCAGGAAGGCGGGGGTGAGCTCGGGCAGATCGGCTGCGTGGGCCGAGAGGTTGAACAGGCCCAGGATGAACAGGGCCAGAGGCACACAGGCGAACCAGGTGAGGCTGGTGCGGGAGGAGAGACCACGAACCTTGCGCATTAACAGCCCCGGCGCCTCAAGCAGGCTGGCTTCGCTGAGGCTTCTCGGCGGTCGAACCTTGTGCGGGTGACTTGAATCGATCATGGATCGTGGTTGAAGAGAACGTTCGTCGTCTGACGCCGGGGTAGGCATCAACAAGCTCCGACTATCCATGACGGGCACCCGTTCCAATGTCTGAATCGCTACCAAATGAATCCGAGAACACCACCCCGTCCGGGTGGGCGGCGGCCGGGGCCCGTCCTGAAGAGATGCAAAGAGATTCCAGAAATGTTCAGCATGGACAGTGGAGTAGCGCTAGACATGCATCAGGGAAGTCCCCACGGCCTCCCCATCTCCGCCTCTGTCGCCATGGCCCGTTCCGCCCTCTGCTATCGCGGTCTCAGCTACGACCACACCCAGGACGAGCTCCCCTCGCCCGCCCCGATCGACCACGTCTACCGCGGTCATCACTACGACGCGCCGCTGCGGCACGAGCCGTCCCCGGTGGATGAGGCCCTCGACCTCGTCTACCGCGGCACCCACTACCACCATCACCACGCCTGAGCGGCCAGGCCCAGCCACGTCACCGACGTGGCATCGAAGCTGTAGCGGCAGGGGAGCACCTCGACCCCGGCCGCTGCAGCGGCCCTGAACAGCTCCCCGTAGCGGGGGTCGGCGCTGTCCCCCGGCGCGAAGCGCGCCACGTCGCCGCGGCTCAGGCACGGCACCAGCACCGCCCGGGCCCCGGGCACCAGGGCCGTGAGCTCCACCAGATGCTTCTGGCCCCGTTCGGTGACCGTGTCGGGGAACAGGGCCAGATCACCGTCGCTCCAGGTGGTGTTCTTCACCTCCACATAGATGGGCCGGGGATCGGCGGCGCCGTCCGCCGGTGTCAGCAGCAGGTCGATCCGGCTGCGGCGCCCCTCGCCGTAGGGCACCTCGGCCCGGATGCTGCCGATCGGCCCCAGCCAGGCCTCCAGGCAACCCGCCTCGATCGTGGCCCGCACCAGCCGGTTGGGCAGTGCCGTGTTGACCCCCACCCAGACCTGGCCGCCGCCATGGGCTCCCACCTGGGCCTGTTCCCAGGTCCAGGCGAGCTTGCGGCTGGGTGAGGGGTCGTGGCGCAGGCGCACCCGTCCGCCGGGCAGCAGCACCCCGGTCATCGGACCGGTGTTGGGGCAGTGGGCCGTCACTGTCTGGCCATCGTCCAGCTGCACGTCGGCCAGGAAGCGCTTGTAGCGCTTCAGCAGCACCCCCTCCATCAGCGGTCCGGTGGACAGCACGGGCACGGCAACGGTCGTTGGGGCCATGGGGTCGGCTGCCCGAGGGGGGAGGGCCATACTGCCGTGCGTTCCGATGGGCAGTTCCCCGCCGCCATGGCCCGATCCCTGCGCCGGATTGCCCTGATCGTGGGGGTGGCCACCGCCCTCAGCAAGGTGGCCGGCCTTTTGCGCCAGCAGGTGATCGCCGCCGCCTTCGGCGTGGGCGCGGCCTACGACGCCTACAACTACGCCTACGTGCTGCCGGGATTCCTGCTGATCCTGCTCGGCGGCATCAACGGCCCCTTCCACAGCGCCATGGTGAGCGTGCTGGCCCGGCGGCCACGCCATGAGGGCGCCCACGTGCTGGCCAGCATCAACACCCTGGTGGGGGCAGGGCTGATCGTCGTCACCCTGCTGCTGCTGGTGGCCGCCGATCCGCTCATCGACCTGGTGGGCCCCGGCCTCGACCCGGAGCGCCACGCCCTGGCGGTGCTGCAGCTGCGCTGGATGGCGCCGATGGCCCTGTTCGCCGGCCTGATCGGCCTCGGCTTCGGGGCCCTCAATGCCGCCGACGTGTTCTGGCTGCCCTCGGTGAGTCCCCTGCTTTCCAGCGTCGCCGTCATCGGCGGCATCGGCCTGCTCTGGTGGCAGCTGGGCAGCACCATCACCCTGCCCGCCACGGCGGTGATCGGCGGGGTGGTGCTGGCCGCCAGCACCACGGTGGGGGCGATCCTGCAGTGGCTGATCCAGCTGCCGGCCCTGGCCAAGGAGGGCCTCAACCGGCTGCAGCTGGTCTGGGACTGGCGCGATCCGGGGGTGCGGGAGGTGCTGCAGGTGATGGGGCCGGCCACCCTCTCCTCCGGCATGCTCCAGATCAACGTCTTCGTGTCGCTGTTCTTCGCCTCGGGGATGCCGGCGGCGGCGGCGGGCCTGGGCTACGCCAACCTGCTGGTGCAGACGCCCCTGGGCCTGCTGTCCAATGTGCTGCTGGTGCCGCTGCTGCCCGTCTATGCCCGGCTGACGGCGCCCGAGGACCGGCCCGAGCTGATCGGCCGCATCCGCCAGGGGCTGATGCTCTCCAACGCCACCATGCTGCCCCTGGGGGCGCTGATGGTGGCCCTGGCCGTGCCGATCGTGGCGCTCATCTACCAGCGCGGCGCCTTCGATCACAGCGCCGCCGACCTGGTGGGCCAGCTGCTGATGGCCTACGGCCTCGGCATGCCGGCCTACCTGGGCCGGGACGTGCTGGTGCGCGTCTTCTACGCCCTCGGCGACGGCAACACCCCCTTCCGCTGGTCCCTGGGCGGCATCGGCCTCAACGCGGTGTTCTGCTGGGCCTTCACCGGCGGCCCCACCCCGGCCTGGGGCCTCCAGCTGCCGATGCTCAACGCCGGCGCCGCCGGCCTGGTGCTCGCCACTGTGGCGGTGAACCTGATCACCTGCGCCGGCCTGCTGCTGGCCCTGAGCCGCCGGCTGGGGGGCCTGCCCCTGCGGCTGTGGGCCGCGGACAGCGGCAAGCTGCTGCTGGCCGCCCTGGCCGGCGGGGGCGCCTGCTGGTGGCTGTCGCTGGAGGTGGCCTGGCCCCCGGGCCTGGGGGGCCTGCTGCTCCAGAACACGATCTGCGCCGCCCTGGCGGTGGGCCTCTACGGACTGCTGGCGAGCCTGGCCGGCGTGCCCGAGGCGGGCCAGCTGCTGCGCATGGTGCGCCGCCGGGGCTAGGGGAGCCGCACCTGGCGTTCCTCGCGGACCTGCACGGGGATCTCCAGATGGGAGCGGCCGATCATCTGGGGGCCGTCGATGGAGAAGATCCGGGCCTCGATGCCGAAGTCGCGGAAGGCACTCTCCAGCTCCTGGATCAGGGCCTTCTCCACCTGGGCCTCCGCATCGACCACCTTGCCGATCAGACGTCCGCCGAGGCGGCCGATGCGCTGGCGGACCACGTCACGGGCATTGGTGACTTCGATGACCAGCACGACCCGCCTGCGTGGGGGGTCACCCTATCGGTAGAACGGCCTTCCGGCCGCAGGCGTCAGCAAAAGGGTTGCAGCACGTCTTCGAGATCACGCAGCTGGCCGGCGGGCACCAGGCGGGCCAGGGGCAGGCGCGTCGCCCCGCCGCCGATCGGCACCTGCACCGCCTCCAGGGCCTGGCGGGCGCAGACCTCGGCGCCCTGGTCGAGCCGGGCGGCGCATTCGATCGCCAGGGTCTGGGCCAGGCCCGCATCGCCCAGGTAGAGGTGCCAGCCGGCCACCTGCACGTACAGCCGGTCGGCGATCGCCCGGGTCAGCTCCTCGAGATCGGCGGCGGCAAGCGTCATGGCTGGGGCTCGGGGCGTTGCAGCACCACCACGCTGCCATGGACCAGCAGCAGGGCGGCCCAGCCGATCGTGAGCCAGGCCAGGTGGGACCAGGGGTGGCGCAGGCCCTGGACGAACCAGAGGCCGCTGTTGACGGCGGCGAACAGGGCGGCATGGAGCGTGAGGTTCACGATCCGCTCGAAGTGCCGATAAGTGGGATCGTCGGGATCGGCGGGGCCGTACCAGCGGATCGGCATGGTGGGGAAGACCGCCGCAGGCGGTGGTTGGGCTCTGCTGCGGACCCTATCGGGCCGGGGGCGGTGGGGGCGTTGTTGACGGATCGGCACCCCGTAGGGTGAGAATGTCCAGGCAGGCGCTTGTAGCTCAGCGGATTAGAGCATCTGACTACGGATCAGAGGGTCGGGAGTTCGAATCTCTCCAGGCGCGTTTCTTCCCACACCGCCCTTCGGGGCGGTTTTTTTATGGCTGCCAGCGGGATGCGGGGGCTGCACGGCCGAGGCCGGTCAGGCCTGCGGCGTTTGCCTACGATCGGTTTCACACTGAGTAGCCCCATGGCGGACCGAGCGGATCACGGCCCTGCGCAGCCTGCAGCCTCCATCGACAGCCCCCTGGCCAGCGGCGATCCGGCCATCGCCGCCCTGATCGAGAAGGAGCTGCGGCGCCAGCAGACCCACCTCGAGCTGATCGCCAGCGAGAACTTCGCCTCCCGGGCGGTGATGGAGGCCCAGGGCTCGGTGCTCACCAACAAATACGCCGAGGGCCTGCCCCACAAGCGCTACTACGGCGGCTGCGAGCACGTCGACATCATTGAGGACCTGGCCATCGCGCGGGCCAAGCAGCTGTTCGGTGCGGCCTGGGCCAACGTCCAGCCCCACAGCGGCGCCCAGGCCAACTTCGCCGTGTTCCTGGCGCTGCTGCAGCCCGGCGACACGATCCTGGGCATGGATCTCTCCCACGGCGGCCACCTCACCCACGGCTCGCCGGTGAACGTGTCGGGCAAGTGGTTCAAGGCCGTCCACTACGGCGTCGACCCCGAGACCCACCAGCTCAACTTCGACAGCATCCGCCAGCTCGCCCTCGAGCACCGGCCGAAGCTGATCATCTGCGGCTACTCCGCCTACCCCCGCACGATCGACTTCGCCGCCTTCCGGGCCATCGCCGACGAGGTGGGCGCCTACCTGCTGGCCGACATGGCCCACATCGCCGGCCTGGTGGCCTCCGGCGTGCACCCCAGCCCGGTGCCCCACTGCCACGTGGTCACCACCACCACCCACAAGACCCTGCGGGGCCCCCGGGGTGGCCTGATCCTCTGCAACGACGAGACCTTCGGCCGCCAGTTCGACAAGGCCGTCTTCCCCGGCTCCCAGGGCGGGCCGCTGGAGCACGTGATCGCCGCCAAGGCGGTCGCCTTCGGGGAGGCGCTGCAGCCCAGCTTCCGCAGCTACAGCCAGCAGGTGGTGCGCAATGCCCAGGCCCTGGCCGAGCGGATCCAGGAGCGGGGCATCGCCGTGGTCTCCGGCGGCACCGACAACCACCTGGTGCTGCTCGACCTTCGCTCCATCGGTCTGACCGGCAAGCTGGCCGACCGCCTGGTGAGCGACGTCAACATCACCGCCAACAAGAACACGGTGCCCTTCGATCCGGAGTCGCCCTTCGTGACCAGCGGCCTGCGCCTGGGCAGCGCCGCCCTCACCACCCGCGGTTTCGATGCCGAGGCCTTCCGCGAGGTGGCCGATGTCATCGCCGACCGGCTCCTGAACCAGGACGATGCCGCCGTGGAGCTGCGCTGCCGCGAACGGGTGGCCTCCCTCTGCGGGCGATTTCCTCTCTATGGACGACAACGTGAGCTCCAGCACGCCTGACGGCCCCGTTCACCCGTAACGTGTCGCCTACAGGACCGAACCCTTCCGGCCCGCCGTTGTGACCCTCGCCTACAGCCCCAACGCGGCGGCCTTACTCACTGCCACCGCGGCGGCCCTGCTCACGGCGCTGATCGTGCCAGTGGTGCGGCGGGTGGGTCTGCGCTGGGGCCTGGTCGACCCGCCCGATGACCGCAAGCAGCACACCGGCCCCATGGTGCGGCTCGGGGGGGTGGGCATCGTCGTGGGCTTCAGCCTGTCCCTGGCCTGCACCTGGACCTTCGGCGGCTTCGCCGAGCTGCCGCCCGACAAGGACCAGCTGATCTGGACCACCCTCGCCGGGGCGCTCTGTTTCTTCGTCATCGGCCTGGCGGACGATCTCTTCGCCCTGCCCCCCCTGCCCCGCCTCTGCGGCCAGGTGCTGGTGGCCGCGGCGGTGTGGAACCAGGGGGTGCGCATCGGCAGCATCGACCTCCCCTTCGGCCTGGGGCATTCCTTCGCCGGGCTGCCGTTGCCGGAGGGGCTGAGCCTGCTGGCCACGGTGGTCTGGCTGGTGGGGATCACCAACGCGATCAACTGGCTCGATGGCCTCGACGGGCTGGCGGCGGGGGTGAGCGGCATCGCCGCCGTGGGGCTGCTCTCGGTGAGCTTCAGCCTCAACCAGCCCGCCGCCGGCCTGCTGGCGGCGGCCCTGGCCGGCAGCTGCCTGGGCTTCCTGCGCCACAACTTCAACCCGGCCCGCATCTTCATGGGCGACGGGGGCTCCTACTTCCTCGGCTTCGCCCTGGCGGCGATCAGCATCGTCGGCCCGGCCAAGCGGCTCACCAGCGTCAGCCTGCTGCTGCCGCTGATGATCCTGTCCCTGCCCCTGGCCGACATGTCGGCGGTGATCATGGGCCGCCTCCGGGCCGGCCGCTCGCCCTTCTACCCCGATCGCCGCCACCTGCACCACCGCCTGCTGCGGGCCGGCTTCAGCCACCGCCGCACCGTGGTGCTGATCTACGCCTTCACCCAGTGGCTGGCGTCCATCGCCCTGGTGCTGGCCAATGCCGAGATGCGCTTCCTCTGGCTGGCGCTGGCCACGGCGGTGCTGATCGCCGTGCTGGTGGTCTGCCGCCGCCAGATGCAGGAGGAGGCCAAGTGAGCGGCCCCCCCGGCGACGCCGGGGTGGAGGTGCTCTGCATCGGCACCGAGCTGCTGCTGGGCAACATCGTCAACGGCAATGCCCGCTGGCTGGCCGAACAGCTCGCCGCCCTCGGGGTGGTGCACCACCGCCAGCAGGTGGTGGGCGACAACCGGGAGCGGCTGATCGAGGCGGTGCGGCAGGCGGCGGGGCGCTGCCGGGTGCTGGTCACCACCGGCGGCCTGGGCCCCACCCCCGACGACCTCACCACCGAGGCGATCGCGGCGGCCTTCGGCGCCGACCTGGTGGAGCACGGCGAGATCTGGGCGGCGATCCAGGCAAGGATCACGGCCCGGGGCCGGACCGTGGCCCCCTCCAACCGCAAGCAGGCCCTGCTGCCGCGGGGGGCCGCCGTGCTGCCCAACCCCACCGGCACGGCGCCCGGGATGATCTGGACCCCGGTGCCGGGGTTCACCGTGCTCACCTTCCCGGGGGTGCCCAGCGAGCTGCGGGCGATGTGGGAGGCCACCGCGGCCCCCTGGCTGCGGGAGGCGGGCCTGGCGGGCGGGGTGTTCGCCAGCCGCATGCTGCGCTTCTGGGGGGTGGCCGAGTCCGATCTGGCCGAGCGGGTGCACGACCTGCTGGCGCTGGAGAACCCCACCGTGGCCCCTTACGCCGGCGCCGGGGAGGTGAAGCTGCGCATCACGGCCCGGGCCGCGGACGGGGCCGCCGCCGCCGCCCTGCTGGCCCCGGTGGAGGCGGAACTGCGCCGCCGCACCGGAACCAGCTGCTTCGGCGCCGACGGCGACAGCCTGGCCTCGGTGGTGCTGGCGGCCCTGCGGCGCCGCGGCGAGACCCTGGCGGTGGCGGAGTCGTGCACCGGTGGCGGCCTCGGGGCCGCCCTGGTGGCGGTGCCGGCGGCATCGGAGGTGTTTCTCGGTGGGGTGATCGCCTACGCCAACGCCGTGAAGCAGACGGTGCTGGGGGTGCCGGCGGCCGTGCTGGAGCGCCATGGGGCGGTGAGTGACCCGGTGGCCGAGGCGATGGCGGAGGGGGTGCTACGCCTCACGGGGGCCACCTGGGCCGTGGCGGTCACGGGCATCGCCGGACCCGGTGGCGGCACGGCCGAGAAACCGGTGGGGCTGGTGCACATCGCCGTGGCCGGGCCCGACGGCTGCCTCAGCGAGGCGGTGCGCTTCGGCAGCGGCCGCGAGCGTGGCTGGATCCAGACGCTGACGGTGGGGGAAAGCCTGAACCGTCTGCGGTTACGGCTGAACATTGGGGCGATCTGAGCCGGCCTGATCGGAACATCTGCTGCCGCGGCCGCCATCGATCACGAATCCTGAGGCATGGACTTTTCCCCCCGTCCTGGCCCTTTTCCCCCGAAAGGAGCGACGTTTTCCACAGGTCGTGGCGGCCGGCCTGAGCTGCCGGAGGGGTCCTGGCCCGGTGCTGCGGGAAAGGCCTGCCCCCCTTGACCGCATGCCCCGGCAGGGGCCGCTGCGGCCTCCACCCCCGGGCAGCGGCCGGGAAGCCGCCCTGCGCCGGGATTCTCAGCGGCGGTCCCTTGGGACCGGCCCGATGGGGGTGGCTTTGACGCGGGGGGCAGCCCCATGGCCTGATGGGGGGGACCGACGACCAGCGCCGCATGAGCCAGATTCCCGACCACGCTTTCCGCACCGTGAGCATCGAGAACCAGATGCCGGAGGACCTCTTCGAGGCCATGCGGGAGTTCATCCGGGTGCACCCCCAGTGGGACCAGTACCGGCTCATGCAGGCCGCCCTCGCCGGTTTCCTGGTCCAGCACGGCAGCCACGACCGCGCCGTGGCCCGCCACTACCTCAACGGCCTGTTCCGCCGGGAGCCCTCACCGCTGGAACACCCTCCTTCTAGGGTGGTTTCTGACCGTCTCGATCCTTCCTCTTGAGCGCCGGCACCCTCTACGACAAGGTCTGGGAGCTGCACCGCGTCGCCGATCTCCCGGGCGGTGCCACCCAGCTGTTCATCGGGCTGCATCTGATCCACGAGGTCACCAGCCCCCAGGCCTTCGCCGCCCTCGATGATCTGGGCCTGTCGGTGCGCCACCCCGAACGCACGGTCGCCACGGTCGACCACATCGTTCCCACCACCTCCCAGGCCCGTCCCTTCGCCGACCCCCTGGCCGAGGCGATGCTCGCCACCCTGGAGACCAACTGCGCCCGGCACGGCATCACCCTCCATGGCCTCGGCAGCGGCCGCCAGGGGATCGTGCACGTGATCGCCCCGGAGCTGGGGCTCACCCAGCCGGGCATGACCGTGGCCTGCGGCGATTCCCACACCTCCACCCACGGCGCCTTCGGTGCCATCGCCTTCGGCATCGGCACCAGCCAGGTGCGCGACGTGCTCGCCAGCCAGAGCCTGGCGATGGGCAAGCTCAAGGTGCGCCGGATCCGGGTGGAGGGGACCCTGCAGCCGGGCGTCTACGCCAAGGATCTGGTGCTGCACGTGATCCGCACCCTGGGGGTGAAGGGCGGCGTGGGCTACGCCTATGAGTTCGCCGGCCCGGCGATCGAGGCCCTCTCGATGGAGGAGCGGATGACGCTCTGCAACATGGCCATCGAGGGCGGGGCGCGCTGCGGCTACGTCAACCCCGATGCCGTCACCTTCGCCTACCTGAAGGGGCGGCCCCAGGCCCCCGCCGGCGCGGCCTGGGAGCGGGCCGTGGCCTGGTGGAGCGCCCTCGCCTCCGGCCCCGACGCCGTCTTCGACGACGAGGTGGTGTTCGATGCGGCCACGATCGCGCCCACCGTCACCTGGGGCATCACCCCGGGGCAGGCCATCGGTGTCGATGAAGCGGTGCCCACCCTCGAGCAGACCGACAGCGACGAGCGGCCGATCGCCGAGGAGGCCTACCGCTACATGGACCTGCGCCCCGGTGCGCCGATCGAGGGCCTGCCGGTGGACGTGTGCTTCATCGGCAGCTGCACCAATGGCCGCCTCAGCGACCTGCGCGCCGCCGCCGACGTTGCCCGGGGCCGGCAGGTGGCGGCGGGCATCAAGGCCTTCGTGGTGCCTGGCAGTGAGCAGGTGGCGGCCGCGGCCGAGGCCGAGGGCCTCGATGCGGTGTTCCGCGCCGCCGGCTTCGAGTGGCGCGAGCCGGGCTGCTCGATGTGCCTGGCCATGAACCCCGACCGGCTCGAGGGGCGCCAGATCAGCGCCAGTTCCAGCAACCGCAACTTCAAGGGGCGCCAGGGTTCCGCCACCGGCCGCACCCTGCTGATGAGCCCGGCCATGGTGGCCGCGGCGGCGGTGAGCGGCCACGTGGCCGACGTGCGCCGCCTGATCGCTACCCCGTCCTCCCCCGAGCCCGCCACCACCTCCGCATGAGCGCCACCCCCTTCCCGGCCGGACCGATCCAGCACTGCCAGGGCCGCGCCGTCGTCGTGCCCGGAGACGACATCGACACCGACCGGATCATCCCTGCCCGCTACCTCAAGTGCGTCACCTTCGACGGGCTGGCGGAGGGCGTCTTCGCCGATGACCGCCGCGAGCGGGCCGGCGACCATCCCTTCGACCGGGCCGACAACCAGGGCGCCGCGATCCTGGTGGTCAACCGCAACTTCGGCTGCGGCTCCAGCCGGGAGCACGCCCCCCAGGCGCTGATGCGCTGGGGCATCCGGGCGGTGATCGGCGAGAGCTTCGCCGAGATCTTCTTCGGCAACTGCCTGGCCCTGGGGATCCCCTGCCTCAGTGCCGACCACGACACGGTGCTGGCCCTCCAGGCCGCCGTCGCCGCCCATCCCGGCGCGATGGTGCAGCTCGATCTCGAGCCGCCGCGGGTGACGCTGCAGGCCGAGGGCGAGCGTCTGGAATGGCCCCTGGAGCTGGCGGCCGGCCCGCGCCGCATGCTGGTGAGCGGGGAGTGGAACGGCACCGCCCAGCTCGTGGCCCACGACGCCGAACTGCGGGCCACCGCCGGCCGGCTCCCCTATCTGGCCAGCTTCACCGCCGCCTAGAAGGGGCGCTGCAGGACCCCCTGGGTGGGGTGATAGGGGATGAACGGTGTTCCCGGTCCCTTGAAGTTGAAGTCGTTCAGCCGCACGCGGATGCCGCCCAGGCCGTCGTAGGGGCTGTAGTACACGCCAATCTCGTAGGAGCGCCGCTGCCAGCGCAGCTCCAGGTAAGAGCCGGTGACGTCGCCGTAGAAGCCTGAATTCGGGTCGACGTTGAAGCCGATGCCGCCGCTGAAGACGAGCGGGCCGACGATCTGCTGCGACAGGCCGATGCCGATGGTGCCGAGGTCGACGGCCCGGTCGAAGTTGAGCGGGCTCTGGCCCTGCCGCAGGGTGATGCCGCCGGTGACGGTCAGCTGGGTGTAGTCGAGGAAGGGCTTCTCGAAACGTCCCAGGGTGAGGGTGGGGCCGCCGGAGAGGCCAATCGTGTTCTGGTTGGTGCCGTCGCTGAAGTAGGCGACCACCCCGAGCAGGTTGGCGTTGAAGCGCAGGCCGGGAACGATCGGCACCGGTGTATTGGCGAGCGAGATCACCGGCGGGCTGGTGGTGGGCTTGCCGGTCCAGATCGGGTAGGAGAAGTTGAAGGAGCCGATGGCGTTGGCGCGCCACACATCAAGCAAACCGGTGCCGGTGGTGGGGTTGGCCTGGAAGTTGCCCACCCCCATCCGCCAGTAGTAGCTGCGGGACAGCTGGCCCCAGCTGGGCAGGCCTCCCTGCTGTTCCAGCGAGACGCCATAGGCGGAATAGACGTCCTGCTCGCCGAGGGAGCCGTTCCAGGTGCGGAAGCGGTAGGCCCCGAACAGGCGCATGGTGCTGAAGCCGAGCACGGGCACCTTCACCAGCCGGGAGAGGTCGCCGAAGCTGCGGGTGCCGTTGGCGAAGTTGTCGGGATTGAGGGTGGAGATGGAGAGGCGGGCATCGGCGTTGAAGCCCAGCACCGGTCCGGTGAGACGGGCATCAAAGCCGAAGTAGTCGCCGGTCTTGGCCGGCTGCTCGATGATGTTGGTGGAGCCGGCCGGCGATCCGGGCAGGGGGTAGGCGTCGGTGTTGCCGGTGTAGAGGCGCTGGACCATCACCTGCGGCTGCAGGTTGAGGAGCCCCTTCTCACCGATCTTGATCGGGATGTTGTACCCGAGGAAGAAGCCGTCCCGGTCCTCCCGGTCGTTGCCGATCACGAGGGGATTGCTCACCTCGTCCTGCTTCTGGATGCGGCGCTGGCGCGCCACCCGGATCGGCAGGCGATCCTCCAGGCGCAGCGTGTTGCGGCGCGCCTTGACCAGGGTGTCGCCGTTGGGCAGCAGGGTGATGACGACCTTCTCCGAATCCATCCACGACTGGGCCGGCGTGAACGGGTCGTTGGTGAAGCCCACCCGATCACCCGAGAGGGTGTTGGGGGTGAGCTTGAGGCGCCGGGCCTGGATGCGCCAGCGGCTCACGGTGCCCTTGATCAGCTCCTGGTTGCCCTCGGTGGTCTGGTCCTTGAGCTGCTCGGGCCGGGTGGTGCCGAAGTCGTTGGCGACTTCCGGCGTGGTGAACTCGCGCGGGAAGCCGAAGCGGCGCTCGGCCTTGAGGCTGCGTTCGAAGGTGACGTTCTCGACCCGTTGGGGGATCCGGGCGATGGCCTCGCGGCGCAGCCGTTCCTGGTGCCGGGCGTTGCGCCACACCCCACCTTTGTCCTCGGGGGGCTGGGCGGTGGGCTTCGGGGCCGGCTGGCCGCTGGTGCCGGTCCAGCCCGGACCCATCGTCACCTGCTCGAGCTGCTGGGCCAGCCCGTCGGGCTGCTCGCTGGCCAGGGGCGGAGCCTCCGGGCAGCCCTGGGCGGGGGGCACCGGCAGCGGCTGGCTGGTGGGCTTGTCGGCGCCGAAGCGGTAGCGCAGGCCCACCAGATAGGCGTTGCTGCCCTCGCTGACGCCGCTGAAGGTGCCGTAGGCCCCGGAGCGGTGGTGGATGCGGCCGACGGCCGACCAGCGGGGCGTGACCAGCGCCTCCACCTCGAAGGCGAGGTAGTTGAGCAGGCGCGCCGAGTTCTGACGGAAGGTCTGTTCGTAGTTGCTCTTGGCGGTGAGGACGCTGAGGCCCTCCACGAAGAAGAGGTTGAGCCAGGGGCGCACCCACAGGCGCAGGCCGATGCCGCCGGTGAACTCCCCGAAGTTCTGGGCGGGGGTGTCGGAGAAGGGGATGAGCTGGTTGAAGCCGCCCCCCGGCTGGGCACTGGCCCGGTGCCCCATCAGGTTGGCATCGAACTCCAGGGACAGGGGCCCGGCCTGGAGGAGGCGGCGCTGCAGGCCGATGCCGCCCAGGTATTCGGGCCGGAAGCGGCCGCTGAAGGTGAAGGTGTCGCCGAACTCACCGGCGTACATCTGGCCGGCCCAGGTGGTGACCGCCCAGGGGTAGGGCTGCCACTGGGGCACGGCCGGATAGGACGGCGTGCAGCTGATCGGCTCTGGCGGCGGCAGGGGCTGGGAGGCCTCCTGGTCGAGGTCGAAGTCCTCCTTGGTGGTGTCGAGATCGATCACGCCGTAGACGTCGTCGATCTCCCCCACCCCCTCCAGCAGGGCATAGCGGAGGCGGCTGCCCTGCAGATACTGCTGGCCGCGCTGAAAGCGCACGTTGCCCACCGCGTAGATGGTGCGGGTGCTGGACTCGAACTCCAGCCGGTCAGCCAGCAGCCGGCCGCCGGCGAGGCGGGCCATGACGCTGCCGGTGGCCACGAAGCGCTGCAGTTGGCCGTCGTAGCCCTGCTGGTTGGCGGTCAGCTCCAGCTCCAGGGGCATGGCGTCGCTCGCCGGAGCGGCTTCCAGACCCACGGCCGGGGCTGGCGTGGCGGCAGGGTCGGCCGGGATCGGTTCCGGCGCGGGCTGGGGGGTGACCGCCAGGGGGCGGCGCCGGGGGGCAAGGGGCTGAACGGTGGGCGACGGCTCCGCCGGGGTCTGGGCTCCGGCGGGGGGCTCGGCTCCGGCCTGGGCCCCGGCGGAGGGAGCGGGGGTGGGCGCTGCCTGGGGCTCGTCGTCGAAGGGATTGGGGGTGGAGGCGGTGCCGGGGGTGGCTGCCGGCGCCGGGGCGAGCTGCCCTTGGGCGACCTGAAGCCTGGAGGGTTGTTCCGGCCGTGCCTGGACCGGTGCGGCCGTCAACGCCACAACACCGGAGATGCCCAGCCACAGGCCCACCCCAGGGGTCAGGCCTTCAGGGGCCTGGCGGCGTCCCGAGCGGGAGTGGAGCACCACAGGCAGCGGATGGGCAGCGAGAACGCGGCCGATCCTGCCATGGGAGTTCGGGGACGACCCCCGCTGCGGTCCGGTTTCCGGACGGGTGGCGGGAGGGCCGCCGCCGAAGGGGTCAGTCCTCCAGGTCCTTGCGGCTGGGGGAGCGGGTGGGATCGCTGGCCAGGAAGCCGAAGACGAAGATCCCGATGAAGAAGAAGACGACGGAGTAAACCGAGATCTTGAGAGCGAGCATGGTCTGTCCGGCGGGTGACAGGGAGTGACAGGCGCCGGTACGGGTCTCGATGACCCCTCGGCAGCCGCATCATCTTATGGGTGGTGGTTGGCCATCCAGGCTGTCCGATGCCGTTTGGCGGCGACAACCGGCTCCGATTGAAACGTTTCGGTCACGTTCCCCATGCCCCGGCCCCTGGATCTCCAACCCCTCTGGCAGGCCGTCCAGCCCGGGGGCGGAAGCGGTTCGGCGCTGGAGGGGGAGTGGGGCCGCCGCCACCGTCCCGACTGGGCGGCCCGGGGCCTGATCATCTGGCCGCGGGGCGGCCAGTGGTGCCGTCTGCGTCTGCACTGCCCCTGCCCACAGGCCTGGGGCCCCCTGGCGGAGGGCGCCCGGGCGCGGCTGGCGCTGCGCTGGTGGGCCGACAGCGCCGAGCTGTGGGTGGATGGCGAGCGCATCCACAGCGGCGATTTGTTCGACACCGCCTGCCGCTGGCCCCTGCCCGAGCGCTGGTGGCGGGGGGAGGCCCTGGACCTGGAGCTGCGGCTGCGCAGCCCCCTGCACGACGACGGCGCCCTGATCAGCAGCCGCATCGAGCTGGAGCCCCTGGATCCGGCCGATCCCCTGGGCCTGCTGGCGGCCACCGCCGACGAGCTGCGGCAGCTGCGCCGCGAGCACCGGCATGAGGGGGAGCCGGGGGAGGGGGCGGTCCAGGTGCTGGGCCACGCCCACCTCGATCTGGCCTGGCTGTGGCCGGTGGCCGACACCTGGCAGGCGGCGGAGCGCACCTTCGCCTCCGCCCTCGATCTGATGGAGCGCTTCGACACGCTCCACTTCGGCCACTCCACGCCGGCGCTCTACGCCTGGCTGGAGCGCCACCGGCCGGCCCTGTTCGAGCGGGTCCGCCGGGCGATGCGGGCGGGCCGCTTCGAGCCGCTCAACGGTCCGTGGGTGGAGAGCGACTGCGTGCTGCTCTCCACCACCTCGCTGCTGCGCCAGTTCCAGGAGGGCCAGGCCTACAGCCTGTGCACCTTCCCGGAGTGGAGCCACCGGCTCGCCTGGCTGCCGGACAGCTTCGGCTTCGCCGCCGGCCTGCCGGCGCTGGCGGCCGCCACCGGGGTGCGCTGGTTCTGCACCCACAAGCTGGCCTGGAACGCCACCAACCCCTTCCCCCACCGGCTGTTCCGCTGGCGCAGCCGCTGTGGGGCAGAGGTGCTGGCCCTGATGACGGCGCCGATCGGCACCGACGGCGATCCGGTGGCGATGGAGCGCTACCGGCTGCAGTGGCAACACGCCAGCGGCTGCGCCGACGCCCTGTGGCTGCCCGGGGTCGGCGACCACGGCGGCGGGCCGACCGCCGAGATGCTGGAGCAGCTGGCGCTCTGGCAGGACCAGCCCGTGGCCGCCGGCCAGCGCCACGGCACCCTGCGCTCCTACCTGGAACCGCTGGAGTCCCTGGCGGGGCAGCTGCCGGTGTGGCGCGACGAGCTCTACCTGGAGCTGCACCGCGGCTGCCCCACCAGCCGGCCGGACCAGAAGCGCCACAACCGCACCCTGGAGCGCCTGCTGCGGGAGGCGGATCTGGCCGCGGCGATCTTCGGCCGGCCGGCGCCGGCCGCCACCGACGACTGGCGCACCCTGCTGTTCCAGCAGTTCCACGACATCCTGCCGGGCACGGCGATCCCGGAGGTGTTCGAGCAGGCCGAGCCCCAGTGGCGGGGCGCCCGCCGCCGGGCCGCCCGCCGCCGCGACCGGGTCCTGCGGCGGGGTCTGGCGGCCGCGGCGACCGCTGAATCCTGGTGCGTCGTGCAGCTCCAGCCGCTGCCGGCCCAGCCCCGCACCCTGCGGCTGCCGGCCGGCGACTGGTGGCTGGCGGCGGCGGACGGCGAACGGCGGCTGGCGGGGCAGCCGGCCCCCGGGGGCGGCCAGTGGCTGCAGATCCCCGACCTGGAAGGGGTCGGGGTGCGGCACCTGCGGCGGCAACCGGCGGCTGCCGGCAGCGGCGGCGATGCAGCGGCTGCGCCCGTGGCGGGGGCGGTGCACCTGGAGCGGGTCCCCGGCGGCGGGCCGGACCACTGGCGGCTGGGCAACGGCCTGGTGTCGGCGCTGATCGGCCCGGCGGGGGTGGAGCAGCTCTTCGATCGGGACGGCACGCCCCAGCTGGCGCGGCCGCTGGCCTGGTGCCGCTGGCGCGACCGGGGCGAGTTCTGGGATGCCTGGGACCTGGCCGCCGACTACCGCGAGCACCCGCTGGCCTGGACCTGGGAGGGGGTGCCGCAGTGGCTGGAGACGGGGCCGCTCTGCGCCAGCTTCGTCTGGCGCGGCCGCTGCGGCGAGAGCCCGGTGCGCCTCGATGGCCGCCTGCTGGCGGGCAGCCCCTGGCTGGAGCTGGTGCTGGGCACCCAGTGGCAGCAACGCCACGAGCTGCTGCGGCTGGAGATTCCCCTGGCCGATCCGGCCTGTCGCTGGGCGGCCGACACCGCCGGTGGGGTGATCGAGCGGCCGGCCACCGCCCGCACCGCCCGGGAGCGGGCCCGCTGGGAGGTGAGCGCCATCAGCTGGATGGCGGCGGTGGGCCCGGGCCGCGGCGATGGGCTGGCGGTGCTGCTCGATGGCCCCCAGGGGGTATCGGCGACCGAGGAGAGCCTGGGGGTGTCGCTGCTGCGGGCGCCCACCTGGCCCGATCCCGGCGCCGACAACGGCTGGCAGCGGCAGCGGCTGGCCCTGCTGCCCTGCCCCGGCGGCTGGCGGGCGGCCGCCGCGCCCCAGCAGGCCACCCGGCTGCGGGAGCCGCTCTGGTGCCGGCCGATGGCACCGGCCGCCGACGAGGCCGCAGGGGCTGGGGAGCCGGCTGAAACGCTGTTCCCGTCCCTCGGCGAGGACCTGCAATTGGTGGCCCTGCGGGCCCTTTCGGCGGAGGACGGCACGGAAGCCGACGGCGCGGCGAAAGACAGTCCGGCGGAATCGGGCGCCGTGCTGCTCAGCGTCCAGAACCTGGGGCCCTGCCGGCGGCGCTTCTCAGCCGGTCCGGACTGGAACGTGCTGGGCCGCTGCGATGCCCTGGGCCAGCCCCAGGCGACCGAGCCGCTGGCGCTGGGGCCGTGGCAGCTGGGTCACTGGCGGCTGCGGCGCCGCCAGCCTCAGGGGAGCGCGACGGCTCAGTCGTCGTGATCGTCGAAGGGATCGGTGAGGCCCTTGGAGGGCGGACCGAAGGCGGTGTAGACCCCGAAACCGGTGAGGGCCAGCAGCACGGCGAGCACCGCGAGGGCCACGGAGAGGGCGGGTGAGGTGCTGGCGGCGGGATCCATGGAGGGCATTCAGGCGGGGCAGGGGGCGCGGGGTGGCGAGGCTTCGGGCCTCGCGCTTCCGTCACAACTCTCGACAGCCCATCTCGGTGCGGCCGGCAAGACCCTTACAGTAAGCACCGCGATCCCGTGCCCGAGAGGTCCGAGCTGCCATGGCCCAACGCACCCGTCTGGGAAACCTGCTGCGCCCCCTGAATTCCGAGTACGGAAAGGTGGTGCCCGGCTGGGGTACCACCCCCGTGATGGGCGTGTTCATGCTGCTCTTCCTGGTGTTCCTGCTGGTGATCCTCCAGCTGTACAACAAGTCCCTGCTGCTCGAGGGCATCAACGTCAACTGGAACGGCGTCGGCTGATTCCTCTCGCCCCCTGTCCATGAACATCTTCGGCATCGGTCTGCCCGAGATGGCGGTGATCGCCGCCATCGGGCTGCTGGTCTTCGGACCCAAGCGGCTGCCCGAGCTCGGCAAGACCCTGGGGCGCACACTGCGGGGCTTCCAGTCGGCCTCGCAGGAGTTCGAGAAGGAGTTCCGCACGGCCGTGGGCACGGAGCAGCCGACTGGGCAGCCGATCGACATCTCCGGTCCCCCCGCGGCCGTGCCGCCTGCGGCCGAACCCGCCGCGATCACGCCCGCTGCCGATCCGGCAACGCCGGCGGTGGTGGTCGAGGAGAGCGCCGCACCCTCCAACGGCCCCGCCAGCTGAGGACGGCCACCCGTTGGATCTGCAACTGCTGGTGGGCCTGGGCAATCCCGGCCCCCGCTACGCCGACACCCGCCATAACGTCGGCTTCATGGTGCTGGAGCGGCTGGCCCGCGCCGGTGGCGCCAGTTTCCGCAACCAGGGCCGCCTGCACGGGCTGCTGGCTGAGGTTGGCCAGGGGGACAAGCGGCTGCGGCTGCTGATGCCCCAGACCTTCATGAACGACAGCGGCCGCTCGATCCGCGCCGCCCTCGACTGGTTCCGGCTCGAACCGGCCCAGATGCTCGTGCTGGTGGACGACATGGACCTGCCCCTGGGGCGGCTGCGGGTGCGGGCGGCGGGCGGCGCCGGCGGCCACAACGGCCTGCGCAGCACGATCGCCCACCTGGGCAGCGAGTCCTTCGCCCGGCTGCGCATCGGCATCGGCGCGCCGGGCGAGACGCCCGAGGAGCGCCGGGCCCGCACGGTGTCTCACGTGCTGGGCAAGTTCTCCGCCGCCGACCGGCCGGTGCTGGAGACGGTGCTGGAGGAGGTGGAGGCGGGCATCGACCTGATCCGCCGGGTGGGGCTGGAGAAGGCCGCCAACCGTTTGAACAGTTTTCGCGCCGATCCGCCGCCATCCTGAGAGCATCGACCGACACCGGCGGCACCCCCGCCACCCGCCGCAGCCCCCGCCTCCCGTGAGCCGCCTTCCCGCCACCACCGCGCAGCTGCGGGTGCTGCGCCAGAGCTTCAGCCCCTGCCTGCTGGAGGGGGAGATCAGCGCCGGCGGCTTCCAGTGGCGCTTCCGCTGGGCCTTCGATCGGGGCGAGCTGCAGGTGGAGCCCTCCCTGGGCCGCGCCCTGATCCAGGACGCCCTGCTGCGCTTCCTGCTCAAGGCCGACTACCAGCTCGAACCCGGCGGCGACTACGTGTTCACGGTGCGGGCGTCGTTCTGAGCAGCTCCCGCCCCAGCCGCCGCTCCAGCAGCAGCTGGGCCACCACGTCGTCGTAGTCGCGGGGGGGCTGGCGCAGGCCCAGGGGCAGGAGCCGCCGCCAGCCCCGGGCGGGGAACAGCTCCCAGAAGCGGCGCCGCGCCGCCAGGGTGGTGCCGCGCTCATCCACCAGCTCCACCGCCAGCAGGGGCTCCAGACGCCGCCGCCAGGGGCCGCTGCCGGTGCCATCGCCGATCACCACGGCGGCCAGGGCCTGCTGGCGGTGCCACTGCTCCAGCCGCTCCCAGGCCGCCTCCGGGGGCAGCACCAGGGCTTCACGGATCTCGCGGCAGGCAGGATCGGTGAGCACCAGGCCGCACTTGCTGCGGCCTGGATCAAGGCCCGCCAGGGGGCCGGGGCCCGCCACCGTCATGGCCGCCCCGGCCGGGTGGCTCCGGCTCCGTCCTTGCGGGGCCAGCGCAGCTCCACGGTGATCGGGTCGGGGGTGTCGGCGTTCTGGGTGGCCACGGCCTCGAGGTTGGCGGTGACCCCGGCGGGGCGCTCGCTGAGGTCGCGGGCCAGGGCGTTGATGCTGGCGGCATCGAACTGGAGGCCGTTGGCCAGGGTGCCCTGGCGCTGGACCTTGGCGAAGGCGGCGGCCAGCAGCAGGTTGAGGCGACTGCGGACGGCTTCGGGATCGCGCACGTCGGGCTCCAGGGAGGTGCGGGAGAGGACTTCCCCCTGCTCCACCACCTGACGGTTGGGGCGCAGGTCGGGGAAGGCGAGCACCTGGGCCTCGCCCCGCAGCACGTTGGCGGCCGAGCGGATGCTGACCACCCAGGTGCCGGGGGTGGCGAGCAGGGATTCCAGCCGGGTGATGTCGCTGCGGGGCACCAGCAGGATCTGGCGGTTGGGGGGCTGGCCGGGCAGCAGCAGCTGGAACGCCGCCCGGTTCGACTCCTGCAGCAGGGCATCGATCACCTGCTTGGCCTGGTCGGGGCGCTGCAGCTGCACCTTGGCGGTGGCCAGGGGCTGGCCGCTGGCGATCACCACGTCGCCGCGGCGCAGGGCGATGACGTTGGTCTCCAGGTCCTTGAGCTCCTTGGCGCCGGCGGCGATGCGGCGGCGGACGCTGGCCAGTTCGGCCTCGGTGCGGCGGATCTCGGCGTCCCGGCCCTGCACCTCCCGGCTGAGCCGGGCCCGCTCGGTCTCCAGCCGGGCGCGCTGGGCCTGCAGGGGCTGGAGCTCACGGCGCAGGGTGTCGACGCGGCGCTCGGCGGCCAGCAGCTGGTCGCGGGCGCGGCGCTGGCTGGCCAGGGCCTGGTCACGGCGGCGTTTGGCCGTGATCAGATCGAGGCGACTGCGCTCCAGTTCGCCGCGGGTGCGGGTCAGTTCCCCCTCGTTGCGCTTCAGGGCGGCGCGGCTGTCCCGCAGGCGGTCCTGAATCTGGTCAAGCTCGAAGAGCCCCACCCGCAGGCGCTCGCTCACCAGCAGCATCAGCCCCAGCGACACGGCACTGATCAGGCTGCCGGTGAGCACCGTGATCACCACGGCGGTCTTGCGGGGCCGCAGGTTGAACAGGCTGAGGCGCGCCTTGCCCACACGGCTGCCGAGCCGGTCGCCCAGGGTGGAGAGCACTCCGCCGAGCACCAGGAGCGCGAGGATCAGCAGCCAACCCGACACCTTCCGAGCCCCGGTTCCGCGATGCACCAAGTATCCATGCCGGTGGCCTCACGGCACCCGGCTGGGGCCGCCCGATCAGCTGAACCGCTTGGCCAGGGCGATGGGGTCGAAGACGGTGATCTTCTTGCGGTCGATCTGGACCAGGCCGTCGTTGCGCAGGTCGCCCAGGAGGCGGGTGATGGTGACGCGGGTGGAGCCGATCGCCTCGGCGATGGCCTGGTGGGAGAGGCGCAGGTCGATGGTGATCCCCTCGGCGCCGGGAACGCCGAAGTCGCGGCAGAGCACGAGCAGGAAGCTCACCAGCCGGGAGGACATGTCCCGGTGGGTGAGGGTCTCGATCATGGTCTCGGTCTGGAGGATGCGGGAGGAGAGGCCCTGCAGCAGCAGCAGGCCGACGCTGGCGTCCTGCTCGATGGCGCGCCGCACCGAGGTGGCCGGGGCCGTGACCATCTCCACCCGGGTGAAGGCGATGGCGTGATAGAAGCGGTCGGACCGCTGGCCGGTGAGCAGGGAGAGCACCCCGAAGAGGCTGTTCTCGCGCAGCAGGGCCACGGTGATCTCCTCGCCCGACTCGTAGACGCGCGAGAGGCGCACGGCGCCGCGCCGCAGCAGGTAGACCCGCTCGGCCGGATCGCCGGGGAAGAAGATCGTCTTGCCGCGTTCGATGGTCTCGACGCTGCTGCCGGCCAGGCCGCGGATCACGTCCAGCAGGGTGGTGGCCGCGGCGCCGGGGGCGCCCATGGGCGTCACGGAGCCGGGGGATCCGCTGGATGGGGTGCTGGGGTAGCGGCTGAAGCCACGCGTAGCGCCGACCATCAAGGCGTGGCGAATGGAGATGAACCTATGGATCGACCTGGCCGATCCATGTAGCGGATGACACTCTTTAACCGGTCGTGGTGCCTGGCGCCACAGCCAGGGCCTGGCGCTGGGCCTCCTGCAGGGCCCGCAGCCCCGGTTCGGCCAGATCCAGCAGGGCGTCGAGGCGGGAGCGGGAGAACGGGGCGCCCTCGGCGGTGCCCTGGATCTCCAGCAGCCGGCCCTGCTCGTCCATCACCACGTTGAGGTCGACCTCGGCGCGGGAATCCTCGGAGTAGTCGAGGTCCAGCAGGGCCCGGCCATCCACCAGCCCCACCGACACGGCCGACACCTGCTGGCGCAGGGGTGAGGCGGCCAGCACGCCCTGGTGCTGGAGGCGCTCCAGGGCGGCGGCCAGGGCGATCCAGGCGCCGGTGATCGAGGCGGTGCGGGTGCCGGCGTCGGCCTGGAGCACGTCGCAGTCGACCAGGAGGGTGCGCTCGCCGAGGGCCTCCAGATCCAGGGCGGCCCGCAGGCTGCGGCCGATGAGGCGCTGGATCTCCTGGGTGCGGCCGGAGAGCTTCATCAGTTCGCGGCCCTGGCGGCTGGGGGTGGAGGCGGGCAGCAGGCGGTATTCGGCGCTGAGCCAGCCGCTGCCGGAGCCCTTGCGCCAGCGGGGCACCTCGGGATCGAGGCAGACGCTGCAGAGCACGCGGGTGCGGCCGGCGGCGAAGAGCACCGAGCTGAGGGCGAAGCCCATCGGATCCCAGTCGACGGCCACCGGGCGCAGGGCATCGGCGGTGCGGCCGTCGTTGCGGGGGGCGTCGGCGGGAGTGGTCACGCGGGGCGTCGGCGGAGCCGGGTCAGCGTAGGCGGCGCCGGTGGTACGTCTGTTCCCAGCCACTACCGATGGTGTGCCGGGCTGGCGAGGGCCGCTACATTCGGGAGGTGAGCGGCAGGGCGATCCGTCCGGACCTTTCACACCAACGCTTCCGTGGGGTGTCCATGACCGCCAGCCTCATCGACCCCGGCCACCCCCGGCGCACGGCCGCCCCGGCGCGCCCGGAGCCGCTGGCCCTGGTGCCACCCCTGCGGCTGGTGAGCCAGCCGGAGGGGCTGCTGCAGATCCATACGGCGCCGTTCCGGGGCAGTTTCGCGGCGGTGTTCAGCCAGGCCCTGCGCAGCGCCGGGCTGGGTAGCCGGGTGCTGGTGAGCCAGTTCCTCAAGGGGGGCGTGGAGCAGGGGCCGGCGGGAAGCCTGCGGCTGTGCGGCCGGCTGGAGTGGCTGCGGCCGGGCACGCCCCACTGCCTGGATGGGCCGCCGGGGTCCCAAGGGGAGGAGGGGGCCACGGCCGAGGAGGCGCTCGAAGCGGTGGCCGAGGTGTGGGAGGTGAGCCGCGAGCGGCTGCTGAAGGGGGATCTGGATCTGCTGGTGCTCGATGAGCTGGGACTGGCGATCGCCCTGGGGTATCTGAGCGCCGAGGCGGTGATCGAGGCGCTTGAACAGCGGCCGGCCCATCTGGATGTCATCCTGACGGGCCCCTCGATGCCGGCCAGCCTGATGGCGATGGCCGATCAGGTCACCCAGTTGCGCCGCGGCGGCTGACGCCATGCTCAAGAACGACCACTGGATCAACGAACAGGCCGCGGCCGGGATGCTGGAGCCGTTCCAGCCGACGCTGGTGCGCCACCTGGATCCGGAGGGCCGCACCGGGCCGGTGCTGAGCTTCGGGTGCTCGTCGTATGGGTACGACCTGCGGCTGTCGCCGAAGGAGTTCCTGATCTTCCGCCACGTGCCGGGCACGGTGATGAACCCGAAGCGGTTCAACCCGGCGAACCTGGAGCCGGCGCCGATGCACAGCGATGAGGACGGCGATTACTTCATCCTGCCGGCCCATTCCTACGGGCTGGGGGTGGCGCTGGAGAAGATGAAGGTGCCCTCGAACATCACCGTGATCTGCCTGGGCAAGAGCACCTACGCGCGGCTGGGCATCATCGTCAACACCACCCCCGCCGAAGCGGGCTGGGAGGGCCACCTCACCCTGGAGTTCAGCAACTCCTCCGGCGCCGACTGCCGCATCTACGCCGGCGAAGGCATCTGCCAGCTGCTGTTCTTCGAGGGCGATCCCTGCGCCACCACCTACAACGACCGCCAGGGCAAGTACCAGCACCAGCCTGAGCGGGTGACGCTGGCGAAGGTTTGAAGGGGATGAACAGTTGGTTGTCGGGTCCGTCTAAGTCGATTGGCTGGGGCGGATGCGATGGCCGAATCAGTTGTGACGAGAGGTTTTTGGTGGAATTGCCTGCACTGGGGCGAGTGCTTATACCGCTGCGGCCTCGGTAAGCCGGTGGTTATCGGAAACGTCCAATACGGAGTTAATTTGTCCGCAGTTTTCGGTTGTGTAGGATATTTGCGCGGCTCAATTCCAAGTTATGCGGTGCGATAGAGGAGATGGCGTGAGAGCACTGCTTGGGAGCAGAGATCCAAGCCTGAAGGATGGCAGGGGAGAAGGCACTTCATAGTCTTCGCATATGCCCATTGACGCCGCTATTTGTGCGGCCAACGCGTTTTGGGGCTCTCCCGGCCCCGAGATCAGTCGCATGCCGTGATGGGGGTTGACGCGTGTAGCGCGACACGCTACGCTCCGGTCATCGCGACACCTGGCCTCCCATGGCAACAGCGCAAGCACAGTGGTCTCATCCAGGCCCCTTCGTAAGGGCGAGCATCATTCCAGCGGGTATGACCGTGAAAGACGCAGCCAAGCGGCTTGGAATCGGGCGTCCAGCGCTGTCGAATTTCCTCAACGGCAAAGCCGCGCTGTCCACGGAAATGGCAGTCCGTCTGGAAAAGGCATTCGGCGCAGACCGAAAGCGGCTGCTTGAGATGCAAGCCGCCTTTGACCGGAAGGAGCAAGAGTCCGGCGAAAGAAATGTCGCTGTCCGCGCCTTCGTCCCGAGCTTCCTGACTATCAAGGCCAGCCAGATCGAGCAGTGGGCTAGCAGCCAAATTGACGCCCGCTCGCTCTTGCCGGTCCTACTCCGAAAGCTGGTGCATACGACCGGCACCGACCTTTGCCAAGTTGACTTCCCAGGATATGACAATGCTCAGCGTAAAGGTTCCGATGGATATGTAGAGGCCGCCGCCGCCACCCCCTGGGTTCCAGAGGGCAAGTCGTATTGGGAGTTCGGGACTGACCAGAGGACTGGGGCCAAGGCAGAAAGCGATTACAAAGCAAGGTTGCGTTCAGTCGATCCCGCCGAACGGATGAAAGGTACTTTCGTGTTCGTTACGCCGCGCAACTGGCCGGGAAAGGCTCAATGGGAGAAGAGCAAAAATGATGCCGGCGACTGGAAAGCCGTCAGGGTCTTCGATGCGAGTGACCTTGAGCAGTGGCTTGAGCAGTCGGTGCCAGCACAGATCTGGCTTGCGGAACAGCTCGCCTTGCTGGTCAGCGGATATGAGACGCTGGAGGCGGCTTGGCGCCGGTGGGCGACCGCAAGCGAGCCTTCGCTGACACCCGAAATCTTCGCGCCCTCAATTGAGGCGTATCGTGATGCATTTAAGGCATGGCTTGGCAAGCCTAGTGAGCGGCATTTTGTCGTGGCCGCCGATTCGAGGGACGAGGCGACTGCCTTCATTGCCTGCCTCTTCGATGACGACGATCTTCGCGAGTTCAAGGACCGCGCCGCAGTCTTTACGTCGTCGGCGACGCTAAGGACGCTCGTCGCCTCTTCGGTTCCGTTCATCCCGATCGTTCTTTCCGATGACACCGAGCGGGAGCTTGTGGGTGCCCACCGCCGTCTTCATTGCATCGTCTTCCGTCCGCGCAACGCGGTCGATACCGAAGCAAACATTACACTCGACCTGCTCGGCTACGAGGCCTTTCATGCAGCGCTGACTTCAATGGGGATCGATGAGGGGGACTTCGACCGGATGTCCACAGAGTCGGGGCGTTCGCCGACGATCCTCCGCCGCCGCCTGTCAAAGAATGCCGCGATTAGAACGCCAGCGTGGGCCCGCGACGTCAACACGGCAAAGACCCTGGTGCCGATGGCACTGATCGGCACCTGGCATGCAGAGCCGCAAGCCGATCGCGAGATCGTCTCCTACGTCGCCGACCGGAAATATGAGTCTATCGAGGAAGACGTCGCGCGCCTGCTCTGCTATGACGACAGCCCGGTCTGGTCGGCAGGACGATACAGGGGCGTCACCTCCAAGATCGATGCATTGTTTGCGATCGCGAGGAGCATCACGCTGCCCGATCTCGAAAGGTTCTTCATCGCCGCCGAGTATGTCCTGTCCGAGTCCGATCCAGCCCTTGAATTGCCCGAGGAAGCCAGGTGGGCGGCCGCCCTATACGGCAAGAAGCGCGATCATTCAGCGGCGCTGCGCGAAGGTGTCTGCGAAACCCTCGTCATCCTCTCGGTGCATGGCAACGACCTGTTTCAGCACCGGCTCGGTGTTGATGTCGAAAACCAGGTCGAGGTCCTAATCCGCAAGCTACTTATCCCGCTGACACTCGAAAGCCTGCTTTCGCAGGACCGCGATCTGCCGCGATACGCAGAGGCCGCGCCCGAGGAATTCCTTCGAGTCATCGAAGAGGACTTGCAGAGCAGCGAGCCGGTCGTCCTCGGTCTTCTAAAGCCGGTCGAAAGAGGTTCGATCTGGGCCTCGCCGACGCGAACGGGGCTTCTTTGGGCGTTGGAGTGCCTCGCATGGAAACCCCAGACCTTGCCGCGTGTCACGCGGATCCTTGCTCAGCTTTCGCGCCCGAAGATCGATGACAACTGGATGAACAAGCCGGATAAAACCCTGGAGGCGATCTTCCGATCCTGGATGCCCCAGACCGCGGCGGCGGTCGGACAAAGGATCAAGGTCCTAGAAATGCTCGCGCAGAGTTTTCCGGATGTGGCTTGGGAGATCGCCCTCAAACAGATCAAGCCCGGCTCCCAAATCGGCCACTACAACTACCGGCCGCGCTGGCGGAGCGATGCCTCTGGGGCAGGGCAGGTCGTGACGCAGGATGAGATGTATGAGTTCTCGACGAAGGCGCTCGACTTGCTGATCGCGTGGCCGGCCCATGACGAGAAGACGCTTGGCGATCTAGTCGAGTCCCTGCAGGGTATGCCCGAGGAAGATCAGGCCAAAGTCTGGGACTTGATCAACCAGTGGTCGGCCACTGCCGGCGAAGTTGCCAAGGCCGACCTTCGCGAACGCATCCGCCGTTTCGCCTTCACCCGGAGCGGTCGCAAGCGTGATCTCGGGCTGAAAAGCCGCGACCGCGCGCGTGAAGCCTATGAGACCCTGCTGCCGCTTGATCCGGTGATCCGACACGCTTGGCTATTCGCCAATCAATGGGTACAGGAATCCGCCGACGAGTTTGAAGACGAGGATTTCGACTACAGCAAGCGAGACGAACGGATCGACCGCCTGCGTCGCGAGGCGATGGCCGAGATCTGGAGCGGGCGCGGGTTCGACGGTGTTCGTGAATGTCTATCTGGCAGCGGCGCCGCGAGTACGGTTGGATGCTATACCGCGACCTGTCTTACGGGCGAAAAGCAGTGCGTCGATTTCATCCAGCGATGCCTGTCTTTGGGGGGCGAACTTAGGAGCAGGAGTGAATGGTGCGTGCAAGGCTTCCTGTCCGCTGTCGGAGACGACGTCCGCACGCCTGTCCTTCGCGCTACGGCCGAGAGATTGTCCGCAGTTGATCAGACACGTCTGTTCGTCTGTGCACCGTACAAGCAGTCCACGTGGCGGCTTCTCGATGAGTACAGGGAGGATGTTCGCTGCGGTTACTGGAAGGACGTGTTCCCGTCTTGGGGCCGACACACGCCCGCCGAGCTCACTGAGATGATCGACCGTCTTCTTGAAGCAAAGCGGCCCCGCGCAGCGTTCCACGCCGTCCACATGGATTTCACGGATATCGAGACTTCGCGTCTCAAGCGGTTGCTGCGCGATGTTGCCACGGTCAACGCCGAACCTGCTGGTCATTTCAGGCTCGATCCCTACTACATTTCAGAAGCCTTGGATTCGCTTCAGGGACGAGCAGGGGTGACTCGCGATGACATGGCCCAGCTTGAGTTCATCTTCATCGATGCTCTAGATCGCAGCGAGCACGGTATTCCGAATCTCGAAAGCCAGATTGCGGAGACGCCGGCGGTCTTTGTCCAAGCGGTTGTGCTTGCTTTCAAGCGCAGCGATATGGACGAAGACGCGCCTGAGTGGCGGATCGAGAATCCGGAACAGAAGGTCGCCGTCGGGCAGGCGGCGCACCGCCTTCTCGATCAGATCAGGCAGATCCCGGGTACGGAGGAAAACGGCCGGATCGACCCTGCCGCGTTAGGCGTCTGGCTCGCGGAGGTACGACGCCTCTGCAGGGACCATGCGCGCGCTGACATCGGCGACCAATGCCTCGGGCAACTCCTCTCACGTTCGCCCGCTAGCGAGAACGGGGAGTGGCCATGCGAAGCAGTTTGCCAAGCTATGGAAGAAGTCGCATCTCCGGAGATCAGAGTCGGCTTCTTAGTCGGCACGCGAAATTCCCGCGGCATTCATGTACGTGGTGAGGGCGGTGATCAGGAGCGCGAGCTGGCGGCTAAATATCGGAGATGGGCCGATCGCCTGCACTTTGACTATCCGTATGTCGGTGGTGTGCTTGAAGACATCGCTTCGTCGTACGACCGCGAGGCTGGGAGGCAAGACTCAGAAGCGAAGATCACGAAGAGGCTTCGGCATTGACTTAGTGAAGTGGCATACTTAGTCGAGCATGTCATCGGTCAGTGTGCCAGCAGCAGTTCACCGACAGTCCATAACAGGTTGAGGTGCCACAAGAGTAGGTCCGAACTCCAACGCGTTGTTTTTTCGAACGCTGCACAACAACAGCATGCAGCGGATGGTGCTGCACGTCGCAGCAGATGCTGAAGTTAACTCTGCTGTCGAGCCGACTGACTGCTTTGGTCAGGTATTCAGGCGAGAATCCCTCGACATGCCTTGAAAAGTCTAGGTGTCTTTCTGGCATTGCCTCAGGCAGAAAATACAACTTGCTAAGTGTGGCGACAGAAAGCTCAAATCACAGGCAAAAACATTGGATCCCCGAAATCCATTCGCTCATCAGTCCAGAACGCAAGACGCACCATGGATTCGCGGCCATTGAAATGGACGTTCAACCGCGCGTCGGGCTGGTGAACACCTCCTCCAGCCAGTCGTAAGCACGCTGATGGAACAGGGAACGCGCCATCTCTTCGCAATGGCCGCCGGCCCCTTCGGCTGTGGTGAAGCGCACGAGGGTCCTGGGACACTGCAGCGCGGCATGCAGCTGCTCCGCGAAGCGCGCGATCGGATCGCCTTCCGCCCAGGCCACAAGCGTGGGGCAGCGGATCTGTTCCGCGCGCCCCCTGAGGCTGTAGTCGCCGGCGATCCGGAAGTAATCGGCGAGGGAATCGAGGCCATGCACCCAGAGGGCCCGCTGGAAGGTCCAGTGCAGGGATGGATTGGAGCGGATCTGGCCCTGCAGGGCTTCGAGATCGGCGGGGGCGATCTCGGGCAGGCGATCGCGCACAGCAGGCGGGAGCGGCAGGTTTGCCCGCAATGCCTCGAGGAGATCCCACTGGCCGGGGTCGGCGATGCAGGCCGCAAGGCGGTGCTCCCCGCTGGCTGCACGGGGCGCCAGATAGCCGCCGAAACTCCAGCCGATCAGCGCCATCCGCTGCGAGTCCACCTCCGGGCGGGAGAGCGCGTAGTCGACCACCGGGCGCACCACGTTCTCCCAGTCGGGGCGGAACACCAGGCCCTGGTGGATGAGGGGGCGGCCCTGGCCGGGGCCGTCGAAGGTGAGGCAGTGGTAGCCGCGGCGCACGGCTGCCACGGCATGGGCAAAGTGCGCCTCATGCACGGTGGCGTCGTAGCCGTTGGTGGCGATCACCAAGGGGCGCGGCTGGCCCGAGTCATCGGCACGGTGGAAGTAGCCGGGCAGGCTCGTGCCCTCGTAGGGGATTTCCACGGCCTCCACCGCTGGCGACATTCGGGCGGCGGATCTGGCGAACGCCTCGGCCTCCCGGTCGAAGGCCTCCACCAGCCGGGCGTCCACAGGCGCACCGAAGAGCGGCAGATAGGACGTGCGGTAGTAGTTGCTGGCCCGCAGGTAGGCCTCGCGGCCACTCACCGAGTGGCCGTCCGCAGCACAGGATTCGGCGATCTGAAACACACGGTCGGCGGTGGCGGTCCAGGCCCGATACCAGCTGTCCGGATCCGCGGGCGTGATCTGCGCAGCCGTGACGAAGCACTCGCCGAAATCAGCACCCCCATAGAGCGCGTGCGAGAGGGCGCGGACGGCAAACCGCTCAAAGAGCGGGTCTTGAAAGAAGAGTCCCATCGAGACGATCTCCGGCGGTCGAGCGAAGACGACCAGTGACGGTCTGCATCATCACCGAGGACTTCGGCGTTCTCATGCGCACGGCGGGCCTAAGCGCTGAGGCGAGGGTCTCCCTGAACAAGCGGGATCAGTTCGGCATCGGCGGCGTCTGCATCGGCCGCACAGCAAAGCGATCCTCAGGCGGAAAAGCTCAGATAACCCAGGGCAAGACGCTTGATCTCGGCAACCATCCGGAGTCGCTTCTCGGGCTCTTGCAGGCGGGACAGCCAGATCAGCGGTGTGATGGCCTTGACCAGCACCAGGGCCATCAGCTCCAGATCCGCCGTGGATGGGCTGGACTCCTGGTTCTTGCCGTCGCCGATGCCGCGCCCGGCGAGTGAGGCGGCGAGGTCAACGATGAGCTGTGCATCGGCGGCGTCTTCGGTCTCGCGGAGTTCCGGTACCGAGCCCTGGGTTTCCATGAAGATCGCGTGATACCCGGGATGGTCGTCGAAGAAGCGGGACGTGATGTCAATCAGGCGGCTGACGTACTCCGGTAAGGACAGCTGCACCAGTTCGGCGTTGTCGGCCAGGGCAAGCCGCTCGTGGAGCAGACGGTTGTACCGCTCCATCAGCAGGAGAACGATCGCCTTCTTGTCGGAAAAGAACTGGTACAGCGAACCGATCGGCACCTGGGCCTTTTTGGCGATTTCGTTGGTGGAGGTGGCACCGAAGCCCTGGGCCACGAAAAGCTCCTCGGCCACGTCAAGGATGTGGTTGACCCGCTCCTGGCTACTGGCCTGTTGCGGCTTCCTGCGGATGCCACTGACCCGGGTCTGGCGGCTGGCCATGGGCTCCCCTTCGAACAGAGCAGTACGGGAGTCCTACACCCCCGCCCGACGCGGCAGGGCCTGCCAGGTTGACAGATGTGAGCAAAGCTCGTACGGTCTGTGGCATGAGCAAAGCTCACATCCTCCACGCCCCTGCGGCACCCTCCCCCATGCAAGACCTCCTGCTCGGCCTTGAGCGCGCCCCGTGGCTCTCGGACCTCCTCTCTCTCGGCGACTTTGCGCTGTTCGACAGCGCCCTGCCGGCTGTGGCCATCTACGCCCTGATCACCGTTCCCTTCTTCCTTGTCTTCTGGGTCTGGCGCCGCCAGTCGGTGCAGCCGCGGCGGATTCAGCCCAAGCAGCGCAGCACGGCTGCCCAGTGGACCAGGGAGATTCGCCAATCTCTGTCGAGCGTGGCGATCTTCACGCTCATCGACGTGGGAATCTTTCTGGCCGATCGATCGGGCTTCACAACGATCTATCAGAACATTGGGGACCATGGCCTCGCCTACCTGGCGGCCAGTGTTGTCCTGATGATTGTGATTCAGGACACGTTCTTCTACTGGGCTCACCGGCTGATGCATTGGAAGCCCTTGTACCGCTGGAGCCACAGGGTTCATCACGAAAGCATCGACACCAGCCCCTTCACGGCGTACTCGTTCAGCCTGGTTGAGGCCGTTGTGGAAGGAATCCCCAACATCATCTTTCCGTTCCTCTTCCCGGTGCACTGGTCGGCGCTGATTGTCTATCAGGTGCTGTCGCTGATCATGAACGTGATCGGACACCTGGGCTATGAAATCATTCCCGAGAGCTGGAGCGGCCACTGGTTGCTGAAGTGGAAGACCCCCTCCACGCACCACAACATGCACCACTCCCATGTGAACGGGAACTACACCCTTTACTTCCGATTCTGGGATGTGTGGATGGGCACGGAGTTCAAGGAGTATCCGCAGAAGCTGCAGTCTGTCTACGAGCGGATCCGCCAGCACCGGCAGGTCGCTGAAGAGAGCGCGACCCCGGACGTCCAGCTGCAACTCACGGTGCCATCCGTTGGTGCCTCCATCCCGGAGACTGCCGCATGAACGCCAACAGTGTTGCCCAGGCCATTCAACTCGTCATTGCTCCGTCCGTGATGCTGTCGAGCTGCATCGTCTTCCTGAACCTGACCCTGGGGCGCTACCTGAAGATCAGTGATCGCCTCCGCGGCATGACGAGGGAGCGAATCGACATCCTCAACAGGTACGACCCCCAGGATCATGCGTATCGCGATGGCCTGAGCCTGATCGACAAGCAACTGATGCAGCTGGCGGATCGCTATTCCTCTCTCCAGAAGGCGAGTCTGGTGCTCTACGTCTCGATCGTCCTGTTTCTGCTCAGCATGATGGCGATCGGTTTGTCGATCAATCTGTACCCCCTCTTCTTCTCCTTCCTGGCAATGGCGATGTTCCTGCTTGGATCGCTTGCCCTCCTGACCGCCATCATCCTTGCCATGTCGGAGGTGTCGGTCTCCCATCGAGCGGTGCGAGCGGAAGTCCGGTGGGCCATGTCCCTGAGGCCAGACCCGTAAGCGGCAGCGCAACGACCCATCACCACCATGACGATGCAACAGACATCCAGCGTTGTAAGGCTCACCGGTGCAGACCTTGACTGGGCAACCGCCCTGCTGGGCGCAGCCTTCCTCAACGAACCGCCCATGAGCCACCTCTTCACAGGCGCTCGACGCGAAAGCCAGACCAGGGAGTTCGTGCGTTGTGCCTGCGCCTATGCGCTCCATTCCGGGGAGGTATACACCACCAGCACCCGTCAAGGTGTCGCTCTCTGGCTCCCCCCTGGGAATACCAACATCAGCCTCCGAACCATGGCCCGCACCGGCTTGGTGCTGGCACCCTTTCGGTTGGGTTTCGCCAGCCTGGCAAGGGTCCTGGGCTTCATGGAGCACATGGACACCATGCACAAGCAATCTGCGCCTACGCATCACTACTACCTTCTGATGCTTGGTGTGCATCCTCAGGCGCAAGGCAAGGGTGTTGGCAAGATCCTCATGAATCACCTGCTTGAACGTGCCGAGCAGGAGTCCATGCCTGTCTACCTGGAGACCCAAAGCGAGCGCAACCTGGACCTGTATCGGCGCTTTGGGTTCAACGTCGCCATCGAAGACTCGGTTCCTGGAATCACGGGCCTGAAGAACTGGGGAATGCTGCGAAGCGCCTCCTGACCCTGCGATCACTCACGTCCCGACAACTCACCTTCATCAATCACACGACGCGCATCCACCATGGCAATTCAAGCATCGTCAGATCAGCCAATCTTCGACACGATCATCGTTGGAGCAGGTCTTTCTGGGCTCTACGCAGCCCGTGTGCTTTCAAGGGCCGGGCAGCACGTGGCCGTCCTGGAGGCGCGCGATCGGGTCGGTGGGCTCACCTGCTCCCCATACAGCGAATACCTCGGCGAACGCATCGACCTGGGCGGTGCCTGGCTCGCCGACAACCACACGCGCATGCATGAACTTGTGCGGGAGTTCTCTGTGCCACTGATTCGCCAGTTCAAGACCGGGCAAGAGGTGGCGGTTGACGGAACGACAGCCCATGCCGGAGAGGTCGGCAGCTTTCCCGGTCGAGAAGCGGCCCTGCCGGAACTCCAGGCGGCCATCGCCAGGCTGGAGGAGGCCCTCTCTGGCATCGATATTGATGCGCCCTGGAACCACCCGATGGCCAAGGACTTTGATGCCATCACCTTTGCCACCTGGCTTCAGCAGAACGTGGAGACACCGGCCACGCGCGAGCTCCTGGCGATGAGCACGAATGCTTACTTCGGGGTGATGCCAGCGGAAGTCTCCTTCCTCGAAACCCTGCATCTGTTGAAAACGTGCGGGGACATCATCTTCATGGGGGATACCCTCACCGGTGGACAGGCCGCCCACATGATGGGCAGTCAGTTGATCTCCGAGGGGCTGGCCGCCAGCGTCAACGGGGTTGTTTCCCTCCAGTCTCCTGTGCGCCGGATCATTCAGAACGATCAAGGTGTCGTCGTGGAGTGCCACGATTCCACCTGGCAGGGGAAGCGGTTGGTCTGTGCACTGCCGCCGGTGATGATCAATCGATTGGAGTTTGAGCCACCCCTACCCGCTTATCGGCGTGCCTTTCACCAACGCTGCCCCATCGGTCGCTACACCAAGGCCATCCTTGCCTACGAAACACCGTTCTGGCGTGAGCAAGGGCTGTCGGGTATCGCCACTAGCCTCGACAACGGCATGACCGGCATCTTTGACCTTGGCGATGTCGACGCCAGGCATGGGGCGATCTCGATTCTGTTTGGCGGTGAGCCGTCGCTTCGGCTTGAGGACGTGAGCGTGGCAGAACGCGACCGAATCATTCTCGATCAGGTGGCCTTTGCCCTGGGCGAGCAAGGACGCCATCCCGTCGAGATGGTGGTCCAGCAGTGGGTCAACGAACCTTGGTCGCAGGGCGGCGCCTGCTCCTACATGACGACCGGGACCCTCACAACGATCGGTGACCGCCTCTGGCAACCCTGCGGCCGGATCTTCTGGGCTGGCACCCATCTGGCCCGCGTCTGGCGGGGCTACATGGAAGGGGCCTGCGCGGCGGGCGAAGCAGCAGCGAATGCCGTGCTGGCAGCGGCGCCATGAAGCGCCATGAAACGGATGATTCCCCGCCGCTCATCTCTCGCGTTGTGACCGGACCCCAAGCCTTTCTCGCCACACCCGCCACCAGTGGCCCCCCATGCACCACCGTCGGCATCGACGTGGGCGGCCCCCGCAAGGGCTTCCATGCCGTTGCCCTCAGCGGTGGCGCCTACGCCGCCCAGTTGGCCACCAGCGATGCCGAGGACCTCGCCCACTGGTGCCGCTCCGAGGTGCAGGCGAGCGTGATCGCCATCGATGCCCCCTGCCGCTGGAGCACCGATGGCCGCGCCCGACCCTGCGAACGGGAGCTGAGGCAGCAGGGGATCATCTGCTTCGCCTCGCCCACCCGCCAGGCCGCCGTCGCCCACCCCACCGGCGACTACGACTGGATGCTGCAGGGGGAGGCGCTTTATCGGGCCCTTGAGGTGTCCCATCCCCTGGTCGCTCGCCTCCCCATTAACGTGCCGGGTTTCTTCGAACCCTTCCCCCACGCCATCACCTGGCACCTGCGTGGCGGCCAGGCCCAGGCCTCCCAGAAGCGCGCGCAGCGGAGGGAGTTGCTGCAGCAGGCGGGCACGCCCCACTGCCTGGATGGGCCGCCTGGGTCCCAAGGGGAGGAGGGGGCCACGGCCGAGGAGGCGCTCGAAGCGGTGGCGGAGGTGTGGGAGGTGAGCCGCGAGCGGCTGCTGAAGGGGGATCTGGATCTGCTGGTGCTCGATGAGCTGGGCCTGGCGATCGCCCTGGGGTATCTGAGCGCCGAGGCGGTGATCGAGGCGCTTGAACAGCGGCCAGCCCATCTGGATGTCATCCTGACGGGCCCCTCGATGCCGGCCAGCCTGATGGCGATGGCCGATCAGGTCACCCAGTTGCGCCGCGGCGGCTGACGCCATGCTCAAGAACGACCACTGGATCAACGAACAGGCCGCCGCCGGGATGCTGGAGCCGTTCCAGCCGACGCTGGTGCGCCACCTGGATCCGGAGGGCCGCACGGGCCCGGTGCTGAGCTTCGGGTGCTCGTCGTACGGGTACGACCTGCGGCTGTCGCCGAAGGAGTTCCTGATCTTCCGCCACGTGCCGGGCACGGTGATGAACCCGAAGCGGTTCAACCCGGCCAACCTGGAGCCGGCGCCGATGCACAGCGACGAGGACGGCGATTACTTCATCCTGCCGGCCCATTCCTACGGGCTGGGGGTGGCGCTGGGGAAGATGAAGGTGCCCTCGAACATCACAGTGATCTGCCTGGGCAAGAGCACCTACGCGCGGCTGGGCATCATCGTGAACACCACCCCGGCCGAAGCCGGCTGGGAGGGCCACCTCACCCTGGAGTTCTCTAATCCCTCCGGCGCCGACTGCCGCATCTACGCCGGCGAAGGCATCTGCCAGTTGCTGTTCTTCGAGGGTGATCCCTGCGCCACCACCTACAACGACCGTCAAGGGCAAGTACCAGCACCAGCCCGAGCGGGTGACGCTGGCGAAGGTTTGAGGAGATGAACAGTTGGTTATTGGGTCCGACTAAATCGCTTGGCTGGAGCGGCGCCATGGCGCTCAGTAGCTGCGGCGGAAGGCTTCCAATGGAATGGCCTGCGCTGAAGCTTTTGCTTATGCGGCTGGGAGACTGGCCTTCGGGTGGTTATCGGAACCGTCCAATAACAAGTTATACGGATCACAAACGACTGTCTGTGATTTCTTCTGATATAGTTCCACTCCATGGTGACTAAGGGCAATTTCCATGGGCGCACGCGACATCATTGCTCATCCAGTGCATCTGGGTCTTGGCGCAACTGCCGAGGTTGAACCATTATTCACAGGTGCAATGGATTGGTACGAGGAATACGTCAACCGGCATGCCGAGGATGGCGCTGAGGGGCGTCTCGTAAGCATGCACAAATTCAACGCTTCGTGGGCAATGTGGGAAATGCACCCGCATGGAAGCGAAGTCGTTCTATGCACGTCCGGATCAATGATCCTCCACCAAGAGGATCCTGATGGTGCCCGTTCAGCCGTAACTTTGGGTCCTGGCCAGTACGCAGTCAATGCTCCTGGCACCTGGCACACGGCTGACGTGGAGCACGAGGCAACAGCAGTGTTCATTACCGCAGGATTGGGCACTAAGCACCGTCCGCGATAAGAAGGTTGTCTCACATATGTTGGACGTGTTCCATGGTCGATTCAGACGAGAAATCAAGTAACGTATAACATCAAGATACACCTGACACGCCTCCTAGGGAGCTTTGATTTCTATCTGAGATTCTTGCGTTCAGGTGATCTTGGCGTTAGACAGGATGGGTGCGGCTATTCGAGGTTCTGCAAAGATATGATGGCATCAGTCAGCAAAGGCAATGCCAGTTTGAGCATGTGTAGAGATTCAAGAGAATGCAGGCAGATGATTTTTGCCCTCGCACAGAAAGAGAGGATCTATTAATGCGTGACAACTTTTCAGCACCCACTAAGGAGCTATTGGCCAAGAGAGTTGGGTTTGTATGCTCTAATCCAGAGTGTCAGCAACCGACAAGTGGTCCTCAAGATGACCCGCAAGGGGTCGTCAACATCGGAGTGGCGGCTCATATAACAGCAGCCTCGCCTGGTGGAGCTAGATTTGACCCGGACCTATCTCCAGAGCAACGGGCTGACTCATCAAATGGAATCTGGCTGTGTCAGACATGCTCGAAACTGATTGATAGCGACTGCGAACGTTTCGCTCGCGAAGTTCTCGAAGGATGGAAGCGAGCTGCTGAACGCTCTGCGGCGCAGGCTATAGCCCAACGCCGTCAAGCGGGAATCTCCAACACACAGCAGATGAGATTCGCAAAAGTAGAACGCTTAATGCCAGCCCTTCTCGAAGAGATGCGTGAGGATCTAAAGGCCCATCCTACTGCACGCGAGTTTATCCTAATGGATCGTAGATGGATTTACAATGGGTCAGGTGTTTTGATGTACTACTATAATGATCATGATGACTTGGAGGGCAAGATTCAGGTTCTTGCCAACATGGGGCTTGTTCGCAATATGACTTACAATAATGCAAAGAGATATCATTTTAGCGAAGAATTGGTCGACTATCTTGGCGGTTAATTGGCTGGCCGAATCATCTGTCTAACATTGCCATGCACCTGGGCCGCCATCCAGGGCCATCTCTGCGCCCCTCATTCTTACGGCGGCCAGGTGATGGCAAGCGTTCGACGCATTGTCTTCACTGCAGGGTCAGCCGACTGGTAACCAATGGAGCTAGAGTGATTTAATGTATGATGATCATTGCGGCCATGGTTAACAACTTCTCGGAATTTGACTATTTACCAAGGCCGCTAGATGGATCATTTACCGAGGAAAGACGGCGCAAGCGAGATAGCCGGATACCCAAGGATGTCCGACGAAGAGATGGTGGCTTCTGCCAAGCTTGTAATAGATATTGTGGGCATGGCGAAGTCCACCATATTCATCCGTTGTCGATGGGAGGAGATGACACCGTAGAGAATTCGATCTTGCTGTGCGGGCTCTGCCATAAGCATGCTCCCGACAGCGCCAAGGAGTTTCTTGAATATCAGCGACGAGGAGGCCAGTATCCCGAAATAATTGCGACAAATCTGGAGCGGGATTACCATTTAGGTGGATTCGGCTCAGCGATTGACCAACGAGAAAAATTCAGAGACGCACTAGACCAGCTCAAGAGAGGTATATTTCTAAATGATAGAGATGCGCTCTATGAGGTCACTCATCGAGCGAGAGGGCTGGAGTATGGAATAGTTAAGCTTGCCCCTTATGTCGGTTTAGCTATCGAGGGAAGAATGCCGGTTGATGACGCGAGAAGAGGCAATATGAAGGCAATGCAAAAGCAGATAGGAGTAATTGAATGGGCGAGAACCCTGTTCCCAGTTTTGCCAAAGCCGCCTGCACCTTTACAGGAGGAAAGCTGGAAAGACGAAGACGCCATAGACAGCTATTTAGCCGAGTGGGCGATTGAACGGAAGATATACGATATGGCTAAGACTGGAATTGTTCCAATGCTCACATCTAGAATGTACTTCAACTGCTGGCTAGCCGTTGAATCACTGATTGACTTTCTTGACATTGAGGACAATGCATTGTTGGACAAGGAGGGTGTCCTTAAGCATTCGTCATGCTCCTTGGCGCGAAATAGACCCCAAGAGACATCTGAAGGACCTGAATCCAGTATCTGAGCTTGGCTCAGCCTTCATCGTCGAACATGCCCCTCTAGTGGACAGGCCTCCACCATCACTCAGCTTCGCCAACCCATGCTTCCTGCCTGCCACTCAGGGGCAGCGTTAGGCCTCTTACACCACAACTCACATGGTGGGCGCTTTCGTGCGGCTCGCATTCGTGCGGCTGAAAATATTTCTTGTTTCGAGTTGCAACCTCACACCCCCTTGCCACTGCACAACTTGGTGGGAAAGCAGACCTAGGCGATCGCTCCGTCGTGCTTGGTGAAGATCAGGCCGTAATGGAAGGGAGGCAGAGGAACGGTGCGCTCCAGCCGCAGTTCCGGTTCGGCGCCCAGCACCAGATCCGCGGTGGTCTCGGCCCCCATGCGCACCTGCTGTCTCGGGCCGCGCGGATGTCCCTGCCAGATGGTCTGCTCGCGGGGAATCGGCAGCCAGTTCACCACCGCGAAGCGGCCCCCCGAGGCCAGCAGGGCATGCACCTCGCGCACCAGGCCGACCTTGTCTTCGATGCCGTGCAGGGTGCTGGGGAGGAACACCATCTCGAAGGGTGTGGGTCGCTCAGACCGGAGCCCAGGCTCCTTCCCTGCTCCAGCACATCCGCGTCGATGTCGAGACCCACCACCGGCCGGGGCTCCACGAGCCGGGCGGCCGGGATCGTGAACAGGCCGTAGCCGCAGCCCCATGTCCAGCATCGCCATGCCGGGACGCAATCCCATCTGCAGCAGCGTGTCGGCGGGCTCGGGCCAGAGGGTTCCCCACCAGTCCCGGTCGGGCATCGAGGTGTTGGAACAGCGCCGCTGGCGATTCTCTGCGTCCTGGAACAGCCGCCGGAATTCCTCGGCATCCACACGGCCGTCGGCATCTCTGTCGACCGCAGCGACCAGGGCCTCAAGACAGAGGCGCCGTTCATCCGGTGAGACATGGCCGGAACCATCGCGATCCAGCAGACGGAAGCGATGCTGCCGCCGTGCGGGATCAGCTCTCCGGCCCGCTCCCTCCAGCAGGCGGGCGAGCTCCTCCAGGTCAATGCGTCCGTCAGCGTTGCGGTCGATGCGCCGGAACGCCCCCGTGGCTGCGTCACGACGCCATGAGGGCCAGGAGTTCGTTGAAAAACAAAAGCCCCACCAATCGGCAGGGCTTCATCACTCCATGAGGCTTGCGCTCAGCCGTTTTCGCTGCGCCTGATGCGGTTTCTTAGTTTGCGGCTGAAGCCGAAGGCAGCGGCAGCTCCGAGGACAGGCAGGGGACCGGGGACGCTGGTGGGGCCATTGCGATTGACACGAAATTCAAGATCATCAAAGTAATAACCACTTTTAAGAGGGCTTTGGTCAATGTCGAAATCAATTTCAACGCGATGAACGCCTGGGGTATTGATGGTGACTGGGAACCGAGAAACCCCACTGACGTTCTGAGAGCCGATGAGGTTATTGGCCAAGTCAAAAGACCTGATGGTGAAGAAATCCGTGTCTCCCCCGCCATCTCCGATGATGAAACTGACAAAATCTGCAGTGGCGTCCTGCCCCCCGTCTACAAAGCCAAAAAAGATGTCACCTGTTAGGACAAATGGTATTTCGCCGGCTGCGTTCAGGCCTGCAGCGCAAAGGCCGGGACAGGCGGCGCTAGAGCCGTCATCGATGACTGCAATGCCAGTACTCAATCCCGTTCTGCCGAATACAACACCCTGTCCTGCAAGTTGATTGGAAATCACTGATGCAGGATTGTTTGGATCACCTACAACGTTTGTAGAGGAAGGAAAACCCTCAAAGTCAATGAACGTAAGGGCTTTGGCGGTTCCTGGAACGAATGCAGCACTGGATAGGATCGCCAACAGCAGAATGTTGCGCCTGACGGTCATGGATGGTTAAAGAGGGCTTGTAGTCGTATTAAAGCACCCAGTAAGCACCTGTGACTTTAAGGATTGTAAAGACTGAATGGTGTGGCAAGGAGCACTGTTTTTGTTTTTTGGTCTGTATTGAATGGAAAACAAGGGCCGGCTTTCCCCATGGCCATGCGTGGCCGTGATCGGGCGCCGGGGGCAGCCTTTCCCGGTGCGATCGCCTGCTGCGCCAACGGGTTGAGCCGCACGCGGAAGCTGCTGATCCACTGCCCACTGTTCCTGCTGATGCGGCCTCCCAGGCTGGAAACAGTGCCGCGTGCGCCTCCGCCAGCCATGGCGGCAGTTGCCGGAGAAGCTCAGTCGGCAGAAACCGACGACATCAGGCCCTCGGCGCCGCTGCAACCTCGACAACCAGCCCGATCAGCGAGTCATCGGCTCAATGGATGGAAAACGCGGCAGCTGGGCTGGTTGTTCCGCAACCTCCCAGGCGATTCATGGTGACGCTCTGCCTGCGGCAAAAGGCGTGGCGGGGACTTTCTGCATTGACCTTCCACCCTTCAGCGTCAAGACAATGCGAGCGGGAATCGGCATTGCGTCAATGTCGGTGAGTGCAGCCCGCCGTTGATCTTCAACCCTGTGACCAGGTTCCAGGCCCCCGCCGCTCCCCACGCCTCCCATGCCCCCGGCCCCACCACTGTCGGCGTCGACGTGGGCGGCCCCCGCAAGGGCTTCCATGCCGTTGCCCTCAGCGGCGGCGCTTATACCGCCCAGTTGGCCACCAGCGATGCCGAGTCCCTCGCCCACTGGTGCCGCTCCGAGGTGCAGGCGAGCGTGATCGCCATTGATGCCCCCTGCCGCTGGAGCCGCGATGGCCGCGCCCGACCCTGCGAACGGGAGTTGAGGCGGCAGGGGATCATCTGCTTCGCCTCGCCCACCCGCCAGGCCGCCGCCGGCCACCCCACCGGCTACTACGACTGGATGCTGCGCGGCGAAGCGCTGTACCGGGCCCTCGAGCCCAGCCATCCGCTCGCCACCACGCTGCCGATCGGCGCCGGGCCCTGCTGCTTCGAAACCTTCCCCCACGCCATCACCTGGCACCTGTGCGGCGGCCAGGCCCAGGCCTCCCAGAAGCGCACTCAGCGCGGAGATCTGCTGCAGCAGGCGGGAATCGATATGGCAGCGCTCACCTCCATCGACTGGATCGATGCCGCCCTCTGCGCGCTAACAGCCCAGATCGCCGCGGCCGGTGGCCCGTGCATGGCCTACGGCGAACCGGAGACCGGCTGGATCGTGGTGCCTCACTGAGCCGCCGGGGCCTCGGCCCCGCGGCAAACGGAGATCAGCGCTCCGACCAGGCCGAGGGCGGCCGCCAGACGGAAGGCAAACTGCTGGGCGCCCAGAAAGGCCTCCAGCTGGGACCCGCCCAGCCGTGCTCCCACCTCCCCGGCCAGGGCGGCGTCGGCACCGGCGGCGCCAAGGCCGTGGGCGAGCAGGGAGGCCGCCAGCGCTGTCCCGATCGCCTGGCCGAAGTTGCGCGCCATCGAAAGGAACCCGTTGGCCACGCTGAGGTGCTGCGCCGGCACCGTGTTCAGCGTGGCGCTGTTGTTGGGGGGATGGAACAGGCCGCCGCCCATGCCCAGCAGCACCAGCGGCCCGATGATGCTGGCGTCGGCAGCGTCCGGACCCAGCCAGGACAGACCCACCAGGCCCGCACTGACGCAGAGCATGCCGGCCGTGCTCAGGGTCCGCGCCCCGGCCCGGTCCCCCAGGCTGCTCACCGTCAGGCTCGTGGCGGTGAGCACCAGCGAGAGGGGCACGATCAGCAGGCCTGACATCACCGGCGTGCGGCCCAGCACCAGCTGGGCGTACAACGGCAGCAGGAAATAGCAGGCCACCGCGGCCACGAAGTAGAAGGCGGCGGCCACCGAGCCGAAGGTGAAGGCTCGCGAGCGGAACAGGCTGAGGGTCAGCAACGGTTTCGCCAGGCGCTGCTCCACCGCCACGAACAGGGCCAGAGCCGCCGCACCGCCCATCAGGAGCGCCAGGCTGGCCGGGTTCAGGCCCTGCTGGGAGAGCTGCTCGATCACCAGGAAGGGAGCGCTGGTGGCCACCACCGCCAGCACGGCCCCCGTCCAGTCCATGGCGCTGCGGTCCTGGCTGCGGGGGCGGGCCTTGAGGATCCGGAGGCTGAGGATCAGTCCGGCCAGGCTCACCGCCAGGATCACCAGAAACAGGGAGCGCCAGCCGAGCTGGCCGATCAGCAGGCCGCCGAGCACCAGCCCCGTGACCTGGGCCAGCGCCAGGATCGAAGCGTTCACGGCCATGGCCTTGCGCCGCTCCTGCTTCGGGAAGACGGCGGTGATCTCGGCCATCACGTTGGCCAGCACCAGGCCGCCGCCCACGCCCTGGAGCACGCGGAAGCCGATCAGGATCTCCACCGTCGGCGCCAGCGCGCACAGCACTGACGTGACGACGAGGACGCCCATGCCGAGGACGACGATGCGCCGGCGTCCCCAGATGTCGGCCAGGCGTCCGGCCGGCAGCAGGGTGACCGTCACGGTGAGCAGGTAGGCGACGATCACCCACTTCAGAACCGGCAGCCCGACACCGAACTGACGCGCCATCGCCGGCAGAGCGAGCGTGACGATGAACCCGTCCATGTAGACAACGAAGTTGCCGCATTCCACGGCGGCCAGGGTCCACCAGCGGTCGGGATTGGCCGGCGGCGCTTCCCCCGGACGCTGGACGGCTGCGTTGACCTGGTCCATGGCCGGTGCTGCCCTGATGCTGAACTCTCAGGTGCGGAACGCTAGGGGCGGGCGCCGGTGCGTGGGTTGCCAGAACATCGCCAGGCATCGGGGACGACAGGCTGATCGTGGCCAAGGCTTGGGCCCAGCTTTTCCGGCATCAGCTGGCCGGTTTTTCCTGCATCGGAAGCTCCATTTTTCCTGCATTAGAGTCTCGGCATCTGATGCATTGGCTCCCGCCGCATGGCCTCCGGCTACCGCCCCCGCATCGCCGATGCCGAGCTGCGGGCCTGCCTGGCCGCCGCCGGGGCTGTGGTGATCGAGGGCCCGAAAGCCTGCGGCAAGACCCGCATGGCCCAGCAGCTGGCCGCTTCCACGGTGCTGCTGGATGTGGACAGCAGCGCTCGCCAGGCCCTGGCCGTCGATGCGGCCCTGGTGCTGGCGGGGCCCCGGCCGCGCCTGCTGGACGAGTGGCAGGTGGAGCCGGCGCTCTGGAACCACGTGCGCCGGGCGGTGGATGCCGTCGATGCGCCTGGGCAGTTTCTGCTCACCGGGTCAGCGGTGCCGGCCGATGACGCCGAACGCCATACCGGAGCCGGTCGCTTTTCCTTTCTGCGTCTGCGCCCCATGACCTTGCTGGAAAGTGGCGCCGGCCAGGGAGGTGTTTCGCTGGCGGGTCTGCTCGAGGGCCTGCCGCCCAGCTGCGCCGATCCGGGCTTAGGCGTGGCGGATCTCGCCGAGCTCATCTGCCGCGGTGGCTGGCCGGCCCAGCTGGAGCGGCCTCTGGCGGCGGCCTCCCGGGCCGCCCGCGACTACCTGGAGCAGGTGCGGCAGGTGGACGTGCAGCGGGTGGATGGGCGGCGGCGGGATCCCCAGCGGCTGGGGGCCCTGCTGCGCTCCCTGGGCCGCAACGTGGCCACCGAGGTGCGCCTGTCCACCCTGGCGGCGGATGCCGGTGGAGCCGATGGGCCGCTCGACCCGCGCACCGTGGCCGACCATCTGCAGGCCCTGGAGCGGATGATGGTGCTCGAAAACCAGCCCGCCTGGGGCCCCCATCTGCGCTCCAAGGCCACCCTGCGCCAGGCACCCCGGCGCCACTTCTGCGACCCGTCCCTGGCGGTGGCGGCCCTGGGCGGCAGTCCCGATCGCCTGCTCAACGACCTGGAGTGGCTGGGTCTGCTGTTCGAGTCCCTGGTCATCCGCGATCTGCGCGTGCTGGCTCAGGGGCTGGATGGCGAGGTGTTCCACTACCGCGACGACTACGGCGTGGAGGTGGACGCCATCGTCCAGCTGCGCGATGGCCGTTGGGGGGCGATCGAAATCAAGCTGGGCCAGGGTCAGGTGGAGGCCGCTGCCGCAGGCCTGCTGCGCTTCTCCCAGCAGATCGATACGGCCCGCACCGGCGAACCTGCCTTTCTGGCGGTGGTCTGCGGCAGCGGCTACGGCTACCGGCGCGCCGATGGCATCGCCGTGGTGCCGGTGGCGGCGCTGGGACCTTGAATAGGCAGCAGGCCAAAGAAGCGCCCTTTCCAGGAGCAAGACCTTGCCCTACGTGAACGTTCAGATCACCCGAGGTGCATCGCGGCAGCAGAAGGCCGAGATCGTCAGGGACATCACCGACTCACTCGTTCGTGTGCTCGGCAAGAAGCCCGAGCACACCCATGTCGTCATCCAGGAGATCGACGACGAGAACTGGGGGTTCTCCGGGATGCTCACGGACGACTGGAAGGCGGCGCAGGCGGGGACATCCAGCCATGGGCGATAGACCTGCCACCGATTGGGAGGCGAGGTTCCAGGCCAGCCGGGAGCCCCAGGTGAAGGTGCTGGAGAAATCGTTCGCGGGCATCCCCGCCGGTGCCCGGATGCTGGTCGTCACCCCTCGGATCGTCGATGCTGAGGTGTGCGAGATCGCGCCTGGGGCCGTGATGGCAGCGGCGACCCTGCGTCAGCGGCTGGCCGCGCGGCATGGGGCTGAATACGCCTGTCCGGTCACGACCGGGATCGCCCTGCGGGTCGTGGCCGAGCGCTCCCACCTCCGCCTGCAGGCCGGTGTGGAGCCGGTCACCCCGTTCTGGCGCGCGCTTGACCCCGACAGCGACCTGGCGGGCAAGCTGGCCTGTGGCCGGGAGTTCCTGCGGCAGATGAGGTCGGCAGAGGCGCCGCCCCTGCGCACCGGTCGATGAAACCCAGGACCTTCGAAGGTGGCTGCCTCTGTGGCGCCATCCGGTTCCGAGCCACCGGTGTCCCGGAGAGGCCCCACACCTGCTCCTGCGCCATCTGTCGCCGACACTCAGGCGCGCTCACGCTCACCTGGGTGGAGTTCCCGGCGGCGAGCGTCGAGTGGATCGGCCCCGGCGGCAGGCCCGCCACCTGGCGTTCCTCCGCCTTCTCCAGCCGGGCTTTCTGCAGCACCTGCGGCACCACGATCGGAGCCATCGACGACGAGCCGATCGTCGCCCTCGTCACCGGCGCCTTCGATAAGCCCCACCTCAAGGATCTGGCTCCGACGGCCCACTCCTACCTCTCGCGCCGGCCGCGGTGGTGGCCTGTCGCGTCTGACGCCGAGACACGCCGGGGGGGCGATTCTTGATGACGGGGCAAGAACGTGCCCATTCCCTACCCTGAGCCCATGGCAGATGCAGATATCCGCTGGCGCCAGCGGTTTGACAACTTCGAACGGGCCTTGCAGGTGCTAGGACGCGGTGTTGCGCTGGCGGAGCAGCGCCCGCTGAGCGAGCTGGAACAGCAGGGGCTGATTCAGGGATTCGAGTTCACCCATGAACTCGCCTGGAACCTGCTCAAGGACTATCTGCAATATCAGGGAATCGAAGGCATCATTGGATCACGCGATGCCACTCGCCTGGCCTTCCAAAGTGGTCTGATCGAAGATGGGGAGGGCTGGATGGCGATGATCAAGGCCCGCAACCAGTCATCGCATACCTACAACCTTGAGCAGGCCAAGGCGATCGCCCACGACGTGATCGATCGCTTCGCTCCGCTGTTCGGCGCCCTGCGTGTGCGCTTCGAGGCTCTCAGCCATCCCCGGCCATGATCAGCAGTGCCCCGATGGCCTCAGCCCAGGCCATCGGCTTGCCGGAGTCGGCCATGGCGGCCATTCAGATGGTGCTCGCCACCTATCCCGAGGTGGAGGGCGCGATCCTCTACGGCTCCAGAGCCCTTGGCCGCCACCGCCCCGCCTCCGATATCGATCTCACCCTGACGGGTCACGCCATCAGCAACGCCACCCTGGCCCGCATTGACGCCGATCTCGATGATCTGCTCCTGCCCTGGCTGATCGATCTCTCCGCACTCGCCGCCATCAGCCATCCCGCCCTTCTGGACCACATCCAACGGGCCGGCGTGCTGCTGTACCGACGCTCGGATCCTCCTCGCTGACGCCTTCCCCATGGAACCAGACATCGCCTCACGCGAAGAGCAACTCAGAGAGGCCATACTCACCTCCGATGTTCCATCGCTTGAGGCCCTGATCTCCCCGGATCTTGTCTTTGTCAACCATTTCGGCGCCCTGAGATTCCATCGTATCGATCCTTCCGAGCAACGCATCCTGATGCTGGAGCAGGCGGCCTTGGTCTGTGTCCGCGTTCACCTCTCTGGCGTGTTCAACGGTTCTCCCTTTCAGGAGGATCTGCAGTTTTCCCGCCTGTGGCAACGCCATGCCAGTGGCGCCTGGCTAGTCATCGCCGGCCAGGCCACCCGCGTGCAGGCTCCGGCCCCACCGTCCTCCTGATCGTTTCCCGCATCGGCCCTGTGCAACCCGCATCCGTTCGCCAAGCCACCGCAGCCGACCACGAGACCCTCGTTCCGCTGTTCGACGGCTACCGGCAGTTCTACGGCCAGCCCTGTGAACTGGATCGGGTCCGCGACTTTCTCAGCGAGCGGCTGACGCAGGGGGATTCGGTGCTGTTCATCGCCGAAGCCGATGGCCGGGCGGTGGGCTTCACCCAGCTCTATCCGTCCTTCTCCTCGGTGTCGATGGCGCGGATCTTCATCCTCAACGACCTGTTCGTGGTGCCCGAGGCCAGACGCTCGGGGGTGGCCCGCCTCCTTCTTGATGCCGCCGTACGCCACGGCCGCGAGGCTGGCGCCATCCGCCTCTCCCTCTCCACCGCCCTCACCAACACCGCCGCCCAGGCCCTCTATGCCTCGGCCGGCTGGGAGCGTGATGCGGTGTTCTGCGTTTATCAGCGAGCCCTTGCCTGATCAGCGCCGCAGCAGATCGCCGGGGAACTGCCGTGGTAGCTGTGCAGAGTCGCCCGCAGTGGTTTTCCGCATGACATCAGGCAACACCATCCTCGCCACGGCCGCCGCGGCCGCCGTGTTCGGCCTCTCCTTGCCGCTCGCCGCCCATGCGATCGATCCGGCCTATGCCAAAAAGCTGGAGAAGTCTGGCTGCACCCAGGTCACCGAACTGCAGGGCTGCGACATCAACAAGACCAAAGAGCAGAACGCCAAGGCCGGATTCGGTACGGCGGGCACAGCCGTGTCCCCCTATGCCGGCCAGTGGGTCGCCAGGAATGGGGACGGCCGCACCGTCTCCACCATCCGGATCGATGCCAAGAACAAGGTGCTGGTGAACGGCAAGCCCGTGGCCAGCAAGCTCTCCGATGGCGCCCTGGTGTTCAAGTCCGGCTTCATCACCTACACGATTCAGGGCGACCCGCGGATCACCAACGAGAGCAGCTGGTTCGATACCGACGCCAAGACCACCGGCCCCATCCGTCGCCAGTGAACCGCGCCCTCCGGACAGGGCCTCAGAGGCCCTGTTCCCGGAAGAAGCGCTGCATGGCGTCCTCCGCCTGGGTCACCTGGGCGGGGGTGCAGGCGGAGGTCTTGCTGAAATATTTACCGGCCTTGTTGAAGTTGACCCGGCAGGCGCCGTCGAACTTCACCTGGTGGATGCCCAGCAGCAGCTTCACGATCTCCGGCGGCTTCGCCGCGGGTGGGGTGGGTGTGGTGCTGCTGGCTTCCTTGCCGTAGGGGGCGGGATCCCAGAAGACGAAGATCGACTGTTTCTCCAGTCGGTACACCTGGCCGCGGTTGGCGTCCAGGATCTCCCGCCTGGCCGGTTCCCCGCGGCCATCGAAGTAGGCGTTGGGGGTGCTCTCGTTGGGCTTGAGCTCGATCCTTTGGCCGCCCTTCAGCTGGATGCTGACGAATCCCTGTCGCTGCGAGAAGGTGCAAAGCCCGGAGGAGGTGGCCTTGTCGTCTCCGGCGGGGAAGACATCGCAGCGGGCCTGCACCGTGTCGGCCAGCGCCGGCGCCGCCGCCACCATGGACGCCAGGCCCAGCAGGGAGGCGGCAAGGATCGGGAGACGTCGCATCAGCAGGGTGGCTACTGCTCTGAACGTACACATCGCGGCGGTCGGCGTCCGTGCAGCTGGATTGGGGTGACAGGGCCCGTGGGTGTGGCTAGGGGACACCTGTGGGGAGTCACGAAGGGATGGAGACCACCGCAACGGAGGCCCCGCGCATCCGTCCGACGATCCGCCTGGGGGTCGCGCTCTGGCTCGCCTACAGCGCCCTGGCCGGAGTCCTGCAATTCCGCACAGGTATTCCCTACACGGACTGGTTCAAGACGGCCGGCACTGCCTTCGCCACGGCGGTGGTCCCCCTCAGCCTCGGCGGCCTGGCGCTGCTGGCCTTCACCCGCTGGTGCCGTTGGGACCATGTCTGGCGGGATCCCGTGCGACTGCGCTGCACCGGCCTGATGAAGTTGTCGATGCTGGCCTGGATGGCGATGATCGCCTTCCGCCTGGTGGGCATCCAGTGGAGCGCGGTGCCGCCGGACCTGCTCCTGGCCATCCTTGCCGCCGGCGTCGGCGTCGGCTTCGCCGAGGAGCTGCTGTTCCGGGGCCTGTTCCTGCGCTGCCTGCGCCAGGGGGGCCGCTCGGAAGCCACCGCCGCGATCTGGACGGGCGTCTGCTTCGGCCTGTTCCATCTCCCCAACATGGCCATGGGCATGGGCTGGATCGGTGCGATCCAGGTGCTCCTGGCGGGCCTGAGCGGCATCCTTCTGTATGTCTTCCGCCGCTACACGGGCCTGCTCTGGCCGGCGATGGTGGCCCATGGCCTGTGGGACATCTCGACCTTCCTGGCCGGTGGCTATGCCTACCCGTGGCTCTCGATGGCCTCCGTTGCAGCCCAGGTGGTGTTCGTGGTGCTGGGCCTGCTCGTCTACGTGGGCCTCTACCGCAGCGACAGGGACACGGTGGTGCTGCCTGGCCCCCCTCACACCACCGCCAGCGCCATGAGCGAACCGCTGTAGCCGGTGATCTCGAGGATGGCGTCGCTGGCGGCCTGGAAGCCGGCGGTCCCGTCGTTGAGGGCCAGGAAGGTGCGGCTGCCACCGCCGCTGCCGCCGGTGGCCAGGGTGAAGGTGGCCCCGCCGTTGGCGGCGAAGCTGGCGGGGGTGAGCACCGCGGCCAGGGCGGTGGGGGTGAGGTCGGCCACGGCCCCCCGCTCGCGCAGGGCGGCGGCCGACACCGCCTGGGGGCCATCGATGCGGTCGCTGCCGATCACCAGATCGGTGATCTGGTCGGGGGCGCCCAGCAGCGAATCGCGCAGGCTGGCGAGGCGGAACGAGTCGGCGCCCCCCAGCCCAGTGAGCGCATCGGCGCCGGGGCCGCTGCTGAGGGCATTGGCGGCGGCGTTGCCCGTGAGGAAGCGGGGGTTGGCGGCGCTGAAGGCCAGCCGGCCGGCGCCACCGAACAGGGCCGCCGCCGTGAGGGCGCCGCTGTGGCCCAGGGCCCGGCCCTGGCTGGCGTTGAAGCCCACGCTCACGCTGCGACCGGGCTGGATCGCGCTGGCCCAGGCGTCGCCGCTGACGGTGTGGCGGAACAGGCCGCCCGCCAGCGCCGTGCTGCTGATCCGCACCCCCCAGGGCGTGCCGCTGGGCCGGTGCGGGCTTTCGAAGCTGAAGTTCCAGCCGTTCAAGGGCGCCGCGCCGGTGTTGCCGACGGTGAGTTGCACCGTCATCCCCCCGGTCCAGATCGAGCCCCCCACCACCACCGCCAGATCCGGGCTGGAGGTGAGCGGAATGCCGTTGAGCGTGGCCGGCAGCGGGGCGCTGGGGGTGGGAACGGGCGTGGGAATCGGTGGCGGCGGTGTGGGAGTGGGGGTTGGCGTTGGCGTTGGTGTGGGGGTCACCGGAGTTCCGCCGCCGCCCGGCCGCACCGTGATCCCCGGCAGGGCGTCGAGCTGGGCGTCGGTGAGCGGCACGCCGCCGCGGCGTTCGACGCTGCGGGCGAAGGCGCCGGTGAGGGCGGCGTTGTAATCGAGGGCCACCTCGTTGGCCACGTAGTCGTCGCGGCGGTCCTGGTAGGCGAAGTCGTTGGCGCTGGTGGGGCCGCCCACCAGAGCGCCGTAGAGGGTGTGGGTGTTGGGTTGGCCATTGCGGAACCCGTCCCAGCCCACCCCCGAGGCCGCCCGGTGGTGGGGCTGCCGGGGCGCGTTGGCCCCGAAGCCCACCAGGTAGCTCGACTGACGCGGATTGGCTCCAAGGATGTAGTCCACCGTTCCCTGCGAAAGACGGCCGTAGGCGCCGCCGGGATCGCGCACGTTGTCGGCGTAGACATCGGCCAGGAAGGCCGTGTTGGCGGCATAGCGCAGCGAACCCCACTGGCTGATGTGGCGCAGGCCGCCGGCGCTGATCGTCACGCCGTTGCCGCCGCTCACCCAGTTGTTCAGCCAGCCCTCCACGTCCTGCTGGATGCGGGCCGAGCCGGTGTCCTCCGCCAGGATCACCGCCGTGGCGTAGGAGGCGTCGTCCCAGTTGCCCGTCCAGCTGCGCGAGAGGCCGCCGATGCTGCCGGTGTAGATCGACAGGGCCTTGTCCCGGTAGGCCGTGCCGTTGCCCCCCGCCGCGCCCACCGCCCGCGACAGCCAGGCGGCGCCGTAGGCCAGCTCGTCGTTGTAGCCGCTCCAGGAGTTGTAGAAGGAGCGCACCTCGGGGATCGCATCGGCGTAGCTGCCCCGGTAGCGGTCGGCGAAGTCGTAGAGGGAGCGGGCGCGGTTGAGCAGCACATCGGCGTAGGCGGCATCGCCGTTCTGGCGGAACAGCACCGACGCCGAGGCCAGCGCCGCCGCCGAGCCCGCCGCCACATCGGAGCCGGGCTTGCTCGGTGTCACCGCCATCGCCGGCCGGGCGATCGTCTGGCGTTCGGGCGTGCTCCAGAGGGCGTGGTCGGCTCCTGCATCGCCCACCTGGGCCACGAAGTAGAGCGTGGTGCCGGCGGCGTCGACGCCGTGGGCCTTGAGCAGGTAGTCGGTGCCCCAGCGCACCGCATCGAGCAGCTCATCGGTCTGCCCCGTGACGGCATAGCCACCGGAGAACGCGATGCCGCCCCAGGCGAGGGTGGCGAGGGTGGAGGCCAGCGGCAGCCCGAACTTCACGTGATCGCCGGCATCGTGGTAGCCGCCCGTGAGGTTGAGCGTCAGCCCGCTCTGCAGGTTGGCGGCCGTGCGCCCGCCGAAGTACACCCCGTCGGCCCCGTCCCGCAGGCCGGAATCGCCGCGCCAGTCGATCCGCTTGCGGGCCTCGTCCAGGTCGCCGGAGCGCTGGGCCTCATAGAAGAGGAAGCTTTTCTGCAGGGCCTCGGCGTAGTTGAACCCCAAACCGGTCAGCGGATCGACGGACGCCATCGCTCAGAACAGATCACCCCCAACGGTTTACGGCGCCCCGCCTCGCGGGGGCGACCCCCTTCGGAGGGTGGTTGGCGGCGCGCCGGAGGGTGATCGGCTCCAGGGGCGCGGGGGCGCGGGCGGCTCAGCGGAGTCGGATCAGGCCCTGCCGCAGCGCCATCACCAGCGCCTGCAGCCGGTTGCGGGCGCCCATGTTCTGCAGCAGCCGCTTGGTGTACGACTTGGCCGTGCTCGGGCTGATCATCAGACGCTCGGCGATCTCCCGGTCGGTGAGGCCGTCGGCCAGGCCCTCGAGGATCTCGTAGTCGCGCGGGCTGAGTTCGCTGATCGGTGCCGGCACAGGCAGGCCGCGCATCGAGGCGCTGCGGAAGTGGTGCCCGCCCAGCGCCGCCAGCACCGCCGCCTGCAGGGCGCCGCTGCGGAAGGTCATGTCGCGCTCCGCCACCAGCCCGTCCACCCAGGCCGCCCGCACCAGCGCCGGGTCCTGCACCGGGGCGGTGCCGATCACGATCACCTTCAGCTGGGGATGGCGCTCCTTCACCGTGGCGGTGAGGCTGAGCACGTCGCCGCCCTCGAGGCTGTCGGAGCACACCAGCAGCCCGTGGGGCTGCTCCGCCAGGCGCCGCAGGCAGCTCTCAGCGTCGGTGACGGCGCAGCCGATCAGGCCGTAGCCGAACAGCCCCACCGTGTAGCGCAGCAGCAGCGGCTCGTCGCCCATCGCCAACGCCACCCGCGGCGGCACATCGGTGGCGATCAGGGCCCGACGCATCACCGCCCGCCGGACCTGGACGACGGGCAGATCGGCGGTGAAATCCACGGGGACCGGCGGGTGCTGTGGGGCAGGCTATGGGGATGGATCGATTCCGGGCGACACGTCGGAGCCGGCGGCGCGCCCTGGCGCTTGATCGGCGACCTTGATGTCTCTCTCTGTGCCCGGAGCAGACCTGTACAGGCCGTACAGCTTTGTGCGCTGCCCTGTTGAGCCCCTGCCGCCCCCCGGCAGCCCCGGAAGGTCGTCAGCCCCAAGCCATGGTTCTGGTGTTGGATGGGCCCCAGTTCTGCGCAGGGAGCTGGGCCGCGTGGCCAGGCATCTCCGTCCCCTCCTGGCTGGTCTCCTGGGCGCCTACGTGCTGGGCTACGGCGTGGCCCGGGTGTCCATCTTCCACGCCGTGGAGCGTTACGGCGGCCCGGAAGGGAAGGGGGCCCCACGGCGGGACTTCATCGCCCGGCGCGACCGACCCGCTGGCGAGGGCTGGGAGTACGGGCTGTTCCTGCCGGCCATCCGGGTGGAAGAGGCCAGCCTGGCTTTCCTCCACAACCGATAGCCGATAGCCGTTAGCCCGTGGACCCCCTCGACCTGCTGATCGATCTGCACCGGGATGGGGAGCGGCAGGGGCCGGGCGGGGACGCCGAGACGAAGCTGGCGCTGCAGCTGGCCGGGGTTGACCGCACCGCGCCGCTGCAGCTGGCCGACATCGGCTGCGGCACCGGAGCCTCCACCCTGCTGCTGGCCGGGCTGCTGGGGAACGCCCGGATCACGGCGGTGGATCTGCGGCCGGAGTTTCTCGACGTTCTCCAGGCCCGGGCGCGCCAGCTCGGGGTGGCGGACGCGATCAGCCCGTGCGCCTGCTCGATGGACAACCTGCCCTTCGCCGATGGGGAGCTGGATGTGATCTGGTCGGAGGGCGCGATCTACAACATTGGCTTCGCCAAGGGCATCGCCGGCTGGCGCCGTTTCCTGAAACCGGGCGGCCTCCTGGTGGTGTCCGAGATCACCTGGACCACCGCCTCGCGGCCGGCGGACCTTCAGCGGCACTGGCAGGAGCAGTACCCCGAAATCGACCAGGCCTCGGCCAAGATCGCCCTGCTGGAACGGCACGGCTACGCACCGATTGGCTATGGCGTCCTGCCGCAGCACTGCTGGCTGGATCACTACTACCGGCCCCTGCAGGCCCGCTTCGATGGCTTCCTGCGCCGGCATGGCCACAGTGAGGCCGCCCGGGCCATCGTCAGCGCCGAGGAGCATGAGATCCGTCTCTACGAAACCCACGGCTCCCACTTCGGCTATGGGATGTATTTGGCCCGAAGGAGCGAAAGCCCGCTGCCCTTAGGCTCCTGGGGGCCTTGATCGGAGCGGGAGGATGGTGCCCCGGAACACGATCTGCCTCTGGTACGACGGCACCGCCCTGGAGGCGGCCACGTTCTACGCCGAAACCTTCCCGGACAGTGCGGTGGGAGAGATCTTTCGGGCGCCGGCCGATTATCCGTCCGGTCAGCAGGGTGATGTCCTGACGGTGTTGTTCACCGTGGCCGGTATTCCCTGCCTGGGCCTCAATGGGGGGCCGGCGTTCAAGCACAGCGAAGCGTTTTCGTTTCAGATCGCCACCGACGACCAGGCCGAAACCGATCGGCTCTGGAACGCGATCGTGGCCAACGGCGGTGAGGAGAGCGCCTGCGGCTGGTGCAAGGACAAATGGGGACTGTCGTGGCAGATCACCCCGCGCGCCCTCACCGCCGCCATCGCCGATCCCGACCGGGCCGCGGCCCGGCGTGCCTTCGAGGCCATGATGCAGATGACCCGGATCGACATCGCGGCGATCGAGGCGGCCCGCCGCGGGTAGGGTCCCCGGCGGCGCCGCCAGTCCTCACCCATGACCCGCCAGCCGATCGTGATCCTCGGGGGTTTCCTGATCAGCCCCGAGGCCTATGCCCCGATGGTGGCGCGGCTGGAGCAGCTCAGCGGCCAGCCGGTGCGGCTGGTGCCGGTGGGCAAGCCCGAGTGGCTGCTCACCGTGTTCGCCTTCGCCTGGGCCGGGATCCTCGATCGGGTGCAGGCCACCGTGGCTGAACTGGCCCGCCAGTCCCCCACGGGCAAGGTGACGCTGATCGGCCACAGCTCCGGCGGCATCATGCTGCGGCTGTTCCTGGATGCCGCCCCGTTCCAGGGGCGCCGCTACGACGGCAAGGCCCTGGCCGACACCCTGGTGATGCTGGGCAGCCCCCACACCGCCCTCAAGGCCACGGTGCTGCGCCGGATGGTGGCGGAGCGCCTGCCGGGCTCCCCCTTCGCCGATCGGGTGCGCTACGTCTCGGTGGCCGGCGACCTGGATCTGCAGGCGGCCTCCCCCATGGCCCAGCGCCTGGCCCCCACCGCCTATCGCAACAGCACCGGCAATCCCCTCGATCGGGGCGACGGCCTGGTGCCGGTGGCCTCGGCCCTGCTGGAGGGCTCCACCCCCCTGGTGCTGCCGGGGGTGGCCCACGGCGGCGCCTTCGGCCCCTCCTGGTACGGCAGCCCCGAGGTGGTGGAGCGCTGGTGGTGCGCCGGCTTCAGCGCGCCCGGGGGTTCCCCCGGGTCGTCGCCTGCTGGCGCAGTTCACTGACCACGCCGCTGCGCTTGAGGGCGCTGATCGCCTGGTCGATGCGGTCGGCGGTGGCCACCGGCAGGGTCGGCGCGTAGGCGAACGCCTGCGACTCGGGCCGGATCCCCTCCAGCGCCAGGCTGGGCAGGAAGCCCTTGGCCTCCTCCTGGAGCAGCAGGTAGCTGAGCTGCAGGTTGTCCCCCAGCAGGGCGTCGACCCTGCGCTCGGCCAGCAGCTCTCCCCCTTCGCTGATGCTCTTCAGCGGCACGATCGTGGCCTTGGGGCCGGGGCTGGAGGCGTTGAGTTCCTTCAGCAGCGACTCGCTGACGGTGCCGCTGCGCACCCCCACCCGCAGGCCGCGCAGATCGGCCGGAGACCGGATCGCGCCGCTGGCCGTGTCCTGGATCTCCCCGGCCACGTTCACGGTGAGGTAGCCCACCAGCAGCGACGCCGAGACGATCCGCACCAGGTAGGCCAGGATCACGATCCCGTTGCCGCGGGTGGTGGTCACGATCGTGTTGCTGCCCGGCCCGGTGGCCAGCACCTGGAACACCTTGCTGCAGTGGCGCAGGGAGTTGCGCCGGCCGGCCGTTGCGGGATGGTGGCGGACCTCCAGGCGCAGGGTGAGCCAGGTGAGCGCCGCGATCGCCAGCAGGTAGCCGCCCAGCAGCTGCAGCAGGGTCGGCGTCAGCAGGGCCGCCAGGAAGGAGCGCCCCAGATCCAGCCGGCTTTTCACCACCATCACCGCCAGGCCGTCCTCCTGGAAGGGGAGGCTGAAGCGGTAGCGCTTCAGGCGGTCCGGCGAGACGTTGATGCAGCCCACCGCCACATCCACCTTGCCCTCGCGGCTGGCCTCCAGCATCTGCCGCACCGAGGGCCACTGGGAGACGACGTAGGGGATCTCCTCGAGCGTGGCCACCCGGTTCCACAGATCGACGCCCAGCCCCCGCCACACCCCCGCCTCCCGGTAGCTGCAGGGCGGCGAGCCATCCACCAGGCCCACCCGCAGCACCGGTGCCGCCGCCGCCGCACCCGGCAGGGGGATGGCCAGCACAAGGGCCAGACAGGGGGCGAGGGCCAGTCCCCAGGGAAGGCGTCCAGCCCCTCTCCTCTTTTCGTTCCTACGGGCTGGGGCTGACATCGGCATGGGTGGAACCTCCGCCAGGCGATCTCCGAAACGGACGATCGGCCAGGCACGCAGCCATCGTGGGCCAGCGGAGGGACGGACTGAGCCCCTCCGGAGAGTCGACGGCGGATTCAGGGGAGTCTGCCGTGGGTCTTCGGCCCACGGCATGTCAACAGGATCGGCATGGTGTGATTTCGTGGGGATGGGTATGGATGAATCAGGCCCATGGTGATGGCCTTCCATTTTTTGTGTTGACTGAAGGAGCATCGGTCCCCTTGTTGTCCACCGCAGGACTGGCTCGAAGAGAGCGACCCTGAATACGCCTTGTCGTGAATTCGCGTTCCGCGATGATAAGAACTATCACGAACGGCTGCCGTTCTCTTTTGGAGTCGACACGATATCGGAATGGGACCTTGTTGGGTCCATGTTGGGTCCATTGTTAGCCCCATCAACTGTTTTCGCCTCACGACCTGATCCGTTCGATCCACCCGTCCGATACAGGCGTTATGAATTCCGAATCTGCCAGTGGTCTTCTTGCCATCGGATTACCCCTGTTGGGGACGGTTCTAGGCGGACCTCCCACCCTTGCGATGGGGGCGATGAGCCTGGCGACGAAGGCCCTCGGTTTACCAGGTAATTCCTCCCTCCAGGACATCAGCGAGACCCTCCGCGACAATCCAGAAAGTGCCCGCAAACTGCAAGAGGTTGAAGCCAGCCATCAGGCGTACCTCCTGAGCGTCAAGCTGCAAATGGATCAGGCGGAGTTCGCCGATAAGGCCAATGCGCGAGCCCGCGAGGTGGAAAACACGAAGGCCACCGGTCGGCAGGAATGGTTCCCCCCAATCTTGGGCTCGGTTGTCATCCTGGCTTTTTCGGTGGTTCTTTGCTCGATGATTTTCCTGCCTCCTCCCAAGGAAAAGCGGGATGAGAGTACGGTTAGTCTCATCAATATTCTGGTGGGTGCACTCACGGCGGGATACAGCACCGTATTGGGTTACTACTTCGGATCGTCGGCAGGTAGCCGCAACAAAGACTCCACAATTGCGGGTTTCAATGCGGCCCTTGGCATGCCGGCCGCCTCGGCCCCCCCAAGCCCACCGATTGAAGTCAGGAGCTCCTTGCCCCCTCCCGAGCCCTCCACGTTACGCAAAACCTGGAGAGATCCATAGCCAGTTTAGAGCCGTGTTGTTCTTGACCTGAAGTCTGAATACGACATTCCTTACCCTCCCAGTGGAATCATGTCCTCACCCTTCGATCTTGATCTGGCCATTGATCAAGCTTGCGACGATGCCCAGGACTTCCTTGACAAGCTTCGCAAGAACAAGCCTCGAGACGGTGATCCCGGCATGGGAGACGTGCGTTTGCTCGACACCTTCCTGCGGCAGATACCTCTTCAGCCGCTGCCGGATCGCCCCATCGGGGCCATGCCGCTGCAAGGATTGGGCTATGGCATCACCAAGACCCGCGAGAGTTTACCGCCACCTCAGGAAACGTCCTCGAAATCGTTCTCCCTTCGAGAAGCGCTTTCACCCTTGCTCAAGCTGATTTATTCGGGTGAGGGTGGTTATGACTCCTATAACCGTGGACGTGCGGGCGATTCCCCGGGGCCATGGCCCGGGGGATTCCGGACTCTCAGCATCTCCCGCATTATGGAATTGCAGAAGCAAGAAAAAATCTTTGCTGTTGGTGCGGCACAATTCATCCCAACAACCCTGCCGATTGCCCTCAGAGATTCTGGCTTGAAAGCCGATGATCTCTTTAATGAAGTCAACCAGGATCTCTTGGCTATGGCTTTGCTGCTCGGGACGAAGCGTCGCAAGCTGGCTGCCTATCTCAAAGGTGAAAGCAATGACCTTGACGCGGCACAGATTGATCTCGCACACGAGTGGGCCTCGGTGCCCTTGCCTGATGGTCGAGGGGCCTATGACGGAGATGCCGCAGGTAATCGCGCCAACAAGAATGTACCGATCTTCAGGCAGACTCTGCAGAATGCGCGTCAAGCCCTGCTGTCTGCCAAGCAGGGAGGCACCTCACTTGATCTGACGACGGCATCACTCCATCATCATCGCGGCACCTCAGAAATCTTTAACAAGCCGAGAATCAAAGAGTTCATTAAAAGCCCAAACTTTGGAAGCCGCAATGGGGCCAGGATAACCTCCATAGTTGTTCATTACACGGCAACTGCTGACGTGGGCAGTGTGATCCGCCATTTTCAGAACCCTGCACCAGGGGGCAAGCCTGAAGATGCGGTGTCTGCCCATTACGTTATTGATAAAAACGGCGATATCTATCAGATGGTCAATGATGGAGATAAGGCGTGGCACGCCGTTCACGCCAATGCCAGCAGTATTGGCATTGAGCATGTTGCCGAGCCGGGGGATCAATTGACGCCAGGGCAGGAGAAAGCATCGGTGGCGCTGATCAGATGGCTGATGTCTGAGTATAAGATTCCCAAAGAGAGTATCCAAGCGCATCGGCAGATCATTGCCACGCCATGCCCAGGGAACATCTTCGGAGATGCCACGAATGATGACACCATGCCCAAATTCAGGGAATGGGTCGGCAAGCATTTCTCGGCGCTGGGTTCCCCCCTCACGGATGGCATCCCGGTCAGCAGAGCCGCTGTGGGTCCCAGTGGCTTGGGCCTCTACATCGTGCAGCCTGGAGATACCCTTGCGGAGATAGCCGGCCGCTACGATACAACGTTGAATGAATTGATAAGTCTCAATCCAGCCATCACAAACAAGGATCTAATTTTCCCCGGCCAACGCATCACTGTGGCCAGGGTCGAGGGTGATGAGCCCTTCATACAGGCGGACGGCCGAGCACTTGCCCTCCCGATAACGATTGCAGAGCGCCAGCTGAATCCCAGTACGTATCAAGTTTTCTCCCATCCCCTTCTCGGTCAGATCACCGTAACGGGTGGATTCATGGAGCCCCATGGCCACTCGGACAAGGGGCCCATGAAGGCCATCCTTCTGGATGGCAGCTTGAAAACGCTTCCCCCGTCAGATCGAAACATCGGCATTGATTATGTTGTTGCTGGTGGGCGGGTCAAAGCCTGGTACGGGGGGACGGTGACGCTCCAGGGCAGGGAGGGCGGCTATGGCAGGCGGGTGCATCTACAACTGGATGTACGTTTTGATTATCAGGGTAAGGAATATCCGGTGTATCAGGCCTACGCCCACCTGCAGGAAATCAGCGTCAGCAAAGGCCAGACTGTGAACCAGGGGCAATTGATTGGCGTGATGGGCGGATCGGGCGCCAGTTCCGATAGCGATTACCGCCTGCATGTTGATCTCAGCACCTACATTTTCATGAACAAGGAGCTGGTTCAGCTCAACCCGCAGGCTTTGGATCGGCAGCTGGCTCGGCAGCTTGCTTGAGCGTGCATGGAAAGTCCCGCTCTGCCCTGATGGCCGCCCCTGATGGCCGCCAGGATCGGGCTGATCAGGGGGCCAGCCTGGCCTTGTGCAGCCGGCTCTTCTCGTACCAGTCGGCGAATTCCGGCACCCACTGCTGCAGGTGGGGCCACATCAGGTCGCAGAGTTCGCGGATCTCCTGCTGGGCATCGAGCTTGGCCCGCAGGTCGAGGAAGTGCAGGAAGGCCCGCAGGGTGAAGCTCACCACGAAGTGCTGGCGGTAGTCGAAGGGCAGGATGCCGCGGGCGTGCTCCTCGGCGTAGCCGGCATCGAGCAGGTCGCGGTAGCGCTCCGCCGCCGCCCGGCAGAGCTCCAGATCGATGGCCCGCTGCCCCTCGTCGTAGAGGTACTTCTTGCCCTGGCGGTCGCTGTAGGGGCCCACCGGCCGCAGGTAGAACACCTCCTCCAGCTCCAGCTCGCCGTTGGCGGCCCGGCGGATGCGGTCGCCGGTGTAGCGCATCGACTGCACATCGAAGCTCACCCCCACCCGGTGGGTGCGGGCCTGCTGCATCACCGAATGGGGGAACCAGCCCACGTTGAGCACGATCTGGGCGTGCTCCAGCGGGCCGTAGTGGCCCCGCTCGCCGGCCAGTAGCCGCTTGACGCAGATCTCACCGGCCTTGCGCTCATCGGGCCAGTCGGCCCGGTCGGCTGCCACGAACCCCTCGCTGTAGTCCTGGTGCATCCCGGCATAGACGCACTGCTGCGGGTTCGGCGTGGCGGCGATCAGCTCGACCCGGAAGCGGGGATCCATGGGCGGGGGTGCGGGGGAGAGGAGCGAGGCGTGGGGAAATCAGCCGTGGCTGCGGGGACCGGCCTGGGGGCTGGGCAAGGCGGCTGCTGGAGCGGCGCCCTCGGGGCCGGCCGCTTCCGGCAGGCTGCTCACCGCCCCCACCCCCGCCAGCAGCGGCAGGGGCGTGCCGTCGACCAGGGCGGTGGTGAGGGCCTCGAGCTCGGCGCCGCTGCGGGCGCCGAGCGAGCGGCCCACGGGGGTGCCGGCGGCATCGAAGAGCTCCAGCTGGGGGATGCCGTTGACGTCGTAGCGCTCCAGCTCCGGCTGCCAGCGGGGATTGTCGACATTGAGCAGCACCACGTCCATCTGGCCGTGCTGCTGGCGCTCGATCCGCTCCATCGCCGGCGCCATCGAACGACAGGCCTCGCACCAGTCGGCGTAGAACTCCACCAGGGTGGGCCGGCCGTCGGCCAGGGCCACGCTGAACTCGGGCGACTGGCGGGCGAGGCGCTCCAGCGGCGCTTCCGGATGCAGGCCGCCCCGCAGCCACACCATCAGCACCACCAGCACGGCCGCCACGGCCGCCAGCACCATGCGCTCGCTGCGGCCGAGGCTGGAGGTGGGAGAACTGCCCGACGGGGCCATGGGCGGCGGCGACACGGAACGGCGCCCACTCTGGCAGCGTCGCCACTCCGGCCGGGCGCCTGCGGGCAGGAGCTCGCTCCGGACACCGTTGCTAGCGTCAGCTTTCCCGGCCTGGAGCGGTGAAACGGCGCCTCACTCTCCATTTCCCCTCCGAGGCGGTGCACCAGCCGATCACCTACCGCCTGGCGGTCGACTTCGACATCGCCGCCAAGATCCTGCGGGCCCAGATCGCCCCCAACCAGAGCGGCACCATGGTGGTGGAGCTCTCCGGCGACATCGACGAGCTCGATGCCGCCGAAGACTGGCTGGAGAGCCAGGGGCTTGGGCTCAACCGCGCCCCCGGTGAGATCCGCATCGATCCGCTGCTCTGCGTCGACTGCGGCATCTGCTCCAGTGTCTGCCCCAGCGGCGCCCTTCACTACACGCCGGCCAACCAGCGGCTGAAGTTCGAGGCCTCCCGCTGCCTGGTGTGCGAGCAGTGCATCCCCAGCTGCCCGCTGGAGGCCATCACCCTGGTGCTGCAGCCATGAAGGACATCTTCCGGCTCATGCTGCTGCCGATCCAGGCGCCGATGCTGCTGGTGCTGATGGGGGTCAGCACCTACCAGGGCATGCACTGGAGCCATGCCCTGGAGGCCGGCGGCACCCGGATGCAGGAGCTCACCACCCTCGTCTGGTCCGCCGAGTGCCTGCAGGCGATGTTGATCGTGTTCATCTGCACCATGCCCGATCTGGTGATCCGGCAGCTGTCGATCGTGATGGCCGCCAGCCGGGTGGTGAGCCTGGTGGTCACCCTGCTGCTGGTCACCATCGGTGGCCTCTACCTGCTGCACCTCAACGTGCTGGCCAACGTGCTGATCATGGGCTCGGCGGTGCTGCTGGCCCGGCTCGACCTGCTGCGGGTGCGGGTGGTGCCGCCGCCGCTGGTGCTGGCCGGGGTGCTCACCCTGCTGGTGCTCGGCGGCGCCAACTTCGGTCGCCTGCTGGTGCGCTGAATCAGCAGCCCGGTTCGCTGCCCTGCTGGTAGCTCCAGACGTTGCCCAGCACCTTCTTCACGTACAGGCGGGTTTCGGGGTAGGGGATCGCCTCCACCCACAGTTCCGGGTCGCTGCGCAGCTGGGGGTTCACCCAGCCGGCCACGGCGCCGGGCCCGGCGTTGTAGCTGGCCACCGCCAGCAGCGGGTCGCCGTCCCACTGGCGCAGCATTTTCGCCAGGTAGCGGCTGCCGAGGCTGGCGTTGCCGGCCGGGTCCTCCAGCACCGACTCCGGCACCGGCCCACCGGCCAGCTCGGCGGCGGTGTCCGGCATCAGCTGCATCAGGCCCGTGGCCCCCACCGGCGAGCGCACCGCCGGGGTGAAGCGCGACTCCTGCTTGGCCACCCCCAGCAGCAGCTCCATTGGCAGCCCGCCCTGGTTGGCGGCCGCCCGGAAGGCCGCCTCGAAACGCAGCGGATGCAGGCTGCGCTCCAGTTCCCGCTCCAGGGCGCACTGATTGCCGTCCAGCTTCAGGCTGGCCTGCTCCAGCAGGCCGAAGCCGGTCCAGTCGTCGCCGACCCCCTGGCGCAGCCGCCCCTCCAGCAGCAGCTCCCGGCTGCCCTCCGGGGCGCGGCGCCCGCGGCGGTGGCGCCAGGTCTCCCAGGCCTCGGTGCCCTGGTCCAGGCGCCAGAGCCGATCGAGGGTCCCGTCGCCGCTGGCGAGGGGCCGCCAGCTGTTGCCCCCTCCCGGGCCGTCGGCACCGGCCGGCAGGTGGGGCCCGGCGCTCAACTGCAGATCCCCCTGGCCCAGGCGCACCGCGGCACGCCAGCCGTAGTAACCGCCGGGATGGCGGCGCAGCTGCGCCTCCCAGGTGGCCCTGGCGGCGGCGCCGTCCCCGAGCTGCTGCTGCACGAAGCCGATCCAGAAGCTCTGGCGGGCGGCCAGGGGAGGCGGCAGTTGGTCTGTCGGGATGGCCTCCAGCAGGGCCATGGCCGCCCGCCAGCGGCCGGCCAGCAGCCGCTCCCGCACGAGATCCCACTGCAGCGTGCGGCTGGCGGGGTCGCGGGGCCAGCGGCGCAGCAGCTTGAGGGCGGCGGCGTCGGTGGCGGGATGGGGGCCGTCTCCCTTGGGTTCGGCCTCCTGGATCCGCCGGGCCAGCACCGGGGCACTGTCGCGCCAGCGGGGCGGCAGCCGGGCCAGGGACGCGGCGGCGGCGGGGCTGCCCTGCTGGGCCAGCAGGCGCACGGCCGCCTCGGCCTCCGGCGTGGTGGGGGCACTGCGGACCAGATCCAGCAGCAGCCGCTCCGCCTGGCCCCGCTGCTGTTCGTTCCCCGCCAGCAGGGCCCGGCCCAGGCTCAGCCGGCCGCTGGCCCCCAGGCCGTTGAGGCTGGAGCCCAGGCAGCGCAGGGCGCCCTCGGCATCGCCCAGTTCGGCCAGGCCCTCCGCCAGCTGCCCTCGCTGCTGGGCGCTCAGGTCAGGGCGGTCCTCCTTGCAGACCTGCCGCAGGCGCGCCTCGGCGCCGGGCCAGCGGGCGCCCCAGCGGGCCAGGTGCAGGGCGCCGCGTCGCCGTTCGGCCGCCTCCGGGCCGGCGGCCAGGGCGGCGGCCAGGGCGGCGGGGTGGGCCGGGAAGCGCTGCAGCAGCTGCCGGCGTTTGTCCGGGTTGTCGCCGCCGAGGGCGTAGAGGGCATCGGCGCTGGCCGGATCACCGGGGAAGCGCCGATGCAGCTGGCGCCAGAGGGCCAGGGACGTGTCCGGGCGTCCGAGGGCCGCGGCGGCCAGGGCGTCCTGCTTCAGCACCAGGGCGGCCAGGGGATCGGGACCCCAGCCCTGGCCCCGCAGCCACTGGCGCTGCGCATGGGGATCCTTGCTGCGGGCCGCCAGCAGCAGGCTGGCCTCCCGGCGCCGCCAGGGATCGGCATCCCAGTGCTGCAGCCACTCCAGCCGGTCGGTGGCGGTGGCGGGGGTGGGCGCCGGCTGGCGCGCCAGCAGGGCCCGGCCCCCCACCAGTGCCAGGCCGGTGCCCAGACAGGAGAGGGACAGCAGCAGCGGGAGTCGGGCCAATGGCCGGGGGACGGCGTCCGGGGCATTCTGGGCATCCGCCTGCGCCGCCCCCGGTGCGACTTCCCTCCTTCCCCGCCCTGCCGCCGCTGTTCGACCGCCTGCCCGGGGCGGGCCAGCGCCGCCGCGCCTTGGTGGTGAGCGCGGTGGCCCTGCTCGCCCTGCTGCTGCGGCCGCTCTGGCCCGTGCGGTTGCTGCCGGGCTGGTGCCTGGGCCTGCTGCTGCTCTGGGCCACCCTGGAGCTGTTGCGCTGGCGCTGGTGGCCGCCCCGCTGGCGTTGAGCCCCGGCCACGGCACGTAGCCTGCTCGCCAGTGATGGCAGCGGCATGGGAGAAGCGGCTTCGCATCCGGTGGTGTCCCCCCTCGGGGCGCCCCTGGCCGAGGGCGTGGCCCGCTTCGGCACCGACGGCATCCGCGGCCGCGTCGGCACCAGCGTCACCCCCGCCCTGGCCCTGCAGGTGGGCTACTGGACCGGCGTGGTGCTCCAGGCCGACGGGCCGGTGGTGATCGGCACCGACTCCCGCCGCAGCGGGCCGATGCTGGTGGCGGCCCTGAGCGCCGGCCTGATGGCCGCCGGCCGCGAGGTGTGGCAGCTGGGGCTGTGCCCCACGCCGGCGGTGCCGGGCACGATCCGGCGCCAGGGGGCGGCCGGCGGGTTGATGGTGTCGGCCAGCCACAACCCCCCCCATGACAACGGCATCAAGGTGTTCGGCGCCAGCGGCGCCAAGCTCGTGACCGCCCGCCAGCAGGCGATCGAGGCCGGGCTCCAGGGCCGCACCGCCCCGCCGCCGCTGGCGGGCAGTGGCCGGGAGGTGCAGCGGCCCGACCTGCTGGCGGCCTACACCGAATCCTTGCGGGCCAGCAACGGCGGCCAGCGCCTCGATGGCTGTCGTGTGGTGCTCGACCTCTGCTGGGGGTCGGCCACCGCCTGCGGCGAGGAGCTGTTCCGCTCCCTGGGGGCCGAGGTGCTGGTGCTGCACGGCGAGCCAGATGGCGAGCGCATCAACCAGGGCTGCGGCAGCACCCACCTGGAGCCCCTGAAGCGGGCGGTGCTAGAGAGCGGCGCCGACATGGGCTTCGCCTTCGACGGCGACGCCGACAGGATGCTGGCGGTGGACGGCCGCGGCCGGGTGGTGGACGGCGACCACACCCTCTATCTGTGGGGTTCGGCCCTGCGCCGCGAGGGCCAGCTGCCCGACGACCGCCTGGTGGCGACGGTGATGTCGAACCTGGGCTTCGAGCGGGCCTGGCAGGCCAGCGGCGGGGTGCTGGAGCGCACCGACGTGGGCGATCAGCACGTGCACGCCGCCATGGAGGCCCTGGGGGCCGGCCTGGGGGGGGAGCAGTCGGGCCACATCCTCTCGGCCCGCCACGGCATGAGCGGCGACGGCCTGCTCACCGCCCTGCAGGTGGCCACCCTGATCCACGGCGGAGGCCTGAAGCTGGCCGAATGGATGGACGGCAGCTTCCAGCCCTACCCCCAGCGGCTGGTGAACGTCACCGTGCCCGACCGCCAGCGGCGCCAGCAGTGGCAGGAGTGCGAACCGCTGCGGCTGGCGGTGGCCGAGGCGGAGGCGGCCATGGAGGGCCACGGCCGGGTGCTGGTGCGGGCCAGCGGCACCGAACCGCTGCTGCGGGTGATGGTGGAGGCGGCCGAGCAGAGCCAGGTCGACCACTGGAGTGAGAGCCTGGCGGCCGCCGCCGAGGAGCACCTCAACCGGGCCTGAGGCCCCGTTCCGGCCCTCACACCACGCCGTTGGCGCGGAACCAGGCCCGCATCTGGGTCCAGCCGGCGGCGGCGGCGGCGGCGCGGTAGGTGGGGCGGTAGTCGGCGTGGAAGCCGTGGGGCACGCCCGGGAACACCTCGATGCGGCTGGGGCTGCCGGCCGCCTTCAGGGCCGCCTGCATCCGCTCCACCGACGCCATCGGAATGCCGTCGTCCTCGCCGGCATAGAGCCCCAGCACCGGGGCCTTGAGCTTGGGAATCACATCGATCGGATAGAGGGGCTGGAGACCGTTGGCGGTGCCCACCAGCCGGCCGTACCAGGCCACGCCGGCCTTCAGCTTCGGGTTGTGGGCGGCATAGAGCCAGGTGATCCGTCCGCCCCAGCAGAAGCCGGTGATGCCGAGCCGTGCCACGTCCCCTTCACCGCTGGCGGCCACCCAGGCGGCGGTGGCATCCAGATCAGCCATCACCTGGGCATCGGGCACCGTCGCGACCAGCGGCAGGATCGAGGGGATGTCGGGCAGCACGGTCACATCGCCCTGGCGATCGAACAGGCTCGGGGCGATGGCCAGGTAGCCCAGCTGGGCCAGGCGCTTGCAGACGTCCTGGATGTAGGCATGGATGCCGAAGATCTCCTGCACCACCAGCACCACCGGGAAGCCCGAACCCTTGGCGGGGCGGGCCCGATAGGCCCGCACGGCGCCACCCGCCGCCGGCACCGACACCCAGCCGGCCGTCAGCCCCTGGGTGGAAGTGGTGACGGTGGAGGCCGCCACCGGCCGCACCGCCAGGGCGAAGCCGGCGGCCGCGCCTCCCAGCAACAGCTGCCGGCGGCCGAGGCGGAGATCCGTGCCGGGAAGAGAAGAGAACGGGGCCATGGCAAACGGCCCGATCGGGCTGGTACGTAAAGGCGATCCTAGAAACGGGATCCTTCAGGGCTTGCCCTGTTGCTGCGGCCAGCCCTGCAGCCGCCGCACCAGGCGCCCCAGCAGTTCCCGCCGGGCTGGACCCTGCTGGCCCGCCTCGGTGATCAGCAGGGCCTTCACCTGCAGGTCGTCCTCCGTCATCGCGTCGATGCCCAGCAGGCGGGGTGGCTCCAGCAGCTTCGGGGCCCAGCGCGGATCGGCGCCGAAGGCGGCCAGTTCCTCGGCGATCAGGGCCATGGCGCCCGCCAGATCGGTGAGGCTGCGCGACAGCAGCACGGTCACCTCCGCGCCTGAACGCAGCTTGGTGTGGTTCACCACCTGCTCGCAGTGGCTGTTGGGCACCACCACCACCCGCTGATCGGCGCAGCGCAGTTCCGTGCTCAGCACCCCCACATCCACCACCTCGCCGGAGCGACCACCGATCTCCACCACATCGCCGATGGCGTAGCGGTCGTCGAGCAGCAGCACCAGCCCGGCGACGAAATCCCGCAGCAACCCCTGGAACACCAGCGCCAGGGCGCCGAGCACGGCCCCACTGGCCAGGACGGCATTGCTGGAGAGATCCCGCAGCACGGGGATGCCGAGCACCGTCCAGATCGCGAACAGCAGCAGGCAGACCAGGTTCACCAGCCGGCCCAGCACCCGCAGCAGGCTCAGGTAGCGCTGCCGGCGTCGGGCCCGGTGGTCGGGGTTCACGGCCAGATGGCTGGCCCACTGGGTCAGCAGCAGCCCCACCAGGCCCCGCACCACCACGGCCACGGCCGCCAGCGCCAGCGCTTTCATCAGCACCACCAGGGGCTGCAGCAGCACATCGATGGCGGCCGGGATCTGGCCGGGCCAGGCCAGCAGCAGCACGGCGCCCATCGCCACCCCCAGCAGCAGCACCAACGCCGTCAGCAGCCGGCTGACGGTGTGGGTGAGCCGGAGCAGCAGCCGATCGAAGCGTCCCGATCCCTCAGCGGCGCGCCGTTGCAGGCGCGGCAGCGAGCGCTGGCTGAAGCGCCACAACGCCACCGCCAGAGCCATCAACAGGGCCAGCCCAGCCAGGGACAACAGGGCGGTCCGCAGGCGCCCGTCGAGCTGCTCCTCGCTGAACACCCCCCGGGCGCTGCGCAGGCGGCGTTCCAGCAGACCACGCCACCGTTCGGCCAGGGCATCGGCCGGCAGCCCGTTGAACGCGGCGTCCTGCTCGGTGACCGTGAGCAAGGGGAAGGGGCTGGCGCGGCCGGGCACCAGGGCCGCCAGCCGCTGCCCTCCTCCGGGCTCCCGCAGCACCACCACCCGCAGGGCCCCCGGAGGCCCCTGCAGCCCCAGATGGTTCGGGTCACAGGCGGCCTTGGTCCCCTCGACGCTGAGGTGATCGAGCAGCGCCTCACCGAGCCGTTCCCCGGCGGTGCAGGGATTGCTGGGTTCGTAGAGCTGGCTCAGGTTGCCCTCGATCACCCGGGCCCGTTCGGCGGCCTCCGGCCCGCTGTCGCTGCCGGAACCCACCGCCGATGAGGCCACGGTGATGACGGGCACCCCCAGGATCCGCACGGTGCCGAGGCGGAAGCTGCCGGCGTTGCCCGTATCAACCGCGGCGGGTGCCTCCGCAGCGGCTGTCGCTGCGGCCGTGGGGTGGGGCTGGAGCACCGCCAGGCCGAGGGTCAGCGCCAGGCCCAGGGCCAGAAGCAGGGTCAGGGCCCGCCGGACCAGGGGGCCCTGGCGGGGGGAGTGCAACGGTTGCAGGGCTCGGGTCATCGGGGTGGCGTCGGCTGCAATCCCCCCAGACTTTGGCAAGAGCGCCCGCATCACCGATGCCGATGCCCAGGGGCTGCTGCGCTGATCCAAGGAAGGGCCGGCAATCCGTCGCCCGGTGGGTGAGTTTGCCGTCATCCCCGCCGATGACTGAGGGGCAGATTGAAACCACTTAGCTGCCCACGTCCATGGCACGCCTTGCAACCAACGTCAGGCAATGGCTGGCACGGCGCCTGCGGGCGGCGGCCGCCGCCCTGTGGCAGGAGCCATCGCCGCCCCCGCTGGCCGTCAGCAGCCCGCCCCTGGCCCCGGCGCCGGTGCGCCCGCCCGCTCCACCGGCTCCACCGGTCGATCGGGTCGCCGCCCTTTGCCCCGGGGTGCGGGAGCCCCTGTCGGTGGAGACGGCCGTGCTCAGCCGGGACATGACCGTGCTCAAGCGGGAAGCCGCCGATTCCCTGGCGGCTCTGGGCGCCGCCCATGCCCTGATCAGCTCCGCCCGGCTGGCCCAGGTGCAGGAACTGCGGCCCCGGGTGATCGAAGGCCAGGCGTCGGGGGAGTCCCTGATGGCCCTCGCCGCCGAGTACCAGGGCTGGCAGGGCGACCAGGTGCGCATCTTCGATGCCCTGGCGCTGGTGATGCGGATGGGGGTACCCCGGGGTCTGGTGCTCGACCAGCTGGATCCAGCTCTGCAGGAGCAGGCCCGCTCCCACCTGGAGGCCCTGTCGGTGGAGTATCAGCGTCGCCTGCTGGCGGAACAGTTCCACACGTCCGCCTGAGGTCGGCCAGCCGGCACCCGGGCCTGCCCTAGGCGGTGACCCCCACCCGCAGGCTGGAGCCACGGTCGCCGGCGATCACCTCGATGCCGCCGCGGATGCGCTCGCGCAGGGCGCCGACGTGGCTGATCAGGCCGATCATGCGGCCCCCCTCCCGCAGGCGGTCGAGTTCGTCCATGGCCAGCTGCAGGTTGTCGGGATCGAGGCTGCCGAAGCCCTCGTCGATGAACAGGGCCTCCAGGGGCACGCCACCCGCGTGGGCCTGCACCGTGTCGGCCACCCCCAGGGCCAGGGCCAGGGAGGCCTGGAAGGTTTCGCCGCCCGAGAGGCTGCTCACTTCCCGCTCCTCGCCGGTGTAAGCGTCCAGCACCCGCAGGCCCAGGCCGGCCTTGCGGCCGCCGTGGCCCCCCTCGTCGGTGAGCCGCAGCTGGTAGCGGCCGGAGGTCATCAGGGTGAGCCGCTGGTTGGCGTAGCCGCAGATGTCGGCGAGGTAGGCGGAGAGCACCCAGCGCTGCAGGGAGATGTAGGGGGGCGCCTTGCCCTGGCAGCGGTTGGCCACGGCGCTGAGCCGCTCGGCCCGCTCCTGTTTCTCGGCCAGAGCGGCGGCGCCGGCCCGGTGCTCCGCGGTGAGGCGGGTGATCTCCCGCTGGGCGGCCCGGGCTTCGCTGTGGCGCTCCACCGCCCGGGTGCGGGCCGCATCGGCCCCCGCCACGGCCTCGCGGGCGGCGGCGGTGTCGGGCCGTGCTTCGGGGAGATCGGCCAGATCGGGGGCGGCCAGGAGGTTCCGCTGCTCGATCACCGCCGCCTCGTAGGCCGCGATCCGCTCGACCAGCTTCAGGCGCCAGCTCTCCTCCTGCAGGGCCGCCGCGGCGTCCGCCGCCGTGGGGAACGGCGAGGCGGCCAGTTCCTGACCCAGCCGCCGGGCCGCCTGCTCCAGCTCGCTGGTGGCGCGGGTGTGGGCGCCGGCCCCGGCCACCAGGGCCTGGAGGGCGGCCTCCAGGGGCCCGAAGGCCCGCAGCACCACCCCCGGCTCCAGTCCCTCCCCCAGCTCCCGCGCCACCTGCTCCGCCAGGGTCCGCTGCCGCTGGCTGGCCTCGACGGCGGCCCGTTGCTCCAGAGCGATGGCCGTGGCGGCCGCCTCGATGGCCTTGGCCAGCTGCTGGCGCTGCTGCTCCCGATCGGCGGTGCGCAGCTCCAGCGCCGGCAGGCCGTCGGCCAGGGCCTGGGCCGCCTGGTGGGCCGCAGAGGCGGTGCTGGCGGCCTGGCGGGCGGCGAGCGGATCGGTGCCGTCGCCCGCCTTCTCCAGCACGGTGCCCAGGGCGGCCTGGGCGTTGGCCAGGGCCACCGCCGCCGTCTGCGCCGCCTGGGTGGACGCAGCCAGGGTCCGTTCGGCGGCGGCGATCGCCCCGTCATCGACCGCGTCGACCGAGAGCTGGGCCGGTGCCGGATGGTCGGTGGCGCCGCACACCGGGCAGGGGGCCCCGGCGGCCAGCCCCCCGGCCAGCCGGGCGGCCATGCCCTCGATCTGGCGCCGCCGCAGCTCGTTGAGGTCGGCGGCCGCCGTGTTGACCTGGCGATCGGCGCCGTTCCTGGCGGCCTCGGCCGCGTGCTGTCGCTCCCGGGCCGGGGCGATCGCTTCGGCGGCCACGGCACGGCCATCGGCCTCCCGGGCGGCTCGCTGCAGGCCTTCCAGCTGGTCGCGGGCGCTGCGGGCCTGGCTGAGCAGCACCAGCTCCCGCTCCTGCTCCGCCGCCAGCCGCTCCTGCTGCAAGGCGGCCGTCGCTCGTACGGCCTCGGCTTCGCCGGCCCGCTGGCTGGCGGCGGCCGCGGCCCCCCCGGCCTGGGCGGCCTCCTCGGCCTTGCGGGCCAGCTCCCGCACCTCGGCCCCCCGGGCGGCCAGGTCGGCACCGGCCGCGGCGAGGGTTTCGGCGGACGGCAGGGCCACCAGATCCAGCCCCAGCACCGACGGCGGCAGCGCCTGGGCGCCGTCCCTGGCCTGGCGTGCGGCGCGCAGTTGCTCCTGAAGCCCCTGCTCCACCCGCTCCAGTTCCCGGCGGGCCCCCGCTTCGGCCACAAGGCTGGGCCGCAGCGTTTCGGCCCGCTCCGCTTGGCTGAGCTTCTGGCGGTACTCCTCCACCGTCTCCCGTTTCCCCTCCAGTTCACCCAGCCGGATGGTGGCGGCGGCGCGCCGGTCCCAACGGTCGGCCAGCGCGTCGAGGGCCGCCTGGGCCGCCTGGGCCGCCGTCAGGCTGGAGGAGGCCGCCTCCAGGGCGGCCTCAGTGCCCTGCACCACCACACCGATCGCCGCCACCAGCGCCTCGAGGCCGGCCTGGTCGGCGGGGGGCTCGGCCGGTTCGGTTCCCTCCGGCGGCTCGGGGGCGTGGGGGGCCCAGGCGTCGGCCGCCCGGCGCCGCAGCACCTCCTGCTCCCGGGCCTGATCCTGCGCCAGGTTCCGGGCCGCGCGGGCCTGGTCCTCCAGCCACCAGCCGGCCCGCTCGTAGATCTCGGTCTCGAACAGGGTCTTGAGCAGGGCTTCGCGCTCCTCGGCCCTGGCCCGCAGCACCTCGGCGAAGCGCCCCTGGGGCAGCAGGATCACCTGGCGGAACTGGGCGGCGCTGAGCCCCACCAGGTGTTCCACCTCCCGGGTGACTTCGGTGGTCTTCGCCGCCACGGCCTGCTCCGGTTCCTCGGCATCCAGCCGGAACAGGACCGCCTGGGGCGGCTTCTCGGTGGTGCCCTGGCCGCGGGCCTTCACGGCGGTGTGGGCGGGGGTGCGCTCCACCCGGTAGCGGGCGGTGCCGCAGGAGAACTCCAGGCTCACCCGGGGCACGGCGCCGGGGGCGGCGTGGTCGGAGCGCAGCCCCTTGACGCTGCGGTCGCCCGACACCTCGCCGTAGAGGGCGAAGCAGAGGGCATCGAGCAGGAAGGTCTTGCCGGCGCCGGTGGTGCCGTGGATCAGGAACAGCCCCTCGGCGGCCAGGGCGTCGAAGTCGATCGCCACCGGATCGGCGTAGGGCCCGAAGGCCTCGATCGTGAGCCGGTGGGGCTTCACCGCTCCCCTCCCCGCTCGGCGGCCCCCAGGGCGGCTGCCAGCAGATCAGCCTCCGGCTCGGCGGGCGGCTGGCCGTGCTGGTCGGTGAAGAAGGCGGTGGCCAGCTCCAGCGGCGAACGGGCCTGGCGCACCTGGCGGTGGCGCTCGGCCTCGCCGGCGCGCGCCACGTCGGGGGGCTCGTGGCGCAGCTCGGCGATGTGGGGGAAGCGCGCCCGCAGCCGGGCCATGGCCTGCAGGGGCAGGGTGTCGTCGGTGAGGATCGCCCGCACCCGCGCCTCGCTGGCGGCGGCGTGGCGGGGGTCGCCGCAGAGCTCGTCGATGGGGCCCCGCAGGGTGCACAGGCGCCGGCCCACCCCCAGGGGCACCACCTGCACCGTGGGCGTACCGTCGGCGGCCAGCTCCACGATCCGCACCGACTTGACGTGCCGCTCCTCGGAGAAGGAATAGGCCAGGGGGGTGCCCGAGTAGGCCACCCGGGGGCCGTCCAGTTGCTGGGAGGCGTGCAGGTGGCCCAGGGCCACGTAATCGAAGCCCTCGAAGGCCGCCACGCTCACCCGGTCGACGTTGCCGATGGTGAGCTCCCGCTCTGATTCCGACGTCTCGCCGCCCGCCACGAAGGTGTGGGCCACCAGCACCGAACGGTGCGGCGGCCGTTCGCGCCGATCGGCGTGGATGCGCTCGATGGCCAGCCGGGTCACCTCCTCGTGGCGCAGGCGCACCGGTGCCCCGGCCAGGGCCGGCCCGACCACCGCCGGCTCCAGGTAGGGCAGGGGATAGATGGCCACCGGCGCGCCGCCGTCCCGGGGTGTCACCAGCACCGGCTCGGTGGCCCGGCCCACATCGCCCCGCACCGTCACCCCGAAGGCCGAGAGCAGCGGGTCGTATACCGACACCCGCACATGGGAATCGTGGTTGCCGGCGATGGCCACCACGGCGGTGCCATCCCGGCTCAGCTGGGCCAGGGCCCGGTTGAACAGGTCCACCGCCTCGGCCGGCGGGATGGCCCGGTCGTAGAGGTCGCCGGCGATCAGCACCGCATCGACGGCATGCTCCCGCGCCAGTTCGGCGATCCGCTCGATCGCCGCCGCCTGTTCCTCCAGCAGCGAGGCGCCGTGAAAACTGCGGCCCAGGTGCCAGTCGGAGGTGTGCAGCAGGCGCATGGGGACAAGGTACCGAGGCCAGCGGCTCCCAGGCGGTCGTCAGTTCATGCAGGCGTCCGTCAGCGAGTGGAGGGTCTGGACCTGGCCCGGCGAGAGGGCAAAGCTCAGATCTCCGGCGGAACTCGGCACCGTGATCTTCAGGGGCAGACCATCGGCAGGGGTCGGATCGAGGCAGCCGGCGTCGAACTGGGAGGACGTGGCCGGGATCGCGCCACCGGCGGAGGCCGTGAGCTCAGCGCTGAGGTTGGCGAGACTCCAGTCCTGATCCTTGCCATCACTGAGCCGCAGGGGTCGTGAGTGGTCCAGGGTCAGCTTGGGAGATTCGGCATTCAGTCGTAGGCGCAGACCCTTGGCCGCGTTGATGTCTGACGATTCGTAGATCATGCCGCCGAGGCGGTGCCCCGCGCCGTCATCAAGATTCCAGTTGCCATCGGTATCAGCGGCTGAGGCGGCCGCTGGCGAGAGGAGCGAGGCCAGCACGAACAGCCCGACCGCCACGATCCCGGCACGGCTGATGCCGACAAGGCGGCGCCATGGTGTCTTCATGGATGCGAATAAGGCAAGAATTCTTTTCATTGTTCTGAGGTGCTCTGCGGGGACATTGTCAACCTAATCGGATCGCCTGATGCGATGCAGGCGGATATCCAATGCTTGCGCAGGTGCAGACCGTCATTATCGTGGCTATGCGAACCCTAGGGGCCGCCTGGCGTGTCACTCTTTCAGGGAACCGCTGTCAGTGAGCCTCGATCTGCGCCGGTAGCCCCGATGCTGCAGATGGAGACACACGTGCAGCACGATTGCATGGCTTTTGCACATGAACACTTCATTGGATTGCATTCCTTGTCTGCTGCGACAGTCATTGGACGCTGCCCGTCTGGTCACCGCCGATGCATCAATCCATGAGCGCCTGCTCAGGGAGGCGCTGCATTGGGCCGAAGGCATGGACCTGACAGCATCACCACCGGCCATGGCGCAGTGCCTGCACCGGCGTCTCAGGGAGATGACGGGCGTGGTCGACCCCTACCGCGAGTCGAAAGCCTGGCAGAACCGCGTCGCGATGGACATGCTGCCGCGGCTTCAAGCCGAGATGGAGGCCTGCGGCGACCCCCTCCTGATGGCCGCCCGCCTGGCGATCGCCGGCAATGCCATCGATATGGGCAGCAACGGCCAGCTCACGGAGCAGGATGTGCACCAGGCCATGGAGAGGGCTCTGGAGGATCCCTTCCATGGCGATGTGGAACCGTTCCGCGCGGCCGTGGTCAAGGCTGAAACGATCCTCTATTTGGCCGATAACGCGGGTGAAATCGCTCTTGATCGCCTACTGATTGACCAGTTGCTACCCAGGACGATCACCCTGGTTGTACGGGGATCACCGATCCTCAATGATGCCACTCAGGAGGATGCCAAGTGGGTGGGGCTTGATCAGATTGTGCAGGTCATTGACAACGGCTCGGATGCCCCGGGAACCATCCTGCTGGACTGCAGCCAGGACCTGCGCGATCGCTTTGCTGCCGCCGACCTGATCATCGCCAAGGGGCAGGGAAACTATGAATCCCTGAGTGACGAGCCAGGCCAGCTCTTTTTTCTCTTCAAGGCGAAATGTCGCGTGATTGCTGAGCTTGTCGGCCAGCCCATCGGCACCCAGATGCTGCTCAAGTCTCACGGCGCGCCAGCCCCAGGGCACGCACCAGGGGCCCGAAGGGCTTGAGGAAGCGGCTTTCGTGCAGGCGCCCCTTGAGCACCCGGTGCCAGTACACCCAGGGGAACACGCGCGTCTCCACCAGAAACATGCTCCAGCGCTCCTTGGTGGGGTCCACCAGGAAGGAGCTCACCGGCTGGAGGCTGTAGTCGAATTCCGCCATCACCACCGCGTGGAAGCTGGTGATCAGGGGGCAGGCGGTGTAGCCGTCGTACCGGGCCCGCAGCGGGCCTCCATCGAGGTGGGCCAGCAGGTTGGCCACCAGCACCGGCGCCTGGCCGCGCACGGCCGCCAGGCTCTTGGCGGTGGGCAGGGAACTCACATCCCCGAGGGCGAACACGTCGCCAAAGCGCTTGTGCTGGCAGGTGAATCGATCGACCTCCACCCAGCCCCCCGGCCCGGCGATCGCCAGGGGGCTGCTGGCGATCACGTCCGGCGCCGCCATCGGGGGCACCACGTGCAGCAGGTCGTAAGGAATCTCCTCGCGGCGGGGTTCCTGGCCCTCGGCCAGCACCTCAAAGACGGCCACCCGCTCCTCGGCGCGCACCTCGATCAGGTTGTGGAGCAGGCGGGTCTCGATGCCTCGGCGCGCCACGACGCGCTCGACGCTGGCGTTGTAGGCCTCCACCGGATACAGCTGCGGCTGGGCGCTGCAGAAGATCACATGCGTGTTCACGCCCACCCCACTGGTGGCCTGGAAGATGTCGTCGGCCAGGTACATCACCTTCTGGGGGGCGCCGCCGCATTTGATCGGTGTGGCGGGATGGGTGAACAGGGCCGTTCCACCACGGAAGTCGCGGATCGCCTTCCAGGTGGCGGCGATGTGGGGGTGGGAGTAGTTGCTGACGACGCCGTGCTGGCCGAGGGCCTGCGGCAGGCCCTTGATGCGGCTCCAGTCGAGCTTCAGGCCCGTGGCCACCACCAGCACCTCGTAGCTGAGGCTGGCGCCGGTCGCGGTGATCACCCGGCGGACCTCCGGCTCGAAGGAGACGGCGCTGTCCCGGATCCAGACGGCACCGGCCGGGATCACGGCGGCCTCGGGCCGCTGGGTCTGGGCGTAGGGGAGCAGGCCGGCGCCGGCCAGGATCCAGCCGGACTGGTAGGCGTGAACGGAGGCGGGCTCCAGGATCGCCACGTCCAGGCCGGGGCGGGTGCGCAGCAACTGGGCGGCGATGGTGATCCCGGCAGAACCACCGCCCACGATCAGAACCTGGTGGTGGCGGTGGTGTTTCGCTACGGATTCGCCCATCTCACGGCCATGCTCTTCGTCCCAACCTGGGTCGGGCCCCAGCCGACAAGCCGCCCGCCACACACAAGTTAATGCGCCAAAACGCATAAAAAGATAAAATCAGTTGAAACCTCGCCGATCACGCCGATGCCTCCAGCTCCGCTGCGGCTGCAGAAGCATGGGGGCATCTTCACCGCGGTGAACCCCTCCGACTGGCTGCGGCATTGGCGCCACCCCAATCACCTGATGCTGGCGGTGCCCTGGCCCGGTTTCTTCGGGCTGATCGCCGCGGGGTATCTGTTGCTCAACCTGCTGTTCGCCCTTCTCTACTGGCTCGATCCCCATGGCATTGCCGGGGTGGCTGGCGAGACCACCAGTTTCCTCGAGGCCTTCTTCTTCAGCGTTCAGACCCTGGGCTCAATCGGCTATGGCGCTTTCCATCCCAGCAGCCTGTTCACCCATCTGGTCGTCACCGTCGAATCGTTGCTGGGACTGATCGTGATCGCCCTGACGACGGGGATGGCGTTCAGTCGCTTCTCCCGCTCGACGGCCCGGATCCTGTTCTCGGAGGTGGCCACGGTTCACGACTACGACGGACAGCCCACCTTGATGTTTCGTCTGGCCAACGAACGCCGCAAAACCATTCTGGAGGTGACAGTTCAGGCCTATCTCGCCATCGATGAGCGCACGACAGAGGGCCATCGGATGCGGCGTCTGCACCCGCTGGCCCTGAACCGCGATCGCTCCCCGCTGTTTCTGCTCACCTGGACGCTGATGCATCCGATCGATGACCGCAGCCCGCTGCGGGGGCGAACAGCCCGGGATCTGGCCGCTGGCGAGGCCGAGATCCTGGTGTCCTTCCGCGGCATTGACGAAACCCTGGAGCGACCGATCTATGCCCATCACAACTACCCCATCTCCCGGGTGTTGTTCGGTCAGGCCTTCGTGGACATGATGCAGGCGGAGGATGACGAGGGCCAACGTTTCGAGTCCGCCAATTTCAACAGGACCCACCTCTGCCCATCCATTGAGCCGTCCTGAGTGGCTGGAGCCAGCTTCCTGACGCTCAGCTCAGCTCCACCAGGGCTTCTCGCCGGTGCGGGGATCGCTCTCGCTCCAGGTGCTGAGCAGCACCCGTTCGTCCTCCACGGCCACATGGGCCAGGGCCAAGGGCAGCGGGGCGGGACCGCGCACCACGGCCCCCTCGGGGTCGTACTGGCTTCCGTGGCAGGGGCAGATGAACTTGTTTTCACCGCTGTTCCAGGGGACCACGCAGCCCAGATGCGTGCAGATGGCGTTGAGGCCGATGACGCCGATGGCGCCCTCTCCTTCGACGATCAGATAGGTGGGATCGCCCTTGAGACCCTGCACCAGGCTGCGGTCGCCTTCGCTATGGCTGGCCAGCCAGCCGCTGGCCGCGATCGGATTGCCGAGCTCGTCGAGGGCAAGGGCACCACCGGATGAGCCAGCCTCCCGTGGAGGGATGAAGTAGCGCACCACCGGGTAGAGGGCGCCGAGCGCCACCCCGGTGACGGCACCGAAGGTGAGCAAGTTCATGAACTGGCGACGCCCCAGGCTGGGGACCTCGTCGCTGGATGGGAGTGCGGGAATGAGGGTCATGGCTCAGGAGCGTCCGATCCATTTATGAGGTGATACGCATACTGTAGAAAAGTCTTGGCAGTGGCGTGGCTCAGTCCGCGGCGGCGGCGAGTGCTGCCTCAACCTCCGGCAGGTGCACGGCATACATGCCCCGCAGGTCACCCACCGTGAAGTCGAAGGCCTTGTCGTCGGGGTAGTTGGCCTTGATGAACGCCGGCCGACTGGCCTTGGTGCCGTGGCAGGCCAGGCAGCTCGGCTCAACGTTGATGCGGCGGTAGTAGTTCAAGCCGGCGCCCTGGTCTGCCACGGCCGGCTCCCAGAGCCCGTTGATCTCAGGGTGTCTGCTGAACAGATCGATCACCTGGCGCTCCTGAGCGTTGGCGGGGGCATGGTCGGGGTTGCGGTATTTGCTGGCCACCTGGCGCACCTGCCAGCCGTTTTCCTTACCGATGGCGATGGCCCGCATGCCTACGGGCTTGCACACCTCCTTCATCGTTTCGATGGTGGGCTCCTCGGTGCGGCCCTCGAGGGTGGAGGCCAGGGAGATGCGCATCTGATCGAGCTGCTCCATCGCCACAACGGCCTTGGAGAGTGCTGCCGAATCGACCGGCGGCGAGGCCTCTGCTGCCAGGGCGGTACCCGGCCGGGCCGTCAACAGCCCAACGCCGACCAGCATCAGGAGCAGGGTGGAGAGGGCCAGCCGTGCCAGCCGCTGGAGAGGAGTGGTGAACGTCATCGGATCAGGTGCCAAGAGAGGTTGGTGATGCCGCTGAACTCAGCAGCTTCTGGACAATGGCGATGCCAGTGGTGGCTTGCCAGCCGAACAGCAGCAGCACTCCCCCGTTGATGGCCACGTGCAGGCCCCGGGCCCAGTCCTTGCCCTTCTGGAGGGAAGGGCCCAGGGAGGCCGTGGCGATCACCAGCACGGCAACGGCAAGACCGACAAACAGGTGGGGGCCGATGATCAGCTTGCCGTTCTTGAGGAAGGTGGCAGCCATGCCACCGGCGGCGCCCAGCAGGGTGAGGCCCAGGATCACCGCACCGAGTTGGGCATGACGCTGGCCGTAGTGCAGGGGAACCAGCGCCTTGCGTTCCTCGGCGCTCACCTTGCGGATCAAGCTGGCCTTGTAGCCGAGGTAGCCCGAGTAGAGCATCAGGCCCAGCAGCACCCACATCAGCAGCGGGTGGACGAAGTTCAGGGCGAAGGGCATGGGACCTCGGGAACGAAAGGGATCCGCGAAGGCGGCATCATTTCAAGCCTTGCCAGGTTGCCCATCGGCGAAGGGGGAGGGAATCAGGAGATTTAAAAAAGGGCCCGGATCGCTCCAGGCCCCAGGGTGGCGGCTCAGTCCATGGAGCGAAGCAGGATCGACTGGGCGGGATTCAAAGTCCCACTAACCGATCGCAGGCGCCGTGAGGGCCACGGGGGTGCTGGCGGTGGCCGCCAGATCGAGGGGGAAGTTGTGGGTGTTGCGCTCGTGAATGGCTTCAATGCCCAGGCCGCCGCGGTTGAGGATGTCGGCCCAGGTGTTGATCACCCGGCCCCGGTGATCGAGCACGGAGTGGTTGAAGTTCAAGCCGTTCACGTTGAAGGAGAAGCTGATCACCGCCAGGGTGGCGAACCAGATCCCCACCACCGGCCAGGCGGCCAGGAAGAAGTGCAGGCTGCGGCTGTTGTTGAAGGAGGCGTATTGGAAGATCAGGCGACCGAAGTAACCGTGGGCGGCCACGATGTTGTAGGTCTCTTCCTCTTGGCCGAACTTGTAGCCGTAGTTCTGGGACTCGCTCTCGGTGGTTTCACGCACCAGGGAGGAGGTCACCAGGGAGCCGTGCATGGCGGAGAACAGGGAGCCACCGAACACACCCGCCACACCCAGCATGTGGAAGGGGTGCATCAGGATGTTGTGCTCAGCCTGGAACACCAGCATGTAGTTGAAGGTGCCGC
>CALRKA020000005.1:0-187813 GCA_943367815.1 Tabrizicola sp. YIM 78059 | reverse complement strand
TGGGTGTACCAGGAGGTGGCGAAGGTGGTGCCGGTGAGCCAGCCGCCCAGGGCCAGATAGGCCGTGGGGAACAGCAGCAGACCGGACCACCCCACGAAAACGAAGCGGTCGCGCTTGAGCCAGTCGTCGAGGACGTCGAACCATCCACGGGTGGCAGGGGCGCGCCCCAGGGCGATCGTCATGGGAATTGCTTCACGAAGCGTTACAAGGCGATCGTAAGAGAAGACGCCCTTTCTGTGCGGCCGAGGGGGCCGTCGCCATCAGGGAATGAGTACAAGTACCCACACCTCCCCGACGGCCGACGATTCGCCAGAGTGGCCAGGCCGGCCCTCCCCGCCGTCCCGGCCCCCAGCCCCCTCCACCATGTACGTCGTCGAGATCTCCCTCCGGCTCAGCCCCATGCCGGTTGCCGTCCAGCGCAAGGAGCTGGAGGCCGCCCTGGCCCTGTACGGGGACGTGCGTCAGGCGCTCGAGAGCGGACACCCCAAGGTGCTTGAGCTCACCTGCGAGAAGGACGAGCAGAAGCGCGTCAGTCTCCTGAGCAGCGAGATCGTCGCCGTTCAGATTTATGAGAAGTCATCGGTCGCCGGCGGCGGCAAGCGTCCGGGCTTCAACTTCGAGCCTTGAGCGCATCGGCGACCTCCGGGGCGGTCGAGCCACCGCTCCACATCGAGGGGCTCCGCTTCGGCTGGGTCGAAGGGGCCCCGGCCCTGCACGACTGCCGGCTGCTGATTCCGGGGCCAGGTCTGTGGATGCTTGTCGGCAGCAACGGCAGCGGCAAGAGCACCCTGCTGCGCCTGATCGCCGGCCTGCTCACGCCGACGGCGGGCCACATCACCTGCCAGGGCCGACCGGCCCTGGTGTTCCAGAACCCCGACCACCAGCTGCTGCTGCCCAGTTGCGGCAGCGACCTGCAGCTGGCCCTCCCCGAGGGACTCGCCGTCGCTGCCCGTGCCGCTCGGGTGGCCTCGGCCCTGGCCCAGGTGGGCCTGGCGGGCCTGCAGCAGCGCCCCATCCACACCCTGAGCGGCGGCCAGAAGCAGCGACTGGCGATCGCCGGAGCCCTGGCCAGCGCCGCGACGCTGCTGCTGCTGGATGAACCCACCGCCCTGCTGGATCCGGACAGCCAGAAGGAGGTGCTGGAACTGATCCATCGGCTCTGCCACCGCAGCCCCTCTCCCCTCACCGCCCTGTGGATCACCCACCGTCTCGAGGAACTGGAGTGCTGCGACGGAGCCGCCCGCATGGAATCGGGCGCGATCGGCCCCTGGCAGAGCGGCGAAAGCCTGCGCCGCTCCCTGGCCCCCTTGCCCGGCGGCGGGGCCGAAAGGTAAGGTCTTCGGATCCCGGTCCGCCGGGTGTTTTCCTCGGTAGCTCAGTGGTAGAGCGGTCGGCTGTTAACCGATTGGTCGCAGGTTCGAATCCCGCCCGGGGAGTTTCTCCTTCCGCCCGTTGCCGGGCCCCCTCGCTCCGGCCACGGCAGGGGATCGCTGTGCCCTGAGGCGGACCCGCCGCCGGCCAGGGGGCGCACCTGCACCCTCATCCCTGCAGTGCTGCGTCAAAGCCGCGAAACTGTCCACTCCCGTCCCCGTGCTCCCTCCCCAGGCACCCACGACGACACGCCTCGACACCTCCCATGAAGCCCTCCATCCTGCTGATCGAAGATGACGGCGACATGCTCGATCTCGTCGCCGGACATCTCGAGCATGGCGGCTTCGATGTCCAGAGGGCCGCAGACGGCATCAAGGGCCAGGCCCTCGCCGTTCAGTACAGCCCCGATGTGATCCTGCTCGACCTCATGCTCCCCAAGGTCGACGGTCTCACCCTCTGTCAACGCCTCCGCCGCGACGAGCGCACCGCCAAGATCCCCATCCTGATGCTCACCGCCCTCGGCAGCACCAAGGACAAGGTCAGCGGCTTCAACTCCGGCGCCGACGACTACCTCACCAAGCCCTTCGATCTCGAGGAGCTCATGGTCAGGGTCAAGGCACTCCTGCGTCGCAGCGAGCGCGCCCCCCTCTCCGCCAAGCACAACGAGATCCTCAGCTTCAGCTCTCTCACCCTCGTCCCCGAGCGCTTCGAAGCCATCTGGTTCGATGCCCCCGTCCGCCTCACCCACACCGAGTTCGAACTCCTCCACTGCCTCCTGCAGCGCCACGGTCAGACCGTCGCCCCCTCCCTCATCCTCAAGGAGGTCTGGGGTTACGAACCCGACGACGACATCGAGACCATCCGGGTCCACATCCGCCACCTCCGCACCAAGCTCGAGCCCGATCCCCGCAAACCTCGCTTCATCAAGACCGTCTACGGCGCCGGCTACTGCCTCGAGCTGCCTCCCACCGAACAGATCGAGCCCCTCGCCGCCGCCATCCGCAGCGCCAGGGAGGCCCGGCTCACGGCTGACACCAAGGCGGGCGAGGGTGGGGGAGCCTGAGGGCGCCCCTCAACCGCCCAGGTCGAGCAGGGCCACCTCCCAGGCCAGCCGCGGCTGGACGTAGGCCAGCAGGTGGCTGCGCAGCTGCTCGATGCGCCGCAGCGGCGCCGGCTCCTGGCGCCGTCGCCAGAGGTGCAGCTGCCACCAGTCGAGCAACCAGAGCTGCTGTTCGCCATCGAGGGCCTCGCTGAGGTCCCGGGCCAGGCCCAGGGCCTCCATCGGCTCCCGGCCCAGGGCCAGCAACCGCTCCGCCAGACCCTCCGGCAGCCCCTGCCAGACCCGCCGGTGGCGCAGCAGGGCCCCGGGCGAGCCGGCCGCCAGCTCGAGCAGTTCGGGGGGATCGGCCACGGGCCCCTCCGGTGTCCCCTCCGCCTCCGGCAGGCGCCCCAGCACCTGGCGCACCAGGGCAGGTGGCAGGCGGGCAAAGGGGATGGCCTGGCAGCGGGAGCGGATGGTGCTCAGCAGCCGATCCGGTGTGGCCGTGAGCAGGATCAGCAGGCCGTGGCCCGGTTCCTCGAGGGTCTTGAGGAGAGCATTGGCGGCCGCTTCGGCCATCGCCTCGACCGTGTCCAGCACCACCAGGGAACGCTCCCCCTCCACCGGTCGGCGGGACAGGAACCGGGTCACCTCCCGCACCTGCTCCAGGCGCAACTGGGGGGGGCTGCGGCGGCTGAGGCCCTGGGCCTCGGCCTCGGAAACCTTCACCAGCCGGCCCTGGTGCAGGTAGGTGGGCTCGACCCAGAGCAGATCGGGGTGGTTGCCCGCCGCCAGGCGTCGCCGCAGCGGCACCGATCCGGCGGTGCCACCGGCGAGCACCCCCTCAAGCAGGCGCAGGGCCGCCAGCCGCCGGCCCACCCCGTCGGGGCCGACGAACAGGTAAGCGGGCGCCAGCCGCCGCCGTTCCAGGGCGGCGGTGAGCAGGGCCACCGCCTGCGGCTGGCCCACCAGATCGGCGAACAGCTCAGCATCGGCGAGCAGCTCAGCCATGGCTCCCTCCGCCGCCGGCGCCCAGGTGCGCCGTGATCAGGCTGCGGCAGCGGGCCGTCACCTGCTCGATCGGCCCTCCGGCCGCGACGCGGTGCCAGCCCCTCTCGGCGGCCAGGGTGGCGAAGCCGTCGCTGACCCGCTGCAGGAAGGCCTCGCCCGCGGCCTCGATCCGGTCGGCGGGCCGGTCGCCCCGGCGCTGCAGGGATCCGGCCAGGGGCAGATCGAGCCAGAGGGTGAGATCGGGCTCCAGGCCGCCGGTGGCCATCACCTCGAGCTGCCGGATGGTGGCCAGGGGCAGGCCGCGGCCATAGCCCTGGTAGGCCGCAGTGGAGCCGCTGAAGCGATCGCTCAGCACCCAGTCGCCGGCGGCCAGGGCCGGACGCAGGCACTGCTCGACGTGCTGGGCCCGGTCGGCGGCATAGAGCATCAGTTCACAGAGGCTGGAGGGAGCGGCCCCCTCCGGCGGCTGCAGCAGCAGGGCGCGCAGGGCCTGGCCCAGGGCCGTCCCGCCCGGCTCCCGCGTCACCACCAGCCGGGCGCCGGGCGCCATCAGGCCGCTGTGCGGCAGCCAGGCGCGCAGGGCCTCGATCTGGGTGGTCTTGCCGCAGCCGTCGATGCCCTCCAGCACCAGGAAGCGCCCGCTCATGGCGCGGCATCCCTCGGGAGACCCTGCAGGAGCAGGGCGTTGCCGACCACGGTGATCGAGCTGAAGGCCATCAGCAGGGCCGCCAGTTCGGGCGAGAGGCTCAGGCCGAAGCCCGGCAGGAGCGCACCGGCGGCGATCGGCAGGACGATCAGGTTGTAACCGAAGGCCCAGGCCAGGTTCTGGCGGACCTTGGCCATCGTGCGCCGGGCGATCTCCAGGGCCCGGACGATGCCGTCGAGGCCCTCGCCCATCACCACCAGGGCCGCACTCTCCTGGGCGATCTGGGTGCCCGTGCCGACGGCGATGCCCAGGTCGGCGGCGGCCAGGGCGGGGGCATCGTTGATCCCGTCGCCCACCATCGCCACGGCCCCCTGGCGATGGGCCAGCAGGAGGCGTTCCAGCTTCTCCTCGGGCCGCAGTTCCCAGGCCAGCTCCTCGGGCCGCAGGCCCAGCCGGTGGCCCAGCCCCTCGACGCTGGCGCGCCGATCGCCGCTGAGCAGGCCCAAGCGCAGCCCCAGCCGCCTCAGGCGGCTCACGGTGGCGGCGGCGTCGGCCCGGGGCCGGTCCTCCACGGCCAGGAGTCCCAGCAGCCGTTCCTCGGCGGCCACCGCCAGCAGGGTGGCACCCCCGGCCTCCAGGTCCTGCTGCAAGGCCGTGGCGGCGGGCTCCGCCGTCACCCCCTGGCGGGCCAGCCAGTCCAGCCGGCCCACCCGCACCAGGCCGGCGCCCTCCACCAGCCCCTGCACCCCTTCACCGGGGAGGGCCTGGGCCCCGCTGACGGCCAGAAGGGGGAGCCCCCGGCACTGGGCCTCCTGAAGCACGGCGTGGGCCAGTGGATGGCGGCTGTGCTGCTCGAGGCTCGCCGCCAGCTGCACCAGCCGGGTGGCCTCAGCCGCCTCCGCCGGGCTGCCCGGGGCGGCCCCCACGACCCGGACGGCCGTCACCAGGGGTCGGCCGATGGTGAGGGTGCCGGTCTTGTCGAACAGCACCGCCTCCAGCCGGGAGGCGGTTTCGATGGCGTCACCACCGCGGAACAGAAGCCCCGAGCGGGCCGCCAGGCCGGAGCCCACGGTGATCGCGGTCGGCGTGGCCAGGCCAAGGGCACAGGGGCAGGCCACCACCAGCACCGCGATGGCCAGCTGCAGCCCCAGGCTGAAGGGAGTGCCGACTGCACCGACCCCGTGAGCCAGGTCGCCGTGACCGTGGGAGACCTGGCCGTGGGACCCGTGGCCAGCGGCAGCGGCCATGGTGAGAACCTCGGGCCAGTGCCGGCATCCCCACAGCCACCAGAACAGCAGGGTGGCCAGCGCCAGCAGCAGCACCACGAGGGTGAACCGGCCGGCGACCCTGTCGGCCAGGCCCTGGATCGGCGCCTTGCGGGCCTGGGCCCGCTCCACCAGGCGCACGATGCGGGCGATGGCGCTGTCGGCACCGCAGCGGCGCACCTCCAGCACCAGGGAGCTCTCCAGATTGAGCAGGCCGGCGGCCACCTCACTGCCCGGTTCGACGGACTGGGGCAGGGGCTCCCCGGTGAGGCTGGAGGCATCGACGCGCGAGCAGCCCTCCAGCACCACCCCATCCACCGGCACCCGGTCACCCGGCAACAGCCGCAGCCGGTCCCCCGGCCGCAGCCCCCCCACCCGGACCTGGCGGGGAGGACCGTCGCCCAGGAGCAGCAGGGCATGGTCGGGCTGGAGGGCACCCAGCTCCTCGATGGCCCGGCCGGTGCGGTAGCGGGCGCGCTCCTCGAGGAACCGGCCGGTGAGAACGAAGCCCAGCAGCATCACCGGCTCGTTGAAGTAGCAGGGCCAGCCGCTGGCCGGCCACAGCCAGCCCACCAGGCTGGAGAGGTAGGCGCTGGCCACCCCCAGTCCCACCAGGGTGTCCATGCCCGGCACCCCGGCCAGGGCCGAACGGACGCCGCGGACCAGGATCGGCCGGCCGGGGAAGGCCAGGGCCAGGGTGGCCACCAGGGCATGGAACCAGGGGCTGCCCAGCAGCGGCCAGGGGCCGCCCCAGGACAGCAGACGCGCATCGGCCAGGTGCCCCAGTCCGGAAACGAGCAGCAGGAGCAGGGCCACCAGCAACTGGCGCCAGTGGCGCCACCACTGCTCGGCCTGGCGCCGCTCCCGCTGGCTGGCCGGCTCCGGCTCCTGGGGGCGCAGCCGGGCCTGGAAGCCCAGGCCCTCGAGGCTGCCCAGCAGGGCGGGCAGGGGATCGGCGGCGGTGCCGTCGGGTCCGTCGGCCCGGGGCTCCAGATCCACCCAGGCCGTGCGGGTGAGCAGGTTGACGCTCGCCTGGCGCACCCCTTCGGTCTGGAGGAGGCGCTGCTCCACGGCGCGGACGCAGCCGCCGCATTTCATGCCCTCCACATCGAGAAGCAACGGCTCGCGGAAGCTGCTGGCGGGGGGGATGGCGCTCAAGCGAGGGGTGCCGGTGCTGGGTGCCGGAGCGGGGGGCCGGGCCCCAGGCTAGGGAGCCGCCACACCCTTGCCCCGGCCGCCCAAGGCAGGATGGGTGGAAGATCCGGACCTGGACCCTTGCCCCGCTCGCAGCGCAACGACAACTTCATCGACAAGAGCTTCACGGTCATGGCCGACCTGATCGTCAAGCTGCTGCCGATCGATCCCAAGGCGAAGGAAGCCTACGTCTATTACCGCGACGGCCTGTCGGCCCAGAACGACGGTGACTACGCCGAGGCGCTGGAGAACTACGAGGAGGCCCTGAAGCTCGAGGAGAACAGCATCGACCGGGGCGAGATCCTCAAGAACATGGCGATCATCTTCATGAGCAACGGCGAGGAGGAGAAGGCCCTCGACTTCTACCGCCAGTCCCTGGACGCCAACGGCAACTCCCCCTCCTGCCTCAAGAACATGGGGCTGATCTACGAGAAGTGGGGGCGGCTCGCCGAGGAGACCGGCGACCAGGACGCCGCCGACCGCTGGTTCGACGAGGCCGCCGCCTACTGGACCAAGGCCGTACGCCTCTACCCGGGTGGCTACCTGGACATCGAGAACTGGCTCAAGTCCTCCGGCCGCAGCAACGTCGACGTCTACTTCTGAGTCGCGCTCGCTGGGCCGCTCTCACTCGGCGGGGTTGACCCCCAGGCCGGCCACCAGGGCCTCGGCCACCGTGGCCGCCTCCAGCAGCTGCAGGCCCAGGCCGGCCGCCACCGGCCCGAGGGCGCTGCCGCGGGGCACCACGGCCCGGACGAACCCCAGCCGGGCCGCCTCCTGCAGGCGCAGCTCCAGCTGGCCGACGGGCCGCAGCTGGCCGCCCAGGCCCAGTTCCCCCAGCAGCACGGTGCCCGCCGGCAGGGTGAGGTCGCGGTAACTGGCCACCACGGCCGCCGCCACCCCCAGATCCGCCGCCGGCTCCTCCACCTCGAGGCCGCCGGCCACCGCGAGATAGCAGTCGAAGCGGGACAGGGGCAGGCCCATGTGCTTCTCCAGCACCGCCAGGATCTGGTGCAGGCGGTTGGTGCCGATGCCGGTGGCGGTGCGCCGCGGGCTGGCGTAGCTGGTGGGGCTGACCAGGGCCTGAACCTCCACCAGCAGCGAGCGGGTGCCCTCGCAGGCGACGATCGTGGCGGTGCCCGGGCTGGGACCATCCCCGGCCAGGAACAGTTCGCTGGGGTTGCTCACCTCCACCAGACCGGCGCCCTGCATCTCGAACACCCCCAGCTCGTGGGTGGCACCGAAGCGGTTCTTGACGGCCCGCAGCAGCCGGTGGCTGGCGAAGCGGTCCCCTTCGAAGGTGAGCACCGCATCCACCAGGTGCTCGAGCACCTTGGGCCCCGCCAGCATCCCCTCCTTGGTGACGTGCCCCACCAGCACCAGGGCGGTGTGCTGGCGCTTGGCGATCCGCTGCAGGGCGGCGGCACATTCCCGCACCTGGGACACCGAGCCGGGGGCGCTGCCCAGTTCGGCGTCGTGCAGGGCCTGGATGCTGTCGATGATCGCCACCTCGGGCCGCAGGGTTTCCAGCTCCTGCAGCACCAGCTCCAGGTCGGTCTCCGCCAGCAGGCGCAGCCCCTCGCCATCGCCAGCCTCTGCCGCTTCGCCAGGGGCGTCCTCGGCCAGGCGCCGCCAGCGCAGCTTCACCTGCTGGGCAGACTCCTCGGCGCTGACGTAGAGCACCACCGCCCGGGCGGCCATGGCCCGGGCGCTCTGCAGCAGCAGGGTGCTCTTGCCGATGCCCGGATCACCCCCCAGGAGCACCAGCGAGCCGGGCACCAGGCCACCCCCCAGCACCCGGTCCAGCTCGCCGTAGCCGCTGGCCAGGCGCTGCAGGGGCCGGTCGCCGACGGCCTGGATCGGTTCGGAACGGCTGGGACGGCCCGGTGCCGGAGCCCCGGCGGCGTCCGGAGCGGCCGCGGCGGCCACCGGCCGGCGGCGGCGGTTGTCGCCGCTGGGCTCGCTCTGCTCCACCAGCGTGTTCCAGCCACCGCAGCCGGAGCAGCGGCCGAAGAACTGCCGCGTCCTGGCGCCACAGGCCTGGCAGACGAACGAGGAACCGGGACGGGCCAAGGCGAGCGAGCGGTGTGTATGAAGAAAGGTGGCGTTCGGTGAATTCCCGACCTTCCGGCCGGTTCAGTGGGTCGGAACCGTGTTGCATTCTCCTCGCCGCGCAATGACGGCCTCCCCCACCGCCAAGGAAACGATCCTCGTCGTCGATGACGAGGCCAGCATTCGCCGGATCCTCGAGACGCGCCTCTCGATGATCGGCTATCAGGTGGTCACCGCCAGCGATGGCGAGGAAGCCATCGAGGCCTTCCACCGCGTCCTGCCGGACCTGGTGGTCCTCGACGTGATGATGCCCAAGCTCGACGGCTACGGCGTCTGCCAGGAGCTGCGCAAGGAATCGGACGTGCCGATCGTCATGCTCACCGCCCTCGGTGACGTGGCCGACCGCATCACCGGCCTCGAGCTCGGGGCCGACGACTACGTCGTCAAACCCTTCAGCCCCAAGGAGCTGGAGGCACGCATCCGCTGCGTGCTGCGGCGGGTCGAGAAGGACCCCGGCGCCGGGATCCCCAACTCCGGCGTGATCCAGGTGGGCGATCTCCGCATCGACACCAACAAACGCCAGGTGTACCGGGGCGACGAACGCATCCGCCTGACCGGGATGGAGTTCAGCCTGCTGGAGCTGCTGGTGAGCCGTTCCGGCGAGCCCTTCAGCCGCGGCGAGATCCTCAAGGAGGTGTGGGGCTACACGCCCGAGCGTCACGTGGACACCCGCGTGGTGGATGTCCACATCTCGCGCCTGCGCTCCAAACTGGAGGATGATCCAGCCAACCCCGAGCTGATCCTCACGGCGCGGGGCACCGGTTATCTGTTCCAGCGCATCGTTGAACCCGTTGCCACCGAAGGATCCTGAAGGCGCAGGGCGCGACGGCCGTCGCGTCGCCTCCAACCGCCCCAAACCCAACCGCACGATCCGCCGCCTGGTGATCTGGTATCGGCGCAACGCGGCCGTCACCAGCCTCGTGGGAACCGCCACCGCCACCGCCAGCGGCGCCGCCTCCGGGGCGGTGTCGGTGGCCGGCAGCATGGCCGGCGCCGCCACCAACGTGGCCGGCTCCGTGCTCCAGCCCCTGGTGTTCGATCCGCTGCGGCGTCTGCAGCAGGGCAGCCACACCGGCGCCGCCATCGACGACCGGCAGCGCCTCTGGGTGGCCGTCGACGGCATGGGCGGGGACCACGCTCCGGGGCCGATCCTGGAGGGCTGCCTGAGGGCCGTGGCCCTGCTGCCCCTGCGCATCCGCTTCGTGGCCGAACCGGAGCCGCTGCGGCAGGCGGTGGCGGCCATGGGCCTGGGCCAGGAGCTGGAGGAGGCGGTGCAGCGCGGCCTGATCCAGGTGGTGCCCAGCGGCCTGTCGGTGGGCATGAACGAGGAGGCCACCGTGGTGCGCCGCAAGCGCGACGCCAGCATCAACGTGGCCATGGACCTGGTCAAGAAGGGCGAGGCCACCGCCGTCTATTCCGCCGGCAACTCCGGTGCCGTGATGGCGGCGGCGATCTTCCGCCTCGGCCGGCTCGCCGGCATCGACCGCCCGGCCATCGGCGCCCTGTTCCCCACCAAGGACCCCAGCCAGCAGGTGCTGGTGCTCGACGTGGGGGCCAACATGGACTGCAAGCCCGAATGGCTGCACCAGTTCGCCCTGCTCGGGAACATCTACAGCCGCGACGTGCTGCAGGTGAAGCGCCCCCGCATCGGCCTGGTGAACATCGGCGAGGAGGAGTGCAAGGGCAACGACCTCTGCCTGCGCACCCATCCGCTCCTGGCGGGCGACGAGCGCTTCGTGTTCGCCGGCAACTGCGAGGGCCGTGACATCCTCTCCGGCGACTTCGACGTGGTGGTCTGCGACGGCTTCACCGGCAACGTGCTGCTCAAGTTCCTCGAATCGGTGGGCAGCGTCCTGCTGGATGTGCTGCGGGCCGAGCTGCCCCGTGGACGGCGGGGCAAGGTGGGCTCGGCGTTCCTGCGCAGCAACCTGGTGCGGATCAAGAAACGCCTCGACCACGCCGAGCACGGCGGCGCCCTGCTGCTCGGGGTCGACGGCGTCTGCGTGATCGGCCACGGCAGCAGCCGGGCCCTCTCGGTGGTGAGTGCCCTGCGGCTGGCCCACTCCGCCGCCAGCCACGGCGTCATGGACGACCTGCATGCCCTCGGTGAGGGGAGCGCCGGAGTGGCAACCACCTGTGGTTGACTGAGCCCACCTGTGAACCGAATGGGTGCCGCTCGGGTCAGACACGACGGGGACCACGGCCGCCTGGCGGGGCATGGCCCTGGTGGGTTGCGGCAGGGCCCTGCCCGCCGCCAGCGTCAGTAACGACCAGCTGAGCGAGCGGGTCGAGACCAACGACGACTGGATCCGCAGCCGCACCGGCATCGGTGCCCGGCGCGTGGCCGGCCCCGGTGAGACCGTCACCAGCCTGGCCGCCGAGGCGGGCCGGGCGGCCCTGGCCCATGCGGGCTGGGCCCCGGAGCAGGTGGATCTGATCCTGCTGGCCACCTCCAGCCCGGACGACTTGTTCGGCACCGCCCCGCGGGTGCAGGCGGCCCTGGGGGCCCACCGGGCGGTGGCCTTCGATCTCACGGCGGCCTGCAGTGGCTTCCTGTTCTCCCTGATCACGGCGGCCCAGTACATCCGCGGCGGCACGATGCGGCGGGTGCTGGTGATCGGCGCCGACCAGCTGAGCCGCTGGCTCGACTGGGACGACCGCCGCACCTGCGTCCTGTTCGGCGACGGGGCCGGCGCCCTGGCCGTGGAGGCCTGCGATCCGGCCGACGACGGCCTGGTGGGATTCCGCATGCGCTCGGACGGCAGCCGCAACGCCTGTCTCACCCTGGCCCAGGTGGCCGAGCACCAGCCGTTGGTGGGCGATCTCTCCGCCCAGGTGGGCGGCTTCGCGCCGATCCACATGAACGGCCAGGAGGTCTACAAGTTCGCGGTGCGCGAGGTGCCCGCCGTGCTGGCGGAGCTGCTGGAGGCCACGGGCACCGCCGCCGCCGACGTGGACTGGCTGCTGCTGCACCAGGCCAACCAGCGCATCCTCGATGCGGTGGCCGACCGCTTCGCCATGCCCGCCGAGCGGGTGCTCAGCAACCTCTCGGCCTACGGCAACACCTCCGCCGCCACGATCCCGCTGATGCTCGACGAAGCGGTGCGCGATGGGCGGGTCGGCGCCGGCGACCTGATCGCCAGCAGCGGCTTCGGCGCCGGCCTTAGCTGGGGCGCCGCCCTGTTCCGCTGGAGCGGCCCTGGGCGCCCGCCAGCCGAGCCCTAATCTCCTGCCGTTGCACGGGAGGCTTGCATGGCCATCGCCTGGGTGTTTCCGGGACAGGGTTCGCAGAAGCCGGGGATGGCCGAGGGGGTGATCGACCTGCCGGGGGCCCGGGAGCGTTTCGATCGGGCCTCCGAGCTGCTCGGCCGTGACCTGCTGGCCATCTGCACCGGAGCCGAGGCCCCAGGCGGGTCGGAGAGCGGCGGTGACGGCAGCGCCGGCGAACCCCGCGACCTCAACGACACCCGCAACACCCAGCCGGGCCTGTTCGTGGTCGAGAGCCTGCTGGTGGACGCCCTCCACGGCCAGGGCCGCAGCCCCCGGCTGGTGGCGGGCCACAGCCTGGGTGAGCTGGTGGCGCTCTACGCCGCCGGGGTCTTCGATGCCGAGACCGGCCTGAAGCTGATGCGCCGCCGCAGCGAACTGATGGCCGCCGCCGGCGGCGGCGCCATGACCGCCGTGATGGGCTTCGACCGGGACGAGCTCGAGCAGGCGGTGGCGGCCACCGAGGGGGTGGTCATCGCCAACGACAACAGCGCCGCCCAGGTGGTGCTCTCCGGCACCCCGGAGGCGGTGGCCCATGTCACGGCCACGGTGCGCTGCAAGCGGGCCATCCCCCTGGCGGTGTCCGGCGCCTTCCATTCCCCCTTCATGGCCGGCGCCGCCGAAGCCTTCGCCGCCGAACTGGAGGCGGTGCCGTTCGCCGACGCCCGGATCCCCGTGCTCAGCAACGCCGATCCCCGGCCCGAGACCGACGCCACGGTGCTCAAGGAGCGCCTGCGGCAGCAGATGACCATGGGGGTGCGCTGGCGGGAGACGATGGAGCGGCTGCAGGGCGAGGGAATCAGCACCGCCGTGGAGATCGGGCCGGGCAACGTCCTCTCCGGCCTGATCAAGCGCAGCTGCCCCGGGCTCGGGACCGCCCAGATCGCCACCTCCGGCGACCTGGGCCAGTGAGACGCCGCCGCCGGCCCCTGGCCGATCCCCCCGCCCTGCTGAGCACGCCAAAGCCGAGCCTGACCTACCGGCTGATCAGCTACCTGCTGGTGTTCCCGGTGTTCCGGCTGCTGTTCCGGGGCCGGACCATCGGCAACGACAACGTGCCCCTGGAGGGGGCCGTGGTGGTGGTGGCCAACCACGGCTCCCACCTGGACCCGCCGCTGCTGGGGCACGCCCTCGGCCGGCCGGTGGCCTTCATGGCCAAGGCGGAGCTGTTCCGGGTGCCCCTGCTGGGCCCGATCATCCGGGCCTGCGGCGCTTACCCGGTGGAGCGCGGTGCCGGCGACCGGGAAGCGATCCGCGTCGCCACCGACCGGCTGCTGCAGGGCTGGGCCACCGGCGTGTTCATCGACGGCACCCGCCAGGCGAACGGCCGCGTCAATGCCCCCCAACCCGGGGCGGCCCTGCTGGCGGCCCGGGCCGGCGTGCCGCTGCTGCCGGTGGCGATCATCAACAGCCACCGGGCCCTCGGACCCGGCGGCCACGGCCCGAGGCTGGTGCCGATCCACATCCGCATCGGCACCCCGATCCCGCCGCCGGCCTCCCGGCGCCGCCCAGACCTGGACACCGCCACCCGCGCCGCCCAGGAGCAGATCAACCGGATGCTCGACCTGGGTCCGATCAGCGGATCCCTGCTTTTTCCAGCCAGGGAGCCACCCGCTCTTCCACCCACGGCCTGATGTCCTGACCGCTGATCACCCAGAGGGCCGCCCTGGCGCCGTCGCCCCAGAGGCGCCGCCGGCCCTCGACGACGCAGAGCTCGCCGCAGGGCACGGGGACCGGGGTGAGATGGATGCCGCGGCTGCCGGCCACGATCCGTCCCACCAGCAGGGCCCGCTCCATGTGGTCGGCGGAGGTGACCAGCAGGGCATGGCGGATCCGGGCCTTGCGCAGGTCGTCCACCAGGGAGGTGAAGTTGGACATCGTGTCGCGGGCCCGGTAGTCGAGCTGGACCTGGCGGGGGGACAGGCCCTCCTTCTGCAGGAACAGCCAGTGGGCGTATTCGGGGTTGGTGCCCCCGGTGACCACCACCGGCAGACCGTCCACGCGGGCCAGACGGGCCGCCGCCGCCTCCCGATCCGCATCCCCCCCCAGCACCAGGATCATCTGGGGCGGCGGCGGCGTGGGCCACCAGCCGCCGCGCGACAGCCACAGCAGGGCCAGTCCCGCCAGGCCCACCAGCACCACCCGCCCCGAGACGGGTCGCCGGGGGCGCGGTCCGCGGCGGGAGCGCTGGGGGCCGACGGCCGGGGGCATGGCGGCGGGGGCGGGAGTGGTGGCGGGGCGGCGCGGGCGGCGCCGGCCCGGCCGGGGCTGGGGTCCGGGACGGCTCAGCATGGGAGCGCCTCCACCGGACTGGTGGGATAGAGAGGCAGCACCGGCTGCCAGGGGGCATCCCGGCCCGCGGCGGCGTTGGCCGCACCGATGCCGAGCAGCTGGATCACGTCCTCCGGCAGCTGCACCTGGGCCGGACGGATCGGGAACGGGGCCAGCGCCTCGCTGCTGCGATGGAGCCGCGGGGCCTCGAGCTCGGCGACACCACCGGGCTGGTCCGGGTCGGCGCCGTAGAGCCCCGCCACCACCCCCCGCCGCGGCAGTTCCTGCAGCAACCAGAAGGGGCCTGCGCCGGGGGACTCGGATCCGCTGAGCAGGCGGCGGGCCATTAGGCGGAAACTGCTGATTCCGTCCAGGGGCAGCGCCAGCTGCTGGGCCAGGGTGCGGGCCAGCACCACCGTCAGTCGGGTGCCGGTGAAGCCTCCGGGGCCGGTGGCCACCGCCAGGCGGCCCAGGCGGGGCCAGGCGCTGGCCGGCAGCACCGACTCCAGGCAGTCGAACAGTCCGTTGGACAGGGAACGGCCGAGGGGAAACGTCTCCAACCGCTCGGGCGCTGCCGCCCCGAGGCGCTGCAGCCCCACGCCGAGGCTCTCGCTGGAGCTGTGCAGGGCCAGCAGCCAGGGGCGGCCGTCCGGATCGGGGAGGACGCTCATCGGGGCAGCGGTCCTTCGGGGCGGCAGCGACGCCAGCGGCCCGGATCGGAGCGGAAGTCGGAGCAGGCCCGCACGTCCCACTCCACCCCCACGCTGGTGCCGGTGGCATCAAGATCAAGCACCTGCACGTGGATGCGCGGCTCGCGGGGGCTGAAGTCGGGCTCGGGATTGAGGTGGGCGACGCCATGCTGGCGCTCGACCGCGTGGTAGGCCTGACAGCGCTCGACCCAGTGGCAATCCACGCAGATGCACATGCCGCCGCGGCCCAGCAGGGCGCCCATTGTGGCGTGCGAGCCGGGACGTCAAGTCCCTGAACTGTGGCGGGCCCTGGCGCCGGAGACCTGGCCGGTGGCCCCCCACCAGCTGCCGGTGGGTACGGCGCTGGTGGGGGGAGCGGTCCGGGACGGCCTGCTGGGCCGCCTGACCGCCCGACCGGATCTGGACCTGGTGGTGCCCGTGGACGCCATCGACCTGGCCCGGCGCCTGGGGCGGCAGCTGGGCGGCAGCTGTGTGGTGCTGGACCAGGAGCGCTCGATCGCCCGCCTGGTGCTGCAGGGCTGGACGATCGACCTGGCCCGCTGTGCCGGGGAGGATCTGGCCGCCGACCTGACCCGACGGGACTTCACCGCCAACGCCATCGCCCTGCCCCTGGAGGGAGCGACGCCGATGGGCTGCGGATCGGCCGCGGATCTGCGGCTGGTCGACCCCTGCGGCGGCCTGCCGGATCTGGCGGCAGGCCAGCTGGTGGCCATCAGCGAAGCCAACCTGCTCGATGACCCCCTGCGCCTGCTGCGGGGGGTGCGGCTGGCCTGCGAACTGGAGTTCAGCATCGCGGCGGCGACCTGGGAGCTGATCGGGCGCCATCGACAACGGATCACCGCCGTGGCCGGGGAGCGGGTGCTGGCGGAGCTGGAACGGCTGGCGACCGCTCCCCAGGGGCACCGGGGGCTGGAGCGGGCCCTGGAGGCGGGGCTGCTCCAGCCCTGGGGGGCCGCCGGCGGGTCCGGTCCACTGGAGCCCCTCGGGCCGCAACGGCCCCAGGCCTGCGGCCTGACGCCACCGGAGGCGGCCTGGGCCCTGCCCCTGGCGCGGCTGGCGGCCGTGCTCGACGGCCCGACCCTGGAGCGGCTGCGGGCCAGCAAGCGCCTGCAGCAACGCTGCCAGCGGCTGCGGCACTGGCACGACCGGCTGCACCACAGCGCTTCGCCCGAGGGCCGACCATCCCTGGAGGCCCTGGGCGAAGCGGATCGGCTGCCCATGCACCGCCAGCTGGAGGACGATCTCCCCGCCCTGCTCCTGCAGCTCGATCCCATGGCGGCAGGGGCGGCCATGGAGCGTTGGCGGAACCCGGCGGATCGCCTGTTCCACCCCCGTCCCCCCCTGGATGGCCGCCGGCTGCAGCAGATCCTGGCCATCCCGCCGGGCCCCAGGCTGGGCCAGCTGATCGACCACCTAACGGCCGAACGGGCCTTCGGTCGACTCGGTGGAACCGCAGCGACGGACACAGCGGAGTGGACGGAGCCGCACTCCATCGAAGAGGCCGTTGCCGCGGCCCGGCTCTGGCTCGACCGCCATGGCCCCGGCGCGGAGCCGGACCGGCGGCGTGATTAACTGCTGGATGCAATGGCGCGATCGCACCGCCTGCCAGAGTTTTTTCCCTTTTCCTGAGCCCCTCCCATGAGCGTTCGTCTCTATGTCGGCAACCTGCCGCAAACCTTTGATGCCAAAGAGCTCGATGCTCTCTTCTCGAGCGTGGGAGAAGGGGTTCGCTTCAAGGCGGTGAACGACCGGGAGACCGGAACCTGCCGCGGCTTCGGCTTCGCCAACGTCGACGACCTGGCCCAGGCTGAGGCCGTGATTGCCCAGCTCAACGGCAAGGACTTCGGCGGCAGCACCCTGCGCATCGAGATTTCCGAGCAGCGCCGTGAGGTCCGCGGTGCCGCCGGCAACGACCGCCGCCCCGGCAGTGCCCCCACGGCCGCCCGCAAGAGCGTCAACAAGGTGGTCCATGCCGACGCCGTCGGCGAAGGCGCCCCCGATCCCCGCTGGGCCGGCGAGCTGGCCAAGCTGAAGAGCCTCCTGGCCAACCAGAAGGCCGCGGTCTGATCCGGCAACGCCACTCCCCTGGCCCGCCATCCCACCGGAGCGGAGGCGATGTCAGGGGAGAACGGCCATCAGCCCGACCACGCCCACGAAGATCGCCAGGAACAGAAAGCCCATCCGGCTCATCCTGCGCTCGTGGCTGTCGATGCCGGCCTCCACGTCGGCACTGATCAGCTCCCGGAATTCGGAGAGGGCGTGCTCCTTGTCTTCAGGGGGGACCGGCTGGATGCTCATGGAACGGGGCCAGGTGGGATGGGCTGCGTGAATGGGGCTCAGCCCCGGTGAAAGTACCAGTAGGAACCGATCGCCAGCAGCACCATCAGCACGATGGGTACGGCGATGGCGGCCATGCCGCTGTGGCTGCGCACCACCCGGCCCTCATGGGCGACGACCGCCTCGCGGATGCTCGCCTGCATCTCCTCGCGCAGCCGGGCCAGGTCGGATTCCAGGGTCTCGTTGGTGTACAGGTCCCGGAGTCGGTCGAAGACGCTGCGTCCGAGCACCAGGCTGCGCTCGGGATGTTCGAACAGCAGGTCCATCAGCTCGTCGCGGCTGAAGATGAGCAGCTCCGTGGGCTGGGAGGCCCTGGCGGTGTGGGTGCGGACGCGGCCGTCGATGAGCTCCACCTCACCGAAGACATGGCCCGGGCCATGGCGCCCGTCGATGCCCTCTCCAGTTTCGGGATAGTGGGTGACCAGTTCGATCGCGCCGGTGCGGACGAGATACACCTCCTGTCCGCTGTCTCCACGTCGGTAGGCGAACTCACCGGGGTCCAGGTGAAGCTTGCGCAACGGTCGCCGTTCAACAGGAACCGATTCTAAATCGTTCCGCAATTCCTTCAGCCGGTTCATCTTGGATCCAGGCCCCATCGGTGCTAAACAGGGTCGGTCGACCCGTGAAACCCGTGTCACACCTGGCTCAAGAGCGACCCAAGGAATGACCCAGGGACTCGAGAACTTCTGGTATGCGGTGGAGCATGCCCACGGGCTCCGCGACCAACCCGTCTCCGTCACCCTCCTGGGGCGCCGCTACCTCCTCTTCCGTGATGCGGCCGGCCAGGCCCATGCGCTGGCCGACTACTGCGCCCACCGCGGCGCCAGCCTGGCCCGGGGATGGGTGGAGGGCTCCTGCGTGCGCTGCCCGTACCACGGCTGGAGCTATGACGCCGGCGGGCACTGCGTCCGGATTCCGGCCGATCCCCCGGGAACGTCCATCCCCGCCTTGGCCCGGATGGCCACCTTCCCCGTCCGGGAGCAGTCCGGCTTCGTCTGGATCTTCCCCGGCGAGGCCGATCGGGCTTCCGAGGTGCCCATCCCGCCTTTCCCGGAACTGGGTCAGCCGGGCTGGCGGGCGGTGAGCGGGTCCTACACCTGGAACGCCCACTTCAGCCGGGTGGTGGAGTCGGCGCTGGACACCTCCCACGCCCCCTTCGTGCACCGGCCCTTCTTCGGCAACCGGGAGGACGCAAGCGTGGAAAGCCTGGAGATCGTGAACGAACCGGGTCTGGTGTCCACCCATCACAAGCTGAAGCCACCGGCCCGGGTGGGCCTGCTGAAGTACATCGTCAAGAGGGAAAGAAGCCACTCCAGCTCCACCCTCACCGGCTACCTTCCCAACGTCAACAGGATCGCCCTGGACTTCAACTGGAAGGGGTATCAGTACATCTATTTCGCCAGCAACATCCCCGTCGACGACCACACCACCCGCACCAAGTGGATCGGCGTGCGCAATTTCCTGCCCTACGGCTGGGCCGACGGCAACTCGATCCGCAACACGGTCGACACCTACGAGGAGGACAAGGCGGTGGTGGAAACCCAGCCTCCGGGCCCGTCCTGGAACACCCAGGGGGATGAGCTGCTGCTGGCTTCCGACCAGCTGATCCTGGCCTACAGGCGTGCCCTGGCCCGGGCCTGCCCGGCCACCGCCCCCGTGCCCACGCCCCCCGTCCCCACGCCCTGAGATGTCGACCCCGTCGCCCTGGCCCAGCGACTGCTGGTACGCCGTCGGACTCTCCAGCCAGGTGGGCGACCAGCCCCTGGCCCACCGCTTCCAGGGCCGGGAGGTGGTGCTGATGCGCGACGGCGGCGGCCGGGTGCTGGCCTTCGATGGCCGCTGCGCCCACCGGGGCTGCTCCCTGGCGGCGGGCTGGGCGCGGGGGGACAGCCTGGTCTGTCCATACCACGGCTGGCAGTACGACGCCCAAGGCACCTGCGTGCACATCCCGGCCCTGCGGGCCGAGGAGTCGATCCCGCGCCAGGCGCGGCTGCGCACCTTCCCCACCCGGGAGCGACACGGGTTCGTCTGGCTGTGGCTGGCCGGCAGCCAGGCCAGCCCCGATGGCGATGTGCTCGACATCCCGGAACTGGACGGGCTGACCCTGCGAGCCGGCGGTGACATGGCCTACACCTACGCCACCCATTTCACCCGCACGATCGAGAACGGCATCGACCCCACCCATGCCGCCTTCGTGCACGGTAAAAGCATCGGACGGGTGGACCCGACCACCGACTTCAGCCTCGAGCACTATCCGGTGCAGGTGGAACCCGGCAGCCTCTACGGGCGCATGCCGATCAAGGTCAAGAAGCTCAACGGCCTCACCCGCCTGCTGCTGAAGGGGGACAGCGCCAATGCCTACAAGGAGTACCGCTTCCTCTACCCCAACGTGGTGGTCTCGATCATCCATTTCGGCGCGGTGACCCTGGCGGCGCTGCAGGCCCACGTGCCCGACAACGACGGCGAAACCACCGTCCGGGTCACCAACGGCCGCAACTTCCTCACCGCCACGCCGGTGCTGGATCGGCTGTTCGATCGCATCACTCTGGACACGGGCCTGCAGATCTCCAAGGAGGACGCGGCTGTGATCAGCGAGCAGGAGCCCAAGCGGGTGAGCTTCCGGGGCTCCCACGAGGTGCTGATCGAGTCCGACCTGATCCTGGTGGAGTACCGGCGGATGATGCGCGAGCACGCCCGCGTCTGAGGCGCGCCAGTTCAGCCGGCGATGTCGACGGGGACCGGCACCGGCTCCCTGACGCCGCGCAGCAGGGGCGCCCCCAGCAGGCAGACCACCGCCTGGAGCAGGAAGCAGAGGGTGGGGGAGAGGTCGTAGAGCACCCCCGCCAGCATCGGACCCAGGGCACTGGCCAGGCCCGTCAGGGCCAGCAGGCTGCCGAGCATCACCCCCTGCCGGTTCTCCGGGACCAGCCGCGAGACCAGGCTGCGGGCCGTGGGGATCACGCAGGCCGCCCCCACCGACAGCATCACGGCGGCCGTGACGATCACGACGGCGGCAGCGGCGCCAAAAACACTGGCGAGGGGGATCAGGGCGATGCCGGCGGCAACCGCCAGCAGGCCGTAGATGTTGAGGCGGGCCTCCCCATGGCGCCGCACCAGCGGGCCGGTGAGGGCCACCTGCACGTAGGTGACGGTGAGGCCGACGATCACGAAGATGCCGCTCGACTGGGAGGCGGACCAGGAGAACTGATCCTTGAGATAGAGCACCAGCAGGGTGGTGAAGCCGCTGAAGGCGAAGTTGAAGCAGCAGAAGGCCAGCGCCACGCGGTTCGCCTTCGGCAGCGCCAGCAGGGCCATGACCGGAGCCAGTCCGTTGATCTGGGACCACTGGAAGCGGGGCCTGTTCTGGAGCGGCAGGGTCTCCTTGAGGTACAGAAACGCCATCAGGAAGTTGTAGGCCGCCAGGGCGGCGGCCACGAACACCGGAATGCGCATGCCGAATCCCACCAGCGCCCCCCCCAGGGCTGGCCCGGCGATGGCCCCGAGGCCGAAGGCGGCGCCGCTGATGCCGAAATTGCGGGCCCGGTTCGCCGGGGTGGAGATGTCGGAGATGTAGGCCTGGGCCGTGCCGACCGTGGCCGTGGAAACGCCGTTGATCGCCCTGGAGAGAAAGATCAGCCCCAGGGTTCCGGCCAGGCCGAACATGAACAGGGACAGACAGTTGATGGCCACGCAGAGAAGGATCACCGGACGCCTGCCACAGGCATCACTGAGGGAACCGATGATCGGTGACGCCAGCACGGAAAACAGGGTGGCCGTGGAGGCCAGCAGCCCCAGGGTGAGTCCGTCGGGAGAGAACTTCTCGAGGATGAAGGGGAGCAGAGGGTAGACGATGTTTTCGCCCAGCTTGTCCAGCAACAGGGTGAGAAACACGATCGCCAGAGGACTGCGCAGCTTGCGAATCACTTGCGAATCATTCGGACGGCAGTGTGGGGCGACCCAACCTTGGCGGCGGCGCCAATCTAGGGGGTGTCGCTCTCTCGATCGGGACGCTTCGCTTAAGATCCGCGCAGCATCGGCAGAGCATGTCATTGGCTGGGAGCGCCTCAGAGACATCCCCTCCCCAGGTGTCTCAACTGGCCCAGAACTGCTGGTACGCCGTCGCCTCTTCGTTCGCCTTCCGGAAGGGACCGGTGGCCGTCCCCTTCGCAGGCCACGATTTCGTGCTCTTCCCGGATGCGGAAGGCCGGCCCAGGCTGTTCACCGACCGCTGTCCCCACCGGGGCGCCTCCCTGGCCCTGGGGAGGCTGGAGGAGGGAGGCTGCCTGCGCTGCCCCTTCCACGGCTGGAAATTCGCCGCCGACGGGACCTGCCTCGAGGCCCCCGCCGAGCCGGCCGGCGCCAGCCCCCCGGCGCGCAGCGCCCTGGTGGGTGAGCGGCCGGCGGTCGAGTCGCGGGGCTTCATCTGGATGTGGTGGGGCGAGGGCCCGCCCGATCCGGCCCTGCTGCCCGATCTGCCCGTCTTCCCGGACGAGGCCTGGGGCCATGTGGAAAGCAGCTTCGACTGGGACACCCACTTCAGCCGGGTGATCGAGTCCAACCTCGACAATTCCCATGCCTACTGGGTGCACAAGAGCACCTTCGCCAGCCAGGATTCACCCCTGTCGGTTCCCGTCGATCTCCGCAAGGAGGACCGCATGATCGCCGCCACGGTGAGCTTCGAACTGCCGGTGAAAGGGATCCTCAAGCTGTTGCGCACCCTCAGCGGCCAGAGCGGTCCCCTCTGCGCCACCACCACCTTCAGCTTCTACTACCCCAACCTCAACATCGTCGACACCAGCATCGGCGACCAGCTGCGCTTCGTCTTCTTCAACGCCAGCCTGCCCCAGAGCGACACCCACACCCTGGCCCGCTGGGTGAAGTATTCGAAACGCAAGCGCCTGCGGCTGCCCGGCAGCGAAGCCCAGTCGATCGCCATCTCCCGAACCATCTTCCAGGAGGACCATGGGGTGGTGCGCAGCCAGCGGCCGACCCCCGTCCCCCTGGATCTCACCCAGGAGCGCCATGTGGCCTCCGACATCCTCTCGATCGAGTACCGCCGCATGCACCGCCGCTGGCTGGGCGCGGACCCGGCCGTTACCATGGCGCGCCCGGAGCCCCTCAAGTCGTGACGGAAGCGCCGCACGTCGACCGGCTCGAGGGCCTGCAGCGCACCTGGCGGGAGCGGGCCTGGGGCAGTGGCCGCCGGAAAGTCGTCACGGTGTCGGTGCTGGCCGTGCTGGGACTGGCGGGCTGGCACCTGACCCACCGCCCCGCCCCGCCGCCGCCGCCCCTGGCGCCCCGGGCCGTGACCGCCCTGGGACGCCTCACCCCCCAGGGGGGCGTCGTGTCCCTCTCCACCGCCTCGGGCAACAGCGGCGGTTCGGAGGTCGTCGACAAGTGGCTGGTGCCGGAAGGGGCAGCGATCCGCCGTGACCAGTTGCTGGGTTTCCTCAGCAGCTGGGCCAGCCTCCGCAAGGGGGTCGTCCAGGCCGAGAGCCAGCTGGCCCTCAGCGAGGCCAAGCTGGCCCAGGTCGATGCGGGGGCCCGCCAGGGGGCCCGGGCCAAGGCCGAGGCGGATCTCAAGGCCGAGCAGGTGGTGATTCCCTACCTCAAGATCAGCCAGCAGAAGAGCGTGGAGCTGTTCAAGGCCGGGGCGATCTCCGAGGAGGAACTCGGCAAGGCCGATGCGGCCCTCGCCCAGGGCCAGGCCAACATCCAGGCCCTCAAGGGCACCCTCTACGACAACCTCACGGTCCGGCCGGTCGACCGGGAGGTGGCCGTCGCCGACGTGGCCGTGGCCAAGGCCAACCTGGCCCAGGCCCGCAGCCAGCTGCGCAACGCCGAGATCCGCTCCCCCCTCGACGGGAAGCTGCTGCGGATCTACAGCTGGCCGGGCATGAAGGAAACCGACCAGGGGCTCGCCCAGATCGGCAAGATCGGCGCCATGCAGGTCTGGGCCCAGGTGTTCCAGAGCGACATTCCCCAGGTGCGCCCTGACCAGCCCGTCGAGATCTGGCCGGAGAGCGGCGGCTTCAGTGGCAAGCTGCAGGGCCGCGTCCTGGACATCACCGGGGAGGTCTCCGACCGGGATCTGTTCAGCGTCAATTCCAACAACAACGTCAATGCCCGGGTGGTGCTGGTGAAGATCGCGCTGACCCCCGCCGACTCCGCCCGCCTCGCCAAGCTCAGCGGCCTGAACGTGAACGTCCGCTTCCTGCCGTGATCGGCCGCTCCCTGAGACGCAGCCTGGGCGATCTGCCGGTGGCCTGGCTGCAGCTGAAGCGCCAGCCGATCCGCTACCTGGTGGCCGTCACCGGCATCGGCTTCGCCGCCCTGCTGATGTTCATGCAGCTGGGCTTCCAGTCCGGTCTGCTGACCAGCGCCACCACCTTCTACCAGGCCCTGATCACGGATCTGGTGGTGATCAGCCCCGGCACCCGCGACAGCGGCGCCTTCCAGCAGTTCCCCCAGTCCCAGCTCTATCAGTCGCTGGGGGTGCCGGGGGTGGCCGATGTCATCCCCGTCTATGTCGCCAATGTGAACGCCCAGCAGATGGGCGGGATCAAGCCCACCAGCCTGCGCCTGATCGGTTTCGATCCCGACCAGCAGATTCTCGATCTGGCGCCGGTGCGTGAGCAGATCGACCGCATCCGCACCCCCGGCTACGTGCTGTTCGATGCGGCCGGCAACAGCAACACCGGACCGGTCGCCGCGGCGGTGAAGGCCCAGGGGAGCCAGACGATGATCCTCTCCGACTACTCCAAGACCTTCCGGGTGGTGGGCCTGTTCCGCCTCGGCTCCACCTTCGCCGCCGACAGCAACCTGATCAGCAGCGACACCACGGCCCTGCAGCTCGCCTACAAGCAGATCAACGAGGGTGAGATCTCCATGGGCCTGATCCGCGTCGGCGATCCGGCCGCCATCGCCCCCGTCCAGCGTCACCTGCGGGCCCTCTACGGCAGCCAGCTCCAGGTGTTCACCAAACCCGAGCTGATCGCCAGCGAGCAGAACTACTGGAACACCAGCTCCTCCTTCGGCATCATCTTCGGCTTCGGCACGATCATGGGTCTGCTGGTGGGGGGGGTGATCGTCTATCAGGTGCTGTACACCGATGTCAGCGACCACCTGCACGAGTACGCCACCCTCAAGGCCCTGGGGTTCCGCAACCGTTTCCTGCTGCTCCTGGTGCTGCAGGAGGCCTCGATCCTGGCGATCTCCTCCTTTGTTCCCGCCCTGGTGGCGAGCGCCGCCCTCTATGCCTTCCTCACCGCCGTCTCCGGCATCCAGATCGTGATGACCACCGGCAAGACCGTGCTGGTGTTCAGCCTCACCATCGGGGTCTGTGCCGTGGCGGCCGCCATCGCGATCAACAAGCTGCGGGATGCGGATCCCGCCAGCGTCTTCTGAACCCGATGCTGCCTGTCGTCGCCGAGAATCTGCGCCACGCCTACGGGGAAGGTCCGCTGCGCAGCGAGATCCTGCACGGGATCAGCTTCACGGTGAACCCCGGCGAGATCACCCTGCTGGTGGGGCCCTCCGGCAGCGGCAAGAGCACCCTGCTCACCCTGGTCGGGGCCCTGCGATCGGTCCAGGAGGGCTCCCTGCGGGTGCTGGGCAGCGAGGTGCGGCGCTCCAGCGAACGGATGCGGGTGGAGATCCGCCGCCGTATCGGCTTCATCTTCCAGAGCCACAATCTGGTGGCCTCCCTCACCAGCCTGCAGAACGTGGCGCTGGTGCTGCAGCTGAGTGAACCGGACCCCCAGCGGCGCCGGCACCGGGCCACCGCCCTGCTCGAGGCGGTGGGTCTGGGCCACCGCTTGGATTACTTCCCTTCCGAACTCTCCGGCGGCCAGCGGCAGCGGGTGGCGATCGCCCGGGCCCTGGCCCCCGAACCCGACCTGGTGCTGGCCGATGAACCCACCGCCTCCCTCGACAGCACCTCCGGCCAGGAGGTGGTGGCCCTGCTGGGCGACCTCTGCCGCAAACGGGGCAGTTCGGTGCTGCTGGTGACCCACGACCTGCGCCTGCTCGATGACGCCGATCGGATCTGGGCCATCGAAGATGGCAGGGTCGAACCCTGGAAGGGGTCCCATTGAGTCCTCCGACCCCAGGCCCCATGACCGTCACACCCCTGACCGACGGCGGCACGATCTACCCGGCGGACTGGCTGGGCACCTGGTCGTGGCAGGGGCAGATGATCAGCTATGTGCGCCACGCGCCCGCGGCTCCGGATCCGGAGGGCGGCGGGGCCTTGCCCGTGCTGCTGATCCATGGCTTCGGTGCCTGCAAGGAGCACTGGCGCCACAACCTGCCGGCGCTGGCCGGCCGGCGCCAGGTGTACGCCATCGACCTCGTGGGCTTCGGGGCCAGCAGCAAGCCCCCTTCCCGGCTCGAGGATGAGCCGGAGGACGGGCTGGCGCTGCGCTACGGCATCGACCTGTGGGCCGACCAGGTGGCCGCCTTCGTGCGGGAGGTGATCAGCAGGCCGGTCCAGCTGGTCGGCAATTCGATCGGGGGCGTCGTGGCCCTGGCCGCGGCCGCCAGGCTCGGGGACGACGTGGGCCAGGTGATCCTGATCGACTGCGCCCAGCGCAGCCTCGACGACCGCCGACTGAGCGAGCAGCCACCCCTGCGCCGGATCGGCCGGCCCCTGCTGAAGCAGCTGGTGCGGCAGCGCTGGCTCACGGGCCGTCTGTTCCGCTGGGTGGCCAATCCCGGGGTGATCCGCCGGGTACTGGGCGCCGCCTACCCCTCCGGCGACGGCATCGACGACCAGCTGGTGCAACTGCTGCTGACCCCGGCGCGCAGCCCCGGCGCCGACGAGAGCTTCCGGGGCTTCATCAACCTCTTCCGGGACCGACTCGCCCCGGACCTGCTGGCGGAACTGCCCGGCCCGGTCCGGCTGCTCTGGGGGGAGGCGGATCCGTGGGAGCCGGTCGCCGAGGCGCGGCGCTGGGCCGGGGCCTTCGCCGCCGTGCGCGAGCTGCGCATCCTGCCCGGCCTCGGCCACTGCCCCCACGATGAAAATCCCGCCCGGGTGAACCCGGTGCTGGAGGAGTGGCTGGCCCTGGCGGATCAGCCCTGAGGCGGTGCCGCCGGCGTGGTGGCGCCGAGCCGGGTGCGCCAGCGCTGGCGGTCGGGATCCCAGCCCAGCCAGCCCCGCTCCTGCAGTCGGGCCCGCAGCTCCGCCGGTGCCTGACCGGGGGCCACCGCCGCCGCACAGCCGGCGTCGAGCTCGGCCTCGGCCAGTCCGGCCCGCAGGCCCGTCGTCAGGAGCCGCCGCAGCGCGGCGGGTTCGAGCGCGAGCAGCCGGGTCATGGTCAGCGGTCCCTCTGGCAGGGCCAGCGGCGCCGGGCCATCGCCAGCGTTGTCGGGCTCAGAGGAGCGCATCGGCAAGGTCGGCAGCGAGCTGGGTCACACCGGTGCTCCAGGGGTGGGAGGGGACATCCACCAGGGCCAGGCTGCCACTGGCGATGGTGAGCAGGTCGTCGCTGAGGGGCAGGATCGCCCCGACGGGAATTCCGTAGCTCTGGGCGACCCGGGCGCGCACCTGTTCCGCATCGAAATGGGCCGGCAGCTTGTTCACCACCAGGCGGGCCTCCGGCACCATGAGCCTCTGGGCCACTTCGATCGCCACGGCCGTGCCGAGGTAGTCCTGCTGGTCGGGGCGCATCACCATCACCAGGCAATCGGAGATGGCGGTGGTGAGCAGGGTCTCCTCGTTGATCCCGGGGTGGGTGTCCACGATCAGCAGATCCAGGTGCTGGCTCTGGCCGAGGCTGAACAGGGCATCGTTGAGCCGCTCGACTTCATAGCCTTCCCGCAGCAGCCGGGCGATCCGGTCGCCCTCCATGGCGGCAGGCACCAGAAAGATGCGTCCCTTGCCCCCCGCCATCGAGGCGGGGGTCACGTCATGGGAGCACTTTTCAATTGGAATGGAGCCCTGAAGATGATCATTGAGGGTATGGGATTCCGGCCCTGCCGTGAACCCGAACAGCACATGAATACCTGGTGAAGCAAGATCGGTGTCGAAGACGCCGACCCTGAGCCCGCGGGCCGCGAATGCAGCCGCCAGATTCGCCGAGAGGTTGGATTTTCCCGTTCCACCGCGGAAGGAATGGACGGAAAGGATCCTGGTCATGAAGCGATCCATCTCACGGACGTGGGAAAATCATAGGCATGGCGTTGAAGGCCCTTTTGACGATTCGCCAACGGCTCGCCGGACGGCCTCAACGGACAGCGGGGGTGAGGAAGGGGCGGCCCCTGCGCCTGTCCGTGCGGCTGATGCTCCTGGGGGTCAGCGGCCCGCTCGTGAGCCTGGCGGTCTTCCTGGCGCTGGCCACCCTCGGCTCGATCCGCCTGGCCCAGAAGGCCCGGATCGAGATCAGCACGATGTTCGACCACGACAACCTCTCCTCCCTGGCGGTCACCACCTCGATCATCGAGAAGTCGGCCGAGGAGTTCAGCCGGGTCATCCTTCAGGACTCCAAGGATCTGCGCAAGGCCCTGGCGCCGTTGCGGATGGACACCGAAGGCCGCCTGTCCTGGAACGGCCAGCCCCTCAAGCCGGCCCAGGCGCCCGCCCTGCTGAACGACCGGCTGCGGCTCCCCCTGGCCCTGCTCCGGGAGCGGGCCGCCGTCTACTACCGCGACCGCAGTGGCAGCTGGCGGCGGCTCACGGGCATCACCAGCCAGGGACAGGCCCTGGAGCCCGGCGCCCCGGCCCTGCCAGCCACGGTGGACGACTTCCAACATCTCTTCAAGGGCGCCCCAGCCGAAGAGATGAGTCGCACCGCCATGCTGCAGCTGGATGGGGAATGGCGGATGGCCCGGCTGACCATCCTTTCGGGCCGGAAACCGGGCGAGGGCCACCTGGCCCTGCTGGTGGACGTCAGCACCCAGGCCGCCTCCAAGCTCCTGGCCGCCGGCTCCAGCCTCTTCCCCGCCGAGACCCACCAGGCGGCCTTCTTCGGCATCACCCCCACCGGAGGGCTGTACTGCAGCTACCAGACCGTGGACACCCAGGCCTGCATCGACCTGGCCATGGCCCTGCGCCAGAACGGCGGCATTCCCGATCCACGCACCCTCGGCCACAGCGAGCCCTTCGAGCGCAAGGCCATGGTGCGCCCCCCGGGCTCCACCACCCCGGTGCTGCAGCACCTGTACATCGCCGCCTTCCCGGAGTGGAACTGGCTGGCGGTCGTCTCCGTGGAGGAGGAGGCCCTGACGGATGCCCTCCTGCCGATGCAGGAGGCCAAGGACGAGATGGTCCGCCGGCTGGTGATCCTCACCCTGATCCTGATCAGCGCCAGTGGCGTTGCCGCCTGGCTGATCGCCCGCGGCATCCGTCGGGAGCTGCGGGAGCTGGCGACCGCCGCCGACGCCATCGCGGACGGCAAGGGGCATCAGGCCCTCACCTACCCGGCGGAGGACGCCATCGGCCGGCTGGTGCGGGCCTTCAACCGGATGTCGGGGGCCGTGGCGGACCGGGAGAACTCGCTGCGGGACCAGATCCGGCAGATGGAGATCAACATCAACGCCAGCGAATTGCAGGGCCAGGTCTGCTCGATCCTCAACGACCCCGGCTTCGAGCAGCTCAACGCCAGGGCCCGGGCCATGCGCCAGAGGCGGATGGAGCAGATCAGCGCATCTGCGCCATCCGCGTCGGCAGACGCAGGGTCTGGAGGGGATTGCCCACCGTCTGGAGAAGGGCGGGATCGGGCTGAACCGGCAGGCCGCTCGAGCGGCTGAGCTGCACCAGGGTGTCGTTGTAGGTGGCCAGGTTCTGGATGTAGGAGCTCACCGCCTGGCTGATCTCCTGCTGGGCCTGCACCACATCGGTGATCGTGCCGTAACCGGCGTTGAAGCGCAGGGTCTGGAGGCGCAGGGCCCCGTTGGCCGCCTTGACCCGTTCGGCACCGGCCATCACGATGCTGCGGCCGGAGCGGGCCTGGGCCACCAGGGACTGCACCTCGCTGCGCACCTGCAGCACGGTGGCGCTGTAGGTCTCGGCGGCGGCCGCCGCCAGGCGGCGGGCCGCGGCGGCGTTCATGCGGGCCTGGCCGCCGTCGAAGCCCGTGAACGTCAGCTGCAGCAGGGCCGATCCGTTCCATTCGTCGGAGCGAGCGTTGGGGACGAACGGTGGGCCCTGGTTGAGGTATCCCACCCCCTTCGTCCAGTAGAGGGACGTGATCAGCTGCAGGGTGGGGCGGTAGGTGGCCAGGTAGATCCGGGCCTGGGCCTCGTTGGTCTTGACGGCGAGAAGCTGCTGCTCCAGCACCTTGCGGTAGGCGAGGCTCGCCGTGATCGAGTCGTCGAGGGAATGGTCCCAGGCGCCGAGGGGCGCGAAGGGCGTGGCGGGCGTGAGGGCGTCGGGACTAGGGGTGGCCAGCAGCTGGGCCAGGTTGGCCCGGGCCGTCTCCACCTGCTGCTCGGCGGCCAGCAGGGCCTGGCGATCGGCCAGCAGGACGGTCTGCTGCTTGAAGACCTCCAGCTTGGAGGCCACCCCCATCTGCACCCGGGTCTGGGCGAGGCGGTACAGAAGCTCGTCGTTCTCGACGATCTGCTGGCCGGTCTTGACGGCGGCGAGGGCCCGCTGCAGATCGATGTAGGCCGCCTGGGTCTTGAGGCGCTGGTCGCGGCGGGCGATCACATAGGTGTCGGCCGCCTGGCGGACCAGGTACTTGTTCTGCCAGATGGTCGCCGAGCGGGTGGGATCGATCAGGTTCCAGGTGGTGTCGATCTGGCCGATCGCCTGGAAGTAGCTGGCCTCGAACACCCTCTGACTGCTGAGACCGGAGCCCGAAATGGAGAAGCCCGCGGAGGCACTGAAGGGGTAGTTGTAGAAGGTCTTGGAGCCGTAGGGACCGCCGTTGAGGCTGAGGTTGAGGGTGGGCCACCAGCTGGCGTAGGCGGCGCCGAGGCTGTTCTGGGTGGCCACCAGCGACTGATAGGCGGAGCGCACCACGGGATTGCGATCCACGGCCCACTCCGCCGCCTGCTCCATCGTCAGGGCCCCCAGGAGTTCGGGGGGCAGGGCGGGCAGGCGGTCACCGCTGGGCATCGGGCCGGGCCACCCCGCCCCCAGACCCTCGACGGCCTTCACCTCGGGCGGGCTCTCCGTCGCCGGCAGGGACTGGGCCGGCAGGGACTGGGCCGGGGCCGGGTCCGTCAGCGTCAGCCCGGCGGTGGTGGCGGAGGCGGCGAGGGTGAGGGTGAGGCTGAGGGCCTGGCGGATGGGGCGCCGCTTCATCGCGTCTGGGCGATCACATAGGAGAGGGGAAGATCCAGCAATTTGCCGACCCTGGGCACGAAGGCGCGGTGATTGAAGACGTCATAATCCAGCCGCTCGATGACATCAAGGATCCCCCGATACAGCCGGAGCGATGCCCACACAGGCCAGCGGGCATCCGGAGCCAGCCAGCGCACCCCGGCCTCGGAGCGGTTGAACCAGTCCCGGGCCCGCTCCAGCTGGAACCGCATCAGGGCCTGCCAGTTCTCATTGAGACGGCCGGCCATCAGGTCGGCTTCGGAGTAGCCGAAGCGGTCGAGATCCTCCTGGGGCAGGTAGATGCGGCCGCGGCCGCGATCCTCGCCCACATCCCGCAGGATGTTGGTCAGCTGGTTGGCGATGCCCAGGGCCACGGCCGCTTCGGAGGTGTCAGGGCGCTCGCTCCAGGGAGCGGAGGTGTAGGCCGCATCGACCCCCATCACCTCCTGGGTCATCAGGCCCACGGTGCCCGCCACCCGGTAGCAGTAGAGCTGGAGATCGGAGAAGCTGGCGTAGCGGTCGCGCAGCACGTCCATCCGCTGGCCCTCGATCATGTCGAGATAGGCCTGCAGGGGCTGGGGGAAGCGCTCGATCGTGTCCAGCATCACCCGGTCGAGGCCGTCGACGGCATGGCCGGCGAACAGGGCGCGGGTGCGCTCCTCCCAGGCATCGAGACGCGCCAGCAGCACCTCGGCGGACAGGGTCTGCGCCTGGGCGCTGTCCATCAGTTCGTCGGTGCGGCGGCACCAGACGTAGATCGCCCAGATCGCCCGGCGTTTGGCCGGCGGCAACAGCATCGTGCCGAGATAGAAGGTCTTGGCCCACTGCGCCGTCTCCTGCCGGCAGGATTCGTAGGCCTCCTCCAGATCGGAGGAGCGGTCGAGGGGCAGCGGGGCCAGCACGCTCACACCGTCGCCAGGCTCTGGGCGGGGGCCGGACCCTGGCCGCGGCCCGAGAGATGGGCGTCGACAGCGGCGGCGCAGAGCTTGCCGCTGAGCACCGCCCCCTCCATCGAGGCCAGATAGCGCTGCATGGTGAAGCAGCCCGCCAGGAAGAAGTTCGGGATGGGGGAGTCCTGGGAGGGCCGCAGCTGCTGGCAGCCAGGCACGGTCTTGTAGACGGACAGTGGCGTCTTGACGACCACCGACTTGCGCAGCACGGCCGGGGCGTCGCCGGTGAAGTGGATGGGGAACAGGCGCTTGAGCTCCTCCATGGTGGCGGCGACGATCTCCGCATCGGGGCGACCGATCCAGTCGGCGGCCGGGGCGAACACCAGCTCGAGCATGGAGCGGTCGGGGTCCTCGTACTCCCGGCAGGTGTTGCTCATGTCGGCGTAGACGCTGAGCAGGTCGGAACGGCTGAACAGCAGGTGGTCGATGTCCGTGAGCTTGCGGTCGAACCAGAGATGGATGTTGATCACCGGCACCCCCCGCAGACCCTCGAGCTTGCTGAAGTAGGGCAGCGTCTTCCAGGCGTCCGGCAGGAGCAGCTTGAGCGGATCGACGGGCATGGCGCTCACATAGGCGTCGGCCTGGATCTCCCGCTCGGGCCGGCCCTTGATGCCGCCGATGCGGAAGCCCGTCACGGCGCCGTCCTTGTCGATGCGGATCTCCCTGAGCGGTGATTCCAGATGGACCTCACCCCCACGGGCCTCGATGTAATCGACCATCGGCTGACAGAGCCGCTCCGGAGGGTTGCCGTCCAGGAAGGCCATCCTGGAGCCGTCCGATTCCTGCAGAAAGCGGTTGAGGGCGGTGAGGACCACCGTGCTGGAGATCTCTTCGGGATTGATGAAGTTGAGCGCCTTACTCATGGCGAGAAAGACTTCATCGTTGACGCGCTCGGGGATATTGTGAATCCGCAGCCATTCACTCCAGCTGTACTTGTCGCATTCCTCCACATAGGCCTGGCCGCGGAGCATGGCCGGCACCAGACCGAGACCGAAGGCGATCTTCTCCGGCCAGGTGAGCATGTCGTTGTTGCCCAGGATCGCCGCCACCCCGTTGAGCGGAGCCGGCAGGTCCGGGAAATCGAAGCGGCTGTAGGTGCCGGGCACTTCCTTCTGGTTGAAGATCATGGAGTGGGATTTCCACTGCAGGCGATCCTCGATGTCCAGCTCGGCGAAGAGTTGGCGCATGTTGCGATAGGCGCCGAAGAAGATGTGCAGGCCGGTTTCGTACCAGTCCCCATCGGCGTCCTGCCAGGCCGCCACCTTGCCGCCCAGCACGTCTCTGGCTTCGAGCACGATCGGGGTGTGGCCGGCATCGCAGAGGTATTTGGCGCAGGACAGGCCGGCCAGACCGGCCCCGGCGATGACAACCCGCATGTCGTACCCGAGATCAGCAGCAACCTTATCGGGCCTCCCAGGACAGGGGTGACCGGCGCCCGGGGGCCGCGGCGACGGAATCGGCCGCCGACCTACCTAAAGTCTGGGCAGCACTCCACGGGTGCCACCCCCTTCTCCCGATTCCCGCCCCGAGGCCGAGCCCATGGTCGAGACGCTGCTCAAGTCCACCACCCGCCACATCCGCCTGTTCACGGCGCGGGTCGAGAACGACGACCTCATCCCGGACCCCGACCAGCTCACCCTCGACATCGATCCCGACAACGAGTTCCTCTGGGACGAAGCGGCCCTCGAGAAGGTGCGCGCCCGGTTCCGGGAGCTGGTGGCGGCCCAGGCCGGCCAGGAACTGAGCGACTACAGCCTGCGCCGCATCGGCTCCGAGCTCGAGGGGCTGGTGCGCCAGATGCTCCAGGCCGGTGAACTCAGCTACAACCCCGAGGCCCGGGTTCTCAACTACTCGATGGGCCTGCCCCGCAGCCCGGAAACCCTGTGACCCGCTCCCGCAGCGGCGGCCGCCCCGAACCGGGCGGCTATGCGCCCCGACCCGACCGCGCCGACCCCCGCAGCGACCCCCGCTCCGGCCGCTACGACGACCGGGCCGATCGCTTCGCCACCGGCTACGACCGCCGGGAGGATCCCCGTTACGGGCCCCAGGGCCGCCGCGGCAGCAACGGTGGCGGCGGCGGCCGGCCCCCCGCCGGTAACGGCGGTGGCCCCTCCGGGGGCGGGCCCAACATTCAGCTGAACGTGGCCACGGTGGCGGTGCTGGCCGGCGTGCTGGTGGTGGGCATCGGCATCGGCAGCGCCGTGACCAGCACCACCCAGGGCAATCAGGGCAACATCGCCAGCGCCCAGCAGCTCGACATGGCGGTGCCCGACCCCGAGTTCTGCAAGCAGTGGGGGGCCAGCGCCTTCGTGATGGACATCGAGCTGTACACCACGATGAACCCGAGCAGCAGCTTCGTGACGCAGCCGACCCTCCAGCCCGGCTGCGTCATCCGCCGGGAGAACTGGTCGGTGCTGCAGAAGGAGGGCGCCGTGACCGCCGAGCAGATGCGCCAGTGCAAGCAGCGCATGAACACCTTCGCCTACATCGGCTCGGTGCGCGACAAGCCGATCGTCCGCTGCGTCTACCAGACCGACATCTCCGGCAACAAGTTCCAGACCCGGGGCGTGGCCGGCGCCGCCGATGACGCCGTCGGCATCACACCGGAGGCCGATCAGTTCTGAGGCCGTTGCGCTCGGCCAGCCCCGGCGTGGGCTGCACCTGGCGCAGGGGACTGTCCGGGCTGGCGAACACCGGCAGCACCTCGCGGCGGAAGGCGTCGGCGGCCCTCGAGCAGTAACGGGCCGGGTGGGTGATCAACTTCAGCTGGCGCCGCACCATCAGGTCGGCCACCTGGGGGCGGTACAGGGTGCCGGCGGCCAGCTCCCGCTCGATCGACACCACCGGCAGGAACGCCGCCCCAAGACCCGCCTGGACGGCGTTCTTGATGGCCTCGAAGGAGTTCAGCTCCATCTCGATCTTGAGCCGCTGCACGTCGAGCTTGGAGCGGCTCAGCAGCTGGTCCACCATCTTGCGGGTGGTGGACTGGGCATCAAGGCAGACGAAGCCGAGGCGGTAGAGATCGTCCTTGGTGAGCTCGGGCAGGCGGGAGAGCGGGTGCTTGGGGGGGAGCACCAGGGCCAGTTCGTCGTTGGCGTAGGGCACCACCTGCAGCAGGTCGTTGAGATCCGCCGGCAGTTCCCCGCCGATGATCGCCAGGTCGATCTGGCCGTTGGCCACGCTCCAGCCGGTGCGGCGGGTGCTGTGCACCTGCAGCTGCACTGCCACGTCCGGGTACTTCTGGCGGAACAGACCGATCATCCGGGGCATCAGGTAGGTGCCCGTCGTCTGGCTGGCCCCCACCACCAGGGAGCCGCCGCGCAGGTTGTGGAGATCGTCGAGGGCCCGGCAGGCTTCCTGGCACTGGCTCAGGATCCGGTCGCAGTAGCTGAGCAGCAGGTGGCCGGCCTCGGTGAGCTGGGCCTTGCGGCCGCCGCGGTCGAACAGGGAGACGTCGAGCTGCTTCTCCAGGTTCTGGATCTGCAGACTCACCGCGGGCTGGGTGACGTAGAGGCTGTCGGCCGCCTTCTTGAAGCTGCCCTCACTGGCGATGGCGCGCAGGATGCGCAGCTGGTCGAGGGTGAAAGGCAGATCTGCCATGGGTCGGGGAGGCCTCGGGGGGACCGTTCGCCGGAGCCGGCAGGCCGTGCGGAACTCTAGGGGCCCCGGCCGATGGCGAGAATCGCCCTGTCACATCCGCGGCCGATGGCCGCTCCCCCATGCCCTCGCTTCCCCTGCTACAGGCGGGCCCCCAGCACAGCAGCGTGGTCATGCTGGCCCTGCTGGTGCTGTTCGCCCTGATCCACAGCGGCGGGGCCTCCCTGAGGGTCTGGGGGGAGGAGCGGATCGGGGCCCGGCTCTGGCGCCTGCTGTTCGCCGGGCTCAGCATTCCCTCGGCGGTCGTGGTGGTGGGCTACTTCCTCGCCCACCGTTACGACGGGGTCAGGCTCTGGAACCTGCAGGACCAGCCCTGGGTGGTGCCGCTGGTCTGGACCGGCACGGCCATCAGCTTTCTGTTTCTGTATCCGGCCACCTACAACCTGCTCGAGATCCCGGCGGTGCTGAAGCCCCAGGTGCGGCTGTACGCCACGGGGATCATCCGGGTGAGCCGCCATCCCCAGGCCGTGGGGCAGGTGCTGTGGTGCGCCACCCACCTGCTCTGGATCGGCACCAGCTTCACCCTGGTGGCCTGCGTGGGACTGATCGGCCACCACCTGTTCGCCGTCTGGAACGGGGACCGGCGCCTGCGCAACCGCTTCGGCGCCGCCTTCGAGGAGCTGCGGGCCTCCACGTCGGTGCTGCCCTTCGCCGCCGTGCTGGACGGCCGCCAGACGCTGGTGGCGGCGGAATTCCTGCGGCCCTCCCAGCTGGGGATCGCCATCGCCATCGGCGTGTTCTGGTGGGCCCACCGCTGGATCGGCCTTGGGGCCACCACCTTCTCGCGCACGGCCCTCGCCCACTGGCTGGGCTGAAGCTCCCACCCGTCGCCGTAGGTCGATGGGCAGGCCACCACAGAGCCGGGGCCAGGCCGGCGGGCCTGCCTAAACTCGCGCCAACAGAGCCCCCAGGATGCCCGCCGCTTCCGAACTTGCCTGGCTGATCCCGGTGCGTCCCCTGCTGGGGGCGTGCCTCACCGGCCTGGGGCTGATCACCTTCAACCGCACCGTCAACCGCCTGCGCAAGCCGGTAGCGCTCCTGCTCATCACCTCCGTGGGCATGGCCGCGGTGCTGAGCTTCGCGATCCTGGCCGAGCAGCTGGCCGGAGCTGGCACCACGGAGGTGCTGTTCGACTGGGCCGGCGCCGGCACCTTCCACCTGCAGATGGGCTTCCGCGTCGACGCCCTCGGGGCCGTGATGCTGTCGCTGGTGACCACCATCGCCCTGCTGGTGATGGTCTATTCCGACGGCTACATGGCCCACGACAAAGGCTATGTCCGCTTCTTCACCTACCTGGCCCTGTTCAGCAGCTCGATGCTGGGCCTGGTGATCAGCCCCAACCTGCTCGAGATCTACGTGTTCTGGGAGCTGGTGGGCATGTGCTCCTACCTGCTCGTCGGCTTCTGGTACGACCGCGACGCCGCCGCCAACGCCGCCCAGAAGGCCTTCGTGGTCAACCGGGTCGGCGATTTCGGCCTGCTGCTGGGGATCCTCGGCCTGTTCTGGGCCACCGGCAGCTTCGGCTTCGAGGAGATCGGTGAACGGCTCTCGGCCGCCGTGGCCGGCGGGGGCCTGCCCACCGGGGTGGCCGTGCTGCTCTGCCTGCTGGTGTTCATGGGCCCGATGGCCAAGTCGGCCCAGTTCCCCCTCCACGTCTGGCTGCCCGACGCCATGGAGGGCCCCACCCCCATCTCGGCCCTGATCCACGCCGCCACGATGGTGGCGGCCGGCGTCTTCCTGGTGGCCCGGCTGCAGCCGGTCTACGAGCCCTTTCCGCAGGTGCAGCTGGTGATCGCCGTGATCGGCACCATCACCCTGTTCCTGGGGGCCTCGATCGCCCTCACCCAGATGGATCTGAAGAAGGGGCTGGCCTACAGCACCGTCTCCCAGCTCGGCTACATGATGCTGGCCATGGGCTGCGGCGCCCCGGTGGCGGGCATGTTCCACCTTGTCACCCACGCCTTCTTCAAGGCGATGCTGTTCCTCGGCTCCGGCTCGGTGATCCACGCCATGGAGGAGGTGGTGGGCCACGAGCCGGTGCTGGCCCAGGACATGCGCCTGATGGGCGGCCTGCGCCAGTACATGCCCATCACCTCCGCCACCTTCCTGATCGGCTGCGTGGCGATCAGCGGCATCCCCCCCCTGGCGGGCTTCTGGAGCAAGGACGAGATCCTCGGCCAGGCCTTCAACAGCTTCCCGCTGCTCTGGGCCATGGGCTTCCTGACCGCCGGGATGACCGCTTTCTACATGTTCCGCCTCTACTTCCTGACCTTTGAGGGCTCCTTCCGCGGCCAGGACGCCGGCATCCGCGCCCAGCTGCTCAGCGCTGCGGGCCAGCCCGCGGGCGGTTCCGCCGACGACGGCCACCACGCCCACGCCAGCCATCCCCACGAATCGGGCTGGCAGATGGCGGCCCCCCTGGTGGTGCTGGCGGTCCCGTCGGTGCTGATCGGCCTGCTCGGCACCCCCTGGAACAGCCGCTTCGGCCTCCTCGTCGATCCCGCCGAGGCTGTCGAGGCCGCCGAGCATTTCAGCTGGGGTGAGTTCCTGCCGCTGGCGGGTGCCTCGGTGGCCATCTCCAGCCTCGGCATCGGCCTGGCGGTCCTCGCCTACGCCCTTCACCGCATCGACCTGGGCACCGCCGTGGCGGGCCGCTTCCCGGCCATCAACCGGTTCCTGGCCAACAAGTGGTACCTCGATGCCATCAACGAGAAGCTGTTCGTGCAGGGCAGCCGCCGCCTGGCGCGCCAGGTGCTCGACGTCGACTCCAAGGTGGTGGATGGGGTGGTCAACCTCACCGGCCTGCTCACCCTTGGCAGCGGTGAGGGCCTGAAGTACTTCGAGACCGGGCGGGTCCAGTTCTATGCCCTGATCGTCTTCGGCGGCGTCATCGGCCTGGTACTGCTGTTCAGCGCCTTCGGCTGAGCCCCGCTGTGTGTGACAACGCCCATCCGGTGGGTTGGGCGGAGGCCGGGATTTCTACACTCCGGCCAGATGGACAGCACCGTTTCTGTGCCCTTTCCCTGGCTGAGCACCGCGATTCTGTTCCCGATCGGCGCCGCTCTGCTGATCCCCTTCGTGCCCGACAAGGGCGATGGCAAGCAGGTCCGCTGGTACGCCCTCGGCGTCGCCCTCACCACCTTCCTCGTCACCGTGGGGGCCTACCTGCGCGGCTATGACCCGGCCGATCCTGGCCTGCAGCTGGTGGAGCGGGTGCAGTGGCTGCCCGATCTGGGCCTGGCCTGGTCGGTGGGGGCCGACGGCCTCTCCATGCCGCTGATCCTGCTCACCAGCTTCATCACCTCCCTGGCCTGCCTGGCGGCCTGGCCGGTCACCTTCAAGCCCAAGCTCTTCTACTTCCTGCTCCTGGCCATGGACGGCGGCCAGATCGCCGTCTTCGCGGTGCAGGACATGCTGCTCTTCTTCCTGGCCTGGGAGCTCGAGCTGCTGCCGGTGTACCTGCTGCTGGCCATCTGGGGCGGCAAGAAGCGCCAGTACGCCGCCACCAAGTTCATCCTCTACACCGCCGGCAGCTCCCTGTTCATCCTCCTGGCGGGCCTGGCGATGGCCTTCTACGGCGGCGGCGCCCCGAGCTTCGAATACACCGTGCTGGCCGCCAAGGAGTTCGGCACGGGCTTCCAGGTGCTCTGCTACGCCGCCCTGCTGATCGCCTTCGGCGTCAAGCTGCCGGTGGTGCCCCTGCACACCTGGCTGCCCGATGCCCACGGTGAGGCCACCGCGCCGGTGCACATGCTGCTGGCGGGCATCCTGCTGAAGATGGGCGGCTACGCGCTGCTGCGCTTCAACGTGCAGCTGCTGCCCGAGGCCCACGTCCAGTTCGCCCCCCTGCTGGTGATCCTGGGGGTGGTCAACATCATCTACGCCGCCCTCACCTCCTTCGCCCAGCGCAACCTCAAGCGCAAGATCGCCTACAGCTCCATCAGCCACATGGGCTTCGTGCTGATCGGCATCGGCAGCTTCAGCGCCCTGGGCACCAGCGGCGCCATGCTCCAGATGATCAGCCACGGCCTGATCGGGGCCAGCCTGTTCTTCCTGGTGGGGGCCACCTACGACCGCACCCACACCCTGCAGCTCGACGAGATGGGCGGGGTGGGCCAGAAGATGCGCAAGATGTTCGCCCTCTGGACCGTCTGCTCCCTGGCCTCCCTCGCCCTGCCGGGCATGAGCGGCTTCGTTTCCGAGCTGATGGTGTTCGTCGGCTTCGCCACCAGTGAGGCCTACAGCCTCAGCTTCCGGATCGTCATCGCCGTTCTGGCCGCGATCGGCGTGATTCTCACCCCGATCTACCTGCTCTCGATGCTGCGGGAGATCTTCTTCGGCAAGGAGAACCCCGAGCTCGCCTCCCACACCCACCTGGTCGACGCCGAGCCGCGGGAGATCTACGTGATCTCCTGCCTGCTGGTGCCGATCATCGGCATCGGCCTCTACCCGCGCCTGGTCACCGACAGCTACCGGGCCGCGATCGAGGCCCTGGTCGAGCGGGAGTCCGTGGCCCTGGTGAAGGTGGGCCGAGCCCCGGTCCCGGCGGTGATGGCGACCGGCGCCTTCGGCAGCCTCCCGCCGGCCCTGCTGCACGCCCCGGCCCTCGGCTGAGCCCCATCCCCGCCACGGCGGGGGGCTGGTTGGGGTCCGGTTACGAAACCCTGCGCAGGCCCGGGGCCATGGCGCCATCCTCCGGGGAGGATGCCTACGCTCCTCCATCGCACAGCGAGGGTCTCCATGCGGCAGATCAACTTCCTTCTGATCTTCAGCTTCGGCTTGGCCACGGTGATGTTCACCCTGGAGAACACCACGGCCACCACGGTGCATTTCCTGCCGGGCGTGAGCACCACCCTGCCGCTGGCGGCCCTGCTGCTGGTGGTGGGCGGCCTCGGCGCCACCGCCGCCTGGATCTACGCCGTCTGGAGCGGCGTTGTGAAGAAGGTGGAAACCCTGCAGACGGCCGGCGAGGCGGAGGCCCAGCAGGTGCGGATCAGCGAGCTGGAGAACGATCTGCGCCGCTACCGGGCCACGGTGGATGCCCAGCTGGGGCTGCTGCCTGCCGCCGGCGAGAGTTCGGCCCCATCCCGTGATGAGGGGGGCGAAGGCAACCTCTCGCTGGCCGCCGACTGAGTCCGATGGGGGCGCTGGGACGGCTGGGGCCGGTTCGGTCATCACCGCGACTGGTGCCATCGGGCCGCAGCCGGTAGCTTTCCCAGGGACGGCACCCTCCGAGCAGGACATCGCGCGTGGCAGAAGCGGGCGCCAGACTCGCCATCCGGTTGCTCCAGGACGCGGCCGAACGGGGCGACATCGATCCCTGGGACGTGGACGTGATCGCCGTCGTCGACGGCTTCCTCGACCAGCTGCGCCAGCGCATCGAGTTGCCCAGGCGCCTCGCCCCCCAGGGAGGCAGCTACGAACGCGATCTGGCCGAGTCCAGCGAGGCCTTCCTGGCCGCCTCGGTGCTGGTGGGGCTCAAGGCGGAACTGCTGGAATCGGCCACCTTTCCGCCCGAGCCGCTGCTGGAGGAGGCCTTTGCCGCCGAGGACGACGACGGCTGGGACCCCTCCGCCGTGGCCCTGCCGCGGCGACCTGAACGGCACCTGCAGCGCCGGCCGGTGGCACCGCCCCCCCTCCAGCGCCCCGTCACCCTGGGGGAACTGATCCGCCAGCTCGAGGACATCGCCGAGCGGCTCGAGCAGGACGGGGGCGAAGGGCGGCACCGGCCCCGCGCCCGGCGTTACAGCGAGCGGGCGGCGATCGCCCAGGTGGCCTCCCTGGCCCACCGGGAGAAACTGCCGGAGACCACCGCCGCCCTGAGCCGCTTCCTGCTGGAGTGGGAGCCCACCGCCGAGACCCTCGAGTGGGTGGCCTTCGATGCCCTGGTGGGCGCCTGGGCGGAGGCCCTGGCGAGCACCCCCGCCGGCTCGCCGGAGGATGCCGATCTGGACAGCGACCGGGTGGGGGTCTTCTGGGCCCTGCTGTTCCTCTCCTCCCAGGGCAAGGTGGAACTGGCCCAGGACAGCGGCCTCTACGGCCCCCTCAGCCTGCGTCGCCGCGGGGAGGAGCGGGTTGAGGCGCTCAGCCTGCCGCGGCTGCCGGGGCAGGGGTCAGATAGGGGGCCGGCTCTGGAGGCAGTGGCAGCCTGAGGTTTCTCCGTAGGCTGAGTGTTCACCTCCGACCTGAAACGACGCCGATGAAGGCGATGATCCTGGCGGCAGGCAAGGGAACACGGGTGCGTCCGATCACGCACACAACGCCCAAGCCGATGATCCCGATCCTCCAGAAACCCGTGATGGAGTTTCTGCTCGAGTTGCTCCGGGAGCACGGCTTCAACGAAATCATGGTCAATGTCTCCCACCTGTCGGAGGAGATCGAGAACTACTTCCGCGATGGCCAGCGCTTCGATGTCCAGATCGCCTACAGCTTCGAGGGGCGCATCAAGGACGGTGAGCTGATCGGCGAAGCCATGGGTTCGGCCGGGGGCCTGAAGAAGATCCAGGACTTCCAATCCTTCTTCGACGACACCTTCGTGGTGCTCTGCGGCGATGCCCTCATCGACCTCGACCTCACCGAAGCCGTGCGGCGGCATCGCGAGAAGGGGGCGATGGCCAGCCTGATCACCAAACGGGTGCCCCGGGATCAGGTGAGCAGTTACGGGGTGGTCGTGACGGACGAGGACGGGCGGGTGCTCTCCTTCCAGGAGAAGCCGTCGGTGGAAGAGGCCGCCAGCGACATGATCAATACCGGCATCTACATCTTCGAACCGAAAGTCCTCGACTTCATCCCCAGCGGCGAACCCTTCGATATCGCTGCCGATCTGTTCCCCAGGCTGGTGGAATCCGGGGCCCCCTTCTACGCCCTGCCCATGGAGTTCGAGTGGGTGGACATCGGCAAGGTGCCGGATTACTGGCAGGCGATCCGCAGCGTGCTGCAGGGGGATGTCCGCCAGGTGCAGATTCCCGGCAAGCAGGTGCGCCCCGGCATCTACGCGGGCCTGAATGTGGCGGCCGACTGGGACCAGATCCACGTCGAAGGGCCGATCTTCGTGGGCGGCATGACCCGCATCGAGAACGGCGTCACGATCATCGGGCCGGCCATGATCGGCCCGAGCTGCCACATCTGCGAAGGGGCCACGATCGACAACTCGATCATCTTCGACTACTCCCGGATCGGCCCCGGGGTCCAGCTCGTCGAGAAGCTGGTCTACGGCCGCTACTGCGTCGACCGCAACGGCGACCACTTCGATCTCCAGGAGGCGGCCCTCGACTGGCTGATCACCGATTCCCGCCGCCAGGACGTGGGAACCCCCTCACCGCAGCAGAAGGCCATGGCCGAGCTCCTGGGCACCGACCTCGCCGCCAGCGGCGCCCCCTAGGCCCGCCAGCCGCAGGATCTGAGGGATGCGATGTTCGGCCTTGATGGCCATCAGGTGCACCCCCTGGGCGATGGAGCGGTAGGCGGCCACCTGTTCGGCAGCGATCGCCACCCCCTCCGCCGCCGGATCGGCCGCGCCGGCGAGGCGGTCGATCAGGGACTGGGGGATGCAGGCCCCCGGCACGACGCGGTTGATGAACTGGGCATTGCGGGCCGACTTGAGCAGAAACACCCCGGCCAGCACCGGCAGTCCGAGCGGTCCGGTGATCTCCTCCACGAAGCGGCGCAGGGCGGCCGCATCCATCACCATCTGGGTCTGGAGGAAGCGGGCGCCCGCCGCCTGCTTGCGACGCACCCTGGAGAGCAGGCCGCTCCAGCTGGGCGACTGGGGATCGGCGGCGGCGCCGGGGAAGAGGGCCGTGGCCCCATCCGGCAGCTCCCCCTTGACCGGGTCCTCGCCGGCGTTGAGACCCCGCACCAGCTGCAGCAGCCGCACCGCCTCCAGCTCGTTCACCGCCCGGACCCCGGGCTGATCGCCGGCGCGCACCGGGTCACCGGTGAGGCAGAGCAGGTTGCGGATGCCGAGGGCGTGGGCTCCGAGCAGATCGGCCTGCAGGGCAATGCGGTTGCGGTCGCGGCAGGTCATCTGCAGCACCGGCTCGATGCCGGCCTCCAGCAGCAGACGGCACACCGCCAGGCTGCTCATCCGCATCACGGCACGGCTGCCATCGGTGACGTTGACCGCATGCACCAGACCCCGCAGCGCCGTCGCCGCCTCGAGGGTGCGCGTGGCATCGCCCCCCCGGGGCGGTGTCACTTCTGCCGTGACAGCGAACCGACCGTCCGCCAGGGCCTGTCGAAGCTGCAACGGCCGTCTCCAAGACAGGGGCATCATGGAGCAGCCGCTGCCTAGAGTGAAACAGCCCTCGCCGAGGAGCCGATGGCTGAGCGCAGGTCCATGGCGGCTTCCAGCTCCCTGTCCCCATCCCCGTCCCTGGAGCGGCCCATGGTGCATCCACACAGCGAGTTATCAGAGCGGGAGATCGAGATCATCGAGCTGGTGGCCACCGGACTGACCAACCTCGAGATCGCCGGCCAGCTCACCATCAGCAAGCGCACGGTCGACAACCACGTCAGCAACATCTTCACCAAGACCGGCGCCAAGAACCGGGTGGCCCTGCTGAACTGGGCCATGGACCACGGCAAGATCTGCCGTGACGGATTCAACTGCTGCGCCCTGCCCCCTGACAATGGGAGCGGGCCCGGCTGAGCGGCGCCGGCGGGGTTCTCAGTGGACCTGGGCCAGCAGGGCCTGGCGGTCGGCCTCCGGCCACATCGCCAGGGGACAGCGGGCCAGGGCGGCATTGCTGAGCTCGCGGCGGCCGGTGATCTCCCTGGCGCACCAGGGGGGCACGGCCACCGGCTGGTCGGCGCGCTCCAGTTCCACCTCCGCCACCACCAGGGGTGCATTGGCACCCTCGAACACATCCAGGACCCAGTCGCCCCCGGGCAGATCCAGGGCGAAGCGGGTCTTGCCGAGCCGATGGTCGCACCGCTCCAGCAGGGCCTCGGCGTCGTCGGCCGGGATCGGGTACTCGTACTCCTGCCGCGTCAGGGCCTCGCCGGCGGCCGGGATCGGCTCCCCGTGCTCGGGCCCCGTCAGGCCCTCGCCGGCGGCCGGCAGCTTGAGGGTGAGAAAGGCCGCCATCGGTCCCTCCGGGGGGAGGGCCAGCCGCACCCGCAGGGTGAGGCCCTCACGGCCGCTGGCCAGATATCCCTGGCGGATGAGGCTCTCTCCCACCGCTTGGGGGCGCCACAGCTCGCCGCGGACGAGGAAGCGGCGCTCGATTTCCAGGGCCATGGGCAGGAGGCGTCGGGGCGTGGATGGGAGCGGGTCAGTTGCGGGACGGTTCACCGGCGGTGAGGCTGCCGGCCCAGTGGAGCTTGTGGGTGAGGGTGCTGTAGTACGAGGGGCTCTGCTCGAGCTGGAGCATCAGCACCGGATGGCGACCCCGCTGCAGGACGCAGCGATCCCCGGGTTCCAGCACGGTGGCATGGGCCCCGTCCTTCCAGAGCTTCACCCGGCGGCTGGCTTCCCCCAGGGGCCACACCGACAGCCTGGAACCGGGGGGCACCACCACCGCCCGGCTGGAGAGACTCATCGGGCAGATCGGCGTGACCACGATCGCTTCGATGCCCGGATGGAGGATCGGACCACCCGCGGCCATCGCGTAGCCCGTGGAGCCGGTGGGGGTGGCGATGATCAGGCCATCGCCCCGGTACTGGTCCACCACCTCCCCGTCGATCTCGAGCTCGAGCATGCAGGTGGGGGAGAGCTCGTCGAGGGCAGGACGGAAATAGAAGTCGTTGAGGGCCGTGTGGGGGCCATCGCCGACCCCGTTCAGGTCGCCGTCGGAGGCCACGTCGCCTTCCTGGGGCACGCCGTCGCCGCGGTCGACCCGGGCCTCCAGCATCATGCGCCGCTCGATCGCGAAGCGGTCGTCTCGCAGACGCTGCCAGAGGGTGTCGTCCGGATCGTGGCCGCCGGGCTCCCCGTGGCCATCGCCCTGCAGCCTGAGCAGGCGCCGCTCGTGGGTGAGGAAGCCCAGGTGGCCGCCGACGTTGAAGCTGAGCACCGGGACCCCGTAGCTGGCCAGGTGACGGGCGGCGGCCAGAACGGTGCCGTCCCCGCCGAGGACCACAGCCAGATCCGGCAGTTCGGCCTCCGTGGCCAGAAGTCCGGGGAAAGGATTCAGGCCCAGCCCGCTGACGGCGGTGGTGACGATGGCCCCCTGGGAGCGCAGGTCCTGGGCACAGCGACGGGCCTGGCGCTGGGCCGCCTGGCTGCCCTTGCGCAGAATCAGCCAGACCCTCTCAAGCCGCATGGGCCGACCCCGGGGACGCTGACACCGCTACCAGCGCAGCAGGTTGAAGCGCTCCATGTCGACGGTTTCGCGGTTGCGATAGAGCGACAGCAGGATGGCCAGACCGACGGCCGCCTCGGCCGCCGCCACGGTGATCACGAAGATCGCGAACACCTGGCCCCGGATCAGCTGACCATCGAGGTAGTCGGAGAAGGCCATCAGGTTGATGTTGACGGCGTTGAGCATCAGCTCGATGCTCATCAGCACCCGCACGGCATTGCGGCTGTTGATCAGCCCCCAGACACCGACGCAGAACAGCATGGCCGCGACGGCGAGAAAGGCCTCGAGGGGGATCGGGGAGGCGGCGTCGGAGATCATGGCTTGGTGAGCAGGGTGGGGGCGTTGGCGGACGTCTCGATCAGCAGGGGGGTGCGATCCTTCTCGATCAGACCCTGGTCGGCCGGCTCACCGGTGATCACGTCGGTGCTGAAGACGTCGCGGCGGGCCAGGACGATGGCCCCGATCATGGCCATCAGCAGCAGCACCGAGGCCAGCTCGAAGGGCAGGAGATAGTCGGTGAAGAGGTGCTCGCCGATCCGGATGGTGGCTTCCTCGCCGACCGGCGTGGGACCGGGCAGCGCCCAGGGGGTGGTGAACGCCACCCGCAGCAGCAGGGCGAAGAGGCCGGCGCAGACGGCGCCGGACAGGAGACGGCGGACCAGCAGGCCGGGGATCGCGGCGAGGGTTTCCTGCTTGTTCACGAGCATGATCGCGAACAGGATGAGGACATTCACCGCACCGACGTAGACGAGGATCTGGGCGGCCGCGACAAAACTGGCGTTGAGCAGCAGGTAGAGCCCGGCCACCGAGAGGAAGACGCCGCCGAGCAGGAAGGCGGAATAAACGATGTTGGGAAGCAGGACAACGCCCAGGGAGCCGATCACCGTGGTGGCCGAGAGCACCAGGAAACAGATCTGCTGGGTGGTGGAGGCGATCGACATCAGGACTCTGCGGTGCTGTCGGAGGGGGCGGCGGCGGGAGACCCACCGCTGGGGACCGGCTGGAGGGTTTCCAGCACCTGGGATGGCAGCTGGCCGGCCCGCGGCTCGCTGGCGGGAACCCCATGGGGATCCATGGCGCCCTTGGGAAGGTAGGCCAGTTCCCGCAGGGCGAACACCGCCGGGTCGGAGGTGACGCTGGTGGGCAGGCGACCGAGGGCGACGTTGTCGTAGTTGAGGCTGTGGCGATCGAAGGCCGCCAGCTCGTACTCCTCGGTCATGGAGAGGCAGTTGGTGGGGCAGTACTCGACGCAGTTGCCGCAGAAGATGCACACCCCGAAATCGATCGAGTAGTTGCGCAGTTCCTTCTTCTTGGTGGCCTTGTTCATCACCCAGTCCACCACGGGCAGGTTGATGGGGCAGACCCGCACGCACACCTCGCAGGAGATGCACTTGTCGAGTTCGTAGTGGATCCGGCCCCGGTAGCGCTCGGAGGGGATCAGCTTCTCGTAGGGGTACTGGACCGTGATCGGCCGCCGGCGCAGGTGATCGAAGGTGACCGCCAGCCCCTGGGTCATCGTCTGGGCCGCGCTCACCGCCTCCCGGGTGTAGTCACCGACTTGCTTGAGGAACCCGAACATGGCTGGGGCGTGGGGGGTTACGGGATGGGGACCATGATGGCCCGGTGGGGGCCGCTGTGTTGGTATCCAGGGAACGGGTTCAGCCGCCGAAGGCGACCGGGAAGGCCAACTTGAGGCCGGCGGTGACCAGGAGGTTGACCAGGGCGATGGGCAGCAGGAACTTCCAGCCCAGGTCGAGCAGCTGGTCGATCCGTACCCGTGGGGTGGTCCAGCGCAGCAGGATCGCGAAGAACACCAGCAGGTAGGCCTTGAGGATCGTGCTGACGATGCCGATCGAGCCGGTGATCACCTGAACCAGGGGGGCGTCGGGGGAGAGGCCCAGCCAGCCGGTGATCCATTCGACGGGCAGCGGGAAGCCCCAGCCACCCAGGTAGAGGACCGAGACCAGCAGGGCCGAGAGCACCAGGTTGATGTAGCTGCCCAGGTAGAAGAGGGCGAACTTCATGCCGGAGTATTCGGTCTGGTAGCCGGCGACCAGCTCCTCCTCGGCCTCCGGAAGGTCGAAGGGGAGGCGCTCGCACTCGGCCAGGGCACAGATCCAGAAGATCACGAAACCGACCGGCTGGCGCCAGATGTTCCAGCTGAAGATGCCCGCCCCGGTCTGCTGGGCGACGATGTCGACGGTGCTGAGGGAGTTGCTCATCATCACCACCGCCAGCACCGCCAGGGCCAGGGGGATCTCGTAGCTGATCGACTGGGCGGCGGCCCGCAGGCCGCCCAGCAGCGAGTACTTGTTGTTGCTGGAGTAGCCGCTCATCAGCAGGCCGATGGGCTGGATGCTGCTCAGGGCGATCCACAGGAAGATGCCGACTCCCACGTTGCTGATCAGCAGGTTCTGGCCGAAGGGCACCACCAGCCAGGACAGGATCACGGGCACCACCACCAGCACCGGGCCGAGGCTGAACAGCACGGCATCGGCCCGGGCCGGGATGATGTCCTCCTTGAAGACCAGCTTGAGGCCATCGGCCAGGGGCTGAAGCACCCCCAGGGCACCGGCGTACTCAGGGCCGATGCGCTGCTGCACGGCCGCCGAGATCTTGCGCTCGAGCCAGACACTCACCAGGACCCCGACGACGGCCCCCACCAGCACCAGGACCATCGGCAGGGGCAGCCACAGCAGGCGGGCCGCCCCGGGGGTGAGACCCATGGCCTGGGCGAGGTCAAGGAAGCTCGACTGGAGGTCGAGACCGGGGGGAGCAACGGCGGCACCCAGCAGGCCAGTGGACAGCATCAGAGAACTCCGTTGGAGGGGAACCTAGGGGGAAAAGGGTCAGCCAGTGACTCAGCCAGGAACCGGACGGCTTTCCAGGGGGAGCCAGCCCCGCTCGGTGGGGCCGGTGTAGATCTGCGAGGGACGGTAGATGCGGTTGGCACCCAGTTGTTCCTTCCAGTGGGCCAGCCATCCTGCCGTACGGGCGATGGCGAAGATGGGGGTGAACAGGTCGCGGGGAATACCGAGCTTCCGGTAGACGAGACCGGAGTAGAAGTCGACGTTGGGGTAGATGCCCTTCGGCCCGAGCCGCCGCCCGGCCACCTCCTCCAGCTTGAGCGCCACGTCGTACATGGCGTCGTGGCCGAAGCGCTGGAAGAGTTCCTCCGCCAGGCCCTGCAGGATCACGGCCCGGGGATCCTTGACCCGGTACTCGCGGTGGCCGAAGCCCATGATCTTCTGCTTCTGGGCGATGGCCCGGTCCAGCCAGGGTTCCACCTGATCGACACTGCCGATCTGGTCGAGCATGTCGAGCACATCCTCGTTGGCGCCGCCGTGCAGGGGGCCGGCCAGGGTGCCCACCGCCGAGGCCACCACCGCGTAGGGGTCGGTAAGGGTGCTGGCCGTGACCCGGGCACTGAAGGTGCTGGCGTTCAGGCTGTGCTCGGCGTGCAGGATCAGGCAGGCGTCGAAGATCCGCGCCGCCAGGGGATCGGGCTCCCGCTCCGTGAGCATGTAGAGGAAGTTGGCCGAGTAGGCGAGGTCGTCCCGGGGCTGGATCGGATCCTGGCCCTTCCGGATCAGCTGGAACGCCGCCACCATCGTCGGGATCTTGGCGATCAGCCGCACCACCGCGTCGACGATGTACTGGGGGTCGTAGAGGGCGCGGCGGGAATAGAAGAGCCCCAGGGAGGCCGCACTGGCCTGCAGGGCATCCATCGGATGGCCCGTGGCCGGGAAGCACTTCATCATGTCCCGGATGCGGAAGCTGAGCCGCCGGTGCATCTGCACCTCCTGCTCGAACTCCCGAAGCTGGAAGATGGTGGGCAGCTCCCCCCAGATCAGCAGGTAGGCGGTTTCGAGAAAGCTGCTGTAGCTCGCGAGCTGCTCGATCGGGTAGCCCCGGTAGGTGAGCAGGCCCCGCTGGCCTTCGATGTCGCACACGGCCGACTGGGTGGCCGGCACCCCTTCCAGGCCGGGGCGGAACGCGGGCATGGCCGGCGCTGGAGGGGGAGGGGTGCCCTGAGGGTCGTTGGCCTCTGGGGTGCTCACCGCCGCCATGCCGAATCCTGTGGATGGGATGAACTTAGGCGCAGGAACGGGCCTCTGCCGTAGCGCCGGCTGCCTGCTCAGGGGCGGGGCAGCCAGAGCTTCGGCTGCACCAGCCATTCCAGGCGGGCGGTGCCGGCCAGCGCTGCCCCGGCGGGCACCGCGGGGAAACGCAGCAGGGCCAGGCCCGCCTTGCGCAGGGCGATGGCGCCGGCTGGCGCCCCCAGGAGTCGGGCCGCCAGCAGCCCCAGATCCGGTTCATGGCCCACCAGCAACAGCCGGCAGGGCGCCGCCGTCCCCCCCTCCACCTGGGTCAGCCAGACCGGCAGCAGGGGCAGGGGGTCCCCCCCCGGCTCCAGGGCCTGGGCCAGTTCCAGGGCCGGGGCCAGCCCGACCTCCCGGGCGATCTCCCCGGTCTGCCGGGCCCGGGCCAGGGGACTGGAGAGCAGGCGATCGGCCCGCAGCCCCAGGCGGGCGGCCTGCTCGAGCACGGCCCGGGTGCGGGCCCGGCCGGCGGCGGTGAGTTCCCGCTCGGCGTCGACGCGGTCGGGGCTGCGCTCCTCGGCGATGCCATGGCGCAGCAGCAGCAGTTCCCAGGTCGGGGACGCCATGGTCAGGGGTCTCCGAAGTCGAGGTTGGCTTCCACCGCCAGCACCCCGGACTCCCCCGTCAGGGCCAGGGCCAGCCCCGCCACCGGGTCACTGAGGGGGCCGCCGGCCAGGGCGGTGAGGCGCTGCCACGGCTGCCAGGAGGCCAGCAGGTCGCGGGCCCGCGGACCATCGAGGGCCCACTGCAAGGCTGCCCCCGGAGCGGCGAGGACCTCCAGCGGGTCCTGGGGGTGCGAAGCGCCCTTCGGTGCGGGCCCGTCGAGGCTCTCGAGCTGCCCCAGGGACTCCCCCCACCAGGCCTGGTCGCCCCGCTGCCAGCGCCAGCCCAGCAGGGGGGCCTGCAGCTGCTCAGCCTTGCCGTCGCGGCGGCCGGCGCCGGCCCCCAGCCGCGTCCAGACCTGCAGCGAGCGACCCTCCACCTCCAGGGGAGCGGCAATCAGGCCATCGGCCGCCAGGGAGGCCTCGACGGCCGCCGCCTCCGGGCGATCGGCCGCCGTACCGAGCAACCAGCGCTCGCCGTTGGCGGCCGCCAGCAGGGGCCCCCCGTCGGCGCCCACCACCAGGGCGGGCAGGGGCCCCGCCGCCCCGGCCCCCCCGACCATGCGGGTGAGCAGCGGCTGCAGCAGGGGAATCGCGGCGATGGCGGCGGGGTTCTGCACCAGGGCGAGGCTGGCGGAGGGGTGGTGCAGGGCGGACCGCAGGGCCAGGCCCAGACCGCCGTCGGCGCCCACCTGGGGCAGTGTCGTCTGCGGCGGCAGCTCCAGCAGGCCCGACAGCCGCAGGCTGCGGCCGTCGGGCCGCAGGGCCAGCAACAGGCCACCGGGCCGCTGATCGGCCGGGGCCGGCAGCGGCAGCCCCAGCCAGCGCTCCAGGGCATCAGGAGCCGCCTGCACCAAGGCGGCCCCGGTGCCCAGCCGCCGCAGCCCCTCCTGGAAGCCGGGCTGGCCGGCCTGGTTGAGCTCGTCGATCTGGGACACGTCGAGGGCCTGCTCCAGCACCCCCCGTCCCGAGGCGATCAGGACGAGGTCGTCATCCACCAGGGCCGTGGCCAGGGGCATCGGCGTCCGGCCCACCAGGGCCCCCCGGCCGCTGATCAGACCCAGGCCCCGATAGGTGCTGATCTGGAGATCCGTGCCCGCCAGGCTGCGGGTCTGCCAGAAACGCTGCAGGAAGCGGCGGGCGCCGCCGTCGTCCCGGCTGCCCAGCACCAGCAGCCAGCCCCCCCGCCGGGTGGCTCCCGCCGCGCCGCCGGCGTCCGCCTCGAACAGGGCCAGGCCCACCGGTGACGCCAACCAGGAGCTCAGCTCCGTGCCGTAGTCAAGGCCGGCCGCGGCGAAGGCCCCGTCGCGCAGCCGGCCGACCGCCTCCGCCGCCTGGCGCCGCTGGCGGGGCGGCGCGACGGCACGGGCATAGTCGAGGGGCTGGTCGCCGTCGGTGAACAGGTGGAGGCTGAAGGGGGCGTCCCGGGGCACGAACCGGGCCGCCCGCGGCACCACCAGCGGCAGCCGCTGGAGACGCAGGGCACTGCGCTGCCACACCAGCCACCAGCCACCGAGCCCCAGACCGAACACCACCAGCACCAGCGCCAGCAGCACCGCCAGGAATGGGCGGGCCTTCATCTGTTCTCAGCAGGATGGGACCATCCTGACGCCACCCCCCCTCCGACGCCCGCCATGGACGAGCCGACCCCCCCAGGCACCCCCCGCACCCTCTCGGCTGTGGAGCTGCAGCGGCGCCTGGCGGAGGGGGAACCGCTCCGGATCGTGGACGTGCGGGAGGACCGGGAGCTCGAGGCGGCGCGCCTGCCCCACCCGGTGCTGCATCTGCCCCTGAGCCGTCACCGCGAGTGGCTGCCGGAGCTGGAGACCCACCTCGACCGCCAACTGCCGGTGGTGGTGCTCTGCCATGCCGGCATCCGCAGCTGGGACTTCGCCTGCTGGCTGATCCAGGAGAAGGGTTACGGCGACGTCTGGAATCTGAAGGGGGGCATCGACGCCTGGAGCCGGGAGGTGGATCCCCAGGTTCCCCGTTACTGAGTCCCCGCTCCGGGCCGTCGGCGGGTCCGTCGCACCTAGGATCAACTTTCTATTTATCTTTTCAACTTTTCCCCCCATTCCTTGGACACGCTGCCGCGCCGACAACAGGAGGTCCTCCAGGCCACGGTGCGGCACTACGTGGACACCGTCGAACCCGTGGGCAGCCACACGCTGGTGCGGCGTTTCGGGCTGCCGGCCAGCCCCGCCACCGTGCGCACGGCCATGGGGGCCCTCGAGCAGCGCGGCCTGCTGACCCAGCCCCACACCTCCGCCGGCCGGATCCCCAGCCAGCGCGGCTACCGCCTCTACGTCGACCAGCTGCTGCCGGCCCCGGGGGCCGCCGCCCTGCAGCTGGAGCGCGAGCTGGCCGGGATCAGCCTGCAGTGGGCGGCCCTCGATGACCTGCTGCTGCACCTGGCCCGCCGCCTGGCCGATCTCACCGGCCTGCTCAGCCTGATCACCCGCCCCCAGCGGCCCAGCCCCCTGCTGCAGGCCGTGCGGCTCGTGCCCAGCGGCGACCGGCTGCTGGTGTTTCTCGTCCAGGGGCCCGACTTCAGCACCAGCCTCAACCTGCGCCTCGGCGCCGGCCTGGAGGAGGAGCTGCCGATCCTGGAGCGCTGGAGCAACGAGCAACTCCGTGCCGGCGGCAACGGCCGCATCCCCTGGGAACGGCTGCCGGCCGAACTGCGCCGCAGCGGCGGCCTGCTGCGTCAGGCCCTCGACAGCCACGGCCGCATCCGCAGCGAGGAGCTCGATGCCGTGGTGGCGGCCGGCCTGGGGGGACTGCTGGCCCAGCCCGAATTCCGCCACAGCTCCAGCGTGCTGCCCGTGGTGCAACTGGTGGAGCACGGCCCCCGTAGCCTGCTCGGGATCACCGGCGCCCAGGACCTGGTCGCGACCGAAGCGATCTGGATCGGCACGGAGCATCCCCATGCGGCCCTCGGCCAGTGCTCGGTGGTGCAGGCCACCTACCGCACCGGGCACGGCGGCCGGGGCCAGGTGGGCCTGGTGGGTCCGATGCGGATGGCCTACGCCACCGCCCGCGCCGCGGTCCAGTCGGTGGCCTCGATCCTGGAGAGGCTGCTCAGCTGATGACCTACTGCCTCGGCTTCCTTCTCCACAGCGGCCTGGTGTTCGCCTCCGACTCCCGCACCAACGCGGGCGTCGACTACATCTCCAGCTACAGCAAGATGCACGTGCTGGCGCCGGCCCCCGATCGTCTGTTCGTGCTGATGGCGGCGGGCAATCTGGGCACCACCCAGGCGGTGCTCAACCGCATCCGCCGTGACATCGAGAACCATGGCGCCGGCCCCAGCCCCCAGTGGACGCGCCAGGACGACCCGCCGGCCGGGCCGAGCATGCTCACCGCCCGCTACCTGTTCGAGGTGGCCGACTACATCGGCCGGCTCAACGTGATGGTGCAGAAGGAGTTCAACCCCAACCTGCGCCAGGCGGGCGCCAGCGGCGAGGCCAGCTTCATCCTGGGCGGCCAGATCGCCGGCCAGCCCCATGGGCTCTACATGATCTACCCGCAGGGGAACGCGATCATGGCCACCGATGACACGCCCTTCCTGCAGATCGGCGAAACCAAGTACGGCAAGCCTCCCCTCGACTACATCGGCCGCCCCGACCTCTCCCTGGAGGATGCGGCGCGCCTCTGCCTGGTGTCGGAGATCGTCACCCGGCGCTCCAATCTCACCGTCGGGCCACCCTTCGAGATCGCCCTGGTCCCCCGCGACGCCTTCAAGGTGACCCGGCACCTGAAACTCGAAAAGGAAGCGCCGGAGATCCAGCACACCATGGATGTGTGGGCCCGCCACATGCAGGAGGGGCTCAACAAGCTGCCCCGCTTCCCCTGGGAGCACGACCCCCTCTGAGGGCCCAGAGGGAGGACCTAGCCCGCCAGACCGTCGCCCAGCTTCTCGGCCACCGTGTTGACATCTTTGTCGCCGCGGCCGGAGAGGTTGAGCACCACTTCGGTGCCGGGCGCGAGGGTGGGGCAGAGGGACTCCAGCCAGGCGAAGGCGTGGGCCGTCTCCAGCGCCGGGATGATGCCCTCCAGTTCGCTCACCCGCTGCAGGGCCTCGAGGGCCTGGGCATCGGTGACGGCGGCGTATTCGGCCCTGCCGATCTGGCGCAGGTAGCTGTGCTCCGGGCCCACGCCCGGGTAGTCGAGGCCGGCGCTGATCGAGTGGGCCTCCTGCACCTGGCCCTCGTCGTCCTGCAGCAGCAGGCTCATGGCGCCGTGCAGCACCCCCACCCGGCCTTCGGTGATGGTGGCGGCATGGCGACCGGTGGCCACGCCCTCGCCGGCCGCCTCCACCCCGATCAGGCGCACCGAGGTGTCCTGGACGAAGGGATGGAACAGGCCCATGGCGTTGGAGCCACCGCCCACGCAGGCGATCAGCACATCCGGCAGCCGGCCAAAGGCCTCCAGGCACTGGGTGCGGGCTTCCTGGCCGATCACGGCGTGGAAATCCCGCACCAGCATCGGATAGGGGTGCGGGCCGGCCACCGAGCCGAGGATGTAGTGGGTGCTCTCCACGTTGGTGACCCAGTCGCGGATGGCTTCGCTGGTGGCGTCCTTGAGGGTGGCGGTGCCGGCCGTCACCGGCTGCACCGTGGCCCCCAGCAGCCGCATCCGGAACACGTTCAGGGCCTGGCGGCGCATGTCCTCGGCGCCCATGTAGATGACGCACTCCAGCCCGAAGCGGGCGCACACCGTGGCGGTGGCAACGCCGTGCTGGCCGGCGCCGGTTTCGGCGATGATCCGCTTCTTGCCCATCCGCAGCGCCAGCAGGGCCTGGCCCAGGGCGTTGTTGATCTTGTGGGCTCCGGTGTGGTTGAGGTCCTCGCGCTTCAGCCACAGGCGCGGGCCGCCCTCGGGGCGGCGGTAGTGCTCGCTGAGCCGCTCGGCCTCATACAGGGGCGTGGGCCGGCCCACGTAGGTGCGCAGCAGGTGATTCAGCCGGGCGGTGAAGGCGGGATCGGCCCAGGCTTCGGCCGCGGCCGCCTCCAGCTCCGCCAGGGCGGGCATGAGTGTCTCGGGGACGTACTGCCCGCCGAAGGGGCCGAAACGGCCCAGGCCGTCCGGGCGGACCGACGGCTGCAGCTCGGCAGGATCGGCGCTGCGGGTTGGGGCGGTGCTGGTCACCGGCGCTGCGCGAGGGGAGATAATTCACCTTAGGGAGCCGCCACCCGGGGCGGCAGCGGCGGAAGGGAGATCCGGGAGCCTCCGGAGAACCATGCGCCGAAACTGCTGCCGACCGAGTCGCCCACGAACGCCAGAGATGCTTCCCGCCGATTACCTCACCTCCCTGCCGCTGGCGGAACGCCTGTATCGGCAACAGCCCGATCTGGCCGGCCGGATCTATTCCGGGCCGGTGCTCGAGTTCCTGCGGGATGGGGTGGTGATCTTCCCGCAGGCGCTGGACCCCGAACTTCTCGATCGGATGGACCGCGACCTCGAGGCCCTGCCCGTCCTGGCCCGCACCTCACTGCTGCACGGGATGATCGGCATCGACGGCAAGGCGGAGCATTACGACGCCAGGGTTCTGCGCAATCTGCCCCGGCTCGGCATCACCGATCTCCGTGAGGCCCCCCCGGGGCTGAAGCTCAACGACCTGCACCGCTACTTCGAGGCGGCCCGCTCGCTGGCCTTCGCCGATCCCATCATCCATTTCCTCGATGAGCTCTTCGGATCGGCCCCGGGGCTGATCCAGTCGCTCACCTTCTGGAAGAGCAGCGAGCAGTCCCTGCACCAGGACTTCTCCTACGTGCACCACCACAGCCGGCTGGGCCACCTGGCCGCCGCCTGGATCCCCCTGGAGGACATCAGCGATCAGGCCGGACCGCTCGTCTACTACAAGGGCTCCCATCTGCTGACGAACGATGAGTTCTACGACTGGGGCGGGGGTGGGATCCTGGCCAGCCGCGACGGCGACCCCCGCATGGCGGCGGGTTACGGCCCGTACCTGGAGGCCCTGATCGAAGCCCAGGGCTGGACGCCGAGCATCTACCTGCCGCGGCGCGGCGATGTGCTGATCTGGCACGGGGCCCTGATCCACGGCGGCACCCCGATGGGCGACCCTGCGCTCACCCGTCGGTCCTACGTCTGCCACTACACGGCCGCCGCCAACCACAAGGCCTTGGCCCGGCATCGCGTCGGGGATGGCTACGACTTCTCCGAACCTCCCACCCTGCCCGAGACGATGCGATCCAGGCCCCTGCCCTCCCGGCTGGTCGCCGCCGCCGGCCGCCGTCTGAAGCGGCTGATCAAGGGAGGGCCCACCCATGCCTAAGGGGGGCTGGAGGGAGTTCAGCGGGCCTGACAGCCTGCAGCGGCCCGAGGCTGCGTCCGCCCCGACGTCCAGGGGGCTCCAGAAGGTGCGGGTGCAGCGCACCCGGGCGGGCAAGGGGGGGAAGCTGGTCACCACCATCACCGGGCTGGAGGCCCCCGAGGGCGAGGCGCGTCAGCTGCTCAAGCGGCTCAAGGCCGGCACCGGCACCGGCGGCACCCTCAAGGACGGCGTGATCGAACTGCAGGGGGATCACGTGGCGGCGGCGATGGCCGCCCTGGAGAAGGACGGCTACCGACCGAAGCAGGCGGGGGGGTAGGGGAGAATGCGGCCCGAAGCCCCCGCCCCGTTTCCGTGTCCGAGATGACCTCGCCTGCCAAGGCCACCAACATCGTCTGGCACCACTCCACCGTGACCCGCGCCGCCCGGGCCCACCAGCGGGGCCACCGCAGCGCCATCCTCTGGTTCACGGGGCTCTCCGGCGCGGGCAAGAGCACCCTGGCCAACGCGGTGAATTCGGCCCTGTTCGAGCAGGGGCTGGCCTGCTACGTGCTCGATGGCGACAACGTCCGCCACGGGCTGTGCAGTGATCTGGGCTTCTCCGACGCCGACCGGGAGGAGAACATCCGCCGGATCGGTGAGGTGGCCAAGCTGTTCCTGGATGCCGGCGTGGTGGTGCTCACCGCCTTCGTCTCCCCCTTCCAGGCCGACCGCCAACGGGCCCGGGAGCTGGTGGAGGACGGCGATTTCCTCGAGATCCACTGCGCCGCCGACCTGGCGGTCTGCGAGCAGCGGGACACCAAGGGCCTCTACGCCAAGGCCCGGGCCGGGGAGATCAAGGAGTTCACCGGCATCTCCAGCCCCTATGAGGCCCCCGAGGCCCCCGAGCTGCGGGTGGCCACCGGGGAGCAGAGCCTCGACGACTCGGTGGCCCAGGTGATGGCCGAACTGGAGCGGCGCGGCATCATTCCAGCTCCGGCAGATCCCTGAACGGTTCAACGCGCAGGCGCAGGGCCCAGGCATCGAGGAAGGTCTTGGAGCAGCTGGCCACCGGCACCGCCAGCAGCAGGCCCAGCAGTTCCCCCAGCCCCATCAGCGCCCCCAGCCGGGCGCCGATCGGCAGGCTGATCAGCAGCCAGGCCGGCTGCAGTCCCACGATCGACCCCATCAGCCGCGGCTGGATCACCTGGTCGACCACCTGGCCAACGCTGATCGCCACCGCCAGCACCTCCAGGCCGGTGCGTGGATCCTCCAGGGCCAGCAGCACGCTCACCCCCACGATGGTGAGGGCACTGGCGTAGGGGATCAGGGTGGTGAACCCGATCGCCACGGCGAACAGCACGCCGTACGGGATCCCCAGCAGGGTGAACACCAGGCTCTGGGCACCGCTGAGGATCAGGGCCAGCACCACCTGGCCGGCGAAGTAGCCCCGGAAGGTGCGGTCCAGGGTGCTGAGCACCAGGGCGCGGGTGCCGGCGGGAAGCCATTCCGCCAATCCCCTGGCGATGCCCTCGCCCCCCAACAGCAGGAACACCGCCAGCACCAGCACGATCACCGTGTTGACGGTGATGCTCACCGTGGCCCCCAGGATCCCCAGCACCTGCTGGCTCAGCTGGGAGGCGATCTTGCTGGTGCGGGTGATCAGATCGCTGCTCAGCCCGCCGAAATCGGTGGGCAGCCCCCGCTCGGTGGCCCAGCTCTGCAGATGCCCCAGCAGTGTCTCCCCCTCCGCCAGCCAGCCCGGAAGGGCAAGCACCAGGTCGCCGAGCTGCTCCACCAGGCGCGGCACCAGCACCAGGGCCGCCAGCACCACCGCCGAGAGGCTCAGCCCCAGCACCAGCAGCAGGGCCAGGCCCCGCGGCAGCCCCCGCTGGATCAGCCAGCGGCTGGGGATGTCGAGCAGGAAGGCCAGCAGGGCGGCCGTCAGGAACAGGGCCGGGAACGGCGCCAGGGGCACCAGCAACTGGCGCAGCACCCAGAGGTTGAGCACCAGCAGGGGCAGGGCCAGGGAGAACCGCAGCCAGGGGGGCAGGACCAGCCGCTCGAGCATCAGCGGGAGCGGGGCCTGGCCCCGGAGGATCGACGATCGCCGACCAGCTTGGCCTGCCGGGTCGGCGACCGCCAGCGCCTCATCCCTGGCCCATCGCCGCCAGGTAGGCGGCACTGCCGAGGGCCTGCAGGCGCGCATCCTTGGCCACCACCTGGTCGTGCAGCCCCCGGCGGTAGGCCTCCAGGGCCCCGGCAAGCACCGGATCGGCGATCGCCAGCATCGAAGCCGCCAGCAGGCCGGCGTTGAGCCCGCCGCCGATCGCCACCGTGGCCACGGGGATCCCCGCCGGCATCTGCACGATCGAATGGAGGGAGTCCACCCCGGAGAGGGCCTGGCTGCGGACCGGCACGCCGATCACCGGCAGCATGGAGAAGGCCGCCACCATGCCGGGCAAGTGGGCGGCGCCGCCCGCCCCGGCGATGATCACCCGCAGGCCCCGGGACGCGGCCGCCTCGGCGAAGGCCGCCATCTCCCGCGGGGTGCGGTGGGCCGAGAGCACCCGCACCTCGCTGGCCACCCCCAGCTGCTCCAGGATCCGCACGGCCGGCTCCAGCGTCGGCAGGTCGGAATCGCTGCCCATCACGATCGCCACCCGGGGCGGCGAGGTGGAAGCGGATGGGGCGGCTTCGGGGTCCATGGGGCGGGGGCGGCGAGGATGGCATTGTCCCGTCCCGCGGCTGCCCGGATGCGCTGGCTGACCAACCTGCGACTGGCGGGCGATGACCCGGCCCTGGCCGAGGCGGGCTGGCGCTGGCGGGTCGGTGTCGACGGCGAGGGGCGGATCGCCCGGGTGCGGCCGACGCCGCCGGGCAGCCGGGCCGGGGGGGAGGACTGGGGCGGCGACTGGCTGTCCCCGGGGGGCGTGGACCTGCAGATCAACGGCGGCCTGGGTCTCGCCTTCCCCGAACTGAGCCACGACGATCTGCCCCGCCTGGAGGCGCTGCTGGAGCTGCTGTGGAGGGATGGGGTGGACGCCATCTGTCCCACCCTGGTGACCTGCGCCCCGGAGGACCTGCGCCGGGCCCTGGCCGTGTTGGCCGAGGCCCGCCGCCGTCACCGGCACGGCCGCTGCCGTCTGCTGGGCGCCCACCTGGAGGGGCCGTTCCTGGCGCCGGAGCGGCGCGGCGCCCATCCGGCCCAGCACCTTCTGCCCCCCAGCCGGGCCGCCCTCGACCGGCTGATCGCCGGCTTCGCGGGCGGTCCGGAGGCCGATGTCGCCCTGGTGACCCTGGCCCCGGAGCTGGAGGGGGCCGTCGAGGTGATCGCGGCGCTGCGGGCCGCCGGCGTGGTGGTCAGCCTGGGCCACAGCGGCGCCGATGCGGCCCAGGCCCGCCAGGCCTTCGCCCAGGGGGTGGGGATGCTCACCCACAGCTTCAATGCCATGGCCGGCCTGCACCACCGCGCCCCGGGACCGGTCGGGGAGGCCCTGCTGCAGGGGGAGGTGGCCCTGGGGCTGATCGCCGACGGCGTCCACGTGGACCCCACCATGGCGGTGCTGCTGCAGCGGCTGGCCCCCCGGCAGGTGGTCATCGTCAGTGATGCCCTGGCCCCCTACGGACTGGCCGACGGCCGCCACCGCTGGGACGAGCGCGTCCTGCTGGTGGAGGACGGCAGCTGCCGGCTGGAGGACGGCACCCTGGCCGGGGTGACCCTGCCGCTGCTGGAGGGGGTGCGGCGGCTGGCCGGCTGGGGCGGCCTGGTGCCGGCGTCGATCGCCGCGGCCACCCTGGCCCCCCGGCGCCTGCTGGGGGAGCGGCAGCCGCTGGAGCAACTGCTGCTGGGGCGGCCCCTGGCGGACACCCTTCGCTGGAGCATCGCGGCCGATGGGCGCCTGGACTGGCGGCGTCCTGACACGGTGGCTGGCCGGCGCGAAACCGTGCCCCAGGCCCCAGCTCCCTAGGATCCGGCCCACCTGAACGGCCCTGCGCCCCATGCCCCCGGAACTGCAACCCCCCGCGCCCGCCGAGGCACAGGCTGAGACGCAGGCCGAGAAGGCCGAGGTGCAGGCCTACTTCGAGAGCACCGGCTTCGAGCGCTGGAACCGCATCTACAGCGACAGCGAGGAGGTGAACCGGGTCCAGCGCAACATCCGCATCGGCCACCAGAAGACCGTGGACGCGGTGCTGGCCTGGCTGCAGCAGCAGGGCGACCTGGCGAGCCGCAGCTTCTGCGATGCCGGCTGCGGCGTCGGCAGCCTCAGCCTGCCCCTGGCCGCCCTCGGGGCCGGCTCGATCGCCGCCAGCGATCTCTCCGCCGCCATGGTGGCCGAGGCCAGCCGCCGGGCCGCCGAGGCTGGCCTGGCCTCCTGGCAGCTGAGCTTCACCGCCTCCGATCTGGAGAGCCTCCAGGGTCGCTACGACACGGTGATCTGCCTGGACGTCTTCATCCACTACCCCCAGGCTGCCGCCGAAGCGATGGTGCGGCACCTGGCCGCCATGGCCGAGCGGCAGCTGATCGTCAGTTTCGCCCCCTACACTCCCCTGCTGGCGGTGCTCAAGCAGATCGGCCAGCTGTTCCCCGGACCGAGCAAGACCACCCGCGCCTACACCCTGCGGGAGGACGGGATCGTGGCGGCGGCCGCCGCCGCGGGCTTCCGCCCCGTGCACCGCAGCCTCAACCAGGCGCCGTTCTACTTCTCCCGCCTGATCGCCTTCGAACGCGACCCGGCCTGACGCGATCCTGCCGGGGTGGCTGGAGCGGTGCCTCGCCCGGGTGACGCCGGAGGCCGTGCTTCGGGGGCCTTGCGGAAGGGAGATCCAGATTCTCCACAGCGCCCGTCAGCCCCAGGGCGCGCCGCTGTCCGGGTCCAGGGCCGGTGGGGCCTCCAGCTCCAGGAGCGATCCTTCGGGGCGGTGCAGCCGCAGCCAGCGGGCCTGGAGCCGGTAGCCGCCCTCGCCCGGCAGCCCCCCGGGGCGGGCCCGACCGCCCGGCAGATACAGAGGATCCCCCCGCAGCGGCGCCCCGATGGCGGCGCAGTGGATGCGGATCTGATGGGGCCGACCGCTGACGATCGCCACCTCGACCAGATCGGCCTCGCCGCCTTTCGCCAGCAGGGTGAGCTGGCTGCGGGCCGGAAGGGCGGCCGGATCGCCGGCCTCGGCCGCGCACCAGATCTGCCCGAGCGGCGGGTGGGGCTGGCGGCCGATCGCCGTGGTGATCAGCAGGCTCTCGCCGGTCGCCAGCGCCAGCCGGCCCGGCGCCAGCAGGGCCCGGTAGAGCTTGCGGCAGGGCGGTCCCCCATCGCCGTTGCTCGCCAGCGAGCCGGTGCTCTCCCGCAGCTGGGCGCTCAACCAGGCGCGGGTGGCCGGCCGGCGGGCGCACACCAGCAGGCCGGAGGTGAAGCGCCCCAGGCGGTGCACCGGCCGCGGAACGCCGGCGGGGTCGTCGCCATGGCGGCGTTCCAGCAGCCGCAGCACGGTGTGCTCCAGGAAGCCGCCCGCCGGCAACACCGGCAGGCCGCTGGGCTTGTCGATCACCAGCAGATCGCCGTCGTCGTGGATCACGCCCCAGTGGGCGGGGACGGCGGGCTCCGGCCAGGGGGGACGCTGCCAGACGAGCCGATCACCGCCGGCGAGGACAGCGTCGGCCCGCAGCGGCACCCCGTTGCGGCTGATCTCTCCGGCCGCCAGACGCCGTTCCCATGCCTCAGCGCTGGAGTGGCCGTAGCGCCCGGCATAGAAGGCCACCACCCCCAGGCCGGCCCCGGCGGCGGGGATGCGGTCGCGGTAGGCCCAGCCGCCGTTGGGGCGGGAGGGCAGCCAGCCCGGCGGCAGGGTCAGGGGTGGGGATGGGGGGGCATCAATCCACCAGCCCGTGCTCGAGGGCGAAGCGCACCAGCTCGGTGCGGCTGGCGGTGCCGGTCTTGATGAACAGCCGGCTGACGTATTTCTCGACGTTGCGGATCGAGGTCTCCAGCCGACGGGCGATCTCCTTGTTCATCATCCCCTCGGCCACCAGCTGCAGCACGCTCGCCTCGCGGGGCGTGAAGTCGAGCTTGACGTCGCTGACGGGCTTGCGGGTGCTGCCGCCGCTGCCGGTGCCGGAACCGCCGCCGCCGCCCAGCATCGAGCGGATCTCGGTGATCTGGCGGGCCATGGCGCCGATGTCGGCATCGGCGAAGCGGGCCGCCTCCGCCAGAAGCCGCTCCTGACGCCGCACCACGTTGCGCACCCGGGCCACCAGTTCGTCCGGATCGAACGGCTTGGGGATGTAGTCGTCGGCGCCGGCCTGGAAGCCGGCGATGCGATCGGCCGTCATGCCCTTGGCGGTGAGGAAGATCACCGGCGTGCCCCCGAGCCGCTCGTCGGCCCGCAGACGCTTCAGCAGGCCATAGCCGTCGCAGCGGGGCATCATCACGTCGGTGATGACGACGTCGGGCATCTGGGCCTGGGCGGCCGTCCAGCCCTCCTCGCCGTCATTGGCGGTGGTGACGGCGAAGCCCTCGTCCTCCAGGTAAGCCTTGACCGCCGTGCGCAGTCCGGGCTCGTCATCGACCAGCAGCAGCCGCACCGGGGTGCTGACGGCGGCTTCGGCCCCCTCCGGCGGCCCGGACGGCTCGGGGGTGGGGCCGGCGGCGGCGGAGGGATCCTGGGTCATGGGGGAAATCTATCGACCGGGACCGAGCACCACCTGTTCCCGTTCGGGCAGGAGGCCGCTGTAGCCCAGCTGGCGGGCCACCGGTCCGAGGGTGGCGAGATCCCTGCCGGCCTGCTCAGGGAAGCAGACGGCCCACCACATCAGGTGATCGAGGCGGTTGGCCGGGGTGATCACCCCGCCCGGATTCAGCTCACGGATGACCAGCCGGCGGGAGCTGCCGGTGATCCGCAGGGGGGCGGTGACGCTGCAGCCGATCTTGTCGGTGGCGACGGTCACCCGGTCATCGAGCTCCTCCCAGACCTGCACACGCCACATCCCGGGCTGGGCGGGCTCGGCCACCAGGCCGTAGATGCCCACCACCTCCCGGCCCCGGTGGGTGACCCGGTCCAGCAGCACCCGGAAGCCCTTGGGCCGGTTCTCCTCGTTACTGCGGGACTCGCCCTGGGCGGCCGCCGGGGGTGGCAGGGCCAGGGGCCAGGCCAGCACCAGCGGGGACACCGCCAGCATGGCCGCGGCAAGCGCGGCCCCCGGACGGAGGGGACGGGCACCGCAGGGGCGGGGACGGATCAGCATGACCCCATGCTGACGTACCTCGACCACCACGCGAGCACCCCGTGCGATCCGGCGGTGGTGGCGGCCATGGCGCCCTGGTGGACGGAGAACGCCGCCAACCCCTCCAGTCGGCTGCACCGGCCGTCCCTGGAGGCGGGCGCGGCGGCGGACATCGCCCGCAGCCGGGTGGCCGGGGCCCTGGGCATGGACGACGACGCGGTGATCTTCACCAGCGGGGCCACCGAAGCCAACAACCTGGCGTTGCGCGGGGTGGCCGAGGCGGCCCTGGAGCGGGGGGAACCCCGCCGCCGGCTGGTGACCCTGGCCACCGAACATCGGGCCGTGCTGGAGCCGCTGGCCTGGCTGGAGCGCCATGGGTTCCCCCTCACCGTGCTGCCGGTGGCGGCCGATGGCCTGGTGGACCCCGACCGGCTGGCGGAGGCCCTGGGGCCCGACACCCTGCTGCTGTCGGTGATGGCAGCGAACAACGAGATGGGCGTGCTGCAGCCCCTGGCCGCCATCGGTGCCCTCTGCCGCGAGCGGGGCGTGCTGTTCCACTGCGACGCCGCCCAGGCGGTGGGCCACATCCCCCTCGCCATGGCCGACCTCGGCATCGACCTGCTCAGCCTCAGCGGCCACAAGCTCTACGGACCCAAGGGGGTGGGCGCCCTGCTGCGCCGCCCGGGGGTGCCCCTGGCCCCCCAGCAGCTCGGCGGCGGCCAGGAGGGCGGACTGCGGGGCGGCACCCTGCCGGTGCCCCTGATCGTCGGCCTCGGCGCCGCCGTGGCGGGCGCCCTGGCCGACCGCGAGGAACGGGCCGCACGGCTCGGGACCCTGCGGGACCGGCTGTGGGAGGGGCTGGCGGCCCTGGGCGGAGTGCGCCGCAACGGCCATCCGCTCCAGTGCCTGCCCCACAGCCTCAATGTCAGCGTCGATGGGGTGGACGGCACCCGCCTGCACCGCCAGCTGCGCCGGGTCCTGGCGGTGAGCAGCGGTTCGGCCTGCAGCCAGGGCAGCCCCTCCCATGTGCTGGCCGCCCTCGGCCTCGACCGCCGCGCCGCCGGCGCCGCGATCCGCTTCGGCCTGGGCCGGGGCACCACGGTGGCGGACATCGACCTCGCCGTGGCCGCCGTGGCCGAGGCGGTGGCGACGTTGCGAGTGCCTGTCTAGCTTTCGGGCCTGCGTCCTTCCCTCGATGTCCACACCCGGCGGTCGGCAGGGGCCCCGGCTCAACTTCGGTGATGCGCTTCAGGAGGGCTGGCGGGCCTTCAGTCGCAGTCCTGGGCCCTTCGTGGGCTTCCCCCTGCTGGTGGTGGCCCTCCAGTTCCTGATCCAGCCCCTGCAGAGCCACATCAGCGACGGCGGCGTGGCCTCCAGCGATCCGCTCGACTGGTTCCTCTACTTGATCGGGCTGACGGCGAACCTGCTGCTCAACCTCTGGTGTGCCATCGGGCTGGTGCGTGGCGCCGGCAGCGCCATCCAGGGCGGTCACCCCTCCCTGGGGCAGCTGATGCGCTGGGACGGGGAGGTGTTCGGGCGGCTGCTGCGGGCCTGGCTGCTGCTGGCGGCGGTGGTGCTGGTGCCCCTGATCGCCCTGCTGCTGCTGGTGGGCGGCCCCCTGGCCCTGCTCAGCTTTTACGCCGACCAGCTGGTGCCATTCAGCCGCACCCTGGTGGAGGTGCTGGGCCTGAGCCTGGCGGTGGTGTTCGCCCTGCTCCTGGGGGTGCTGCTGCTGGGCGTGATCTACCTGGCGATCAACCAGAGCTTCCTCACCCAGATCGTGCTGTTCGAGCGGGCCGGCTCCCGCACCGCCCTGCAGCGTGGGCGGGCCCTGGTGGATCCCAGCTGGCTGATGGTGCTGCTGCTCACCCTGATCGGAGGTCTGCTGGTGCTGCTGGGTCTGCTGGCCTGCCTGGTGGGGGCCTTCGTGGCCTGGCCGCTCGTGGTCTGCATCGCCACGGCGGCCTACCGCCAGCTGGTGCTGGCCAGCGGCGGCCCCGATCCGCTGCCACCCCTCCCCGGCCGCTGAGGGAGGTGGTCGCTGAGGGATCTCAGCCGGCGGGCCCGGGGGCGAAGGGGCCCACCGTCAGCAGCACGAAGCCCAGCACCCCCACCAGGGCCAGCAGCAGCTGGGCCACGCGGCTCACCAACATCCCGGCCACCACCGCCAGGCCCACCAGCAGGGAGCGGCGCAGCCGGCCCAGGCCGGGCGGGCCGAGGGACGGCGGGGCGGTGATCAGTTCACCCAGGCTGGCGCCCAGCAGCGGACCCACCAGGGCCCCCAGCAGGGGCCCGCCCACCGGCAGGGCCGGCAGCAGCCCCAGCAGCCCCACCACCAGCCCGATGCCGGCACCGACGTAACTCCAGCGGGTGGCCTGGAGCCGGGCCGGGCCGAGCAGCAGGCCCAGGGCCTCGGCCCCCCAGCCCAGGAGCAGCAGCACCACGGCCAGCGCCAGGGCCGGCCAGCCGGCGGCCCAGCCGACGGCCCAGCACCAGAGCAGGGCGCCCAGGGGCAGCAGGGTCAGGCCGGGCGCCACCGGCAGCACCGTGCCAGGAATCGCCAGGGACTGGATCAGCAAGGCGATCCACCAGAGCAGATCGGCGCGGTCGAGGCTGGGGAGGTAGGCCGGGGACATGGCAGCAGGGTCAGGCCAGACGACGGGCCACCCGCAGCTTGGCGGAGCGGCTGCGGGGATTGGCCTGCTCCTCTTCCTCGCTGGCCACCAGCGGCTTGCGGGTGAGCCGCTCCAGCCTCGGATCGGCGAGGAAGGCCGTCTTGACGCGCCGGTCCTCGAGGGAGTGGAAGCTGATCACCGCCAGCAGACCGCCGGGCACCAGCCAGCCGGGGGCCCGCTCCAGCAGCCGGTCGAGGGCGCCCAGCTCGTCGTTGACCGCGATCCGCAGGGCCTGGAAGGTGCGGGTGGCCGGGTGGATCCGGCCGTGGCGCGCCTTGGGGGGGAAGCAGCCGGCCACGGCATAGGCCAGATCGGCCGTGGTGCGGCCGCTGCCGGCCCAGGGGCGTTCGGCCACCAGGCGACGGGCGATGCGGCGTGACAGCCGCTCCTCGCCGTAGCCGTGGATCAGGTCCGCCAGGGCCGACTCCTCCAGCCGGTCGATCAGCTCGGCGGCGGTCTCGCCGGCGGCGGGATCCATGCGCATGTCCAGGGGGCCGGGGGCGCGGAAGCTGAAGCCCCGGGTGGGCTCGTCGAGCTGGGGACTGCTGACCCCGAGGTCGGCCAGCACCCCCACCAGGGGGGCCGGCGGGGTGAAGTCGGCGAAGTTGGCGGCCTGGATCACGGCCCGATCGCCGAAGGGGGCGAGCCGCTCGGCGGCCGCGGCCCGGGCGGCGGGGTCCCGGTCGAGGCCGATCAGGCGCAGAGCGGGGTGGGCCGCCAGCAGCAGGGCACTGTGGCCGCCCCCGCCGAGGGTGCAGTCGAGCAGCAGGGCCTCCCCGGCATCGGCAGCCCCGTCAGGAGCACTGTCGGCGGCGCCGGCTGGTTGTCCAGGCAACCCGGAGAAGGCCGCCAGCACCGAATCGGCCAGAACCGGGAGATGGGCGAACGAAACGGCCATCTCTCCTTCCTAAGATCCCGGCACTCCGTTCCTTGCGAAGGGCATGACCCAGCTCGAGACCCGCACCGAGCCGATGGTGGTCAATTTCGGCCCCCATCACCCGTCGATGCACGGGGTGCTGCGGCTCGTGGTGACCCTCGACGGCGAGGACGTGATCGACTGCGAGCCGGTGATCGGTTACCTCCATCGCGGCATGGAGAAGATCGCCGAGAACCGCACCAACGTGATGTTCGTGCCCTACGTGAGCCGCTGGGACTACGCGGCGGGCATGTTCAACGAGGCGATCACGGTGAATGCCCCGGAGAAGCTGGCCGACGTGCCGGTGCCGAAGCGCGCCAGCTACATCCGGGTGCTGATGCTGGAGCTCAACCGCATCGCCAACCACCTGCTCTGGCTTGGCCCCTTCCTCGCCGACGTGGGCGCCCAGACGCCCTTCTTCTACATCTTCCGGGAGCGGGAGATGATCTACGACCTGTGGGAGGCGGCCACCGGCCAGCGGCTGATCAACAACAACTACTTCCGCATCGGCGGGGTGGCCGTCGATCTTCCCTACGGCTGGCTCGAGAAGTGCGCCGACTTCTGCGACTGGTTCGGCCCCAAGATCGATGAATACGAGAAACTGATCACCAACAACCCCATCTTCCGCAAGCGGATCGAGGGGCTCGGTGTCATCGGCAGGGAGCAGGCGATCAACTGGAGCCTCTCCGGTCCGATGCTGCGGGCCTCCGGCGTGTCCTGGGATCTGCGCAAGGTCGATCACTACGAGTGCTACGACGATTTCGAATGGTCGGTGGCCTGGGAGAAGGAGGGCGACTGCTATGCCCGCTACCGGGTGCGGATCGAGGAGATGCGCCAGTCCCTGAAGATCCTGCGCCAGGCCATCGCCATGATTCCCGGTGGCCCCACCGAGAATCTGGAGGCCCGGCGGATGGCCGAAGGCAAGAAGAGCGAGTGGTACGGCTTCGACTACCAGTACGTCGCCAAGAAAGTGGCGCCCACCTTCAAGATTCCCGATGGCGAGCTCTACTGCCGGGTGGAATCGGGCAAGGGTGAACTGGGCGTGTTCATCATGGGCAACAACGACGTCACCCCCTGGCGCTGGAAGATCCGCGCCGCCGATTTCAACAACCTCCAGATCCTGCCCCACATCCTCAAGGGGGCGAAGGTGGCCGACATCATGGCCATCCTCGGTTCGATCGACGTGATCATGGGATCGGTGGATCGGTGACGTCGGCCGGCCGGCGCTGGATCCGCCGGCTCGCGCGCTGCGGCCCCCTCCTGCCCCTGGGGGCCACCGGCCTGCTGGTGCTCAAGGGGCTGCATCCGGGCCTGCCCGGCTTCAGCTGCCCCCTGCGGGCGCTCACCGGCATCCCCTGCCCCACCTGCTACCTGACCCGGGCCACGGCGGCGAGCCTGGTGGGTCGCTTCGATGACGCCGTGGCCCTGCACGCCTTCGGGCCCGTGGTCGCCGTCGGCCTGGTGGTCTGGTCGCTGCTGGCCCTGCGCACCGGCCGACTGGTGCCCCGGGTGCTGCGGGGCTGGCATCTGGCGGCCATGGGGGTGATGCTGCTGCTCTACTGGGCCGGCCGGATGGGGCTGACCTACGGCATCGGCCTGCAGGCGTTTCCGCTCAGCTGAGCCACGCCGACCGCCGTCCACAGGGCAGGCCCCAGCGGCACGGTGGGCCGATCGGGCCCCCTAGCGTGCAGCCCGATCGGCCCTCCCTCCTTGCTCCCCGGGCCGCCCAAGGAACTGCTTGCCCCACCTGTCCGGCACCGTCGCCCCCGTTGATCCCCAGAACCTGATTGCCCAGCCCGACTACGCCAAACAGCTTCGCCCCCTGTTGCCGGACGAAGCCTTCACGCCCGATCGGGCCACCCCCATCGTTCTCGGCCTGAATGGGGCGATCCTGCTGCTGGGCTGGGCCATGGCCCGCCAGCTCGATGCCAGCCACTGGCAAGGCCTGCTGATCTTTCTGCCCTTCGCCCTGGTGATGGGCAATGCCGTGGTGGTGCTGCTCTTCGCCACCCACGACGTGATGCACAGCAAGGCGATCCGCCAGCCCCAGCTGCGCCAGGCCGTTCAACTGCTGGGTCTGGCGCTGCTGTGGATGCCCCCCACGCTGTGGAAAGCCGTCCACAACAGGGAGCATCACGGCAAGACGAACTCGGCGGAGGATCCGGATCGCAACTACACCTTCGAGCAACCACCCAGCTGGGGCAAGTCGATCCAGAACCTCTTCGTGCCCTCGCTGGAAGTTCACCCCTTCTGGCTGTGGGTGGGGATGACCTCGGCCTGGGGCGTCCACGTCTTCCGCAACCTGACCTCGGTGCTGCTGTTCAACAACGGATCCACCCGTTACCCGGTGGTCTCCTTCCAGGTGAGCAGCCGCGAGCGGCGCCAGATCGCCGTCGAACTGGCCGCCGTGGTGATGGTCCACCTGGCCATCATCAGCTTCATCGGCCTGAGGCCGGTGCCGCTGATTCTCGGCTACTTCCTGCCGATCTGGATCGGCTACAGCGTCGTGATTTCCTACATCTACACCAATCACATGGCCTGCCAGATCACCGAGACGAACGATCCCCTGATCAACAGCATCTCGCTCAAGATGCCAGGCTTCATCGACACGCTCCACCTCAACTTCTCCTACCACACCGAACACCACATCTTTCCTGGGATGAATCCGGCGTACTACCCCCAGGTGCGGGCTCTGCTGCTGGAGCACTATCCCGACCGCTTCAATCTCCTGGGAGCCCGCGAAGCCTGGCGGCTGCTGATGCGGACCCCAAGGCATTACGTGGATGCCACCACCTTCGCCAGCAGCTGCGGCACCATCACCCGGCCCTGCCCCCTCAGCTGAGCACCCCGCGGTGGTAGGCGGCGTTCTGGATGTAGAAGGTGGCCACCGGCACCGCCACCAGCGAGGCCAGGCCGCAGGTGAAGAGCGACACCACCAGCACCAGCAGCCAGGCGAGCAGCTGGATCCCGGCGAAGGTGCGTCCCTGGTCTGAGCCGTACACGGCCTGGAACGAGGAGGAGAAGGCCTCGGGGATGGGGTTGTCGGTGAGGAACACCTTGTTGACGTAGATGGGCATCACCAGGGTGACCGCGATGCCCGGCAGGATGCAGAGGACGAAACCGACCGCGGCCACCACGGTGAACAGCGCCCCCGCCAGGAGATAGCGGACCGGCCGGTGCAGCAGGACCCGCAGGGCCGCTTCGGTGTCGATGATCTCGCCGCTGGCGTAGTGCATCGCCGGGACAGCCACGAACAGCACCCCCACCAGGTTGGAGAGGATCGTGAAGGGCAGCTGGACCAGGTTGCCGAGCACCGCCGCCAGGCCGGCTGCGGCCTCCGCACCGGCGCCGCCGTTGGAGAGGCCCACCCCCAGGGCCGTGAGGGCCAGGGAGGCCACGACGCCGATGACGGCGATGACGATCGTGACCACCCAGATCAGCAGGATGGTGGGGATATGGGCCAGGAAGGCGGCCCAGGCCTTGGAGATGCTGGGCGGCTCGTAGGCGATCGCGGCGGCCAAGGGAAAGGGTTCGTACTGGGCGGAACCTAGGGGCGTTCGGGGAGGCCAGCAACGGCTTCGGTCTGCCGGTGGCCGAGGGGGGCGCCACCATGGGCCGAGGAGCGCCCCCACGGCGCCATGGAGGTTGCATGTCCCCATCCGACCCGGCGGACTGGCTGCTGCTCTGCCGCACGGTGCGTTTCGGCGACACCGATGCCGCCGGGGTGATGCATTTCCACCAGCTGCTGCGCTGGTGCCATGTGGCCTACGAGGAAAGTCTGGAACGGTTCGGCGTGGCTCCAACAGCCCTCTTTCCCGGGCCGGGTCGGACCCCGGCCGTGGTCCTGCCGATCGTGCACATCAGCGCCGACTACCGGCGGCCCCTGGCCTGCGGCGATCCCCTGGCGATCGAGCTGCTCCCCCTGCAGCTCGACGGCGGCAGCTTCGAGATTCGCTACCGCTTCCTGCACGACGGCCAGGAGGCTGCCTCCGGCCTGACCCGGCATCGGGCCATCGACGCGGCCAGCCGGCGGCGGACGGGCCTACCCGCCGGCATCGTCCAGTGGCTGGAGGCCAGCCGGACGGGCGCCTAGCGGCGGTGCATCCCGGCCCAGGCCAGGGCGGCCAGCTGCAGCGGCAGCAGCGCCGCCATCAGGGCCAGGGGGTGCAGGCCATCGTGGGGCGTGGCCGCCAGGGCCAGGAAACTGAGCAGCCCGCCGCCCGCCACCAAGGCGAGGGCCAGCCGTCGCGGCTTTGCTCCGTGCGGCCGGAGCACGGGCATCAGAACCACTCCCGGGTGGCGTCGATGTACTGGGCCTGGAACTCGTCGGTGGACTTGGTGAGGTAGATGACGCCTTCGATCACCCCGATGATCCCCATCACCGAAGCGCCGAAGCCGCAGGTGAGCACCGTCACCAGCAGCATGATCAGCCCGGCTTTGCTGTAGCCCAGAACGAACTTGTGGATGCCCAGCGACCCCAGGAAGATGGCCAGCAGCCCTGCCGCCAGCTTCTTGTTGCTGGTCTCGACCTGTTGACTTTCGGTCATCGCGGCAGGGGGCGGTTCAGAAGGCTTCTAGCGAGTCCAGCCACCGCTGCCAACGTCCCCGTTCCCATTTGCCCGCGGCGGTCGGCGCCAGCGAGGGGCAGAGGTGCCAGCTCCGGGGCCGCTCGGCGGGGGCCCAGGCGGCCGTGATGGCCCGCAGCAGCGCCAGCAGCTCGGTCCCTTCCCCCTCGCGCCGTGGCCGCACCAGGGCCACCAGCCGTTCCCCCCATTCCGGATCGGGTCGGGCCAGCAGCAGCAGGGCCTCCACATCAGCCCCGACGCGGGCCGCCTGCTCCTGCAGCCGTTCCTCCAGCCGCTCCGGGAACACCGTCTCACCGCCGCTGTGCAGGGCCCCATCGAGGCGGCCGAGCAGCTCCAGCCCCTCGGGCCCGATCCGGCCGCCGTCACCGCTCCGCCACCAGCCGTCCGGCTGCAGCGGCAGGGGCTGCAGGCGGCCCGCCACCAGCCGGCCGGGGCTGAGGCGCCCGCAGCGCACCTCCACGGCCCCGGTGGCGCCATCGAGGCGCAGGGCCACGTCCGGCAGCGGCGTGCCACAGCCCGGGGCGCCGGCCAGGAAGCGCTGCGGCGGCAGGGCACACACCATGGCGGCGGTCTCGGTGGCGCCGTAGCAGGGGGCCAGGGGCAGGCGGGCGCGGCGGGCGGCGGCCGCCAGCGTCGCCGGCAGGCCCGCCCCACCGACCCAGATCAGGGCGCAGCCGGCCAGCCAGGCACTGGCCGCGGGGCTGGCCATCAGCCGGGCCAGCTGGGTGGGCACCAGCGAGAGCAGCACGGGCCGCCCCGCGGGCAGGGGACAGGCCTCGGGCAGGAGCTCCGGACTGCGCAGCAGCGACGGGGCCAGCCAGCGCAGCTCCCCTCCCCAGCGGCGGGCGCGCACCAGCGGCAGCAGACCGCTGACGTGGTGCAGGGGCAAAGGGTCGAGATGGAGGCAGGACGCCGGCTCCAGGCCCAGGCCCTCCAGCCAGGCGGCGGTGGCGTCAGCGGAGGCCTGCAGGTGGGCCAGGGGCTGCAGACACCAGTGGCGTCCCCCACTGCTGCCGCCGCTGCCCACCACCACGGCGGGCCCGAACCGTGCCAGCTCCGCCAGCTCCCCCGGAGGACCGCCGAGGGCCGCGGCCAGATCCCCCTGCTGCCCCGGCCCCGCCAGGGCCACCAGCCGTTGCTGCCCCCAGGCCTGCTCCAGGCGGGCCGCCGCCGCCTCGGGGTCGGCCCGGGCGGCATCGAGCAGCAGGGGCGCCCAGGGGGGATCGGCCACGCGGGGTCTCGGTGGAGCGCCACGGGTAGGCGGCGCTTTCGGGCACGGTAGGGCTGGTGAGCGGCGGGGGCGCCTGCCCCGGCTCAGACCGCCGCCGCCCAGACCCGCTCAGGGTCCCCATCGAACAGGGGGCCGGCGGGGGACCAGTCGGGGGCCAGGCCGGGGGCCACCGGCGTCGGCCCCCGCCATTGCAGGGCCGCCAGGTGGGCCGTCCAGCGGGCGCCGATGCCGGTCTCGAAGCCGGTGCTGACCATCAGCCGGGGCACCCCCCGGCCCAGCTCGGCCAGCAGGGGCCGGGGGTCCCCGTCCTGGGACGGACGCCGCACCTGCCAGCCCGCCCAGCGCTGCCGCAGCTGGGGCCACTGCCGCAGGGATTCATCCAGGGCCACCGGAATCCGCAGGGCCAGCGCCTCAAGGCCCTCCTGGTCGTCGGCGGCCAGGGGCTGCTCCAGCCACTCCAGATGCGGCTCCTGCCCCAGCCGTTCGGCCCAGGCGGCGGCGGTGGCCCGGTCCCAGCCCCCGTTGGCATCGAGCCGCAGGCGGCCGTGGGCCGGCAGGCGCTCCAGCAGCCGCTCCAGCAGGCGCCGCTCCAGCCCATCGGCCACCGCCGCCACTTTCCACTTGAAGGTGGGCGGGCCTGCTGCGTCGGCGAGCCCCCGCTCCAGGCCGGCGAGCATCGCCTCGCCGGCGGGGAGCAGCCAGGCCGATGGGGGAGCGGCCAGCCAGCCAGCGGGCGCCGCACCCACCTCCCCGTCGACCTCGGCCAGGGCGCCACCGAGCGCGAAGGCCAGGCTGGGCGGCAGGGAGGGCAGACGCCGCTCCAGATCGTTCCGCTCCGCGGCGGGGCCGAGGCCCTCCAGGGCGGCGGCCACGGCGGCGGCCTCCCCCGGGTCGAGCGGGGCCGCCTCGCCCCAGCCGACGACGCCGCCTTGGGCCTGCAGCCGCAGCAGCCAGCCCCGTTTCGCCGCCACCGCGCCGGTGGCCGTCTGCAGGGGCCTGGGCAGCCGGAAGGCGAAGGGCCGGATCTGGAGGGCGAGCCGACCCCCAGGGCCCCCGATGGCCGCGCCTGCGCTCACCGGCCCGCCAGCGCCGTCAGCCAGGGGCCGAGGGCCAGGCCACAGGCCAGCCCCAGGCCGTTGAAGGCCTGGAAGCGCAGGGCCAGGAACTTGCTGCCGACGATGCGCTCCGGCCGGTGGTGCTCGTCGCCGAGGAGCCGGATCAGGGCGCGGGCCGGCGGCAGGCCGATGGCCCCCAGCAGGGCCGTGGGCGGCCACCAGCCCAGCAGCACCGGCGCCCACTGGAGGGCCAGGGCCGCGGCCACGAACCAGGGCACCAGGCCGGCGGCGCGCCGGGTGCCGAGACGCACCACCGGCGAGCGCTTGCCGTGGGCCGCGTCCTCGTCCACCTGGTGGAAATGGGAGCAGAACAGCACCAGGGTGGTGGCCATCGCCGGCCCGCTGCCCAGCACCAGCGCCGGTCCCCAGGGCACCCCACCGGCGCCCTCCCCGGCCGGGGCCAGGGCCAGCAGGGCGGCGGCGGTGGCGCAGGGGCCGAAGGCCAGCCAGCAGAGGGGTTCCCCCAGCCCCCGGTAGCCGAGGCGGAACGGGGGCCCCTGGTACAGGTAGCCCAGGCCGCAGCAGAGCAGCACCAGCAGCAGCACCACGGCGCTGCTGCGCAGGGCCACCAGGGCCATCAGGGCCAGCCCGACCACCAGGCAGCCATTGGCCAGCCAGAACACCCGGTCCCGGCGGCCGGTGAGGTTGACCACCGAATGGGGCTTGCCGTGGGTGTCCACACCCGTGTCGGCATCGAAGACGTCGTTGGCGAGGTTCTCCCAGCCCAGCAGCAGCACGGCCGCCAGCAGGAACAGCAGCAGCTGCTCGGGCCGCAGGCCCAGACCCTGGCCCAGCCGCCAGCCCGCCGCCAGCAGCACCGGCATCACCGCCACGGCATACATGGGCCACTTGACGGCGGCGCGCCAGAGGCGGCCGCGATCGGCAGCGGCGCCACCCCCCGCGGCGTAACGGCTTGCGACGACCTGTGGCTCAGACATGGGGGCCGCGGGCGTTGGGCGGGGAAAGGCCCATACATTTGAGCAGCCTTCCGCCCCGGTCCCGCGGCCCCTTGGTGCAGGCCCCTGCCACCTTCTCCGCGCTGCTCTCGGCAGCCACCGCCGCCAGCCGGCGCCTGGAGGAGGAGGGAGTGCTCAGCCTGGCCCTGCCGATGGCCGCCCTCGACCCCCTCGTGGCCCTGACCCACCTGGGCAGCGGCGGCGATTTCCGCTTCCTCTGGGACGGCGCCCCGGGGCTCAGCATCGCCGCCGCCGGCCAGTGCAACAGCCTGGAGCTGAGCGGTCCACGGCGCTTCGAGCTGGCCCAGCGCTTCAGCAGCCTCAGCCTCAGTCGCCTGGCCCGCGAACCGGGCCCCTGCCCGGCCCTGGCCCGGCCCCGGGTGCTGCTGGCCTTCGCCTTCTTCGAGAGTCCGCTGCACCCCGGCACCGGGGCGGCGGGGGTGCAGGCAGTCCTGCCCACCTGGCAGCTGAGCCGCCAGGGCCGCCACTGCTGGCTGCGGCTGCAGCGCAGCCTGGGGGGCGACGTCACGGCCCGCAGCGTGGCCGAGGAACTCTGGGACACCCGCCAGCGGCTCGAGGCCCTGGCCGGGCGCGGCCCTTCCGTGGCGGACCGGGGCACCCCGGTGGGCATCGCCCATGGCTCCCCCTGGCACGCGGGCTACCGCTCCGCCCTCGACCGGGCGTTGGAGCTGGTGGAGCGGGGCGAGCTCCAGAAGCTTGTGCTGGCGGTGCGCCAGCACCTGTTGCTCGACGGTCCCCTCGATCCCCTCAGCCTGCTCTCCCACCTGCGCCGCAGCCAGCCCGGCAGCTGCCGCTTCCTCTGGCAGCAATCGGAGCGGGAAGCACTGGTGGGGGCCTCGCCGGAGCGGCTGCTCACCCTGCGGCAGGGCCAGCTGCGCAGCGATGCCCTGGCCGGCACCGCGCCCTTGGGGGAACCGGCCGACGACCTGCTGCAGTCGCGCAAGGACCGGCACGAGCATGAGCTGGTGGTGGAGACGATCACCGCCGTGCTGCAGAAGGCGGGCCTCGATCCCCGGCGACCGCGGCGGCCGCGGCTGGCCCGCCACGGCTCCCTGGTGCATCTGCACACGCCGATCACGGCGTCGCTGCGGGGTCAGGCCCCGCTCAGCCTGGCCGAAGCGCTCCACCCCACCCCGGCGGTGGCGGGCCTGCCCCGGCGCGAGGCGATGGCCTGGCTGCGCAGCCTGGAACCCTTCGAGCGGGGGCATTACGCCGCCCCGATCGGCTGGATCGACACCGAAGGCGACACGGACCTGCGGGTGGCGATCCGCAGCGGCACCCTGCGGGGGCGGTCGCTGGAGCTGACCGCCGGGGCGGGGCTGGTGCGGGGCTCCCATCCGGAGCGGGAGCTGCAGGAAGTGGCGCTCAAGCTCGGGGTGCTGCAGCAGCAGCTCAACCTGCCGGTGGCGGCCGGCTTCGACTGAGCCGGGCCGCCCTCAGCCGGCCAGCAGGCGCGCGATCACCTCATCGGCCAGGGGCCGGCGGCCCAGCCACTCCACCTCCCGCACCCCGGTGGGGCTGGTGACGTTGATCTCGCTGAGCCGGCCATCGATGACGTCGATGCCGACGAAGAACAGCCCCTCGGCCCGCAGCAGCGGCGCCAGCTCGGCGCAGATGCGCTGCTCGGCGTCGGTCAGGTCGGCGGCGACGGGAGCGCCCCCCAGGGCCAGGTTGCTGCGGAATTCTCCCGCTTTCGGCAACCGGTTCACGGCGCCGAGGGGCTCCCCGTCCACCAGCAGGATCCGCTTGTCGCCGGCGGTGACCGCGGGCAGAAAGGCCTGGACCATCACGGGCAACGTCTCCTGGTGGGTGACCAGCTCCAGCAGGGACCGCAGACCGGGGGCCGCCGCCGTGGCCCGCACCACCCCCTGACCGGCCCGGCCCGCCAGGGGCTTGAGCACCACCTCCTCATGGCCGGCGGCGAAGGCGGCCAGCTGCTCCACCCGGGCGCTCACCAGTGACGGCGCCATCAGATGGCTGAAGCGCAGGGCACCCAGCTTCTCGTTCCAGGACCGCAGAGCCGCCGGGCGATTGAGCACCCGCACCCCGAAGGGCTCGGCCAGCTCCAGCAACTGGGTGGCGTAGAGGTAGGGCTCGTCGACGGGCGGATCCTTGCGCATCCAGATCCAGCGGAAGTGATCCAGGGGCATGTCGCGGGGCTCGTCGGCCTCGACCCAGGGATCGGGCACGCTCCAGCCCTCGGAGGTGGCGGCCATCTCCGCCAGCCGCACCGGCTGGGCCCAGGCCCGGGGCCGGTGGCGGCCGTCATCCGCGGCGGCGCTGGAGAGATCGGCCTGGGTGCAGACCCACACCGCCAGCCCGGCCCGCTGGGCCGCCTGCATCAGGGCCACGCTGGAGTCCTTGGCCGGCCGCAGGCGCGTGATCGGATCGACCACGAACAGCTGGGCGTCCCGATCGCGGCTCACGCGGACAGACGCAGGATGGGGCCGAGCTCACCGGCCGTGTTGAGCTTGGCGAGCTCGCCATAGCCGCCGATGGCGATGCCGTCGATGAAGATCTGGGGAACGCTGGTGCGGCCACCGGCGCGCTTCATCATCACTTCCTTATTGATTTCGTCGTCGTCGATGATGAATTCGTTGTAGGTGACGCCGAGCCTGTCCAGCAGACCCTTGGCCCGGATGCAGTCGGGGGAGAAGCGATAGGTGTAGATCTCCACCTTGGCCGGCGGCTTCACCTCCACGGCGTCCTGCCCGGATTGCTCTGGGGGGACTCCTGGGATCTCCATCCGCTCTCTCGTAGGGCTTTGTCGCGCAGCTTAAGGGGACCGTCCATGCTCCACCAGATCCGTTCGTGGCACAAGGTCCGCTGGTCGTCCCCGGGCCGATCCGCGCAGGCCCGGCATCCTGGGGCCTGATCTCCCGGCGGTGCATGGTCCGCCGGCTCGATGCGCCCGCGCCCCCCTTCGCCCCAGCAGATCCGCAACGCCCTGCAGGTGGGGTTCGCCGGGTTCCTCGCGGCCGGCATCCACGCGGCGGCCGGACCGAACGTCAACGCGATCGACGGCTTCTATGTGGTTTATGGGGCTGCCCGCAGCCTGCTGCCCACACCGGAAGCGTCACGGGCGGCGGCCTGGGCACGGATCGTGGGCACCGTGTTCGGTGGCGCCGTGGTGGTGCTGCTCACCCAGGCGCTGCACAACTGGCTCGCCATCGGGATCGGCTACGTCCTCATCCAGCTGCTGGGACGCCGGCTGGGGCTGAGTCCGGCCACGCTGATGAACGCGGTGATCATGACCGTCCTGATCCTGGCGGTTCCCGCCCACGAGCGGATGGGGGGCTGGTACGTCGTCGACAGGACCGGCTGGCACCTGCTCGGGCTGCTGCTGGGCATGGCCGTCGAACGCCTGTTCTGGTTCCGCTCACCGCTGCAACGCCTGGAGGACAGTGAGCGTGGTCTGCTGGGCCGGATCGAGGCCCTGCTGGCTGGCACGTCCCATGACGGGGCGGAGGAACTGATCAGCGCCTACGGCGCCCACTGCGCGGTGCGCAGCACCGTGCTGCGCAGCCCCCAGGCCCTAGGCCTGGCGAGTGAACGGATGCAGCAGCGGCACGAGGCGCTCGAGCAGGCCCTGCGCCACGCGGTCGCCATGGCGCGGGTGCCGGCCGTGCTGCGCTCCATCGACGCCGACGCCTGCCGCGAGGCCCTGCTCCGGTTGCGAAGGCTGGTGGGAACGCCATGACGGCGCCGGGGCGATCGGCCGTGATCGTGCGCAACGGGGCGGTCCTGGCGCTGGTGGTGGCCGCCTGCAACCATCTGGCGCTGCCGGAGGGGCTGTTCCTGGCCCTTGGGGTGCTGACGATTCTCGAGACCGACCTCGGCGGCGGCGTGCTGGCGGGGCGGGAGCGGATCATCGGCACCCTGCTGGGACTGCTCGCCGTGGTGATCGCCGCGGGGATCCTGGGCGGCCTGTCCAGCGCCCTCGGCGTGTTCGTGGGGCTGACCCTGGTGCGGCTGTTCGGCTTCGCCGCCGGCCTGACCAGCGGCTTCGTGGTGGGCGGGCATGTGGTGGCGGGCAGCCTGATGAACCACGGCGACGCCTGGTGGCACTACGGCTTCTGGCGCACAGTGATGACAATCCTGGGCGTGATCCTGGGGGTGGTGGTGTCGCGGCAGATCTACAGCCAGCGGGCCTCCAGCACCTGGCAGGCCTCCTGCGACGGCTGGCTGCTCGATCTGGCCCGCTTCCTGGAGCGCCTGCCGGACATTCCCGAGCCGGAACAGCCCGTCCTGTCCCTGCGGGAGCGCCGCAATGCCCTGCGCCGCCAGCTGCCCCAGCTGGCCGCGGAACGGACACTGATCCACGGCCAGCCGGACGAGGCGGTGCTGCGGGCCCAGACGCAGCTGCAGCACGGCAGCACGGTGATGAGTGCGGCGCGGGACCTCTGCCTGCTGCTCAAGGAGGAGGCCCCGGCGGCCTGGGTGCCGCCCGGGCTGGTGCCGCGGCTGCTGGACGCTGGCCGGACCCGGATCGAGGCGCTCATCGAGGGACGGGACGCCCCTGAGGCGGTGGCGGACCTGGGCCGCTGCCGGGACCTGCTGAGCGCGGCACTGCCGTCCCAGGGCGACCGTACGCAGCTGCTGATCGCCAGTCGGCTGCTGCTGCTCGCGGACGCCCTGATCCGGCTGCCCCGCTCCCCGCAGCGCCCGGGGCGGCCGGATGCGGGGCGCTGATAGGGTCGAGCCATCGCCGGATTCGCTTCCCCTTGCTGGATCTCACCGACTTCAAGCGCGACCTCTCCGAGCTCACCGACCGCCTGGGCCATGCCCAGGACTGTCTTTGACGTACCGGCCCTGAAAGCACGCCAGCGGGACCTGGAACAGCTGGCCTCCCAGCCCGGTTTCTGGGACGACCAGCTGCAGGCCCAGAAGCAGATGCGCCAGCTGGATGAGGTGAAGGCCCAGCTGGAGCAACTGCTGCAGTGGCAGGCGGCGATCGACGACGCCCGCGCCACCCTCGAGCTGTACGACCTCGAGCCCGATGAGGAGCTCCTCGGCGAAGCCAACGGCGGCCTGCAGAGCCTCAAGGGGGCCCTCGACCGCTGGGAGCTGGAGCGCCTGCTCAGCGGCCCCTACGACAAGGAGGGGGCGGTGATCTCGATCAATGCCGGTGCTGGCGGCACCGACGCCCAGGACTGGGCCCTGATGCTGATGCGGATGTACACCCGCTGGGCCGAGGACCACGGCATGAAGGTGACGGTGGACGAGCTCTCCGAGGGGGAGGAGGCGGGCATCAAGAGCTGCACGATCGAGATCGACGGCCGCTACGCCTACGGCTACCTGCGCAACGAAAAGGGCACCCACCGACTGGTGCGGATCTCGCCGTTCAACGCCAACGACAAGCGCCAGACCAGCTTCGCCGGCGTGGAGGTGATGCCCAAGCTGGAGGAGGACGTCAAGCTCGACATTCCCGAAAAGGACCTGGAGGTCACCACCTCCCGCTCGGGCGGCGCCGGCGGCCAGAACGTCAACAAGGTGGAGACGGCCGTGCGGATCCTGCACATCCCCACGGGTCTGGCGGTGCGCTGCACCCAGGAGCGCTCCCAGCTCCAGAACAAGGAGAAGGCCATGGCCCTGCTGATGGCCAAGCTGCTGGTGATCGCCCAGGAGCAGCGGGCCGCCGAGATCGCCGACATCCGGGGCGACATCGTGGAAGCGGCCTGGGGCAACCAGATCCGCAACTACGTGTTCCACCCGTACCAGATGGTCAAGGACCTGCGCACCGCCCAGGAGACCACCGACGTGCAGGGGGTGATGGACGGGGATCTGGATCCCTTCATCCAGTCGCTGCTGCGCCAGGGTGTGGAGATCGCCGCCGACGCGGCCGCCTGATCCCCACCGCAGCGCCCCCCATGCCCGAGCGCCCCAGCCCCAAGCCCACCACCGCCGCCAAGGGTGAGGGCGAGAACCCGAGCTTCGTGAAGCTCGCCATGCGCAACATGGTGCGCAAGGGCCGCCAGAGCCTGTTGCACTTCGGCCTCACCGCCCTGGGCCTGAGCGGTTTCCTGCTGCTGATCGCCTGGCTGGGTCGCCCCAGCCTGCCCGGATGACCAGCCCAGGGGCGGCGCCGGAGATCGACCTAGCCTTCAGCCTGGAGCCCGGGGCTGCCGGCATCGCCACGCCGCCGGAGCCCCTGGCGGATCCCGCCGTGGCCGAGGCGCTCTGGTGCTCCCACTTCAGCGCCTGGCTGGCCCAGCTGCTGCCGGAGCTGCCGGCCCCCCTGCGGGCTGCGGGCTACAGCCTGGGGCTGGAGCTCACGGGCGACGCCACGATCGCGGAGCTCAACCAGGCCTGGCGCCAGCACAGCGGCCCCACCGACGTGCTGGCCTTCGCCGCCCAGGAGGAAGCGCCGCCGGCCCCACCGGGGGCGGATCCGGAGTGGCTGGAGCTGGGCGACATCGTCATCTCCCTCGATACCGCCCGGCGGCAGGCCGAGGCGGCCGGCCACGGCCTCGGGGAGGAGCTGCTGTTCCTGGCCAGCCACGGCCTGCTGCACCTGCTGGGCTGGGATCACCCCGATGACGACAGCCTGGAGGCGATGCTGGCCCGGCAGGCGGCCCTGGTGAAGGCGTCCCCCTCCTGACAGGGGCTGTTCCCAGCGGCCATCGGCGGTAGGGTGCCGCTTGTCCCTCCAACGGCGGTGCGATGCCAATGCTCGTTCCCGAGGAACATCCGCCGGCGCTTCGCCAAGTGACCAGCGACGTGGCCAACGACGTGCACCGCCGCGGCAGGCGCCTGCGCGTGGGAGCGTGGAAGGTGGCGGGCGACCTGCCGGCGAGCTTCCGCTACGCCGCCCAGGGTCTGGCCTACGGCTTCGCCAGCCAGCGCAACTTCCGCATCCATGTGGTCACCGGCGCGGTGGTGTTCGGCCTGGGGCTGTGGCTGCGTCTGGCCGCCGACCGCCTGGCCGTGCTGGTGCTGACGGTGGCGGCGGTGCTGGTGCTGGAGCTGCTCAACACCGCCACCGAGGCGGTGGTGGATCTCGCCATCGGCCGCCAGTTCCATCCCCTGGCCCGCATCGCCAAGGACTGCGCCGCCGCTGCCGTGCTCGTCGCCGCCCTCTCGTCGCTGCTGATCGCGCTGTTGCTGCTCGTGCCCCCCCTGCTGATCCGCCTCGGCGCCTAGACCGTCCCCATGCTTCTGGTCCTCGACAACTACGACAGCTTCACCTTCAACCTGGTCCAGTACCTGGGTGAACTGGCCGCCGACCACCCCCTTGCCGCCGAGGTGCGGGTGGAACGCAACGACGCCCTCGACCTGGAGCAGATCCGGGCCCTCGACCCGGCGGCGATCCTCATCTCCCCTGGCCCCGGCGACCCGGACCAGGCCGGGGTCTGCCTGGAGGTGCTCCGGGACCTGGGGCCCACCGTGCCCGTGCTGGGGGTGTGCCTGGGGCACCAGTGCCTGGCCCAGGTGTTCGGCGGGCGGGTGGTACGGGCCGGCGAGCTGATGCACGGCAAGACCTCACCGGTGCACCACCGGGGTGCCGGGGTGTTCGAAGGCCTGCCCGAGCCCCTCACCGCCACCCGCTACCACAGCCTGATCGCCGAGCGGGAGAGCCTGCCCGACTGCCTGGAGATCACCGCCTGGCTGGAGGACGGCACGATCATGGGCCTGCAGCACCGGGAGCACCAGCACCTGCAGGGGGTGCAGTTCCACCCGGAGAGCGTGCTCACCCAGGCCGGTCACCAGCTGCTGGCCAATTTCCTGCGCCAGGCCTCCCACTGCTAGTTTCGCGCCACATCCCGGGCCCGGTGGGGCCAGACGCGACTCCATGGTTGACCCCACCAGCCGGTCCGCGACAGCGCTGACCGGATCCGCAACCGCGTTGCGCACGACCACCACCACGGCCCTGCGCCTGGGGGCGGGTCTGGCCCTGGCGGCCGGACTCACCCTGCCGATGCCGGCCCTGGCCCAGAAGGGCGGCGGCGTCTCGATCACCCACCTGGGCCACAGCGCCCTGCTGATCCAGGGGGGCGGCGCCCGGGTGCTGGTCAACCCGTTCCAGGCCGTCGGCTGCGCCGCCGGCCTTCCCGAGCCGCGCGTCAGCGCCGATGTGATCCTGGCCAGCAGCCTGCTCAAGGATGAGGGCGCCCCGGTGGCCAGCGGCAAGTTCCTGGTGAAGCCGGGCTCCTACCGGCTGGCCGGCCTGCAGATCGAGGGCATCGCCGCCCCCCACGACAGGGTGGGCGGTCGCCGTTTCGGCAACGCCACCCTCTGGCGCTGGCGCCAGGGCGGCCTCGACATCGCCCACCTCGGCGGCACCGCCGGCCGCCTCGGCCCCGCCGACCGGGTGCTTCTGGGACGCCCGGATGTGCTGATCATCGGGGTGGGCGGCGGCGGCAAGGTCTACACCGGCCAGGAGGCGGCCGAGGTGGCCCGGGAGCTGCAGGCCCGTCGTGTGATTCCGGTGCAGTACACCACCGGCAAGGCCCCGGCCGGCTGCGACCAGGGGTCGGTGGAGCCGTTCCTGAAGGCGATGGTGGGGGCCACGGTGCGCCGCAGCGGCCGCACCATCTCGGTGGTGCCGCCCCTCGGGGATGGGGTGGTGGTGGAGGTGATGCGCTGAGGCCGGCCCACGGCCACGCCGGCCACCAGGGTCAGCTGAGCGGCTCGATGGCCCGATAGGCCTGCCAGAAGCCCTCCATCTGCGCCGTGGTGCCGATGCTCACCCGCAGCGCGCCATCGATCAGAGGTTTGCCCTCCATGGAGCGCACCAGGATGCCGGCCTGCTTCAGCCGTGCCTCCACTTCCGCCGCAGGGCCCTGCGGCCAGAGCAGCAGGTAGTTGCCGCCGGCGGCGTGGTGGCGCACACCGGCCGCCCGCAACCGTTCCAGCAACCAGTCACGGGCCCGCAGCACCTCGGCCACGTAGGCGTCCACGTAGGCCTGGTCGGCCAGGGCGGCATGGGCGGCGGTGACCGCGAAGCTGTTGACGTCGTAGGGACCGCAGACCCGGCTCACCCGCTCCACCAGGGCGGGGGCACCGATGGCGAAGCCGATGCGCAGGCCCGCCAGGCCGGCGGTCTTGGCCAGAGAGCGCAGCACCAGCAAATTGGGGAACGCCGCGAACGGTTCGGCCGCCCCCGCCACTCCCCCGGCCCCAGCCAGCAGCGGCGGCAGCACGCTGTCGCCGGTGAAGGCCTCGTAGAGCTCATCCACCACCACCAGGGTCTGCGGCGCCGCCGCCGCCAACTCAAGGATCCGCTCGGGCGCCAGCCGGGTGCCGGTGGGGTTGTTGGGGTTGCAGATCAACAGGATCCGTGGGGCGCCCGGCGCCGCTTCCGGGGCCTCCAGGGCCGCCCGGATCGCCTCGAACGGGAAGCCGAAATCCGGCAGGCGGTAGGGAATCGCCTCGATCGCCATGCCCTGCATGCGGGCACAGGGCGTGTAGTAGCCGAAGGTGGGGCTGGTGGTCAGCAACCGGTCGCCCGGCGACCCGAAGGCGTGGAAGACGGCATGGATGGCGGCGTCCACGCCGTTGAACAGCCCGATGTGGGCAGGCCTCAGGCCCCGGCCCCCGAGCGAGCGCACCACCGCCTCCCGCAGGCCGTCGTACTCGGGATAGATGGCGTAGTGATCGGCCGGGATGGCGCGGATCGCCTCCACCACCCGGGGGCTGGGCCCGACGGTGTTCTCGTTGAAGTCAAGCCGCAACAGGCCGCGGCGCCCCTCCAGGGGAGCGCTGTAGGCGGTGAGGGTCTCCACCTCCGGCCGGGCCCGGGGGCAGGGGGGAACGGCCGGGCTCTCGCCTGGGGTGGGGCTGGTCACGGCGGCGGAGCTCAGATCGCTGCGACTGCCATCCTGCAGCGCAGCCCTACCGTTTGTGGACGACGATCTGAAATCCGGTGGCGGGAGCGGAGCTGGCCCTGAGGGCCCTAGAGCGGGGCGATCTGCGGTTCATCCACGACCAGGTGAACAACAGGAGCGTGATGGCCTACTGGTTCGAAGAACCCTATGAGTCATTCGATGAACTGGAAGAGCTCTACAACCGCCACATCCACGACAATGCCGAGCGTCGCTTTGTCGTCGAGAACAAGGACAAGAAACTGATCGGTCTGGTGGAGCTGATCGAGATTGATTACATTCATCGCCGGGCTGAATTCCAGATCATCATCGCCCCGGAGCACCAGGGCAAGGGCTTCGCCCGGTCCTGCATCCACAAAGCTCTCGACTACTCCTTCACCATCCTTAATCTCCACAAGATCTACCTGTCCGTGGCCGTCGACAACGAAAAGGCTCTGCACCTCTATCAGCAGTGCGGCTTTGCCGAAGAGGGCCATCTGGTGGGCGAGTTCTTCATCGAAGGCCAGTATCGCGACGTCAAACGCATGTACATCCTTCAGGAGAATTATCTGGCCAGAATGCCGAAAGACTGATCGCCCCTACGCTGCGGTGCGGTGGCCGTGGCTGACAGAAAAATCCCCGGTGGCGTAACGCGACCGGGGACATGAACGCGGGCGTCGAGGTCGCGAGAACGCTCAGAGAATCCCTGAAGCTGCAATCGTGGCCGTCGAGATGTCGAGCTTCAGCGCCAGCTGATTGGCGATCTGGGCACCAAGCCAGACGCCACCGGTGTGGCCCAGCTCCCTGGGAGTGGGAGGAACGCCAAAGACGTCTTGGCTGGTGCCGGGAAGGCGGGTGGTGATGCCATCGAATTGCCAGTGCACACCCAGGTAGACCCGGCTCACCGAGTTATCCACCATCGCTTCCCAGAGGCTGTCGTAACTCAGGGTGAGAAGTTCCCGCGGCCGAAGCGTGCGGGGATCCCTGTTGCGACCATCGAACTCATCGGAGACGAATTCGAAGCGCACATCATCCAGGCCGCTGCCGCCGAGATCGAAGCTGCTGACACCCCTCTCGACGAGGAACAGCCGCAGCAGCTGGAAGGCGGCCGCACCGAAGGTGGCATGGCCGGAGGGGTAGGCGGGAAAATCCGGCGTCAGGCCCGTGCCGGCGCCGTTGGTGTCCGGACGCCCCAGGGGCAGCCAGTCGGGGTCGGCGACCCCGTTCCCCGGAACGGCCTCGCGGATCCCCACCGCCGGGCGCCACATCATGTGGCTTGAGGCGTACTTGTAGTGCCAGGCATCGATGCCCGCATCGGCCATGGCCACGGCCGCGCCAGCGATGACGGCCAGTTCATCCAGCTCCTCAAGCTGGCCGGGATTGCGCTCCTCGATGGAGTCGAGAACGGTCAGCACCACCTGCAGATAGAGACGGGGTGGGGTTCCGAGCTCCTGGGGGCCGTCATAACCCCAGGCGATGCCGATGACCTCTTCGGCGAGGGTCCGGAAGGCCGGATCGCCGGGGGCGCGGTTGATCTCACCCTTGGCGGCGACTCTCCCGAAGTCATCGCGATAGTGCTGGGAGGGGGTGACGGTGTCGGCGTCGAGGCGGCCGGGCGGCGGCGGGAAGTTCATCACCCGGGTCGCGGCCAGTGGCGTGGTGTTTCCCCAGACGCCCCCCAGAAACCCCTGGGTCGGCTGGGTGGGTGGGGCCTTGTGGTTGTAAGGCGTGCCGTCGGGCGTGTACGCGGCGCGCGCATTGGTCATGTCGTCCTTGCCGAACTGATGGACGGCCGTGCCGTAGGCCCTGCCGGCCATCTCCACCGGCGTGTTCGCAGCACCCATGGCGAAGTAGTCGAGCCAGTGGAGCCAGGCCGGCTCCAGCATGGAGGCCAGGTTGGGATAGCGAAGCCGGAGCACCTGGTGACAGGCGGCCGCGGCGGCCAGATCCCTCTCCTTCGGGCTGGGGAGGGGGAGCAGGCCAGCGGGGATGGGAATGCTGAGCAGCTTCGTGGCGGAGCCAGCGACAACGGACCTGACGTCATGCAGGGCCGCCAGGGCCATCCCGAGAGCCCGCGCCGTCAGGAAGGGGCCCCTCTGGTCACCGGAGGAAAGGGAATTGGTGTGATCTCTGCGAACACACTCGAGGCACGTATCAATCCAGAAGCGTGTTCTGATGCCACCTGCCGTCATTGTCCTGTCCGCGAAGGGCCCCCTGATTGTGAAGAGGAAGCTCAGGATGACGTGGGTCTGTGATCATGCTTTCCCGTCCTTTAGATGGCAGCGGAATGTCATCTCGATGACAGGCCGATTACCCAGCCCAGAGGCCTGTTGATCCGAACGCGAGCCATCAGCGGCGACCCTGATGGACCAGGCTGCCGCGCACGGGTGGCTTGATCGCTGCCGGTTCGGCGCGGGGGTGCCCGGCCGGCGAGCTGATCGGCGAGGTGATCGGCGCGGCGACCGGCGCGGAGACCGGCGGGGTGGCCGTCATCTGCTTCGGATGACTCTGGGATCTCCACCAGTCGAAACCCAGCCCCGGGACCGTGGCCACCCGGTGGGCCATCGCATGGAAGAACACATAGGCGGCCAGCAACCGCCGCAGGGATCCGAAGCGGGATTCCCGGATGGCTTCAAGCCCATCGTCGCTGGGGAGTCGGATGCCATGGCCACAGCCCCCATGGATCGGACTGGGGATCACCAGGGCCGCCTGAAAGGGCGCGGCGACGATGCAGGGATCGGAACTCAGGGCAACGATGTCGGGGCCAGTGCCCAGGTGGCGGAGTTCATCGGCCTGCCGTGCCGCCTGGATCACCGCATCGGCGTGGGCGCGCTGGCGCTGGCTGCAGCGGCCGTCCGGGACGCCCAGGAACAGCAGGGTGCCCCGCACCACCCGATGGGCGTAGCCGTGCAGCAGGGCATCGGGGGGTTCAGCGCCATGGACATCGAGGGCCGTGAGGCCATAGCTCAGGGCGAAGAGCTTGCTGACGTAATTGCTGAGCAACTGGTGCAGCCCCTCGGCCTCGCCGATCACCAGGGTCCGCCGGCCGGTACGGGCCATGGGCTGGCGCCCCTGAAGGAACCTCAGGCCCAGGGTCCAGCACCAGGGACCCAGGACGTAGAGGGCCACATCGGCGGGCAGGCTCAGGGCCAGCAACAGGGCACCGATCCCCTCCCCTTCGGCAAGGCCGGCCAGCGGCAGCAGGGCCAGGGCGAAGCCCCGGAACAGCGGCATCCCCCATCCCAGGCTGCCAAGCACGTAGAGCGCATGGACCAGCCAGGCGGTCGGGGTCTCCAGAACGTGCCACGCCCATTGCCGTCCCTCCTGCACCAGCCGGCGGGAGACGGCGCTGGGCTGGGGCTGTCCGGCTTCGTCGGCACCGATGATCTCGCGGACATCGTTGACCAGAAGCTGGTCTTCCATGGTCTCCAGAGCCAGCAAGGCCTCGGGGCGCAGCCGCAGTCCCAGGGGGCTCTGGTCTGGAAAGGCCTGCTGAACCTGGCGGCAGAGGCAGAACAGCAGTTCGGTGAGGGTCTGGTGCATGGCGGCCACCGTGGCGGTGGCCGCCTCGGAGGTGCGGCGTCCCGCGGCGGTGGTGAACAGCCGGTGGCGGAAGGGCTGGTCGGGGGCCTCGGGACTGTCAGGGCCTTGGGGGGCCTGCGACGGCGACCCCGGAAGGCTGGCCGGGTCGCCGATGACCAGGAAGACGTCCTGGATCGCAGCCTCGCGGACCAGCCGATCGCAGGCGTCCAGCACCTGCCGGCAGGGGATGGTCTGGCCGGAATCGCTGAGCACCAGCACGATCGACTGGCGCGACAGATTCAGGGAGGGCGGGTCGTGCTGCAGATGCTGGAGGACGGAGCTGGCGGAGAGCGCCCTCACGTTGAGCATGGGCATGAGCCCTTCCAGGTCCCGTGCGAAATGGGCACCCAGCCAGAGGTTGTTGTCGATGCCCGTGACCAGCAGATCCACATGGCTGGATCGGGCCAGGGACGGATCGAGCCGCTCGTCGGCGAGCACCGCCTGCTTTTCTGACACGCGCGTCGCCTTGGCGATGAGAAGCCGGGCCATGGCCTTGGCGCTGGCGCGATTGGCCGAGAGGGGATGGATCCAGTCGTCCTGGATCCTGGACAGCAAGCCGGGGATGGCCGCAAGATCCGCACCGACCGGATCGAAACCGTGGCGGCCGAGCCTGGCGGCGGGCCCCGCGGATCCGGGACCTTCGCTGGAGCGTTGGCGGCGGCGGCGGATCTCCTCAAGGGTCAGCTCACGCTGCTGCGACAGCGAGTGGATGGTGAGGTCCGTGGAGGAAAGAACGGCGACCTCGCCGGCGATCGGATCCAGATCGATGCGATGGCAGCCGGGTCGCCCCCCCAGGACCGCATCGACCGCGGCCGGTTCGGAGGCGTAGAGGGCCACGGCGCCGGGCCCATCGAAGCCGATGCTGATCGGCTGCCCCTGGCTGCAGAGCACAAGCCGGTCAGGCCAGGTCGAGGAGATCACGACCAGCCCGAAGCGGCCCCGACCGCAGGCCATGAACTGGCGGGCCGCCGCGAAGGGGTCGTTATGGAGAAACGCGCCGATGGCAGCGCGGATCCAGCGTTGCGTCCGGGAGGAGCTGTAACGCCGCAGCCGGGGTTCGGCCTCCAGCCGCTGCTGGATCCGCAGGGTGAGTTCCTCGAGCACCTCGGGCTGGCCGAGGCAAGCGTCAGGACGGGAGGCGATCTGATCCTGGAAGGCGGCTTCGAAGCTGGTGGCCCAGGGCACGAACGCCTCGATGGCAGGGTCGGTGGCGGGCTCCGCCAGAAGTCGCAGGGACGCCAGCCGCACGGAGGCGAACCAGTCGCCCTTGCAGATCAGCAGATCCATCAGTCCGGCAATGGTTGGCGAAGCGCCGGTCGACGGCCGACCGCTGCGGAGGGCATCACCCAGCCAGGCGCCAAGTTCGTCCACGGCCGCCTCGGTGCCGAACAGGCTGAACCCTTCGAAGTCCCCGTCGTGGCCGATGCGGTGCTGCACCGCCTGCCAGTCACTCACCCAGCGTCCCTGCGTCCTGGACCAGAGACGGCGCCGCTGGGGTGGGGACCATTGGTGCCAGTGGGACGCCAGGTTCCCGGATGCACGGCTGGAACCAGAGCCGTAATGCCAGGCGGCGATCAGCCCGGAAGACAGCGTTCTGCGGCCCGTCCGGACGATCCGGTGTCCGGCACGGCGGAAGCCGCGCTCCAGCGACCGGGTGAGGTGGCCGCGCTTGCCACTGATCGTCCCGTGCCCGACGAAGCCGATCCGGCCGTTCCGATCCCGCACCAGGACCAGGCCAGCTCCCGCGGACGCTCCCTGGGTTTCCATTTCCAGGCCCATAGTCCGGAAGCGGTCGATCGCAGGCGGCGCCAGCAGCTCGCCCCGCACCAAAGGATCGGCACCACTGACAAAGCCAAAATTGCCGCAGTGGAAGCAGGCGGCCCGGCCTGTCCTGATCGCCTGCCAGTCGGTGCGTGAGGCCAGCAGCAGCGCGCCGTTGGCCGCCGCCACGCTGACCAGCAGGGTCCGGACCAGAACGGAGCCATCGGTGGGAAGGGAGTCCAGGCAGCTCCAGGCGATGGCGAGGGCCAGCAGGTTGAACAGCAGACCGCCGCACGCCTTCAGGCGCACCCGCCAGGGCGTCGCGTCCCCGACCGCCACCCAGGGCAGCGATCGCCGCCTGCCGTCGGACAGACCGATCGGTCCCAGGGGCGCCAGGGTCCGGAGGACCTCGCCAGGGGGGCGGTGCTCCAGCAGGCTGGCCACGGCCAGGGCGTCGCCATCCCTGTCGACCATGGCGCGCAGCAGCCCATGGCCAGCGCCATGGAGCAACTCCGCCGAGCACCAGCTGAACCGGATCAGGGAAGACAGCAGCAGCGACAGCGGGATGGCAAGGCCAGCCGACCCGGCGACCACCAAGGCGAGCAGCTCCGGCCAGCTGCACCCGACCCACCCACGCAGTCCAGCCGGCGCGGGCCACCGACGCCGGGCATGGAGGACGAGGGACGTCATGACAGGCGAACCAATCCAATGGGGCCACTGTCCGGGGATCACGTTCCGCGTGTGTTGATCCCCGTCGCCTCCAGGTGGGAGATCGGTGCCACCCAGCTGTCACCTGGATGACAAGCCAGGGAAACCATGGGAAGGTGGCGTCGCCGTCGGAGGGTGATGGAAGGCTTCGAGGCCGCCGAGTTGAGGTCCTTCCCACTCTTCGAGGGCCTGGAGATCAAGCAGCTGGAGAGCCTTCTCTGCGAGCACAGGACGCTGCAGGTGCCGGCGCAGCATCAGCTGGTGTTCGAGGGTGACTGGAACGACGGATTGTTCCTGATCCGCTCCGGAGTGGTGAAGGTCCGACGCCTCACCCTGCAGGGGGAAGAGGTGGTGATCGCGCTGATGGGCGCCGGAGAAATGTTCGGAGAGCTGGCGATGCTGCTCGGGAACAGTCGGCGGTCTGCCGACGTGGTGGCTCTCACCCCGCTTGAGGTGGTGAAACTGCGCTGGAAAACGGTCCAGGACGAGTTGGATCGCTCAACGGACTTCGCCCTCGAGATGGCCCGGCTGCAGGCACGACGACTGCTCAGACTGGGACGACGCTTCAGCCTGCGGGGCGAGGATGCCTCCACCCGTGTGCTGGCCACCCTGCTGGAGCTGGCCTTCTCCAGCGGCTACGGCAACGATCCACTGGCCCCGATTCCCGACCTCAAGCAGACGGAGATCGCCGTCATTGCAGGCCTGGCCCGGGGTACCACCTCCAGGATCCTCACCCAGCTCCGCTCCCGGGGAACCATCGTCGAGACGCCCGAGGGGCTGCGACTGGCGAATCTGGAGCCGCTGCAGCGCAGGGGGCTGCTTGACCCCTGACGGACCCATGGTGACGCCCGACGCAGGGCGACCCGAAGCCGACAGAACGTCCCCGGCAAGAATTCATGAAGGCTAAGATCGCCGCCAGCGATTGGAACCTTTCACCGTTGGCCTCTGGCCCGAGCAAGGCGATGAATCAGCGATGGGCACGAGGGTGAAACCTGTCAAGCGGCCACCGGAACGGCGTCAGGTCACCGTGTTGTTCTGTGACCTCGTCAATTCCACGACCCTTTCGGAGCAACTCGACCCCGAGGAGCTGATGGAATTGGTTGAATCTTACTATGCCATTTGTGATGACATTGTGTCCTCACATCATGGCTATATGGCCCAGTATCTGGGTGATGGCATTCTGGCGTACTTCGGCTATCCCGATGCCTCGGAAGAAGCCGCCCCCAATGCCGTCAGAGCCGGCCTGCGGCTGCGGGAAGCGATTCGGCGCCTCCCGTCACCCACCTGCACCCCCCTGCTCTGCCGCATCGGCATTGCCACGGGATCCGTGGTGGCCACCAGCATCCGCGACATCGAGACGCCCCACAAGGCCGGGCTGATGATGGGGAAAACCCCCAATCTGGCCGCCCGGCTCCAGTCGGAAGCAGGGCCCGATCAGATCCTGGTGTCGGAGAGTACCCATCGGATCACAGGGGAGTTGTTCCATCACCAGAGCCTTGGGGAAAAGGAACTGAAAGGCTTCAAGAAAGCCATGCAGATCTACGCGGTGGTGGAAGAAACCGACGTTTCCTGCCGTTCCCAAGCCCGCTGGAAAAGCAGCGATCTGCCGCTGATCGGCCGCCAGCAGGAGATGGAGCTGCTGCGGAAGACATGGGAGATGGCCTCGGAAGGACAAGGTCAGCTCTTGCTGCTCCAGGGGGAAGCCGGAATCGGCAAGTCGCACCTGGTCGGTGAACTGAAGCGATCCCTGCTGGATCAGGGCCATCGCCAGATGAGCTGGTACTGCGGCCCGAACACGAGGGAAAGCACCCTGCATCCCATCGCCGAACAGATCAACAAAGCCGCCGGCTTCGAGAAGGGCGAAGCCGATGGGAGCCGCCTTGAAAAACTGGCCCGGATGATGGAGCGCTACGGCGCCACGGAAGCCAGCAGCCTGGAGGTTCTGGCCGATCTCATCGGCCTGCGCGGCGGTGATCGATCAGCACTGGACGGACTGACCCCCGAAAAGAAAAGACAGATTCGACTGGACACCCTGCTGGCGATGGTCGAGGCCTGGAACGATGGCCAGCCGAGCCTGATCGTTGTGGAAGATCTGCACTGGATCGATCCGACAACCCTGGAACTGCTCGATCGTCTGATCACCACAGCCCGCCATCAGCCCCTGATGGTTCTGGCCACGGCGCGACCCGAATTCACCGCTCCCTGGCCATCGAGCAACAACTGCGCCCATCTCAACCTCAAGCGACTGGATCGCACGGCCTCCGAATTGATCTGCTCCTGTCTGAACGCCGATGAAGCGCTCTCTCCCCAACTGACCAGGCGCATCGTCGAACGCTGCGACGGGATTCCACTCTTCGTGGAAGAAACGACGAAATCCATGCTTGAGCAGCTTCGTGCCAACGGCTCCAGCGGTGGTGATGACGCCGACCCCATCCCGGAAACCCTGCAGGACTCCCTGGCCGCCCGCCTCGATCGACTCGGCCCGGCCCGAAGGCTGGCCAGTATCGCGGCGGTCATCGGCAGAAGCTTCACCTACGAACTGCTGGAAGCCGTGTCCAGCGAGCCGGAGGCGGTGTTGCGCGAACAGATGGATGATCTGCTGATATCCGGGCTGCTGCAGTTCTCTGATCAGACCGCCGGTGAAGCCTATGAATTCAAACATGCGCTGATTCGTGATGTGGCCTATGAAACCATGCTGAAGCGGGAACGACAGACCCTTCACGAACAGATCGCCGAGACACTCTCGGGTCAGTTTCATGAGCTCGTTGATGCGGAACCCCAGCTGCTGGCCCATCACTTCACCCGCGCCGGATCCTTCGAGCAGGCGATCCCCCACTGGATCAGTGCGGGGCGACGATCCGCCGACATGGCCTCCCATGAAGAAGCCGTGCAGCACTTCCAGACGGCCCTGGATCTGCTTCGCCACGAAGCCTGCCACCAGGAGGGTCTGCCCGCTTCCCTGGAGCTGACGCTGTTGCTGGGCCTGGCCATGAGCCTGGCCGGCTCCCGCAGCTACTCGGCACCCGAAGTCGGCCAGATTCTGGAGGAGTCCCGGACGCTGGCGGAGCGTCTTGAGGACAGCCATTCGTCCTTTGCGATCCTGCGGGGAATCTGCAACTTCTGCATCGTCTCCTGTGACCTGGATAACGCCGAGCGCGCGGCAGGCCAATGCATCCAGCTATGGGAGCAAGGTCGGCATCCCATCCATGGCATCGAAGCCCATTTCTCCATTGGTTACGTTCACTACGTCAAGGGATCCATGGCCCTGGCGCGCCAACATCTGAGCGAAAGCATTGATCTCTACCATCTGCACGAGGGATGGGATCTCGGCTTTCCATCGACCCATGATCCAATGACCGGCTCCCTCACCGCCCTCGCCATGGTGGAGCAGGCCTGCGGGGATCCGGATCGGGTGTCCGCCACCCTCGAACAGGCGAGGCGTCATGCCATGCGGCTGGGCAGGAACTACGAAACGGTCTACACGATGAGCCATGAATTGCTGATTCATGTGCTGCAGGAACGCTATCTGGAGGCCATCGCGCTCAGCGACAGCATTCTGAAGATCTCTGATACCTATGGCTACCTGACCTGGCGTGCCATTGCCAAGGTCTACAAAGGGGTCGCCCTGGCCCAGGCCGGACAGGCCGAGCCGGGGGGAGAGGCCCTGTCGATCGCCATGGAAGGCATGCGAGAACAGCAGCGCCTGGGTGTGAAGACACTCGAGGGATTTCGACTGGCCGAAATCGCCACGCTCCACTCTCTGGCTGGCTCGACGGCCGAGGCCTTCTCCACCATTCAGGCTGCGGTGGATGCGGTCAGACGCTCTGGGGAGGCCTACTTCATGCCCCTGGTCCATGTCCGCAAAGCGGACGTGATCGCCAGAGCCATGGGCCATGACCAGCCTGACGTGATGGAGACCCTGGACCAGGCCCTGGCGATGGCCAGGCAACAGGGCGCCACCAGCTTCGAGACCATGATCCATGGCAAGAAGCAGCTCTACGCACGGGAACGCATCGGCGGCTCACCGCTGTAACCGGAGGCGCTGACTCAGGGTTTCAGGCCGAGCGCCTGCCGCGCCAGCGAAACGGACAAGCCACCCCACTGGAAATAGGCATCCGCAACGTCGGCTGTCAGGGACAGGCAGGCGATGGGGATGTTGGTGAGATCGCGGAGGAGGGTGCCCCCAGACGTTGAGCCACCGCCGCTCGCCTCCGCCAGGACAGAGGAGCTCACCATACGAAGATCGGCACTGAGGGAATAGCTGGAACCCAACCCCTCCAGTTCAATGAAATCACCATCTCGCTTGTATTCCCCCAGACCGAGCTGGTTGACCAGGGGCAGGCCAGCATAGTTGAAAATCTGGATTCGGAAGTGGCCGAGTTCCCAGAATCGGAGTTGGCGAACGTTCTCCGACTGCCAGACTGTCTCCAGCAGGGCCTGATGGTCAGAATAGGCGGGATCAACACTGCTCCTCGTCTGCTTGAGGCTGTTGATGGCCAGCTTCGGAGTCAGAAAGGTGAATCCTCTGACCAACTCCGCGATTCGACTCATGAACGCTCCCGCGTTGGCCGCGTCAGGGGCAGGCCATGGCAGTCCGAAGCCAGGCCTTGCCTCGGCCGCGGTGCGGTCAAGGACCGGAGAATCCTGCAGGTCAGACGCCGTCGCTCCGAGCAGGCCCTCAGGCTGGAACTTGGGGTCCGCCTGGATGCGGATGATGGGCAGCATATTCTCATGGCTGTCACGGCCATAGCGCAGGTAGGTGGGGACACTGATCCCCAAAGAATCCGTGTCTTCACCGAACAGCTCTCCGGACAGGGAATCGCGGGACGGCGGGTGTGACGAACCGGATGGGCGGGAATCCAGGCAATCGAATCGGCCCACAAGCTTGGACAGCCCGATCACTTCTCGACCCGTGATCGCTGAACGGATGTTGTCCACACAGATGAATGGGTAGACCCAGCAGATCTTGTCTGGGAATCCATTGTTGAAGCGCAGAACGGGGAAGGAGAAGAAGACCTCGTGCTGCCTGGTGGAGCGCTCAGGGTGGAAGCTGCCGGAGCGCATGTCGGGATAGAAGAGGACCCCAAGCACAACGAAGGGCATCCCGAAACCGGCACCGACCAGCGGCAGGGAGGACAGCGGCCAGTAGGTGTAGGAGTTGGAGGCTGGGTTGAGATATCTTGCGCAGAAGTTTTCCAGGGCCCCGGCCTGGGCCTTCAGCTTGAAATAGTGTGACTGGATGCCGGTGAAGAGGTAAGGGGGGGCCTCCTGCTGGCCATCCAGTGGATTATCGAGATAGGGAAGATCGTTCACGGAGGCAGGCGCGGCTGGTCCAATACGCGGTGGCTCAGCCTACTCGCAAAACACAACCGGACTCCTCCAGCAGCGAACCTCCGTAGAGGTGGGCGGGCGACTGAAAACCCGGGGCGACAAGGCCCTTCAGGACACGCCCGACGATCGCCGTTGCCGTCGCACCCGTGACGGTATAGCCATCACGGGTGTGGATGCGGAGGGTGCTGGAGCGCCGCCAGCGATCCTCCGCTTCGACGACAAGGGTGAAGCCGGAGCGCTGCCGCTGTGCCGCGGAGGGGGCCTGGGGCCAGCCCTGGCTGACAAGGTCCAGCAGCCGCTGGCCCAGGGCCGACTGGTGGAAAGGGGCCATGGTGGAACCGGCCCGATAGGCCAGCTGGACGGGCCAATCGGCCTGGGCATACACCTCCAGGGTGGGGATTCCATCGGTGACCTGGCTGATGAAGACATCCGGCCAGTTGACGGCCACCGCCTGCCGCAAGCCAGCGCCGAAGTTGAAACAGCGCGACAACGAGCCTGCCGGTACGGCGATGGGCCTCCCCTGCCTGCGCACCATGACGCTGGCACTGGTCAGTCCCATCAGGCTGCGGAACGTGCCCCGGGACATCACATCCGGCGCCGAAAGGGCCAGACGCAAGGCAACCGCCTCAGGGAACCTGGCCCGGGCCATCGCCAGAAGGCAATCCGAGGCCACGATCGAAAAGCCGATCCCCGGCATCAGCATCACACCGTTGCCGGCGGCCAGGCCACCCTGATCCATCGCCAGCTGGAACGCGGGCCATTCACCGGCCAGATCGAGATAGTGGGTGCCGGTACGAATACAGGCGGACATCATCGGCAGCGCCGTGCGCTGGAAGGGGCCAGCCGCGTGCAGGACCACCTGAATCGCGTCGAGGGCAGCCTCGATCTGCGAACGATCGTCCAGGGAAAACACACGAAAGTCCAGGTTCCATTGGCGTGCCATGGCCGCCAGCCTGGCTTCATTCCGGCCCGCCAGCACCACATCGATGCCCTGCTCCTGAAGACACCGGGTCAGCAGGCGGCCGCTGAACCCCGTCGCGCCGTAGAGCAGGACACGGCCACCAGGAGGTGCGAGAGCATCGCCAGGAGACGCAGGCATCAGGTCGCCCTGTTGAACACCCAGGGAACCAGATCTTCGATGAAGTCCCTATCCTGCGACTTCGGAAGATGCCCATAGGCCCTAGTGAATTCGTGGCGCGCAGCTCCCGCCAGGGACTCCGCCACCATGCGTGCATAGTCAAGGGAACCCTTGCTCACCATCAGATCCGCAAGCCAGGCCACCGATTCAGCGGTGCGCTCCTCACGACGCAGATTCATGAAGTGGTCAAGTTCCTGGCGTTCATCGTCATTGCATTGGTCACGCACATGAATCAATAGCAGGGTGTGCTTGGCTTCGAACAGATCCCCCTGCGGCTCCTTCCCATAGGAGGCTTCGGAGGAGAAGTTGAGCAGGTCATCCTGGATCTGGAAGGTGGCGCCAAGAAAGAAACCGAAGCGGACAACCGAATCCGGGTCGACATGGCCATGGGTTCCCAGCAGCATCCCCACCTGGGCAGGCCAGATGGTGGCCATCCACGCCGTCTTCTTCAGGACCATGGTGAGATAGTCCGCCGTGGTGATGTCATGGCGATGGTCCTGTCTCCAGCCGATATCCAGCGCCTGCCCTTCCGCCGTTTCCCTCGCCATCCGTCGCGTCACGTCAAGGATCCTTCGGGCAAACGCGCCACCACGACTGCCGACATGGTCAAGCAGGGGCCCGAAGGCCATCAGCAGCATGGCATCACCGGCATTGATCGCCAGCGGCACCCCATGGAGAGCATGCAAGGTGGGCAGGCCGCGACGCTCCACACTTTCGTCCTGGATGTCGTCATGGATCAGCAAGGCATTGTGGAGAATCTCCACCGCACCGGCGAATGGAACGGCATCTTCCAGCCTTCCGCCGAAGGCCCGCGCATTGGCCATACAGATGCACGGACGCATCATCTTCCCCCCACGGCGCGGATAATCGGCCAGGAGGTCATGGAGATAGGGAGCCTGCGGCTGGCTCGTCAGATAGCGATCCACATACTCGCGAATCAGCTTTCCATAGGCCTCAAGCAGTGGCTGGATCGTTCTGGTCATGGGCCCCACGCACCCCGTTGGCCACGGCCTGCATCAACGCGACTCGCTGACACCGTCGACTCCCGTGCCCGCAGGGGGATCCCGCCGATCCTGTGGGCGTTCACGCTCCGCGCGACGCTGATCAACTTCCTGCAGCAGGATATCCATGGCATCAAAGTAGGTGTTGGCCATATCCCGTCCCAACTGGATCATGCGACTGGTCAGGGCGCCCAGGTCGCGGGTGGCATCGGCTGCGCCCCGGGTCGTCTCCTGGCTGTAGCGCTCGGCGGCATCGTGACCCTGACGAAAATTCTCCCCAATGACCTGATAGGCCGTTCGGATGGTGTCTTCAACGGTGTCGGTGATGCGCCGCCCCCCGACTTGAGGCCCGCTGTCTGACCAGCCGCTGCGGAAGGGCTTCTCACGCTCGAGCGGTGGGCGTTGCCAACGGCCATCCGGGGTGTCCTCCTGCTCCATTCCCAGCTGATGATCTGGAAGCTGGTTATCAGGGAGCTGGTTATCTGGCATCTGGTTATCTGGCATCGATTCGCTCATGCTCCAGCGGGGATTTTCTACCGCCATGCTCAAGGGTGATCATATCCGTGAATCTCGGCCAGCGAGGGTGAGGCCGAAAGGGCATGGGCGGCCAGCCGCCCGGAGATCACGGCGGCCTCGGTGCATCCCTCGTTGAACCCACAGTCGGTCCAGTCACCGGCGATGGTCAGGTTGTCGTAGGTGGGATCCAGCGGAGAAATCCGATGCTTCAGACTGCCCGGCAGCGCCAGCACGTAGCGATCGGTCGGGTTGACGTTCGCGCGCCAGTACTGGCTCAGGAATCTTTGCTCACCCCGGAGCTCAACGGCATCCTGCGATGGGCCGGGATCAGCGAGCAGCTCCCAGCGGAAGGTGCCTGCGGCGTCGTAGGCCAGGGGCCACAGGGCCGAGCCGGCGTTTCGCAGAAAGGCGATGGCGTTCTCCCTGACCTCATCCGCCCGCTGGAGCGGATAGTGGCTGTCGGAATCCGGCGGCGGCTCGGGCGGATCCTTGAGCACACCGCAGAAGTAGATGGAGGTGGCGGGAGAGCGCTGCCACGCCTCCTCAGGAATGACATGGGCCATGTCACACCAGGTGTCAAAGGGCTTGTCGAACGCCGAGACGATGTATGGAGGGCCCTGCCATCCCAGCTGGGACAGATCCTCCTGCAGCCAGAGCTGGAAAGCCTGGGTCGCCGTGGTCTTGACCTTCTCCACCATGGTGGCCCAGCGCTGATCCCTGGCCAGGATCTGGGAGCAGACATGGGGAACCGCGCCGACGGACACACCCAGGACCACGGCATCGAAATCAAGCTTTACCTCAAGGCGGCGCCTGGAGGTGAACGTGCGATCCCAGTGCGACTCGAAATCCCGCTGTTCGAGACGAAGGCGATCACCGTCAACCAGCTGGGAAAAATCGGGTTGGGATGGCCAGCAGGGGCGATCGCCCACGCTGACCAGGGGGGCGTAGTCGCGATGGTCGTGGATCTCTGCCTGGACATCGAAGTCGAGGGCTTCCACATGGCTGCGATCACCGGGCTGGATGGGTGGCCCCGCTGGGATCTGAACATTGGTGAGCTTGTGGAAGAACTGGAAACGCACCCCCCGACGCCGCAGCAGTTCATAGAGGGGCGCGAAGACCACATCGCCCATGCCCGCCCGCAGGCGCCAGAACAGGGACCCTCGATAACCGAAGAACATGCGCAGGGAGCCCCGGATCGCCTGTCCGGCCGCAAGGGCAGGTTTGCTGGCATCGCCGTCCTCATAGGCCAGGGCGAGGTCATAGAGGCCGACGACAAAGGGGGAGCGCACAGCCCGTTCCGAAGCCCCATTCAGGCGTAGCCACTCCCTGCATTCGTAGTGATCGATCGCATCCAATCCCCTGGGGTCACGGAGCAGATTGAAGCGAAAACTGCCCACGATGATCGCCAGCACGAGATCAACGATCTCCCAGATGTACCGCTTCGGATGATCCGACAGCCATCGCTCTTCCAGCCAGGATCGGATCGAGGTGTTCAGCTCCTCAACGAAGCGGATCAGGGGGGCTTCCAGGGGGAGCGGCAGGATCCGCAGGGCACTGCTCAACAGACCGAGCCCCTCCACGATCAGGGCGGCTCCGGTGAAGGTGCCCCCCGCCAGCCACCCGGCCATGGCCTCGAACAGGTCCCCGGGCTGGCCCCCATCGCGGGGCTCCGTCGGCGTGCTCACATCCACATCCAGGATCAGGGTCCGCAACATGGCAACGGCCTGCTGCAGATAGCCCGCCATCGAATAGGCGGCCTGGGGTGGCAGGGGATCCCCCGGCAGGCCCGGTCGGGGTGGGAAGCGCCCGGTCCACTTCTGCCAGTCCGCCGATCCTGACCGTGAGAACAGGCCCACATCCATTTCCGGCAGAAAGGCGTCCTGCCAGGGGCCGAACGGTGACCCTTCCGGCGACGCCTCCAGAGCGGAATAACACTCCCGCATCATCCGGAAGGAATTCTCATAGAAGCCCAGCCACACATGCAATCCGTGCTCCTCCACCCGGCCGGACGGACCACGGCCCGAGGCCCCCTTGCCCCCCAACCGCCATCCCTGCTGGTACACGGTGACGGAGTAGCGACCGTTGTGTTCAGGCCTGGAGAGTTCGTAGGCCGCGGTCATGGCGCCACAGCCACCGCCGATGATCACAACTCTGACGGGCTCTCCCACGACCATCCGGATCCATCAGCCGCCGTGCCGGCAAACGCTACCGGACCTTTCCGCCGGCCTCACATCCGCTCCAGGGTGGGAATGCCCAGCAGACCCAGGCCCTGCTTGAGGGTGTCGGCGCTGAGGCGGCAGAGCGCCAGCCGTGATCCGCGGGCCGGCTCGTCGGCCCTGAGCACCGGCACCTGGTCGTAGAAGCGGTTGAACAGCTGGCAGAGCTCGAACAGGTAGCTGCACAGCCGGTTGGGCAGCAGCTCCTCCTCCACCTCCTGGATGACGGCGTCGAACTGCAGCAGCTGGCGCACCAGCGCCCACTCCTGGGGCTCGCTGAAGCCCAGCACCGCCGGGATCTCGCCATCGCCGCCGCCCTTGCGGGCAATCCCGGCGATCCGCACCACCGCATAGAGCAGATAGGGGGCGGTGTTGCCGCTGAGGGCCAGCATCCGATCGAAGCTGAACTGGTAGTTGGTGATCCGGTTGGTGCTCAGGTCGGCGTACTTCACCGCCGCCAGGCCCACGGTGGTGGCGACCTCGCTGATGAAGGCCTCCTCCTCCTGGCGTTCCTCCTCCGCCAGGCGGCGGCGCAGGTCGGCTTCGCAGCGCTCCACCGCCTCATCCAGCAGTTCCTTCAGCCGCACCGTGTCGCCGGCGCGGGTCTTGAGCTTCTTGCCGTCCTCCCCCTGCACCAGCCCGAAGGGCACGTGCTCGAGCCGCCCGCCCTCGGGGATCCAGCCGGCGCGGCGGGCCACCTGGAACACCCCGGCGAAATGGCTGGCCTGGCCGGCGTCGGTGACGTAGATCACCCGGCGGGCGCCGTCGCCATCGGGAGGGGCCGCGAAGCGGTAGCGGATGGCCGCCAGGTCGGTGGTGGCGTAGTTGAAGCCGCCGTCGCTCTTGCGCACGATCACCGGCGGCGCCTGGCTGGCCGTGCCGTCCTCCGCCTCCAGGAACACGCACTGGGCACCGCCATCGCTGACCAGCAGGCCGGCGCTGGCCAGATCGGCCACCACCGCCTCCAGGTAGGGGTTGTAGAAGGATTCGCCGCGCTCGTCGAGGCGGATGTCGAGGCGGTCGTAGAGGCGCTGGAACTCCCGGCGCGACTGGTCGCACAGCAGTTGCCAGCAGCGGCGGCTGGTCGGATCGCCGCTCTGCAGCTTCACCACCTCCTCACGGGACGTGGTCTGGAAGGTTTCGTCGCTGTCGAAGCGGGCCTTGGCCTGGCGGTAGAAGGCCACCAGGTCGCCCAGGTCGACGGCGTCGGCGGTGTCGAGCGCCTCAGGCGCCACCTGCTTGAGGTGGGTGATGAGCATGCCGAACTGGGTGCCCCAGTCGCCGACATGGTTGAGCCGCAGCACCGGATGGCCGCGGAACTCCAGCACCCGGGCCAGGGCGTCTCCGATGATCGTGGAGCGCAGGTGCCCCACGTGCATCTCCTTGGCGATGTTGGGGCTGGAGAAATCCACTACCACCGGCGCGCCGCCGGGGGCCACGGGCTCCACCCCCAGGCGCGGATCGGCCAGCCGGCGGCCCACCTCGGCGGCCAGCACCTCGGGGCTCAGGGTGAGGTTGATGAAGCCAGGGCCAGCGATCTCCGGCGGCAGGCAGAGGGCCCCAAAGTCCGGGTCGGCCTCGAGCCGCTCCACGATCGCCGCCGCGATCGCCCGGGGCGCCAGGCGCAAAGGGCGGGCCAGGGCCAGGGCGCCATTGGCCTGGAAATCACCGAACTCCGGCTTGCTGGCGGGCCCGAGCTGGGGATCCAGCGGCGCACCGGCCGCGCGGGCGGCGGCCGCCGCCTCTGGAAACGCGCTCTCCAGGGCCCCCAGCAGATGGCTGTTCAGGGCGTGGGCGATGCGCAGCATGGAGCGAAGCCGTTCAAACGGTAGGCGTGGACACGATCATCCTCCCCGGCGGGGGGGAGGGAGGGGGCGGTGGCGGCGGCGGGGCCGATCCACACCGTCTCTCAGCACCTGAGCTGGAGGAGGCACACCATGACCAGACGGAACCCCATGGCCACAAGCCTTCGGAGCAACTTCGGCTGAGTGCCCGAGGACGACGCAGGCTGCGCAGGGGCCACAATCCGATCAACGTCCCTTTGAACACTGGAATCCCGGAGACAACAAAGGCCACGAGGTCATGATCCGTTGAGAGCGGTGTGAATGAAGCCTTCTCCCGGCACAACCCACAGGCCCGTGGCCTGGGCCACTCGCTCCATGGCGCTCCGGTCCGTCGACCCGTTCGTCGCGGTCACCCCCGAGCCGGGACGCTCCTCCGCAGCGACGGCATCGGTGCTTGTGGCCTGGCGTTCCAACGGCCGAGCACCATCAACACGGTCGCTACCCGCCAGTGACTCCACCGCTCCCAGGCCTCCGTTGCAACCGCCCTCAGGGGAGCCGGCCAGCGGCGGGCCCATGGTGGACAGGCTCAAAGCGATCCCCCCGGTCACAGCGACAAGCTCCGCGTTTTGACCACTGGAGCTGGGGACTCCATGCGATCACGCACCCGACCGCCCGAAGGATCGTCAGGGAACCAACGTGAATGGACGGCATGGGCGCAGAGGCCCGAGGCGCGAGGGGCGCCATCAACCCCAGTGCCCCAAGGGATCCAGGCCATGGGGGCATGACCGCTGGCCAGCTTAAGGATTGGCTAAAGTGCCTTGATGCCGGGTGACAAAACCTGTGGTAAGGTGAGCAAACATTCATGCTGTCGCAATGTTGGGCAAGGCCCGCCGCAACCAGCTCGTGTCGCTCGGCTGCCTGGCTGGTCTCCTCGCCGGAGCCGCCCCTGCGATGGCCTTCACGTCTTTTGACGTGGATTTCAATGCGAGCAGCAAGAAAACCAGCTCAGAGGCGACCGGCGTCACCGCCAAGATGACGTTCAACTTCAGCAAGCTCAATCCATCTAACGCCTCGGACAATCAATACACCTTAGATCTCGATATCAAAAACACCTCTCCAACGGGTGTCAACCCTACGGGAACACTCACGGCCTTTGCCTTCAACGTTCCCGGCAGTACATCAAGCAACCCCGATTTCAAGCTGCTCACCTACAACCCGCTTGACTCGAATTTCGGGGACGTTTACGGAGCCTCGCGATTCAACCGTGAGCGCAATGTCAACAACAATCAAGTTCTCACCTTTCCTGCTGTCACTCGCCCAGCCCCCTACGCTCCGTTCGGCAGCTTCACCTTCTGCGCCCGTGATACCGGCAGCAACTGCCACGGTGGCTACTCTCCCGGCACGGGACTTGCCGATGGTCAGTCGACCAAAGTCAAATTCACCTTGGCCTCAAACAAATCGACCATCAATACCGCCAGTCTCGTAGCCCAATCCTTTTTCGCCCTCTTCAATTCCAGGACGTTCACCAATGACGGTGATTTCAAGAATGCTCAGGTTGCCCTGCGCTTCCAGAACGTGACCACCACCGGCGGGGTCGGGAATCAGAGTGACAAGGTGGCCGGTATCCCCAAGTCACCTCCCCAGGCTCCCGGCGCTGATGTCCCTGGCCCGCTGCCCGTTCTGGGTGCCGCCACCGCCTTCGCCTTCAGCCGCAGGCTGCGTCGCAGGATCGACTCAGCCACCCCCCAGGTTAAGGCTGCCGCCTGAGCGGCTCTCAGTGTTTCCGGCGACGGGCCCTACCCTGGCCCGGACAGCCTCTGCAATTGATCGTGGAAACCACGCCACAGGCAGGGATGACGCATGGTGTCTGATTCCCCGGTCAAGCTTCGGGATGCTGCGGTCCTGGCGGATCGGCTTTCGGTCTTTTCGATGGCGCTCTTCGTCATCTATGCCGTCAGGGTCATCGCCACCGCCTTGCCCCTGCAGCCCCTCGACACCCCCTGGCAGCTCAGCGTCAGTTCCGCCCTGATCAACGCCGCCGCCATCCCGCTGGTGGGTCTGGGGCTGGTGCATCTGGCGGCCTACCTCGATCCGGCCAATGCCGCTCTCGAAAAGCGCCGGAATGCCCTGGCACGCTGGGCGATTCCAGCCGTGCTCGGATTTCTGCTGTTGATTCCCGTGCAGTCCCTGGCCTCCTGGAGCACGGTGGCCGCCGCCAGGGCCAGGCTGACGACCCAGCTGACAAGCGCCAACAAAAACTTCGCCCTGATCCGCGAGGCGATCAACGCCGCCACCACCCTCGAGGATCTCCAGAAGCGGCTGCAAGCGCTGCAGTCACCGGAGCTGGGCATTCGCTTCGATGATCTGGGCCTGCCGTTGCCGGAGACCAAGCGGCAGATGCTGATCCGCCTCAACGAAATCGAGGACCAGGTCAAGACCAGGATCAAGGCGCCACCGCCCGAGGCGGTCGAGGACGTGGCCTCGAATGCCCTGCGGTTGATGGCCACCTGTGTTGTCTACGCCCTGGCCTTCGCGATCGCGGCCCAGCGCCGCGGACGGGAGGTGCCGCTGCTGGTTGAGATGCTGACGATCTGGAGCCTCCGGCGGGAGAGCCGACAGCCCCGGCGCGGCTCCGCCAGCGCCATCGAGGAGGACTATTTCGCCCAGCTCGCCCCTCCGGAGGACGAACCGCCCCCATCCGCCTGACCCGAGGATGGGCAAATTCTGTGAGCAGGGTGAAAGAAGCTCTGCTATGGTGAGTGTGGATTAAGGAAGCGTTCATGCGCGCCACAGTTCAAACCGCCCTTCGGCTGCTTGGGGGCTTCGGTGGACTCGCCGGAGTCATGGCGATCGCCAGCCCAGCGATGGCCCGTACGGCCTTCGATGTGGTGTTCGACAGCGGCATCGCCGGCACGAGCTACTACAACACCGGCGTGAAGGGCAAGATGTCCTTCGACTTCCGCAAGGATCCTGACAACGGAAATAACTACATCCTCGATCTCGGCATCACCAACACATCCCCGGTGTCAGGCCCCTCCTCCGGCACCCTGGTGGGATTTGCCTTCAACGAGCCGCTGCGCAACAACGGCAGCGAGGCGATCTCCCTGCAGAGCTACAACCCTCTGGAGTCCGGCTTCGGCAGGGTGTTTGGTGGTGTCAACAACACAACCTCGCGACAGCGCAGCCGAGGAGTGGCTGTTAACGAAGGGGATTGGCTGACGATCACAGGCTCGGCCACAGCGCCCTACGCTCCCTTCTCCAACTTTGATTTCTGCGCCCGTATGAGCAGCAGCAGTGGATGCCATGGTGGCTCCGGCAGCACTGGCATCACCGGAGGAACCACCAAGACTGTGCAGTTCAAGCTGAAATCCAACGACGCCACCATTGCCACGGCCGATCAGGTGGCGGAGCGCTTCTATAATCTCTTCAACTCCTTCGAACCAGGAGATAACTTGAGCAAGGCGCAGATTGCACTGCGCTTCCAGAACGTCAAAAAAACCAACGGACGTACAGAAAGCGGTGGCGAAAAAGTTACAGGGGCTGCCTTCTGGCGCATTCCTGATCAAGGGCCCACCGAGGAAGTTCCGGGCCCCCTTCCGGTTCTTGGGGGTGCGGCAGCCTACGCATGGAGCCGTAAGCTGCGGCGTCGCATCCGGCTCTCCGCAGCCCGGGGCGGCACTAAATCCTGAGGGCCAAGGACAGCCACCTCAGCGGGGAGCCTTCCTGTCACCTGGGTCAGTGACGGGGCTCACATCGCTATCGATTGGCCTCTGATAAGGATTCATTCTTCGAGCCATTCACCGATTCTTTGTTGATACCCAGGCCGCCATGGGTGTCCTGGCCTGGTCATACCCAGTCACACATTGAGTGCCCGGTCGGTTGGGAGACTGGCAACTTCCGTCGTCAGGGATTGATGTCGCTGCGAGAAAGTTCAGCGGCCTGAATGCTTCCGATCCCGTGGCGCCCGCGTCCCATCCCATCGACCTCCACGCAGGAGCCCCGGCACTCCAGCCAGCGTCCCCAACTGGGACCCGGCTGTCCTGATGGCCGGCACCAAGGAATTCAGGGCGTTCGATTCGGCAATCCTCGCCGATCGCCTCGCCTTCATGGCGATCGCCCTGTTCGTCACCTACCTCATCACCCTGCTCGCCAGCATCCTCCCCATTCGCCTGCTGGACACGGCCTGGCAGCTGAGCTTCATCTCGGCTTGTCTTGATTCGGCCACCATCCCCCTGGTGGCCCTTGGGCTGCTTCACCTGGCGGCCTATCTCGACCCCGAGAATCCAGCCCTCCAGAGACGCAGAAAGACCCTGGCCCGTCTCGCCATCGTGGCGGCCATCGGCTTTCTTCTGATCGTTCCCCTGCAGGCCTTTGCCGGCTGGAACAGCGTGGTGGCGGCCAGGACCAACGTCGCCCGTCAGCTCTCCGTCGCCACGGGCACCTTCGATCTGCTCCAGGAGACCATCATGACGGCCACCAGCCTGGACAACTTGCAGGCTCGCCTTCAGGCGATCCAGACCCCAAGCCTGGGAATCCGTTTCGAAACCATGGGGCTACCCCTGCCAGAAACCAAGCGCCGAATGCTGGCTCGCCTCCAGGAGGTGAGGCAGGAGGTGGTGGCCAGGATCCAGGCCCCGACGCCCAAGGCCATCGAGGCCGTGGTCAGGGACAGCCTGCGCGTGATGCTGTCCTCCTTTGCCCTCGCCATCGCCTTCGCGATGGGCGCCCAGCGCAAGGGGAGTGACGTCCCCCTGCTGGTCGAGTGGCACACCGCCATCAGCCTGCGGGGCCTGCGGCCAAAGCAGTCCGAGGCCGGCGGCCTGCTGGGACTGCCCCTTCCCGGGCTGTCCCCCGGCCCCAGCGAGGAGGACTACTTCTCCCGTCTGGTCCCTGAGGACGAGGACAGCTCGGAAACCGGGGTGCCCCCGCCCCCCTGAGACTTGCCACCCGGTGCTCCGGACGGCACCATCCGGCCAATTCCATGCCGCACCCAGGAGCAGCGCCAGGTCTGCAGATCCGTTACAGAACTGCACGTCATGCTTAAAGGCGCTTAGGGCGTTAAGGCCCTGAGCCTCAGGCTTCGGAAAGCATTCCTCAAAGGTGCGGGGCTGGGGCAACGCAAGGGGCGGATCCCTTGGTATCAGGGCGATTCTTCCTCCACCATCCCCTCCAGGGTGCCCCCCATCGGGCCAGGAACACCGTCATCGCCGGCTTCTCGGGAGCTCCCTGGCAAGGCCACAGCGGCCCGCCCTACAGCGATTCTTGAATCTGAACCCACAGGGATGGTGGTGCAATTCCAAGGGAATGCTCAGCGTCAGTCACGCAACTCTCCCCGTGAATTGGCCTGTGCATAAAGACAGCAAAGCTGCTGCAGAACGATGATGAGTGCGGGGGAAAAGGGTCCCATCCATCAGCCCCCCCCCGGCAACAAAGTCGATCCCCCCAGTGCTCTGGGCGCAACGACTTTGAAGATCTCCTGAAGCATCCACCTGTCCATGGTCGGAGGCTGCAGGTGCTGATGGAACTCGCTGTCTGTTTACCCTCTCTTCGCCATGACTTACACAGCATCTGCAGGGGGCCAACAATCCCTTTCCCCCCTCTTCCCTGAACTCTCGAGCCAAGCAAGACGCTCCGCCGACACAACACTGTCCCTGCTGGCGGACGCAGCCCCGGCGGCAGCCGAGGCACCCACCGCTCTGATCAACTCCGTTCTGGCAACGACCAAGGCCTCCCCTCCCATCAGCGGAACCGGCAACACCTTGGACAGCCTCGAAGCCAGCTTTTCGGCTCCGGCCGCAGCGACCACAGCCGCGGCCGCCGCACCCGACGCCGTCTTCCAGAAGGGTGTCACCATCGCCGCCACCCCGACCGTGGCCACGAACAGCCACCAGGCGCTGAATGATCCCTGGCCCGGAGAAGCTTCCGGCACGGCCGCCGCTTCCATGGGACCGACCTGCGGCTGCCGGGCCTGCAGCGTGCTGGCCGTCACCAGCGGTGATGGTGCCGCGGCCTGGGACACCACCACCGACCAGGCTCCCCTGGTGCTCAGCGGCCTCGTCACCCTCGGCACGGGCGTGAATCTGAGCAATGTGTTCCGGCTGCACAGCAACCCGACCGCCACGAAGACGATCTATCTCGACTTCGACGGCTATGCCATGAACAACACCCCCTGGGAAAACGGTGGAGCCCTGAGTCTGGGTAGCTTCTACAGCAGCTTCGATAACGCCGCACTCACGGAAATCCAGCGGATCTGGCAGCGGGTCGCCGAAGACTTCGCGCCCTTCAACGTCAACGTCACCACCCAGGATCCCGGCACCGAAAGCCTGCGGAAATCCGGCACTGGCGATGATCGCTGGGGCATCCGCGTTGCCTTCACCAACAACGTCAACCTGCTCACGGGCAGGGCCATCACCAATGCCGGTGGCGGCGGTACGGCCTACTACAACAGCTTCAACTGGACCACCGACGACGTGGCCCTGGTGTTCAACCGGGGCGAGTACACCGCTGCCGAAACGGCCAGCCACGAAGTCGGCCACACCCTTGGCCTCACCCACGACGGTCAAGGCACCACCACCGAGTACTACGGCGGCCACGGCGGCTCCGGCCCCACCAGCTGGGGGACGATCATGGGGGCGGCCTGGCTGGGCAACGACGAGAACCTCACCCAGTGGAGCAACGGCCAGTACCTCGGCGCCAGCAACACCCAGGACGACCTCGCCACGATCACCACCGGCAACGGCTTCACCTACAACGCCGATGACCACGGCAATGCCTTCAGCACCGCGACGGCGCTCACCGGACTGACCTTCAGCAGCTTCGGGCTCATCGAGCGCAACACCGATGTCGATATGTTCCGCTTCGACACCGGCGCCGGCCTGGTGACCTTCAACATCGTCAACGCCTCCAGGGCCTTCGTCGGCAGCGCTGGCAGCTTCACCACCGAGTATCTCGCCGCCCGGGGCGCCAACCTGGACATCGCCGCCACCCTCTACCGGGCCAACGGGACCGTCGTCCAGACCTTCAACCCCGCCGATCTGACCACGGCCAGCTTCTCCATCGACCTCGCCGCCGGCACCTACTACCTCGGCATCGACGGCGTCGGCTTCGGCACCCCCCTGGCGAGCATCCCCACCGGTTACACCGACTACGGCAGCCTCGGCCAGTACATGGTGAGCGGCACCGTCCAGCCCACCGGCAGCACCCCTCCTCCGACCACGACCACGCCGCCGACCACGACCACGCCGCCGACCACCAGCACCACCGTCCAGGTGATCGATCCCAACGGCACCGTCCAGCTGCTGCGCGACACCACCAACAATCTGGTCTCCGTTCGTGCCAACGGCATCACCTCCGCCGTCCGCTTCCAGGGCAGCCAGATCACGGCCAACCAGTTCGCCGATCGCCAGATCCTCGCCGCGGAAGCCAACGCCTCCGGCCAGAACCAGATCCTCTGGAAGGTGGTCTCCACCGGGCAGATCCGCACCTGGACGCTGGATGGCAACTGGAACTTCGTCACCTCCGACAACAACCTGACCACAACCACCAGCAGCGCCGGCCTGCTGCTCCAGCAGCAGTTCAAGGTCGATGCCACCGGCACTCCGCTGACCAGCACCAGCCAGCCCACAACCACCACCACCACGGGCACAGCCAGCACCCTCCAGGTGATCGATCCCAACGGCGCCGTCCAGCTGCTGCGCGACACGACCAACAACCGGGTCTCGGTCCGCGCCAACGGCACCACCTCCGCTGTCCGCTACCTGGGCAGCCAGATCACGGCCACCCAGTTCGCCGATCGCCAGATCCTCGCCGCGGAAACCACCGCCTCCGGCCAGAACCAGATCCTCTGGAAGGTGGTCTCCACCGGCCAGATCCGCACCTGGACGCTGGATCGCAACTGGAACTTCGTCTCCTCCAACGCCCTCGCCACCCCCTCCAGCAGCGCAGGTCAGCTCCTCCTGCAACAGTTCTCGGTCGATGCGAACGGCGCGCCCCTGCCCAACGCACCCCAGTTCGCCACGACCGATGCGGTCGACCCGATCATCGGCGGCGGCACCAGCCTGGCTCCCGACGGCGGCGACGTCGTCTTCGGCGCCCCGGCGGCCTTCGACGACACCCTGCCGTCGGATCCGCTGGCCAGCACCATGACCTTCCCGGACCTGGGTGTCCTCAGCGTCCTCGGCGGCAGCCAACCCATCGCCACCGACCCCCTGGCCTCGCCCTTCCCGGCCGCCGGCTTCGGAGCCACGCCGACCACCCCCTGGCTGGTCGACACCCAGCCCCTGCTGTGACCTGATGCTTCATCCCCTCAAGGCCACCGGATCCAAGAGCCGCTGCCGACCAGCAGCGGCTCTTCTGTCCTGTGCACGCCTTCGGTCAGGGACCGTCGTTCCGTGCCTGTGACCCTGACCCAGCGCGGTGGGTCAGGCGCAGCTCCTCGATCAGCTCATCCGGCACCGCGTAACGCCTGAGGGCCGCCACGGCGGCCTCCAACCGGGCTGGACCGGCCACATCCGCCAGGTCGGCGAAGATCCGCTCACCGATGGGACCCACCACGGCCACCAGGGCCGAGCGCAGCTGCCGGTCCGCGGCGGCTTCGTCAGCGTCGTCAGCGGCGCCTCTCCCGATGGGTTGAGCGGCCCCGCTGGATCGAACGGGCCCGGCGGCAGGATCCTGGGGCCGTCGCTCGGCTCGCCGCTGTCTGGCCTGGGCCATGAGTTCCCCCACAACGGCCTCAGGGAGGTCCAGGCCGGAGAGGAGCGCCGTGGCCGAAGCGTCATCGCGCATCAGGGCCGCCGCCAGGGTGGGGGTAAGCAAGAGATCGGCCACGGGCCCGATCGTGCGACGCCATCCCTCCAAGAGAGCCGTCCGGTCGCTGGAATCCGCGGAGCTGAGGTCAACAGCCGGCTGTGCGGCCCCCGCGGCAGGGGATGGTTCCTGTGACGGCTCCTGCCGGCAGGCGCTCAGGGCCGCATCGACATCCTCGGCCTTCAGTCCAGCCTCGAGCAGACGATGACCGAGGGCCTCCCGCTGCTCCAGCGGCACCAGGGAGGGCCAGCCCTCCAGCAACAGCTCCACCACCGGTCCGTAGGTGCTGACGAGCAGCTGCCGCAGCCGGTCCCGGTCGAACGCCCCCGTCCCGGCATCGGAGGCGGAGAGGGGATCCATCCCGGGGGGAGACGGACGATCCAGCAGCTGCAGGGCATCGCCTGCGGTCTGGATGCGGCGGCCCGGGGATTCCATCAGCAGGGGCGTCAGCCAGCTGACCACCTCCGGGTCCAGATTGTTCAGATCCCAGCCGCCATCGAGCTGGTTGTAAAGCTCCCGCGCCATTCGTCCGGTGTGCAGGCACAGGGCGGTGACCCCAAGGGCATACAGATCCACACCCGGCCAGATGTGTCCGAACCGGGCCCGCTCCTGGGGGCTGAAGAACAGACGTGCCAGACCCCCCACCGCCTGGGAGACCTCCAGGTGGCGGGTCGGGAAGGCACTGTCGGTAGCCGGGCCGTCATTGGCGGCACAGGGGCCGGCCAGGGAGCGGACCATGGCGAAATCCACAAGGAACAGCTGACCGGTGTCCTTCCCCACGATGAGGTTGCCGGGATGGATGTCACCGTGAACGATGCCGACGTGGTGGATCAGAGAAAGCAGTTCCAGCACCTGGCGTAGAAGTTCTGAAAGGCGCTGCTTCTTGCGCAGATAGTCGAAGGAGCCCTCCAGCGAAGGGCCAGGGATCCATTCCTGAAACAGGCAGTACTGACCATTCCGGACATAGCCATCCAGGATGCGCGGAATGCGCGGGTGGCGAAGGCGGTCGAGGCAGGCGACCTCCACCTCAATGGCAGCCAGCTGTTCCCCGTCGCCGGGAAACAGCTTCAGCACCGCATGGCGATGACGCTGCGAATCCTTGAGGAGAAAGGTGCGACAGGATCCAGTACGGCCCAGGGGGCGCTCGATCCGGAAGGGTGTCCCCGCCAGCACGGCATTGATGAGGTCGTGCTCCGTCCTCAGCGACGTGCGCTCCCCCAGCAGATGCTCTTCGGAAATCTGATAGCAGAACATGGACGTCGGCAGGCCTGGCAGGGAGACGTTCCCCATCAGCTGGGCCCGCAGCCGGAAGGAGGCATCGACGAGCTCAAACGTGGATTGCACGAACGCAACCCCGTTCGGTGGCGCGATGGTCTGCAGTCGCGAGGCCAGATGCACGCCCTGGCCCATGATGTCGTCACCGTCGGCGTAGATCTCACCGACATGGATGCCGAAGCGGTGTTGCATCGACTGGCCACTGCGCCGGTTGAGCTTCATCACCACGCTCTGGATGAATTCCAGTGCAGGGGTAGGGGCGTCGAAGGTGGCCAGAAGGCCATCCCCGAGCGACTTCACCAGGCAGCCGCCATGGCGCTGCAGGGTGTCCTTGATGAGAGCGAGGTCTTCCTTGATGTGCTGGATCGCGATCAGCTCATCGGCGAAGATCTTCTCCGATGAACCCACCACATCGCTGAAGACCACCACCTTCAGATGCCGTTCCTGAGGCCGCTGTTGCGAAGAGGTCATGGGGTGGATGTGGCGGGGGAGAAGACGTGATGAGGGTGGCCATCACGGGGCAAGGTCCATCGCTCCACGTTGGCGATAACGGCCCGCAGGCCCGTGGTGCCGGTGTCCTGGGGTTCCTGCCCCGCCACATAGGCCAGGGCAGGTGCCATCGAAGCGGCGTCTGCGTCCAGGGCCCGCAGAAGGCCGGCAAGACCGGGACCGCTGAGTTCCTCACGGATCACCATGGCCCCCAGGGGGATGGGGCGCTGGTCGACCAGAACCCGGCGAAGGGGGAGGGAGGGATCCGGCCGGGACTCATCCCAGGCGATGGCATCCACCTCGCGCCGGGCAAGCAGCCCAAGCAGTCCGGCGTAATCGGGGGCGTAGACCACCTTGGCCAGGCTGACGCCATGGAGGTTGTAGAGGGGGAGATAGAAGCCGCTGAGAGAACCCCGGGGAAGCAGTCCCAGCCGGGTCGCCTCGAGATGCCTGCGCTCCTGGATCGCGCTGTCGGCCCGCACGACGATCGAGGAGCGGGATCGCCGGGGCGTGCCCAGGGTGCGCACCGGGCGATACGGATTCGGCCCATCCATGGCCAAGGCCATCAGACCGGGCGGCAGAAAGGCCAGATCCCAGGCACGGGTGGACAGACGCTGGTGGGCCTGCTCCGGACTCTGCACCGGTTCGACCTCCACCTCGCAGCGGCTGGCGGCCATCAGACGGTCCCGCAGTCCGAACAGCGTCGCATCATCCAATCGCTCGGCGGCCACGGTTTCATCCCCTTCGGTGCTGCCCACCACACCCACCTTCAACCGCCCGCTGGGGCCGCAGACCGATCCCGTTTCCTCCTGGTCCGGCCGACAGCCGACCAGCAACAGCGCCACCGGTAACAGCACCCATCCCAGCAATCGTCTGGGAGGCATCAGGGATTACGACGGTCCTTGATCATCTGCATGGAGATCGCCAGGCTCTGCTTCATACGCTCGAAACTGCGGGCCAGAAGGCCGATCTCATCCCCCCTGGCCTTTTCGTCGAAGCTGACGCTCGCCGGAGTGACGCTCGCCTCATCAGCCTTGAGGCTGATCAGCCGCATCGGCCGGAGGATCAACTGGTTCAGCACAGAGTTGGTCACCAGACCCACCAGCAGAAGAGCCAGCATCAGCAAGGCCACGGTGATCATCAGCGCCTGATTCTTTGCCTCAATCACCTCCTGGATGGGAACCGAGACGATCTGGGCACCCACGACCTCATTGAGTTTCCAGCCGAAACCCCGATCGGAGCCGTAGGTGAGGATCTGACTGCGTGGAGCACGCTCCGGAGTGGAGTGACAGACCAGACAGCTCTCCTTGGTGATTCGGATCGGCTTGGCGACGTAATGGAGCGTGCCCAGAGCCGTGTTGCGATCGCCGCTGAGAAGCTTGAGGGAAGAATCAGCCCGGAAGGAATCCACCAGGCCCGCTTCGTAAGGATCAGCCTTGTCCTTGAGGTTGGTTGGATTAAGCGTGGCTTCCCGGTAGGAATAGCTGCGATAATCTGGCTGGTTCTTGAGATATTCAAACACTGTTGTGGCCGAGTAACTCGGCACGGCCTCGGGTCGGAAGACGTCGCCTCCCTGATTCAGAGGCGCCACGATGGGATTCACCTTGCGGCTCGTGTACTCGCGCACAGCCATCATGCTGTCGATGAAGAAGTTCGATCGCTGATCGATCAGCGATCTGGCCTGAACATCAAACAACTGACTCAGCACCAGCGATGCCATCAACACCGAAACCAGGCAGATCACGACGAGGGCCTGACCCATCTGCCAGCTCAGGGGCCTACTGCCGCCGCCACTCAGGAAACCGACCAAGCGACGGGGGTTCAAGGCCATGCAGAATCGTTGAAACTGAATGTAGCCTGAAAGCATTTCATTGTCATCGTTTTTCTCGGGGTTGAGCACATACACCGCGGAGCTGCCGCCGATGCATCCAGCATCGAAAGCGCGGGCTGATGCAAGAGGGGAAAGCGCCCACCGGCCACGCCATCAGGACGCCAGCCCCAGCGCCTCCTCCAGGCCGGCGAGCACCACATCGGCGGTGATCTTGATCCGGTAGCGGCAGGCCTGGGTTTCGCTGCAGGCGAAGGTGCCGTGCTCCCAGTACTTGTTGCTGCCGGCGCCGCCGCCACAGAGGCCGAAATAGGCGCACTCGTCCCGGCAGCGGTCGGTGCCGGCGCGCATGTCCGCCAGGATGCGCCGGAACTTGGCACTGGCCGCGATCGAGACGAGGCTGTCGGTCTGGACGTGGCCCAGAACGAAGTCGCCGTAGGTGTCGGTGTGCACCGCCAGCAGCTCCGGGTCGAAGGTGGAGATCTGGCCCCGCGCGTCCACATTGACGATCGCGAAGGGGTTGTTCATGTCGGTGCAGGCCAACCGGGCATCGTCCTGGGCCAGGCTGCAGATGCCCTCGAACTCCCGCACCCGCATCACCTCGGGCTTCTCCTGCCACAGCACCCAGAACCGCTCCAGGAAGCGGCGATAGGCGGCCTCGGCCCGGGGGCGGCTGAGGGTGGAGACGCGGTTCTCCCCTTCGGTCTCCTCCATGTTGAAGGCCACGTCGGTGATGCCGTTCTCGACGAAGAAGGCATGGAGCTCGTCGGCGTGGCCGAGGGACTCCTCGGTGATCACGGCGATCACCTGGAAGGGAATGCCGCGGCGACGCAGGTGCTCAATGCCCCGCAACGTGGCGGCATGGGTGCCCAGGCCGGTGCGGGTGCGGCGGTGGACGTCGTGGAGGAAGGCCGGTCCGTCCATGCTCACGCCCACGGCGATGCCGTTGCGCTCGAAGCAGTCGCACCAGGCCTCGTTGATCAGGGTGGCGTTGGTCTGCACCGACTGGTGGATCGTCAGCGGCTCCCCCTGCCAGCCCTCCAGCGCCCGCCGTACACACGCCGTGGCGGCGTCGTAGAAGGCGATCGGCACGGTGAGCGGTTCGCCGGCGTGCCAGAGCAGGGTGAAATCGCCGCCCACGTAGGGGCTCTCCAGCACCCGCGCCAGGGCCGCCTCCAGCAGCTCCAGTGACAACCGCTGCCGGTCATCCCGGTTGGGCAGGTAGCAGTAGTCGCAGTCGAGGTTGCAGTAGGGCGTGGGCTGGACCACCAGCAGCTGCAACGGCCCGAACCCTTCCGGGTTGCCCGGTGGCGGCGTACCGGTGGCGGTCACCAGAAGTTGCGGAAACCGCCGTTGCGGAAGCCGCCGTTCCCCCAGCCCCCGTTGCGGAAGCCGCCATTGCCCCAGCCGCCATTGCGGAAACCACCGTTGCCCCAGCCCCCGTTGCGGAAGCCTCCGTTGCCCCAGCCGAAGCGGGGCCCGCCGCCGTTCACGAAGATGTAGGCGAGGCGGCCGTCAGGGGCCTTGGCCCGGCCCGCCGCCCCCGCCGGCTGGCCGGAAGCCTGTCCCATGGCCTCCGAGATGCGCCGCAGCCGGGCGTCGATGGAGCCGGGCGCCGCCGCCACAGGGGGTGAGGACGGTGCGTCGATGACGGCCCTGGCCCCCGCGCCGGCCGGAGCCAGGGCGGCCAGCAACAGCAGGAAACCGAACAGACCGGAACGGGGGTGGTTCGTCATCGGGTTGCTGCCAGGAAGGAACGGGGAGGTGGAAGGGTGGGGCGGAACGGGGGATTCAGGGGCGCGGCGCCGGGGCGGGGGCCACCAGCAGCAGACCTTCGCGGGTGATCAGCACCGATTCGAAGAAGGCCCGCACCCGGTCGGAAGGGAGCGCCAGCACACCGGTGGGGCCGAACCAGGGGGCGACGCTGGCCACAGCATCGGGGCGACCCTCCAGATAGCCCTGGAAGAGGCTGGCGATGGCCAGGTTGACCACATTCAGCAGCCGGGAGTTGTTCTCCGGCACGATGCAACCGACGCCATAGCTCACGTAGGGCTGCTCAGGCACCAGGACCACGCCGGAGAGTTTGCGCTCGTGCCGCAGGCCGGCCAGCACGTTGGCATCGCCCAGCACCCCCGCCACCTTCTTCTGCTCGAGGGCGGTGACGGCCTGGGGCAGGGTGGGGAAGCTGACCGCCTTGGCGCTGGGCTGGAGCGAGCCGAGGAAACCGGCCCCGAGCGAACCCTCCACCACTGCGATCGGCTGACCGGCGAGGGAGGCGGGGGAGCCGTCGAGACCGCCGCTGCGGGTGAGCAGCCTCAGGCCGGAAAGACCGATGGGCAGGGAGAAGTCCACCAGTTTCTCCCGCTCCCAGCTGAAGGGCACCCCGCAGGCCAGGCCGGCCCGGCCACTGGCGACGGCCTCCACCGTGATGCCGGTGTTCTCGACGGGGGCGAAGCGGATCCGCACCGACTCGCCGAGCTCCGCCTTCAGCTGGCGGTCGATGCGGCGGGCCAGGTCAATGGCGTAGCCCTCCGGCTCCCCCTTCGGCCCCATCCGGATCAGCGGCGGGCTGTCGGCGGGACCCACCATCAGCACCTCACCGGTCTTCGCCGCCTGCTCCAGCACGGCGTCGGCGGCGTGGGCCGGCAGGGCGGCCCCCAGGGAGCAGAGGCAGGCCACCGATCCCAGGACCAGGGCCCTGCGGCGACGGGATCGGAGGGAACCGGGGGCCACCGCAGCGGGAGAATCCATTCGCCGATTCGTCAACGTGCTGCACCTTAGGGGCGGTTCCCTGGCTTGCCCACGGAAGCTTCCGGGCTTGAAACGCAGGCTCCGGTGCGGTCCCTGGAGGGGCCTACCAGTTCCGGAACGCCCCACCGCGCATGGCGCCCCCGTTCACGAAGCCGCCCCCGCCCCTGGCATTGACGAAACCGCCGCCGCCGTTGCGGAAGCCAGCGCCGCCGCCGTAATAGGGGTGTCCATTGACGAAGCCGCCGCGGGCCGCGTTGGCAAAGCCGCCCCGGCCGGCGTTGGCAAAGCCATAGGCCAGCCGCTGATCGCCGGCGGAGGCGCCATCCGCACCGCTCAGGTCACCCTGGTCGCGGATCGCCGCGGTGATGCGCTGCAACCGTTGCTCGATCGTGGCTCCGGTGGCCGGGGAGGGCAGCAGGGCCCCCTGGGCGGCGCCGGGTGCGGTCAGGGCCGCCAGGGCCAGGGAGAAACCGAGCAGGGCCGTGCGGGAGGTGATGGGCATGGGAGGAATCCGCTTAACGGGCAGGGGAGGTGGGGGCGACCGTCGATGGGGTCGATGCCGACAGGGGCCTGACCCGTTCGTAGTTGAGCAGAACGGACTGGAAGTAGGCCTTGATCACCTCGGGAGGCAGCTCCAGGACGCCCTTCGGACCCAGCCAGCGGTTGACGCTGGCCACAGCAGCCGGCTCATCGTCGAGGTAGCCCTGCACCAGTCGGGCGATGGCCAGATTGACCAGGTTGCGGAAGGTGGAATTGTCTTCCGGAAGGATGCAACCCACCGCAAAGCGGGAGAAGGGCTCCGCGGGCACCAGGCTGTAACCCTTGCCGCCGAGGCTCTGGAGGGCACCGGCGAGCAGCAGGGAATCACCCCCCACCCCATCCACCTGGCCGGCCAGCAGCGCCCGCACCGCCGGCTCGATTCCGGCAAAGGGGACCCGCACCGCCGTCGGCTGCACGGCCGCGATGGTGGCGCTGCCCAGGGAGTCCTTCACGACCCCGATCCGCTTGCCCGCCATCGAGGCCACCGAGCCATCGAGCCCACCCTGCCGGGTGAGAACCCGGATCCCGGAGAGGGCGAAGGGCATGGAGAAGTCGACAAACATCTCCCGCTCCCAGGTGAACTGGACACCACAGGCCAGGTCCACATCGCCGCGGCTCACGTCACGGAACACCGCCAGCGGATCCGCGTTGGCGGTGTAGACGATCCTCACCGGCCGGTTGAGATAGGTGGAGACCTCCGCCTCGATCAACCGGGCCACATCCAGGCTGTAGCCCACCAGCGCCTTGGTGCCATCGCGGAAGGCGAAGGGCACCACGTCGGTGGGACCGGCCATGGTGATCTCGCCGGTGCGGGCCGCCTGCTCGAGCACCGATTCGGCCCTGGCCGCCGTGGGGCTGCCCAGCGCCGCCACCAGCGCCAGCAGCAGGGAGGGTCCCGCCACGGCGCAGCGCCGCGCCCAGGCGGCGACGACGCTCGGGACGGCCTGCCGTCGGGGCATTGATGGCTGAAGCTTTGGCTGCGGGAGCGCTGGATGCGGCACGGGTCGCTGCGGCACGCGTTTCGGCTCGGGGGTCATCGGCGCACACTCTGGCAACCGATCGGGGGCGGAACCACGGCGACCCGGGGAGTGAGGCGGTTCTTCACCATGACCAAGACCCGGCACCGAGCCCGGCCAGGGCTCAAGCGAGGGTCGCCGCGAAGCGCATGCTCAGATCCAGCCAGGGGCTGCGGGTGATCGGGGCGCTGGTGGAGATCAGATCGATGCCGGTGGCGGCATAGGCGCCCAGCTGATCGGGCCGCACCCCGGAGGCCTCCAGCACCACCGCCGGCGCCAGGGCCCGCAGCGTCGGCACCAGGGCCGCCAGCGCCGCGGGGGTGAAATCGTCGAGCAGTACCGCATCGGCCCCCGCCCGCACGGCGGCTTCGGCTTCGGCGGCGGTCTCGGCCTCCACGATCAGCCGCGCCGGCCAGGGGGCCGAGGCCCGCACCGCCGCGACCGCGGCCGCCACGCCACCGGCCCAGGCCAGGTGGTTTTCCTTGAGCATGGCGGCATCGTCGAGGCCGAGGCGGTGGTTGCAGCCGCCGCCGCAGCGCACGGCGTACTTCTCCAGCACCCGCAGGCCGGGAGTGGTCTTGCGGGTGTCGGCCAGGCGCACGCCGGTGCCCGCCAGCACCTGCACCAGGGCGGCGGTGGCGCTGGAGATGCCCGAGAGGCGCATCGCCAGGTTGAGGGCCGTGCGCTCCACCGCCACCAGGGCGGCAGCCGGCCCCTCCAGCTCCAGCAGCCGCTGGCCGGCCACCACCGGCTCCCCGTCGCCCACCAGCAGCCGCACCGAGGCCCGCGGATCGAGCAGCGCCAGCAGCGGCGCCACCAGCACCCCGCCGCAGAACACCCCGTCGGTCCGGGTGACCCAATGGGCCCGGCCGCTGCGGCCGACCAGGGCCGGGGCCGTCAGATCGCCGCGGCCGATGTCCTCATCCAGCCAGCGGCGCAGCTGGGCCTCCAGCGCCGGGGTGAAGGACAGCACCGGGGCCGGGGCCCCATCGGGTGAGATCACGGGCCGCCTCAGCTGCCGGCGGCGCCGACGGGGGGGGCGGGCACCGGAGGCGGGGCGAAGGGCGGGCAGACCCGCTTCACCGGATCGCAGGCATAGATGGTGGGCTTCTGCCAGGCCAGGGGAATCTCCAGCAGGTCGCGGCTGCCGGTGATCCCCAGGACCACGTACAGCACCGCCGCCAGGATGGAGGCGCTGAGGTGCAGCTGGCGCCAGCGCAGCTCCTTGAGGATCTCCGGCCGGGAGGCCAGCGAGAAGATCATCAGGCCCACCACGGCCACCCCGGCCCAGTAGTGGGACTGCCAGAACTCGGGGCTCAGGGGGTTGTCGCTGAGGCGCCACACCTCGGGCTGGGCGCCGAGGCCGAGCACCCCGACCCAGGTGAGCAGGGCGAAGACGAGCCGGTAGCCCTTGGCCTTCACCCGCCAGAGGGCCAGCAGGGACACCACCGTGCCCACCAGCACCAGCAGCAGCTGCAGGGCACGGCCAGCGCCGCCCGTGAAGCCCTCCGGCGGCTGCTTGGTGACGATCACCACCGTGAGGGCCACGAGCACCAGCAGCACCACCCCCGCCGAGAGCCACTGGCCCAGGTCGGCGTGGTCGCGGCCGGTGGTGGGGGGCAGCTTGGCCTTCTCGACCCGGCGCTGCCGGGCCTGGACCCCGAGCCGCACCACCATGCCGATCAGGGGGTAGATCAGCACCACCGCCAGGGCGGGGTGCAGGATCCAGAGCCAGTCGACCGTTTGCATGCGCCGCGGTGGGGATCGGTCACCAAAGCATTGGCGCTGGAGGTTAAGCGGTCAACAGGGGTGAGCGATTCGTGATGCCGGCCGGAGGTGAGCGGGCGTCTCCGGGGGCTATTTGCCGATGCAGAAGCGGGCGAAGATCCGCTCCAGCACCGCCTCGCTCACCTCCTCGCCGGTGATCGCCCCGAGGCCGGCGATGGCGCCGCGCAGGTCGATGGTCCAGAAGTCCCAGGGCAGGCCCAGCGCGGCGGTCTCCAGCGACCGCTCCAGGCTGGTGGCCGCCGCCGCCGCCAGCTCCCGCTGACGGCCGTTGAGGGCCACCTCCAGCCCCTGGGTCTCCGCGGCGCCGCAGAGGCCCAGCAGCGCCGCCACCAGTCCGTCGCGGCCCGCACCGGTGAGGGCGCTGATGCGCACCAGGGGCGCCTCCGGCGGCGTGGACGGCACGCTGGCGTCAGCGGCCCCCAGCGGGACGGCATCGAGCTTGTTGCCCACCAGCAGCAGGGGCACCCCCTCGGGCACCAGCGCCCTCAGCTCCTGGTCGGCGGCCGACCAGCCGGCCAGCAGATCGAAGAGCAGCAGCACCGCATCGGCTCCCGCCAGGGCCTGGCGGCTGCGTTCGATGCCCAGCAGCTCCACCCGGTCGTCCGTGGGCCGGATTCCGGCGGTGTCGAGCAGGGTGAGGGGCACGCCGTCGAGCACCAGGTCGCTTTCGAGCAGGTCGCGGGTGGTGCCCGGCAGGTCGGTGACGATGGCCCGCTCGCGGCGGCTGAGCAGGTTGAGCAGGCTCGACTTGCCCACGTTGGGCCGGCCGACGATGGCCACCCGCAGCCCCTCGCGCAGCAGTTCCCCCTGGCGGGATTCGGCCACCAGCCGCTCCAGCTCGCCCCGCACCGCCTCCAGTTCGGCCCGCACCAGCGTTCCGTCGAGGGGGGGCAGGTCCTCCTCGAAGTCGACCCTGGCCTCCAGCTCGGCCAGCTGGTCGAGCAGGCGTTCGCGCAGGCCGCCGATGCGGCGCTGCAGGCCGCCGTCGATGCCGGCCATGGCCAGGTCGGCCGCCCGGCGGCTGCGGGCGGCGATCATCTCGGCGATGGCCTCGGCGCGGGTGAGGTCGAGGCGGCCGTTGAGGAAGGCCCGCTGGCTGAACTCCCCCGGGCCGGCCAGGCGGGCGCCGGCGGCCAGCACCAGCTCCAGCACCCGCCGCACGGCGACCAGACCCCCGTGGCAGTGGAACTCCACCACGTCCTCCCGGGTGAAGCTGCGGGGGGCCCGCATCAGCAGCAGCAGGGCCTCATCCACCCGCCGGCCATCGGCCGGATCCACCACATGGCCGTAGAGCACCCGGTGGCTCTCCCAGGCCTGGGCGCCGGGGGCCACGAAAAGGCGCAGGCCGATCGCCTCGGCCTGCGGGCCCGAGAGGCGCACGATCGCCACGCTGCCGGCCCCGGCGGCCACGGCGGTGGCGATGGCGGCGATGGTGTCGCCCGGGTGCTGGGGGGAGGGGGGAATCAAGACGGGGAGAGGCTGGGGCCGCTCAGGTGGCGCTGGAGGACGCCCAGCAGGATCAGCCCGAGGCTGGCGAGAACGCCGGGCGTGAGCGGTTCGTGCAGGAAGGCCGCGGCCGTGAGCACCGTGACCACCACACTGGCGCTGCCGCCGAAGGCCACCTGGGTGACGCTGAAGCGGGCGGTGCTCAGCTGGCGCAGGATCTCCGTCCCCAGGCTGAGGGTCAGGCCGTAGATGACGATCACCCCGATCACCCACCACAGCTGGAGATAGAGGAAGTGCTGGGGGCCATAGACCAGCAGGGCGATCAGTCCGAACACCAGGGCTCCCGCCAGGTTGGTGACACCGCCGGTCAGGCCGCGGGACAGGTGCTGGGCCGCCAGTTGGCGGCGCAGGCAGTTGCGCGTGGCCGTGGCGATCACCGCCACCAGCGCCCACAGCAGTCCCGGCAGCTGATCCATCCCCATGCCGAGGCCGGAGCCGAAGACCCTGCCGACCACCAGGCCCAGCAGGATCAGAACCAGACTGAGGCCAAAGCGCTCCGGCAGCCGCTCCTTCAGCCACCACAGCGCCAGCAGGGCCGAGGCCGGCAGGGTGAGGGAGAACAGCAGGGTCTGGGTGATCACCGCCAGCTGGTCGAGGGCCATGTAGAAGGCGAGCGGGGCCAGAAAGCAGCCGAGGAAGGCATCGGCGGCGATGGCGAGACGGACCCGGGGACGGAGGCCACGGATCTCCCGTCCCACATCCACGGGCTCGGCGATCAGCAAGGCCAGGCCGATCATCAGCTGGGAGATCAGAAAGACATTGCAGAAGCTGATCGGATTCTCACCGGCGATGGCGTGGGCCGCCCCCTGCAGCTGCAGTCCCTTGAGCACCGTGCTGCGCAGGCCCGAAACGACGGTGTAGGCGATCAGGACGAGCGCCGTCATCGAAGCGAGGCGGCGCCGGGCGGCAACGGCTGGGGCCCGGAAGGGAAGGGCTCGCCTCCCTGCTTCAGCACGCGGCCCGTGAGGCCATCGACCTGCAGAAAGCCGTCCGCCCAGCCGGAGAGCTGCTGGAAGGTGGCGGGGCCGGTGGCGAAATACCGGACAATCGCCGCCCGGGACACATAGCGGCCCATGGCCCGATAACGCTCCAGCACCCGCCGGCGACTGACGGATTCGGGCACGCTCACATGGAGCAGAAACACCCGATAACCCATCGCCCTGAGCTCGGGAATCAGGCGTCGGTAGCGATCGGCCCGGCTCATGGTTCCATCGTAGAGAAGGTCGAAACGGCAGGGCCGGGCGATGCCGGCCAGCAGGCGATCCACCAGCACACCCGTCTCAGCCTGGGTGAGATCCGCATTCCAGCCGCGGTACTCCGGCAGCTGGCCGCGCAGGGCATCGGCATCGATGCGCAACGTGCCCGGTGCCAGGGCCATCGGAGCGTGGGTGCGGAGCCCGGTGGATTTCCCCGCCCCCGGGGGCCCGCCGGTGAGGATCGCAATCGGTGGCCTGTGCGACACACAGACGGCATCCTTTCGAGCCGCTGCGATGAGGTGCTCACGCACCGATTCAGGGCTGCTGGTCGGGGGGAAAGCGCTCAGACATCGCTCCAGAAAATCGATGGCCGCCGGTGAAATCTGCGGCAATCCGGAGGCGTCCAGGATCTGGCAGCTGGCGGGCCGGGCCGCGATCGGGGTGGCCGCCTGCAGCGGCGCCCGCACCACCACGGTCGCGAGAAGGCCCCAGAGCGAGAGGAGGAGCGTGGCTTGCCGCACGGCCCGTCCGATCGCGTTGGCAGGACGGTAGGCCGGCTGCACCCACGCGGCCCGGACAGGGGCTGGCGCCTGGCCGCCAGTGGACCGTTTCCCCTAACGTTTTGGCAGTGTTCGCCACGGCCCCCGGCGACCGGCCGAATGCCCCGACCTCCGAGCCTGGACCCCCTCCTCTGGCCCTGCGAACCCTGAAACGTCGCCTGCGCCAGGCGATCGAATGGATCTGGCGCCAGGAGGGCAGCCACGGCCAGCGGGCCCGGGGGCTGGCGGCGGGGGTGTTCATGGGCTGCTTCCCGATCTTCGGCTTCCAGACCCTGCTGGGGGTGGCCCTGGCGAGCCTGGTGCGGGGCAACCACCTGCTGGCCGCCGCCGGCACCTGGATCAGCAATCCGATCACCGACATTCCGCTCATCTGGTTCAACTACCAGCTGGGCAGCCTGCTGCTGGGCCCGGGGAAGGGCTGGCCGGCCGGAGGCATCCTGCAGCATGAGACCCTGCGGCAACTCGGCTGGGATTTCACCTCCCGGCTGCTGCTCGGTTCGACCGTGGTGGGTGTGGTGCTGGCTCCCCTCAGCGGCCTGCTGTGCCTGCGGTGGCTGCAGCGCCGTCAACGGGCCTCCTGAGGAGGATGTCTTCGGTGATCGACGTTCTCGAGGCCGACTTCGCCAACCCGGCCCACGCCGCCGCGCTGCTGGACCTGATGGAGGCCTATGCCCGCGACCCCATGGGCGGTGGCCAGGGCCTGTCCGGCTTCACCCGGGCGAATCTCGCCGACGCCCTGGCCCGGCGCCCCTCGGCCCACGGGATCCTGGCCTTCGCGGGGGAGGAGCCGGCGGGGCTGGCCATCTGCCTGGAGGGCTTCTCCACCTTCGCCTGCCGGCCCCTGCTCAATGTCCACGATCTCGTGGTGGCGAGCCACTTCCGCCGGCAGGGGGTGGGGCGGCGACTGCTGCAGCGGGCGGAGCTGATCGCCCGTCGGCTCGGCTGCTGCAAGCTCACCCTGGAAGTGCTGGAGGGGAACGGGGCGGCCCAGGCCGCCTACAGGGGTGCCGGGTTCCGTCCCTATCAGCTGGATCCCGCCATGGGCCGGGCCCAGTTCTGGGAAAAGCCGCTCCCTGATGGAGGCTGAAGCCTCAGGATTCGGCCAGTCCAGGAAACACCATCAGGTCGATGTGGCCGCCGGAAGGTTGACGCCACTCACGGAATTCGGCCGCCAGGGCCCTGTGCTCATGGTCGAGGGATTGCGACTCCAGATCCAGCAGGCGCTGATGCACCAGATCGAGCGTGTTGTCGATGAGCTGGGCGGCCTGTTCGGAGGTCATGGCATCGCTGCGATGGAGAAAGCCTGAGCTTCGAGGTGTTGTAGAAGACGCCGCCAGGGTCGGCTGTAGCCCCTGACACGGGCCGTCTGCCGCGTCGGCGGACGCGCACCGATCAGCCCCCGGCAACGGTCTCGCCGGACACCGTCCGCGCCAGCCACCGCTGCAGCGGCGCCCAGTCGTCCTGTTCATTGATCGCCGACCAGATCCGCTCGATCACGGAACGCACCGGTGTCTCCGGCAGGTTCCAGCGCTGCAGGCAGGTTCTGATGGCGGCCTCGGCGGTGGTGTCCTCCGGGGCGGCCACGGCCTGGCTCCAGTACCACCAGCCGTCCCGCCAGGCCAGCCATTCGGCGCGGGGCGGCGCCGGACCCTCCACCACAAAGGGTTCCAGGTCCTCGGCCGTGGCCGGCAGCCCGGCCGTCCGGACCCGTTGGGCCAGGGCGGCGAAGAAACCCCCATAGGTGATGGGCCAGCCCGCCAGCAGCCGCAGGGTGGGGGGCACCGGATCGGGGAGATCGGCCAGCGCCTCGATGGGGAGGAGAGCGGCGTCAAAGCCGAGGCGGCGAAGCAGGCAGCGGCGGTAGTGGGCGTCGTAGACCTCGCCGAACGGCTCCAGCGCCGCCTCCAGGGGCGCCCGCGGCAGCAGCATCGCCAGGGGCTCCTGCAGCAGCCGCAGGTTGTGCTGGCAGACGAGCGGCTGGCGGCCGTAGGCGTAGAGGCCGTCGTGGTCGAAGTAGGCGGCGGTGAAGCCCGGGTCCCAGCTCTCGAGGAAGGCGTAGGGGCCGTAGTCGAAGCTTTCGCCGGCCAGCGACATGTTGTCGGTGTTGAGCACCCCATGGATGAAGCCCGCCGCCATCCATTCGGCCGCCAGCCGCGCCATCCGCTGCACCAGCTCGGCGTAGAAGGCCACCAGCAGCTGTTCGCCGTCGCTGTGGATCGCCGCCAGGTGCGGGTAGTGGACGGCCACCACGTGGCGCAGCAGCCGCTCCAGCTGGGCCGGCTGGCGACGGAACAGCAGTCGTTCGCAGGTACCGAAGCGCAGGTGGGTGCGGGCCAGGCGCACCATCACCGCACTGCGGGTGGGGGAGGGTTCATCGCCGCGCCAGAGGTCTTCACCGGTCTCGATCAGCGCCAGGGTGCGGCTGGTGGTGACGCCGAGGCGCTGCAGGGCCTCGGCGGCGATCACCTCCCGCACCCCGCCCTTGAGGGTGAGGCGGCCGTCACCGCCCCGGCTCCAGGGGGTGGTGCCGGACCCCTTGGTGCCCAGGTCCTGCAGCTGGCCGTGGCGATCGCGCAGCTGGCCGTAGAGGAAGCCGCGGCCGTCCCCCAGCAGGGGGTTGTAGGTGCCGAACTGATGGCCGTGATAGCGGAGGGCCAGCAGGGGCGTACGGCCCTCAAATCGCCCGTAGGCCGCCTCGATGTCGTCGTCGCTGACACTGGCCGGGTCGAGACCCAGCTGGTGCAGCAGGGGGTCGTTGCGGAACCGCAGGCGCGTGAGCGGGAACGTCGCCGCCTCCACCACATCCCAGTACTCAGGCCCGAGATCCTCGAGGGCGCCCACGAAGGGCAGCCCCAGCAGGGGATTGGGGCGGGCGGACATCGGTGAGTGGCGCGGTGGCGGGGCCGGTGGCCGACCCTAGGGAGCGGGGCTTGGACGGAGCCGGGGCTTGGCGGCAAGGGGTTCGTGTTCGGGTCCGTGGGCGTTCGCCTGGGGATGGCGGGCCCGCGCCAGATTCCGCAGCCCCGCTATACGGCCGAGGTGATTCTTTCCCTGACGCGAGAGAATTCAGTGGCGCTTGTCAGGGAACTCGGCTTCGCCAATCAGGCGGTCGGCCTGATTGGCCTGGCCAGCCTTTCCCTGCCACCGTGGAGGACCGCCGCGGCCGTCGTGCTGCTCTCCAGCCTCTCGCTGCAGCACATCCCCTTGATCTGAGCAAAGCAACCGGCCGGACTGCAGCAGATCTGCACTGTCAGCATCCGTCAGGGGATTCCTGCATAAGGTTAAAGGGAGTGAAAGGCCTGAAGCAGGAAGGGGTGGTGATGAGAATCGCGCAGATTTCAACGCTCCATGAGAGAGTTCCGCCGATCGGCTATGGGGGAACGGAACGGGTTGTTCATTACCTCACCGAGGAACTTGTCCGCCGCGGCCATGAGGTGGTGCTGTTTGCCAGCGGCGACTCCCTCACCAGTGCCGAGCTGTTCCCCTGTGTCCCGCAGTCCCTGCGGCAGAGCGGAAACGGCAGTGATCCCAGCGTGCATGAGGCCATCCAGCTCGATCATGTGGTCAAGAGACACGATGAATTCGACATCCTCCACTTTCACAATGGCCATGGCCATTTCCCTCTGGCGTCGCTGCTCGGGGTGCCCCACCTGAGCACGGTGCACGGCCCCCTGCATGCCCCCGAGCAGACGATGCTTTACAGCCATTTCCACAAGGTGCCGCTGGTCTCCATCTCGGAGTCCCAGCGCCAGCCCGTTCCCGGGGCCAACTGGCTGGGAACCGTCTACCACGGGCTGCCCACCGACCTCTACCGCTACCAGGATTCCCCTTCCCCCTACCTGGCCTTCGTCGGTCGCATCTCACCGGAAAAACGGCTCGACCGCGCCATCGCGATCGCCACGGCGGTGGGTCTGCCGCTGAAGGTGGCGGCCAAGATCGACCCCGTGGACCGTGCCTACTTCCGGGAGCAGATCGAACCGCTGATGCTCAGCAATCCGCTGGTGGAATTCATCGGCGAGGTGAACGATGAAGGCAAGCAGGCGTTGCTGGCGGATGCCCTGGCCCTGCTGTTCCCGATCGACTGGCCGGAGCCCTTCGGCCTGGTGATGATCGAGGCCAACGCCTGTGGCACCCCCGTGATCGCCTGGCGCAACGGCTCGACCCCCGAGGTGATTCTCGATGGGATCAACGGCTTCCTGGTGGCCTCGATCGAGGAGGCCGTTGCCGCGATCAGCCGGCTGGAGAAGCTGGACCGCTCCCGGGTCCGCGGCCACTTCGAGGTCCGCTTCTCGGTCAGTCGTCAGGCCGAGGACTATGAACAGCTTTACCGGCACCTGATCCAGGCCAGTCGTTGCCACAACAACGCCCACCGGATCGCGGTGCATGCCTGATCCGCTGCCTCCGTACGTTCTCAAGAACGAGGAAACCTTCGCGATCCTGGATTCCCGCGGCGAGATCTGCCCGGAACTCCAGAACGACACCGGCATCTTCCATCGCGGCACCCGTCATGTGAGCCGGCTGCAGGTGCTGCTCTGGAACCGGCCGCCGGTGGTGCTCGGCGCCACCGAACGCGGGGCGGTGGGCGTGCTGGTCAGCCATCTCAGCAACAACGAGGACGAGGCCGGCGGCTCCGCCGCCATGACGCTGCATCTGGAGCGCAGCACGGTCCTGACGGCGACGGCGTTCCTGCAGCAGTTCTGCTTCACGAGCTACGAGGAACGGCCCATCCACATCCCCCTCACCCTGTTGGTGGATGCCGATTTCCGGGACATCTTCGAGGTGCGGGGCTACAAGCGCCTGCAGCGCGGCCGCATCGTCCGGGGCGGGCCTGGCACGCTCGAGCTCACCTACAGGGGCCTGGACGGGGAGGATCGCTTCACGGTCCTGCGGCTCAGCGATCCGGTCCAGGACGTCGAAGAGGATCACATCCAGCTGATGCTCACCCTGGAGCCGCGCCAGACCCGCCGGCTCTATCTGGTGCTGGATTTCCACCCCACGGCCCAGCCGATGGGCGCGGAGCAGCATTACAACGCCGCCATGGCCGCCACGATCGAGCGGTTCCGGGATGCTCGCCGCAGCGCCGCTTCGGTGGTCAGCGATCACCCCGCCTTCAACAGCTGGCTGATGCGCTCCTTCTCCGACGTGCACCTGCTGGCCAGCCAGGTGGAGGATGGGCTGTACCCCTATGCCGGTGTCCCCTGGTTCAACTCCCCCTTCGGCCGGGACGGCCTGATCACGGCGCGCCAGATGCTCATGGTGGAACCTCGCCTGGCCCGGGGGGTGCTGGGCTACCTGGCCAGCCGCCAGGCCTTGGTGGAAGATCCCACGAACGATGAGGAGCCCGGCAAGATCCTGCACGAATCACGGCTCGGCGAGATGGCGGCCCTCAGAGAAGTGCCGTTCGCCAGTTATTACGGTGCCGTCGACTCCACGCCCCTGTTTCTGATGCTGGCGGGCGATTATCTGCGCCGAAGTGATGACCGCGATTTCATCGCCGGCCTGCTGCCGGAGCTGGAGGCGGCGATGGCCTGGATCCGCCGGGCCGAGGCCACCAGTGCGGATGGCTTCGTCCGCTACCTGCGGGCAGCCGAGGGGGGATTGCGCAACCAGGGCTGGAAGGATTCCAACGATTCCATCCACCACGCCGATGGCCGTCTGGCCGAGGGATCGATCGCCCTCTGCGAAGTGCAGGCCTATGTCTACGGGGCGCGACGCTCGCTCGCCACGATCCTGGAGCGCCTGGGTCGGATCACCGAGGCCCTTGTGCTGCGGGAGGAGGCCGCCGCCCTGCAGGTGCGGTTCCATCAGGCCTTCTGGACACCGTCGATCGATTCCTATGCCCTGGCCCTCGATGGTTCAGGTGAGCCCTGCGAGGTGCGCGCCTCGAATGCCGGCCACTGCCTCTGGACCGGCATCGCCACCCCCCAGGCGGCAGCGGCGATCGCCCGGCGCCTGATGGCCCCCACCAGCTTCAACGGCTGGGGCGTCCGCACCCTCGATGAACGGGAGCATCGCTACAACCCGATGAGCTACCACAACGGCTCGGTCTGGCCCCATGACAACGCCCTGATCGGCATGGGCCTGGCCCGTTACGGCCATCGCTCCGAAGCGCTGCAGATCCTCACCGGGATGTTCGAGACCGCCTGTGCCCTGCCGATGTACCGCCTGCCGGAGCTGTTCTGCGGCTTCCAGCGCCGCGAGGAGGAGGGGCCCACCTCCTACCCGGTGGCCTGCAGCCCCCAGGCCTGGGCCAGCGCCAGCGTGTTCGGCCTGCTGGAGGCGATCACCGGGATGTCGATCGAGCGCGACCAGGGCAGCGGCCGCGTGCAGGTGCGTCTGCGCAACCCCACCCTGCCGATGGGGCTGAACATCCTCGACTTCAACGGGCTGCGCCTGGGGGAGGAGGAGATCAACCTGCAGTTCCACCGCGGTGACCATGACGTGGGCGTCCTGGTGCGCAGCCGGACCCAGGGGGTGGACGTGCTGATCATGAAGTGACGGCCGGGCTGTTCAGCCGATGCCGGTGCGGCAGAGGTCGAGCACGTCGGCCATCGAACGGATCTGGTCCATGGTGGTGCCCAGCTGGGAGGCGCTGAGCAGCTCGACCCGCAGGTCGATGCGGGCCGGCTTGCCGGCGCTGGTGCGCACCCGGGCGTCACTGACGTTGATGCGGTGGTCGGAGAGGCGCATCAGGATGTCCTTCAGCACCCCCACCCGATCCAGCACCTCGATGCGCAGCCGCACCGGGTAGCGCCGCTGCTGGGCCTCCCCGAGAGGGTTCCAGCGCACCGGCAGCCGCCGTTCCACCGGCACCTGGGGCACGTTGGCGCAGTCCTGGCGGTGGATGGTGATGCCGTGGTTGCCCAGGGCCACGGTGCCCACGATCGCTTCGCCGGGCAGGGGGCTGCAGCAGCCGCCCAGGCGGTACTCGAGTCCTTCGAGGCCCAGGATCGGGCTGTTCGACAGGTGCCCGTGGGTGGCGTGGCGAGGCTGGGCCGCGGCCACCCCGGCGGCCACCTCCTCGTTGGTGGGGGTGGGGGCGGCGGCGGCGGTGCTGAGGCGCACCTCCTCCCGCAGGCGATTGAGCACCTGCTGCAGGGTGACGCCGCCGAACCCCAGGGCCGCCAGCAGGTCCTCGGTGCCCACCAGGTTGCAGCGCCGGGCCACCCGGGCGATCGCCTCCCCGTTGAGCAGGGCGTCGAAGCCGTCGCGGCCCAGCTCCCGCTCCAGCATCTCCGTGCCCCGCTGGATGTTGTCGTCGCGGTGGCTGCGCTTGTACCAGCCCCGGATGCGGTTGCGGGCCGTGGGGGTGGCCACGAAGTTGAGCCAGTCGAGGCTCGGGTGGGCGTTCTTGGCGGTGATCACCTGCACGAAGTCGCCGTTCTGCAACGGCGTGGCCAGGGGACAGAGGCGGTCATTGATGCGCACGCCCTGGCAGTGGTTGCCCACCTCCGAGTGGATGCGGAAGGCGAAGTCGACGGCGGTGGAGCCCTTGCGCAGCCCCACCACATCCCCCTTGGGGGTGAACACGAACACCTCCTCGTCGAAGAGGTCCTCCTTGATCGAGGCCAGGAAGTCGCTGCTGTCCTCGCCGCCGTCGTCCTTCTGCCAGTCAACCAGCTGCCGCAGCCAGTTGAAGCGTTCCGTGTCGCCGGCCGCCGGCGAGCCCCCCTCCTTGTACTTCCAGTGGGCGGCGATGCCGTACTCCGCCACCTGGTGCATCTCGGTGGTGCGGATCTGGACCTCGATCGGCCGGTGTCGACCGATCACCGCCGTGTGCAGCGACTGGTAGCCGTTGGGCTTGGGCAGACCGATGTAGTCCTTGAAGCGGCCGGGAATCGGCCGGAAGATGTCATGCACCACCGCCAGGGCCCGGTAGCAGCTCTCCACACTCGGGCAGAGGATCCGCAGCGCCGCCACGTCGTAGATCTCGTGGAAGGCCTTCTGCTGGCGCTGCATCTTGCTCCAGATGCCGTAGAGGTGCTTGGGCCGGCCGCTCACCTCGCAGTCCTGCAGGCCCGCCGCCACCAGCCGGTCGCGCAGCAGCTGCACCGTGGTCCCCAGCCGCTCCTCCCGTTCGCTCCGTTTGGTGGCGACCTGCTGCTGCACGTCCCGGTAGGACTCGGGCTCCAGCACCTTGAAGGCCAGGTCCTCCAGCTCCCACTTGAAGCGGCCGATGCCCAGGCGGTTGGCCAGGGGGGCGTAGATGTCGCGGGTCTCCCGGGCGATGCGCTGCTGCTTCTCCGGCTTGAGAGCGCCGAGGGTGCGCATGTTGTGCAGCCGGTCGGCCAGCTTGACCAGCACCACCCGGATGTCGCTGGCCATGGCCAGGAACATGCGGCGCAGGTTCTCCGCCTGGGCCTCGGTGCGGTTGGTGAAATGGATGCCGCCCAGCTTGGTGACCCCCTCCACCAGGGCGCGCACCTCCTCGCCGAAGCGGGCTTCGATCTCCTCGGGGGTGACCTGGGTGTCCTCCACCACGTCGTGGAGGAAACCGGCGGCGATCACCGCCGCGCTGGCGCCGATGTCGCGCAGCAGGCCGGCGACGGCGATCGGATGGACGATGTAGGGCTCGCCGCTGGCCCGGAACTGGCCGTCGTGGAGCTGGTAGGCGAAGTCGAAGGCCGTGGCCACCAGGGCCTCCGGATCGACGGGGCGCGCCTCCTCGCCGGCCGGCTGCTGGTGCTGGAGGCTCTGGCGCAGCCAGGCCGGCAGGGGGACCCCGTAGTCCCGCTCGGGGGCAGCGTCACGCGACCCTTCTGCAGCAGGAGTTGAGGCCGAGGCGTAAGCCAGCGGAGAGGAACCTTGGTCCGGTGCCACCCTCAGCATCACACCCTTCAGGGTGCACCCATGGTATGGGGCAATCGTCACGAACCAGGGGATTTGCGCATTCGGCCATCCAGACTGGGCGCCGCCGGTGTCGTCCATGGCCCTGCCCGCCCCGTCCCAGCCTGCGGCCCCGGTGCTGCGGATCGGTGGTCTGCAGGTGCGCTACCCGGGCAGTGAGCGGCCCACCCTCGATGGGCTCGATCTGACCCTCAGCCCCGGTGAACGGCTGGCCCTGGTGGGCCCCTCGGGCTGCGGCAAGAGCACCGTGGCCCGGGCCGTGCTGCAGCTGCTGCCCCCGGGCAGCGCCTGCGACGGCGAGCTGCTGCTGGCGGGGCAGGACCCGCGGCGGCTGAGGCGCGCCGCCCTGCGGCGGCTGCGGGGCGAGGCGGTGGGCCTGGTGTTCCAGGACCCGATGACCCGGCTCAACCCCCTGCTCACCATCGGCGAGCACCTGCGCGACACCCTGGCCGCCCACCGCGGCGGGGGCCGTGAGCGGGCCCGGGAGCTGCTGGCCCGGGTGGGAATCGCCCCGGAGCGCTACGGCAGCTTCCCCCACGAGTTCAGCGGCGGCATGCGCCAGCGCCTGGCCATCGCCCTGGCCCTGGCCCTGCGACCGCCCCTGGTGATCGCCGACGAACCCACCACCAGCCTGGATGTGGCCGTGGCTGGCCAGGTGATGGCCCAGCTGAGCGATCTCTGCACCGAAACCGGCAGTGCCCTGCTGCTGATCAGCCACGACCTGGCCATGGCCGGCCGCTGGTGCGACCGCATCGCCGTGCTCGATCAGGGGCGGCTGGTGGAGGAGGCCCCCAGCCACCAGCTGCTCACGGCCCCGGCCTCGCCCCTGGCCCAGCGGCTGGTGGGCGCCGCCCGGGAGCGGGAGGGCGGGCGCAGCGAGGCCCCCGCCGCCGCGCCGGTGCTGCTGGAGGTGGAGGAACTGCGCAGCTGGCACCCGCTGCCCTCCCTGCCCTGGCAGCCGCGCTGGATCAAGGCGGTCGACGGGGTGAGCCTGACCCTGCACGAGGGCGAGACCATCGGCGTGGTGGGGGCTTCGGGCTGCGGCAAGAGCAGCCTCTGCCGCGCCCTGATGGGCCTGGCACCGGTGCGGGGCGGGGCGGTGCGGCTCCAGGGGGTCGACCTGCGGCGCCTGGGGGGGCGGCCGCTGCGGCGGGCCCGGCGCCGGCTGCAGATGGTCTTCCAGGATCCCCTGGCCTGCCTCAACCCCCAGATGACCGTGGGGGAGGCGGTGGCCGATCCGCTGCTGATCCATGGGCTGGCCGGCCGTGCGGAGGCCCGCCGCCGCGCCAGGGAGCAGCTGGCCCTGGTGGGGCTGAATCCGCCCGAATCCTTCGAAAACCGCCTGCCCCGTCAGCTCTCGGGCGGCCAGCAGCAGCGGGTGGCGATCGCCCGCGCCCTGATCCTGGACCCCCAGGTGCTGCTCTGCGACGAGAGCGTCAGCATGCTCGACGCCGAGGTCCAGGCCGACGTGCTGGCCCTGCTGCGGCGCCTGCAGGCCCAGCTCGGCCTGGGCCTGCTGTTCATCACCCACGACCTCTCGGTGGCCGGGGGCTTCTGCCATCGGGTCCTCGTGCTCGACGGCGGCCGCGTCGTGGAGCAGGGGGCCGGCGCCGCGCTGCTGGCCCATCCCCAGGCGGCGATCACCCGCACCCTGGTGGAGGCCTGCCCGCGCCTGCCGCCCCTGCCCTGACCCCCCTTCCACCCCTGTCCGCCATGCTGCGCCGCCTGCTCGTCCGCGCCCGCTACCTCACCCTGGTGCCGATCCTGGCGCTGCTTGCCAGCTGCCTGGCCCTGTTCATCCGCGGCAGCCGGCTGATCCTGGAGCAGCTGCGGCTGGCCCTGGTCAGCATCACCGACCTGGTGGACCTCAACCGCTTCGAGATGGACATCCTCGAGGGGATCGACCTGCTGCTGGTGGGAACGGGCTGCCTGGCCCTGGCGATCGGCATGTACTCGCTGTTCATCAGCGAGCTGAAGCTGCCGAAGACCCTCAGCTTCCGTAACTTCCACGAAGTGAAGGGCATGTTCGCCAACTTCATCATCCTGGCGATGGCGATCTCCTTCCTCGAGCTGCTCAACAGCTTCGATCCCGAAGACCCCTCCCACGCCGTCGCCGGCGCCGACATCTTCTTCCCCGGCGCCGGCATGGCCGTGGTGACCCTGGCCCTGCTGGCCTTCAAATACTGGGGCGGCGAGCGGGAGGACCATCGCCCCGCGGCAGCGCCGGAGCGGGAGTGATCGCCTCCCGAACGGGCGGGATCCCTCAGAGAATCGCGTCCAGCAGGTCGGCGATCAGCAGGTTGTCGAGGGAGAGGAGGCCGCCGCCGCAGGTGATCAGCACCAGGCACATCACCACATACATGGCCGCCTTCTCCCAGCTGGGCGGCTCGCCGACACCCATCGGTCCGGCGTAGTCACCCTCGGGAATCTGATAGGGATCCGGAGCGATGAACGGGAAGCCGGAGACCAGCTCCAGCACCATGGCGTAGGCCATCGACACCAGGATCGCCAGGGCCGCCAGGGGGGTGAGCAGGCCGGGAATCAGGACGATCCCGGCGCCCCACATCGAGGCCGCCGAGAGGAAGCAGAGCCATTCCGGCGTCTTCATCGCCGTGGACCAGGTGCGGAGGTTGCGCAGCTTCGGCCAGCCGTGGCGTATGAAGGCCACCCCAACGAACAGCCGCAGCACCAGCAGCGCGGCGCCGGCCGCCACCGAAGGGCCGGTGGGCACGAGCAGGGTGACGATCTCGAGATCCATCGGCGGGCGCACCAGCTGGAGGGCTTGCCGGCTCACCGTAAGCAGGGTCGACGGACGGCGCCGCGGCGGGGCCGGGCGAAACCGCGGCCCCTGGCCATCATGCGGTTGGCGGGCCCCCTGTCCCCTCCACCCCTGCCGACGCCATGACCTCATGCACGGCGGCCCTGCCGTCCCCAGGCAGCAGTGCCCCCCTGGGCGCCACGGTCAGCGCTGGCGGTGCCAACTTCAGCCTCTATGCCCGGCGGGCGACGGCGGTGGAGCTGTGCCTGTTCGCGCGCGTCGACGACGCCGTGCCCAGCCACCGCATCCGCCTCGATTCCGACCGGCACCACACCGGCGACTACTGGCATTGCCGGCTGGAGGGGATCGGCCCGGGGCAGCACTACGGCTGGTGTGTGGAGGGACCCCAGCTGCCGCAGCTGGGGCTGCGCTTCGATCCGGCCAACCTGCTGCTCGATCCCCACGGGCTGGCCCTGGCGATGCCGCCGGGCTACGGCCGCGCCCCCGGCCGCAGCAGCGCCGGCGACTGGGGCACCGCCATGAAGAGCGTGGTGGCCGACCCGCACGCCTACGACTGGGAAGGGGATCGGCCCCTGCACCGACCCTCCCGCGAGACGGTGATCTACGAGCTGCACGTGCGCGGCTTCACCGCCCACCCCAGCGCCGGCCTGCCGCCGGAGCAGGCGGGCACCTACCGGGGCCTGATCAGCAAGATCCCCTACCTCCAGGACCTGGGCATCACGGCGGTGGAACTGCTGCCGGTGTTCGCCTTCGATCCCCTGGCGGCCCCCGCCGGCCTGCGCAATTACTGGGGCTACCAGCCGGTCTCCTTCTTCGCGCCCCATCCGGGCTATGCCTGCAGCAGCGATCCCCTGGCGGTGATCGACGAGTTCCGCGACCTGGTCAAGGCGCTGCACCGCGCCGGCATCGAAGTGATCCTGGATGTGGTGTTCAACCACACCGCCGAAGGGGACGCCGAAGGGCCGTCGTTCTGCTTCCGGGGGCTGGCCGACGGCGACTACTACCTGCAGAACGGGGACGGCACCTACATCGATGTCACCGGCTGCGGCAACACCTTCAACGCCAACCACCCCGTGGTGCGGCGCCTGATCCGCGAAAGCCTGCGCCACTGGGTGCAGCATCTGCATGTCGATGGCTTCCGCTTCGATCTGGCCTCGGTGCTGGACCGGGACCAGACCGGCCGCCCCACCCCCCTCTCGCCGGTCCTCTGGGACATCGACACCGATCCGGTGCTGGCGGGGACCAAGCTGATCGCCGAGGCCTGGGATGCCGCCGGCCTCTATCAGGTAGGCAGCTTCGTCGGCGACAACTGGCAGGAGTGGAACGGCCGCTTCCGCGACGACGTGCGCCGGTTCATCAAGGGGGACGGGGGCCTGGCGGCCAGCGTCGGCCAGCGGCTGATGGGCAGCCCCGACATCTACGGCCACAAGCAGCGGGAGGCCGAGGCAAGCGTCAACTTCATCACCTGCCATGACGGCTTCACCCTGGCCGACCTGGTCAGCTACAACGCCAAGCACAACGGGGCCAACGGCGAGGGCAACCGCGACGGCAGTGACGACAACGCCAGCTGGAACTGCGGTATCGAGGGGGACACCACCGACGCCGATGTCCTGGCCCTGCGCGCCCGCCAGAGCCGCAACCTGCTGACCATGCTGCTGCTGGCGGTCGGCACGCCGATGCTGGCCATGGGCGATGAACTCGGCCGCAGCCAGCAGGGCAACAACAACGCCTACGCCCAAGACAACCCGATCAGCTGGCTCGACTGGTCGCTGCTGGAGCGCAACGCCGACCTGCACCGCTTCGTGCGGGAGCTGCTCGCCTACCGCCAGCGCCGCGACGTGGTAATCAACGCCCGCAACCTCAGCCTCGGCGAGCTGGTGCGGCGCCATCACGTGCGCTGGCATGGGGTCGAGCCCGACCAGCCCGACTGGAGCGAGAGTTCCCGCTCCTTCGCCACGACGATCACCAGCGTCGACCACCGTTTCCGCTGGCACGCCATGGTCAACGCCTGGTGGGAACCGCTGCACTTCCGGCTGCCCGCCGCCGAGGGCGACCAGCCGAGCTGGCGACGCTGGATCGACACCTCCCGACCCAGCCCGGAGGACATCGTGCCCTGGAACAGCGCGCCGACCCTGGAGGCGGACAGCTACACCCTGGGGCCCCGCTCGATCGTGGTGCTGGTGGTGGGTCTCAGTCCTGCAGCAACTGCAGGCGATGGCCATCAGGATCCGCCAGCTGCAGGGCCCGACCAGCCCCGAGCCACTCCGCCTGATCCCCCAGCGTGAGAATCCCGGCGGAGATCAGACGCCCGCCCAGGGCCCCGGCCCGCTCGGCGATCGCCTCCAGGTCGGCCACCCGCAGGCGCAGCTGCCAGTGGGCCAGGTCCTGGAGGCCCTGGTCGGCGGGCATCGGCCGGCCACCGCCGGGTTCGCGGTAGTCGAGGCACTCGACACCGGCGCCGCTGGGGCAGCGGTGGCCGGTGATGTGCACCCGGGTGCCCGCCAGGCCATCGAGGCCGTCCTGCTCCGGGCCGCTGTTGACGCCGTCGCCGCCGGCGGCCAGGCCCAGCAGAGCGCGGTAGAAGCGGCCGCTGGCGGCCGTGTCGGCGATGCCGATGGCGCTGTGGTCGATGCCCAGCACCGGCCCGGGGGCGTCGCCATGCCAGCGGGCCTCCCCCTTGTCCGGAGGGAACTGCAGCAGCTCCAGGGGATGGCCGTCCGGATCGCGAAACTTGAAGGCGACGATGCCGGCGGCGGCCGCATTCCAGTCCGGCAGCCGCTGGGGCGCCGAGGAGATCGCCGTGATCCGGCCGGCGGCGAAGGCCGGCTGCAGCGCCGCCAGGGCCGCCTCCATGCTGTTGACCACCAGGCAGGCGTGCTGGAACCAGCGGTCGTTGCTGCGGGAACCGGCCGGAATCGGCCGGCCCGGACGGGCGCCGGGCCCCGGCGCGAGCACCTCGGTGAGCTCCAGCAGCTCGGCGCCGATCGCCAGCCGCAGCACCCTGAGCCTGGCGTCCGGCAGGCCCACCAACCGGGCGTAGGGGCCGCCCTCCAGCACCACGGCCTCCCCCAGACGCCTGAAGCCCAGGCAGGTCTCGAAGAAGGCGGCGCTGGCCTCGGCATCGGCCGTGGTGAAGCCGAGGCTGTCGATGTGGGGAAGGGTCAGTGTCATGGGGCAGCCAGAGTCATGGGACCGTTGGGGGCGGGTTCTGCCCCACCAGGCTGAGCACCCCGCCGACGCAGATCAGCACGGTTCCCACCACCACACCGGCGTTCGGGATCTGGCCGAACCAGATCCAGCCGATCAGGCCGGCGAAGACCACCGAGGCATACTGAAACGCCCCGATCGCACTGGGATCGGCATAGCTGTAGGCGCGGATCAGCAGAAACTGGAAGCTCAGCAGGCAGAGGGCGGAGGCCAGCACCCACAGGAACTGATCCGGCGTGATGGCGTGGAATCGCCCCACCATCATCAGGCTGGAGACGAGGCCGCCGATGGTCAGGAAATAGACGAGCTGCGTCAAGGCGGACTCACTTCTGCCCAGGGCCTTCACCGCCAGGAACTCGATGGCACAGACAAATCCTGCCGCCAGGCCGAGAAGATCACCGGGTTTGTCAAGGAGGCTGGCATTCGGCTGGACGACGATCACCATCCCGGCAAATCCCACCGCCAGGGCCTTCCAGAGGCTGGGGGGAATGCGCTGCCTGAGCACCAGCCAGGCCAGCAACGGGATGAACATCGGCGTCGTGTTCAGCAGCACATTGGCATTGACAAGATTCACCAGCTGGGCCGCCGACATGAACAGAAGAAAACCTCCCATGCCCATGCCGCCACGAAGCAGGTGAAGGGGAAACACGCGCGTCGGCAGATCACGCCCGCCGCGCACGGCCAGCAGGGGAATCAGCAGGAGCAGCGCCAGAATGAACGTGAGCCAGGTGAACATCAGGGCGTCCATGCCGCTGCCCACCGCCCGCGCAAACGCGCTCTGCAAGGTATTGGCCAGGAAGGCTGCCACCAGCAGGGCCGCGCCCCGGGTCACCGAAGGACGGACCTGCCCATTCCCATTCCTGTCCGGCCCCTGCAACGCCTCGCCGTCCATCGGGCTGGTTCCACTCGCTTCCGCCACAGACTAGGGGCCGTCAGGAGTGGCGCCACGGTCACCGCATCCTGGCGGTGAGTTGCCGATGCTGACGGCAACGATTCACTGGGCCGTTTCGGTGGTCGTCCCTAGGATGAAACTGCGGAGATCCCTCCCCATTCCTTTCCCGGCGCCACCCGATGACGAGCTCCAACCCCCTGGCCGGCAAGGCCCTCTCCACCCTGCTGCAGGGCAAGGTCGCCATCGTCACCGGTGGCAACAGCGGCATCGGAAAATCGATCGTGGAGTATCTCGCCGAACTCGGTGCCAAGGTGGTGATCGATTACCGCTCCCACCCCGAAGCCACCGAAGAACTGGAGCGTGAAATCGGCGCCTATGGCGGCAGCAGCTTCGGGGTTCAGGCCGATGTGGGCAAGCTCGATGACCTGCAGCGCCTGGTGGACGCCACCGTGGAGAAATACGGTCGGCTCGATGTGATGATCAACAACGCCGGCATCGAAACCCGCACCTCGATCCTCACCACCACCCCGGACAACTTCGACAAGGTTCTGGATGTCAACCTGCGGGGCGTCTTCTTCGCCACCCAGTTCGCCGCCAAGCAGATGATCGCCCAGGGCGGCGGCGGCCGCATCATCAACATCTCCTCGGTGCACGAGGACTGGCCGATGCCCGACAACACCCCCTACTGCTGCGCCAAGGGCGGCGTGCGCATGCTCACCCGCACCGCGGCCCTGGAGCTGGCGCCCCACGGCATCACCATCGTCAATGTGGGCCCGGGTGCCGTGGCCACCCCGATCAACGACTCCACCATGAACAATCCCGAGCTGCTGGCCAAGCTCAACGCCGCCATCCCGATGGGTCGCATGGCCCAGCCGGAGGAGATCGCCAAGGTGGTGGGCTTCCTGGCCAGCGACGCCGCCAGCTACATCACCGCCACCACGATCTTTGCCGACGGTGGCCTGATGCACAGCAGCCCCGGCCTCTGAGCCTTCAGGCCGCCGCCGGCTGCTCAGCCGAGGCCGCCGGGGGATTCTCCGCCGAAGCCGGAGCGGGATCCTGGGCCCGTTCGGCCCGCTCCAGCCCCACCTCCACGCCCAGGTGCTGGTCGGGCCGGCCGGTGATCAGCAGGCTGGCCCGCTGCTGGGTGGCGATCACCCACAGCCACTTGGTGAGCAGGGTGAGGCGGTTCTCGTTGGCGGGCATGAAGGCGAGGTGGGCCAGCCCCCAGAGCATCCAGCCGAGGGGGCCGGTGAACTTGAGGCCCCGCAGATCGGCGACGGCGCAGAGGGGACCGATCACAGCCATGCTGCCGAAGTCGAACCAGCGGAAGGGGGCCTGGCGCTGACCGGCCAGCTGGGCCAGCAGGTCCTGGGCGACCCAGCCGCCCATCTGCACCGCCGGGCCGGCCATGCCCGGCAGGGGCTTGCCATCGACCGTATGGGAATAGGAGCAGAGATCGCCCACCACCCGGATTTCGGGATGGCCGGCGATCGAGAAGTCCGGCTCGACCACCACCCGCCCGCCGCGGTCGACCGTGCAACCGGTGCGCTCCGCCAGCAGCTTGCCGAGATGGGAGGCCCGCACTCCGGCACTCCAGCAGATGGTGGCCCCTTCCAGCACCCGCTCGCCGGGGGTTCCCGGCGCCGGGGCCTTGAAGGCCACGGTGAGCCGGCCCGCCTCGATGCTCTGCACCCGGCCGCCCAGCACCAGCTCCACACCGCGGGAAAGGAGGTAATCGCCGGCCGCCTTGGACAGCGACGGATCCATGGCCCGCAGCAGCCGATCGCCGGGGTCCACGAGCACCACGCGGCAGAGCCCGGGATCCAGCTGGCGGAAGTCGCGCTGGGCCGCGTGGCGCATCAGCTCGTTGATCGATCCGGCCAGCTCGCAGCCGGAGGGGCCGCCGCCGACTACCACCACCGACTGCAGAAAGCGGCAGCGTTCCGGATCCGGGGTCTGCTCGGCCTCCTCGAGGGCCGTCAGCACCCGCCGCCGGATCTCATCGGCGTGCTCGAGGATCTTCATCGGCGGCGCCAGTTCCCGCCACTCCTCATGGCCGAAGTAGGTGCTGCCGGAGCCGGTGGCCAGGATCAGGCTGTCGTAACGCAGGCGGCGATCGTTGAAGACCACCTCCCGGGAGGCGGCATCGAGATCAACCACCTCACCCAGCAGCACCTGCACATTGGCCGCCTTGGCCAGCAGCAGCCGCAGGGGCGTCGCCACATCCGCCTCGGACACCAGACCGGAGGCCACCTGATACAGCAGAGGCTGGAAAAGATTGAAGTTGCGCTTGTCCACCAGGGTCACCCGTACCGGCTGGCCGGCCAACCGGTGGGCCGCCTTGAGACCGGCGAAACCTCCACCCACGATCACCACATGGGGCCAGCTCTTCATCACGGCTTCGCTCGGCTCCAGCTCGAGGAAGAAGCGTTCCTTCGCCATCGATGCGGTCCGCGGGATGTCTGAAAGCTAGGGGCAATCCCCCGCCCGCAGAGCGCAGCTCCGCCGGGATGGCGACTCCCTCACCCACCGGCGGCCCGTGCCGGACGCCGCCCTGTTGCGGGTCTTCGGCGCCGGGTCGGGGTATCGCCACAAGGCTGTAGCAAAAGATCACAGAGCCAGGACAGCTCCCGGGGTCCGGCCATGGTGAAGGGGCACTCCCCGGCCGGTGCCCGATGCAGCAACTGCTGCCAGCCCTCAATGATCACAACCTGCCCTGGATGGACACCATCCATCCGATCGTGGTCCACTTCGTCATCGCCATGGCGGTGATCAGCGTGGTCTTCGATCTGATCGGTGTCGTGCTGCGGCGGCCGAATCTGTTTGAAGTCAGCTTCTGGAATCTGCTGTTCGCCACCGGGGCCATCTTCGTGGCGATCATCTTCGGCCAGGTGGAGGCGGGCCTGGCCGATCCCTATGGCGCTTCCCGGACGATCCTCAATCTGCACAGCACCCTGGGCTGGTCCCTGGCCGGCATCCTTTCGGTGCTCACCGGCTGGCGCTACGTGCTGCGCAACCGGGACCCCGAGAGCCTGCCGCTGCCCTTCCTGGCCGCCGGCGGGGTGCTGGCCGCGCTGGTGGTGGTGCAGGTCACCCTGGGCAACCAGCTGATCTGGGTGTACGGCCTGCATACCGTGCCGGTGGTGGCCGCCGGACGGGCCGGGCTGATCTGATGGCCCTTTCCGTGCTCCCGGCCGAGGCCCCGATCCAACAGCTGGGCGACTGGCTGGGGCCCAACGACCTGCCCTACAGCCTGCCGATCCATCCGAATCTGGTCCACTTCACGATCGGCCTGTTCGTGATCGCCATCGCCTTCGACGTCGTCGGCGCCCTCTATCCGATCGAGAAGCGGGTGTTCCGCTTCCTCGCCCTGCCGATCACCCGGGCCGGCTTCCACGACGTGGGCTGGTACAACCTGCTGGCCTGCGCCATCGTCAGTTTCTTCACCGTGGCGACCGGCTTCTTCGAGATGCTGCTGGCGGTGCCGATTCCCGGGGTCACCAGCAGCATCGGCCTCCAGAGCATGGAAACCATGCTCTGGCATGGCGTCGGCGGGGTGGCGATCCTGCTGGCGATCATCGCCATGACGGTCTGGCGCGGCTACCAGCGTTTTCTGTGGCGCCGGGACATGGGGCGCCAGGTGCAGTGGCTCTACCTGCTGGTGGGTCTGGCCCTGTTCCTGGTGATCGGCCTGCACGGCACCCTCGGGGCCGAACTGGCGGCCGAATTCGGCGTCCACATCACCGCCGACCAGCTCCTGGCCAACGGTGCCGACCTCCGCGACGCCCTTCCTTGAGGGCCCCCCTGCCATGACTTCCGCACCCCCGCGTCGCCCCGGCCCCATCGCCCTCGTCGCCCTGGCCCTCTGGGTCGGACTGCTGCTGCTGATCAGCCTCTGGGTGGCGGGGCAGTCGCTCCGCTGGCTGCCGGTCCAGGCCTCCAATGCCGCCCCGCTGGTGGATGGTCTGTTCAGCTTCGAGACCGGCGTCGGCACCTTCGTGTTCCTGGGGGTGATCTCGGTGATGGCCTGGGTGATGCTCGTGCACCGGGCCGAGAAGTACGACGAAAGCGATGCCGAGCCGATCGAGGGCAACACCCGCCTCGAGGTGATCTGGACAGCCATCCCGCTGGTGCTGGTGATGGCCATCGCCTGGTACGCCATCCAGGTGAACACCCAGCTGGGCGTGCTCGGGCCGATGGAGCACATCCACCTCAGGGACCCCCAGACGATGACGATGGGCACCGCGAAGGGCCAGGGGCCGGAGGCCGGAGGCCGGGGACCCGCAGAGCCGGTGGAGGTGATCGCCCGGCAGTGGTCGTGGGAGTTCCGTTACCCCGCCGAGCACGTCTCCAGCACCGAGCTGCACCTGGAGCTGGATCGGCCGGTCACCTTCCGCCTGGTCTCCGAGGACGTGCTGCACGGCTTCTTCATCCCGGCCTTCCGGCTCAAGCAGGACGTGATCCCTGGCCGGGCGATCGATTTCAGCCTCACCCCCACCCGGGTCGGGCGCTACCGCCTGCGTGATTCCCAGTTCAGCGGCACCTGGTTCGCCGCCAACCAGGCCGATGTGGTGGTCGAAACCGCCTCTGACCATGCCGCCTGGCTGAAGCAGGCCGCCGCCGCCCCCCTGCAGCGCGGCCTCAGCGTCGCGGCCGACGAGTACGCCGACCGCCTGACCAACCCCCACGGCGGCTGGCCCACGGTGGTGCCGGCCCCCCCGCCCCAGGTGAACGCTCCCGGTTCCAGCTCCCTTCCCCACGACGCCTGAGGCCATGACCAGCACCGCCCTCTCCCCCGAACCGCCCGCCTCCTGGCGGCGTTACTTCGGCTTCAGCACCGATGCCAAGGTGATCGGCATCCAGTACATCGTGGTGGCCTTCTTCTTCTTCCTGGTGGGTGGCCTGCTGGCCATGATCATGCGGGGCGAGCTGATCACACCCGAGGCCGATCTGGTGGATCGCACCGTGTACAACGGCCTCTACACGATGCACGGAACGATCATGCTGTTCCTGTTCATCTTCCCGGTGCTCAATGGGCTCAACAACCTGTTGATTCCCACCATGATCGGTGCCCCCGACATGGCCTTCCCCCGGCTCAACACCGCCGCCTTCTGGCTGGTGCCGGTGTTCGGCACCCTGCTGATCGCCAGCTTCTTCGTGCCCAGCGGCCCGGCCACCTCCGGCTGGTGGTCGTACCCGCCGGTGAGTCTCCAGAACCCCCTCGGCCACCTGATCAACGGCGAGTTCCTCTGGGTGCTGGCCGTGGCCCTCTCCGGCATCTCCTCGATCATGGGCGCGGTGAACTTTGTCACCACGATCCTGCGGATGCGGGCGCCGGGGATGGGTTTCTTCCGCATGCCCGTGTTCTGCTGGACGGCCCTGGCCGCCCAGACCCTGCAGCTGATCGGCCTGCCCGCCCTCACCGGCGGTGCCGTGATGCTGCTGATGGATCTCAGCGTCGGCACCTCGTTCTACCGGCCGGAAGGGGGCGGCGATCCGGTGCTCTATCAGCACTTCTTCTGGTTCTATTCGCACCCGGCGGTGTATGTGATCATCCTGCCGGTGTTCGGCATCTTCTCGGAGCTGTTTCCCGTCTATTCCCGCAAGCCCCTGTTCGGCTACGTCTATGTGTGCCTGGCCTCCTTCATCATCGTCGGCCTGGGGCTGATCGTCTGGGTGCACCACATGTTCCCCAGCGGCGTCACCCAGTGGATGCGCAACCTGTTCATGGTCACCACGATGCTGATCGCCGTGCCCACCGGTGTGAAGGTGTTCGCCTGGCTAGGCACGATGTGGCGGGGCAAGATCCGGCTCACCACCCCGATGCTGTTCTGCATGGGCGGCCTGTTCAACTTCGTCTTCGCCGGCATCACCGGCATCATGCTGGCCACCGTGCCGATCGACATTCACGTCAGCAACACCTACTTCGTGGTGGGGCATTTCCACTACGTGATCTATGGCGCTGCCGTCATGGGCATCTTCGCCGCCATCTACCACTGGTTCCCCAAGTTCACCGGCCGGATGCCCTACGAGGGCCTCGGCAAGCTGCACTTCCTGCTCACCTTCATCGGCGCCAACCTCAACTTCCTGCCCATGCACCCCCTCGGTCTGATGGGCATGCCCCGGCGGGTCTCCTCCTACGACCCGGAGTTCGCCTTCTGGAACGTGCTGGCCAGCCTGGGGGCCTTCCTGCTGGGGGTGTCGATCATCCCCTTCCTGCTCAACATGATCAGCTCCTGGGCCCGGGGCCCCAGGGCGCCACACAACCCCTGGAACGCCATCGGCCTGGAGTGGCTGCTGCCGTCACCCCCGGCGGAGGACAACTTCGGTGAGCACGTGCCCACCGTGATCAGCCGTCCCTACGGCTACGGCAGCGGCGAACCGCTGGTGGAACACCAGGCCGAGATCGAGCGCGCCCTCACCCTTCAGGAGGCCAACCGATGAGCAGCACCCCCGCCACCCCCGGCAACGCGGCCGCGACCCACGCCCACGGCGAAGGGCAGCACGCCAACCACAACCTCACCGGCTTCATCATCTTCCTGTGCTCCGAGAGCGTCATCTTCCTGGCGTTCTTCAGCGGCTACGCCCTTCTGCGCCTCTCCGCCATCGACTGGCTGCCCACCGGCGTGGACGGCCTCGAATGGCGCCTGCCGCTGATCAACACGGTGGTGCTGGTCTCCAGCTCCTTCACGATGGTGGTGGCCGAACATTTCAAAGGCAAGGGGAAGATCTGGCTGTTCCGGGGTTTCTGGCTGCTGACCATGGCCATGGGGGCCTACTTCCTCTACGGCCAGGCGGTGGAATGGCGCGGCCTCAGCTTCGGCTTCACCTCCGGCACCTTCGGTGGCACCTTCTATCTGCTCACCGGCTTCCATGGCCTGCATGTGCTCACCGGCATCCTGCTGATGGGCCTGATGCTGGCCAAATCCTTCGTCCCCGGCAATTACGACGGCGGTGAAGAAGGCGTCATCGCCACGTCCCTGTTCTGGCACTTCGTGGATGTGATCTGGATCATCCTGTTCGTGCTGCTCTACGTCTGGAGAGCCTGAACCATGATCATCGACGACACCCACTACGACGTGATCCTGATCGGCAGCGGCGCCGGTGGCGGCACCCTGGCCGCGAGCCTCGCCGATGCGGGCCACACCGTGCTGCTGCTGGAGCGGGGCGGCGTGATGCCCCAGGACGATCAGAACGTCGCCGAAGTGGGGCTGTTCCGCAAGCCGCGCTACCACCCCGAGGAGAAGTGGTTCGGCACCGACGGTGATCCCTTCTCCCCCCAGATGGTGCATGCCATCGGCGGCAACACCAAGATCTGGGGTGGCGTGCTGGAACGCATGCGCGAAGCGGAGTTCACCGGCGTGGCGCTCCAGGAGGGTCCGTCCCCGGACTGGGAACTGCGCTACGACGACCTGGCCCCCTGGTACGAGCGGGCCGAAGCGCTTTACCGGGTCCATGGGGTGGCCGGGGCCGATCCCACCGCCCCCGCGATGCCGGGCGCCTATCCCGCCGCACCGCGGCCGGTGGAGCCGTTCCTGGTGGAACTGCGCACAGCCTTCGAGCGCCAGGGGCTCCATCCCTACGACCTGCCCCTGAGCTGGTCCGAGTCGGCGGTCGATCCCACCGGCGATGCCGAACTGTTCGGCGTGGATCCGGCGCGCGGCTCCCGCACCGTGACGGTGCGGGAGAACGCCCGGGTGGTTCAGCTGCACGTCAACCCGTCGGGCCAGGAGGTGCGCGGGGTCGAGGTGGAGATCGACCACCAGCGCTGGTTGTTCCGCAGCCACCAGGTGGTGCTGGCCGCCGGGGCCATCGGCACGCCGGAGATCCTGCTGCGTTCCGCCACCGACCACCACGCCCGCGGCCTGGCCAACGGCTCCGACCAGGTGGGCCGCAACCTGATGAAGCCCCAGCTCACCTCGATCCTGCAGCTGGCAGCCGCCCCCAACTCGGGCCGTTACGGCCGCGGCCATGGCATCACCGACTTCTACTGGGGTGACAAGAACGTCGACTTCCCCCTCGGCTCCATCCAGAGCGGCGGCGGGGTGCTCCAGGACGCCCTGTTCGCCGAGTCGCCGCCGGTGCTCTCCCTGGTGACCCGCCTGCTGCCGGACTTCGGCCTCGAGCAGCTGGCCGCCCGCTCGATCACCTGGTGGGCGATGAGCGCCGTGCGGCCCGATCCCCACAACCGGGTCGCCCTGCGGGGCCAGCAGCTCCAGGTCCACTACACGGCCAACAACCGGGAGGCCCACGACCGCCTCGTCTACCGCTGGATCGACTGCCTCAAGGCCGTCGAGGCCGACCCCCTGACCCTGGTCGCCAAGGCCGCTCCCACCCACCCCCGCGGCGAGGCGCCCCTGCCGGTGATCGGCGGCGCCTGCGGCACCTGTCGCATGGGCTCCGATCCGGCCACTTCGGTGGTGAATCTGGAGGGCCGCAGCCACGAGGTGGCCAACCTCTGGATCGTCGATGCCAGCGTGCTGCCCTCCTGTCCGTCGGTGGGGGTGGGGCTCACGGTGATCGCCAATGCCCTGCGCATCGGCGCCGCCCTGAAGGCCTCCCTATGACGGCCAGCGTCCCCAGCCGCGCCGCCATCGACGCCATCACCCCGTCGGAGACCCGGCGCATGGCCGAGCGCGACCACGGCCTTGCCCCCTGGAGCCTCTGGGGCAGCTACCTGAGCGAGCGCCAGTGGGGCACGGTGCGCGAGGACTACTCGGCCGACGGGGACGCCTGGCGCTCCTTCCCCCACGACCACGCCCGCTCCCGCGTCTACCGCTGGGGCGAGGACGGCCTGCTGGGGCTCTGCGACGACCAGTGCCGCCTCTGCTTCTCCCTGGCCCTCTGGAACGGCGTGGACCCGATCCTCAAGGAACGGCCCTTCGGCCTCGGCAACCCCGAAGGCAACCACGGCGAGGACCTCAAGGACTACTTCTTCCATCTCGCCAACACCCCGACCCACAGCTTCATGCGGGGTCTGTACAAGTACCCGCAGCGGGCCTTCCCCTACGCGGATCTGCTGGCGGAGAACGGCCGCCGCGGCCGCGACCAGCCCGAGTACGAACTGGTCGACACGGGCATCTTCGACGACAGCCGCTACTTCGATGTCGTCGTCGAGTACGCCAAGGCCGGACCGGAGGACCTGCTGATCCGCCTCCGGGCCACCAACCGCGGCCCCGAGCCGGCCCCCCTCACCCTGCTGCCCAGCCTGTGGCTGCGCAACACCTGGCGCTGGGGCTATCCCGACGAAGTCCAGCACCGGATCCGCGCGCTCGCCGGCGCCGGTGATGGTGGTGGCGGTGATGGCCGTGGCGGTGACGCCAGCGGCCCATCGGTCGTCACCGATGTCCTGCCCCACCTCGGGGTGTACCAGCTCGACTGCCGGGAGCCTGGCGCCTGGATCTTCACCGACAACGAAACCAACAGCGAGCGGCTCTGGGGCCAGCCCAACGCCACACCCTTCCAGAAGGACGGCTTCCATCGCCATGTGGTCGAGGGCGAGGCCGGCGCGGTGAATCCGGCCCTGGAGGGCAGCAAGGCGGGGCGTGTGCTGCAGCGCACCCTGGCCGCCGGCGAGGAGTGGCTGGTGGAGCTGCGCCTGCATCGGGTCGACGGCCCCGCGCCGAACCCGGCCGCGCAAGGCGATGCGTTCGGGGAGGCGTTCGGGGCGATCTTCAGCGAGCGCGAACGGGAGTGGCTGGAGTACTTCGACCATCGGGTGCCGGGGCTGTCCGAGGACGACCGCCGCATCCACCTGGCCGGCACCGCCGGGCTGCTGTGGTGCAAGAAGTACTACGGCTGGAGCGTGATGCGCTGGCTCGAGGGCGACCCCACCGGCACGCCCCCGCCAGCCCAGCGGCGCCACACCCAGAACGCCTTCTGGCAGCGGCTGCACGCCCACGACGTGATCTCGATGCCGGACTGCTGGGAGTACCCCTACTTCTGCCAGTGGGATCTGATGTTCCACTCCGTGGCCTTCGCCGTCTTCGATCCGGCCACGGCCAAGGAGCAGTGCATGCTGCTGCGCAAGCCCCAGTACACCGCCCCCAACGCCCAGACCCCCGCCTATGAGTGGGCCCTGTCCGATCCCAACCCCCCGATCGGCGCCTGGGCGGCGATGCGGATTTATCAGATCGATCGCAAGAACAGCGACGCCGCCGATCTGGCCTTCCTGCGCGCCGCCCTGCGCAAGCTGATCCTGGAGTACGGCTGGTGGGCGAACCGCAACGACCGCTCCGGCGACAACGTGTTTGAGGGGGGCTTCCTGGGCCTCGACAACATCGGCGTGTTCGATCGGCGCTTCCCCCTGGCCGACGGCAGCATCATCGAGCAGTGCGACGGCACCGCCTGGATGGCCTCGCTCAGTCTCAATCTGCTGCAGATCGCCGTGGAGCTGAGCCACGAAGAGCCGGAGTACGCCGACATCTGCGAGCGGTTCGTTGTGGATTTCGTGCAGCTGGCCATCGGCCTCAACAATCCCGCCGGCCGCAACTACCTCAACTGGGACGAGGAAGACGGCTTCTACTACGACGTCATCAAGCGGCCCGACGGCAGCGTCGACTACCTGCGCACCCGTTCACTCTCGGGCCTGGTGCCCCTGCTGGCGGTACAGAGCTTCGACATCGACACCGTGGCACGGTTGCCAATGCTCGATGTCACCCACACCCTGGCCTGGTTCACCCACGAGCGCACCACGCCCTCCTGGATCGTGGAGAACCTGGGAATCTGGAACAACGACCGGGTGCTGTTCACCCTGGTGCCCCGCGAGCGCCTGCAGCGCATCTGCGAGCGGCTCTTCGATGAGGAGGAGTTTCTCTCCCCCTACGGCATCCGCTCCCTCTCCAAGGTGTATGCACAGCACCCCTACACGTACACCGAAGGCAGCGAGAGTGAGACGCTCGCCTACAGCCCGGCCGACAGTCCGGTGGCGATGTTCGGGGGTAACTCCAACTGGCGCGGGCCGGTGTGGATGCCGATGAACTTCCTGCTGATCGAATCGCTTCAGAAGTTCGCCCATTTCTACGACGACAGCTTCAAGGTGGAGTTCCCCACCCGCTCGGGCCACTGGATCACCCTCTGGCAGGCCTCCCTGGAGCTGGAGAAGCGGCTGGTGGGTCTGTTCCGCCGCAATGGTGATGGGCGCCGCCCCTTCAATGGCTCCGTGGAACTGTTCCAGACCGATCCCCACTGGCGCGATCTGATCCTGTTCAACGAATACTTCCACGGCGACAATGGCCGTGGCGTCGGCGCCTCCCACCAGACCGGCTGGAGCGCCATGGTCTGCAAGATGCTCAACCAACTCAACCGCTACCCCATCCAGCCATGAGCATCCCGTCCCCCATCGCCGCCATCACCGGTCCGAGCCTGCACAGCTCGCCCCTGCCGGAGCCGGCCCAGCTGCAGGTGAGCCACGGCGCCCACTTCGACGTGGTGATCATCGGCAGCGGCGCCGGCGGCGGCACCCTGGCCCGCCACCTGGCTCCGACGGGCCTGAAGGTGCTGGTGCTGGAGCGGGGCGACTGGCTGCCCCAGGAGCCCCAGAACTGGGACGCCGAAGCGGTGTTCCAGCAGAACCGCTACGTGTCGAAGGATCCCTGGCTCGACAAGCACGGCAAGCCCTTCCAGCCCGGCAGCCATTACTTCGTCGGCGGCGCCACCAAGATGTATGGCGCCGCTCACTTCCGCCTGCGCCAGCAGGACTTCGAGGAACTCGCCCACTTCGATGGCACCTCGCCGGCCTGGCCCCTGCGCTACGCCGACTTCGAGCCCTGGTACCAGAAGGCCGAGGAGATGTACCACGTGCACGGCCAGCGCGGTGAGGATCCCACCGAGCCCCCCTGCAGCGGCCCCTACCCCCATCCGCCGGTGGCCCATGAGCCGCGGATGCAGCAACTGGTCGACGACCTGCGCTCCGCCGGGCTCCATCCCTTCCACGCCCCCAGCGGCGTCCAGCTCGACGAGGCCCACATGGCCTTCAGCCGCTGCCGCAAGTGCAACTGCTGCGATGGCTTCCCCTGCCTGGTGCACGCCAAGTCGGACGCGGAGGTGCTGGGCATCCGGCCGGCCCTGGCGCAGCCGAACGTGTCCCTGCTGACGCGGGCCCAGGTGAAGCGCCTGATCACCGATGAATCCGGCCGCACGGTCACCGGGGTGGAACTGGAGCGGGACGGCGAGCCCCTGACGGTGAGCGGTGATGTGGTGGTGGTGAGCTGCGGTGCCGCCAACAGCGCCCGGCTGCTGCTGCTGTCGGCCAACGACCGCCATCCCCGGGGACTGGCCAACGGCTCCGACCAGGTGGGTCGCCACTACATGTTCCACAACAGCAAGGCGATGGTGGCCCTGGCCCATGAGCCGAACCGCACCATCTTCCAGAAAACGGTGTCGATCAACGACTGGTATCTCGGGGATGCCGACTTCGACTACCCGATGGGCAACATCCAGATGACGGGCAAGACCAACGGCACGATCATGAAGGGCTACGCGCCACTGGAAACCTTCCTGATGCCCGGCTGGAGCATGGACAAGATCGCCGAACATGCGCTCGACTTCTGGATCTCCAGCGAGGATCTGCCCGATCCGAACAACCGCGTGACCGTCACCGGCTCCGGCCAGATCCAGCTGAGCTACACCCCCAACAACCTCACCGCCTCGGCCCGCCTGGTGAGCCGCCTGGAGGGCCTGCTGGATCGCCTCTATCTCCGCAACCACCTGGTGGAGCGCCAGTTCTATATCGCCAACAGCATGGGCATCGCCGCCGTGGGGCACCAGGCCGGCACCTGCCGCTTCGGCAGCGATCCGGCCACCTCGGTGCTCGACCTCGACTGCAAGGCCCACGAGCTCGACAACCTCTACGTCGTCGACACCAGCTTCATGCCGACGATCGGTGCCGTGAACCCCTCCCTCACCGCCATCGCCAATGCCCTGCGGGTGGGCACCCACCTGGTGGAACGGCTGCGGGGCTGAGGGTGGCCATGGGCACGCCGGAGGAAGGGTCGGAGCGCCGGGTGCTGGTGGCCCTGGGCAGCGCCTGGGCCCTGACGGCCGGATGGTTCCTGTTCTGGCCGGTGCCCACCGAGGTGGTGGGCCGGGGGGTGGTGATCGTGCCCGGCGGCGCCACGGTGATCGATTCCCGGGCCGAGGGCCAGATCCTCAGCCTGCCGGTGCGGGAGGGCCAGCGGGTGAGCCGGGGCCAGACCCTGATCCGCCTCTACCTGCCCACCCTGGAACAGCAGCTGCGCCGCCAGGAGAAGGATCTGGCCGAACTGATCCGCATCAACGCCGATCTCGACCGGCGCGACCGGGCGCGGCTGGCCTCGGCCCGGCGCCTGCGGGACACCGCCCTGGCCAAGCTGGAGGGCAACCGCGGGCGCCTGGACGCCCTGCGCCGGGTCTACGACCAGAAGGTGGCCGATTTCCGCCATCTGGCCCGCCGCGAGGTGGTGGCGCCCCTGGCCGCGGAAGTGGTGGCCAGTGAGGACCGGGCCATCCAGCTCGACAACAGCGTCGCCGAGCTGGGCATCCGGCAGCGGGAGGCGGTCGACGCCTGGGAGAAGGTCCGGCTCGCCATCGACACCGAAGCCCAGCGGCGGCGCTTCGCCATCGACGACGCCCGCCGCGCCGTCCGGGTCACCCAGACCCGCCTGGCCTACGACGGCACCCTCACCGCCACCCGGGACGGGCGGCTGCTCGACCTGCAGGTGGTGCGCGGCCAGACGGTGAAGCCCGGGCAGCGTCTCGGCACCCTGGGGAGCCCCCGGGCGGACCGCAGCAACGCCGACGGCGGCGGCCAGGCCCTGCAGGCGGTGGCCTACTTCGCCCCGGCCGATGCCCGCCGCCTGCGCCCCGGCCTGGCCATGGAGGTGGTGCCGGACTGGAACGAGCGGGGCCGCTTCGGCGGCATCCGCGGTCGCGTCCGCCGCATCAACCTGCTGCCCGCCACGCGCGAGGACGTCAACACCACCATGGGCAACCCCCAGCTGGCGGAGGCCCTGGTGCGCAACGGGCCGGTGATGCGCACCGAGATCGCCCTGCTGCCCGCCGCCAACGGCTCCGGCCTCGACGGCTATCGCTGGACCCTCAGCCGCGGCAGCAGCGTCTTTCCGATCCGCGAGGGGCTGACGCTCAAGGCCCACGGCTACGTCGAATGGCGCCCACCGGTCAGCTACCTGCTGCCGATGCTGCGCGACCTCACCGGCAGCTACCGCACCCTGCGCCAGCAGGAGCGCCAGGACCAGCCCCCCCTGCGGCAGCGGGACGCCCTGCCATGACCAGCGAACTTCCCTGGCTGGTCCTGGAGGCGGCCCTGCTGGTGGTGCTGCTGCACGCCAATGCCCCCGAAGTGTGGTTCTGGTTCGCCGCCCTGGTGGTGCTGCTGCTGTGGCGCTCCTTCGCCTGGCGCCAGCGCCGCTGGCAGCGGCTGCAGCAGCGGCAGGGCGACGCTCAGGAGCCGCCCAGCACCAGCGGCAGCGCCACCGGCTGATCGGGCCGGTCCGGCACCGGCAGCAGTTCGCGCAGCAGCTGGGCATAGCTGACATTGGCCAGTGTGGTGGATTCGGCCACCCCCTCCATCGCGCCGGTCAGGGTGGCGACCGTGTCGGCCACATCGCTGTAGTCGGCCAGCCCCAGCTGGTAGCGGGCCCGCACGTCCCGGAAGGCCTCGCGGGAGGCGCTGTAGGAGGCGCGGGCTGCCACGATCTGGCGCAGGGCGGCCCGATGGTCGTAGAAGGCGGCCTCGAGGCGCTGGCGGATGGCGTTGCGCTCCCGGGCCAGCTGCTGGTCGGTGCGGGCGGCGGCGCTGCGGCTGGCGGCCACGGCCCCGGCGGTGACGCCGCCGTCGAAGAAGCGCCAGTGCAGCTGCAGGCCCGCCGCCCAGTCGGAGCGCTGGTTGAGCAGCTGGGGGATGAGGGCCGAGCTGCAGCAGCCCTCCAGCCGGATCACGGGCTGGGTGATCAGCCCCTGGCCGTAACCACCGGTGGCCACCAGCCGCAGGCTGGGCAGCAGCTCGGCGGCGCGGCGGTCGGCCTGGCGCAGCAGGGCGTCGCGGGCGGCCTGCAGGGCCCGCAGCTGGGGGTTGTCCTGCCAGCCGCGCACGATCGTCTGCTCCAGATCGAGGGGCCAGGGGGGCTGCAGCCGCACCGCATCGCTGGCCCGCAGGCTGACGTCGAAGGGCACGTTGATCAGGTTGCTGAGCTGGCGCTGACGACTCAGCTGCAGGGCCTCCGCCTGCTCAAAGCGATAGCGGCTCTGCTGCAGGGCGGCCTCGGCCCGGAGTCGGTCCAGCCGCGGCACCAGGCCCGCCTGCTGGAGGGCCGCCACCTGGTCGCGCACCACCGTGTCGCTCTCGACGACGGCCCGGCGGATCCGCAGCAGCTGGTCGGCGAGCTGCAGGCCGTAGTAGGCGATGCTCACATCCAGCTGCAGCTGGCGCAGCCGCTCGGCATAGCGCTGGCGGGAGGCCTTGAGGCTGTCGTCGGCCTCGGCGATGGCGGCGGCGCGGTAGGGGCTGAGCAGCTCCCAGGCCAGCTCCACCCGGGCGGCGGCCGCCCCGACGTTGGACTGGACCACATTCCAGCCCTGGTTGCGGACCAGAAACGGGGAGCCCGCCGGATAGATGCCGGTGTTGTCAGTCCAGACCTGGTTGTAGGAACGCTGCTGGCTGAAGCCACCCGCCAGGTTCAGGCCCAGCTCCGGCCAGCGGCGCCCCCGGGCCGAACCGGCCAGGTCCTGCTGCTCGCGCACGCCGAGCACGGCGGCGGCCAGATCGGGATCGTTGCGCACGGCCACCGCCAGGGCCTCGGCCAGGCTGAGCCGCTGGCGCCGCTCGATCCGCACCGCGTCGGGCACCTGGGGCAGGGCGGTCGCCGCCGGGGCTGGCAGCGCCGGATCCGGCGCGCCGGGGAGGGAACCCTCCCGCTCCACGGAGCCCTCGGCCCCAGGCGCGGCAGGCAGCAGGCTGCGGTCGAGCCGTTCGAGGTCGTCCTGGAACCCCTGGAGACTGCGCAGCAGCGCCGAGGAGGGGGGCGGCAGGCGGCGGGGCCGGGGGGCAGCGATCAGCTCCTGGCCCCAGGCCTGGGCCAGCGGCGCCGCCAGCGCCAGGCCCAGGGCCGGGGCCAGGCAGCGTCGGACCTGACGGCGGATCACGGCTGCCGGGCCCCGGTGGGTGCCCCGGGTGGCGCCACCGGCGGGGGGGCTGTGCCGTGGCCCTGCATCAGATCGTGGAGGCCCAGGCTGGTGCGGGCCAGGCAGCCGATCGAGAAGCAGATCGCCGCACTGCCGAACAGCCCCAGCTGCGCTTCCCTGGTCTCCCCTTCGATGCGCGTCATCGCCAGCAGCACCACCCCGGCCGCCAGCCAGGGCAGGGTGACGACCAGGCCGAGCTGGGATCGGGTCATCGCCATCAGCGCAGGCCCAGCTCGCGGCGCAGCTGCAGCTCCAGCTGGCGCACGGCGTTGACGCGCGCCATGGCCCAGGAGAGCTTGCAGACGCAGCCGATCGAGAAGCAGATCGCGGCGTTGCCGAACAGCCCCCAGGCGTGGCTGTGCAGGTTGAAATCCTCCGCCAGCAGGAGCCGCAGCGCCAGGATCACCAGCAGGGAGGCCACCACCCAGGGGCCGTAGACCCAGCCGACGAAGAACTGGTCGACGAACAGCCGTCGCGGCGGCGGGGCCATGACACCGGGATCCAGGGTTTCAAGTCTGCCGCAGTAACGCCCTCAGGACGACCGCCGCCGCAGGGCCAGCAGCAGCTTGTCGAACACCTCCGGCAGGGGCGCCTCGCACACCAGCCGCTCACCGCTGATCGGGTGGTCGAGGGCCAGCCGCACCGCGTGCAGGGCCTGGCCGGGCAGCGCCACCGGCAGCCGGCGGCAGCGGCCATAGGTGGCATCCCCCACGATCGGGTGGCCCGTGTGGGCGCAGTGGACCCGGATCTGGTGGGTGCGGCCCGTGTCGAGCTTGAAGCGCAGCAGGGCGTAGTCGCCCAGGGCTTCGATCAGGCGCCAGTGGGTGCAGGCGTGGCGTCCGGTGGTGTCCGTCACCACGGCGTACTTCTTGCGATCGACCGGATGGCGGCCGATGGCGCCCACGATCGTGCCGCTGTCCGCCGCGGGCTGACCGTGCACCACCGCCAGGTACTCCCGCGAGGCAATGCGCTTCTGGATCTGCACCTGCAGCTTCACCAGCGCCTCCTGGCTCTTGGCGACGACGATGCAGCCGGTGGTGTCCTTGTCGAGGCGGTGCACGATGCCGGGGCGCATCTCACCACCGATGCCGGGCAGGTCGGGGCAGTGGTGCAGCAGGCCGTTCACCAGAGTGCCGTCCTTGTTGCCGGGGGCCGGATGGACCGTGAGCCCCGCGGGCTTGTTGATCACGATCAGATGCTCGTCCTCAAACAGCACATCCAGCGCCATCGGCTGGGGGACCAGGTAGGGCAGGGGCTCGGGCGGCGGCATCCACAGCTCCACCGTGTCGTCGGTGCGCAGGGGCGTCTTGGCCCGGCCCGTGACGCCGTTGACCCGCACGTAGCCCGCATCGATGAACTTCTGGATGCGGGCCCGGCTCTGCTCGGGCCGCTGGGACACCAGCCAGCGGTCGAGCCGCATCGGCAGCGGCTTCGGGTAATGGAGCGTCAGCAGCTCCCCTTCCCCTTCCCCGAAGCCAGCCATCAGAACCCCATTGGAATGCCTCTCCCCACGAAGAGCCGCAGGACGACGGTAGGGACAGCGGGGCCGGGACCTGATCGAAGGGTTCATGGGCACCTGTTCCGATGCCGGCCCGGGGCTTGGATGGGGTGGCCCCAGCGGCCGGCGAACACCGATCAGCGGTGAGCCGCGCGCCGTCCCGATGACCCACCACCCCTCAGGCCAGTGTCATGAAACCCCGCAGCCTCCCAACGCGGAGTGACGGAAGGCAGACCCGATCGGCTGGCCGCAGGCCCGAGGGCTTCTTCTGGACAGCCATCGGCGTCCTGACCCTGATCAGCCTGACGGTCACCAGCAACGACAGCAGCTTTCATGACTTCCTCGGGGGGCGGTTTCCAGTCGCGGACGGCTTTGACTGGCTGAAGGCGTCCTTGGATGCAGCCAGTGGCTACCTGACGGACTACGGGGTCCGAAGACCCTGGAATCTGCCGTTCAACGTCTCCTCCCTCTGGCTCGGTGAGCGGATCGGACCGGATCCCGTGGTGACGGCCCTGACAATCAAACGACTGCTGGCCTGGGCGAGCATGGCCACCCTGCTGACGGCGCTCCGCCCACGCCTGAGCCTGGTCTCCACCGCAGGGCTCGGCCTCCTCCTGTACAGCACCCTGCCCAGGTGGGGGGAATCGCCACTCCATGAGCTCATTGGTCAGGGCCTTGGCTACACCCACGGCTCCGAGCTGAATGCCTTCATCTTCGTGAATGTGGCCCTCGCCTGGTTCGTGCTGGGGGTCGACGCACTGGACGCCGGCCGCTTCCGCAGGAGTGCCCTTCAAAACACGGCCGGCTTTGTTTTCCTGTGTCTGGCGCTTCAGGAACGCCCGGGGACTCTGGGTCTGTTTCCGGCCCTGATGGTCCTGCTGGCCGTTGCCGCCGCTCGCGGTGGATTCCAGGGGAAGCCGTCCCCATGGCGATGGCGCCGTGCGGTCTCCATCGTAATGCTCGCGGTTCTGGGTTGGATGCTGATTTCGGGAGGGCAGCTGGCCCTTGAGCGCTCCCTGGCCAAATCCGCCTGCGGATCGATCGGCGCCAATTCGGGCGGTTCGTTCATGGGAATGTCCACCGGTCAGACCTGGCGCGAAGGCATGCAGGAGACCAAGGAGATCGGATTGACGGGATGCGGAAAAGCCCTCTCGAGAAAGCAGAGGGACATCGCCATCGAGCGCATCCGAACCAACCCGCTTCCGTTTCTGAATCTTCTCGGACGCAACACGATCAAGCTCCTGCAAGTGCCTTCCCTGGAACTGGTTCTCGTGGCCCTTGGGGGCTTGGCGTACCTGGCCGCACGACGCGTCTGGCGGCACAGACCGGACGGGGCAGAGGATCCCCCCGGAAACCATCTGATCACGGGCCTGGCGGCCTGCGGCAGCCTCAGCATCATCGCCTTTCAGATCATCTTCTTCGGCGAGGCAGGCTTGAGGCCGTCCGTTCCCTACGGTGCTTTTCCATTTCTGCTTCTGATTCTCGCAGCAGAGAAGGGGTACAGAGTCATCTTCCACTCCCCTTCTTCGACCATCATTCCATCCGGGCATCGCAACCATCTCGCCCCGTTGATGAGCATGCTCCTGGTGGCCTACGTTGGCGTCGGGGTGTTGCTGATCCAGCGTCAGGCCCTCCGCAGTGCGGGTTATCAGTACGTGACTGGATCCATCCAGGTCTCCCAGGAGTGGCTGGATACGTGGATGGCTTATCGGGCTATTTCACCCACCATGGGAATCATGTATGACGTGAAGGTCACCCCGAAGATTGCCTCAATGGCAGCCTCTTCCCGTCGAGAAGACACGCCCTTATGCCTGAACTATCGCCGTAGAGGTCTTCCTTGGGGCATGCCCTACGGGAAGCTCCAGATCAGCCCTGGGGGCTGCTGACCGTGTCCGCCGCGGGTGCCGCGGGCAGCTCCAGGGAGATCGGCCCCAGCAGGGAACGGCGGAAATCATCGAGCAGGCGCTGGGCCATGCGGGCGGTGTCACCGCTGGTGTGGCGGGCCGCGGCCGCGGCAAGCCAGGCTTCGGCATCGGGGATCGGTCGCTCGGGGTCCGCTCCGGGCAACGGTGGCACCGTCACCCCGTAGCGGCGCTCCAGCAGTCCCGGCGCCACGCCGGCCGCCACCACCGGCTCCAGCTGGGCCAGCAGGCGCAGGAAGGCCTGGGCCACCGCCTCGCCGTCGTAGGAGGCCTGGCCGATGTCATCGCAGAGGGCGAGCCGCAGCCCGGCCAGCTGGTCATCGAGGCGGGGGGGCAGCACCCCGGGGGCGTCGAGCAGGTCGAGGTCCTGCCCCAGCCGCACCCAGCGCAGGCTGCGGGTGACCCCGGCGCGGCGGGCGCTCTCCACCACCTTCTGGCGCACCAGCCGGTTGATCAGCGCCGACTTGCCCACGTTGGGAAAACCGAGCATCAGGGCCCGCACGGGGCGCGGCTTCATGCCGCGGCCGGCCCGGCGGGCGTTGAGCGACTCACCGGCCCGGATCGCCGCCTGCTGCAGCTGCTTGACGCCGGTGCCGACCTTGGCGTCGCACCACCAGGGCACCTCCCCCCGCTGGCGGAACCAGCCATCCCAGGCCAGACGGGCCGCGGGGCTAACCATGTCGCGGCGGTTGATCACCAGCAGGTGCTGCTTGCCCCGGATCCAGCGCTGCAGCCGCGGGTGCCCGGTGGCCAGGGGGATGCGGGCATCGCGCACCTCGATCACCAGATCCACCTTCTCCAGGTTGGCGCTGAGGGCCTTCTCCGCCTTGGCGATGTGGCCCGGGTACCACTGGATCGGTGGGGCGGCGGTGCTGAGGCGGACCGTGTCGCGGACGTCCGGCATCAGGGCACCACCAGGACCGGACACGGCGCCAGCTGGAGCACCCGGGCGGCGGTGCTCTGGTGATCGCCGTCGAGGGTGATGCCGCGGGTGCCCATCACGATCACATCGGCGTTGATCTCATCGGCCACGTCGCCGATGACGAAGGCCGGCTTTCCCTCCCGCTCCAGCACCTCGCAGGCCACACCGGCCTGGGTGAAGCTGGCGCGGGCCTGCTCCAGCAGACGGGCCACGTCGGCCGGATCGTGCATCACACCCTCCTCCGCCTCCACCACCGACAGCAGCACGACACGGCTGCCGTGGCGCTGGGCGAGCTGCAGGGCGACGGCCGCCGTTTCCATCGTCTGGCGGCTCTGGTCGATGGGGAACAGGACGGTGTCGAACATGGCGGAAGGCCCGGCCCTCTTGTCCTAGCGCCGACCGTTGCGACCGCCAGGGAGCGGGGGTGGGAAGAACCGAATCGCGGCGCCTGCGGGACGGGAGGCGCCGGAGGCTAATCTCCCCCCGCCTTTCCTTATCCGTAATCATGGCGAAGCGATCCCTCTCCAGCCTCAGTGCCGACGATCTCCGCGGCAAGCGGGTGCTGGTTCGGGTCGACTTCAACGTGCCCCTTGATGAGGCCGGGGCGATCACGGACGACACCCGCATCCGGGCCGCCCTGCCCACCGTCCGCCACCTGATCGACCACGGTGCCCGGGTGCTGCTGGCCGCCCACTTCGGCCGGCCCAAGGGCCAGGTGAATGAGGCCATGCGTCTCACGCCGGTGGCGGCCCGCCTCAGCGAACTGCTGGGCAAGCCCGTGACCAAAACCGAGAGCTGCATCGGCCCCGACGCCGAGGCCAAGGTGGCCGCCATGGCCGATGGCGATGTGGTGCTGCTGGAGAACGTGCGCTTCTACGCCGAGGAGGAGAAGAACGACGCCGCCTTCGCCGAGAAGCTGGCCGCCCTGGCCGACGTCTATGTCAACGACGCCTTCGGCGCCGCCCACCGGGCCCATGCCTCCACCGAGGGCGTGACGAAGTATCTGAGCCCCAGCGTGGCCGGCTTCCTGATGGAGAAGGAACTCCAGTACCTGCAGGGCGCCATCGATGAGCCGAAGCGTCCCCTGGCCGCGATCGTGGGCGGCTCCAAGGTGAGCAGCAAGATCGGCGTGCTCGAGTCGCTGATCGACAAGTGCGACAAGGTGCTGATCGGCGGCGGCATGATCTTCACCTTCTACAAAGCCCGCGGCCTGGCGGTGGGCAAGAGCCTGGTGGAGGAGGACAAGCTGGAGCTGGCCAAGGAACTCGAAGCCAAGGCGGCCGCCAAGGGCGTCCAGCTGCTGCTGCCCACCGACGTGGTGCTGGCCGACAACTTCGCCCCCGATGCCAACAGCCAGACCGTGGCCATCGACGCCATCCCCGACGGCTGGATGGGTCTCGACATCGGCCCCGATTCGGTGAAGACCTTCCAGACGGCCCTGGCCGACTGTCAGACCGTGATCTGGAACGGCCCCATGGGCGTGTTCGAGTTCGACGCCTTCGCCGCCGGCACCAACGCCATCGCCCACACCCTGGCCGACCTGAGCGCCAAGGGCTGCTGCACGATCATCGGCGGCGGTGACTCCGTGGCCGCCGTGGAGAAGGTGGGTGTGGCCGAGAAGATGAGCCACATCTCCACCGGGGGCGGAGCCAGCCTGGAGCTGCTGGAAGGCAAGGTGCTGCCCGGCGTGGCCGCCCTCGACGAGGCCTGAGGCCCCGTAGGCCCCGCCTTCAGGGCCGGGCCGCCCCGGCCTCAGAGGCTGCTGGAGCCGGGGCCACGGCCCTCGCCCCAGCCCCCTTTGCGCTCCCCCTTGCCCCACTGGGGCAAGGGGATGCCGTTGCGCTCGAACAGGCCCTTCATGGCCGCCATGTGCTGCTCGCGCTGGCGCTGGCTGGCGCTGCGCTGCTCCTTCATGCAGGTGCGCAGGGCTTCGCTGCTGCCGGCGGCCGACAGGCAGCGCTCGCCGCGCTGGAGGATGGCGATGCGGGCCTGCTGATCGCTGAGCGCCAGCCGCTTCTGCTCGGGGAAGATCTTCTGCATCTGGGCCGGCGTGGGGCGTCCGGCCGGGGTGGGCCCGCTCTGGGCCATGGCAACGCCGGTGGACCCCAGGACCATCGCCAGCACGGCGGCGCGGAGGGGTTGAAGCAGGGGGAAGGGCATGGGAGTGCTTCTCATGAACGAACCCATCGTGACCGGCAGATGTGACGGCGATCAGACTGGCCACCGGCAAGATGTGACCGGATACGACTGAAGCCCCCTCACCCCCCGGCCAGGGGCCAGGCCCGCAGCGCCACGGCGAAACGCCCCGGCAGCGGTTCGGCGGTCACCGTGGCCTCCAGCCGGCGCAGGTCACCGCCGTGGTCGCGGGCCACCTTCGCAGCGATGGCCAGGCCCAGGCCGCAGTGACCCTCGCCGCCGCGGGCCCGGTCGAGCCGCTGGAAGGGGGTCATGGCCTTGCGCCACTGCAGCGGGTCGATGCCCTCGCCGCTGTCCCAGATCTGGATCTCGAAGCCGCTCTCCACCGCCGCGGCCTCCCCGTGGGGCCGCCCCTCCCCTTCCCCCGGCCCCAGGGGCCGCAGCACCACCCGCAGGGGCGGCCGGCCGTAGGTGAGGGCGTTGTCGAGCAGGTTGCCCACCGCCCGCGCCACGGCGATCGGGCGAACCCGCCGCACCAGGGGTTCCAGATCCAGCTCTAGGGGCACGTCTCCCACCGCCGCCGCCGCCTCGGCGACCAGGGCATCGAGGGGCACGAGCACCGGCGTCTCGTTGGCTTCGGCACCGGCGAAGATCATGAACTGGCGCGTGATCCGCTCGATGGAGCGGATGTCGGCATGGGCCCGCTCCAGCTCCTGCGGCGCCATCGGCCCCTCGGCGGCGAGGGCGAGGCGCAGGCGCAGGCGGGTCAGGGGGCTGCGCAGGTCGTGGGCGATGCCGGCCAGCATCGTGGTGCGCTCCCGGCCGGAGTCCTCCAGCCGCAGCAGCATGGCGTTGAACCGGGCCATCAGCTGGCGTACCGCCGGGGCCCCCTGGTCGGGGAGGGCCCTAGGCAGGGCCTCAAGGCCCACATCGGCCAGGGCCTCCTGGAGGCGGGTCAGGGGCCGCTGGATCTCCAGGGTGAGGTAGAGCAGCACCGCCCCGAGGGCCCCCAGGCCGATGGACAGGGTCAGCAGCAGGGGATCCGGCGGCCAGCCGCGGGGGGAGGGCAGGGAGACGAACAGCCACACCGGCTCCAGGGGGGAGGCCATCTCCACCCACACCCCCCGCCGCGGCAAGGAGGCCGGCCGCACCGCCGGGCAGCGCCCCAGGCGGTGGCAGAGCTCCGTCTGCAGCCGCAGGGTCTGCCAGCGCAGCCGCCGGTCCCCCCTGAGGCGGGGCATGGCCCCCGGCTCCGGCTGCTGGCCCACCACCAGCTGCATGCCGCTGATCTGGCCGAGCACCTCGGGGCTGAAGCGCTCGAGGGCCACCTCCCCCAGCACCACGTTCGCCGCCACCTCCGACCCGGTCTGGACCAGCTGCTGCTGGGCCCGCCGGCGACCCAGCCGCAGCTGCAGCAGCAGCAGGCTGAAGGCGGCGACACCGGCGCCCGCCAGCAGATACGCCAGGCTGCGCCCGAGCGACGGCCGCCAGGCCCGCTCAGGACTGACGGGGCTTGCCATCGGGGACGAACACGTAGCCGTAGCCCCAGACCGTCTGCACGTAGCGGGGCCGGGCCGGTTCCGGTTCGATCAGCCGCCGCAGCCGTGACACCTGCACGTCCATGCTGCGGCTATCGGTGTCGCTGCCCGGGCCCCGGGCCAGTTCGATCAGCCGCTCCCGCGACAGGGGCCGGTGGGGGTGCTGCACGAAGGCCGCCAGCAGGGCGAATTCACCGCCGGTGATCGTGAGCGCCTCCCCGTGGCGCTCCAGGGTGCGGGCCGCCAGGTCCACCTCCAGGTCGCCGAAGGCGATCCGGGCCCCGTCGGGCTGGGGCAATCCGCCGGGCAGGGTGCCGCGGCGACGCAGCACGGCCTCGATGCGGGCGGTCAGCTCCCGGGGCAGGAAGGGCTTGGCCAGGTAGTCATCGGCCCCCTGCTCCAGGCCGATGATGCGATCCACCGCATCGGCCCGGGCGGTGAGCATCAGCACCGGCAGATCGTCGGCCCCGTCCCGCAGTCGCCGCAGCAGGCTGAGGCCGTCGTCGCCGGGGAGCATCAGGTCGAGCACCAGCAGATCGGGGCGCTGGCCCTCGAGCCGGGCCATCAGCTGGGCGCCATCCCCCATGCAGCGGACCTCGTAGCCCTGCTCCCCCAGGTAGGTGGACAGCAGCTGGCGCAGGTCCGGATCGTCATCCACCACCCAGATCCGATGCGGTCGGCCCATGGCTCAGGGCTCGAGCGATTTGCGGTCGGCGACGACCCGCACCCGCTTGGTGGCGCTGACGATGCCGTCGGGATGGACCAGCAGCACCGCCCAGGTCTGGGAGCCGGGGGACAGGGGGGCCTGGACGATCTTGAACAGCCCGCCACCGCCGAGGGCGCCCAGTTCCATGCTGGGGCTGGCCATCGACGCCTGCTGCTGGGGGGTGATGGCCGTGATGCCGCCGGCGGCGAGGGCACCATCGAGCGGTTCGTCGAAGATCACATCGACGTCGTAGCGCTGGCCGGTCAGGACCGCGTCGGGGATCAGCAGGCTCACCGGCACGGGCTTGTCACCGCTGCGCAGCAGGGAACGCTCCCGCAGCACCGTCTGGCCGTTGATGCGGGTGCCGTCGCTCTGCAGGGCAAGCTGCTGCTCCGCCTCCATCCGATAGGTGGTGCCGCCCTGGCGCCGGGTGCCCTCCACCCGCAGGGTGACCGTGGGCTGACCATCCCGCAGCTGGGTGCCGGAGCTCAGCTGCCAGCGGGCATCGGGGAACTGCTGGCGCAGCAGGCGGCGACGGTTCTCCAGCTGGGCCGGATCCAGGCCGGGGCCTGCCTGCAGCAGGCCGGCCAGGGCCGTGTCGGAGCTGCTGTTGAGGGCACTCTCGAGGGCCTGCAACTGGGCCGCCGATGGGGGAGCCGCCAGGGCGGTGGTCGCGCCGACGCTGGTCGCCATCGCCAGGCCGGCCAGGCAGGCACCGAGCAGCTGCGGCGTCCGGACCGGGGGCAGGGGGGCGTTCAGCGGGCGGGACGGAGCCATGGAGAGGGAGGGATCCGGGGCGGCGGTGGGCGGACCGGAGTCGGCTTTTAAGTTAGGCGCGCTCGTCCCACCCGCCCATGCCGACCCTGCTGATCGCCGCCAGCGGCACGGGTGGCCACCTGTTCCCGGCCCTGGCGGTGGCCGAAGCCCTGCCGGGCGACTGGCAGGTGCACTGGCTGGGGGTGCCGGACCGGCTGGAGACCGAGCTGGTGCCGAGCCGCTACCCCCTGCACACGGTGCGGGCCGGGGGGCTGCAGGGGAAAGGCCTGCGAAAGCTCTGGAACCTGCTCCAGCTGGTGCTGGCCGTGGTGCCGGTGCGGCGCCTGATCCGGCGCGAGGGGGTGAGCGCGGTGTTCAGCAGCGGGGGGTACATCGCCGCGCCGGCGATCCTCGCCGCCCGCTGGTGTGGGGTGCCGGTGGTGCTGCACGAGAGCAACGCCGTTCCGGGCCGGGTGACGCGGCTGCTGGGGCCCCTGTGCACGCGCGTGGCGGTGGGTCTGCCCCAGGCGGTCGAGCGGCTGCCCCGCTGCCGTCCGCTGGTGTGCGGCACCCCGGTGCGGCGGGCCTTCCTCACCCCCACCCCCCTGCCGGAGTGGGTGCCCCGGGGCGCCGGCCCCCTGCTGCTGGTGATGGGCGGCAGCCAGGGGGCCCTGCGCCTCAACCGCATGGTGCGGCCCCTGCTGCCGCAGCTGGCGGCCAGCGGCTGCCGCATCGTGCACCTCACCGGCAGCCAGGATCCGGACGCCGGCCAGCTGCGCCTCGACGGGGTGGTCGAGCGGGCCTTCAGCGATGAACTGCCGGGCCTGCTGCAGCACTGTGACCTGGCCATCAGCCGCGCCGGCGCCGGCAGCCTCAGCGAACTGGCGGTCTGCGGCACCCCGTCGATCCTGGTGCCCTTCCCCCAGGCCGCCGACCGCCATCAGGACGCCAACGCCGCCGCCGCCGCCGCCGTTGGCGCCGCGGTGATCGTCTGGCAGCACGACCCCGGGGAGCCCGCCCTGGAGCGGGCCGTCTGGCGGCTGCTGGGGCCCCGCCTGCGGGGCAGCACGGCCGCCGCCGACCCCCTGGAGTCGATGGGCGACGGCATGGGAACCCTGGCGGTGCGGGATGCCGACCGCCGGCTGGTGCAGGTGCTGGAGCAGCTCATCGGCCGCGGCTGATCTGCGCCAGGGCCGCCAGCAGGCGCCGGTTGCCGGCCCTGTCCTGGACGGCGATCCGCAGCCAGTGCTCCCCCAGGCCTTCGAAAGAGCGGCAGTCGCGCACCAGGATCCGGTGGCGGCGCTCCAGCGCCAGCCGCAGCGGCTGGAGCGATGGGGCCGGCGGGCGGCTCCGCACCAGCAGGTAGTTGGCGGCCGAGGGCAGGGGCTCCAGGCCCGGCACCGCCGCCAGCCGGGCCGCCAGCCAGGACCCCTCGCCCGCCACCCAGCGCTGCACCCGCCCCTGCCAGCGCCGCAGGCCGGCCTGATCGGCCAGCAGGAACTGGCCCGCCGCCGCCGCCAGCCCGTTGACGGGCCAGGGGTCGCGCCAGGCGGCCCAGCGGGCCAGCCGCCCGGGGTCGCCCAGGGCGTAGCCGAGCCGCAGCCCGGCGATCGAAAAGAGCTTGGTGAGGCTGCGGATCACCACCAGCTGGGGATGGGCCGCCAGCAGCGGCACCAGCGACTGCTCCTCCCCGCCGGGCACCAGGGGCAGGAACGCCTCGTCCACGATCACCAGGGCGAAGCGCTCCAGCAGGGGTTCCAGCGACCGCCGGCTCCAGAGCTGGCCAGTGGGGTTGTGGGGATTGGTGAGCCAGAGCACGGCAGGGCCGGACCCGGCGGCCTCGGCGGCCTCAGCCAGGGGCCAGGCGCCCGGCCCGGCCCCGGACCAGTCGAGCGGCAGCGGCAGGGACCGCCAGGCGCCGCCCCAGCAGCCCAGGGCGCGGCGGTAGTCGGCGAACCCCGGCGCCGGCAGCAGGTTCAGGCCGCAGGCCGCGCCATCCCGGGCCGCCCAGGTGAACAGCTCGGCGGCCCCGTTGCCGGGCAGGACCCGGGTCGGATCCAGGCCGTGCCAGGCGGCGATGGCCTCGCACAGGGCGGTGTAGCCGCGGTCGGGATAGTCCCGCAGGTCGCTGCCCAGCGCCCGGATCAGCCGGCGCCGCAGCCGGGGCGGCGGCCCGAAGGGCACCAGGGAGGCGCTCGCATCCAGCAGCTGGTCCGGCCGGCAGCCGAGCCGTCGGGCGGCCGCCTGCAGGTTGCCGCCATGGGGATCCGGCGGTTCAGGCATCCCCATCGCCGGGTGGAGGGCTGGCACCGGCTCCAGCGAACATTAAGGCGGTTGTAACACGGAAGCCTGGCCGGGCTGCTGCAATGGGGGGGCCACTGGTGCGCCGCACTCCCCCGTGCCCTCTTCCCCCCTGCAGCCGGTCATCAGCGCGATCGGCGAGGTGTTGCTGGGCAAGGAGCATCAGGTGCGGCTGGCCCTGGCCTGCCTGCTGGCCCGCGGCCACCTGCTGATCGAGGACCTGCCCGGCATGGGCAAAACCACCCTGGCGGAGGCCCTGGCCCGCAGTTTCGGGCTCGGCTTCAAGCGGGTGAGCTTCACCAGCGATCTGCTGCCGGCGGATCTCACGGGCCTGAACGTGTTCGATCCCGCCGCCGCCAGCTTCCGCTTCCAGCCCGGTCCCCTGTTCAGCCAGGTGCTGCTCGCCGACGAGATCAACCGGGCCAGCCCCCGCACCCAGAGTGCCCTGCTGGAGGCGATGGCCGCCGGTCGGGTGAGCGTGGACGGCACCAGCCATTCCCTGCCCCGGCCCTTTCTGGTGATCGCCACCCAGAACGGCCTCGACCAGGGGGGCACCTCGGCCCTGCCGGAATCCCAGCTCGACCGGTTCCTGATGCGCCTCAGCCTCGGTTACCCCCCCCGCCAGGCGGAGCAGGCCCTGTTGCTGGGTGAGGGCCTGCGGCCCGACGGCCTCAGCGGCGCCTTCGGCCCGGAGGACCTGCTGGCCCTGCAGGAGCGCTGCGACCGGCAGCACTGCAGCACCGCCCTGCTCGACTATGTGCTCGACCTGCTGGAGCGCAGCCGCCGCCAGCCGTCCCAGGCCCATCCCCTCTCGCCCCGGGCCGGCCTGGCGCTGGTGGCCGCCGCCCGCGCCTGGTCGCTGCTGGAGGGCCGCGACCATGTGATTCCGGACGACGTGCAGGCGGTGCTGGCGGCCGTCTGCGAGCACCGCATGGACGGCGGCCAGCGCGGGGGCGGCGACGGGGAGCTGAGCCAGCGGCTCCAGGAAGGGGTCGATGGACTTCGGTAGGCCCCAGCAGGGGGAACGGGTGCGCCTGCGGATGCGCAACCTCTACATCCTGCCGACGCGGTTCGGCTGGCTCTGGCTGGCGGGCACGGTGCTGATGCAGGTGATCGGCGTCCAGATGCAGAGCAACGGCACGCTGCTGCTCAGCTTCCTGATGCTGAGCCTGTTCCTGCTCACCCTGCACCTCACCCACTTCAACCTGCAGGGCGTGGAGCTGGCCTGCGGCGCCCCGGCACCGGGCTTCGCCGGGGCGCCGGTCCCCTATCCGATCCGGCTGCGCTGCCCGGGCCGCAGCGAGGGGGTGCGCCTGCGGCTGGGGGGGGAGCCCCCGGGGCCGCCGCTGTCGCTGGCGGCGGGGGAGCATGAGCTGGCCGTGGCCTGGAGCCCACCCGGTCGGGGCTGGCAGCGGCCCGGGCTGCTGCGGATCCAGACGACGGCGCCCCTGGGGCTGTTCTGCTGCTGGTCCCGCTGGCAACCGGCAGCGGCCCAGCTGATCTACCCGGCCCGTCGGGCCGGACCGGTGCGACTGCTGGCGGCCGGGTCGGCGCCGGTGGTCGGCGAACCGGCCCTGGCCAGCCGCCAGGACGGCACCGACGACTGGCGCGACCTGGCCCCCCATCGCCCCCAGGACAGCCCCAGCCGACTGGCCTGGAAGCTGCTGGCCCAGGGGCGGGGCGAGTACGCCAAGCGCTTCCTGGACCGCCCCGAAGCGGCCCCCCTGCTGGCGCCGGAGCCCGGGGTGCCCCTGGAGGCGGCCCTCGAACACCTCAGTGAGCGCATCTGGAGCTGGCATGGCCGGGGCCTCAGCTACGGCCTGGAGCTGAACGGCCAGAGCATGGCGCCGGGCCGGGGGGTGCTCCACCGGGACCAGTGCCTGACGGCCCTGGCCTGCTGCCGATGAGTCGCGCCGCCGCCCCCCTGCAGTGGCTCACCATGGGGTTGCTGGCGGTCGGGCTGCTGGGCCTTTCGCCGGCCCTGAGCCTGAGCCTGCTGGCCTTCGGCCTGGCCGTGCTGACGGCCCTGAAGCTGCGGGAGGCCCGCAGCCTCGAGGAACGGCGGGTGGTGGCCCTGCTGCAGCTGGTCTGCGCCGGTCTGCTGGCGGCCCTGCGCCCGGAACTGGGCCCGAGCCTGTTGCAGGGCCTGGCCATCCTGATGGCCCTGGCCGGGCTGCTGGCCCTGGAACTGGGGGCCGGTCCCGACTGGAAGGCGCTGCTGCGCCGCAGCCTGCAGGTGCTCGTGGCGGCCCTGCCCATCGCCCTGGTGCTGTTCCTGCTGGTGCCCCGTCTGATGCCCTTCACCAACTTCGGTGCAGGCCAGGGCATGGGGGCGATGACCGGCCTCAGCGACAGCATGGAGCCGGGCTCCATCGCCAGGCTCGCCGTCAGCCGCCAGGCCGCCGCCCGCGTCGCCTTCCCCCTCGGCGGCGAGGCGCCGCCGCTGGAGCAGCGTTACTGGCGGGTGCTGGTGCATGAACGCTTCGATGGCCGCAGCTGGCGCAGCGCCGCGGCCAGCTTCCCCCGACCGGCGGCCGGCCAGCCCGCCCCGTCGCCGCCCGCCGCCCCGGGGGAGGGGATCCAGCTCTGGCTGATCGAACCCAGCGGCCTGGCGGCGGTGCCCTGGAGCGGCTCCGGCCGGCCCCTGTCCGCCGACCTGAGCCTGCAGCGCAGCGGTGAACTGCTGAACCGGGCCCCGGGCAGCCAGCGGCGCGTCTACGCCCTGACCCGGACGGCGGACCAGGCGGACTGGCGCTCCACCCCCCCCGGCCCCGTCGACCTGGTGCTGCCCCGGGGCGAGAACCCGCGGCTGGAGGCCCTGGCCGCAGGCTGGCGGCGCCTCGGCGGCGACCGGGAGCGGCTGAACGCCGCCGCCGACTGGTTCCGCGCCCAGCCCTTCCGCTACACGCTCGAGCCCGGAGCCCTGCCCCGCCAGGCCCCCCTCGACCACTTCCTGTTCGAGAGCCGGCTGGGCTTCTGCGGCCACTACGCCAGCGCTTACACCACCCTGATGCGGGCGGCGGGGGTGCCGGCGCGGGTGGTGAGCGGCTATCGCGGTGGCCAGTGGGTGCAGCCGGTGGGCGGCACCGGCTACGTGGACCTGCGCCAGGCCGACGCCCATGCCTGGAGCGAAGTCTGGTTGGACGGGGAAGGCTGGCAGCGCGTCGATCCCACCGCCTGGGCCCAGGGGGACCCCCTGGCGAGCCCAGCGGCGGCGGGCGCCGGGAGCCGTGCCGGCGGCAGCCCGCTGGACTGGCTCCAGCAGCAGTGGTGGGGCCTGGACATCGCCTGGGCCCGCTGGTGGCTCGGGTACGACAGCGAGCAGCAGCAGGCCCTGGTGGCCCGGCTGCTGGGCGAGCAGCGCCACCTGCTGGGGGTGGTGGTGCTGCTGGCGGTGGCCGTCAGCCTGGCCGCCGGCCTGGGGGGCCTGGGCTGGCTGGGCCGCCGCCACCGCGGCGATCCCCTGCGCCTGGAGCTGGAGCGCACCCTGCGGGCCTTCGCCCGGCAGGGCATGGCACCGGCGGCGGGGGAAACCCTGGGCGGCTTCGCCCGGCGGATGACCCAGCTCTGGCCGTCCCTGGCCGATCCCCTGGAGTCCTTCGTGGCGACCTACCAGCAGCAGCGCTTCGCGGGCGCCCCCAGCCGGTCGGGACGGCGGCAGGCCCAGCGGCTGGGACGGGTGCTGCGCCGTTCCCTGCGGAACGGCAAGCGGTCGGCGGAGGCGGTACAACGGGACCACCCCTGAACAGGCGAGCATGACAAGTCCTCAAGGGTTCGCCCCAGGGTCCGCCCGCCGCCCCTTGACGGGGCTGCTTTTCACCGGTCCGGTGCTGCTGGCCCTGCTGCTGGCGGGTCCTGCCCGGGCGGGGAGTGACGGCGACCTGATGCGGCTGCTGAACCAGCGCGACTGCCCCCGCTGCAAGCTGCAGGATGCCGACCTGGTGCACGCCGACCTGCGCGACGCCGACCTGCGGGGCGCCAAGCTGCAGCGCGCCAACCTGGGCCAGGCCCGGCTGGATGGGGCGAACCTCAAGGGGGCCGACCTGCGCTTCACGAGCCTGCAGGGGGCGTCCCTGCGGGGTGCGGATCTGCGCGGGGCGAATCTGGAGGGCACCGACCTGCGCCAGAGCGACCTCAGCGGCGCCCAGATCGATCCCGGCGGACTGGCCCGCAGCCACTGGCAGGACGCCCGGGGCGTGGCGCCCACGGTGCTGAGCTACCCCGAGCTCCACAACGCGGGGGTCACCGCCGCCCTGGAGGGGCGCCATCCCCAGGCGGAGCAGCTGTTCTCCGAGGCGATCCGGCTGCAGCCGGACGCGGCGATCAGCTGGGTGGCCCGGGGCCTGAGCCGCACCGAACAGGGCAAGGCCGAACTGGCGGCCGCGGACCTGAACTACGCCGCCGTCCTCTACGGCCAAGCCGGCGAGGAGGCCCAGGCGAAACAACTCACCGAGGTCGCCACCGCCCTGCTGAAACCCGGCAAGAAAGCCAACCAGGGCAGCGGCATGGGCGGCCAGATGCTCTCCGGAGCCGCCTCGTTCGCCTCGGCCGTGGCCCCGCTGGCGATGAAGTTCCTGCTGCCGCTGGCCTTCTGAATGAGGAGATGGCCTCGGATCAGGGGGTCATCGGAGGTTGGGGCTCACCGCCCAGGAAGGCCCGGGAGGCCGGGGTGGAGGGTTGATAGCCATAGCCGAAGGTGCCACCCTCGGTGTCATTGATGATGCGCGGCGTCACCATGATCACCAGCTCCCGCTTCTCGCGGTTGTTGGAGGAGGCCCGGAAGAACTGGCCGATGATGGGAATGTCGCCCAGGATGGGCCACTTCGAGACGATCGCTCGATCGAAATCGGAAATGACCCCGGTGAGGATCAGGGTCTGGCCGTCCCGCACCCGCACCACGCCGGTATCCAGCCGCCGCACTCGCAGGATGCTGATGCGGGGGCACAGGTTGCCGGCAGGGACTTCCTGCTCCACCGCAGAGATGCTGGGGGAGAGGGAGAAGGTGACGAAGCCGTTGTCGTCGATCTTCTGAACCCGCGCACCGAGCACAAGGCCGGCCGTGGAGAGTTCGCTGATGGTGCAGCTCACCGACCCTGCGGTTCCGGTCACCGTGGAGGTGACATTGGTGGGCACGTTGATCCCCACCCGGACGACGCCCTCGTTGCCGCGTCTGCGACCGATCGGAGCGTCGATGTTGTCGAAGGACGTGCGGAAAAGGCTGGATCCCGAAGAACCGCCGCCAGCGGCACCACCAGCAGAATCCTCTTCTCTCAGGACAGAAGGATCTTCCTGCAGGATCAGCGTGGGGCTGGCAAGCACCTTTGAATTGTCCGCAAGGATTCTTGCTTGGAAGAAATCAAAGAAATTATTGTTCGGATAGGCTGGAGTTGTACCGATAGGCTGATTGGTGATTGGATCAATGACGACATTATTCGCGGCTCCAGGATTGGGAGCACCGGTATAATTCGGACCCGTTACGATACTTCCGAACGGAGGACCGGGAAGCAGTGGTGCATCGAGCGCTCGTTGAACGTTCGCGCCTCCCAGAACGCCGCCGAAATTGGCCGCCAGGGTGCCGTTGTCATTGACGATGAAATTGTTGCCCCAGCGGAAGGCGAAGCTGTTGTAGAGCTCGGTGTCGTTCTGGAGGTTCACATCCAGGATCTTCACCGACAGGGCCACCTGGCGCTGGCGCAGGTCGAGCTGCCGGAGGTACTGCTCGGCGATGGCCACCAGCCGCGGGGCGCCCACCAGGGTGATGGTGCCGAGGCGGGTGTCCGTGGTGGCCCGCAGGCCGATCAGGGGGCCGTTCGTGGCCCCGAAGGATTCCACCGTGGTGGTGGTGCTGGAGGAGGTGGTGGAGGCCGTTGGGCTGCCGGCAGGCGCGGCCGTGGCGGCGACGCCCTCGGACACCGCCGTGGTGATCGTGTTGGTCTTGGTGACCTGGGCCCCGAGATTGGCCAGGTAGTCGGCGGCCGAGTTGGCGGGCACCTGGTTCAGGCGATACACCTTCGAGAGCTGGGAGCCGAAGCTCTTGGCCAGCACGTTGGGGCCGGCGAAGATCGTGTTGCCGTCGCGCTTGCCCTGCAGCCCCGCCGCCAGGAGCGCCGAGTTGATCGCCCGGCCGTAGTTCTCCCGACGGAAGGAGATCGAAATGGGTCGCTGGTCGGGAGAAACAGCCGCCGCAGCGGCCGTTCCACCGGCGGCTGGAGCGGCGGGATCACCGACATAAACGAAGCCGTAGCCGCCCAGCTGGCTGAGGGCCATCAGCACGTCCTTCGCAGGGGCGTTGCGGAGGGTCATGGTGACCGGCGGGCCACTGACGCTCACGTAGCTGGGATTGCTGATGGTCATGGTCCCCACGGCCATGTCCCCCAGCGGCGGGGCCACCGCGCGGGGCTGCAGGGGCGGGACGAAGCCCGGCTGGGGCACCCGTCCCGGTGTGGTGACGTTGGGGGTGAGGGTCTGGAGGGTGGACTGCGCCGGGGCGTTGAAGGTGAGGATCAGGCTGCGGCCGTCGCCGCTCACCACGGGCCGGCCCACCGGGAATCCGGGGGTGGGGGAGACCTTGAGCTCGAAGACGTTGCCGGAGCCAGCGAAGCTGATGCTCTGCAGCCCCGCCTCGGGGAGGGAGAGCTGCACCGGGCCGCGACGCAGGACCATCGGCTGGGCCGTCTGCAGCCGACCCAGCCACACGGGCCCCTGGGTGGTCTGCTGCAGCAGCGGCGATGGACCGGTGCCCTCGATCACCACCTCGACGGAATCAGGAAGCCGCCTGAGCTTGATGTCGAGGGCGCCGCTGGCCTGGGCGATCTCTGACAGGCGGGAGCTGGACACCCCACCGGCAGGAGCAGGCGTGACCGCGGCGACCGCGGTGGACAGACCCGTTCCCTGGAGAGCGACCAGGCCAAGAGATGCGGAAAGAACGTGCCGCCACTGACGTTTTGCCACGTTCCACTGCTCTCCGAATCGGTCGAATGGTATCGGCGATCGTGCGAAACGGCCAGTTGCCGGATCCCGTTGCATCGGCATGGTCAGTTGGAAGGGGCGGGGGGGGTGGGAGTCGGTGCTGCGGCGGGGGCGGGCGCGGCGGGGGGAGGGGCCTGGGCGGGGGCCGGGGCTGCTGCCGCCCCCGGAGCCGGGGCGGCAGGGGCGGCGACCGGCACCGGGGTGCGGCTGTACAGGCCCAGCGTGAGCTTCATCAACACCGGAGGGTTGGGGCTGGGGCCTGCGGGGGTCTGGCCGATGTCCGTGGTCTGGGGCCCGGGGATGGTGAGACTGAGATCGCTCTGGACCACCAGCACGTTGAGGGCCTCCAGCCGGCGCAGAAAGGAGAGCAGGGACGGGAACGGCCCCCGGGCCGACACCAGCAGGGTGCGCAGGGTGAGGCCCTGCAGGGCCAGGGGATCCGCCGGAGCGGCCACGCCTGGAGCCGGAGCACCCCCGGCAGGAGGCGCGGCGGCAGGAGGCGCGGCGGGTGCTCCGGCTCCGGGTGGGACGCCGGGGGCGGGGGCGGCGGCGGCCTGGGTGGGCTCGAACAGGGTCAGCTCGACGCCAGAAGCGGCCGCCTCCCGGTCGAGCATGGCCAGGAAGGTGGAAAGGTCGCCGTTACCCGTGATCAGCCGCTCGATCTTGGCCTTGCTGGCCATGGCGGCCTCGGTGCTCTCCTGGGTGGTCACCAGCTGCCCCCGCATCAGCGTCACCTGGTCCCGCAGCTGCTCGAGCTCCTGGAGCCGCTGGCTGTCGCGCTGCAGGGTGGCCCAGAGGGGCACCAGACCCGCCAGGAACACCAGCAGACCCAGCCCGCCCAGCACGCCCGCCGGCAGCAGCAGCCAGATCAGGCGCAGGCTGGCGACCGGAAGCCGCCTGGAGCCCTGTTGAAGGTTGGTCATGGGATGAGGCCCTCCGCCTGGAGAAGTTGGAGCCGGCGCACCATGCCCTCGGAGCCCAGCTGACGCATCACGCCCAGCTGACGGGCGGGGGGCAGGGTGGCAAACGGGCCCGAGAGCTCGAACTTGACCGTCGCGGGGGTGGGGGTCCCGGACGGCCCGCCCTGCGGTTGGCTGGGTGGGACCCGCTCCAGCTTGACGATCGCCACCCCCTTGGCCTCCAGCAGGGGGGAGCGGGACAGCTCCAGTTGGAGGGCATTGATCCGTGCAAAGGCCAGGGGATCGAGGGCCTGACCCTTGAGCACCAGGTTCTTGCCCTCGGCCTCGGCGCTCTGGAGCTGGATGCCCTCGGGGGTGCGCAGCTGCAGGTCGGCCAGGAGGGCTGAGGAGGTGCGCAGGGTGGTGAGGCCCTCCGTCAGGCTGCGGTTGGTGGCCGCGAGCTGGTCGAGCCTGGCCCGGCTGGCCGCCATCTCTGCCTGCATCTGGGTCGACTCGGCTTCGAACCGGGTGAGCTGGGCGGCCTGCATCCGGACGAACTGGTAGCGGAGGAACACCAGGACGGTGGCTCCCACGGCCGCCCCCAGCACGATCCCCCCGATCAGGGCACCGCGCAGCAACAGGGGCCGCCGATCGAGCAGGGCCGACACCATGCTCTCCTGGCCGAGTTCCTTGCGCCTCTCCCGAAGCAGGTCAAGGATCGGTGGGCTCATCGGACCGCCTCCGCCATCGCCAGGCCCTGGAGCACCAGGGACCCGAAGGGTTCAGGGGTCAGGATCTCGGCTCGCACACCCAGGGCGTCCTGCAGGCTGTCCTGGCTGGGGAGAGGGGAGCTGAGCAACAGCCGGAGACGACGGATGGACGGGTCCTGCCGACGGTAGAAGGTCACGCAGCGGTTCACCTCCCTGACCAGGGCGTCATCGTCCTGGGGCAGCCGCCAGTCGAAGACCGGCTCCGTCCGACGCAGCAGCAGCAGCTGGGCGCCGGCCGGCAGCGGATGGATCAGGACGGTCAGTTCATCCTCGGGAGCCGCTTCCAGCAGGGAGGAGACCGCCGCCAGCCGGCAGGACTGGGCCGGGGCCAGCCGCTCGAGCTGCACGCCGGCCAGGTTGAAGACATCGATCCAGTCATCCACCAGCTTTCTGGGGGCCACGGCCATCAGCAGCCGGGGGGTGGATCCGGCCAGGGGCCTGACATCGACCATGGACTCCGACAAGGGAACCGTGAGGTTCAGGGGGGGGTCGATGGTCCGCAGGGCCTGGATGGGGTCGTCGGGGATGGCCTCGTAGGGCCAGTCGAGAACCCGCCATTGCGCTGCCCCCTCGGGAAGGGAGGCCAGGACGACGGCATCGAGCAGGCCGTCGCGCACCAGAAGATCACCGATCAGATCACCGAGGGGCTCCTTCTCCAGGGGCTGACCATCCAGGCAGGTGAGGGGCGGCAGGGGCAGATCGATGCTCACGGCCTGCGGACCCGCCCCGCTGAGCAGCTGCCCCTTCAGGGAATCGTCCTGAAGCTCCAGAAGCAACTGGCGAGGGAAGAGCTGGGCGCGGAGCGGCCGCAGACGGTCTTCCAGATCATCCTTCAAGCCGATCAGGCCAGAAAAAACCAAGGCTCCGATCCGATTCCTGCGAAAGTTACCGAATCAGGGGCGCCAAGGCATCCCCGAACCTACAACTTCCGAAAGCGTCCGGCATCCATGGCCGTCGAGCTGGCGCGACAATCCCTCCAGAATCGACGGCACAAGTGCGGGGCCTTCGTAGATCCAACCGGTGTAGATCTGGATCAGGGAGGCTCCGGCGCTGATCCGCTCCCAGGCGGCCTCGGCCGAGTCGATGCCCCCCACGCCGATCAGTGGCAAGGCCGGACCGGCGGTCGCCCGCAGTCGCCGCAGCACTTCGACGGCCCGTCGCCGTAAGGGGCGGCCGCTCAGCCCTCCGGTTTCCTCCGCCAGGGTCCGGCCCGTCGCCACCAGCCGGCGTCCGTCCAGTCCGAGGCGGTGGACCGAGGTGTTCACCGCAATCACACCGGCAAGCCCCTCCTCGTAGGCCAGCCTGGCAATGGTGTCGATGGCGTCATCCTCCAGATCCGGGGCGATCTTGACCAGCAGGGGCGGGCAGGCCGGCAGGCGCCGCAGCCGCTCCACCAGCCGCCGGAGCTGGGCCTCCTCCTGCAGGTCCCGCAGCCCCGGGGTGTTGGGGGAGCTGACGTTGACGACGGCGTAGTCCGCCAGGGGGGCCAGAAGCTCCAGGGAGGCGGCGTAGTCGTCCGGGGCCATCTCCAGGGACACCGCCTTCGACTTGCCGAGGTTGATGCCAAGCACCGCCGGCCGTTGTCCCGGGGGTGGCAGGACCTGGCGTTCGAGGGTCCGGCGCACGCCCCTGGCCCCGTCGTTGTTGAAGCCCATGCGGTTGAGGGCCGCCCGTTCCTCGGCCAGCCGGAACAGCCGCGGCCGGGGGTTGCCCTGCTGGGGCTGCCAGGTGATTGTGCCCAGCTCGGCGAAGCCGAAGCCGAACCGGTGCCAGATGGCGGCCGCCACCCCGTTCTTGTCGAAGCCCGCGGCCAGCCCCACCGGATTGGCGAAGCGACAACCGAACAGGGTCTGCTCCAGACGGGGGTCCCGCCGCTGCAGCTCCGCCCCGAGGCCCTCCAGGCTGCCGCTCACCAGGGGCCACTGACGCCGCAGGGCCGCCTGGCCCAGGGCCAGGAGGGTGAGTCGGCTCAGCTGCTCGGCATCGGCGCCGTCATCACGACGCAGCAGGGGCTCGACGAACCGGGCATAGAGGGCGCCGGTCCCCACCTGGCCGCCGCTGGTCGATGGCTCCTGCGGCATGCCTGTCTCCTCACTGCGGCGTGTCCAATCCTCCCGCGCCGCGCTCCAGACGCCAGCACCCGTTGCCCAGGGGTCTGACGAGCCAGTCACGCCAGAGCCAGGGCTCCCCTTTCCCCTCCAGACGGGCCGTGGGCACCTCGAGCAGCCTGGCGAGCTCCACGGCCCTCAGGCTGTAGCCGCCCGCCGCCAGCCGGTCGGCCAGCTCCAGGCGCGAGAGCAGCTGCTGGAGCGACGGCGGAGCCGGATCGAGGAGGGGCGCCACCGCCGGCTCTGCGGTCGCCGGGGCTTCGGCCGCAGGGGCCTGCGACGCCGGCGATCGGCCGGGCTGGGTTTCGATCGCCAGGGCCGGGGACTGGCCGCGGGAGAAGGCGACCGCGATCGCATCGCAGCGGTCGTTGTCCGGATCACCGCTGTGGCCGCGAACGTGGCGGAGGGCCAGCCCCGGCAGCCTGGCGGCATCCAGCAGCTCCCAGAGATCACGGTTGAGCACGGCCCCGCCGGAGGCGGTGCGCCATCCCTTGCGCTTCCAGCCGGCCATCCACTTCTCGAAGCCGTCGATCAGATAGCGGCTGTCGGTGCGCAGCACCAGATCGGGGTGGCGCGGCAGCTCCCGCAGGGCTTCCAGCACCGCCAGGGCAGCGGTGAGCTCCATCCGGTTGTTGGTGGTGGCCGCCTCCGCCCCCCCCAGCTCCCGACGGGAGCCGTCCTCGAAGCGCAGCAGGGCACCCCAGCCCCCCGGACCCGGGTTGCCGCTGCAGGCCCCGTCACAGGCGGCAGCCACTACCCGCACCGGTCGATCACCCATGGAGGCCTCTTGACAGGATCGCTTGAATGGGACCCTCTCTCCCGGAGAACGCCCGGGCCCTGGAGGTGTTCCCATGCAGCGAACCTACCTGGCCCTGGCGGGCCTGGCCCTGGCCGGAGCCGGCCTGCCGATGGTCCAGCCCCGGCTGGCCATGGCCGCCGGCCTCTTCCAGAGCACCGACGTCGACGCCGAACGCTTCGCGGTGCTGGCCCGCCCGGTGGGCGACAACGACTGGACCCTGCTGGTGCTGGAGCAGCTGACCCCCCAGCCCGCCTGCTGGCAGGCCCGCCCGGACGGCCTGGTGGACCCGACCCTGAACCGGTTCGACTACACCGGCATCTGCAACCGCTACCTCGACAGCAACGGCTATTCCCTGCGGGTCGCCGAGCAGGACATGGGCACCACCTACCGGCTGCGGGTGCAGCAGGTGGGATCCCGCCTGGAGCTCCAGGCCATCGCCCCGGGCACCTCGGCCATCCTCGTGGTGGGCAGGGCCGACATCCCCCTGCGGGATCGTGATGGCTTCGTGGCCCTCAAGCTTGAGTCGGGCTGGGATCTGAAGCGGCGCGCCTACGGGGAACGGGCCCTGAGCCACCTCTATTTCGCCAGCCCCACCCCCCTGGAGCAACTGATCGCCAACGCCGGCGGCGCCCCCACCTGGCGCCGGCCCCTCGGCCCCGGCCGCACCCAGCCCCCAGCCCTGTCCGCCACCGATCCGGCCGCAGGCCTGGGCGAGGACACCATGGCGCTGGGCAACTCCGGACGGGCTGTTGCCCTCCAGGTGATCCCCTACAGCGGCAGCGGCAGCAGCGGGGGCGAAGGGCTCTGAGCCCCTGGCCCGGTCTGGGCTGTGGCCACCCTGTCCGACCCGGGGCCAGTTGAATCTCCGGTCCTCCCCGCCGCCACCCCCCATCCCACCGGCTTAATCTGATCTCGTGAGGAGTGAAGGACGCTCTTCCAGGGTCGAAACGAGGACAGACTCCCGGAATCGTTCCATCTCCAGAGCCCTGCCTTCGGCGGGGCTCTTTTTTATGGATAGGCCCTGATGGATGGATCGCTCCACCATGGGAGGCCCGCCCTGGCTGGCCCCGCAGAACCACCGCGCCGGCTGAGGGACAGAGCATGAAAAAAGCCGATCCCGAAGGACCGGCTGGAAAGCAAGCGGGGTTGGCGGGCCCGCAGGCCCGCCAACGGCAGGTCACTTGATGGAGACCTTGCCACCCACCTCTTCGATGCTCTTCTTGAGAGCTTCGGCATCGCCCTTGGAGATGCCTTCCTTGACGGCCTTGGGAGCGGCTTCGACCAGGGCCTTGGCTTCGCCCAGACCGAGGCCGGTGGCCTCGCGGACGGCCTTGAGCACCTTGATCTTGGCGGCCGGATCGAAGCCATCGAGGATGACGTCGAATTCGGTCTGCTCCTCGACGGCCTCGGCGGCAGCGCCAGGGGCGGCGGCGGCCATGACGACGCCGGCGGAAGCGGCGGCGGACACGCCGAAGGCCTCTTCGATCTGCTTGACGAGCTCGGAAGCCTCAAGCAGGGAGAGGGTTTTCAGTTGTTCGAGAATCTGGTCGGTGGTAGCGGACATGGGGGGGAATCAGCAACAGAACGGGAGGATCGGTGGAGCCCAGGGGTTCGCGGGATGCGAACTCAACCTTCGCCGGATTCGGCGTGCTGCTTGAGCGCCCTGGCGAGACCGGACGGAACCTCGTTGATGCCCACAGCCAGCTTGGTGGCCAGGCCATTGATCGCACCGGCGATCTGGGCCATGAGCACCTCCTTGGAGGGCAGATCCCCGATGGCCTTGATGTCGTCTGCGGAAAGGAGCTTGCCTTCGAAAAGGCCGCCCTTCACATCCGACTTCTTGGTGTCCTTCTGGAAGGACTGCAAGGCCTTCACCGCACCGCCGACATCGCCCTTGACCAGGACGAAGGCGTTGGTGCCGGTGAGCAGGGAATCGAGATCCGACCAGGCGCTGTCACCATCGATGGCACGGCGCATCAAGGTGTTTTTGGTCACCTTGCACACACCGCTGCTGGCCTGCAGACGGGTCCGCAGATCAGTCATCTCCTTGATGGTCAGGCCCTTGTAATCAAGGACCAGCGCCATTTCGGCTTCACCGAGGAGCCCCTTGAGCTCTTCGACGATCTGTTGCTTGTTCTCCAGCGTGCGGCCCATAGGAGGTGGATCGGATCGGGGGAACAAGCAGGGAACGCGGTCCGGACGGCCTCCCCTGCGGGGGGGGGCTTCGAGGCCGCTCATCGCTCCGCTCCGATCTGAAGGACTCCGTTGGAGACCCCATCCCAGGCAAAAACCAATCGCGTGAACCTCGGCAGGACTTACGGCAGTGAATGACCGACCGGAATCGGCGACCCTGACGACCTGCTGTCTTGGGTTGGGCGCGTGCCCTTCTGGACGAATCCAGCTCTTGAACTTACATCACGGCAGGCCCAGCTCCCGCAGCCGTGCCACCCAGCGGGCATAACCGGCGGCATTGAGATGCACGCCATCCACGGTGTAGGCACGCCTGAGGCCATCGCCATCGGCCATCACCGGGGTCAGGTCGACGAAATCACGGGGGGGCGTCTGGCGGGCGAGCAGCTCATTGAGCTCGGCCACCCGGCGGACCCCTTCGGCACCGCAGCGGAAGCTGGCGCAGGGAATCGTGGACTGGATGATCACCCTGGCCCCCGTGCCGATCTGGAGGCCGGTGCGCAGCCACTGGATCCGGCCGGCGATCCGCCCGGGGTCGTAGCCCCAGACGATGTCGTTGATGCCCACCATCACCAGGTAGGTGCCGGCGCCGGTCCGGCGGATCTCCGGCAGGCGGACCATCAGCTGGAAGCTGGTGTCACCGCTGATGCCCTGGTTGAACACCACCCGATCGGGGAAGGCCGCCTGCCAGTCGCCCTGGGCCGTGAGCGAATCGCCGACGAAGGTGACCGGAGCATCGCGGCGAGGGACCGGTGCCGGAGAGGCCTTGGAGGAGGACGGGGGCCTGGAGAGCAGACCCCATCCCAGCGCCAGCAGCGTGAGCGGCACCGCCACCCAGCCGCCGATCCGCACCCATGACGAGGCAGACACGGCGGGCGCTCAGCTCTCCTGCTTGATGTCCTGGAGAGCGGCGAAGTCCACCTGCACCGAGGGGCCCATGGTGGAGGCGACGTAGAGGCTGCGCCAGTAGCGGCCCTTGGCACCGCTGGGCTTGTTGCGGTCGATGGTTTCCTGCAGGGCCTTGAGGTTCTCCAGCAGCTTGGCGGTGTCGAAGCTGGCCTTGCCGAAACGCACGTGGACGATGCCGGCCCGATCGGCCCGGAACTCCAGCTTGCCGGCCTTGAACTCGCTGATGGCGCCGCCCAGATCAGTGGTGACGGTGCCGGCCTTGGGGTTCGGCATCAGGCCGCGGGGACCGAGCACCCGGCCGAGCTTGGCCACCTTCGGCATCATGTCGGGGGTGGCGATCAGCAGGTCGAAGTCGATCGCGCCACCGGCGATCTGGTCGACCAGCTCATCGTCGCCGGCCAGGTCGGCACCGGCGGCCTTGGCTTCGGCCACCTTCTCACCCCGGGCAATCACGGCGATGCGGATGGTCTGGCCGGTGCCATGGGGCAGCGCCACGGTGGTGCGCAGCTGCTGGTCGGTGTACTTGGGGTCGATGCCCAGGCGCACATGGGCTTCGATCGTTTCGTCGAACTTGGCGGTGGCAATGTCCTTGACCAGCTCGAGGGCCTCGAGCGGTTCGTAGGAGCGGTCCTCGACCTTGGCGGCGAGGGCGGTGAAGCGTTTGGAGACTTTTGTCATGGCGGTAAGGGGTGCGGACGACCGTGATCGGTCTCCCCCAGAGAGGTGAGGCGGAGAGGTGAAGGGTGTGGAACGACGACCGGTGGCGGTCAGTCGTTGACGGCGACGCCCATGTTGCGGGCGGTGCCTTCGATGATGCGCATGGCCGATTCAACGCTGGTGCAGTTGAGGTCGGGCAGCTTGGTCTTGGCGATCTCCTCGAGCTGGGCGCGGCTGATGGCACCCACCGCTCCTTTGGCGGAGGTGGCGGCACCCTTCTCGATGCCGGCCGCCTTGGAGATCAGCACCGAAGCGGGCGGGGTCTTGGTGATGAAGGTGAAGCTGCGGTCTTCGAAGACCGAGATCTCCACCGGGATCACGTACCCGGCCTTCTCCTGGGTGCGGGCGTTGTATTCCTTGCAGAACGCCATGATGTTGACCCCGTGCTGACCGAGGGCAGGGCCCACCGGTGGTGCGGGGTTCGCTTTGCCGGCCTGGAGGGCCAGCTTGATCACAGCTACGACTTTCTTGGCCATCGGCTGGGCTGGGGGACGGAACTCCCTTGCGGGAGTGCGGGACGGAACTCCCTTGCGGGAGCGTGGGACAGGGCCCCCTTTCGGGAGCGTTGAAGTTGGCCCCCTGGCGGGAGCGTTGCGGATCGCCGGGGCGGTGGCCGGCCCGGCGGGATGGCGGTCCTCGAGGGGACCACCCGGGGCCGCCCTCCGCAGGGAGGCGGCCGCCGCTCGATCAGCTCTGTTTGCTGATCTGGGAGAACTCGAGCTCGACCGGGGTCTCCCTGCCGAAGATCGACAGGAGGGCCTTCAGCTTGCTGCGTTCGCCGGAGACCTCGATCACCTCGCCTTGGAAGTCCTTGAACGGACCGGCCGTGACGAGGATCTGATCGCCTTCGGTGAGGTCGACCTTGAGGACGGGCTTCTTCTCGGCGGCACGCTTGAAGATGCGGTCGACCTCCTGGCGGCTGAGGGGCCGGGGCCGGATGTGGCCGCGGGCCTTGCCGGTGGCGCGGCGCTCCTCCTGGCCCACGAAGTTGATGACGTTGGGGGTGCTGCGCACCGCCATCATCGTGTCCTCATCGAGAACCATCCGCACCAGCACGTAGCCGGGGAACACCTTCTCCTCGATCGACTGGCGGCTGCCGTCCTTCTTGAGCTTCACGCCGGGGGTCTGGGGGATCTCGATCTCGAGGATCCGGTTGCTCACCCCCAGGGTGACGGCCCGCTGCTCCAGGGTGGCCTTGACCTTCTTCTCGCAACTGGAGGCCACCTGGACGGCGAACCAGCGGGCCACCTGGGGCTTGGCGGCTTCGGCCGCCTCGGCACCGCCCTCGGCGGTGGGATCCGTTCCCTCCCCAGCGGGGTCAGCGCCCTCGGCGGGAAGCTCCAGCACCTCAGGGGCGTCGGGTTCGATCTCAGGCACGGCAGACAGGGGAAGGGTCATCAACGGAAGATCTGGGTCGATCCCCAGTGATAGAAGCGGTCGATCGCGGCGATGGCCGCGGCCGAAAGGCTCACCATCAGGATCACCGCCACCGACTCGCTGAACAGCTGCTGACGGCTCGGCCAGACGACCTTGCGCAGCTCGGCGAGGGTGACCGCGAGGAACCCGGTGGGCTCCCTCTCCTCGGAGGGGAAGCCGTCCGGACCGTCGTCGGGTTCGGACGTGCCGTTCCCCCGGGCCAGGGGCCCGTCGGGACTGCTCGTGGTGGTGGTGACGGGGGGAATGGGTTCCACGGTGTGGATTCCGATGGCTGCCCTGGTGTCGGCAGACATCGACAAACGATCACCCTACCGGACGTCCTTCCCCGGCGTCCCCCAGAGGGACGAAGCGGAAGCCCGCCTCCCCGGGGCCGGCGAGCTCCAGCCGCACCCCCCTGGCCGCCGTGAAGTGATCCTCGAGCAGCTCGGTGGCCAGGGGGTTCTCGATGCGACGCCGCAGCACCCGGCGCAGGGGCCGGGCCCCGTACTCCGGCTCGTAGCCCTGGGCGGCCAGGGCCACAACGACGGCCTCATCGATCTCCAGCTCCAGGTGCTGCTCCCGCAGCAGCAGGGCCAGCTCCGCCAGCTGCAGCCGCACGATCCGCTCGAGATCGGCCCGGGCCAGGGGACGGAAACGGATCACCTCGTCGATGCGGTTGAGGAACTCCGGCCGGAACTGGCGTGAGAGGGCCTCCTCCACCGCCAGATCGAGGCTCCGGTCCCGGGCCTGCTCCCCCTCCTCGGGGCGGGGATCTCCAGGCTGGCCCGAGGAGGGGGCGGCGCGGGCCCGCTCGAGGATGGCGCGGCTGGCCAGGTTGCTGGTCATGATCACCACCGTGTGGCGGAAGTCGACCGTGCGGCCCTGGGAATCGGTGAGGCGGCCGTCGTCGAGCACCTGCAGCAGCAGGTTGAAGACATCGGGGTGGGCCTTCTCCACCTCATCGAGCAGCAGCACCGCGTAGGGACGGCGGCGCACGGCCTCGGTGAGTTGGCCGCCCTCCTCGTAGCCCACGTAGCCGGGGGGGGCCCCCACCAGGCGAGCGACGGCGTTGCGCTCCATGAATTCACTCATGTCAAGCCGCACCAGGGACTCCTCCTCATCGAAGAGGGCCGCCGCCAGGGCCTTGGCCAGCTCCGTCTTGCCGACACCCGTGGGCCCCAGGAACAGGAACGACCCCACCGGCCGGGTGGGGGCCTGCATGCCGGCGCGGGAACGGCGGATCGAGGCCGCCACCGCCGCCACCGCCTCGGGCTGGCCGATCACCCGCTCGCCCAGCCGCTGCTCCAGCTCCAGCAGCTTCTGGCGTTCACCGGCCAGCAGCCGCTGGATGGGGATGCCGGTCGAGCGGGCCACCACATCGGCGATGTCCCCCTCCTCCACCTGCTCCCGCAGCATCGGGTCGCTCTGCAGTTCCGCCTCCAGGGCCGCCCGGCGCTGCTGCACCCCGTGCAGCTGGTCGTACTGGAGCCGGGCCGCCTCCTCCAGGTCCCCGTCCCGCTCGGCCTCGGCGATGGCATGGCGCAGGTCCTCGTCCTGCTGCAGCAGCTCGCGCAACTCCCCCAGACGCTCCCGTTCCCCCGCCCAGCGCCGTTGCAGGCGGTCGAGCTGCTCGTGGGCGAGGCGCCGCTGCTCCTGCAGCTGCACGCGCTCCTCCAGGGGCGCCGCCTCGGCGGCCAGCAGCGCCAGCTCCACCCGCCGCAGCTCCGCCTCGGCCGCCTCCACCACCTGGGGCTTGGAGGTGGCCTCCATGCGCAGGTTGGCGGCGGCTTCATCAATCAGATCGATGGCCGAATCCGGCAGACAGCGGTCGCTGATGTAGCGGGTGGCCAGCCGGGACGCCGCCACCAGGGCCCCATCGGTGATGGTGACCCCGTGGTGGAGCTCGTAGCGCTCCTTCAGCCCCCGCAGGATCTCCAGGCAGGTGGGGCCATCGGGTTCGCGGATCACCACCTGCTGGAAGCGGCGCTCCAGGGCCGGATCCTTCTCGATGCTGCGCCGGTAGTCCTCCGGGGTGGTGGCGCCGATGCAGCGCAGGTCGCCGCGGGCCAGCACCGGCTTGAGGATGCTGGCCGCATCGGCGCCGGAGCGGTCGCTGCCCACCACCGTGTGCAGTTCGTCGATGAACAGCACCACCCCGCCGGCCCGGCCGCCTTCCCCGTCGTTGTCGCGCACCCCGTCGTTGTCGCGGACCTCGGCCAGCACGCTGCGCAGGCGCTCCTCGAACTGGCCGCGGAACTTGGCCCCGGCGATCAGGGCCCCCAGATCCAGGGCCACCAGCCGCAAGCCCCGCAGGGCATCGGGCACCTCGCCGGCCACGATCCGCTGGGCCAGGGATTCGGCCACGGCCGTCTTGCCGACGCCGGGCTCACCGATCAGCACCGGGTTGTTCTTGCTGCGCCGGGAAAGCACCTGGATCAGCCGGCGGATCTCGGTGTCGCGCCCCACCACCGGGTCGAGTTCGCCGGCCCGGGCGGCGGCGGTGAGGTCGCGGCCGTAGCGGTCGAGGGCGCCGGGTTCGGGTTCCCCCTCCCGCTGCAGGGTCATGGCGGGCTCCGGCGCCGACGGGGGCCGCACGGGGGCCGACGGGGGCCGCACGGGGGCGGGGGCCGCGGCCGCCCGCGAGGGGGCCGGCGGCGGCG
>CALRKA020000004.1:0-213869 GCA_943367815.1 Tabrizicola sp. YIM 78059 | reverse complement strand
GCATCGCTGCGGAAGCAGAGGGGGGTGAGGGCCTCGACGCAGACGCCCTCGCTGCAGAGACGGTCGGTGCGGAGCTGGTCGCCGGGTTGCAGGAAGGCCAGGGTCATGCCCTCGGTCTCCTCGCAGGGGCAGTAGACGCGGGCGATGCCATCGAGGACCTCGAGGCAGGAGCCGCCGGGGCGGGGGGTGGGGTCAAGCAGGACCGTCTGACCGGCGGGCATGCGCACGGCGCTGGCGGGATCGTCAGGGAGGAAGCGGTAGCGCATCGGGCGAAGGGAAGGGGCCTTATTGCGAATGGCTCTCAACCTAGACGCCCCACCGCCCCTTTTGCAAGCGATTCTCAATAGCAGCTGGTGGTTGCGAACGGGTGCTGCCCAAGCTGCAGCACCAGACCCTCAGGTGAGCAGCAACCGATCGAAGAACGCGTGCCAGGAGAGCCCGGCAAGCTCTGGCCCGAACACCGCCCGCTGCTCCCGCCGATTGAGCGGAGGTTGGCCGATGCTGCCCAGCAGCCGGTCCATCTCGCCGGGGTCGAGCCGCTCATCGCCATCCACATCCACCGGAATCAGATAGCGCTTCAGCCGCTCCTGTCCGTCCCGGAGTCGGCGCAGGCGCAGCATCACCTCGATGAACTCGGGCCTGTCCACCGTGCCGTCGCCATCGAGATCCATGGCCGCCAGAACCCTGGCCAAGGCCGCCGCAGGGTCGCTGGGGCCCTGGTCAGGGTCGCTGGGGACCTGTTCGATTCCGTCGACCAGTTCCGACAGGCTCAGCTGGCCGTCCTGGTCGCGGTCGAGGCGCTCAAACAGCTCCTCAAACCTCCCCAGCAGGGCCGGATCCGCCGATGGGGCCAGGCTGGTCCAGGCGCCTCCGCCCACGGCCCCGCGCAGACGGGAGCGGAAATCGTTCAGCAGCCGCCGGGTCACCATATAGCGCTGCAGATGCTCCTCCGGCGTGAGGATCGCGTGCAGCGCCACCGGCACAACGGTGGGCAGCGCCCGGCGCACCACCAGCAGGGTGGCCAGGGTGGCGACGATGAAGGACAGCGTGAGCGCCGGCAATCCGAGCGGCATCAGCCGCTCCAGGGGCTGGGTGAGCAGGCTGGCGGCGAGGGCCGCCAGGGCCGCCACCCCCAGGCTGCGCCTGGTGGGGGCATGGAAGATGCCACCGATGGCAATGGCGCTGAGAACGCTGTCGTAGCTCCAGAGGCCCAGACCGACGGCGCCAGCGGCACCGCTGGCCAGGCCCGCCAACGCCCCGATCGCCGCCCCCATCAGACCCACCCCGGCCGCCATCGGGCTGGCGACGGCCGTGGCCGCCCGCACCAACCAGCCACTGGCCAGATCAGCACAGAAGAAGACCTGACCGAAGCCCCGCGGCAGGGCCAGCAGAAAGGCCTGCAGGGCCGAACCCGCCGGGGGCACCATCGCGGCGCTGTGCAACTGCAGCGGCGGCACGTCCGCCAGGGTGACCAGCGCCAGCAACCCCCAGGTCACCAGGCAGAAGGGCAGCGTCATCGGCGGCAGGCCGGTGGCGGCATGCAGACGACGGCCCGGGCCGTGGACCAGCACGGAACTCAGCGCCCCACCCCCCAGGGCCGCCAGCGTCCAGAGCAGAAAAGCTCCGGGAGGGGCCAGATCGGCGAAGGTGCCGATGGCACTGCCGACCAAGGCTCCGTTGAACCCGTAGATGCCGTTGTGGCGGTCGTCCCAGGAGCTGCCGAGGGCCTTGGCCGCCAGGTGCGCCGCCGCGATTCCGAAGGCGGCGAACAGCGCCACCGACGGTGACTGACGCAGCAGGGCCAGCAGCAGCAGCAGGCCACTGAGGGGATTGTTGATGAAGATCACCTGGCCCAGGCTGCGAAGGGCTGCCACCACGGCAACGACGGCGCGCCGATCCCTCCAGCGGCTGGTGAGCTGGGGCAGGGTGCCGCTGCAGGGCAGCACCCGCTCGTACCAGCTGGCGAGAGGAACGTCCGTCGCCAGCAGGGAGCGCAGGAGCTGATGGACGGGAAGGGGGTCCGGGGGGCCGGTGCGGTTCATGGCCAGGGCGCCGTAGCGACAGGAAAGCCCCCATCGCTCTTGGATGGATGGGGTTCGATCAAGGCGGCAGCGGCAGTCGTGGCCGGGACGACGGGAACTTGCATCTCCCTCTCCTGGCACCCCCTCTGTCTAAGGGGCGCGACGGGTCCCTGCCACGGGTGTTCAGGAGCTGCCCACCTCCCGCCGGATTCATCCACTGGTGTCATCCGCTGCCTGGAGCCGTGCCATGGATCGCGCCGGCCCGGGGGACGCCCCCCAGCCTGGAGGCCGACCTCTCACCCTTCGATCCCATGCTCCGCATCCGTGGCGACCGCTCCAGCCTGCTGGCGGCCCTGGCGGCCCACTGGGCCGATCAGCAATTGCAGCTGCCCCAGCTCTGCCCCGGCACCCCCCTCAGCCCTGCTCCTCAGCCGCGCAGGCCGGACAGAGGGCCCGCACGTTGAGGACGCACTCCAGCAGCCGGAAGCCGAAGGCCCCGGCCGCCGCCTCGCCGGCGGCCAGCACGGCACCGCTCTCGAACTCTTCGGTGCGGCCGCAGCGGACACAGACCAGATGGTGATGGTCCCGGTGGGCGTCACCGGCCAGCTCGAAGCGGCGCCCCCCCTCCGGGAGCTCCAGCTCCTGCAGCAGCCCCATCGAGCTCAGCAGCCGCAGGGTGCGGTAGACGGTGGCCAGCGACACCCGCTCCTGGCTGCGCACCAGACGCAGGTGCACCTCCTCGGCGCTCAGGTGGCTGCCCTCGCCGATCCGCTCGAACAGATCCAGCACCCGCTGACGCTGGGGCGTGAGTCGCTGGCCCCGGTCGTTCAGGGTGGTGCGCAGGCTGCGGGGCTGGGCCAGACCGGTGGGGGGAGTGTTCACCACGCGATCCCAGACCTTCGCAACACTAGAGCCTATTGAGAAGGGCTGTCGGATGTCGGTGTGCTGGCCGACGTCGGCGTGCCAGACGACGTCCCCCGGACCAGGCTGCCGTCCAGGCTGACCAGGGCGGCCCCCAGCAGATCGGTGAGCGTGACGATCAGGCGATAGCTGAGGGCCACCGCCAGCAGCGGCGCCTCCGGCAGGGCCACCCCCATCCGCAGCAGCAGCACCGCCTCGAACACCCCCAGGCCCCCGGGCGCCCCCGGCACCACCAGGCCGGCGGTCCAGGCCAGGGCGAATCCCGCCAGCCAGACCGGGGCATCGCTCGCCAGCTGCAGGTCGAAGGCCTGGATGCAGCAGCAGAAACCGGAGAAGCGCAGCAGCACGAAGGCCATCTCCGCCAGCAGGGGCGGCCAGGGATAGCCCCGTAGCCAGGTCGACCGCTCCAGGGGCAGCTCCTGCCTGAGCTCCTCCTCCAGGCCGAGGTCCCGCGCCCGGCGCCGCTCCAGTCGCACCAGCAGGGGGTCGAGCCAGCGGGGCAGCAGCAGGGCCAGGGGCAGCAGACACACCAGCCCCAGCCCGCCCTGCCAGCCGCCGAGGGGCACCAGCGCCAGGGCCGCCACGGCTGCCACCAGGGGATCGAGCAGCACCGCCACCAGCGCCATGGCCGTGCCGACCGGGGCGGCCAGGGGCGTGTCCTCGCTGCGCAGCCGCTGCACCCGCGAGGCCAGATGCCAGATGCCCCCGGGCAGGAACTTGCGCAGGTTGGTGGCCACGTGCAGTTCCACCACCGCGGCCCAGTCGGGGCGCAGGCCCAGCCAGCGCAGCACCACACCCCAGGCCAGGCCGTTGACCACCAGGCTGAGCAGGCTCAGGCCGACGCCCAGGAGCAGCCACAGCCAGCCCTGGCCATCGAGCCGCAGCTGCACCAGCTGGCGACCGTGGCTGAGCAGGGCCGCCATCACGAAACCGATGCTGCCCAGGGTGATCCAGGGGCGCAGGCCGCCGGGCAGGGCCGGCAGCTTGGGCAGGGCCGGCAGCCGGCGCCGCAGGGCCCCGAGGCCGGTCCCCAGGCGCTGGCGCAGGGTCAACAGGTGGCGTGACCAGGGCCTCATGGGGCTCCCCCGTCGGCGGCCAGGGCCCGGCGCACCTCGTCGCGCACCTCCTCGATCGAGCGTCCCAGGCGTGCGGCCAGCTCCACGAGGTCGGCGTGCTCCGCCTTGGCCCGTCGGCGGCCGTCGGGGAGGGTGGCCCACTTGATGCGCACCGGCCCGAGCCGGGTAGCCAGCGTCTCGCTCTGCCGCGGCAGGATCCAGCGGTCCTGCAGCTGCTCCCGCACCCCCAGCGTCGTGCCGTGGCGCCACCACACCCGGCGCAGCCGGGGCCCCAGCTCCGGGGGCATCAGGGCCGTCATCAGGGTGCCGGTGCGTCCCTTCTTCATCGCCACAGGCTGGCTGAACACCTCCAGCGCCCCGTCCCGGCGCAGGGCCTCTGCCAGGTAGGCCAGGTCCTCGGCGGTGGCGTCGTCGATCTGGGCCTGCTGCTGCAGCAGGGCTTCGCGCACCTCGCCCCCCTCGCTGCCCCCGACCCCACCAGCCTCCGCCAGGGGACGGGCCAGGGTGAGACGGAGCAGGTTGGCCCGATCCAGCTCGCGGCTGCCCAGACCCACCCCCACCCGCAGCGGCAGGGCCGCGGGGGAGGGGCCGAACCGGTCGGCCCAGCAGGCCGCCAGGGCCATGCCGGTGGGGGTGGTGAGCTCACCGGCGGGGAAGCCCTCGCTGGAGCCCAGCGGCAGGCCCCGGGAACGGGCGATCTCCAGCACCGCCGGGGCAGGCAGGGGCAGGGCCCCGTGGGCGGTGACGACACGGCCGTGGCCCGCGGGCGGCACGCCGCAGACGAGCTGCTCGACCCTCAGATGGAGCAGCCCGGCGCAGACGCCGACGATGTCCACCAGGGCATCGATCGCCCCCACCTCGTGGAACTCCACGGCCTCGGCGGCGTGGCCGTGGACCGCCGCCTCCGCCTCCGCCAGCAGGCCGAACACCGCCAGCACCTTCTCCTGCAGCGCCGGCTCCAGGGGAGCGCTCTGGAGCTGCCCGCGCAACGCCCCCCAGGGGCGATGGTGGGGCTGGGGCTCCAGCGCCTCCACGGCCAGGTGCAGTCCCCGCAGCCCGGCGCTGCGCCGCTCCTCGATCCGCAGCCGGTAGCGGCCCTCCAGCCCCAGGGCGGCCAGGGGCGCTGCGATGACCTCCCGGGGAAGGCCGAGGTCCAGCAGGGCCGCCAGCAGCATGTTGCCGGCCAGGCCGGTGGGGCAATCCAGCAGCGCCAGGGTCATGAAGGGGTCCGGCGTCCGAAGCGGGGGGCCGCCGCCAGCAGCCGATCGGCCTCGGCTTCGATCTCGGCGCGGCGCGCCCGCAGGGCCTGCTCCACCTCACGGCGGGCCCGGCGCTGCTCCAGCCGGGCCATCTCGACATCGAAGCCGGAGAGGCCCCAGAGCCGGCCCAGCAGCGCCCGGTCGTCGTCGCCGCCGACGCTGTCGCCATAGACCAGGGTCTCGGCCACCATGCCGGCCTGCAGCACCCGGCTCCAGCGGCGCAGATCCTCGGCGGAGAGCCTCACGCTCTCGGGCAGGGCGAATTCGGTGCAGCCACCGCTGTCGACGCCGGCCCGCAGACAGGCCAGGCTGCCCACCAGCACCCGCCGGACCGCCAGGCCGTCGCTGTCGGCCGCCAGGGCATGGCCGGCCTCGTGCACGGCGATGCGGCGCAGGCGCCACGCACCGCCTGGCAGGGCTTCGGCCAGCAGGTGGCCGCCCCGCCCGCCGAAGCGGGCCGCGTCAACAGTGAGGGAACCCAGGCCCAGGGCCACCAGCAGGGTGACCCACCAGGGGGAGAGCCCGACCAGCGGACCGACCACGGCGGCAAGACTGAGCAGCAGCACCACGACCCCGGCCGTGAAGGCACCGCTGGTCATCTCAGCGGCCCTGGCGGGTCACGGCCCGGTCATGGCCCTTGGGCTTGGCCGGGCCGCCCTTGTCAGCGCCGGGTCGGCGGGCCCCCCGACCGCCGCGGTTGCCCCGCTGGGCGACCGGGCCGATCACCTCGAAACGCTCGACGGCGAGCTGCTGGCCCTGGCGCCGCAGGTCGAGGGCGACGAAATGGCGCAGGTGCTCCAGGGGAATCTCACCGCGCAGCTGGAGCTTGAATGGCACCGGGCGGTTGCCGTCGGGGCGGGGCTGCTGCCGCACCTTGATCACCAGATCACCGGTCTCGGGGCGGGTGAAGATCAGCTCACCGCGGATCGAGAAGTAGTCGTCGCCCTCGGGGAGCTGGTCGGCGGCGGAGGGCGCCTCTGCGGCGGGCTCGGCGGCTTCGGGCCCATCGGCTTCGCTCGCGGCGGCTTCGGCCCCTGGCGTCGAGAGGGTGCTGGGCTCCCACACCCCCACCATCTGCAGGTGGAGCTGGTTCTCCTCCCGCGAGCGGGGGTAGACGACCCACAGATGGGGGGTCTCCAGGTCGAGATGCCGGCGCATCAGGGTGAGCAGGCGGCCGAGCACCACGGCTTCGATCTCGGTGCCCTCGGCCGTGCGGATCACGCCCCGGGTGAGCTGGGCCGGATCGGCCGGAACGTAGGACCCGCGCACCACTCCGATGGCCCGGTACTGGAGCGGCTCGGTGACCGGGGAAATGGGATGCTGGCGCATGGTGGAAGGAAAAACCCCGTGGCGGTACCTGGACTAGCCCGGGTCAATGTAAGCAGCAGCGGAAGCGTGATGCCCAGGCCAGACTCGGTCGCGACACCGAGCCCACACCGTCAACGGATGCCCTCCCCGAACCGAAGCCTGAATGGCCTCTGGTCGCTGCTGGCCGTCAGCCTGGTCGGGGTCCTGGCCCTTGGGGGAGGCTGGTGGCTGGGTCACCGCCAGTCCGCCACCCAGGCCAGCGCCGATCCGAAGCGGACGCTGCTCACCAAGGAGGCCACCCGCCTGCGGCTGCGGCTCGACGCCGATGAGGCCACCCCGGCCGACCGTCAGCGGCTGCTGGAACTGCTCGTCGCTCTCGACCGCAAGGGCGAGGCCGTCGGCCTGCTGGAGCCGATGGCCGACCGGGAGCCCGAGCGCTGGTCCCTGCGGCTGATGCTGGCCGAGCTGCGCCGCGACCAGGGCGACAGCAGCGGCGCCGAACGGGAGCTGCGTCAGATCCTCAACCTGCGCCCCACCCAGGTGGAGGCCTTGCAACTGCTCAGCCTGCTGAACCTGGAGCAAGGCCGCGCCGCCGCCGCCGAGGCCCGCGTCAAGGCGGCCTACGGGATGGCGATCAAACCCGACGTGAGGCCGGAGGCCCTCGGCATCGGCCTGCTGCTGGCGGAACTGCAGCTCAAACAGGACCAGGCGGCGACGGCGGCGGCCACCTACCTGCAGCTGGCCAATCTGTTCCCCCAGGACCAGCGCCCCCTGCTGGGCCTGGCCATGCTGCGCCACGACCAGGGGGACACCAAGGGGGCCCAGGAGGCCCTGGCCCAGGCACGGCTGCGCAGCCCCGATCCCGACAAGCCGGATCCGAGGCTCGACAAACTGGCGGCCAGCTGGGGTCTTGAGCCGCTCAGATCCCCTTCAGCTGCCCGGCCGACCCCGACGGCGTCGGCTTCGGAGCCTTCGCGTCGAAATCCCTGAGGGCCTGATCGATGGCCGAGCTGGGGGGGGTGGCGTCGTCCAGGGCGGAGCTGCGCTTCAGCTTGTTCAGCAGGTCGAGGGGATTGGTGCTGTCGAGGATCGAACCGCTGCCGGATCCCGATTTGCTCGGCCCGTAGTCGTAGAGCTGGCGCTCCTGGATGCTGGTGCCGAGCGTCTGGCCGTAGCCGGCCTGCTGGGCCCGGGCCTCACCGCCCATCAGCAGGGCCATGGCCCCGACGCCGGCGGCGCAGGCCTGCAGAGAAAACGAACGGGTCATGGCTCCTGCCGGCGGAGGGTCGAATCACCAAGGCCTTCATGATAAGGGCCCTCAGCCGGTTCCCCGTCCTTTCGCCATGGCCCTGCGGATCGCCACCTGGAACGTCAACTCGGTGCGCACCCGGCTCGATCAGGTGTGCGCCTGGCTCCAGGCCGAGGCGCCCGACGTGCTCTGCCTGCAGGAAACCAAGGTGGCCGACGAGCTGTTCCCCCACGCCGCCTTCGAGGCCCTGGGCTACCGGGCGGTGATCAGCGGCCAGAAGGCCTACAACGGCGTGGCCATCCTCAGCCGGCTGCCGATCGAGGACGTGCGGGTGGGCTTCGCCGCCCTGCTGGCGGACGATCCGGCGGCCGAGGACCTGGGCGAGCAGAAACGGGTGATCAGCGCCTGGATCGAAGGGGTGCGGGTGCTCAACCTCTACGTGCCCAACGGCTCGGCCCTGACCTCGGACAAATACCCCTACAAGCTGGAGTGGCTGGGGTGCCTGCGGCGCTACCTGGAGGCGCAGGAGGCCGAAGGGGAACCCCTGGCGATGCTGGGCGACTTCAACATCGCCCTCGAGGCCCGCGACATCCACGACCCGGAGCGCCTCAGCGGCGGGATCATGGCCAGCGATCCGGAGCGGCAGGCCCTGAGGGACGCCCTGGGCGATCGCCTGGAGGACGTGTTCCGGGTCTTCGAACCGGAGGCCGGCCACTGGAGCTGGTGGGACTACCGCACCGGCGCCTGGGACATGGACAGGGGCTGGCGCATCGACCACATCTATCTCTCTGAGGAGCTGCTGGCCTGCGCCACGGGCTGCGTGATCCACAAGGGGGTGCGCGGCAACGAGCAGCCCAGCGACCATGCGCCGGTGGTGGTGCACCTGGCCTGGCCACCCGAAGCGGATGGGGACGGGGACGACGACGGGGGCTGGTGAGGGGGGCTGGTGAGGGGGGGGGGGCTTTCGGGCCCTCAGCCCAGAAACGCCGCCAGGGCCAGGTCCGGGCGCCGCACCAGGGCGAACAGGGTGCCGTTCTGGCCGCGGCTCACCCGCAGCTCGTCATCGAGCACGGTGACATCGAGCCAGGCGGGAAAGCTCTGCCGCACCTGCCGGAACAGCTCCAGCCGCTGCTCTCCGAACCTGGGTCCCAGCCAGCCGCCCCGCTCGAACCGCACCGACACCCGCTGGTGGGGGGCCTCGGGAGCCACGGCGATGCTGGCCTGCACGGCGATCCCCGCCAGGGGCCCGAGGGGGCCGGCCGGCCGCAGCAGGTTGAGGGCACGGCCGCCGGCGGGGTCGAGAAGTTGCAGATTCTCCAGCCAGGACCTGACCGCCAGGTAGGGCAGGGAACTGCTGCTCCAGCGCAGCTCCCACACCCCCGCCAGCTGGTCGGCCTGGGCCGTGAGGTCGGCGGGCTGCAGGCGCTCCAGCCGCTCGATCAGTGCCTCGATGCGGCGGGCGGCCGGGGCCGAAGAGCCGGGAGATCCGCCCCGCAGCAGCCCCAGCAGTTCCTGCCGGCAGGCCTGGACGTTGCCCGCGTCAGCGGCCGGGCCATCGGGGATGGCCGGGGGAGCCTGCGTCACTGCTCTCACCCGCGGCACGGGGGCGCAACAGGATCCATGCTGCCAGGCACCGATGGCCATCGGATACCGTGTCGCCCGGCCTGCTGGCCGAACCGATCCCACCGCAGACCCCGTGACCCTGACCACCGTCGATGTGACCCTGGTCGGGGCGGGGATCATGGGCGCCACCCTGGGCACCCTGCTGCGGCAGCTGCGGCCGGACCTGCGTCTGCTGCTCGTCGAGGGCCTCCCCCGGGAGGCCCAGGAGAGTTCCAGCGCCTGGAACAACGCCGGCACCGGCCATGCGGGGAACTGCGAGCTCAACTACACGCCGATGGCGGCGGACGGCTCGATCAGCCTCGCCAAGGCGCTCGACATCAACGAAGCCTTCGACCTGTCGCGCCAGTTCTGGACCCACCTGGTGCGGGACGGGGCCCTGGGCTCCCCGGGGGCCTTCATCCAGGGCGTGCCCCACATGAGCTTCGTGCTGGGGGAGGAGCGGCGGGCCTACCTGCGGGAACGCCACCGGCTGATGGCGACCCACCACTGCTACCGGGGGATGGCCTACAGCGAGGACCACGCCCAGGTGGCAGCGTGGGCACCGCTGTTGATCGAGGGCCGGGACCCGGCCCAGGCGATCGGTGCCACCCACATCACCGCCGGCACCGACGTGAACTTCGGGGCCCTCACCAGCCAGCTGCTCGACCACCTGCGGGCCAGCGGGGCCTTCGAGGCGCGGTTCTCCACGGTGGTGCAATCCCTAGGGCGGCAGCCGGAGGGTGGCTGGCGCCTCGAAACCCGGGACCAGACCACAGGGGAGACCCTGCTGATCGATTCGGGCACGGTGTTTCTCGGGGCGGGAGGCGGGGCCCTCACCCTGCTGCAGAAGTCGGGGATCCCGGAGGGGCGCGGCTACGGCGGCTTTCCCGTCAGCGGCCTCTGGCTGCGCTGCGGCGACCCCGCCGTGGCCAGCCGCCACCACGCCAAGGTCTACGGAATGGCAGCCGCCGGCTCACCGCCGATGTCGGTGCCCCACCTCGACACGCGCCTCGTCGACGGCCGCCACTGGATCCTGTTCGGGCCCTACGCGGGCTTCTCCAGCAAGTTCCTCAAGAGCGGCTCCCTCTGCGACTGGCCCCGCTCCCTGCGGACCGGCAACCTGCTGCCGCTGCTGGCGGTGGCCCGGGACAACCTGCCCCTGACCCAATACCTGATCGGCCAGGTGTTCGCCAGCGCCGAGCAGCGCTTCGGCGCCCTGCGCGACTTCTATCCGAGCGCCCGCCCCTCCGACTGGAGCCTGGCGGTGGCAGGCCAGCGGGTGCAGATCATCAAGGCCGATGCCCGGCGCGGCGGGGTGCTCCAGTTCGGCACCGAGGTGGTGCACGCCGCCGACACGTCCCTGGTGGCCGTCCTGGGGGCCTCCCCCGGCGCGTCGGCCGCCGTGGCGATCGCCCTGGAGATCCTCCACTCCTGCTTCCGCGAGAAGCTGCCCGACGGCTGGCAGGACACCCTGAAGCGAATCCTGCCCTCCTACGGCGCCTCGATCCGCAGCGACGCCGACCTCTGCCAGCGGATCCGCAGCGAGAGCGCCGAGGTGCTGGGGCTGCTGCCGCCGGCCTAGGGCCGGCGCGGCGGCAGCAGCAGGCCGGCCCGCACGGCCCACGGGGACAGGGCGAACAGGCGCAACATGGCCGCCAGCAACTCCGGCACCGTCTGGGTGTTGGCCAGGAAGCCGTACCACTGGGGGCCCGGCAGGGAGAAGAAGCTGGCGAAGAACTGGCGCAGCTCGGCTTCGGTGAAGCCCATCAGCTTGCCCAGCCCGAACTGGTACAGGGCGTGCTTGCTGCGCAGCGACGGGGGCCAGAGGGCGCCCCAGCCCGCCCGGGCCAGCAGGGCCGAGGGGGCATCGGCGTCGGCCATGGCCGCCGCCACCGCCGCCGCCACCGCCGGGGCCCGGCGCAGCAGGGCGCCCACCATGTAGCCCGAGGCCGGGTGCACCATCGAGGCCGCCCCGCCGAAGCCCAGCACCGGCTGCTGCAGATCCGGCAGGGGCAGGTTCATCGGGAACAGGCAGAACTCCTCGTGCTCCACCTCCAGCACCCGCACGCCGCGGTGGGCCAGGCGCCGGTGGAGGCGCTGCTGGAGCACCGCGAAGGGCACCGGGGGGGCCAGGGCCAGCGACGTCTCCTCGACGAAGAAACGGCCGCTGCCCAGGTCCATCGCATAGAGAAAGGTGGGGGGCTCGGCCCGCTCCGCCTCGCTGAGGTGGTCGGCGCGGTAGTCCATCAGCACGAACTGATCGGGCTGCACCGGCGGCGCCGAGAAGCGGCCGATGACGCCGTAGGCCGACTGGCCGGCCACCGGGCCCCGGTCGGGCCGCTGCACCAGCACCGGCTGATGGCCAGTGGCGTCCACCACCAGCCGCACCTGCAGCCGGCGCCCATCGGCCAGCTCCACCGCACTCAACGCCCCGGAGGCGTCGCAGCCGCTGGCCAGCCCCTGGAGCAGCTCCACCCCGCCGCGCCCGCAGGCCTCCAGCCAGTGCCCCTGCAGGGCTTCGCGGTCGAACAGGCCGTAATCGCGGCCGTGGGCGGTGGGGCGGTTGGCCGCCGCCTCCGGGTCCGGATCACCGGCGCCGAAGTAGCTGACCGTGTGGCTCCAGCGGTGCTCCAGCAGATGGCCCAGTCCCAGGGCGTCCACCTCGTCGCCCCAGATGCCGTAGGTGTTGGGCCAGGGGGCGCGCGGATCGTCGGGCGCCAGCAGCGCCACGGCGAGCCCCTCGTCCGCCAGGGCCGCCGCGATGCAGAGGGCGGCGGGGCCGCCGCCGAGCACCAGCACGTCCCTCGCCATCTCGCCGGTACGGTGATGGCTCATCCTGCACCACGGCCATGCGCGGCGTCGCTCGCCGGCGGCTGGCGACGCTGGCCTGCCTGGGCCTGCTCCTGATCCTGGCCCTGCAGGCAGGTTGGGGTGCCGCCGTGCCGAGAGCGGCAGGGGCAGGGGGGCCTGTGCCGCCCCCGCTGGTGACGCCCTCCGGGGTGACGATCCGGGTCGCGATGGCGGTGGACAACGTCTACCGCTTCTCCTCGCGGGAGAAGACCTTCAGCGTCGAGGGGACGCTGCGGCTGTCGGCACCGGCGGCGGTGATGGGGCGGTGGCTGGCGGCCGGCGTGGATCCCCTCACGCTGGTGCGCTTCCAGAACCTGGTGGAGCCCTGGGACTCCCTGCTGGAGGCCAGCAGCGGTCCGCTGCGGCTGGGGGCGGATCTGGGCCGCGACTACCGCTTCAACGGCAACTTCTACTCCGATGAGATCGACTACCGGGGTTACCCCTTCGGCACCCTGCCCCTGCAGATCCGGCTGGTGGCCGACCCCAGCTTTCCGGCCACGATCCCTAACCCGCCCAGGATCCGGCTGGAGGCCGACAGCGCCGCCTCCGGCGTCAGCCGCCGCAGCAACATGAACGGCTACCGGCTGCGCAGCTGGCGCCTGTTCCCCAGCCGCGGCGGCGTGGAGATGGAGCTGCTCTACGACCCGATCGGCTGGGCGGCGCTGGTGAAGTGGCTGCTGCCCCTGACGATCACGATGGTGGTGATGCTGCTCACCCCCAACCTGCGGGCCGGCTTCAGCTCCGAGCGCCTGGCGATCCCGCCGGTGATCCTGCTGACGCTGGTGTTCATGCAGCAGGCCTACCGCGACTCCCTGCCGTCCCTGCCCTACCTCACCGTGATGGATGGGCTCTACGCCTTTTCCTACCTGGTGACCCTGGTGTTCTTCTGCGAGTTCATCTGGTGCGCCAACCGGCTGGATCGCCTCGCCAGCGACGGCGGCGGCCCGCAGCGCCTACGGATCGAACGCCGCATCGAACGGCTGGAGCTGGGCCTGCAGCTGGCCAGCCTGGCCGGCTACGGGGTGCTGCTGATCTGGGCCCTGAGCCAGCGCTGAGCCCGCCAGGGGCTCAGTCGTCGGTGGGCTCCTCGTCGGCCGGGGCCGCGGAGGCGTCCGTGGGGGCGTCCGTCGGGGGGGCATCCTCCGGTGCAGCGCCGGCGGTGGCCTCAACGGTGTCCCCCGCCGCCCCGTCGGCCAGTTCCTCCTCCTCGGCGGCCGGCGGCACCAGCACCACCTCGGTGAGGCGATCGCCGGCATCCAGCTTCTGCAGCCGCACCCCGGTGGCCGCCCGGGACTGCTGGGGAATGGCGTCGGCCTTCATGCGCACGATCACCCCCCGCTCGCTCACCAGCAGCAGCTCCTCGCCGGCCCCGAGCACCTTGAGGCCCACCAGCACGTCGCCCTCGCGGCGGAACTTGATCGCCCGCAGACCCATGCCGGCGCGGCGCTGCAGCCGGAACTGATCCACCGGCACCCGCTTGCCGAGGCCGCTGGCGCTGGCCACCAGCACCCAGGGACCCTCACTGGGGGCGACCTCGTCACCCTCCTCCTCATCGGCGCCGGTCTCGGCCGTGCTGGCCACCCGGTCGGCCAGTTCCGCCGTGAGCACATCCATGCTCACCAGCTCGTCGCCGGGTCGCAGGTTCATGGCCCGCACGCCGCGGGCGGTGCGGCCCAGGGGACGCAGTTCCTCATCGCTGAGGCGGAAGTGGATCGTCATCCCCTTGAGGGAGCCGATGAGCACGCTGTCGCCGGGCAGGGCCAGCCGCACCCAGCGCAGGGCATCACCGTCCTCGAGGGAGATGGCGATCAGGCCGTTGGAGCGGATGTTGCTGAAGGCCGACAGGCGGGTGCGCTTGATGTAGCCACCGCTGGTGAGCATCACCAGCTGGACGTCGTCGTCGAAGGCGCTCACCGCCAGCAGGGAGGTGATCGCCTCCTCGCGGGGAATCGGCAGCAGCTGCACGATCGGCGTGCCCTTGGCGGAACGGCTGGAGATCGGCACCCGGTAGGCGGGAATCGAATACACCACCCCCCGGTCGCTGAACAGCAGCAGGGCGTCATGGTCGTTGCAGCTGATGAACAGCTTCACCGCCTCTTCGCCCTGGCTGCGGGTGCCGGCCTTGCCGCGGGTGCCGCGGCTGGTGGCCTCGAACTCGCTCACCGGCATCCGCTTGAGATAGCCGTTCTCGGTGAGCAGCACCACCGAGCGCTCGTTGGCGATCAGGTCGATGTCCTCCAGCCCACCCTCGAGGTCGAGGATCTCGGTGCGGCGGGGGGAGTCGTAACGGGTGCGGAGCACCTGGAGCTCCTCCTGGATCAGCCCCAGCACCCGCTCCCGGCGGCCGAGGATGTCCTTGTAGTCGGCGATCTTGGCGACGAGATCGTCGTGTTCCAGCCGGATCTTGTCGGCCTCCAGGGCCGTGAGCCGCCGCAGCTGCATCTGCAGGATGGCGTCGGCCTGGATCTCGCTGAGGCCATGGCGCTCCTGCAGCTGGGCCCGGGCGGTGGCGGTGTCGGGGGCGGCCCGGATCAGGGCGATGATCGGGTCGAGCTGGTCGAGGGCGAGCAGCAGACCCTGCAGGATGTGGTCGCGCTCCTCCGCCTTGCGCAGGAAGTAACGGGTGCGCCGCTCGATCGTCTCGATGCGGAACTCGAGGAACACCCGCAGCATCCTGCCGAGGGTGAGCAGCACCGGTTCGCCCTTCACCAGGGCCAGCATGTAGGCGCTGAAGTTGTTCTGGAGCGGCGTGAGCTTGAACAGGTTGTTCAGCACCACCTGGGGGTAGGCGTCGCGACGCAGTTCGATCACGATGCGCATGCCGTCGCGATCGCTTTCGTCCCGGATGTCGGCGATGCCCTCGAGCTTCTTGTCGTTAACCAGCTCGGCGATGCGCTCGATCAGGGAGGCCTTGTTGGTCTGGTAGGGGAGTTCGGTGATGATCACCGCATCCCGGTCGGGGCGGCCCTTGGCTTCCACCGTTTCGATCGAGGCCACGCCGCGCATGGTGATCGAACCGCGGCCGGTGGTGTAGGTCTCGCGGATGCCGCGGCGGCCGAGGATCTGGCCGCCGGTGGGGAAATCGGGTCCGGGGATGATCGCCATCAGGGCCCGGTCCTCGATCTCCGGATCGTCGATCAGGGCCAGCAGCCCGTCGATCAGCTCGGTGAGGTTGTGGGGGGGGATGTTGGTCGCCATCCCCACGGCGATGCCGGAGGAGCCGTTGAGCAGCAGATGCGGCACCCGGGCCGGCATCACGGTGGGTTCCTGCTGGGAGCCGTCGAAGTTGTCGATGTAGTCGACGGTCTCGGCTTCGATGTCCTCCAGCAGGCTGTCGGTGGTCAGGGCCTGCAGGCGCGACTCCGTGTACCGCATGGCGGCCGGCGGATCGTTGTCGACCGAGCCGAAGTTGCCGTGCCCGTCGATCAGGGGCATTCGCATGGAGAAGTCCTGGGCCATGCGCACCAGGGCGTCGTAGACGGCCGTGTCGCCGTGGGGGTGGTACTTACCGAGCACCTCCCCCACCACACGGGCACATTTTCGGTAGGGCCGATCGCTCGTGAGGCCGAGCTCGTACATGGCGTACAGGATGCGCCGGTGCACCGGCTTGAGGCCGTCGCGGGCATCGGGCAGGGCCCGGCCCACGATCACGCTCATCGCATACTCCAGGTAGGAGCGCGACATCTCGTTGCGAAGGTCGGTCTGGATGATCCGTCCGTCGGATTCACCGGGTCCGGTTGGATCCGCCATGCAAGACCGTATGGGGCACAACCCACTCTATCGATGACCCTGCCGGCCCGGAGTGAATCGGCCCTGCGCCAGCGCCAGCGCAAGGGTGTGCTGCGGGTGCGGGCCGCCGCCGACTTCCGCCGGCTGGTGGCCGAAGCGGGGCTGGCGGAGGCCTACGCGGCCACCGACGTGGTGGTGGCCGCCAATGCCGAATTCACCGATCAGGGCAGCCTGCACCTCAACATCGGCCCCAGCGATCCGCCGATCCGCTTCCGGGACGCCCAGCTGGAGTCCCTCGGCGCCCAGAGCGGCGGCGGTGGCGGCGACCTGGTGCTGCCCATCGGCGGTGGGCTCGGGGAAGCCCAGCGGCAGGGGGGCGCCCACCTGCTCGACCGGCTGCTGCGGGGCGGGAGCCTGACCCTCGCCGCCACCGGGGACATCACCGCCCTGCATCCCCGCCGGGACCTGCAGGCCCAGCTGGATCTGGAGCGGATCGGCTCCGGCCGGCTGCTGCTGCACCGGGGCATCACCGAGAACGGCCTGGTGGCCGTAAGCAGCGCCGAAGGGGTGCTGCGCAGCCCCTGGGGCCCCGTGCTGGGACCGTTCGGCAATGCCCTGCACAGCTGCGGCGGCGCCGGCAGCATCGGCCTGACCATGCCGGGGCTGGCGCTGCTGGGGCCGGGATCACCGGTCCTGGTGGCGGGGGCCATCGGCTGGGTGGTGGGCAGCGGCAGCGGCCACCAGCCCGGGGTGCCCCGCTCCGCCGCCGGCCACGCCCTCAGCCCCGGGGCGGTGGCGGCGGTGAGCGTGGATCTGCACGGCCTGCGGCCCGAATGGCTGCGGCCCTGCTTCTTCGAGGGCCACGGCGCCGCCCTGCTGGTGGGCCTGGCGGCGCCGATCCCCCTGATCAATGAAGCGGTCGCGCGCCAGGCCGCCTGCGGCGACGAGGAGCTGGAGGCGCCGGTGCTGGATGTCTCCATTCCGCGCCGCCTGCGGCCCCGCCTCGGTTCGGTCAGCTACGCCCGGCTCAGGTCCGGCCGGATTCAGGTGGAGGGACGGCGCGTCACCGCCGCTCCGGCCCACAGCCCACGGCTGGCCGAGTCGATCGGCGCCGAGCTGATCACCTGGCTCAAGGAGGACCGATTTCCGCTGCGCCTGCCGGTCCGGCCCCTCTCCGGCCGAGGTGGGCTGATTCCCCTCGACAGCTGAACTCCCTGCACACCTCCGGGGCGGTGGGGGAAAACGGCCGTAAGCTCCGCCGTGAGCTTCCGGCGCCTGCCATGGCCGAGACCCCCTTCAGCCCCGAGCCCCCCTCCAGCCTCGAGCCCCAGGAGAACGGACCGTCGCCGCAGCCGTGGGCGACGGAACCCGCCGTGACCCCCGAGCATGAGCACGCGGCCCCCGAGCCGGAACCGGAGCCAGAGCCGATGAGTGCCGGGTTCGAGCCCCTGGCCGAGGCCGACAGCGAGATCCCAGCGCCGGTGCCCACCCCGGTGAGCGAGCCGGAACCCGGCATCACCGCCACCCTGGAGGTGCCCCCCCTGGAGGGCTCCGCCGGGACGGGCGGCGAGGGCGGCGGCGAGTTCGATCTGCTGCTGCAGAAGATCAAGGACTGGCTCGGCAGCGGCGAACTTCAGGCCCAGTGGCAGCGCTTCCGCGGCCCCCTCAAGGGGCTGGCGATCCTGATCGGGGTGGTGCTGCTGCTGCGGGTCTACGCGTCCCTGATCGGCACCCTCGACAGCCTGCCCCTGGTGGGCGGCCTGCTGGAGCTGGTGGGCCTGATCGCCGCGCTCCGTTTCACCGCCACCCGGCTGGTGCGCAAGAGCGACCGGGACCAGGTCTTCGCCGACTGGAGCCGCCGCTGGAACGACTTCCGCGGCCGGGAGTGATCCTCGACACGGGCACGGGCCGGGGTCCGTCGCGGACCGGTTGATAGTTTGTGCCCACTGTGTCCGTCCAACGGTGAACATTCAGCTCGGTCGCTCCCGGACCGTACGCCGCGCCTACGGCATCGATGAAATCGCTCTGGTCCCGGGCGGCCGCACCGTCGATCCCGAGGTGACCGACAGCAGCTGGAGCCTGGGGGGGATCCAGCGGGAGATCCCGATCATCGCCAGCGCCATGGACGGGGTGGTGGATGTGGGCATGTGCATCGAGCTCACCCGCCTGGGGGCGCTTGGGGTGCTCAACCTCGAAGGCGTCCAGTGCCGCTACGACGACCCCGAGCCGGTGCTCGAGAAGATCGCGTCGGTGGGCCGCGACGAGTTTGTCGGCCTGATGCAGGAGCTCTACAGCCAGCCGGTCCGTGAGGACCTGGTGCGGCAGCGGATCGCCGAGATCAAGGCGGGCGGCGGCATTGCGGCGGTGAGTGCCACCCCGGTGGCCGCCCTGCGCTTCGGGGCGGCGGTGGCGGAATCGGGCGCCGACCTGTTCTTCGTCCAGGCCACGGTGGTCTCCACCGAGCACATCGGCCCGGAAGGCCGCCAGACCCTCGACCTGGCCGCCCTCTGCCGCGACCTCGGCGTGCCGGTGGTGATCGGCAACTGCGTCACCTACGACGTCACCCTGCAGCTGATGCGGGCGGGGGCCGCCGGGGTGATGGTGGGCATCGGTCCCGGGGCCGCCTGCACCTCCCGGGGGGTGCTCGGCGTCGGCATTCCCCAGGCCACGGCCGTGGCTGACTGCGCCGCCGCCCGGGACGACTACGAGCGGGAGAGCGGCCGCTACGTGCCGGTGGTGGCCGATGGCGGCATCGTCACCGGCGGTGACATCTGCAAGTGCCTGGCCTGCGGGGCCGATGCGGTGATGATCGGCTCCCCGATCGCCCGGGCCGCCGAGGCCCCCGGCCGCGGTTTCCACTGGGGCATGGCCACCCCCAGCCCGGTGCTGCCCCGGGGCACCCGAATCAAGGTGGGCACCACCGGCAGCCTGGAGAAGATCCTGCGCGGCCCGGCCGGCCTCGACGACGGTACCCAGAACCTGCTGGGCTGCATCCGCACCTCCATGGGCACCCTCGGGGCCCGCACCCTCAAGGAGATGCGTGAGGTGGAGGTGGTGGTGGCGCCGTCCCTGCTGACCGAGGGCAAGGTGTACCAGAAGGCCCAGCAGCTGGGCATGGGCAAGTAGGTCGTCCCAGGTCTGGACGCCACGGCCTCAAGGCGAGATGGGGGCTAACCTCTGGATGTGGGGGCTCCGGCTCGCACACTCCTCACACCCCCCGGCCCGGCGTGTCCGGGCTTTTTGTCTTCTCCCGCCGCCTCACGGCGGCCATTGCTCCGAGTTCCGCTACGGCCTGCAACGCTGACCCCATTCCCGGGAAGAGCGGCCGAACCCGGTTGCTAGATTCACTACATCCCGAGTCTGCAAGGAATGTCCAGCGCCGCTGCCGTCACCGACGCCTCCTTCGAGCAAGACGTGCTCAAGAGTGATGTGCCCGTGCTGGTCGATTTCTGGGCACCCTGGTGTGGCCCCTGCCGCATGGTGGCGCCGATCGTCGATGAGATCGCCAAGGAATACGAGGGCAAGATCCGCGTCTACAAGCTGAACACCGACGAGAATCCCAACGTCGCCAGCCAGTACGGCATCCGCAGCATTCCCACCCTGATGCTCTTCAAGGGTGGTCAGAAGGTCGACACCGTGGTGGGTGCTGTTCCCAAGAACACCCTCTCCGGGACCATCTCCAAATACCTCTGACACCGCTCCGCTGACGCCGCCCCTCCCCCCGAATCCCCCGCCGGCGGCGGGCATCAGCCCCCTGCAGGCCCTCGCCGAAGCCCTCCGCGGCCACCCCCAGCGCCGTCAGATCGAGCGCGCCGTGGTGTCGCTGCTCCAGGTGGCGCGGCAGGAGAAGGAGGAGGAGGAGTGGCGCCTGATCGCAGGCTGTCTGGCCGACATCAGCGAGGCCCTGGAGGTGTTCCGCCCCAGGCGCAGCGCCCGCAAGATCAGCGTCTTCGGCTCGGCCCGCACCCGCCGCGAGGACCCCTGCTACCTGCTGGCCGAGGGCGTCGCCCGCCAGGCGGTGGAAGCCGGCTTCGAGGTGATGACGGGAGCCGGGGCCGGCGTCATGGAGGGTGCCAACAGCGGCGCGGGATGCGAGCACAGCATCGGGCTCAACGTGGATCTGCCCTTCGAGCAGCATCCCAACCCCTACGTGAGCGCCTGCGAGGGGCGCCTCCTCTACTTCCGTTACTTCTTCACCCGCAAGCTGTTCTTCCTGATGGAGAGCGATGCGCTCGTGGTGATGCCCGGGGGATTCGGCACCCTCGATGAACTGTTCGAGTGCCTCACCCTCATCCAGACGGGACGCACATCGCCGATTCCCCTGGTGCTGCTCTCCCCGGACGGCGACGATTTCTGGAAGGTCTGGAAGCGCAACGTGCACCAGGAGCTCGCCACCCGGGGACTCATCTCTCCGGAGGATGTGGATCTGATGGTGGAAGCCTCCAGCGCCGAGGAGGCCGTGGCCCACATCTGCCGGTTCTACCGGGTGTTCCACAGTGCCCAGCTCGGGCAGGACCGCATCGAGCTGCTGCTCAACGCCGAAGTGCCCCGCAGCCTGCTGCCGGAACTGAACCGCCGCTTCGCCGACCTGCTGGAGGACGGTGCCATCCAGACCGGCGAGGGCGTCGACGACAACGGCCTGCTGCGGCCCTGCCTGCGGCTGCGCTTCGACAAACGCCGCGTCGGCCGGCTCTATCAGTTCATCGACCACCTCAACGGCCTCGACCTGCCCGCCTCACCGGCCCTGGAGCATCCGGCCGAACGGGTCCCGAGCGTCAGCCAGCCATGAGCCGCATCGGCCTGATCGACTACGGCATGGGCAACCTCCATTCGGTGCAGCGCACCTTCGCGCGGCTCGGTGCCGAGCTGGTGGGCGTGCATGGCCCGGCCGACCTGGAGGCCTGCGACGCCCTGGTGCTCCCGGGCGTGGGTGCCTTCGATCCGGCCATGGAGCGGCTGCGCTCGGCCGGGCTGGAGCAGGGCCTGCAACGCTCCTGCGCCAACGGCCGGCCGCTGCTGGGGATCTGCCTGGGGCTTCAGTTGCTGTTCGAAGCTAGCGAGGAAGGCCGAACCGATGGGCTGGGCGTGCTGGCCGGCCGCGTGCGCTCCCTGCCGCGGATGGCGGGCCACCCCCTGCCCCACATGGGCTGGGCCCCCCTGATCCCGGCCACCGCCAGCCCCCTGCTGCCGGCCGCCACGCCGGAGGCCTGGGTCTACTTCGTGCACTCCTTCGCCGCCGAGCCGGCCGAGGCCGCTGCCAGCACGGCCCTCGTCGACTACGCCGGCACCCCAGTGACCGCGGCGGTCTGGCAGGGGACCATTGCCGCCTGCCAGTTCCACCCGGAGAAGTCCGGTCCCGTGGGCGAAGCGATGCTGCGGCGCTGGCTCGACTGGGTCGCCTCCCTGTGACGCTGCGGCTGAGCGGGGGGCGCCGGCTGCAGAGCCCCCCCGGCAGCACCGCCCGGCCCACCGCCGCCCGGGTGCGGCTGGCGGTGATGAACCTGGTGGCCCACCGGGTCCCCGGCAGCCGCTGGCTGGATCTCTGCTGCGGCAGCGGTGTGATGGCCTGCGAGGCCCTGCAGCGCGGCGCCGTCGAGGTGGTGGCCGTGGAGCGGGATCGTCGCATCGCCGCAGTGGCCCGGGCCAATCTGGAGCTGGTGCGGCAGGGCCGTTCGGCTGCGCCGGAGCCCCCCCGCTGCCGGGTGGACGGCGATGAGGTGCTGCGCTGGCTGGCCCGCACCGGCACCAGCGCCTTCGATCTGATCTACGCCGATCCGCCTTACGCCGCCGGCCTGTACGCCCCGATCGCGGCGGCGGTGCTCAGGGGCGGCTGGCTGGCCCCCGGGGGGATTCTGGTCTGGGAGTGTGCCAGCGACGCGGTGCCGGAGGTGCCGCCGGGGTGGCAAGCCCGCGATCAGCGGCGGTACGGCGGCAGCACGGTGGTGTTGCTGGAAGCGCGGCCTCCGCAACGGGATGTGATCCCAGGGCCTGAGGAAGGGCCTGGGACGTGATCGCCAGAGGACTGGAGTCAGCCCAGCAGAGTGACTTCATGGGCATGGAATTCACCCGATGCAGACCATCTGCAGCAATGGGCCCTACCCAACCATCGGTCCTTTTCGTCTGAATGCCGAGGGTCCTCCGGTGGGGACCTTCCTGGCTTGAGCCGGTGCAGATCTCTGCCTCACGGACCGCTGTGGTTCCGGTGGTCGGCTTCACCGTCTTCACGGGGCGGGACGGCGGATCCACGACCCTTCTGGTGAGCTGGCAGGGACCCATCCTGATCCGCAGAACATCAACCGGTCCCGGCCGGATGCGGGCCTTCGGCCGGCATCGACGTCACAGGGCCGGAGCCCATGGGCCGTCCCAGGACTGCATGGCCTGCGGCCCGGTGATTCGTTTCGGAACCGGGCGGCCGGACTGGCTAGGGTGTGTCGAAACGAACGCTCAGCCCCCGAGGGCACTGCCCCGGCGGTACTGGTTCCAGGCCGCCACGAACAGCCCCACGAGCGTCACGGGGATCAGTCCAAGCACGATGCCGCAGAGGAGGGGTTCGATCATGGAGGGGCAGTCGGTTCTGGCGATGCACAATTCTTCCACGACCACCGCCGGCAACGCGAGACCCACCGCAGCACTGTGATCAGCCCGTCCCCCACCACCCCGGCCGCCGTGACGCCCTCCACCCCCCTAGGGGGCGAACAACCCCTCGCCCGGCGCCGCAGCCTGGTGGCGGCCCTGGCAACACTCGCGGCGGTGGCCTGCATCCTGCTGGTGGTGGTGCTGCTGCCGGCGGCCCGCAGCGACCCCTACACCCGCCAGACCCTCGAGCTCACCGGCTCGGCCACCGACGGGGGCCGCCTGTTCCGGCTCAACTGCGCCGGCTGCCACGGCCTGGCCGCCCAGGGGCTGGTGGGTCCCGATCTGCACGGCGTCGGCCGGCGCAAGAACGATCGCCAGCTGATCCAGCAGGTGGTCAGCGGCCGGACCCCGCCCATGCCCAGCTTCCAGCCCGAACCCCAGGCCATGGCCGATCTGCTGGCTTTCCTGCACTCCCTGCCTTGAGCCCCACGCTGGTCCTGGTGGAACCGGCCGGCCCGCTGAACGTGGGCAGCGTGGCCCGGCTCTGCCGCAGCTACGGCATCGAGGATCTGCGCCTGGTGGCGCCCCGCTGCGATCACCTCGGCGAGGAGGCCCGTCTGATGGCCGTCAAGGGGCTGCCCCTGCTGCAGCGGGCGACCGTGTTTCCCACCCTGGCCGCCGCCCTGGCCGACTGCGGAAGGGTGGTGGCCGCCACGGGCCGGCCGGAGGGGGAACCCCTGCCGCTGGAGGACCCCGATGAGGCCCTGGCCTGGCTGCTGGCCGGCGAGCGGGCCCTGCCGTCGGCGCTGGTGTTCGGCCGGGAGGACCGGGGTCTGAGCAACGACGAACTGCTGCAGGCGGGCCGGCTGCTGCAGATTCCCACCCCCACCCCCCACGGCTCCCTCAACCTCTCCCATGCCGTGGCGGTGGTGCTGCACGACCTGCACCGCCTCGGGCGGCGCGGCCCGGCCAAGGTGCAGGCCCCGGCCCCGCCGGCTCCCGTCGGTGAAGGCCCCTGCCCCCGGGGGGCTCTCGAGGCCATGCTCGACGACGCCCGGGAGCTGCTGCTGGAGGTCGGCTTCCTGCTGCCCCACACCGCCGGCGCCCGGATGGCCAAGCTGCGGGCCCTGCTGCAGCGCGGTCAGGTCAGTGGCCCTGAGGTGGCCCTGCTGCGGGGCATGGTGTGCCAGTTGCGCTGGGCGAGCCGTCGCCCTTTCCCTTCGTCCCAGGACCACTAGCGTCGGACATCGCCCCAACGTCCTGCATCCGTGAGCGCTGGCCGTCCATCCCGTCCCCGCAGCAGCAACCCATGGCTCCGCCCGGTGGGACTGGTGCTGCGGCTGATCGTGCTGGGCGTGGGTCTGGGGGTGATCGTGGGCACCGCCTTGAAGCTGATGGCGCCGCGCCTGGTCCAGGGGGCGATCGGCACCCCCGCACCGGCAGCTCCGGTGGTGAAGAAGCCCGGCAGCGGCCCCATGGCCCTGGGACGGTTCGAACCGCGCCAGGAACTCGTCGGCCTCAGCCAGCAATGGACCCGGCTGGCGGCGGCCCAGAAGGGGCTGACCGCCAGCGCTTTCCTGCTGGTGCTCGACGACGGTCGCTTCGCCCAGCTGCAGCCGGACCTGCCCCTGTCGGCGGCCAGTTCCATCAAGGTGCCGATCCTGCTGGCCGGCCTGGAGGATCTCGATGGCGGCAAGCTGCGCTGGAACGAGCCCATGCCGCTCACCAAGGAGGTGGTGGGGGGCGGCGCCGGCTGGATGGCCAACAAGCCCCTGGGTACCCGCTTCCCCTTCTTCGAGGCCGCCACGGAGATGATCCGGGTGAGCGACAACACCGCCACCAACCTGCTGATCCGCCGCCTGGGCGGCAAGACCACCCTCAACACCCGCTTCCGCAGCCTCGGCCTGACGGCCACGGTGGTGAACAACTGGCTGCCGGACCTCGACGGCACCAACACCACCAGCTCCCGTGATCTGGCCCGCTCCATCGCCCTGGTGGACACCGGTGACAAGCTCACGCCCCGGGCCCGTGACCTGTTCCGCGAGATCATGGCCACCTCCCGCACCAACACCCTGATCCCCCTCGGCCTGCTGATGGGGATGGGCAAGGACTCCTCCGATCCCGACAGCGAGCTGCTGCCAGAAGGCATCACCGTCTACAACAAGACCGGCGACATCGGCATCGCCTATTCCGACGCCGCCCTGATCCAGCTGCCCAACGGCCAGCGGGCCGTCCTGGCCCTGATGGTGAAGGGTCCCTTCAACGATCCCCGCTCCGCCGAGCTGATCCGGGCGATGGCCGGGGCCGTCACCAAAACCCTCGTCAAACGCTGATGAACGCCCCCATCCGCGCCCTCGTGCTGCCCGTTCTGGGGCTGGCCGCCCTGGGCGGTCCCCTGTTCGCCCAGGCGCAAACCGCCCCAGCGCCGAAGCCCGCCCCAGCGCCGCCGGTGCTGCGCCCGGGCACGGTGGCGCCGCTGCCGGGCCGGCTGGATGCCGTGCCGATGGTGAACGACAACAACCCCGAGGTGATCAAGGGGCCCGGCATCCTGCTGTCCACCTTCGATGGCCAGCGGGGTTACGACGGGCGTCCCCTGGGGGTGCCGGCGGCGCACCTCAACGCGGCCGTCAGTGGCCCCTTCGAGCTGTTCAGCCATCACATCTACGCCGGCACCCCCGAAAGCCTCGACTCCACCCTCTGGCTGGCGGTGGTGGCCGCCCCGCGGGGCAAGGTCCCGGTGAAGCTGCGGACCGTGGCGGGCTCCACCGCCCTGTCCCAGTCGGTGAACCCCGACCAGCCCTCGGCCCCCTTCCTGCCCCTGCCGGCGCTGATGGAGCAGGGCAGCACGCCGATCTGGGCCGGGCCCGGCAGCCGGGTGGCCACCGAGCTCCTGGCCCGCCAGCGCAGCCCCCTGGTGCCGGAGGGCTGGACCCTGCCGCCGGGACAGCTGAGCACCCTGATGGTGCTGCCCCTGCCGGTGCGCGGCCTCGATCCGCTGCTCAACGGCCTCAACCTGCAGCTGCGCCTCAACAGCGACGGGCCGGTGGACGTGGCCACCCTGGCGGCCTTCGGCCCCGTGGATCGCCCGCCGGATCCGGCCGTCTGGCAGCGCCTGCTGCAGGGCGGTCTCAGCCCGAAGGAGCACAGCCCCAGCCCCCGGGGGGCCAAGGGCCCGATGATCTACTCCCGCGTCAGCGGGGTCCAGGAGGGCAGCGCCTGGGCCGGGCGGATCACCGATCCGGGCCGCCCGACCCTGTCGGTGAGCCGGGCACCGATCTCCTGGCCGATCGCCTCGCTGGAGCGGGGCACCCTGGGCACCGGCCAGGTGCAGACCGCCCCCCTGCGCGCCTTCTACCCGGGTACCGCCTGGGCGGCCCACGGCAACTACGGCGTCACCTACGACCTAAGCCTGCCGCTACGCAACGACACCCCCCGGCCGGTGCAGCTCGCGGTGGCCCTGGAATCGCCGATCAAGACCGACCAGCCCCTGGGCGGTCTGCGCTTCAACAGCACCCCGGCGCGGGCGGTGATGTTCCGGGGCACCGTGGAGGTCAGCGGCCTCGACAACGACGCCGGCGGCCCGGGGGGTCGGCGCCGGTTCCACCTGGTGCTGCGGGCCGGCCAGGAGGGCCCGCCCCTGGGCACGGTCAGCCTGCGCCCCGGCCAGGAACGGCAGCTGCGCGTGCGGCTGATCTACCCGGCCGACGCCACCCCGCCCCAAGTGCTGTCGCTGATTCCGGTGGCGACGCCGGTGGCCCCGGGGGCAGGCCCGGGGGCGGCCCCAGGGGCGGCTGTGAAACAATCCGGGGCTCCGCCCGCAAGCCGTCCGTGACGCCAACCAGGAAGCGCAGGGTCTTCCCCTTCACCGCCATCGTGGGTCAGGAGGAGATGAAGCTGGCGCTGCTGCTCAACGTGATCGATCCCCGCATCGGCGGGGTGATGATCATGGGCGACCGGGGCACGGGCAAGTCCACCACCATCCGGGCCCTCGCCGATCTGCTGCCGGCGATCGACGTGGTGGCAGGTGACCCCTACAACAGCTCACCGAGCGACCCCGACCTGCAGAGCAGCGAGGTGCGCCAGCGGGCCGAGCGGGGCGAACAGCTGCCGGTGGAGGCCCGCCAGGTGCCGATGGTCGACCTGCCGCTGGGGGCCACCGAAGACCGCCTCTGCGGCACGATCGACATCGAGAAGGCCCTCAGCGAGGGCGTGCGCGCCTTCGAGCCGGGGCTGCTGGCCAAGGCCAACCGCGGCCTGCTGTACGTCGACGAGGTGAACCTGCTCGACGACCACCTGGTGGACGTGCTGCTGGATTCGGCCGCCTCGGGCTGGAACACGGTGGAGCGGGAGGGCGTGTCGGTGCGGCACCCGGCCCGCTTCGTGCTGATCGGCTCCGGCAACCCGGAGGAGGGTGAGCTGCGGCCCCAGCTGCTCGATCGCTTCGGCATGAGCGTGGAGGTGCGCACCGTGCGCGATCCGGAGCTGCGGGTGCAGGTGGTGGATCAGCGCACCAGCTTCGATGCCGATCCCGACAGCTTCAGCGACCGCCTGCAGAACACCCAGGAGGCCCTGCAGGCCCGGGTGGTGGAGGCCCAGGAGCGGCTGCCCCGGGTCACCATCGACGACGACCTGCGCATCCGCATCTCGGCGGTCTGCGGCGAACTGGATGTGGACGGCCTGCGGGGCGACATCGTCACCAACCGGGCCGCCCGGGCCCTGGCGGCCTTCGAGGGCCATGTCGAGGTGAGCGACGACGACGTGGCCCGGGTGGTCGCCTGCTGCCTGCGCCACCGGCTGCGCAAGGACCCCCTCGAGCAGATCGACTCCGGCGAGCGGGTGGTGAAGACGTTCTGCAAGGTGTTTGACCGCCCCGCCGGCGACCCCTCCGCCTTCCAGCTGGCCCTGGCGGGGTGAGGATTCTGGGCATCGATCCCGGGCTGGCGCGCGTCGGCTACGGGGTGATCGATGTGGAAGGCCGCTCCGCCGCGGGCGGCGGCCACCAGCGCCTGCTCGACTGCGGCATGATCCGCACCGAACCCGGCCGCAGCGACGGGGATCGGATGGTGGAGATCGCCCGGGATCTGCGGGTGATCGTGCGTCGCTGGCGGCCCCAGCTGGCGGCGGTGGAGAAGTTCTTCTTCTACCGCTCCAGCACCACGATCGCGGTGGTGCAGGCCCGGGGGGTGGTGATGATGACCCTGGCCCGCTTCGCCATTCCGGTGGTGGAGTTCCCGCCGATGCAGATCAAGCTGGCCCTGGCGGGTTCGGGCCACGCCGAGAAGGACGAGGTGCTGGCGGCGGTGATGCGGGAGCTGGATCTGGAGCACCCCCCCCGCCCCGACGACGCCGCCGACGCCCTGGCGGTGGCGCTGACCGGCTGGTTTCAGAGGTGAGCACGCCCGCCGGCGAAGGCAGCTCCAAGGAGGAGCTGCGGCGCCTGTTCCGGCGGCGGCGGCGGCAGTACCTGGCCGCGGCCGCCCCGGGGATCCTGGCGACGGCCCGGCGGCACCTGGACGTCCTGCTGGCGCGGCGGGAGGGCTGCCTCGGCCTCTACTGGCCCCTCGGCAGCGAACCCGACCTTCGCCCCCTGGCCCCGGCCTGGGCCGGCCGGCTGGCCCTGCCGGCGGTGGCCGGCCCGGAGCTGGTGTACCGGCCCTGGGCGCCGGGCGATCCCCTGGCCGCCGATGCCTGCGGCATCCCGGCCCCGACCGTGGAGGTGGCCGGTCTGGAGCCGCGGGAGGACCTGGACCCCGCCGCCATGGCCCTGCTGCTGGTGCCCGCCCTGGCCATGGCCCCCGGGGGCCTGCGGCTGGGCTCCGGGGGCGGCTGGTACGACCGGCTGCGGGCCGATCCGCGCTGGGCGGCGGTGCCCGCCCTGGCGGTGCTGCCCGCCGCCTGCATCACGGCGGCCCTGCCCCGGGATCCCTGGGACATCCCCTTCGACGGCTGGATCGATGAACACGACTGCCGGCTCACGCCGGCGGGCCGGCGGAAGATTGCAAGCTCGTAACGATGGGGCCGGCGGCGGGCCAAGGTCCCGATCGTTTGCCAGGATCGAAGGAGTGCATCCGTGCCGTCCTTGGATTCGATCCCCTCGTCGCTCCAGAACCGTCCCCTGACGGCCGCCGAGCGGGTGATGACCTCCGAGATCCAGGGCCGTGGCGCCTCCAGCGACGCCCTCTCGATGATGGTCAGTTCGGTGGCCAGGATGGTGCAGGCGGGCAAAAGCAGCGATAGTCGCTGGAAAGCCTCCTGATTCACGGATGAAGCCCCTTCTGTTCACCGGGCTGGTCGGCCTTGCCGCACTTGTGGTCGCCCCTACGCAGGTCCGCGCCCACGCCATCGAGAGCAGCCTGGAGCGGCTCACCAGCCTCAACGCGTCCCTGAACAGCTCCGCGGCGACCCCCGGCCCCGAGACCCTGCGCCTGCAGAGCCAGTTCTCCGCCGGCCAGCCGGCCAGCGATGCCGCTGTTCGCATCGTGCCGCCCGACGGGGGCACCCCGATCGAACTGGGGCGCACCGGCGCCGACGGCAGCATCGTCTTCACCCTGCCGCCCCAGGCCAGCCGCCAGTGGGAGCTGCAGGTGGATGCGGGCCCGGGCCACCGGGATTACCTCGAGCTGCCGGAACCCGCGGCCACGCCTGCGGGGCCCGCACGGGTGAGCCGCTCCCATCCCTACCCTCGGTTGGAGGGATGGGCCTATCTGCCCCCCCTCGGCGTGCTCGCCGTGGCCGGTCTGGCCGGGATGCTGCGGACGCGCCGCCCGTCCTGAATCCCTGCGTGTCGTCCATGGCCACCGGCAGTCCCGCTCTTGACCGGATCGTGGAACGGTTGGGGAGCACCAGCGACCCCCGGCGCCGCTACGAGTACGTGCTGTGGCTGGCCAAGAAGCTGGAGCCCTTTCCCGATGAGCTGCGCCAGGACGCCTTCAAGGTGAAGGGGTGCGTGTCGCAGGTCTACGTGGTGGGCAGCCTCCAGGAGGGCCGGCTCCACTGGCGCGGCGATTCCGATGCCCAGATCACCAAGGGGCTGCTGGCCCTGCTGATCGAGGGGCTGGAGGGCCTGACCCCGGCCGAGGCCACCGCCCTGGACCCCTCCTTCATCGCCGAAACGGGCCTGCAGGCGAGCCTGACGCCCTCGCGGGCCAACGGTTTCCTCAACATCCTGCGCACCATGCAGGCCCAGGCAAGCCGGCTGGCCGCCGGTTGATTTCTAGGATGGTGGTTTGTGGGGTTGCAGCCCATGGCCATCGGCATCGGCTTGCTCGGGCTGGGCACGGTGGGGAGCGGGGTGGCGGCGATCCTGGCCAGTCCCCAGGGGCGCCATCCCCTGGTGGGTGAGCTGGTGCTCGAAAGGGTGGCCGTGCGCGACCTCAGCCGCCCACGCCCGCTGACCCTGCCCCCGGAGCGCCTCACCACCGACCCCGAGGCGGTCATCGACGATCCGGCGGTGGACATCGTCGTGGAGGTGATGGGGGGGCTGGAGCCCGCCCGCAGCCTGATCCTGCGGGCCATCGCCGCCGGCAAGCCGGTGGTCACGGCCAACAAGGCGGTGATCGCCCGCTATGGCCAGGAGATCGCCGCCGCGGCCGCCGACAAGGGCGTCTACGTCCTGATCGAGGCCGCCGTGGGCGGGGGCATCCCGATCATCGAGCCGATCAAGCAGTCCCTCGGCGGCAACCGCATCCGCCGGGTCAGCGGCATCATCAACGGCACCACCAACTACATCCTCAGCCGCATGGCCGACGAGGGGGCGGCCTACGCCGAGGTGCTGGCCGACGCCCAGCGGCTCGGCTACGCCGAAGCCGACCCCGCCGCCGATGTGGAGGGGGGCGACGCGGCCGACAAGATCGCCATCCTGGCCGGCCTGGCCTACGGCGGTCCGGTGGAGCGCGGCGGCATCGCCACCGAAGGCATCGACCGGCTCGACGCCCGTGACGTGGCCTACGCGGCCCAGCTGGGCTTCGTGGTGAAGCTGCTGGCGGTGGCCGAAAAGGTGGAAGAGGATTCCGCCGCCGCTGGCAACGGCCACAGCGCCGAGCCCCCCGGTGGGGTGGCGCTCGATGTGCGGGTGCACCCCACCCTGCTGCCCAAGCACCACCCCCTGGCGGGCGTGCACGGCGTCAACAACGCAATTCTGGTGGAAGGGGATCCGGTGGGCCAGGTGATGTTCTTCGGGCCCGGGGCCGGGGCCGGGCCCACCGCCTCGGCGGTGGTGGCCGACATCCTCAACATCGCCGGGATTCGCCAGGTGGGCGGCCCCCAGGCCGGCCTCGATCCCCTTCTGGCCGCCAGCAGCTGGCGCCACTGCACCCTGGTGGACGGCTCCCTGAGCCGCCACCGCAACTACGTCCGGTTGCGCACCCGCGACGAAGCTGGCGTGATCGGACGCATCGGCACCTGCTTCGGTGCCGCCCAGGTGTCGATCCAGTCGATCGTGCAGCTCGACGCCAGGGAAGGGGAAGCGGAGATCGTCGTGATCACCCACGAGGTGCGCGAGGACCGTTTCCGCGAGGCCCTCGGGGCGATCGAGGCCCTGGAGGGGGTGGAGGCGGTGGCCGCCTGCCTGCGGACGCTCTGAGCCGGCACCAAACCGGGGCCGGCAGCTCAGCGGGTCTGGCGCAGGCGCTGCCGCAGCCGGCGGCTGCAACGCCAGGCGATGGCCACGCCGGCCACGGGCAGGGGACCCGGCACCGAGGCCGGGTCGGGGCCCTCAGCCGCCGGACCCTGGTCGCCGGGGCCGTCACCGCCTTCACCGGGCTGGTCACCGGAGGGGGCTCCAGGGGGTGGCAGAAGCAGGGCCGTCTTGAACACGTCGTCCCCCTCACCCTGGCCGGGGGTCTCCTCGGCGGGCTCGGCCGCCAGGGCGAGCCTGGGCTCGGTGGAGGGGTCCACGCCCGTCGAGCCGCCGGGGACGATCCGGAAAGGAACGAAGGAGCCCGTGGCCCCGTCGAAGACGTTGTCGAAGAGCGTGCCGGCCTGCCAGGTGAGCTGCAGCGGCGGGGTGGACGCCGTACCGGCCCAACGGAAGGCGAGGGGATTCGTCAGGCGGAAGCCGGTGCGGCCGGGAACGGCGCTGGTGCGTGCCAGGAAGAAGCCCGACGGCACGACGAATCCGTCGATGATGCCCCCCCCGAAGGAGGAAGAAGAGCCGGAACTGAGCTGGAAGAAGGGCACGCTCGTGCCCGTGACGGGATTGCTCAGGGAGATCCCACCGACCCCGATGAGGACGTTCGGCTCCCGCCCGAAACCGGGAACCAGCAGTTCCCGCAGCTCCTTGAGCTCCGCCACGGAATCGTGCCCGTAGGTGCCCCCCGCCGGGGCGGCGGTGCTGGCGACGAGGCAGCTGAGCAGGACGAGGGGTGGGTAGAGGTGGACGGAAGGCCGGAAGCGCCTCAGACCGAGGGCAGCAACCCCAAGGAAGCGCACCATGAAGAACCAGATAAGTCTCACCAGCTTATCAGCCTGCCTTCAGGTTTGCAGGGCTTCTCCTTAAGTCGGCCGGGCGAGGCTGTCCATGGTCCCTGCCGCTGGGCCCCTGACGGCGTCGGTGGGGCCCCCTAAGGTCTGGGCCGCTGGCCAGCCTCACCACCCTGTCCAGCCCGGACCACGGATGCCTGACTATTCCGCCAGCCGCGAAGAGACCATCGCCGGCTTCAGCCGCCTGTTCGCCTGGAGCGGTGCCGGTCTGCTGCTGGTGTTCCTGGCCTTCGTCCTGGTCGACTCCCTGCCCCTCCAGCTCCTCAGTCCCGCCTGGCAGCTGCGGTTCACCAACCGCATGGTCAACACCGCGCTGCTTGCCCTGCTGGGGTTCCTGTTGCTCCACCTCGGGCTGTTCATCGAGCCCACCAACGGCTTCCTGCGGGCGAAGCTGGCCATCGCCCGCCAGTGGGCCATCGTCGTGGTGTTCGCCTTCCTGCTGCTGGTGCCCCTGCAGGGCTTCGCCACCTGGCGGATCCTCTCCCAGGCGAAGGGCACCCAGGCGATGCAGCGCACGGTGCTCGACGAACGGGTGACCCGGATACGCCAGGCCATCGAGGCCGCCACCAGCCCGGAGGACCTGCAGGCCCGCTTCTCCCGGCTCCAGGCCCCCCGGCCCCAGCTGCCCCCGGCGGCCCTCAGCCTGCCCCTCAACGAGCTGAAGCGCAGCCTGCTTGAGGAGCTCCAGAAGACAGAGACCCGCGCCTCCGGCCGCATCAGCGGGCCCGCCCCCACCGACGTCTGGGCCCTCGGCCAGGGGGTGGCGCGGGTGACCATCGCCTCGGTGGGTTTCGCCGCGGCTTTCGCCGCCGGCGCCCAGCGCCCTCGCGCCTCCCTCACCCTGCTCCAGCAGCTGATCCGACAGCTGGAGATCCTGCGCGGGCGGCGCCCCAGGACCAACCGACGGGCCCCCTGAACGTCCCCGCCGGAACCGCGCTGGACGGGCCGCTTGAATGGGCCCCACCGGATCGCAAGGTCTTGCCGACGACCAGGGGCAGAACAGGAGGCGGACCGGCCGCGACGGCCACCGCCCTCGCCACCCTGCTGCTGGCCCTGCCGCTGCTGGCGGGCTGCCAGCCATCGGGATCGCGCCGGTCCCTGGTGGTGGCGACCAAGAGCCGCATCGATTCCCTCGATCCGGTCCAGGCCTCCCGGATCGGGGTGATGCAGGTGCTCAGCGGCCTGGGGGACCCGCTTTATGCCATCGACGCCAGCGGCCGCATCGAGCCACGGCTGGCCACGGCCCTGCCGGTGCTTAGCCCCGACGGGCTGCGGGCCCGCATCCCCCTGCGCCGGGGGGTGCTGTTCCACGACGGCACCCGCTTCGATGCCGCCGCCATGGCGTTCTCCCTGCGCCGCTTCATGGCGATCGGCACCCTCGGTTACCAGCTGGGCGAACGGGTCGAGAGCGTGCGGGTCACCGCTCCCCATGAGATCGAGCTGGTGCTGAAGCGCCCCTTCAGCCCGCTGCCGCGGCTGCTCAGCGCCATCTTCCTGACCCCGGTCTCCCCCACCGCCTACCGGCAACACCGGGACAAGCCCCTGAACGACCGCTTCGTGGGTACGGGCCCCTACGCCCTGGCCTTCTTCGGCGGCCAGCAGCAGCGCCTCCTGCCCTGGTCCCGCTACTGGGGACGGCGGCCGGCCAACGGGGGCATCGACCTGGTCACCCTGAGCAACTCCACCGCCCTGTTCGGGGCCCTGCGCAGCGGCGAGGTGGACCTGCTGCTCAGCACCGGCCTCGAGATCGACCACCAGCAGGCCCTGAAGCGGGACGCGGCGGCCGGCCGCCTGCGGCAGGCCGTCGGGCCCTCCCAGGAGATCAGCCTGGTGTCGCTGCTGACCGACCAGCCGCCGCTGAACCGGCCCGGCCTGCGCCAGGCCGTGGCCCGCAGCCTCGATCGGTCCACCATCGTGCGGCGGGTGACCCTGGACCTGCGTTCCCCCCAGCGGCAGCTGGTCCCCCCCGACCTGCCGGGCTCCGATCCCACCGCCTGGCCGGCCTACGACCCCGCCGGTGCCCGCGCCCTCTACCGCCAGGCCGGGTACTGCGGCGGCCGGGTGCTCACCCTGCCCCTCACCTACCGCTCCGACATCCCCACCGACCGGCTGTTCGCCCTCACCTGGCAGGCCCAGCTGCGCCGGGACCTGGGCGACTGCGTGAAACTCGAGGTGAGCGGCATGGAGTCGACCACCGCCTACTCCCAGCTCGACAAAGGCGCCCTGACGATGCTCTTCTACGACTGGATCGGTGATTACCCCGATGCGGAGAACTTCCTGATGCCGCTGCTCTCCTGCAGCAAGGCCGAAGGGGACCGCTGCCTGAAGGGCAACAGCGTGCTGGGAGGCACCTTCTGGACCGCCCCGGGACTGGAGCAGGAGCTGCAGCGCAGCAGCCAGCTGGACGGCCCCGAGCGGATCGCCCTGCTGGTGGCCATCCAGCGCCGGGTCGCCGCCGCGAGCCCCTACCTGCCGGTGTGGCTGAGCGCCCCGGTGGCCTGGGGCCAGCGGAGTGTCAGCCGGCCCCGGTTCGACGGATCGGGCCGGGTGATGCTGGGCGAGCTGCGCCGTCTCCCCGCCGCCGCCGCGGCCCGGTTGCCATGAGCCGCCGTTCCGACCTGGCGCGCTACCTGGCCTCCCGCCTGGCCCTGGCTCCGGTGATGCTCTGGCTGATCGCCTCGCTGGTGTTCCTGCTGCTGCGGGTGGCCCCCGGCGATCCGATCGACGCCCTGCTGGGCACGCGCGCCCCGGAGGGGGCCCGCGCCGCCCTACGGACCCAGCTCGGTCTGGATCTGCCCCTGCCCGAGCAGTACGGCCGGTTCCTCGGCCATCTGCTGCGGGGCGACCTGGGCACGTCGCTCACCAACGGCGAACCGGTGACCGGCATCATCCAGGCCTCCCTGCCCGCCAGCCTGGAACTCGGCGTGGTGGCCCTGCTGCTGGCCGCCGTGGTGGGTCTGGCGGTGGGATTCAGCGGCATCGCCCGTCCCGAGGGACGCATCGATCTGGCCGGCCGGCTCTACGGCATCAGCACCTACGCCCTGCCCCCCTTCTGGGCCGCGATGGTGGTGCAGCTGGTGTTCGCCGTCTGGCTGGGCTGGCTGCCGGTGGGGGGACGCTTCCCCGCCACCCTGATGCCGCCGGAGGGCACGGGCTTCTACCTGCTCGACAGCCTCCGGGCCGGCGACTGGGGCCAGCTGGCCGGCAGCCTGCGCCACCTGGTGCTGCCGGCCGCCACCCTGGGCCTGCTGCTCAGCGGCATCTTCACCAATGCCCTGCGGCTCAACCTGCGCCGTGCCCTCGGATCCGACTACGTGGAGGCGGCCCGCAGCCGGGGCCTGAGCGAGCGGCGGGTGGTGCTGCACCACGCCCTGCCCAACGCCCTGCTGCCCGTGCTGACGATCACCGGCATCACGGTGGCCTCCCTGATCGGCGGCGCCCTGCTGATCGAGGTCACCTACTCCTGGCCCGGCATCGCCTTCCGGCTGCAGGAGGCGATCGCCCAGCGCGACTATCCCGTGGTCCAGGGGATCGTGGTGGTGGTGGCGGCCCTGGTGGTCCTGGTGACCGTTGCGGTGGACCTGCTGGTGGCCCTGCTCGATCCGCGCATCCGCTTCTGATCTCGGGCCGGGACCGGGGCCGGCAGACGGTGGGTCAGGGCTTCAGGCCGGCCTTCCAGCGCCGGGCGGCGGCGGCGTCAAGCACGTCGAGGGTCACGCCCTCCTGCACCCGCCGCTGGGCCGGCAGCAGCAGGGGCTGCTCCAGGGTCTGGAGGTATTCGGTGGTGAGGCGCAGCAGCGCCGACTGCACCCGGGCGGGGTCCACCCCCACCAGCTCCTCATCGAGGCGGAAGAGCACCTCATCGGTGGGCATCAGCCGCACGGGGGAGAAATGGCTGCCCCCCTCCACCATCACCAGCCGGCTGCGGGGATCCCTGCCCTGGAGAAACAGGCGCAGCTGCTCCTCCAGCGGCGGCGTCACCAGGTCGAGGCTGCCGCCGACCATCAGCACCGGCACCCCCAGCGACGCCAGCCCCCGCCGCGGCCAGAGCAGGCTGCCGAAGCTGTTGAGCAGCACCAGTCCCCGCAGCTCGGCGGGGGGAGAGGACCGCTCGGGCAACTCGGTGCTGGGCAGCTGGCACTGCAGCAGCCGGGAGGGGTTGGCGATCGGCAGGCGGTCGAGGGCCTTGCGGCAGCGGCCCGCCAGCCCCGCTTCCGGCACCACCCCCGCCGCCAGCAGGGCGGAGAGGGCCCCCATCGAGTGGCCGAGGAGCACCACCCCCCGGCCCCGCACCGGCAGCTCACCCCGGCGCTGGGCCACCAGCACCGCCTCGATGTCGGCCAACCGGATGGCCAGGGTCTCGGCGCCCGGCGGGGGCCGCTGGCCGTCGAGGGCAGCCTTGAGGGCGGGGCCGTCACTGCCGGGGTGCTGCACCACCACCACCGGCCAGCCCCGTTCGGCCAGCTCGCTGGCCAGCCAGCCGAACTGGTCGGCATTCCCCCCCAGCCCGGGCATCAGCAGCAGCCACGGCCGCTGCGGGGCCGCGCTCCCCCGGCCAGCCGTCGCTGCCGCCGGCCAGACCTCCAGCGGCAGGGGCTGCTGCCGGTGGCCCACGGCCAGCCCCAGCCGCCGGGGCCTCAGGGGGGTGCGATCGGCGAAGGCCAGGGGAACGGTGCGGCGCTCCGGCAGGGCCAGGGCCTGGAGGCGCCGCAGGGCCTGGCGCTGCAGGTCGATCTGCTGGCGCCACTGCAGCGCCAGCTCGTAGAGCCCATCGAGCTGGAGGCTCAGCCGCTGCACCGGCAGGGCCCGCAGCAGGCCGATGGTGGAAACGTCCTGTCGCGACTCCAGCAGCCGGCGCAGCGTCGTCTGCAGCACCGCGGTGGTGCTGCGGCCGTCACCTGTGGTCAGCAGGTCCCCCAGGCGGGCCATCATCTGGCTGCCGGCCCAGCTGTCGAGCAGCTGCTGGCCGAAGCTGGTGTCCCGCAGCAGGGGGGCGCGCAGCAGGATCCTGAGGTCCTGGCGACTGCGGGGATCGAGCAGATCCAGCCAGACCGCCAGATCCCCACCGCCGCCGGTCCGACCGGCCGGGCTGCGGGTCCAGCCGTCGAGCTGCTCCAGGTTCACCGGCAGCTCAAGCCCGTCAAAGCGGAGCTCCAGCACCTCCGCCGCCGCGACGGGCGACGTCAGGGCTGACCCGGCGATCAGCAGACTGGCCAGCAGACCCTTGAACGGACGAAGGCGGAGTGGAACAGGCACAGGGGAGGGCCAGGGCGCGGTCCTGGTTCACCCAGTTTCCAGCAGCCCAGCGCCATCTCGCCCTGATCCGCGTGATCGCCATGCTCGGGGCGGGCGGCGTGCTCTATCTGACCCCGATGGTGTTCCACCAGGAGCACTTCAGCGCGGCCCGTGTCACCGAAGGGCTGGCCATGGCCGCGGTGGCGGGCACCTTCGGCCGGATCCTCAGTGGTGTCCTGCTGGATCGGGGCCTGAACTGCGCGGTTCCGGTGCTGCTGGCGGCCCTGATGGCCATCGCCGGCGACGCCCGGCTGATGGGGGCCGGCTCCTTCGACGGCTACCTGCAGGGGCAGGTGCTGCTCGGTATGGCGGTGGGTTTTTACTGGCCCGCGATCGAGCTGGCGGTGCCGCTCAGCTGCGCTTCGGTGGCATCGGGCGCGCCAGTGGGTTCGGGCCGGGCCTTCGCCCTGATGCGCAGCGCCGATGCCCTGGGCATCGCCACCGGGGCTCTGGTGGGGGCGGTGCTCGCCTGGTGGGGATGGCTGCGCGGCATCTACGCCGTGGACATCGTCTGCATGCTGGCGGTTTTGCTGGTGCTGTCCCGCCAGGGGCTGCCGGATCCCAGGCCCAGGGAGCGGCTGGCCCACCCCAGCCCCTGGGGCCCCTGGCTGCCCGGCCTGGCGCCATTGCTGGCCGTCGCCGTGCTGGCCACGGCGATGCCGGCCCTGATGCAGAGCGCCCTGCCCCTGGAGCTGGTGCGGGGCAGCCTGCTGCGCCGGGCCCTGCCGGTGAGCCTCGGTGCCCTCACCATCGGCCTGCAGCTGGCTCTGCTGCTACTGCTCCAATGGCCGGTGGGTCAGGCCCTCGCGCGCCGGCCCGTGAGGACGGGGCTGACCCTGAGCCTGGTCAGCTTCGCGGCCGGCAATCTGCTGCTGGCGGCCTCCGCCTTCAGCGAACGGGGTCTGGCCCTGCTGCTGCTCGCCCAGCTGCCCCTGGCCCTCGGGATCGCCTGCTTCCTGCCCACCGCCACCGAGGCGGTGGTGGAACGCAGCCCGATCGAGCACCAGGGCCTGGCCCTGGCGCTGCTGTCCCAGTGCTTCGCCATCAGCGGCTTCGCTGCGCCCCTGCTGGCCGGCCGGCTGCTGGACGGCCAGGGCCATGGCGCCGGACTTTGGCTGCTGATGGCCCTGGCCTGCCTGGGGGGACTGCCGCTGGTGCGGGGCCTAGGCCCCCGCCGGGCGCTCCTTTGAAGCGGCGGCCTGCCGCTCCACCCAGGCCTCATGGGGCAGGGGCTCGGTGCCGTACTCCCAGTCGTCGTAATCCGGATCGTTGCGGATGCGGCGGTGGATCTCCTTCTGGACCTCGAAGTTGTGGGGATGCTCGGCGGCAGCCGCGGTGGCGTCGCCGGCCTCCTCCGAAGGGGGGGACGGGATCCCGGGATGGTCCGCTGCTGCCATGGCCCTTCGCTCCTGCTGGGGCCATCCTCGCCGATCACCCACCCCGCAGGCCATCGAGGCGGTCGACGTAACCGGTGAGCTCGCCGTAGCCGCGGCCCTGCAGCGGCCGCTCGCCCCGGCGGCCCTGGTAGCGGAGCGCCCCCTCCCAGTAGGTGGCCGAGGCCGTGGTCAGCTCCTGATCGGCCATCTGCGGCGTGATCGCCAGCTCCAGGTCCAGCCGTGGAATCGTGAGCGTCCAGGCCGCGGGGTAGGTGGCACCGCTGTGGGGGCTGCGCCAGGTGCGCTTCACCGTGAGGATGTAGTCGTCGGTGCCGAGCTCCACCGTCTCGTCGCCGGCGATCCAGCGGCCGCCGCTGAAGGGCTCCTTGCCGCCGTCCTCCCGGCGCAGGCCGTAGAGCATCAGGGCGGAGCCGTCCTCGAACTGGGCGGAGAACCAGTCCCAGCCGACGGTGCCCGGGCTCAGGACGCTGGTGGAGAACTCATGGTCCTTCCAGCTGACCCCGCGGACGGCGTAGGTGCGGCCCGCCACCGTGACCGTGCCCTCGGTGGGCTGCTGCACCAGGGAGTAGTAGTGCGAGGCGTTGCCTGGTTCGGGCCCCTTGCGGCTGAGGCCGTCCTGGCCCTGGAGCACCGGGGGCCGGCTCTGGCGGAGGCTCAGGTCGATGGCCATGGCGTCGGTGGCGGCCTGCAGCCGCACCCGGTCGGGCCCTTCGGCACTGATGCGCCAGTCGTTGAGCCAGACCGCATAGGGGTCGGCCTCAGCCCCGGCCAGGCCCAGGGCGCCGCGGGCAAAGCGCTCCTCCTGCAGGAAGGTGTCGGTGGCGATGTCGCTGACGGTGAAATGGGCGGAGAAGACCTGGGGGGTGCGCCAGCGGGAGCCGGCGGGGTCGGGGGCGGCTGAGACTTCGGGGGCGGCTGGGGCCAGGGCCTGGCGGAAGATCGTCAGCTGGTAGCCGAAGGGACGTCCGTCGTCGCTCTCCAGGTTGCCGGTGTAGTACCACCACTCGGTCCGGTACTCGGGATGGGCGCCGAAGTCGGCGGGGAAACGCCAGTCCCGCGGGGTGAAGGCCCGGACGAATCCCTCGGGCTCCGGCGCCTCCCCCCAGCGGATGCCGCTGCTGGCCCCGGCCGGGGCCGCTCCGGCCAGGCCCAGCAACAGCACGGCCACAAGGGCCAGCAGGGTGCGCAGGGGATGGGGGTGGTTCATTCCTGCCGCAGCGCCTCGCTGATGTTCATGCGCCCGAGGCGCAGGGCCGGGTAGAGGCCCGCGAGCACCGCCGCGCCCACCGCAACCAGCAGGGACTGGACGAAGAAGCGCGGCTCCAGGGCGATCTGCAGGGTCCAGCCGAAGGAGCGCACGTTGATCACATGCACGAGCACCCAGGCCAACCCGTAGCCCAGGGGCATCGAGCAGGTGCCGGCCAGCAGGCCCATCAGGCCGGTCTCCAGCAGGGTGAGGCGCCCCAGCTGGAGGGGCGTCATGCCGCCGGCCCGCAGCACGGCGAACTCCCGGCCCCGCTCCAGCTGCAGGCTCATCAGGGTGCTGAAGATGCCGATGAAGGCCACCAGCACCGTGAGCAGCTGCAGGGCTCCGGTGATGGCGAAGGTGCGATCGAAGATCTCCAGCGATCCCTGCCGCAGGGCGCCGTTGGTCTGCACCAGCAGGCTCTGGCGGCTGCGGAAGCCCTCCCGCAGGTCGGCGGCCACCGCCTCGGGCTCAACGCCCGGGGCCAGGAACAGTCCCAGGGAGGCGACGTTGTCGTCGTGCCAGAGCTCCGCCACCTGGGAGCGGTCCATCAGCACGCTGCCGCGGTCGGAGGAGTAGTCGTAGAAGACGGCGACCACCGGGAAGCTCCTCTCGCCGTCAGGGGTTTCGAGCCTGACCTGCTCAGGGATGGCGCCCTGGCCATCGCGCAGGTAGACGGCCTCGGAGAGGATCACCCCCTCGCGGGCCGCCAGGGCGGCGAAGGGATCGTCGACGCCCGGGCGGACCCAGGCGTAGGGGCGCCGACCGGCGGAGACGTCACCACCGGCGGCGATCAGGGTGATGTCCCGGTCCTGGTCGACCAGGTGCACGTCGAAGCTGTTGAAGGTGACCAGGGCCCGCAGGTCGGGGCGTGCCGCGACGGCCTGGACGATGGCGGGGTCCACCTTGCCCAGCACCCGGTTGGCCGTGGTGGTGGGCGGGGAGACGAACAGGTCGGCCTGGAGGGTCTGGTCGAGCCAGGTGACCACCGTGCCCCGGAAGGAGCCGATCATGATCGAGAGTCCCACGATCACCGACACCGCCACCATCAGGGCCGCCACGGCCACCGCCGTGCGGCTGAGGGAGCGCAGGATGTCGCGGGGGGCGAGGCGGGCCACCACCCCCAGGCCGCCGCCGGCCCTGCCCAGGGCCCCCATGACGGCGGCCAGCACCGGCGGCATCAGCAGGGCGGCCCCCATCAGCAGGGCGAACAGGCCGGCGAAGGCGGGCACCAGGCCCCGGCTGTCCCAGCGGAGCAGCAGCACCCCCAGGCCGCCGCTGAGGGCGGCCGCCGGCAGGAACCAGGGCAGCAGCCGTTGCCAGCCGGCCTCGAGGCTGGAGCGCTGCAGGGTCATCTGCGGTGGGGTGGCCATCGCCTCCCAGGCGGGCAGAGCTGAGGCCACCAGGGCCGAAGCCACCCCCACGAGCATTCCCTTCGCCAGGGTGAATCCCGAGAGGCTGATCTGCCGCACCGAGACCACGAAGTAGAAGTCGTTGATCGTCTGGGTGATCAGGCCGACGACGGTGCGCCCCAGCACCACCCCCAGCACCAGGCCCAGCAGGGACCCCACCAGGCTGAACAGGGCCGCCTCCCCAAGGATCAGGCTGAACAGCTGGCCCCGGGTCACCCCCAGGCAGCGCAGCACACCGAAGAGGCTGCGGCGCTGCACCACGCTGAAGGTGACAGTGTTGTAGATGAGAAAGATGCCCACCACCATGGCCAGCAGGCTCATGGCGGTGAGGTTGAGCTCGAAGGCGGCCGTCATCTGCTGCACGGCGTTGCCGCGGGCCGCCGCCGTCTCCAGCTTCAGCCCAGCGGGCAACCAGGTGCGGATGGCCTGCTCCTGGGCGGGGCCCTCGAGGATCAGATCGATGTGGCCCAGCGCCGGGGCCGCAGCCGCGCCGGCGGGGGCCAGCAGGTCCTGGGCGGTGGCGATGTCGACCAGCAGCAGGGTCTCCAGCCCCCGGCGCTCCAGGGCCGAGTCACTGCTGACGCTGCCCACCAGCCGCAGGACCGACGTCCGCCCGCCCAGATCGAGATGCAAGGTTCCGGAGGCGTCAGCGGCGCCGGGGTGGAGGCCATAGCGCGCGGCGGTGTCGGCGGCGATGACGGCCGTGCCGGGCTCGGTGAGGAAGGGCACGAAGCCCCTGCCCCCTGCGTTGCCGCCGCCCCCTTCACCATGGCCGTCGCCGCCCAGCAGGCCGCGGAAGGGAGCCTCGCTGAACAGATCGACCCCCACCAGCCGCAGCAGCTCCCCGTCCAGCTCCTCGGCCCGGCCGTAGGCCTCGATCACCGGTGTGGCGGGGATCTCCGGGAAGCGCTGCCGCAGCGCGACGAAGGTGGCGTCCGGGACGCCACCAGGCCCGATCGCCTCCAGGCGATGGCTGGTGCGGCCGGTGATGGCGTCGGTGGAGAGCGAGAACGCCCGCTGGGCCGAGCCGCTGGCCAGGTCGATCGAGACCAGCATCGCCACCCCCAGGGCGATGCCCAGGATGCAGAGCAGGTACTGGAGCGGGCGGCGGCGCCAGCGCCGGGCCGCGAGGCGCCACAGGGGCCCGTTGCGGACCACGGGCGGTGCATCCCCCTGGCTCATGCCGGCACCGAAGCAGGGGCAGACGTTTCGAGCAGATGGCCCTCCTGCACCCGCAGCACCCGGTCGGCCCGATCGGCGATGGCCCCGTTGTGGGTGGCCATGATCAGGGTGCGGCCCTGCTGGCGGGTGAGGTCGATCAGCAGCTGCAGCACCTGCTCGCCGGTGTGTTCGTCGAGGTTGCCGGTGGGCTCGTCGGCCAGGATCAGCAGGGGCTGGTGCAGCAGGGCACGGGCGATGGCCACGCGCTGCTGCTGGCCGCCGGAGAGCCGGTCGGGCCTGGTGGAGGCGCGGTCGGCCAGGCCGACCCGGCCGAGCAGATCGCGGGCGGCCGACTCCAGGGCCGGCCGGGGCCGCCCCGCCAGCTCGCCGGGCAGGGTGACGTTCTCCAGCACCGAGAGGGTGGGGATGAGATTGAAGAACTGGAAGATGAAGCCGATGTGGTCGCGGCGGAACAGGGTGCGGTTCCGCTCGTCGAGCGCCGTGAGGTCCACCCCGCCGATCCCCACGCTGCCGGAGGAGGGGGTGTCGATGCCGCCGATCAGGTGCAGCAGGGTGCTCTTGCCGCTGCCGCTCTGGCCCAGCAGGACCACGAACTGGCCGGGGGCGATGGTCAGGTCGACGGCCTGCAGCACCGTGCGCTCGCTCTCCCCCTCCTGGAAGCGCTTGCTGAGCCCCCGCAGTTCGATCGCGGAGACCGGGGACGCAGCAAGGGGCGCAGCATGGGGCGCATCAAGCATTCAGCCCTCGGCCTCGCGGCCAACACCACAGGAGCCGGACCAAGGTAGGGAGCCAGGGCTGCTCACCGGGAGCCGGCGATGAACCAGCGGGCCAGGGCCGACACGTCCTCATCGCCATGGCCCGCCGCAATCAGGTCGTCCTCCATCGCCGCCACCAGGCCGGCCACCGGCAGCCCCAGCCCCCCGGCGGCGGCGGCCTCCAGGGCGATCGCCAGATCCTTGCGATGCAGCCGCAGGCGGAACCCGAGCGGGAATTCGCCCCGCAGCATGGCGCCGCCGCGGTGCTCCAGGGCCCAGGAGCCGGCGGCCCCGCCGAGCAGCGCCTGCCGCACCTCCTCCATCGGCAGGCCGAGCCGCTGCCCCAGGGCCAGGGCCTCGGCCACCGCCGCGTAGCTGCCGGCGACCAGCACCTGGTTCACGGCCTTCGCCGCCTGGCCCGCCCCCACCGGGCCGATCGCCGTGATCGTGCGGCCCACGGCCTCCAGCACCGGCCGGGCCCGCTCCAGGTCGGCGGCCGCTCCCCCCACCAGCACCGAGAGGGTGCCGGCCCGGGCCCCCTCGGTACCGCCGGTCACCGGTGCATCCAGGTAGGCCACACCGCGCTCGGCCAGGGCGTCGGCCATGGCCCGGGAGGTCTGCGGCGCGATGGTGGAGAAATCGACCACCAGGGCCCCGGGCGCCAGACCGGCCACGGCGGCGACGGCAGCGTCGCCCCCCTCACCCAGCAGCACCGCCGCCACCGCCGCGTCGTCGCTGAGGCAGAGGGCCAGCACCGCGGCGCCGCGGGCCGCCGCCGCCGGGGTGGACCCCCGCCGGGCGCCGGCGGCGGCCAGGGGGAGCTCCCGCTCCCGATGGCGGTTGTGGACCGTGAGCGGAAAGCCCTGGGCGAGCAGGTTGGCGGCCATCGGCGCGCCCAGGGCCCCGAGACCGATGAAACCGACGGGTGTGGCCACGGGTCGTCGTCAGACGTTGAACAGGAACTCCATCACATCCCCCTCGGCCACCACATACTCCTTGCCTTCGCTGCGCAGCCAGCCCCGGTTGCGGGCCTCGGCCAGGGTGCCGGCCTCCAGCAGTTGGGCGTAGGCGATGGTCTGGGCCCGGATGAAGCCCCGCTCGAAATCGGTGTGGATCACACCGGCCGCCTGGGGGGCGGTCATGCCGGCGGTGATCGTCCAGGCCCTGGTCTCCTTCTCTCCGGTGGTGAAGTAGGTGCGCAGACCCAGCAGGCGGTAGGTGGCGCGGATCAGGCTCTGCAGTCCGCCTTCGTTCACCCCCAGCCCGGCCAGGTAGTCGGAGCGCTCCTCGGCGGCCAGATCCACCAGCTCGGCCTCCACCTGGGCGGAGATGCGCACCGCTTCGGCGCCCTCCCGGGCGGCCAAGGCCTCAACGGCAGCCACCCAGGCATTGCCCTCCGCCAGGTCGTCCTCGCTGACGTTGGTGGCATAGATGATCGGCTTGCCGGTCAGCAGGCCCAGGTTGCGCACCAGGGCCTGCTCCTCCTCGGTCAGGGTCACCCGCCGCACGGCGCCGCCCTGCTCCAGTTCCGCCTGCAGCCTGGCCAGGGCGCCATCTTCCGCGGCGGCCTCCTTGCTGGTGCGCATCTGCTTCTTGAGCCGCTCGCGCCGCTTCTCGATCTGGGCCAGATCCGCCAGCCCCAGTTCCAGGTTGATCACCTCGGCGTCCCGCACCGGGTCGACGCTGCCGGAGACGTGGATCACGTCGTCGTCCTCGAAACAGCGCACCACGTGGACGATGGCATCGACTTCACGGATGTTGGCCAGGAACTTGTTGCCGAGCCCCTCCCCCTTGCTCGCCCCCTGCACCAGCCCGGCGATGTCCACGAATTCGACGCGCGTCGGCACGATCTCCTTGGAACTGGAGAGATCGGAGAGCTTCTGCAGGCGCTCGTCGGGAACCGCCACCACCCCCACGTTGGGCTCGATGGTGCAGAAGGGGAAATTGGCCGCCTGGGCCTGGGCGTTGGCCACCAGGGCGTTGAAGAGGGTCGACTTGCCCACGTTGGGCAGCCCGACGATTCCGGCTTTAAGCATGGGGGAAATGTAGGGGGCGCCCGGAAGGGGGCCTTCGGTCTCCCGCCATTCACAACCCCCACGCGGGCGCGCGAAACTGTCCCAAGCGATCCGCCGGCCCATTCCCGCCATCACCCCCCTGCCGCCGGCCCCCGCTCCGACCCGGGAGGCGCCCCCGCCGGCGTCGATCCCGGTGAAGGGCCGGCGCCGCGGTCGCCGCCGCCGCCTATGGATCGGCCTGGCCGTGGGCCTGGCCCTGCTTGCCACCGCCGGACTGTGGCAGCGGCAGCGCCTGCAGGCCGGCCGCGACCTGGCCCCCTTCACCGTGGTGGCCCGCGAGGGATCCCTGCCCGGGGTGATCACCGCCAGCGGAGAGCTCGATGCCGTCCAGCGGGTGAACGTCAGCCCCAAGCGGCAGGGGGTGCTGCTGGAACTGATGGTCGATGAGGGCGACACCGTGCGCAAGGGCCAGCCCCTGGCCCTGATGGATGACGGCGACCTGCGCGACCGGCTGATGGAACTGCAGGCCAACGTCCAGTCGGCGGAGTCGGAGCAGCGGCGCAGCGACAGCGAGCTGCGCCGCAACGAACCCCTGTTCCGCCAGGGGGCGATCAGCCTCGACACCATGAACCGCTTCCGTTCGGAGGCGGAGGTGCGGCGCCTGGCCACCGCCGCCGCCCGGCAACGGCTCCGGCAGCGCATGGTGGAGAAGGACGAACTGATCGTGCGGGCCCCCTTCGGCGGCGTGATCAGCCAGCGCTACGCCGAACCGGGCGCGTTCGTCACCCCCACCACCACCGCGTCGGCCACCGCCGGCGCCACCAGCTCCTCGATCGTGGAGCTCTCCGAAGGGCTTGAGGTGGTCGCCAAGGTGCCCGAAAGCGACATCGGCCGGCTGCGGGTGGGCCTGCCCGCCAGCGTGCGCGTCGATGCCTTCCCCGACCGTCGCTTCCAGGCCAGGGTGCGCCAGATCGCCCCGAGGGCGGTGAAGACCAACAACGTCACCTCCTTCGAGGTGAAGCTCCAGCTGATCGATCCGGCCCCGGAACTGCGCATCGGCATGACCGCCGACATCGACTTCCAGACCGGCACCCTTCAGGCCAGGACCGTGGTGCCCACCGTGGCCATCGTCACGGAAGAGGGCCGGCCGGGGGTGCTGCTGGTGGGCAAGGGCCAGGAGCCGACGTTCCAGCCCGTGGAGCTGGGGGCCAGCAGCGGCAAGGACACCCAGATCCTCTCGGGCCTGGAGAGCGGCACCCGGGTGTTCATCGACCTGCCGCCCTGGGCCAAGAAGCGGCCCTAGGCAGCGGCCAGGCCCAGGAAGCGGCGCGCCGCCTCCACGATCCGGCCGCTGGCCGCGCCATCGCCGAAGGGATTGTGGGCGTGGGCCATGGCCTGATAGGCCTCCGGGTCGTCCAGGAGCCGGCTGGCTTCCGCCAGGATCACCTCGCTGTCGGTGCCGATCAGCTTCGCCGTGCCCGCCGCCACCGCTTCGGGCCGCTCGGTGGTACGGCGCAGCACCAGCACGGGCTTGCCGAGGGCCGGGGCCTCCTCCTGCAGGCCGCCCGAATCGGTGAGCAGCAGCGTGCAGCCGCGCATCGCCGCCACCAGCCGGTCGTAATCGAGTGGCTCGATCAGGAAGGCGCGGGGATGGGAACCGAGCAGGGCCTGCAGGGGCTCCCGCACCGTGGGATTGCGGTGCAGCGGCAGCAGCAGGGCGGTGTCGGGGAAGCGCTCGAGCAGGGCGAGGAAGCCGCGGCCGATGTCCTGGAGACGCTCGCCCCAGTTCTCGCGGCGGTGCACGGTGGCCAGCAGCACCCGCTGGTTCTGCCAGTCGAGGCCGGGCAGGTCCCAGTCGGGGGCCGTGCTGGCCATGAGCAGCAGGGCATCGATCACCGTGTTGCCGGTGGTGAGGATCTCGCCCACCACCCCCGAAGCCTTCAGGTTCGCCGCCGACTGCGGGGTGGGGGCGAAGTGGAGACGGGCCAGCTGGGAGATCAGGCGGCGGTTCGCTTCCTCGGGGAAGGGATCGAGCAGGTCGTCGGTGCGCAGACCGGCCTCCACGTGGCCGACGGGGATCTGCTCGTAGAAGGCGGCCAGGGCGCTGGCGAAGGCGGTGGTGGTGTCGCCCTGCACGAGCACGAGATCGGGGCGGTGCTCCTCGAACTCCTGCTTCAGTCCCTGCAGGGCCGCGCAGGTGACGTGGGTGAGGGTCTGCTTCGGGGCCATCAGGGCCAGGTCATGGTCGGCGGCCAGGCCGAAGAGGTGCATCACCTGGGTGACCATCTCGCGGTGCTGTCCCGTGAGGACGACGCGGGTGCGGAAGTCCTGTGACCGCTGGAAGGCCAGGATCACCGGAGCCAGCTTGATGGCCTCGGGGCGCGTGCCCAGAACGATGCTGACCAGAGGCTGTGGGGACACGGGCCGACGCAGATGGGACGATCCTAGGCAGCCTCGGTTCGTCGCTCCCTGGCCAGGCGGGGCGCCGGTCGCCCATGGGGTCCGCAGACACGAATCCGCCCCTAGGATCCCCCGAAGAAACACAGCCTTCGGCGTCTTCGTTCTACGGATTCGCCCTACATCTTCGGCCGACGCCATCGACCAGCGGGACAGCCCCGCGTTCCAGCCGCGTTCCTCCATGCCCCAGGCCCCACCACCGCCGCCCCCCGTGAGCCTCCAGGCAGGGGCCTCTTACTTGTCGGTGGGCACGCCGATGTCGGCCGATGGTGGATCCCCGCCAACGCTCGAGCAGATCGTCCGGGTGGCGTTCGAACGCAACTTCTCCGACATCCACCTCGGCGTCGGAGAACAGCCCCGCTTCCGCAGCCGCGGCGACATGATCCTGGCCGGTCTGGACGTGACCGATGGCAACACCTTCCGCGACTGGCTGCGGGAGATCCTGGAGCCCGCCCAGATCGATCGTTTCTTCCAGCAGAAGGAATACGACGGCTCCTACGCCTTCGGTTTCGTGCGGGTGCGGATCAACCTGCTGGAATCCCTGCAGGGCCCGGCGATGGTCCTGCGGCTGATTCCCCAGTCCATTCCCACCATCGACGAGCTCAACCTGCCCACGGTGCTCAAGGATCTGGCCCAGCGTCCCAAGGGCATGCTTCTGGTCACCGGCCCGACCGGATCAGGCAAGAGCACCACCCTGGCGGCGGTGATCGACCACATCAACAGCACGATGAAGCGCCACATCCTCACCATCGAGGATCCGGTCGAATTCGTGCATCAGAGCCGCCAGTCCCTGATCCGCCAGAGGGAACTGGGCAGCCACACCCGCCACTTCAAGACCGCCCTCCGCGCCGCCCTGCGGGAGGATCCCGACGTGATCCTGGTGGGGGAGATCCGCGACCAGGACACCCTCACCACGGCGATCGAAGCGTCCCAGACCGGTCACCTGCTGCTGGGCACCCTGCACACCAACTCGGCGGTGCGCTCCGTCGAGCGCATGCTGGGCATGTATCCCCCCGACGAACAGGAGATCGTGCGCCGATCGGTGGCCGATTCGCTTCTTGGGGTGATCTCCCAGGGCCTGATCAAGACGGTGGATGGCAAGAGGGCGTCGTTCCACGACGTCTTCATCAACACTGATGCCTGCAAGGACTACATCCTGCGGGCCAATCTCGATGAGATCGAGGCGATCATGGCCCGCAGCGGCTTCGACGGGATGATCACCTCCAACCAGTACCTGGCCAATCTGGTGTCTGCGGGCAGGGTCCATCCGGAAGACGCCCTCGCCGCCAGCCTCAGGCCCGGCGAACTGGCCCAGACGCTGCGCGGCCGGACCTGAGACCTGGGATTGCTGAGGCCTGAGCAGGCAGTCGTTGAACGATGCGGGCTGAAGACCTGCTCTGAGGAAGCACAGAGCGGAACTCAGCCTCCGGCTAGCCGCACCAGCAGCAGAACGCCCAGACCGACCGACAGCCCGAGCATCGCCAGACGGCCGTTCCAGATCTCGGCCTGGGGAGTGAATCCCCGCCGCCAGGCGTTGAGTTCCTGCTGGGACACGGGTTCCGTGTCGCTGAGGGAGGATTCGACCTGCTCAAGGGGCAGGGGATTCGCGGGGGCCATGGGGCCGAACCTGAGGCGACCCTCCCACCATAGGGGCATCAAAAGGGGGGCTGTGGCGCGTAGAGCCCGCCGGCCTGCTCCAGCGGGAGGCGGGCCGCCACCCCCAGGCTGATCCCGCTGCTCCCCCCCGCCTCAAGCCGCTCGACCGCCGCCAGGCCCACCATGGCGGCGTTGTCGGTGCAGTAGGCCAGGGGCGCAACGCGCCAGGAGAGACCGCGGGCGGCGGCGGCCTCCGCCATCAGGCGCCGCAGCCGCCGGTTGGCGGCCACGCCCCCCACCAGCACCACCGTCTCCAGGCCTGCCTCGACGGCACAGCGGCAGCTGCGCTCCACCAGCACCTCGGCCACCCCCTGCTCGAAGCTCGCCGCCAGGTCGGCCACCGGCAGGGGACCGCCCTCGGCAGAGAGCCGCTGCACCTGGCGCAGCACCGCCGTCTTGAGGCCGCTGAAGCTGAAGTCGTAGGGGTGGAAGCCCCCCTCGGGAAGGGAGACCCTCCCTTTGGGGAAGCGGAAGCGACCGGGGTCGCCACCGGCCGCCGCCACCTCGATCGCGGGCCCGCCCGGATAGCCCAGCCCGAGCAGCCGGGCCACCTTGTCGAAGCATTCACCGGCCGCGTCGTCGCGGCTGCGGCCCAGGCGGGTGTAGGCCCCGGGGCCATCGACGCGGATCAGCTCGGTGTGGCCGCCGCTGACCAGCAGCACGACGTAGGGACCCGCCGGCAGCGGATCGCCCAGGTGCACCGAGCACAGATGCCCCTCGAGGTGGTGGACCCCCAGGAAGGGCTTGCCATGCAGCCGCGCCAGGGTGCGCGCCGTGACCGATCCCACCAGCAGGGCCCCGGCCAGTCCGGGGGCGACCGTGGCGGCGACGGCATCGAGATCGGCCATGGCCAGACCGCTCTCCTCCAGTACCCGGGCGATCAGGGTCGGCAGCGCCTCCACGTGGCGGCGCGAGGCGATCTCGGGCACCACCCCGCCCCAGCGGGCGTGTTCCTCCATCTGGGAGGCCACGGCCCCCGCCAGCACCCGCCGACCGGCCACGATCGCCGCCGCTGACTCGTCACAACTTGTTTCGAGGGCCAGAACCGTGCGCATGCTCCCTGGGGAGCTCCCCTACTGTCCGCACGAGCCATCCTGCCCCGCGGCAGTTCCCCCGCGGCCCCTCTCCATGCGCCGTCTTCCTTCCAGCCGTTCGTTCGCCGTCAGGTTCTTCGCCCTGGTCGCGTCCGTCTTCCTGCTCTTCGGCTTCGCCCCCTCGGCCCGGGCCGACATCGGCGGACTCACCCCCTGCAGCGAGAATGCCCGGTTCCAGCAGCGCGCCGCCGGCGCCAAGACCGACCAGGCCAAGGCCCGCTTCGCCATGTACGGCCAGGCCCTCTGCGGCACCGATGGCCTGCCCCACCTGATCGTGGATGGCCGCTGGAATCACGCCGGTGACTTCACCATCCCCGGCATCGCCTTCCTGTACATCGCCGGCTGCATCGGCTGGGCTGGTCGCACCTACCTGCAGGCCGTCAGCGGTGCCAAGGACGCCAACATGAAGGAGATCCAGATCGATCTCTCGCTGGCCTTCAAGAGCACCCTCGCCGCCGCCACCTGGCCCCTGGCCGCCTTCAAGGAGTTCACCAGCGGCAAGCTGCTCGAGGACGACAGCAAGGTGACCGTCTCCCCCCGCTGAGTTTCCTGATCCAAAGCAAAGGCCAGCATCCCTTCCGCGCTGGCCTTACCCCACCCTCAACGTCCCGCCAGACCGCCCCGCCATGAAGAAGTTCCTCACCACCGCCCCGGTGTTCGCCGCCATCTGGTTCGGCATCACCGCCGGCATCATGATTGAGTTCAACCGGTTCTTCCCCGACCTGCTCTTCCACCCGCTCTGAAGCGGGCCCCATCAGCCCGGCTTCAAGCAAGACTTCAAGCCAAGACTTCAAGCAAGGACATCAGGGCGGCCCACGGGTCGCCTTTTTTCGTGGCCGCTCATGACGCCGGTGGAGCCAGCGGGGCCGGGGCGTCGAGACCCACGATCCGCTCCAGTTCGGCCACCGCCGCCTCCAGATCTCCGTTCACCAGAACCGCGTCGAACTCGGCCTCGGCCTCCAGCTCCACCCGGGCCCGGGCCAGGCGCCTGGCGATGGCCTCGTCGGCGTCGGTGCCGCGGCCGCGGATGCGGCGCTCCAGCTCCTCGAAGCTGGGCGGCTTGATCAGCAGCTGGAACGCCGCCGGGAAGGTGCGCCTGACCTGGCGGGCCCCCTCCAGCTCGATCTCCAGCAGCACCGGCCGCCCCTGGGCGAGATGGGCCTCCACCGGCTCCCGGGGGGTGCCGTAGAGGTGGCCCGCGAAGGCGGCCCACTCCAGGAAGCCGCCGCTGGCCACCCGCGCTTCGAAGTCGGTACGCGTCAGGAAGAAGTAGTGCTGCCCGTCGATCTCACCGGGCCGGGGCGAGCGGGTGGTGGCCGAGACGGACAGCCACAGGGCGGGGTGCCGCTGCAGCAACCGGGCCACCAGGGTCCCCTTGCCCACCCCGCTGGGGCCGGTGATCACCGTGAGCCGGCCGGTGGAGGGGGGGGAGTCCATGGATCGCTGGCGCTGGGGCGCACAGTAGGGGTGGACGCATCTGAGGCGATAGAGGAGCCGATGGCCCCATCCCCGTCCATCCAGGCCATGGATGTGACCAGCCTGCGCGCCGTGCTGGCCGAGATGCGCCGCGGCCTGCTGCCCAGCCGTTTCGAGAAGGCCCAGCAGCCCGACGCCCACCGCCTGCAGCTGGGCCTGCGCAGCCTGCGGGGCACCCTCTGGCTCGAGCTCAGCTGGCTGGCGGAGGCCCCGCGCCTGCTGGTGGTCGAGCCGCCCCTGCGGCAGGGGGAGGGCAGCACCCTGGCCCTGCAGCTGCAGCACGGCCTGCGGGGTCTGGCCCTGGTGAGCCTGGAGCAGCAGGGCTGGGAGCGGGTGGTGGCCCTGGGCTTCGCCCCCAGGCCCGGCGAGCCGATCCGGAGGCAGCTGGTGCTGGAGCTGATGGGGCGCCACAGCAACCTGTTCCTGCTCGATGAGGACCAGCGGGTGATCGCCCTGGCCCGCCAGGTGCGCCAGGACCGGTCGCGGCTGCGGCCGATCGGCACCGGCGATCCCTACCAGCCGCCGCCGCCCATGGCCGGCGAACCGCCCCGGCTGGAGGAGGAGGTCGCCTCCTGGCGGCGGCGCCTCGGCCTCCTGCCCCAGACGGTCGGCGAGGCCCTGATGGGCGCCTATCAGGGCGTCGGCCCTGCCCTGGCCCACCAGCTGGCGCTGGACGGGCTGGCCCTGCCGGTGCAGGAGCTGGAGGCGCAGGCGTGGCAGCGGCTCTGGCAACGCTGGCGGCTCTGGCTGGAGACGGTGGCCGAGGAGCGTTTCCAGCTGGGCTGGGGCGGCCCCAGCGACTACCGCTGCTGGGACCCCGAAGGGCCGGCCACCGCCGATGACGACTGGGCGATCAACCGGGGGCTGGCGGGCTACTACGCCGACCGCCTGGGGCGCCGGCAGCTGGAGCAGCGGCGGGCCAGCCTGCGGCAGCGGCTGCTGAACGCCGCGGCCCGCGAGCGCCGCAACGCCGACCAGCAGCAGAGCCTGCTGGAGGCCGTGCCCGGCAGCGACGCGATGCAGCGCCAGGCGGACGGGCTGCTGAGCCGGCCCTCGCCCTCAAGGGAGGAGATCGACGAAGCCCAGCGGCTCTATCGCCGGGCCCGCAAGCTGCGCCGGTCCGTGGCCGCGATCACCCCGCGGCTGGAGCTGCACCAGCAGCGGCTGGCCGCCATCGAAGCCAGCCTCACCTTCCTGGAACAGGCGGAGAACGGAGCCCAGCTGACCGCCGTGGAGGAGGACCTCCCCGTCCTGCTGCCCGCCCGGGAGGGCCAGGGGCCCGGGCCGTCCCGACGGGTCCGGCGCGGGGCAGCCGGCAGCACTCCGGCCCCGCTGGAGCTGCGCAGCAGCGGTGGCCTGCGGCTGCAGGTGGGCCGCAACCATCGCCAGAACGAATGGATCAGCCTGCAGCAGGCCCGGCGCGGCGACCTCTGGTTCCATGCCCAGGAGTGTCCGGGCAGTCACGTGGTGCTGAAGGGCTCGGAGGGCACCCCCAGCGACGCGGACCTGCGGGAGGCGGCCGACCTGGCGGCCCATTTCAGCCGCGGCCGGGCCAACGGCCGGGTGCCGGTGGTGATGGTGCCGACCACGGATCTGCAGCGCATCGCCGGCGCCGGCCCCGGCACGGTGCGTCACCGGGGGGGCGAGGTGCTGTGGGCGGTGCCCGAACGGGCCGCAGGTCTGCTGGCCGCGCCCCCTAGGCTGCCGGGAACGGAACAGCCATGAGCGACCCCATCCCCGAGGACACTTTCCCCGGCGAGTTCCCCGGCGAGGTGCACATGAGCCTGGTGGAGCACCTCGAGGAGCTCCGCCGGCGGGTGCTGCGCAGCCTGCTGGCGGTGGTGGTCGGCGCCGCCGCCTGCCTGCTGGCGGTGCGGCCGCTGGTGCGGCTGCTGGAGGTGCCGGCCGAGGGGATCCGCTTCCTGCAGCTGGCCCCGGGTGAATTCCTGTTCGTGTCGCTGAAGGTGGCCGGCTACGCGGGGCTCACCCTGGCCCTGCCCTACGTGATCTTCGAGGTCCTGGCCTTCGTGCTGCCGGGGCTGACCCGGCGGGAGCGGCGGCTGGTGGCCCCGGCCGTCGCCGGCTCGACGGTGCTGTTCGCGGCCGGTCTGGCCTTCGCCTGGTGGGCCCTGGTGCCGGCTGCCCTGCGCTTCCTGGTGTCCTACGGGGCCGATGTGGTGGAGCCGATCTGGTCGATCGAGCGCTATCTCGACTTCGTGCTGCTGCTGATGGTGGCCACAGCCCTGGCCTTCCAGCTGCCGGTGCTGCAGCTGCTGCTGGGCGCCCTGGGGCTGATCGACTGGCGCACCATGTTGGGCGCCTGGCGCTGGGTGGTGCTGGTGGCGGCCCTGGCCGGGGCGGTGCTGACCCCCTCCACCGACCCGATCACGATGCTGCTGCTGACCGGCGCGATCACGGCGCTTTACCTGCTGGGGGTGGCCCTGGTGGCCCTGGCCGAGGGGCTGCGGCCCTCCCCCTCGCCCTCCGCCTGAACGGTCGGCGCCCGGCCGGGCCTCAGAGCATGAACTCGCTGGCGCGCCCCGCCGGCAGCTCCAGGGGCAAGGACAGGGCCTTGCCCAGCCGGGGCTTGTCGTTGGTGGTCCGCAGCCACTGGCGCACCTGGGACGCCACCCCGAGGCCGTTCAGGGACCCCACCAGCTCCTCGAGATGGGCGTCGTAGGCCTCGGGGGTGAGCGGGAACGACTGCTGCTCGAGATAGCCCCACATCACATGCAGGTAGAGGCGGCCGCGGCGCTGGACCAGCTGCAGGTCATAGGAGGCCTGCCAGCGGCTGCGCAGCAGTTCCAGCAGTTCCTCCCGTCGCAGCGGTTCCGGTGAGGTCATGGCGGACGGCGCACTCCACAACAGCATGTTGCAGCCGGTCTCGGCCGGGTGCGACTCGGACCCGGGGCGGGAAGGGCAAGGTTCATAATGGGCGCCACGTCAATCGGTCACACCGCGCCGTTCCCTATGACCCAGATCCCTGCGGCCTCTTCGAACGGCGGTGCCTCTGGTGACGTGCCCGGCATGGGCCGCCGCCAGTTCATGAATCTGCTGACCTTCGGCTCCGTCACGGGGGTGGCCCTGGGTGCCCTCTACCCGGTCGTCAACTACTTCATCCCGCCGAAGGCCGCGGGCAGCGGTGGCGGCGTCACCGCCAAGGACGAACTGGGCAACAGCGTCACCGCCACCGGCTGGCTGGCCACCCACAAGGAAGGTGACCGCAGCCTGGTGCAGGGTCTCAAGGGTGACCCCACCTACCTGCTGGTCGAAGGCGGCGAGGCCATCGGCGACTACGGCATCAACGCCATCTGCACCCACCTGGGCTGCGTGGTGCCCTGGAACAGCGGTGCCAACCGCTTCATCTGCCCCTGCCACGGCAGCCAGTACGACGCCACCGGCAAGGTGGTGCGCGGCCCGGCACCCCTCTCCCTGGCCCTGGCCCACGTGAGCGTCGAGAACGACAACGTGTTCCTCAGCCAGTGGACCGAAACCGACTTCCGCACGGGCGAAAAGGCCTGGTGGGCCTGATCGGCGCCTGAATCCCCTCCCCGTTCTCCTCTCCGACGCCCGCCACCTCCACCCCCATGCGCCGCTTCCTCTCCCCCCTGTTCGGCACCCTGCTCACCCTCAGCCTGTCGCTGGGTGTGGTGCTCCTGGGGGCCAGCCCCAGCTGGGCCTACCCCTTCTGGGCCCAGCAGAACTACGCCACGCCGCGTGAGGCCACGGGCAAGATCGTCTGCGCCAACTGCCACCTGGCCAAGAAGGCCACCCGGGTGGAAGTGCCTCAGGCGGTGTTCCCCGACACGGTGTTCAAGGCGGTGGTCGAAATCCCCTACGACACCTCGGTGCAGCAGGTCTCCGGTAACGGCAGCCCCGCCGGCCTGAACGTCGGCGCGGTGGTGATGCTCCCCGACGGCTTCACCCTGGCCCCCCAGGACCGCCTCAGCGATGAGCTCAAGGAGGAGACCGCCGGCATCTACTACACCCAGTACAGCGACGACCAGCCCAACATCCTCCTGGTGGGCCCCCTCCCCGGTGACCAGCACCAGGAAATCGTCTTCCCGATCCTCTCCCCAGACCCTGCCACCGACAGTGCCATTCACTTCGGCAAGTACCAGGTCCACGTCGGCGCCAACCGCGGCCGCGGCCAGGTGACCCCCGAGGGTGAGAAGACCAACAACACCGTCTACACCGCCCCGGCGGCCGGCACGGTCAGCGCCATCAGCACCGACGCCAACGGCGCCACCGTGGTGGAGATCGCCGGCGCCGCCGGCAGCGTCACCGAGACGGTTCCCGCCGGACCCACCCTGACCGTCGCCGTCGGCGACGCCGTCGAGGCCGGTGCCCCGATCACCAACGACCCCAACGTCGGTGGCTTCGGCCAGATCGACGCCGAGGTGGTGCTCCAGAACCCGGTGCGCATCTACGGCCTGCTGGCCTTCTTCGCCGCCGTGGCCCTCGCCCAGATCATGCTGGTGCTCAAGAAGCGCCAGGTGGAGAAGGTCCAGGCGGCGGAGGGCTTCTGAGCCTTCCTCTCGGCCTCTTCACGTCCCCGGGACCCCTGATCTTCCAGCTGGGTCCCGTTTCCGTCCGCTGGTATGGCCTGCTCATCGCCCTGGCGGTGCTGCTGGGTCTGCTCCTGGCCACCCGGCTGGGCCGCCTCAGGGGCATCGACCCGGCCCTGATCGCCGACCTGCTTCCCCTGATGGTGCTCGGGGCCGTCGTGGGCGCCCGCCTCTACTACGTGGCACTGGAATGGCGCCAGTACCGCAATGACTGGTCCGATGTCTTCGCCATCTGGCGCGGCGGCATCGCCATCCACGGCGCCCTGATCGGCGGGACGCTGGTGACGCTGCTGTTCTGCCGCTGGCGCCGCCAGGCCTTCTGGCCGCTGCTCGACGTGCTCGTCCCCGCCGTGGCCCTGGGCCAGGCGATCGGGCGCTGGGGCAACTTCTTCAACTCCGAGGCCTTCGGCCTGCCCACCAACCTCCCCTGGGCCCTGACCATTCCCATGGCCAACCGGCCGCAGGAGTTCCTCGAGCAGGCGTCGTTCCACCCCACCTTCCTGTACGAGTCGCTCTGGAACCTGGGGGTCTGCGCCCTGCTCCTGGTCCTGTTCCGCCTCGGCGGCAGCGGCCGCCTGCGGCTGCCGGCCGGTGCCCTGAGCTGCGTGTACCTGATGGCCTACAGCAGCGGCCGCCTCTGGATCGAGGGGCTGCGGCTCGATCCCCTCTGCCTGTTCTCCCAGCCCCCCTTCTGCAGTGGCGGCCTGCGCATGGCCCAGCTGATGAGCCTGCTGCTGATCCTGCTGGGGGGGGCGGGACTGCTCTGGCTCTACCGCTTCCGCCGTCCCCTCCCCGACCCCTCCGGCCTGACCGCATGACTGCCACCGTCCAGATCGTGGGAGCCGGTCCCGGCGCCCCTGACCTGCTCACCCTCCGCGCCGCGCGGGCCATCGAATCGGCCCAGGTGCTGGTCTGGACCGACTCCCTGGTGAATCCCCAGATCGCCGCCCTGGCGCCGCCGGACTGCGAAAGCATCCGCACCAGCACCCTCACCCTCGAGGAGGTCATGGCCGTGGTGCTGGAGCGGGCCCGGGCGGGGCAGCGGGTGGTGCGCCTCCATGACGGCGATCCCTGCCTCTACGGCGCCCTGCAGGAGCAGATCTGCCGCCTGGCCGATGCCGGGCTGGCCGTGGAGGTGGTGCCGGGCCTGAGCGCCTACCAGGCCACCGCCGCCGCCCTGGGCGCCGAGCTGACCATTCCCGGCAGGGTGCAGACGATCGTGCTGAGCCGGGCTGGCGGACGCACCGGCGTGCCGGAGCGGGAATCCCTGGCCCGGCTCGCCGCCCTGCAGGCCTCCCTGTGCCTGTACCTGAGCGCCCGCCATGTGGAGGAGGTGCAGGGGGAACTCCTGCAGCACTACCCGGCCGACTCCCCCGTGGCCATCGGCTACCGGGTCAGCTGGCCCGACCAGTGGCTCACGGTGGTGCCCCTGGAGGCGATGGCCCGGGTCAGCCGCGAGCGGAACCTGATCCGCACCACCCTCTACGTGGTGAGTCCGGCCCTGCGGGACGCCGATGGGGCCCGTTCCCTGCTTTATTCCGCCAGCCACAACCACCTGTTCCGCGGCGGCGCCGAGTGACGGCAGCGGCCCCCTGCCTGCGCCACTGGCGGGGTTGGGTGGGGGCCGCGGAGGCCGATGGCTGGCTGCGGACGCTGCTGGAGGAGGTGCCCTGGAAGCAGGAGTCCATCACCGTCTACGGCCGCCGCCACGCCATACCCCGCCTCACCTGCTGGATGGCCGACCCAGACTGTGGCTACCGCTACTCGGGCCTGGACAACGCGATCGAACCCTGGACCCCCCTCACCGGCGCCATCCGCCGGCGTGTGGGGGAGGCCGCCATGGGGGAGTTCAATTCCCTGCTGCTGAATCTCTACCGCGACGGCCACGATGCCATGGGCTGGCACGCCGATGACGAGGCCGAGCTCGACCCTGAGGCACCGATCGCCTCCCTCAGCCTGGGGGCGAGCCGCACCCTGCGCTTCCGCCCCCGCCGCCGGGGCACCGCCCCGACCATGGCGGTGGAACTGAACCATGGGGACCTGCTTCTGATGGACCCGCCCACCCAGCGCCACTGGCAGCACGGGCTGCCGCGGCGGCTGAAGGTGGGCACCCCCCGGCTCAACCTGACCTTCCGGGTGGTGCGAGTGCCGCCGTAGGGGGCGGCTGCGTCGGGCATCGGAGCGCCGGGGCTGTGGCGACAATGGATGCGGTTGCCTACGAGGGGCGTTTCGAGGGCGATGGCCAGTTCCCGTGGAAGCCGAGTCCGGCCGTTGCTGCCGGTGCTGCTGGGCCTGACCCTGCTGGCCGGCGGTTGCCAGGGGGCCGGGGTGAGTGAGGCCGGCCGGGAGCGCTGCCGCCGGCTCAGCGCCGCCGCCGGAAATCCGTTCACGGCGGCCCTGGGCTACCTCCGCTGCCTGCCCGGCACGGACCGGAGCCTGGCCGTGGAGCGGGCGGCGATCGAGAAGGCGGCGGTCGCCCGGCGTGAGGCCCTGGACGCCTGCCGCCGGCGCCAGGGGAGGATCACCACCCTGATGGAGTCCCTGCGCAGCGCCGAACAGGAGCTGGCGGCGGCCCGCACCATCCCCTTCCGCCCCAGCGTGGCGCCCCCCCAGCCCCTGGATGACGGCAGGGAGTCCCGGTACCGCCCGGAGGACCAGCGGCTCGACCGCGAACGCTACGAGGAGGCCCTCGGCGCCTGGGAGCAGCAGGTGGCCGCCGAACGGGCCCGGTGGCGCCAGCAACGCAACGCCCGCGTCGATGCCGCCCAGGACCGCCTCGATCGGGACGCCCAGGCCCTGAGGGACCTGCAGCCGGATCTGTTCACCGGACCGTCGAGCATCGAATTCGACCCGGTGGCGGTCGGACGGGTGCGCGCCGGCTGCAGCACCTAGCCGGCATTTGACAGTGAGTTCGGCGACCGTGTAGGAGGGGTCTGGCCCACGGGCCGGGTCGGAACTCTCAGCCGCAGAAAGAACCACTTTCAGCGTCGAAGGAGTGTCGGCCGCAACAACGGGCGATTAGCACAGCGGTAGCGCACTTCCTTCACACGGAAGGGGTCACTGGTTCGAATCCAGTATCGCCCATGTCATCCAATCAGCTTCCCGATCCCTAGGGTCCGCTGCATACGTTGGTGGTCGCCATCGGGATCGCTCGTCATACTGCTGGCTACGCAGCGCTTCAGGAGACCCTGTCCTTGCCCGAATCTCCTGCCGCGACCATGGCCGCAGAGGACTGGAGCGCTCCGATCCCGGAACTCGTCCAGCTGGGCGAACGGCTCGCCACGGCCCGGCGTGATCAGGGCCTGAGCCTGGAGGACCTGGCTGACCGGCTGCGGCTGGGCAGCGAGCAACTGGTGGCCCTCGAGACCGGCGACCACCGGCACCTGCCGGAGGCGGTCTTCGTGGTGGCCCAGGCCAAGCGGGTGGCGGGGGCCCTGGGGATCGACGTGAGCCAGCAGATCAGCGATCTGCAGAACAGCCGCCTGATGCGCCTGGGGCGCAACCCTCCCGCCAGGCCCGTGCAGCGAAAGCTCCGCACCCCGCCGTCCCCCGCCCGCCGTGGCGGCCCCCCCGGCTGGCTGTGGGCGGTCCTGGTGCTCCTGGGGGGCGGCGCCGTCGCGGTGGCAGCCATGAAGGGCCGAGTCCCCTCCCCGCCGGCCGCCGAAGTCCCCTCACCGGCCGCGTCCCCTGGCCAGGCCACGGCCTCCGGCCCACCCACCGTGCCCGCCTCTGCCCCGGCGGCTCCGCGGCCGGCCCCGGATCAGCTGCTGCTGGAGAGCCGCCAGCCCAGCTGGCTGGAAGTGCGCACGGCCGCCGGCCAGACCCTGTTCCGCGGCACCTTCACCGGCGAGAAGCGCTTCCCCCTGGGAAGCGACCTGCGGGTCCTGGCCGGCCGACCCGACCTGGTGACGGTCACGGCCGGCACCCAGAAGCCCCGGACCCTCGGGAGGATCGATCAGGTGGTGTGGCGCACCTTCAGGGCGACGCCTGGGTCACCGTGAGCCGCAGGCCCGTGGCCTCCAGCACCAGATCCGCGCATGACCGGAGGCTCCACTCCTCCAGACTGAGATCCAGTGGCGGCTCCCCGGCGGCCGGAGGGCCGGCCTGCAGGCCGATCGTGAAGCCACGGGTCTGATGGGCCCGGTCGGTGTCCGCTGAAACGGTGATCGCGGCGATGCCGGGGGCAGGCCTGCGGTCGAGGGCGGCAGCCAGCCGCAGCAGCAGGGCCATCGTGAACACGGTGTGGCGATGCTGGCCGGCCTCGATCAGCTGCCACGACTCGTGGCGCTTCTTGGGCAGGCTGCGCCGGTGGTAGCGGGCGATCGCCGCCACCATCAGGTGCTCGGCCTCGGAGTAGCCCAGCAGCTCCCCATGGCGGATCAGGTACCAGGTGTGCTTGTGGTAGGCGGCGATGTTGACGTGCTTGCCGCAGGCATGCAGCTGGGCCGCCGCCCACAGCAGGGCGCGGCCCTCGCCGTCGTCATCGTGGAGCAGGCCCCTGGTCTGGTCGTAGAGGCTCAGGGCATGGCTGGCCACCCGGTCGGCCCGGCCGGTGTCCACCCGGTAGGTGCGGGCCAGGTGCAGCACGGTGCGGCGGCGGATCGTGCTCTGGAAGGTGAAGCGATCCACCAGCAGGCCGTTGCGCAGCATCCAGTCGACGATCAACCCCTCCCGCAGGGCCCGCTCGCACACCACCAGTTCCCGGACCTGGAGGATCTCCATGGTGGTCTGGAGGATCAGGGCACCGGGGACGATGATCTCGGCCCGGCGCTCATTGATGGCAGTGAGGGCGCGGCGCTGGTCCGGGGTCATCGCCACCAGCCGCTCGACGATCTCGTCCAGGCGGGCCCGGCTGAGGCGATAGCCGTCGAGCTTCAGGGGCGGATTGGCGTCCTGGGCGGAGGCCAGGGCCGCCATCGCCATGGCGGTGCCGCTGGTGGCCACCAGGAGGGGCTTCTCCCCCGGCCGCAGCTCGCGCTTCACCTCGGCAACGGCCGGATCCATCGCCCCCTGGATGTAGGCCTCCAGGAAGCCCCGACGGGCCGGCGTCAGGGGATCCTCCCGGCAGAATTCCCGCTGCAGACGCACCGCCCCGATGCGGGTGCTGGTCAGGGCCCGGGCATCGCGGCCGTCGGCGAGCACCAGCTCGGTGGAGCCGCCGCCGATGTCGAGGATGAAGTAAGGCTTGTCGCCGAAGGAGAGACCCGACAGCACCCCCAGGTAGATCAGCCGGGCCTCCTCCGGCCCGCTGACCAGGTCCACCACCAGCCCCAGCTGGTCCTGCAGGCCCTGCAGGAAGGCCCGGCCGTTCGGGGCCTCCCGCACGGCGCTGGTGGCGGCGGTGACGATCTGCTCCACCCCGTGGCTGGTGGCCAGGTCGCGGCAGTGGCGCAGGGTGAGGTAGGCGCGCTCGATCGCCTCGGGGGTGAGGTCGCCCGTTTCCGGATCCCTCTCCCCCAGCCGGGTGGTGGACTTCTCCGCCACCACCACCGAGAAGCTGCCGAGGACCGGGTCGATCGCCGCCACCAGCAGGTGGATGGAATTGGTGCCGATGTCGATGGCCGCCACCCGCCTCTCCCCACCGCTGGTGGGAACGGGGACCGAAGCCAACGCGGCGGACGCCGGATCGGGAATCGGGGGCATGGGGGTCGGCCCGGGCGGCGGCGGCGCCACTTTGCCACCGGGCGACGCTGCGGATCCGGCCGCGGCAACGCCGCCACCAGAACGCGGCCCTCAGGAGTTGGATAGGGTGCCGGCACCCGACCGTTGCCCGCGGTGAACGTCCCGATGGCCCCCGGCCGCGCTCCGGCCTGGCTTGAGCTGCTGCGCTGGCACAAGCCCAGCGGCCGGCTGATCCTGCTGATTCCCGCCGGCTGGGCCCTCTGGCTGGGGCCGGCCGTGCCGCCACCGGCCCTGCTGGTGGCCTGGATCGTGCTGGGGGGCCTGGCGGTGAGCGGAGCCGGCTGCGTGGCCAACGACCTCTGGGACCGGCGCATCGATCCCCTGGTGGAACGCACCCGCCACCGCCCCCTGGCCGATGGCCGGCTCGGGGTGGGCACCGCCACCGTGGTGCTGCTGCTCTGCCTGGCGGTGGCACTGGCGGCCCTGCTGGCCCTGCCCGCCGCCAGCCGGGTGCTCTGCGTGGGCCTTGCCCTGGCGACCCTGCCCCTGGTGCTGCTCTACCCCTCCGCCAAGCGCTGGTTCGCCTACCCCCAGCTGGTGCTGGCCCTCTGCTGGGGCTTCGCCGTGCTGCTGCCCTGGGCCGCCGCCCAGGGCAGCCTGCAGGGCAGCGCCGGGGGCTGGCCCCTGCTGCTCACCTGGCTGGCGGCCGTGAGCTGGACCTTCGGCTTCGACACCGTCTACGCCATGAGCGACCGAGAGGACGACCGGCGCCTCGGGGTGCGCAGCAGCGCCCTGAGCCTGGGGACCCGGGCGCCCCTGGCGGTGGCCCTCTGCTACGGCCTTACCTGCGCCGCCCTCGCCCTGGCGGTGCTGCTGCAGGGGCGGGCGGGCCTGCCGTTCTGGCTGCCCTGGACCGTCGCCGCCCTGGCCATGCAGCAGCAGGCGGCCCGGCTGCGGCGCCCCGACCTGCCCCGCAGCGCCTATGGGCAGCACTTCGCCGTCCAGGTGTGGCTCGGTGCCCTGCTGCTGCTGGCCGTGATCCTCTCCACCAGCGCCTGATTCCCCATGGCCGCCGCAGCGCCCCAGCCGCCGCCCCACCAGCCACCGGCCCTGCGTCCGGGCGACCGGGTGCGGCTGGTGGCCGCCAGCTCCGCCCTGGCCGATCTGGAACGGCTGCAGGCGGGCCTGGCGGTGCTGGCCAGCTGGGGCCTGGAGCTGGATGACGACCCCGCCCGGCTGCTGCCACGCCGCTGGGGCTACCTGGCGGGCCGGGACGCTGAGCGTGCCGGCGATCTGCTCGCGGACACCGGCCCGGGGCAACCAGCGGCCCTGCTGGCCTGTGTGCGGGGGGGCTGGGGATCGGCCCGGCTGCTGGAGCGGCCCCTGGAGGCGGCGGGGGGCTGGCTGCTGGGCTTCTCCGATGTCACCTCCCTGCTGTGGCACCGGCTGGTGACGGGCCAGGGGGGCGCCATTCACGGCCCCCTGCTGACCACCCTGGCCGCCGAACCGGCCTGGAGCCGGGAGCGGCTGCGGGCCCTGCTGTTCGGCGAACCCCTGGCCGACCTCGAGGGGGAGCCCTGGGTGGGCGGCCAGGTGGAGGGGCCGCTGCTGGCCGCCAACCTCACCGTGGCGACCCACCTGCTGGGCACGCCACACCTTCCTGACCTGGACGGGGCGATCCTGATCCTTGAGGACGTGGGCGAGGCGCCCTACCGGATCGACCGGATGCTCACCCACTGGCGCCTCTGCGGCGCCCTGCAGCGGCTGGGGGGCATCGGCTTCGGCAGCTTCGAGGGCTGCGGCGATCCCACCGACCCCGAAGGCGACGGCTCCCGCTTCAGCCTGGAGCAGGTGCTCAGGGAGCGCACGGCCGATCTGGGGATCCCGGTGCTGGCCGGCCTGCACGTGGGCCACGGCGACGTCAATGCCGCCCTGCCCCTGGGGGTGCGGGCCCGGCTCGACGGCGACCGGGGCCGGCTGAGCCTCATCGATGGCGCCCGGTGACCCGTCAGTCGCCCGTGAGCCTCTCCTCGTCGATGGCGGTGCGCCCCACCAGCCGGCCATCCTTCAGCATCTGGGCGACCCGCCAGCGGCGGCGGCCATCGGGGCTGCAGCTGATGATCTCGTGCACCTCGGGGTCGGCGGGGTCGTGGGGGTGCATCACCAGCAGGCTGCCGGCGGCCGGCTGCTCCCCCGGCAGGTCCATCGCCCAGCCCCGGTAGCGCTCGCTGGCGAACCACACCCGGCCGGAGTGGATCTCCCCCCGGGCCTCGATGCGCCGCAGCGGCGCGTCCTCGGGGCCCAGCAGGTTGCTCTGGTGGTAACGCCAATGGCCGGCCTCCTCGACCACCCGGATGGTGACCGTGCTGGGGAAAGTCTCGAGCAGGCCGCCGCCGGCGTCGTAGCGGCGGAAGCTGCCGCGCCACACGCCCTGCTGTCCCACCAGGGCCGGCAGCTCGGCAGCCCCCTCGGCCCGGTCGAACAGCAGCCAGCTGAAGCCGTCGACCTCGCCCCGCACCGAGCCATCGGCCAGCCGCAGGCTGCGGTCCCGGTACCAGAGCTGGTCGGGATGGAGGAGCATCTCGAACTCGGCGCAGACCTCGCCGTCCTGGGGATGGCGGTAGCGGCAGGCCCCGGGATCCATGCGGGCGCGGAAGCGGTCGAGGGCCGGCTCCGCCGCGAAGAACAGGTCACAGCCCGGATGGCGATCGAAGGCCTCCGGTCCCAGGTCCGCCGCCAGGGTGGCCGCCAGGGGCGGACGGTCGTAGGGGGGCCCGCCGCGGAAGAACAGCTGCTCGGCCCTCACGGCGCCGCGGTCCGGATCCTGCCGCAACACCACCACCCGCTGGCGGTGGGCCAGCTGGGGGGCACTGGCGCGGAACTCCTGGAAGTAGAGCACCACTTCCCCCAGCTGGGGCGCCTGCAGCCGTGCCACCACCATCGTCCGCAGCTCCCGGGTGAGCTCGGGCGCCTCCGGACCGCCCCTGGCGATGGTCGCGGCCACCTGGCGCCGGTTGTGGAAGGACCCCTGCCAGCGGGCGGCGATCGTCTCAAGCTGGGCGGCGTTGTCCATCGGCGGCCTCAGGCCCCGCGGGCCGCCAGCACGGCGCTGGCGATGGTGAGATCGAAGCGGGTGGTGAGCTTGATGTTGGAGGGGGGCGCCTCCAGCACCCGCACCGGCAGCCCCAGCCGCTCGTAGAGGGCGGCGTCGTCGGTGACGCTCCAGCCCTCGCGCTCGGCCCGCCCGTGGGCTTCCCGCAGCTGGGCCACCCCGAACCCCTGGGGCGTCTGGGCCGCCCAGAGGCCGCTGCGTTCGGGGGTGGCGGTGATCACGCCGCGGCCATCCACCTGCTTGATGGTGTCGGTGACAGGGGTGGCGGCGATGATGCCGGCCCCCTCGGCCATGGCCTCCTTCAGGGCCGTGACGCAGCGCTCCAGCAGGTCCGGTTCCGCCAGGCATCGGGCGCCGTCATGGATCAGCACGGCCTCGGCATCGGCCGGCAGGGCCTCCAGGCCACGCCGCACCGACTCCTGGCGGGTGTCGCCGCCGACGATCCAGGCCACCGGCTCGGCCAGGGACCGCCTGGGCTCCGCCGCGGCCAGGATGGCGCCGATGGCCGCCTCGTCCTCCGGCCGGCCCATCACCCCGATCCAGCGGATCGCCCCGCAGGCCAGGGCGGCGTCCAGCGTCCAGGCCAGAACGGGGCGTCCGGCCAGGGGCAGCAGCAGCTTGTTGGTGGCGGCGCCCATGCGGCGCCCGCTGCCGGCGGCGGCGATCAGCAAATGCACAAGCGATGGGCCGCCCGGGCGGAACACTGGAGTCCTCTCCATACAATCAGGCCGCGAGGCCCGCCCGACCGAACGCCCGATGCGCGCACTGTTTCTGATCCCGGGCGACGGCGCCAGCCAGCTGCAGGCGCTTCCGGCCGTGGCGGCCACCGCCGAGCAGCTCCGGTTCCAGATCCAGGTGGTCTGCCACCCGTCGCTGGCCGGCCTCTGGAAGCTGCTGCCGGCGGTGGAGAAGGTGATCCCCTTCAACTTCGGCGACGCCACCCTGGCCGACTGGGCCAACCTGCTGGGGTCGGTGCGGGAGCCGGATTTCCAGGCCTGCATCAACCTGGCGGCCGGCCGCCAGGTCGACCTGATGCTCTCGATGAGCCACATCCCCAACCGCATGGCCGCCGGGGGCTTCTCCGCCACCGAGAAGGTGCAGGTGCCCCAGGGTCTCTGGCCCGCCCAGGCCCTGGCGGCCTACCTGCGGCCGATCGGGGTGAACCTTGATGCCGCCGCCTTCCGCCTGAGCCTGTCCAAGGCCGCCCTCGACGAATCCCTTGCCACGTTGCCCGCCGGCGACGGGCCGATGCTGCTGCTGGCCCCCTCCGGCCGCCCCGGCGACTGGCCAGAAACGGCCTGGCAGGAGCTGCCCGGCCGCATCGCCGCCACCCTCCCCGGCCTGCGCTCCCGGCAGCTGCCGCCGGCACCGGGGGCCGAGATCCCCGGCCGGGCCGCCCTGGTGGCCGCCAGTGACGTGGTGCTGGCCAGCGATCCGGTGACGATCGAACTGGCCCTGCTCAGCGGCACACCGGTGGTGGCCCTGGGTCGCAGCAGCGACAGCCTTCCGGTTCGCGCCGGAGTACAAGGACTGGGTTCCGATGGCCAGCTGCGTGAGCTCCCCAGCAACGACGTGCTCAAGGCCCTCGGCCTGGGCTGAGCCACGCCCATGAGTCGCCTGTGGTTCGCCCGCAGGAAGCGTCCCCCCACCGCCCGGGCGCGCCGGCCCTGGCTCACCCCCCTGATCGCCCTGCTGGTGGTGGTCAACGCCAGTGCCCTTGGCTATCGGATCACCGAGGGCTGGGACTGGGGGGATTGCTACTGGATGGTGGCGATCACCATCGCCACCATCGGCTACGGGGAGGTCCATCCCCTCTCCACCGCCGGTCGGCTGATCACCGTGCTCTCCATCGCCGGAGGGCTCGTGGTGGTGCAGCTCACCGTGCAGAACCTGGTGGGCCTCTCCGAAGCCGGCTACTTCCGGCGCCTGCGTCAGCGCCGTTTCCGCAACTGGGTCCAAAGCATGAACAACCACGTGATTCTCTGCGGCTACGGCCGCATCGGTCAGGAGATCGCCGACCAGCTGATCCGGGAGAAGGTCCCCCTGCTGGTGGTGGAGATGGACGCAGCCTGCCGGGATGCGGCGGAGGAGCGGGGGCTGCCGGTGCTGTTCGCCGACGCCACCCTCGACGAGACCCTGCTGGAGGCGGGCATCCATCAATGCCGCAGCCTGGTGGCGGCCCTGTCCAGCAACGCCGCCAACCTCTACGTGGTGCTGAGCGCCCGGGGACTGGCTCCCCGCTGCCGGCTGATCGCCCGCTCCGACAGCGCCGAGGCGGGCCGCAAGCTGCGCCTGGCCGGCGCCGACCAGGTGGTGAGCCCCTACGTGGCCGGGGGCCGGGTGATGGCCGCCACCGCCCTGAGGCCCCTCGCCGTCGACTTCATGGAGCTCCTGGCCGGCTCCGACTGCGAGGTGGAGGAGTTCCAGCTCACGGACGACCCCTCCAGGCTGGGGGAGCTCCAGGGCCGCAGCCTGGCGGAGATCCAGTTCGGCCGCCGCAGCGGCGCCCAGGTGCTGGCCATCCGCACGCCGCCGCCGGCGGTGGCCAATCCCTACTCCTACCGGGGCACCACCTACGGCACCGCCGAGGCCACGCTGGTCACCAACCCCGGCGGGGACATCCGCCTTGAGGCCGGCCAGCTGCTGGTGGTGATGGGCAGCAAGGAGCAGCTGCAGCGCTTCGCCGATGTGCTCGGGCCGGCCCTCGAGAGTGCCGACCAGATGGCCGACTGAGCCGATCTGGTCGGGCCGGCGCGCGGCGATAGGGGCGGGCCGGCGCACGGCATACGATCGCCTCACCCTGCTCCCGCCCCCATGTCCAGCGCCGCTCCCCTCTCCGGTCAGGTCGCCCTGGTGACCGGTGCCAGCCGGGGGATCGGCCGGGCCATCGCCGAGTCCCTGGCGCTGGCGGGAGCCACCGTGGTGGTGAACTACGCCCGCTCACCCGAGGCGGCCGAGGAGCTGGTGGCCACGATCACCGCGGCCGGGGGCCGGGCCTGGAGCCACCAGGCGGATGTGGCCGATGAGGCGGCTGTGGAGGCGATGGTGAAGGCCGTGCTGGACACGGAGGGGCGCCTGGACGTGCTGGTCAACAACGCCGGCATCACCCGCGACGGCCTGCTGATGCGGATGAAGACCGCCGACTGGCAGAGCGTGATCGACCTCAACCTGACCGGGGTGTTCCTCTGCACCCGCGCCGTCAGCCGCAGCATGCTCAAGGCCCGCCGCGGCCGCATCATCAACATCACGTCGGTGGTGGCCCTGATGGGCAACCCCGGCCAGGCCAACTACAGCGCCGCCAAGGCCGGGGTCATCGGCCTGACGCGCAGCACCGCCGCCGAATTCGCCAGCCGTGGCATCACCGTCAACGCCGTCGCCCCCGGGTTCATCGACAGCGACATGACCAAGGACCTCGACAAGGAGCCGATCCTCGCCGCCATCCCCCTGGGCCGCATGGGCCAGCCCGAGGAGGTGGCCGGGGCGGTGCGCTTCCTGGCGGCCGATCCGGCGGCGGCCTACATCACCGGCCAGGTGCTGCAGGTGGATGGCGGCATGGTGATGCGCTGAGCGCCGCTCAGGATTCCGGAGCCAGGGGCTGGGCCAGGTCTTCCCGCAGCTTCCGTATCCGCTGCAGCAGCCGCAGGCGCCGGCTCCGGGCCGTGAGGGTGAGGAACAGGCGGATCGGCACGTAGACCAGGGCCATCAGCAGGCCCAGGGCGGCGATCAGCAGAAACACCATGCCGTCGGCGTTGGTGCTGGGGACGAGGGCCGATTCGGTGGCCGCGCTGTCGAGGGTCTGCTGCAGCAGGTCTTCCATGGATTGAAGGTACCTCCTGCGGCGGGGGGCCGCGGCCGTCCCCGAACGGGACATTCGGCTTTCCCCACCGAGGGGCGGGTGCCTGCGGCGGGGTCGCTGTGGGACGCTGCGACGGATGCTCCTGATGTGATCCCGTCGATGGCCAAACTGATCCAGTTCGCCGACGCCTCCCGCGATTCCCTCGAGCGGGGCGTCAATGCCCTGGTCGATGCGGTGAAGGTCACCATCGGACCGAAGGGTCGCAACGTGGTGCTGGAGAAGAAGTTCGGCGCCCCCGACATCATCAATGACGGCGTCACCATCGCCAAGGAGATCGAACTTGAGGATCCCTTCGAAAACCTGGGCGCCAAGCTGATCCAGCAGGTGGCCTCGAAAACCAAGGACACCGCCGGCGACGGCACCACCACTGCGGCCGTCCTGGCCCAGTCGCTGGTGCATGAGGGCCTGCGCAACGTGGCTGCCGGCGCCAGCCCCGTCGCCCTCCGACGCGGCATGGAGCAGGCCACCGCCGTGGTGGTGGCGGGCATTGCCGAGCGCTCCCGCGCCGTGGCGGGCGACGCCATCCGTCAGGTGGCCACGGTGAGCGCCGGCAACGACGAGGAGATCGGCCGGATGATCGCCGAAGCGGTCGAGAAGGTCAGCGCCGATGGGGTGATCACCGTGGAGGAATCCAAATCCCTGGCCACCGAACTGGAGGTGACCGAGGGCATGGCCTTCGATCGCGGCTATTCCTCCCCCTACTTCGTCACCGACCAGGACCGGCGCGAGTGCGCCTTCGACAATCCCCTGCTGCTGATCACCGATCGCAAGATCAGCACCGTCGTCGACCTGGTGCCGGTGCTGGAGGCCGTCTCCAAAAGCGGTCGGCCCCTGGTGATCCTGGCCGAAGAGGTGGAAGGTGAGGCCCTGGCCACCCTGGTGGTCAACAAGACCCGCGGCGTGCTCCAGGTGGCCGCCGTGCGGGCGCCGGGCTTCGGTGACCGCCGCAAGGCCATGCTCGAGGACATCGCCATCCTCACGGGCGCCACGGTGATCAGCGAGGACCGGGCCATGACCCTCGACAAGGCCACCCTGGCCGACCTGGGCCATGCCCACCGCATCACCATCACCAAGGACACGACCACGATCGTGGCCGCCGATGCCCAGCGCGCCGCCGTCAGCGATCGGGTGGCCGCGATCAAGCGGGAGCTGGAGGCCACCGACTCCGACTACGACCGCGAGAAACTCAACGAGCGCATCGCCAAGCTCGCCGGCGGGGTGGCGGTGATCAAGGTGGGGGCCCCCACCGAGACCGAACTGCGCAACCGCAAGCTGCGCATCGAGGACGCCCTCAACGCCACCCGGGCCGCCATCGATGAGGGCATCGTCGGCGGCGGTGGCAGCACCCTGGTGCAGCTCACCGAGGAACTCGGAGCCCTGGCCAGCCGCTGCGAGGGCGACGTCCGCACCGGGGTCGAGATCGTGAAGCGGGCCCTGGTGGCCCCGGCCCGCCAGATCGCCATCAACGCCGGCGCCAACGGCGACGTGGTGGTGCAGCAGATGCTCAGCCAGGGCAAGGGGTACAACGCCCTCACCAACAGCTACGACGATCTGCTCGCCGTCGGCATCCTGGATGCGGCCAAGGTGGTGCGGCTCGCCCTGCAGGATGCGGTCTCGATCGCCTCGCTGCTGATCACCACCGAGGCCGTGATCGCCGACAAGCCGGAGCCCCCCGCTCCCGCCGGCGACGGCGGCATGGGTGGAATGGGCGGCATGGGAGGGATGGGTGGCATGGGCGGCATGGGCATGCCCGGCATGATGTGAGCCTCCGGGGGGCCGGCGCGGGCCGGTGGGGCTGAAGCTCAGCCGGCCATCGCCTTCACGTAGGCGGCCACCTGCAGGTCCACCCCCGTGATCGCCGTCCCCACCACGACGGCATCCGCCCCGGAGGCCAGGGCACGGGTCGCCTCCTGCTTCGAGGCGATGCCCCCCTCGCAGATCAGGGCCACCGCTTCGGGCAGGTCGCGGCGCAAGGGGCCCAGCAGATCCCAGGCCGGCGGCGGCAGCGAGGCGGTGCCCTCGGTGTAGCCGTAGAGGGTGGTGCCCACCCACCGGCAGCCCAGGGCCGCCGCCCGCAGCCCGTTCGCGATGCTGTCCACATCCGCCATCAGCGGAGCCCCCAGCTCCTGGCCGGCACGGGCGATGAGCTGCTCCAGCTCCTGGCCGTCGGGCCGGGGGCGGTCGGTGGCATCAATCGCCACCACATCGGCTCCGGCCGCCCAGACGGCGCGGATCTCCTCCCAGCCGGGGGTGATGTACACCGGGCTGCCGGGGAAGCTGCGCTTCCAGAGACCCACGATCAGGGCGTCGGGGCAGCGGCGCCGCACCGCGCCGATGTGCTCCGGACTCTCGAGCCGCACGCCGGCGGCCCCCTGGAGCAGGCTGGCCTCCGCCATCGCCGCGATCACGGCCGGATCGCGCAGGGGCGAACCCTCGGGGGCCTGCACCGAGACGATCAGCCGACCGCCGAGGGCGGCCCGTTCAGGCAGGGGACGGGAGGACGGCATGGGCGGCGGCAGGGGGACGGGGATCAGCTGGCGCGGCGATGCTGTGGTGCCGCGGAGAGCCAGCAGCGCAGGTCGGCCAGGGTGGAGGGCGCCGGAGCCGGCGACGCGCTCGGGGTCTGGGGGTGCAGGGCGATGACTTCCGACAGGCCAGCAGGCGCCTCGGCCTCGGCCACGGGGGCGGGGACTGGCTCCTCGGCGATCTCCGCGACGGGGTCGGTCGCCTCGGGGACGCGTGTGATGGGGGTGACTGGGCTGGGGACGGCTGTGATCGGGATGACCGAGCTCGGGGCGGCCTGCGGGGGGCCGGAGAAGGAGTCTTCGAGGGCCGCGAAGGCCTCGGCCATGGTCACGCTGGCGGGGGCCATCGCCGCGTCCATGTGCTGCAGCAGCCAGTCGCCGGCCTCCCAGCCCGCCTCGGCGACCACGCTGCCGGTGCGGAAGCTCTCCAGGGAGGTCACCCCATGGCGGTGGGCCCACTGGCCGGTGAGCCGGGCGACGGTGGCGGCATCCCTGCGGCGGATGGCCTCGAGCAGCAGGCTGGAGAGCTCTGGACGGGGGGGCGGCAGGGACACGGGGCGTGGCGTCAGGTGAGCTTGCGATCCAGCATCGGGCGGATCAGCAGGAACAGACCGGCGGCCAGGCCCGCCAGGATGGCCAGGCAGGTGAGGGCCGAGAGGGATCCGTAGGGAGCCACCAGCACCACGTCGGTGAGGTGGAAGGACCCCGCGTAGGCGGCGCGGATCGGTTCAATCGCGAAGGTAAGGGGATTCAGGGCCGCGAGCCAGCCCAGCCAGGGGGGCATGAAGGAAATCGGGGCCAGGGCGGTGCTGGCGAACAGGAGCGGCAGGTTGGCCACGAAGATCACCGCGATCAGCTCGATGTGGCCCGGCAGGGCGAAGGCCAGCCCGAGGCTGAGGGCGGTGACGGCGAAGACAAGCAGCAGCAGGGTGACCAGCACCAGCAGCAGCCCCGCCCCACCGGGCCAGCCGTAGCCCAGCAGGGCCGCGGTGCCCATGATCGCCAGGCTCTGCACCAGGCTCAGGCTGGTGATGTAGAGCACCGAGGCGAAGACGATCGAGCTGCGGGAGCGCAAAGGCGCCACCAGCAGCCGATTGAGGAAGCCGAACTCCCGGTCGAACATCACCGGCAGGCCGGCATTGAGGGCGGCACTGAAGGCCGTGAACACAATCACCCCGGCCCCCAGGAAGCGGCCGTAGCTGATGCCGCCGGGCAGCAGACCCTCCGGGGCGTTGGCGAACAGGGCACCGAACAGCACCAGCCAGATCAGGGGCTGGAGCACACCCGCCACCAGGGTGGAGGGACGCCGGGCCAGCTGGACGAACAACCGGCGGGTCAGGGCGAGCGTCTCCTGGGTGATCTCGGCCAGGGCCGACGGTTCACCGCTGGCGGCGGGAAGGGGGGTCAGGGAGGGGCTGGCGCTGGTCATGGGGATGGGGGGGTGCGGGTCATCGCATCGACTGCTTGCGTTCCTCCTTGAGGTCGCGGCGACCGGCCACGGAGAGTTCCGCATCGCTCAGGGTGCGGCCGGTGGCCTGAAGGTAGACGTCATCCAGGCTGGGGCGGCTCTGGGCCAGGGCGAACACCGGCAGCTGGGCCTCGGCCAGCTGCTGCCGCAGGGTCTCCACCACGCCGCTGTCCTCCACCACCAGGTTGAGGGAATAGCCCTGGGCCCGGTTGACCACCACCTGGCGGACGCCGCGGCAGGCCTGGAGCAGGTCGCGCACCCGGCTCGCCTCCTGTTCATCACTGAACTCCCGCACCCGCAGTGTCACCCGGTCGCCGCCGAGGGCGCCCTTGAGGGCGGCGGGGGTGCCTTCGGCGATCACCCGGCCGCCGTCGATGATGGCCAGGCGGTCGGCCAGGGCATCCACCTCCTCGAGGTAATGGCTGCTGAGCAGCACCGTGGTGCCCTGGTCCCGCAGCTGACGCAGCACCTGCCAGATGGTGGCGCGGCTCTCGATGTCGAGGCCCACCGTGGGTTCATCGAGCACCAGCACCCTGGGGCGGTGCAGCAGGCCGGCGGCCAGGTCGAGGCGCCGGCGCATGCCGCCGGAATAGCCGCCGCAACGGCGGTCGATCCAGTCGCCCATGGCGAGCAGCTCGATCAGTTCGGCCGTGCGCTCCAGGCGGTCGGCGGCCCCCATGTGGTGCAGGGCGGCCTGGAGGTGCAGCAGCTCCCGGCCGGTGAGGATCTTGTCGATGGCCACCTCCTGGGCCACGTAGCCAAGCAGGCGTCGGACGGCACGGGGCTCGGCGAGGGCGTCCACCCCCGCCACCCGGACCTGGCCGGCATCGGGTGACAGGAGGGTGCAGAGGATGCGCAGGGCCGTGGTCTTGCCGGCGCCGTTGGGCCCGAGCAGACCGTAAAGGGAACCCGCCGGCACGCTGAGGGAGAGGTCGTCGAGGGCCTGCACGGGCGCGACCTTGCGGCCACCGAAACGCTTGCTGAGGTGCTCGAGCTCGATCAAGCCGGGATCAATCGCGAAGGGCTGGAAGCCAGGTCAATCTAGGCAGCTGCAGCGGGCGCCAGATGGAGGGCGGCGGCCATCAGGCCGGCAGGGGCCCCGGCGGCGGCCAGGGGCGTGCGCGCCAGGACCAGCAGCAGGCAGATGCCGAAGAGATAGAAGATCGACCAGCGGAACAGGCTGCGGGCCCGGCGGGGATCACCCGGGTCCTCCGCGAGGCTGGAGCTGAGCTGCAGCAGCCTGGCGTTGAAGGGGAGCACCAGCAGGCCGTAGAGCCAGCCGCCGCTGGGGAGGGCGGCCACCCCGGCCAGGCTCAGGGCCACCGTGGCCCAGCTGTAGCGGCCGATGGCCCGGGCCGTGACCGTCAGGCCCTTCACCACCGGCAGCATCGGAATTCCCACGGAGCGGTAGTCCTCGTGCAGCAGGAGGGCCAGGGCCCAGAAATGGGCAGGCGTCCAGACCATCACCAGGCTGAACAGCCACCAGCTGCTCCAGCCCAGGTGGCCGGTGGCGGCCGCCGCGCCCACCAGGGGCGGAATCGCCCCGGCCATGCCGCCGATGACGATGTTCTGGGTGGTGCGGGGCTTGAGCAGGGCCGTGTAGAGCAGCACGTAGCTGCACAGCCCCAGCAGGGACAGGGAGGCGGCCAGGGCGTTGACCCCCAGGACGAGCACCAGCACCGAGGCGACGGTGAGGGCCACGGCGAGGCCGAAGGCCTGGCGCTGGGCCAGGCGGCCCGAGGGCAGGGCACGGCGGCTGGTGCGCTGCATGCGTCCGTCGAGTTCCTGCTCCCAGAGGCAGTTGAGGACCCCGGCGGCGGCCGAGGCCATCGAACCGCCCACCAGGGTGCAGAGCAGGCGCACCGGATCGAGAGGCCAGGCGGCGGTGAGGGCCATGCCGCCCACCGTGGTGGCGAGCAGCAGGGGGATCAGCCGCGGCTTGGCCACCTCCAGCCAGGCCGGAAGCTTCACCGAAGGCCGGATCGCCACCGGCGCGGAGGGAGCGGCGATGGCCGCCACGGCGCTGACACTAACCATGGGCCACCTCGAGACGGACAGAAACGGACGGGGACGGGAACGCGAGTCCCCAGAGCCCACCGAGCACGCCCACCAGCAGGGCGGCGGTGAGCTGGTGGCCGATGGTGACGGCCGGGACGGCCAGCTGGAGCCGCAGGGTGAGCACCCCGAGCACCACCTGGAGCACCACCAGGCCGGCGGCGGCGAAGGCCAGACCCCTTGTCCGGCCGTGGCCGGCGGGGAGGGCCAGCGCGGCGGCGGCCAGCAGCAGCACCGCCACCGCCGCCGGATAGGCCCCCTGCCGGTGCAGCAGCAGCCAGCGGCAGCCCTCGCCGGCCTGCAGGCAGAGCGGGGCCGCCCAGCGGCTGGCCATGGCCGCGCCCAGCAGGCACTGGCCGCCGACGAGCACGGCGGCCAGCACGGGGAGGGGGAACCACCAGCGCGGCAGATCGCCGGCCAAGGGGGCGGCCTCGAGGGCGGCGCGGCGCTCCAACCCCTGGTGCATGGCGCTCAGCAGGAGCACCAGGCTGAGGGCCGTGGCCAGATGCAGGGTGACGGTGGGGGCGGCCAGCTGGCTGAGCACCGTGAGGGCCCCCAGGGCTCCCTGCGCGGCCACCAGAAGCAGGGCCAGGCCGGCACTCCAGGGGAGCCAGCCGGGGAAGCGGGAGCGGAACCGCAGGCTGAGGGTGAACAGGAGCAGCAGGGCCACACCCACCAGGAAGGCGTCGAGGCGGTGGAACCACTCCAGGAACACCTGCAGATTCCACTGACGGCCCGGCCAGAGCACGCCGTAGCAGAGGGGCCAGTCGGGACAGGCCAGACCGGCCTGCATCACCCGGGTGGCGCCACCGATGGCCACCAGGGCCACGAGGGCGACGACGAGGTGGGCGGTGAGCAGGGGCACCAGGCGCACGGGCCAGCTCTCCCCGGCGGTGGACCGGGGCAGGGGCAGGGGTTGCGCGGACGGCGCCACGGCCATGAACGAATTCTCTTCCGGGTGCCCAAGTTAGCGGGCATTCAAAGATGTGCGAATCAGCACATCGCCCGAAGTGAATGTGAAATTTCTACGAAATTGCCTTTCTGGCTACAACGAACGCGGGGCGTCCGAACGCACCTGACTCAGGGGATGCTCCTTTGCCTGCCAGCTCCGGCGATGGAGCCTGCGTTCGTCCCGAGTCAGCGACGCGCGGGTGGGTGGCCCTCCCGATGGGAACGGGACGACGGCAAGGCCCTTCCCCTCGCGGGCCTCGTGTGGAAGCGGCCCAGGATCAGGGCAATCAGGATGGCGATGTACAGCTGGCCTGAAATGGTGATCACCACCGTGAGCACCTGGCCGGTCACGTCGCTGCTGCGCAGCACCGCCGATCCCACGCTGGTCAGGATCATGAACGAGGCGGCCATCAGCGCCGGCGCCATCGCCACGGCGTCGGCGTTGCGATCCTGAAGCACCGGCAGGGCGGAAAGGTCGAAGGCGCCCGGATGCAGGACCCACAGGGCCACCAGCATCACGCCACCGGCGATGCCGACCAGGAGATAGCCGGAGGTGGCGCCCATCACCACGGCCAGCGTCACGAAGGGCTCGCGCACCAGGGTCTTCACCTTGCGCACCAGCGCCACCAGAAAGAACAGCAGCCAGGCGATCACATGGGGCACCGTGACGAGGCGACCCAGCGGTGGATCGAAGGCCAAGGCCAGATGCCACACCACCTCCAGGGCGAGCGCCAGGCCACCGAGCCCGTACAACAGAGGCCGCGTGCTGATCAGCGGTGAGTACCGCGTCACCGTGGTGATCAACACCACCGCCAGGCCGATCAGCAGCAGGGAAAGCAGCCAGGCATGCGACTGACAGAACGGCAGCGCCAGGATCAGCACCACCTCGGTGGCGAGGGTGAGGATGTAGCCGCGATGGCGGTGGCGGAGCCGCTGGATCTGCTCGTGGGTGAAGGGCATCGCGGCTCCGCTCAGGTGCGGCCTGGGGTGCGCGCCGCGGAATCACGGGATCCCGGCAGCCGATCGCCCCCCAGCCGGGCGTGGGTGAGATGCATGCTCGCAGCGGCCTGCACCGCACGCCGACAGCGGCGCCAGGGCCGCAGGGCATGGCCGTGGACGGGGGCTCTGGCGGGCGCCTTGGCGGGCCAGCAAGTTTGGCGGCATTGAAAGATGTGCGAATCAGCACATCGCCCGAAGTGAATGTGAAATTTCTCCGAAATTGCTTCGCTGGTTACAACGAACGCGCGGCGCGCGAACGGCCTTCCATAAGCTGTGGAGCCGAGGAGCCTTCCACCCTCCCGACACCCGCAGCGCCCCCGTCCCCAGCGCTCCCCGCCAGCTCCCCGCCGCCGTCCCCGTGCCGATTCCCTCCTCCCTGGTCACCCTGCTGGTGGGCATGGCGCTTGTCCTGTCCGGCCTGTGGGTGGGGTACAACGTCGACCTCCTGCCCCTCGACGCCAGTGCCAACGCGCCTGTCTACGACTCGTTGTTCCGGGTGCTGTTCAGCATCGGCACGATCCTGTTCCTGGGCATCGTCGGCCTGGTGGTGTTCAGCCTGATTCGCTTCCGCCGCCGCAGCGGCGACCACACCGACGGCCTGGCGATCGAGGGAAATCTGCTGCTGGAGATCGTCTGGACCGCGATCCCGGCGATCGTCGTGCTGTTCGTCGGCATCTACAGCTACGACATCTACGAGCGCATGGGGGGCATGAGCAGCCTCAACGACCACTCCGCGATGCACCGGATGCCGTCGATGGAAACCATGGAGGCGTCCGTCACCACGGCGGACCCCGCCCTGGAGGCCGCCGCCCCTGTGAAAGCTCCCCGGGTCTGGGGCGGCATCGGCACGACGGCCGGCGAAGCCAATGTCCTGCCGGTGGAGGTGACGGCCATGCAGTTCGCCTTCATCTTCCACTACCCGGAAGGAGACATCACCAGCGGTGAGCTGCATGTGCCCAACGGCCGGCCGGTGGAGCTGCGCATGAAGGCGAACGACGTCATCCACGCCTTCTGGGTCCCCCAGTTCCGGCTCAAGCAGGACGTGATCCCGGGCCAGCCCACCGTGCTCACCTTCACCCCCACCAAGGCGGGCAGCTATCCGATCATCTGCGCCGAGCTCTGTGGTCCTTACCACGGCGGCATGCGCTCCACCGTGGTGGTGCACGAGCCGGATGCCTATGACGCCTGGCTGCAGAAGAACAGCCCCCTGACGGCCACGGTGGCCAGCGCCGCGGGCACCCCCACCGCCTGACGCCCAGCCCCCTGATCCCGACTCCGCCCGCACCCACCCGTCCGATGACCGTCGCTTCCCCCAACGACTTCCAGGAGAGCCTCCAGCCCCAGGGCTGGTTGCGCTACTTCAGCTTCAGCCTGGATCACAAGGTGATCGGGCTGCAGTATCTGGTGACGGGATTCCTCTTCTATTTCATCGGCGGTGCCCTGGCCGGCGTGATCCGCGCCGAACTGGCCAGCCCGATCTCTGATTTCGTCAGCCGCGAAACCTACAACGAAGTTCTCACCCTCCACGGGACCGTGATGATCTTCCTGTGGATCGTGCCGGTGGTGAATGGTGCCTTCGGCAACTACCTGATTCCCTTTTACGTGGGCGCCAGGGACATGGCCTTCCCCAGGCTCAACGCCGTGGCTTTCTGGATGATTCCACCGGCCGGAATCCTGCTGATCGGCAGCTACTTCATCACCGGGGCGGCCCAGTCCGGCTGGACGGCCTACCCACCCCTGAGCATCACCACCCCGGCCCTGGGCCAGGTCGTCTGGATCGTCAGCGTGCTGCTTCTGGGGGGCAGCTCGATCTTCGGCGGCATCAACTTCATCGCCACCGTGCTCAAGCTGCGCCGGCCCGGCCTGAAACTCATGCAGCTGCCCATGTACTGCTGGGCGATGCTCGGCACCAGCATCCTGGTGGTGCTCTCCACCCCCGTCCTGGCCGGCACCCTGCTGCTGCTGAGCTTCGACATCGTTGCCCACACGGGCTTCTTCAACCCGGCCCTGGGCGGGAACGTGGTGGTCTACCAGCACCTCTTCTGGTTCTATTCCCACCCGGCCGTCTACATCATGGTGCTGCCGGCCTTCGGCCTGGTGAGCGAGATCCTGCCGATCCACGCCCGCAAGCCCCTGTTCGGCTACACCACCATGGTGTATTCGATCCTGGCCATCGTGGTGCTGGGCCTGGTGGTCTGGGCCCACCACATGTTCACCAGCGGCACGCCCCCCTGGATGCGGCTGTTCTTCACGATCGCCACCTCCTTCATCGCCGTGCCCACGGGCATCAAGTTCTTCAACTGGCTGGCCACCCTCTGGGGGGGCAAGCTGGCCCTGAACAGCGCCATGCTGTTCTCCTGCGCCTTCATCGTCAATTTCGTGTTCGGGGGCATCACCGGCGTGGCCCTGGCCCAGGTGCCCTTCGATATCCACGTCCACGACACCTACTTCGTGGTGGGACACTTCCACTACATCGTCTATGGCGGCACGGTGTTCGTGATCTTCGCTTCGGTCTACCACTGGTATCCGAAGTTCACCGGCCGCATGCTCAACGAGGACCTCGGCCGGCTGCACTTCCTGCTCACCTTCATCGGCTTCAACCTCTGCTTCGCCCCCCAGCACTGGCTGGGGCTCAACGGGATGCCACGCCGGGTGGCGGAATACGACCCCAGCTTCACCACCCTCAACCAGATCAGCAGTGTGGGGGCCCTGCTGATGGCCGTCAGCAGCCTGCCCTTCCTCTACAACGTGATCGTCAGCGCCTTCCGCGGCCGGGAGGCCGGCGACAACCCCTGGAACGCCCTCACGCCGGAATGGCTCACCTCCTCGCCTCCGCCGGTGGAGAACTGGATCGGTGAGGCGCCGCTGGTCCAGCACCCCTACGGTTACGGGGTCGACGAAAACACCCTGAGCGTGGAGGCCGCCACCGGCCGGGACCTCTGGAGTGGCGCCGGCCGCCGCTGACCGTCTCCTCCCTCCCGCTTCCCCCCCATCCACCGTCCGGCCGCCATGACCAGCCTCGCCACCAGCAGCAGCGCCACCGCCGCCGAAACGGCCGCCGCCGAAGCCCACGGCGACCATGCCGATCTCAGGTTGTTCGGCCTGGCCACCTTCCTGGTGGCCGACGGGATGACCTTCGCCGGCTTCTTCGCCGCCTATCTCACCTTCCGGGCGGTCAATCCCCTGCCGGCAGGCTCCACCTATGAGCTGGAACTGCTGCTGCCATCGATCAACACCATGCTGCTGCTGGTCAGCAGCTACACCTTCCACCGCTCCGGCCGCAATCTGCTGCTGGGTCGCATGGGGCCCTGCCGCAACTGGCTGCTGCTCACCGCAGCCCTGGGGGCGGCGTTTCTGGCCGGCCAGATGGTGGAGTACTTCACCCTCCCCTTCGGCCTCACCGATAACCTCTTCGCCAGCACGTTCTATGCCCTGACGGGCTTCCACGGGCTCCACGTCACCCTGGGGGTGATCTGCATCCTGCTGGTCTGGGTGCAGACCCGCAACGGCGGTCGCGTCACCAGCGCCGACCCCTTCGGCCTGGAGGCCGCCGAGCTCTACTGGCACTTCGTCGACGGCATCTGGGTGGTGCTTTACGGGATTCTTTACCTGCTCTGATTCGCTGACTGTTGCCCGATCAGCACAATGATCGGCACAATCAATTAAGAAGTCTCCGTCTGACCGGCTGATGGGTGCCCAGAAAGGACCAGCCAACGAGGACAGTTCAGCCGGCACGGTCATGCTGGAGGGCCAGGCCCTGCTGGAGCGGGCCCGTTCCCTCAGCAACCGGCCGGAGGAGCAGATCGCCCGGGCCTGCGGCTACGTGGGACCGAGTGGGCGGGTGCTCAGGAAGAACTTCTATCGCGCCCTGGTGGCCGCCAAGGGCTACCCCGTGCCGTCCAGCACCGGCGGCGGCGGCTCGGCCGGGGTGGGCAAGGGGCGCCAGGCCGAGTTCCGCACCCGGGTCCACGGCAACGGCAACCTGCTGATCGGTCAGGCCTACACCCGGCGCATGGGGCTGGAGCCCGGCCAGGAGTTCCGGATCGAGATCCACAAGGAGACCGGTTCGATCTGGCTGCTGCCCCTCGACGGCGCCAGCACCGACAGCCCATCCTGAGGCCGGCCGCGAGCCTCCGGCGCTCAGTCCTGCTCTGGCCCTCAGTCCTGTTCGGGATGGAAGCTGGCGCTGAAGCGCAGCAGGTCGATGCCGCTGAACAGGAAGCTGATGCCCACCAGGGTGCCCACCACCCACAGCAGGCTCCAGAACTTCATGGTGAGGATCAGCAGCCCCAGGGCGAGGGTCACCAGGCCGTTCACCAGTCCCCAGCGCCAGCCGGCGATGTGACGGTGGGAGGTCGCCACCAGGACCTCCACCATCCCCTCCACCACGAACACCACGCCGATGGCCAGGGCCAGACCCGCCATCGGGATGGCGGCCGCCGCCGGACCGGCCGCCATCTGCTGGATCATCCAGACCCCCAGCACCAGGAACAGGGTGGAGGTCACCAGGCGCCAGAAGGTGATCGCCCGGCTCAGGCCAGGGGAGCGCAGCAGGGAGCTGATCCAGCCCACCAGGCCCCCCACCAGGAAGGCGATGGCCACCACGGCGGTGACCCACTTGGAGGCCAGCACGGGAAAGATCAGGGCCAGCACCCCCAGCACGATCAACATCACCCCTTCGGCCAGGGTGAAGGCGCGCAGGGCCGCCCCCATGGCCTGGCGGGAGGAGGGGGCATCGGGGGTCAACATCGGCACCGAGCGGACTGTGGCCAGCGTGACGGTGGCGCCCTCCACTGACAACGAGACGTGATCTGTCGCAGCATCGGCCGCGCCGGCGGGTCTAGCCCCAGCCGTGTTCCGCCAGCCAGGCGGAGGAGAGCGTGGCCTGCGGCGGCGCCGCGGCAGGTCGCAGCAGCCGCTCGGTGTACTTGGCCAGCAGGTCGGCCTCCAGATTGACCGGGTCCCCCACGCGGCGCTCCGCCAGGGTGGTGCCGGTCCAGGTGGTGGGAATCACGGCGATCCAGAAGCGGCTGCCGTCGGCCTCACAGCCCGCCACCGTGAGGCTGATGCCGTCGAGGGCCACGCTCGCCTTCTCGCACACGTAACGCCCGTAGGCCGGATCCTGCCAGGCCACCTCCAGCCGCCAGGAGCCGGACTGCCGCTCGATGGCGGTGATCTCCCCGAGGCCATCGACGTGGCCGCTGACCAGATGGCCCCCGAGCCGGTCCGCCAGGCGCAGGGCCGGCTCCAGGTTCACCCGGCCGCCGCTGGCGGCCCGCCCAGCCAGGGTGCTGCGGCCCAGGGTCTCCTCGCTGACGTCGGCCCGGAAGCCATCGGCCAGGAGTTCGGCCACCGTGAGGCAGACCCCGTCGACGGCGACGCTGTCCCCCAGGGCCAGGGGGCCGAGGTGGGTGCGCACCCGCACACCGGCCGGACTCCGCTCCAGCCTGCCGATGGCCTGCACCAGTCCGGTGAACATCCCCTGAGGCGGCGGCACTGGCCATAATCGTTTCACGGGGACCAACACGCGCGAGGGACGGGCCCGACCATGGTTGAAATGCGTGTCGCCGGGATCGCCCTGGATGCGGCCAGCCGCAGCCCCATCGTTCTGCTGCGGGACCCTTCCGGTCGCCGGCAGGTGCCGATCTGGATCGACCAGGCCCAGGCCCAGAACATCCTCTCGGGCCTCAACCGGGAGCGGCCGCCCCGGCCCCTCAGCCACGACCTGATGGCCAGCCTGCTGGAGGCCGGTGGCCTGCGGCTGGAGCGGGTGATCATCCACACGATCGAGGACAACACGTTCCGGGCCGTCCTCAAGCTCCAGAACGGCACCGACCAGTTGCTGGAACTGGACGCCCGCCCCAGCGACGCCATCGCCCTGGCCCTGCGCACCGACAGCGGCATCTGGATGCTCGAGGAGGTGGTCGCCGACGCTTCGATTCCCGTGGATGCGGAGGCCGATGCCGAAGATCAGGAGGATTTCCGCCGCTTCCTGGAACGCACCAGCCCGGCCGACCTGATCCGCCACATCGGGCGCACCGTCGCCGAAGCCGATCCGGGCCCGGAGGACGGCCCCGAGGCCGGCGGCCCTGGCCTCTGAGCCGCCGGTGACGCCGCCGGCTGCGGCACGGCGGCCCTTCGGGCGGGGGCGGCCGGTGTCGGCGTTCACCCTCGGCACGATGCGGGCCCTCGACTCCCCGGCGGCGATGGAGGCGGTGCTGGAGGCGGCCGTGGTGGCGGGCATCAACCACATCGAGACGGCCCCCGCCTACGGCCCGGCCGAGGCCTTCCTCGGCCGGGCCCTCACGCGGCTGGCGGAGCGGGATCCCGCCGGCCGCGCGGCCCTGGTGCTGACCAGCAAGCTGCTGCCGGGAGCGGACCTGGACGACGGCCAGGCCCAGCTGCGGGCCTGCCTGCGGCGGCTGGGCGTCGAGCGGCTCGACAACCTGGCGGTGCACGGCCTCAACCGGCCGGAGCATCTGGCCTGGGCCCTCTCGGGACCGGGGGCCGACCTGCTGGCCTGGGCCACCGGAGAGGGGCTGGTGGGGCAGGTGGGCTTCAGCAGCCACGGCGACACTGCCCTGATCGACGCGGCCCTGGCGAGCGGCCGCTTCGGCTTCTGCAGCCTGCATGTGCATCTCTTCGACCAGGAGCGGCTGCCCCTGGCCCGGGCCGCCCTGGCGGCGGGGATCGGCGTGATGGCCATCTCCCCGGCCGACAAGGGCGGCCGTCTCCATGACCCTCCCGGCGAGCTGGTCGCCGACTGCGCCCCCTTCGCGCCGCTGGAGCTGGCCTACCGCTTCCTGCTGGCCGAGGGGATCAGCACCCTCACCCTGGGGGCCGCCGTACCGGAGGATCTGGCCTGGGCGATGCGCCTGGCCGACGCCGGCGCCTCCGAAGGGCGGGACCTGGCGGCGGCCCTGGCCCGCCTGGAGGCGGCCGGGAGGGAGCGGCTCGGGGCCGACCGCTGCGGCCAGTGCCGCCAGTGCCTGCCCTGCCCCAACGCCGTGCCGATTCCGGCCCTGCTGCGGCTGCGCAACCTGGCGGTCGGCCATGGCATGGAGCCCTTCGCCACCGAGCGCTACAACCTGATCGGCCGGGCCGGCCACTGGTGGGAGGCGGTGGATGCCTCCGCCTGCGGCCGCTGCGGCGCCTGCCTGCCCCGCTGTCCGCTGCAGCTGCCCATCCCCGACCTGCTGGCGGACACCCACCGCCGGCTGGCGGCCGCCCCGCGACGGCGTCTGTGGGGCTGAGCCCGCTCAGATAGCGGCTCGAACGGGTGCTCGGGCGGATCAGGCGGCGGGCGCCGGGGCGGCCCCATCCCAGAGCCGCTGCAGCGCCGCCCGCTCGGCGGCGGTGAGGGGCGCCAGGCTGAAGCAGCGCTCCAGCACCGGCTGGGGGGGCAGCAGCAGGGCGGCGACGGCCGCCGGGAAGTCCGCCAGGGCCCGCTGCAGCTGCTCCCTGGGCAGGGGCGGCACCCAGCCACCCGCCAGCAGGGCCGGCAGCAGGGGCGGCTCCAGGGCCTCCCCCAGCCACTCCAGGGGCGGCTCCGGATGGGGCCCGGCCGGCCGCAGCAGCAGGTTCCAGGTGAGGGGGGATCCGCTCTCGGGCAGCAGCACCTGCAGCCGGGGATCCCGGCGCAGCAGGCCCACCACCCGCTGGCGGGGCAGCACGGCGGCCTCGGCCTCACCGGTGAGCAGCAGGCTGAGGCCGTCCCGCTCGTCGTAGGCCAGGGCGGCGCGCCGCAGCCGCCGCAGGCGCTCCGGATCCTCCCCGGCCAGGGCGATCGTCACCCGGGGGGAGGAGGGCAGCACCAGCCGGCCGGCCAGGCTGGGGTCGAGCAGCAGATCCCAGCCCTCGGCCCGGCGCCGGGCCAGGTCGGGCCGGCTGCGCAACACCAGGACCCAGGGGCCATAGGACCAGGGGAAGGCCAGGGGGCCGGCGCCGGGCGGGCCCTGGAGGCGGGCCAGCGGGGCCGCCATCGGCGCAAGCCGGTCGATCAGGGCCGGGGTGCCGATGGGCTGCAGGTCGGCGGGCCTGAGCTCGGCGGCCCAGCCATCGCTGAGCTGCAGCAGACCCGTGAGGGGAGCGGCCGCCCGGGCCAGCACCTGGGCGGGATCCTCCAGGAGCTGGCTGCGCCAGGGCTTGGGGAGGCGCCGGGCCCAGGCGGCGGGCAGGTCGCCGCGGCTGGCCAGCAGCAGCGTCCCTTGGCGGTCACAGCCGGCCAGCAGGGTGAGGGCGGAGGCGGCACCGAGACGCAGCAGGGTGCGGCGGCTGAGGGCCGGGGTCGGCGGTGGGGGGAAGGGGGCACCCATTCAGCGGACCGTAGGCGGCGGCGGCCCCAGAAGCGTGGCGCAGGCCTGGTCGCAGAGGCGGGCGAGGGCCGGGGCGGAGCGGCCGCTGAGCTGCCAGAGCAGGGCCAGCCCCCCCGCCCCCACGCCCTCCTTCACGTAACCCCGCTCGTAGGCCGCCAGGGCCGGGTGGCAGGGCTCGGGGAAGCGCAGGTCGGCCGCGAAGGCCAGGGGCTCCACCCCCCAGCGGGCGCCGATGCGCTGCAGCAGCAGGGCCAGGTCGCTGTCAGCCTCATGGGCCACCCAGGCGGTCGTGCCCACGGCGGCAGCGGCGGCGACCGCCGGGCGCAGGGAGGGGGGCGCCAGGGCCAGCGCCAGGGCCAGCACCGCCGCCATCTGGCTGCCCCCCGCCAGCAGCACGGACCGGCCGGCAGCGGCGGCGGCCAGCACCACGGCGGCGGCCAGGGGCTGCATCGGATCCCCCACGGCGGCGGCCACCCGCACCGCAGCGCCGTCACCGCCCTCCAGGCCCGCCGCCGCCAGCCCCTGTGCCACCAGGGCCGCCTTGCGGCCATGGTCGGGGTGGCGCAGGCTGCCGCTGACCAGCCCATCGGCCGCCACCCCCAGACCCGTCAGAACCGCCAGGGCGGTGCTGGTGCCCCCGGGCACGCATTCCGCCAGCAGCAGGGGGCGCCCCGCCGGCAGGCGCTTCCCCCAGCGACGGCCCAGGGCCAGCAGGGCCTCCAACCGCCCCGGATCGAGGGCCGCCCCCTCGCTCAGGCAGCGGGCCGGGCCGGCCCCCGCCGGCCCCGGCAGCCGCAGGTGGGGCACCGCCGGAGCCACCGGGCAGCCCAGGTCGACCAGCAGGGGGACCAGGCCCAGCTCCCGCAGCACCACATGGCTGATCAGGGCGGGGGACACCCCGGCGGGCAGGGGCGGCAGGGCATGGGGGCGCTCGCCGGCGGGGCCCAGCAGCAGCAGCTCGGCATCGGCGGCCGCCGTGCGGCGGCGGGACGCGGGGGTGGCACCGGCGGCGGAGATGCCGGGGACGGCGGCCGTGTCCGTGCCCGCCAGGAGGACCAGCACCTCCGCCTCCGGCCAGCCTTGCCGCCAGGGCCGGCCCCAGGCCTCGGCGGCGGCCGCGGTGCCGGCGATCCGCCCCGGCAGGCTCAAAGGGGGTCGAGGGCCACCAGGCCGCGCAAGGCCGGCGGCGGCTCGCTGATGGGCTGGTCGAGCCGGGGGAAGATCCAGTAGGCCACGGCGTGGAGGGCCAGCACCACGATCAGGTTCTGGAGCAGCACCAGCAGCACGGCAGCGACCTGCACCTGGTCGAGGTCGAACCCGCCCGCCAGACCCACCACCCCCGCCAGCCGGTCCAGCAGGTTGGCCGCGGCGGTGGTGATCACCACCCAGAGGTTCTCACCCACCAGCACCGAGAGCACGGCCACCCGCACCAGGAAGCCGGCGGCGCCGATCAGGCCGCCCACCCCCAGGGTGAGCCACCAGCTGCTGCGGCGACGCCAGCCCCAGCCCAGCCAGAGGGAGAGCAGGCCGTAGGGGAACAGCACCAGGGGGCCGCGGATCGGCCCCATCAGGGCCACCAGCAGCAGGGTCGTCACCACCACGCCCTCCAGGGCACAACGCCAGCCATGGCGCAGCTGCAGCAGGGCCAGGGGTAGGGGCAGGGCGAGGCGGAACAGGGGGCTGCCCACCGGCAGGTAGTAGAGCGCCACCCAGAGCAGGGCGGTGGCGGCCGCCAGGTAGGCGGTGTCCATCAGCTGGCGCGCCTGGCGATGGCTCAGCTGGCGCCGGTGGGGAGGGGTCATCGGGTCAGCGCGGCGCCGGCGCCGGTCGGGAGGTGGCGGGGGCGCTGCCGTTGGCGGCGCCCGCGGGAGCCGCGGGGGTCTCGGCGGCCCCGGAGCCGGCCGATGGCATGCGCTCGATCGTCTCCACCTCGAAGGGCACGCCGGCGGCCCGCAGGGCCTTGGTGACCACCTCGGCGGGGGCGGAGGGATCGGCCTGGGGAAGCCGGATGGTGACGCGGTAGGGGGCCGGGCGGACGGGCGGGGCCGCGGGGCCCCCCGGGAGGGCACCAGCCGCCGGGCTGGCCGGCTGTGCCGCTCCGGTCACCGGAGGCTCCTTGCCGGCCGCAGGCTTCGGGGCGACCGGGGTGGGAGCCGGCGTGGCCGGGGCGGTGGTGCGGCTCACGGGGGCCGGGGCCGCGGGAGCCGCCGGGGCGCGGGAGAAACTGCGGGAGAGGGCGTCGCCGAAGGGGGTGCCGCCGCAGGCGGAGAGCAGCAGGGGCAGGGTCAGCAGGGGTCCCGCCAGCGAAAGGGGGGGGCGGGGATGGGCCATCAGCTGGCCGCGGGCTTGATCACCCGCACGGCGCTGGCCCGCAGGCGACCGGACTTGGTGGTGGCGGGGGGCTTCTTGGCGGCGGCGGTGGTCGCGCCGGTGGCCTTGGCGGCCGCGGTCCTGGTGGAGGGGGCCTTGGCGGCTGCCGTCTTGGCGGTTCCTGTCTTGGCGGCGGACTTCCTGGCGGCGGGCTTGGCGGCCGCCTTGGTTCCGGCCCGGGACCGGGACGCCCCCTTGCCGCTGGCGGCCTTGGCGGCCAGCAGCTCCACCGCCTGCTCCAGGGTGATGGTGTCGGAAGTGGTGCCCTCCGGCAGGGAGGCGTTCACCTTGCCCTGCTTGACGTAGAGGCCGTAGGGACCGTCGAAGAGCTGGATGGCCTCCTCGGAACCCTCGGGCATGCCGAGATCCTTCAGGGCCGTGCGGCCACCGCGGCCCTTCTTGGGCATGGCCAGCAGCTCCAGGGCCCGGCTCAGCCCCACGGCGAGCACGTCGTCCTCGGCCTTGAGGGAGCGGTAGTCCTTCTCGCCCTTGCCCTTGTCGTGGACCACGTAGGGACCGAAGCGCCCCAGCCCGGCCTGCACCTTGCCGCCGTCGGGGTGCTCGCCCAGGTGGCGGGGCAGCCGCAGCAGCCCCAGGGCGTCCTCCAGGCTGAGGTCCTCGGGCTTCACCCCCTTGGGCAGGGAAGCCCGCTTGGGCTTGGGCACCTCCTCGCTCACCTGGCCGCGCTGCACGTAGGGGCCGTACTGGCCGAACAGCAGATACACCTGCTCGCCGGTCTCGGGGTCCTCGCCGAGGGACTCGGGCCCCTCGGCCTTCTGGCGCAGCAGCAGCTCGGCCTTCTCGGCATCGAGATCGGCCGGGGTGATCTCCTGGGGCAGGGTGGCCTTGAGCAGCTCCTCGCTGCCGTCGTCCGCCACCCGCTTGGTCTCCAGGTAGGCGCCGAAGCGGCCGATGCGCACCACGCAGGGCAGGCCCTCCAGCACCACCGTGCGAGAGATGCCGGGGTCGATGTCACCCTCCCGCTGCTGCACCTGGGTCTCCAGGCCCTTCTCCCCTTTGTAGAAGCCCTCCAGGTAGGGCAGCCAGGACACCTTGCCGGTGGAGATCTCGTCGAGGGTCTGCTCCATCTTCGAGGTGAAGGCCGTGTCCACCAGGTCGGGGAAGTGCTCCTCCAGCAGGGCCGTCACGGCGAAGGCCGTGAAGCTGGGGGTGAGGGAATTGTTCTGCAGGGTGGCGTAACCCCGGTCGACGATGGTGCCGATGATGCTGGCGTAGGTGGAGGGCCGGCCGATGCCCTCCTTCTCCAGGGTCTTGACCAGGGCAGCCTCGCTGTAGCGGGCGGGGGGCTGGGTCTGGTGGCCGAGGGCCTCGACGCCCCGGCAGAGGGGCGCATCGCCCACGGCGAGCGAGGGCAGCAGCACCTCCTGGCCCTCCAGGGCCGCATCGGGGTCGTCGCTGCCCTCCACGTAGGCACGGAAGAAGCCGGCGAAGTCGATGCGCTTGCCGCTGGCCCGGAAGGTGGCACCCGCCGCCTCGATGTCGACGGCCAGCAGGGTGAGCCGGGCATCGGCCATCTGGCTGGCCACGGTGCGCTTCCAGATCAGCTCGTAGAGCGCCAGGTCGCGGCCGTCGAGGCCGGTGTCCTTCGGCGTGCGGAAGCTCTCGCCGGCGGGCCGGATCGCCTCGTGGGCCTCCTGGGCGTTGCGGGCCTTTGTGCTGAACTGGCGCGGCGCCGGGCTGAGGAACTCCTTGCCGTACATCGCGCCGACGCAGTTGCGCGCCGCCGTCAGGGCCTGGTCGGAGAGGTGCACCGAGTCGGTGCGCATGTAGGTGATGAAGCCCCGCTCATAGAGGGCCTGGGCCGTGCGCATGGTGTCGCGGGCCGAGAGCCGCAGCTTGCGGTTGGCCTCCTGCTGCAGGGTGCTGGTGGTGAAGGGGGGTACGGGCTTGCGCACCGTGGGCTTCTCCTCCACCGCCGCCACCCGCCAGGGGGAGGTTTCCACGGCGGCCTTGAGTGCCGCCGCCTCGGCCTCGCTGAGCAGCTTCACCTTGCTGCCGGTCTTGAGGCCGCCGGTGGTCTCGTCGAAGTCGGAGCCGCCGGCGATGCGCTCGGCCCCCACGTGGGTGAGCTTGGCCTCGAAGGGCGCGGCCGTCTGCTCCAGGCGGGCCTTGAGATCCCAGTAACTGCCGCTGCGGAACGCCCGCCGGGCCCGTTCGCGCTGCACCAGCAGCCGCACCGCCACCGACTGGACCCGGCCGGCGGAGAGGCCCCAGGCCACCTTCTTCCAGAGCAGGGGCGAGAGGGTGTAGCCCACCAGACGGTCGAGGATGCGCCGGGTCTCCTGGGCATGGACCAGCTCCATGTCCAGATCGCGGGTCTGGTCGAGGGCGCGGCCGATCGCCTCCTTGGTGATCTCGTGGAACACCATCCGCTTCACCGGCACCTTCGGCCCGAGCAGCTGGAGCAGATGCCAGCTGATGCTCTCCCCTTCCCGGTCCTCATCCGTGGCCAGCAGCAACTGGTCGGCGTCCTTGAGGGCGTCCTTGAGCTCCTTGACCACCTTTTTCTTGTCCTTCGGCACCACGTAGAGGGGTTCGAAGCCGTTGGCGGTATTGACGCCGAGGTTGGCCCACTTCTCGCCCTTGTGGGCGGCCGGAATCTCGCTGGCGTTGTTGGGAAGATCGCGCACGTGACCCATCGACGCCTCCACCCGGAAGGTCTTGGGCAGGAACGCCCGGATGGTGCGGGCCTTGGTGGGGCTCTCGACGATGACCAGGGTGTGGGCCACGGGAAGGCGCGATACCGCTTCCTTCTTTATCGCATCGGGCGACCCTGCGGGTATCCGGGCACCAGACCACCCCTCCAGATGGCGGCTACAGTCCGCCACATCGCGTGCCTACCCGAACCCTGTGGCCGACCTGTTTCTGGCAGCAGCGAGCTCCGTCATCCCTGCCGCCACCACCGCCGCTTCCGCCGCCGAGGCCATCGTCTCGGGTCTTGGCACCGGCGCCCTGGCCCTGCAGCTGAACGCCGGAGCCATCGCTCCGGAGGTGGCCGTGCTGCTCACCCTGGTGGTGTGCCTGGTCGTCGACCTGGCCGGTGAAAAGGCCGCCAGCCGCTGGGTGCCGCCCATCTGCTACGGCGGCCTGGGCGCCTCCCTGGTGCTGCTGGCCCTGCAGTGGAACAGCCCGCTGGAGCCCTCCTTCCTCGGCTCCTTCCTGGCCGACAACCTGGCCATCGCCTTCCGGGCGGTGGTGGCCGCCTCCACCCTGATCTCCCTGCTGCTGAGCTGGCGCTATGTGGAGCGCAGCGGCACACCGATGGGCGAGTACGCCGCCATCCTGCTGGCCGCCACCCTCGGGGCCATGTTCCTGTGCGGCTCCACCGATCTGGTCAGCATCTTCATCTCCCTGGAAACCCTCTCGGTCGCCAGTTACCTGCTGGCGGGGTACATGAAGCGGGATGCCCGCAGTTCCGAGGCGGCCCTGAAATATCTGCTGGTGGGATCGGCCGCCGCCGCCGTGTTCCTTTACGGCGCCTCCCTGCTCTACGGCCTCAGCGGCGGTGCCACCAGCCTGGCCACCATCGGCCTGGCCCTGCAGACCAGCGCCTCGCCGATCACCGCCCTGGCCCTGGTGTTCGTGCTGGCCACCGTGGCCTTCAAGATCGCCGCCGTGCCGTTCCACCAGTGGACGCCCGACGTCTATGAGGGTTCCCCCACCCCCGTCGTCGCCTTCCTCTCGGTGGGCTCGAAGGCCGCCGGCTTCGCCCTGGCGGTGCGACTGCTGGTGGGCTGCTTCGAGAGCTTCGATACCCAGTGGAAGTTCCTGTTCACCGTGCTGGCGGTGCTGAGCATGGTGCTCGGCAACGTGGTCGCCCTGGCCCAGACCTCGATGAAGCGGATGCTGGCCTACAGCTCCATAGGCCAGGCCGGCTTCGTGATGATCGGCCTGGTGTGCGGCACCGAGGACGGCTTCTCGGCGATGGTGCTCTACATGGCGGCCTATCTGTTCATGAACCTGGGCGCCTTCGCCTGCATCATCCTCTTCTCACTCCGCACCGGCAGCGACCGCATCGCCGACTATGCCGGCCTCTATCAGAAGGATCCCCTGATCACCCTGGGGCTGAGTCTGTGCCTGCTCTCCCTGGGCGGCATCCCGCCGATGCTGGGCTTCTTCGGCAAGATCTACCTCTTTTTCGCCGGCTGGGCCGATCACCAGTACCTGCTGGTCGTGGTGGGTCTGGTCACCTCGGTGGTGTCGATCTACTACTACATCTCGGTGATCAAGATGATGGTGGTGAAGGAACCCCAGGAGGCCTCCGATGTGGTCAAGGCCTACCCCGCGATCACCTGGAACCTGGCCGGCATGCAGCCCCTGCGGGCCGCCCTGGTGGGCTGTGTGGTGATCACCGCCGTGGGCGGGGTGCTCTCCAGCCCGCTGTTCGACTGGGCCAGCTCCACCGTGGCCGGTACACCGATCCTGCAGCAGGCCATCGCCGCCACCGCCATCGCCCCGCTGGGCTGATTTGAAGGCTGGTTTGCCTAGCCTGGCGGCCATGGAGTCCCTCCCCCCACCGGTGGCCGAACTGGTCCACGTGTCGAAGCTCTACGGCAGCGGCGACACAGAGGTGCGCGCCCTCGACGACCTGTCCCTGACGGTCCAGCAGGGCGACTACCTGGCGGTGATGGGAGCCAGCGGCTCCGGCAAGAGCACGGCGATGAACATCCTCGGCTGCCTGGACCGGCCCAGCTCCGGCAGCTACCGGCTCAACGGCACCGATGTGGACAGCCTCGACGACGATGAGCTGGCCGACCTGCGCAACCAGCAGCTGGGCTTCGTGTTCCAGCAGTTCCACCTGCTGCCCCAGCTGAGCGCGATCGACAACGTGATGTTGCCGATGATCTACGCCCGTGTCCCGAAGGAGGAGCGGCGGCGGCGGGCCCTGGCGGCCCTGGATCGGGTGGGCCTCTCCCACCGGCTGGAGAACAAGCCCAACCAGCTCTCCGGGGGCCAGCAGCAGCGGGTGGCACTGGCCCGGGCGATCATCAACGAGCCGGCCATGCTGCTGGCCGACGAACCCACCGGCGCCCTCGACTCCCACACCACCGAGGAGGTCCTGAGCCTGTTCGGGGATCTCAATGCCCAGGGGATCACCATCCTGCTGGTGACCCATGAAACCGAGGTCGGCGCCAGGGCCGACCGGGTGGTGCACTTCCGCGACGGCCGCATCAGCGCCTGAGGCGCCCTCAGCCAGGCGTCGGGCGGGCGGCGGGGGGCACGCCCAGCTTCTCCCCGGGCAGGGGCAGGGGCGAGCGGGGACGCTCGAGGGTGGCGATCAGCTGACCCATCAGCAGGGCCACCGCATCGGTGGGACCGCTGCCGTCCGCGCCGCCCAGGCCCGCGAACAGGCCGCCGCCCGGATCGAGATCACCGGGATCGGTGGCCACCCAGCCGCCGTCCTGGGGCAGGCGCAGCTCGAAATGCAGGTGGGGACCGGTGCTCAGGCCCGTGCTGCCGACCCGGCCGATCACCTCGCCCTGGCGGACCATCTCCCCGTCCTTGACGTAGAGCTCGGAGAGGTGGCCGTAGAGGGTGCGGCGCCGGGGCCGGTCGTGCTCCAGCTCCACCGCCAGGCCGTAGCCGCCGGCCAGGCCGCTGCTGACGACACGTCCCGACAGGGCGGCCACCACCGGCGTCCCCTCGGGCGCCGCCAGATCACGGCCGGCATGCATCAGCCAGCTGCCCAGAACCGGATGCAGGCGATAGCCGAAGCCGCTGGTGGTGACGGCCGAGCCGATCAGGGGGAAAAGCAGCCGCTGGTTGCCGTTGCCGATGATCGGGGCGGGGCGGGGGGTGACGCGGAACACGTCAGTGAGGCGGAAGCTGCCGCCGGCGCCGGTCAGCAGGGCGCTGACGGGCACGGTGATCGGCGGCAGGGGGGAGGCGTCGAAACCGAAGCCGAAACCGGCCCCGCGGCCCCCGGCCACCAGATCCCCCTCGCCCAGTCCATCGCTGAGGCCATCCTTGCGACCGCGGCCGATGATGATCACTCCGGTGCTGCACTCCTGGGCCGAGAGGGCGCCGGCCTTGCAGGCCCGGCTGCGGGTGGCGGCCTCCTGCGGCGACAGCAGCGAGCCACGCACCCGCACCCGCTCGCCGGGGGTGACGACCCCCTCCCGCACCAGGGCATCCAGGGAGGCATCGAAGCGCCGGGCCGGCTCCGGCCGGCGCTCCGCCGCTCCGGGCCGCAGGGTGGGCGGGGGGGCTTCCCCGGTGACCGGGGGCGGGGGGGCCAGGGGCTGCACCGGGGCCTGGAACTCGGGGCGGGTCACCGGCGCCGCGATCCGCACCGAGGGACGCTGCACCGGCGTCGGGGCCGGGGCCGGGGCCGGGGCCGCCTGGTCGGCCGGCTCGAGAACGGGAACGGCCTGGGCGAGCACCAGCGGCATGGCCAGCCAGGAGGCCATGGCGCCAGCGCCGAGCGCCGTCAGGACGGTGAGGGGCTGGGAAGCCATGTCAGGAGGGGGGCGCCGGGGGGCGTGCAGGGGGACGACCCGGCGCCGGGATTGCCGAACGACAGTGTACGGGGGGTGATCATCCGGCGCCGAACCCGCGGTGCAGCACCCGCTCGGCGGCGCCGTCCACCAGGCGCAGCCCGCCATCGGGCGCCAGCCCGGCGGGCCGCCAGTCGACGCCGTCGAGGTGGATCGGGCCATCGGGCAGATGCAGGCGCCGTTCCGCCTGCCGGCACACCTCCTGGGGCCGCCCGGCCCAGGCCATGGCCCACTCCAGGGCCGCCAGCACCTCTCCGCACCAGAGCAGGGGATCGGCGCGGGCGGCTCCCAGCAGCTCCGCCAGGGCCACGGCACCGTCGGGCGGCCGGTTGGCGACGTTCAGCCCCACCCCCATCCGGGCCCACCGGCAGGTGCCCCCCCGCAGCCGCAGGCGGGGCAGCAGGCCCGCCAGCTTCCGGAGCCCGCCCCCACCCACGTCGGGCAGCAGCAGATCGTTGGGCCACTTGAGCCGCACCGGGAGGCCCCGGGCCTCCAGTCGCAGGCAGAGCCCGACCGCCACCGCCAGGCCGGGGGCCGCAGCCGCCGCCGCCGCCGCCGGCCAGGGCAGGGCCGCACTCAGCCAGACCCCCCCGGCCGGGGAGCACCAGGGGCGGCCCTGCTGGCCGCGGCCGAAGCGCTGCCGACGGGCGATCACGGCCCGGGGGGCCGGCAGGGGTGCGTCGCCGACCAGCCGTGGATCCTGAGCAAGCCAGCGATCCAGTTCCGTTTCGGTGCTGGCGCACACCGGCAGGCCCCGAAACCGCCAGGAGACCGGCTCCGGCGGGGCCAGCTCCAGCAGGGCATCCGTGGGCGCCAGGGGGCGCCGCCGCCGCAGGGCCCCGATCGCGCCGATCAAAACCGTCGCAGCCAGTCGCCGATGCGGGCCGCACCGGCCTCCAGCTCGTCGGCCGGGTGCACCAGGGCCAGCCGCTGCCAGCCCTCACCGCCGGGGCCGAAGCCATTGCCGGGGGTGAGACAGACGCCGCTGCCCTCCAGCAGGGCGGCGCAGAAGCGTTCCGAATCCAGACCCCGGGCCCGCGCCACCTCGGGGATCTGCAGCCACAGGTAGAGCGCCATCGACGGCAGGCGCACCGGCCAGCCCTGGGCCTCGAGGGCGGCGGCCATGCGATCGCGGCGCTCGCGGTAGACGCCGCGCAGCTGCTCGGGCCAGTGGGGGGCCTGCTCCAGGGCGGCGATCGCCCCGGCCTGCAGCGCCAGCGACTGGTTGAAATCCACCACGCCCTTGAGCTGGCGAAGGGCGGTGATCAGCTGCTCGGCGCCGATGGCGAAGGCGAGCCGGTAGCCCCCGAGGCACCAGCTTTTGGAGAAGGAGAAGAACTCGATGCCGCAGCGGCGCCAGTCGGGATGGCGCAGCAGGGCGGGGGCCTCCCCCTCCAGGGCCAGATCCACGTAGGGGTTGTCGTGGGCGAGCACCACGTCGTGGCGCAGGGCCCGCTCCACCGCCCCATCCAGCCAGGCCTGGCTGCCGGTGGTGGCCGTCGGGTTGTGGGGGAACCCCAGCACCATCAGGGAGAGGTCCTGCCACTGGCTGGGGGAGAGCCGGTCGAAATCGGGCCGCCAGCCGGCGTCGGCATCGAGGGGCAGCAGCACCGGTTCGGCGCTGGCCAGGTGCAGCCCCCCCATGTGGGAGGGGTAGTAGGGGTCGAGCAGCAGGGCCCGATCGCCGGGGTTGAGCACCGCCAGGGGCAGATGGGCCGTGCCCTCCTGGGAGCCCACCAGCAGCAGCACCTCCGTCTCGGGATCCACCGCCACGTCGAAACGGCGCCGCGCCCAGGCCGCCACCGCCTCCCGGAAGGGCAGGGTGGCGGCATGGAGGCAGTAGGAGGCGCTCTCGGGCCGGTTCAGGCCGGCGGCGATGGCCTCGAGGGCCACGGCCGGTGGCTGCAGGTCGGTGGAGCCGAGGGAGAGATCCAGCAGCGGCGGCAGGGGGGAAGCGTCCGGGCCGAGGCCGGCGGCGGCCCGGGCGCTGTAGGCGGCCTTGCGCTGGTCGTTGCGGGCGAAGACGCCGTTGCCGAGCCGCGACAGGCGCTCAGAGATGGGCATCCAGGAAAGCCTTCAGCTGGGACTGGGCCATGGCGCCTTCGTGGCGGGCCAGTTCCTGGCCGCCGCGAAACAGGACGAGGGTGGGCAGACCCTGCACCTTGAGGCTGTCGCGGCTGACGGGATTGGGGTCGGCCTCCAGCTTGCCGACGGTGAGGGCTCCGCCGGGGGCCTCGGCATAGGCCGTGGCGGCCCAGCTCATCAGGGGGGCCATCAGGCGGCAGGGGCCGCACCAGGGGGCCCAGACATCGACCAGGACCGGGCCAGGAACCTCCAGGACCGAGGCCTGGAAGTTGGCATCGGTGAGGTCGAGGACGGGGGAGTCGACGTCGGCGGGCACGGCGTTAAGGAGAGCGGTGGCCCGATTGTAAGAATTCAGAGCTTGTCGATGGACTGGCGCAGTTCCTCGAGCTCGGCGTTCACCTCGGCCACCTTCACCGGCTCCAGCTGGGGGGCCGGACCTCCCTCCATGGGCAGGGAGATGGGGGTCTTGCCGCCTTCGAGGCGGGTCTTGAGGGCCGCCAGCTCATCGTCGACGTCGCTGCCTTCGAGGGCGGCGAACTGACTTTCCAGGTCGGCCCCGGCCAGCTCGGCGGCGGCCTGGCTGCGGGCCTCCATGTTGAGCACCTTCTCCTCCATCTGGTCGAAGGCGGCCATCGAGCTGTTGGTGCTCAGGCTGCCCACGGCGTTCTGGAGCTGCTCCTGGGCCTGGGCCGCCTGGGCGCGGGCCTTGAGCATGTCCTTCTTGGTCTTGGCCTCGGCGATCTTGCCTTCCAGGGCGGTGAGGCTGCGCTTGAGGGTGTCGACCTGGGAGGCCTGGCCGTTGAGCTGGGCGTTGAGGGCGGTGGCGGTGTCCTGGTAGGTCTTGCGGCGGGAGAGGGACTCCCGGGCCAGATCCTCCTCCCCCTTCTTCAGGGCCAGCTCGGCGCGCTCGTACCAGGTGCGGGCCTGGGCCTCGGCCTGCTCGGCCTGGTTCTGCAGCCGCTTCTGGCTGGCGATGGCGGTGGCCACGGCCTGGCGCAGCTTGACCAGGTCGGCCTGCATGTCGGCCACGGACTGATCAAGGATCTTGGCCGGATCCTCCGCCTTGCTCACCAGGTCGTTGAGGTTGGCGCGCAGAAGACGGCTCAGCCGATCGAAGAAACCCATGGAGGCGGGGCCAGTGCAGAAATCGAGAGTAGCCAGAACCTGCCGCCTGGTCTTCCCCGCCCCTCAGCGGATTGCCGCACCCACACCCGGCGGGGCGGCGCTCAGGTGCGGCGGCGCCTGGCGTGGGCCTGCAGCTTGAGGGCGTAGTCACCCATGGAATGGTCGGCGACCACCGCCTTGCCCCTGGTGAGGAGAAAGCGGCGCACCACGACGCAGAAGCGCCAGAACGCCTCCGGGCTCATGACCACCTTCAGATCCCGGAAGGGGATCTGCTGATCGTCCGGGATGTTGGCGGCGTCGGAGAGGAACACGACGCTGCCGGCATGGGTGTAGCCGAAGAAGTTCCGCCGCAGGAACTCGGCGATCTGGAAGGTGCCGTTGATGGGAATCAGCCGGATCAGGCTCAGCAGGATCAGCAGGCTGTAGCCGAAGGGGATGCGCGTCACCCCGTCAGCGGCGTTGACGATCCGGTAGATGGGTGTCCGGATCGGGGCGAAGAAGGCGTCATCGCCGGCCCGGGGGCAGCCGAAGGTGTAGGTGGCACCGGTGCTGTCGGAGCCGAGGTAGCGGGTGGCCACCAGGGCCAGGGCGCCGCCGAGGGAATGGCCGGTGATGTAGAGGGGGACACCCGGATGGCGCGCCAGGGCGGCCTCCAGGGGGGCGCGCACCTTGTCGAAGGCGGCGAGAAACCCGGCATGGGCCCGGCCGCCGCCGGGGGCCGCCACCAGGTGGGCCCGCAGATCGGCACTGATGTCGTGGATGCTGGTGACCTGGGTGCCCCGGAAGGCCAGCACGAGCATGGCGCCGGGTCCCCGACCGGAGGGGAGGTTCAGGCGGACCAGGAGCGCTTCGCTGCCCTGCACGGCGATGCCCTCGAGCAGTTCGAAGCCGGCCGTCTCCAGGGCCGAGACCACCACACCGTCCACCGTCTGGCCGTTCTCGATGGCGGCCGCCACCAGGGCCCGCACCACCGCCTCCCCCCGCTGGCTGCGGGCCGATTCGAGGATGCGGAGCACCAGCTCGTCGACCCTGACCTCGGCGGGCAGCTTCTCGTAGACCAGCCGGGCGATCTCCGCCAGCAGCCAGGCGGTGCGGTCGGAGTAGGCGGCGCGCAGGACCGGGACCTGGCGGATCAGGGTGGGATCGTCGAAGTAGCCGGCCATGGCGGTGCCCCGGGGATGGAGGTTCTCCGGACCTCAGCCTTGCCCACCTGCCCGCCCCGTCAACCCGTGAACCGGTTTCCATCACGGGCCGATCCACGGCCTTAGCGTGGCCGGATGGAGCCCTCCCGGTCCCGCCAGCGCCGCGCCACCGAGCCAAGCGGCTCCCGCAGCGGCTCCCGCCGCCAGCGCGTCGAGGCGGTGCAGACGCGGCAGGTGGGCAACGTCGCCCTGCTGATGCCACCCGCCCGGCCGCCGGCCAGTGCCCTGGCCAGCTGCCTGGACAGCCTCCAGCAGGAGTGGCGCCGCGAGGGCCATCTGGCCGCCCTGTGGCGGGAATGGCCGCGGATCGCCGGGCCCCAGCTGGCCCCCCACTGCCGTCCCCTGCAGCTGCAGGGGGGCCTGCTGACGGTGGGCGCCGCGCCGGGGCCCTGGCTGCAGGCCCTCCAGTACAACCGCCACCAGTTGCTGGGGTCGCTGCGCGGCGCCGGCTTCAGCGTCCGGGACGTGCGGGTGCAGCAGCACCACCCCGGTGCCCCCACCACGCCGGGCAGCCTCAGCGAGGCGGAGGTGTGGGCCGTCCATCCCAGCCGCTGCGACGTACACGGTCTGGCTGACTGCCCCGCCTGCGGCCGGCCGGCCCCGGCCGGGGAGATGGCCCGCTGGGGCCACTGCAGCTTCTGCCGCCGCGCCGATCTGGCCTGAGCGCTCAGGGGAGGGGCTGATCCTCACCAGGTCAGAACAGGGCCCGCCAGGCCGCCTCCTGCTCCGCCGCGGCCTCGCTTCCCTCCAGGGGAAAGCCAGCCAGGAAGTCCTTGTCAGCGGCGGGCTCGTAGGGCCCCTGCTTGATCTCCATCATCACGGCATCGGGCGTGAGGGCCACCAGGGTGTGGATGACGCCCTCGGCCAGCTCGATGCCGCGCAGGGGGCCACCGGCGCTGATCCGCTCGCGCTGCAGCACCCGCCCGCCGGCATCGAGCAGCAGCAGCCCCACCTCCCCCTGCAGCACGAGGAAGCACTCGAAACCCTCGCCGGGCTGGGCGCGCCGGTGGCGGTGGGGCCGCACATAGGTGCCGGGCTGCAGCACATTCAGGAAGCGCTGCACCGGATCGGTGGGGGCGTGGAAATTGTGGTTGCGGCGGCGGCGAGGGGAGTCGGCGGCGGCGGCGGCCACCGCATCGAAGAGGTCCTGGTCGATGCGCTGGAGCGGGGACGGGGCAGCGGAGTCCATCGCAGGGGCGGCGGGCGACCCGTTGTCTACCTGTCCGGGGCGGCGGCCCATAGATTGTGCGTCCCTCCAACGGCATGGACGTCATGGGTGCTGGTCCGCGGGTGTCCTGGCAGGCGGCAGCACCGCTCGTTCTTCTGCTGGGCGCCGTCCAGGCCCTGCCGGCGCTGGCGGCGGCGGCCAAACCGGGCGCCAAGCCGCCGGCGCCCGTCGCCACCTACACGATCGAGGCCACCACCGCCACGGGGATGGGGGCGATGGGCGGCGCCGGCATGCTGCAGATGATGATGGGCGGCCGGCCCGCGATGGGCGCCACCAGCCGCCAGCTGGAGCTGCGGCTGCAGTCCCCGCAGACCGCCGCCAATCCCACGGCCGAGCACCGCATCCCTGCCGCCTTGGCGATGGGGACGGCCCTGCCGCTGAAGAGTGGCTCCGACAGCCCGGGGCAGCGGGGCCGGGAGTGGAAGGAGGAGGACATCCCCGAGGCGAAGGGCCGGCTGCTGATCTTCCGCGGCTGCGCTGAGAGCGCCGGCGCCGGTCAGCCCGAGATCATCACCCTGCAGGGACTGACCAAGGACCAGCGGCGCCAGGTGCTCTCGGGCCTGAAGCGGCTGGGGACGGCCAGCGGCCCGACGGGCACCTCGGGCCGCTGGCCGTCGGGCGAGGAGGCGCCGGCGGTGCCGCCGCAGGCCTCCCTGGTGGGGAACCATGTGGTGGCGAGCAACTACGCCCCGGAGATCCGCTTCCAGGTGGGCAGTGGCCACGACTTCCTGGCCCCGGTGAAGCTGACGAGCACCCCGGCCGGCGGCGCCCAGCGACTGAGCTGGCCGGCCATCCCCACCGCGCTCGGCTACCAGGCGATGGCCACGGGCATGGGTCGCCAGGAGGGCGACATCGTGATGTGGACATCCAGCGAGCTGCCCATGGCCGACAGCGGCGTGCCGGATGCGCTGCGGGCCCCGGAAGCGGCCCGGCTGGTGCAGCGCGGCGTGCTGCTGGCTCCGGAACGCACCACCTGTGCCGTGAGCGCCCAGGCCATGGCGGCGATGGGGGCGGCGATGGTGACCTTCACCGCCTACGGCGACACGCTGCTGCTGAGCAGCCCCCAGGGCAGCCCCGCCTGGCGGCTCAGCCTGGAGCGGCGCTCCACCGCCACCCGTTTTCTGGGGGACGGCATGGAGCGCCTCGATCCGGGCTCCGGCGAAGGCCAGGAGGCACCGGCCCCGAAAGGTGGGGGGCTGAATCTGTTCCGGCTGTTCTGATCGCGTCAGCGCCGCTGCTGGCGGAACTGGATCGCACCGCCCGGACCGACCTCGATCCGCACCTCTTCGCCGTACTGGCTGTTGGTGACGTAGCCCTCGTTGGCTCGCAGGCGGGTGCCGTCCGCCAGCTCGCCCTCGATCACGAAACTCGCATCGGAGACGATGCGGAAGGAGCGGCTGACCGACGCCCCAGCGGCGATCGGCTCGAAGCGCAGCGTCTCCCAGGGCAGGGACACCACCAGGGACGTGATCGTGAGCCCGCTCCTGTTGGTGACCGTGAGCGCGTTGCGGGTGTGCTCCCGGAACGCCACGCCAACGCCGATGGCCACCGCCAGGCCCGCGGCCGTCGCCAGCGCCAGGAACGAGCGTCGGGGGAGTCGGGGCACAGCCATCACTCTGGCAGGACCGGAATCGGCGGCTCGAAGCCAGGCCTCCGTAGCCTTTCCACGCTCGGCACCCTTCCGGCACCCCCAGGAGTCCGCCCTTGGCTGCAGCGCGCCACATCCTCCTGACCGGCGGCAACTCCGGCATCGGCTTCGAGGCGGCGGTAATCCTCTGCCGGGCCGGCCACCGGCTCACCCTGCCCTGCCGGGACCGGGCCAGCGCCGAGGCGGCCGGACGTCGGGTGCTGGAGCGGGCCGGCACCGGCACACCCCCCGCCATCGCCGTCTGCGACCTGGCGGACCTGGAGAGCGTGCGGGCCTGTGCCGCCGCCCTTCTGGCCCGGGGGGCCGCCATCGACAGCCTCGTGCTCAATGCCGGCCTCCAGTACGCCGGCGCCAGCGAACCGCGCCGCACCGTCCAGGGCCATGAGCTCAGCTTCGGGGTGAACCATCTGGGCCATGTCCTGCTGGCCCACCAGGTCTGGCCCCTGTTGGCGGCGAGGTCAGCACCGCGGCTGGTGGTCACCGCCAGCGAGGTGCACGACCCCACCACCGCAGGGGGCAAGGTGGGGGCCCCGGCGGGCCTGGGCGAGCTGGCGGGCCTGCGGCCGGGGGAGGGCACCACGATGGTGGACGGCTCGGCTCCGTTCAGTGCCGACAAGGCCTACAAGGACAGCAAGCTCTGCAACGTGCTGTTCGCCCGCGAGTTCGCCCGGCGGCTGGAAGCGCAGGGCACGCCCGCTCCGGTGATCGCCTGGAGCCCGGGGCTGGTGATCCCGCCCACCAGCACAGGCGGCTTCTGGCGCTACAGCCGCCAGTCGAACGAGCTGGGCCAGCGGCTGTTCGCCCTGGCGGCCCGCTCGCTGCTGCGCCTCACCGAGAGCGTCGAGAACGCCGGGGCGCTGCTGGCCGCCCTGGCCGTTGATGACGCCTACGCCGCCAGCGGCTTCACCTACCTCCGCAACCGCGTCACGGCTCCGGGCAGGCACCTGTTCGAGGCCACCGCCACCAGCGCCGAAGGCCAGGACCCTGAGCTGGCCCGGCGGCTCTGGGAGGCGAGTGCGGCCCTGGTGGGTGTGGGGGCCGATTGGCCGTGAGCGGCCGGCCCGAGCGGCTGCTGTTCCTCCCCGGCGCCTCGGGCGACACCTCCTTCTGGCGTCCCCTGGAGCAGCGGCTGGCCTGCCGGGCCGAGCGGCTGCACCTGGGCTGGCCCGGCTTCGGCGACACCCCTCCCCGGCCAGGGGTCGAGGGCTTCGAGGACCTGCTGGCCCTGGTGCTGGAGCCGCTGGATCGCCCCTGCGCCCTGATCGCCCAGTCGATGGGTGGGGTGCTGGCTTTGCGGGCCGTCCTGGCCCGGCCCCAGTGGGTGACGCACCTGGTGCTGTGCGCCACCTCCGGCGGCCTGCCGATGGCGGAGCTGGGGGCCGCCGACTGGAGGGACGGCTTCCGCACCAGCCTGTCCCACCTCCCCGACTGGTTCGCCGCGGAAACGACGGACCTCTCCGAGCGCCTGCAAGAGGTCGCCGCGCCCACCCTGCTGCTGTGGGGCGATGCCGACCCGTTCAGCCCGGTCAGCGTGGGGGAGCGCCTGGCCCGGCGACTGCCCCGGGCCCGTCTGGCGGTGATCAACGGCGGCGACCATGATCTCGGCCGGGATCACGCCGGGCAGCTGGCGCCGCTGGTCGACGCCCACCTCACCCCACCATGAGCAAGACCACCAGCACGTATTGGAATCCGCTGGCGCCGGAGCAGGCCCATCGCTGGCGCTGGCTGGAGGGGCTGGAGGGCCAGGTGCAGGAGCTGGTGCTCAGCGAGGATCCCGCCACCGGGGAGATCACCCGCCTCACCCGCTTCCTACCTGGGGCCGACACCGCCGCCTTCGGGGGCAAGGCCCACCCCTTCCCCGAGGAGATCTTCATCGTCAGCGGGCGCCTGTTCGATGCGGCCTTCGACCTTTGGCTGGAGAGCGGGCACTACGCAAGCCGGCCGCCGGGGGAAGTGCATGGCCCTTTTCGCAGTGAGGAAGGCTGCCTGGTGCTGGACATCTCCTTCCCCCAGCGAGGAGGGGAAGGACTGTCATGAGCGGAGCCGGCGCAGACCCTGGAGCTCGTCCTCCAGCTCAGCGATCCGCTCCTGCAGCGGCCGCAGCTGGGCTTCCAGTTCCACCGCTGTGAACCGGGGGGTAATGAACTGGGGACAGTTCCAGTCGAAGGCCTCCACCCGGATGCGGAAGAGGCGCTCCACCATCCCGGCCGCCCCAGCCGCCAGCGCCGCCGCCAGGGACGGATCGGCCTCCAGAGACACCACCTCCGCTTCCCCGTCGATCTTGAGCCGGCGACGGGCGGCGTAATCCATCAGAAACAGCGCCACCCGCGGATCGCGGCGCAGATGGCCGGCGGTGAGCAGCTGGCGATTGCCGCCGTAGTCGGCGAACCCCAGGGTGCGCTCGTCGAGCACCCGCAGGAAGCCCACCGGCCCGCCCCGGTGCTGCAGGTAGGGGGCACCCGCTTCGGTGAGGCTGGCCAGATAGAAGCTGTCGCGGGCGCTGATGAAGGCGGTCTCCCTGGCACTGAGGCGATCTGACGCCGGAGCGGGAGGTACGCCCTGGCTCTGGCCATAGGCCTGGAGCTGGGCCTCCCCCACGGCGGGGCTGAGATGGCGGTGCAGGTAGTGCTGGCTCATGGGGGAAGTTCCGCTCAGGCCTCCAGGCCCTTCATGGGCACGTAGCCCGGCAGCGCCTTGATCCGCCCGATCCAGGCGCAAACGTTGGGATAGGGGGCCAGATCGATGCCGCCGTCCGGGGCCAGGGCCACGTAGGGGAAGACAGCGATGTCGGCAATGGTGGGGCGCTCCAGCTCCAGCCACTGCCGGTGGGCCAGGTGCCGCTCCAGCTGGTCGAGGAGGAAGGCCGCCTTCTCGGTGGCCCGCTCGATGGGGATCGCCTTGACGCCGAACAGGTGATGCAGCCGGGCACTTTCCGGACCCTGGCGCACCTCACCGGCGGCGGTGGAAAGCCAGCGCACCACCCGGGCCTGGCCGAGGGGATCGGCGGGCAGCCACTGGCCATCCCCCTGGCGGGCCGCCAGATAGAAGAGGATCGCCTGGGCGTCAGCGAGGGTGGCGCCGTCTGCCTCGAGCACGGGCACCTGGCCGAAGGGGTTGAGGGCCAGGAAGGCCTCCCCCTTGTGCTCGCCCGCCATCAGATCGACGCGGACCCCGTCGTAGTCGAGCCCGAGCAGTTCCAGGAGCAGGCGCACCTTGTAGCTGTTGCCGGAGAGTTCGTGGCCGTGGAGCTTGATCATCGGGGCAAGGGGATGGGGGCCAGGGGATAGGGGGCCAGGGAGGCGGACAGCCTGAATAGACAGACCGGTCTGCGCATTAAAAGGTAGCAGACCTTTCTGTCTACTTACTAGATTGGGTTCACTGCAGCGGAATCCATGCCAGCGAGCGGCGCCACCACCAGGACCTCCGCCAAGCGGGACGCGCTGCTGGACACGGCCGAAGGGCTCTTCGCCCGCCACGGCTACCGGGCCGTGGGCATCGACACGGTGCTGGCTGAGGCCGGGGTGGCCAAGATGACCCTCTACAAGCACTTCCGATCCAAGGAGGAGCTGATCGCCGCCGTGCTGGAGCGGCGCGGCAACGCCATCGCCGCGGGGCTGGCCAAGCGGATCGCCGCGGCACCGGAGGACCCCGGGACGCGCCTGCTGGCGGTGTTCGACTGGCTCGAGCAGGCGGTGCGCTCGCCGCAGTTCCACGGCTGCCTGTTCATCAAGGCCGCCAGCGAGTACCCCGCTGCCGAGGATCTGCCCCGGCAGACGGCCGAGGCCTTCAAGCAGGCCTGCCACGATCGGCTGGAAGGACTCTGCCGTGATCTCGCGGTCGCCGACCCGGAGGGTCTGGCCCGCCAACTGCAACTGCTGTTCGAAGGCGCCCTGGTGGTGGCCTTCCTGCAGCGGACTCCCCTGGCTGCCGCCGATGCCCGACGGGCCGCCGAAGCCCTGCTGGCTTGCGCCCCGCCAGCGGGCCAGGCCGGTGGGGGCCACCGCTGACAAGCCGCGGCGGGCGCCCTACAACCGGGGGACCGCCAGGACCGTTGCGCTGATGGCCAGGAACCGCCACCGCTGGCAGGCCCTGCTGGCGGCCGCCCTGCTGCTGCCGGTCGCCCCCGCCGCCGCCGCGCCCCTGCCCCGCCGCCTCGGCGCGTGCAGCCCGACCTTCATCCAGGAGATCCACTACCGGCTGAGCGCCGCCGACGCCAACGGCGTCCAGATCCCCATCGCCGGCTCCGGCTCCGCCGTCAGCTACACCAATGGGGGCTACCAGGTCTCCTACGACACGGTGCCGGCGATCCACAGCAGCCGGGAGGGGGATCGGGTGGAGCTCTGCCTGACCTTCGTGCCGGATTGCCGTGAGGCTCCCCGCGGCGACGTCCGCGGCCGCGTCTACCGAGCCCGCAATCTGCGCACCGGCGGCACCTGGACCCTGCCGGACAGCCAGCACAGCTGCGGCGGCGCCTGAATCGGCCCCAGCCCTGCTGGCTGGCGTCCACCCCTGCTGGCTGGCGTCCACCCCTGCCATTCGTCAGTTGCGGCGGCCGCCCCGATGGCAGGAGGGTGGCCGCCACCGCAGGACAGCTCGCCGATGCTCCCCTGGTTTCTGGCCGCCGTCACCCTGACGGTGGCGGTGCTGACGGCCTTCCCCCTGGGCCGCCACCTCTGGCAGGTCTTCGACGACCGCCCCCAACCCGCCTGGGACCCCTGGCTGCTGCCGCTGGAGACGGCGCTGCTGCGCTGGATCGGCGACCGGGGCCAGCCGGCGGCCACGGCCTGGGCCTACCTGCAGCCCTTCCTGGTGGCGAACGCCTGCTTCGGCGGCCTGGCCTTCCTGCTGCTGGCCTGCCAGCCCGCCTGGCTCAACCCCCTGGGCTGGCCCGGCCTGCGCTGGGACCTGGCCCTGCACACCACCCTCTCCTTCCTCACCAACACCGACCAGCAGCACTACGTGCCCGAGCAGACCCTGGGCACCTTCGCCCAGTTGGGGGGGATCCAGTTCCTGATGTTCGTGTCGGCGGCCAGCGGTCTGGCGGTGGGCTTCGCGGTGATCCGCGGCCTGTGCGGCCTGCCCCTGGGCAACTTCCATCGCCAGCTGGTCCGCTCCCTCACCCGGGTGCTGATCCCCGGCAGCCTGCTGCTCGCCGTGCTGCTGCTGGTCTGCGGTGTGCCGATGACGCTGGCCGATCCCCTGCGGATCACCACCTTGGAGGGGGGCAGCCAGCTGCTGATCCGCGGCCCGGTGGCGCTCTTTGAGGCGATCAAGCAGCTGGGCGAGAACGGCGGCGGCTTCTACGGGGCCAACTCCGCCCACCCCTTCGAGAACCCCAACGGACTCACCAACCTGCTGAGCTGCTGGGCGATGGTGGCCATCCCGGCCGCCAGCATCGACGCCTTCGGGCGTTTCCTGGGCAACCGCCGCCAGAGCACCCTGCTGCTGCTGCTGGTCACGGCGCTGCTGGCCACCGGGGCCGCCGTGGCGATGGCGGGCGAACAGGGGGGCAACCCGGCCCTGGCGGCCTGGATCAGCGGCCCGAACCTGGAGGGCAAGGAGCTGCGCTTCGGGGCCGGGCTGACGGCGTTCTGGGCGGCCCTGGCCACCGGTTCGATGACGGGGGCCGTCAACGGCGCCATGGATTCGCTGCTGCCGCTCTCCAACCTGGTGGCCCTGTTCAACCTGTTCCTGCAGGTGCTGTTCGGTGGCCAGGGCACCGGCGTCGCCTACCTGCTGGTGTTCATGGTGCTGGCAGTGTTCCTCACCGGACTGATGGTGGGCCGGACACCTGAATTCCTCGGCCGCAAGGTGGAGAAGGCCGAGGTGGTGTGGAGCAGCCTGATCCTGCTGATCCACCCTGTGTTCGTGCTGCTGCCGGTGGCGTTCACCATGGCCGGAGCCACGGACCTGGCGGGGATCAGCAACCCCGGGCCCCACGGCATCAGCCAGGTGGTCTACGAGTACGCCTCGGCGGCGGCCAACAACGGCAGCGGCATGGAGGGCCTGGGGGACGGCAGCCCCTGGTGGAACCTCAGCACCAGCCTCAGCCTGGTGGGGGGCCGCTACCTGCCGATCGCCGCCCTGGTGCTGCTCGCCGACGGCTATGCCCGCAAGCCGTCGCTGCCGCCGGGCCCCGGCACCCTCGCCACCGACACCAGCCTGTTCACGGTGGTGCTGGCGGTGGTGCTGGTCATCCTGGGCGCCCTCACCTTCTTCCCCGTGCTCGCCCTCGGGCCGATCGCCGACGGCCTGCTCCTCGCCTCCTGATTCGACCCACCATGACCTCCCTGCCGGCCCGCACCCTCTTTCCCCGCATGCCGCGGGGTCGCCGCGACCAGCGGCGCTACACGCCCCGGCCCCGCCAGAAGGGCCTGGTGCGCCGCGCTGCCCTGCAGGCGTTCGTGAAGCTCGATCCCCGCACCGCCGCCGCCAACCCGGTGATGTTCGTGGTCTGGTGCGGCACGGTCGTCTGCCTGCTGGCCACCGTGAGGCCGGATCTGTTCGGGGGCGGAGCCGAGAACAGCGGCCGTCTGTTCAACGCCCTGGTGAGCCTCACCCTGCTGGCCACCCTGCTGTTCGCCAACTTCGCCGAGGCCCTGGCGGAGGGCCGCGGCAAGGCCCAGGCCGATGCCCTGCGCCGCACCCAGGCCCGCACCCAGGCCCGGCTGCTCGATCCCGCCGGCGGTGAACGGCTGGTGGATTCCTCCGGCCTGCGCAAGGGAGACATGGTGCTGGTCAGCGCCGGCGACACGATCCCCGCCGATGGCGAGGTGATCGAGGGGGTGGCCTCGGTGGATGAGTCGGCGATCACCGGCGAATCGGCGGCGGTGCTCAAGGAGGCCGGCTCCGACGTGGCCAGCTCGGTGACGGGCGGCACCCGGATCCTCTCCGACCAGCTCACCATCCGCATCAGCGCGGATCCGGGCAAGGGCTTCATCGACCGGATGATCGCCCTGGTGGAGGGGGCCGAGCGCACCAAGACCCCCAACGAGATCGCCCTGACGGTGCTGCTGGCGGTGCTCACCCAGGTGTTCCTGATCGCCGTGGCCACCCTGCCGCCCCTGGCCGCCTACCTCAAGGAACCCACCCCGGTGGTGACCCTGGTGGCGCTGCTGGTGGCCCTGATCCCCACCACCATCGGCGGGCTCCTGTCAGCGATCGGCATCGCCGGCATGGACCGGGTGGCCCAGTTCAACGTGATCGCCACCTCAGGGAGGGCCGTGGAAGCCTGCGGCGACATCAACACCCTGGTGCTCGACAAGACGGGCACCATCACCCTCGGCAACCGGCTGGCGGAGGAGTTCCTGCCGGTGGGTGGCCACCGCGAGGCGGAGCTGGCGGAGGTGGCCCTGGCGGCCAGCTGCTTCGACCAGACCCCCGAAGGGCGCTCGATCGTGCGACTGGCGGAACAGCGCGGCGCCGTGCTGCCCTTCGCCGCGGAGCAGGCCACGGGCCTCGACTTCTCGGCCCGCACCCGCATGAGCGGCAGCGACGACCCCGCTGGGGTCGAATTCCGCAAGGGCGCCGTCGACGCGATCAAGGGGTTCGTGCGCTCCCGCGGCGGCACCGTGCCGGACGACCTCGACGGGGCCTACGAGCAGGTGTCTCGGCTCGGCGGCACCCCCCTGGCGGCCTGCCGCGGCAACGCCATCCTCGGCGTCATCTACCTGAAGGACATCATCAAGCCGGGGATCCGGGAGCGGTTCGACCAGCTGCGCCGCATGGGGATCCGCACCGTGATGCTCACCGGTGACAACCCGATCACCGCCGGTGTCATCGCCCGGGAGGCGGGGGTCGACGACTTCATCGCCGAAGCCACCCCCGAGGACAAGATCGCCGTGATCGACCGGGAGCAGAAGCTCGGCAAGCTTGTGGCCATGACCGGCGACGGCTCCAACGATGCCCCGGCCCTGGCCCAGGCCAACGTGGGCGTGGCGATGAACTCCGGCACCCAGGCCGCCAAGGAGGCGGCGAACATGGTGGATCTCGACAGCGATCCCACCAAGCTCATCGACATCGTGACGATCGGCAAGCAGCTGCTGATCACCCGCGGCGCCCTGACCACCTTCTCCCTGGCCAACGACGTGGCCAAGTACTTCGCGATCCTGCCGGCCCTGTTCGCCGGGGTGGGGCTGGGGCCGCTCAACCTGATGGGGCTGGCCAGTCCCCAGTCGGCGATCCTCTCGGCGATGGTGTTCAACGCCCTGATCATCCCGGCCCTGGTGCCCCTGGCCCTGAAGGGGGTGGAGTTCCGGCCCCTCAGCGCCGACCAGCTGCTGCGGCGCAACCTGCTGCTCTTCGGCCTGGGGGGCGTGATCACCCCCTTCGTGGGCATCAAGGCGATCGATCTGGCGATCGGCGCCCTGGGGCTCCTCTGAGCCGGCCGCTCCGCACCCTCCCGTCACCCGCTCCGCTCTATCGCGATGGATCTGCTCAAGCGACCGCTGTTCTGGCTGCCCCTGCTGCTCGCCGCCGGCACCGTCCTGCTGGCCCCCCTGCAGCGGGGCCGCCTGGACAGCCTCCAGAGCCATGCCCTGGCCCTGTTGATCTGCGTCACCCTGGCCCTCTCGGCCTATCTGTTCACCGCCATGGTCCGCCCGGAGAAATTCTGATGAACGCCCTTTCCCGCCTCGGCCAGGGCCTGCGCCTCACCCTGGTGCTGTGGCTGCTCACCGTCGTGGTGATCACCGTGCCGATGCTCGGTCTGGCCCGCATCACCGCCCCCCGGCAGGCCGAGGGGAGCCTGGTGCGCGTCGATGGGCGCGTGGTGGGCTCGGCCCTGATCGGGCAGGCCTTCACGGGCGACCGCTACCTGCAGGGCCGGCCCAGCGCCGTGGCCTACGGCGGCGGCGATCCCCCCAGCTCGGGTCCCAGCAACCTGGCCCCCGGCAACCCCGCCCTGGCCCAGCGGGTCGCGGCGGAGGCCGCCGCCTGGGCGGGCCGGGGCGTGGCCAGGCCGGCCGCCGATCTGCTCACCAGCTCCGGGTCGGGCCTCGACCCCGACATCAGCCTGGAGGCGGCCCGGCAGCAGCTGCCACGCATCGCCGCCGCCCGCCGGCTGCCGCCCGACCGGCTGGAGGCCCTGCTGGAGCGCCAGAGCCACCGGCCCTTGCTCGGCCTGGCCCGTCCGCCGCTGGTGAACGTGCTGGCCTTCAACCTCGCCCTCGACCAGCTGGTGCCTTGATCCGCTCCAGCCGCGGCCGGGGCCGCCACAAGGTGTTCATCGGCATGGCCCCTGGGGTGGGCAAGACCTGCCGCATGCTCCAGGAGGGCCGCGAGCTGCTCAAGGAGGGCACCGACGTGGTGATCGGCCTGCTGGAGACCCACGGCCGCCAGGAAACGATCCGCCAGGCCGAAGGGATGGAGCAGGTGCCCCGCAAGCGGCTGCTCTACCAGGGGGTGACCCTGGAGGAACTGGACGTGGCCGCCGTGCTGGAGCGCCGGCCCCAGCTGGTGCTGGTCGACGAGCTGGCCCACACCAACATCCCGGGCAGCGAACGCCGCAAGCGCTGGCAGGACGTGGAGGCCCTGCTGCTCTCCGGTCTGGACGTGTACTCCACCCTCAACATCCAGCACCTGGAGAGCCTCAACGATCTGGTGGCCGAGCTCACCGGGGTGGTGGTGCGGGAGCGGATCCCCAACCGGGTGCTGGAGCAGGCCGACGAGGTGGTCCTGGTGGACGTCACCCCCGAGACCCTCCAGGAGCGCCTGCGGGAGGGCAAGGTCTACGCCCCGGAGAAGGTCCCCCAGGCCCTGGCCAACTTCTTCCAGCGGCGCCACCTAGTGGCCCTGCGGGAGCTGTCGCTGCGGGAGGTGGCTGACCGGGTGGAGGAGGAGGAGCCCACGGCGTCGAGCCTGCGGGAGCGGGTGATGGTGTGCGTGTCGGCCTATCCGAGCGCGACCCGGCTGCTGCGCCGCGCCGCCCGCCTGGCCAGCACCATGGACGCGCCGCTGCTGGCCCTCACCATCCAGGATCCCGGCCGCTTCCTCAGCAAGGAGGAGACCCTGCGGCTCGAGGCCTGCGCCACCCTGTGCGAGGACGTAGGCGGCACCTTCCTGCGCATCGACAGCAGCGACGTGCTCGGCACCATCGCCCGGGTGGCCTGCGAGCGACGCATCACCCAGATCGTGCTGGGGCAGACGCTGCGCTCCCGCTGGCAGGTGCTGCTGCGCCGGCCGATCTCGGAACGGCTGCAGCAGCAGCTGCGGGGGCTCAGCATCGATCTGCACCTGATCTCCGACACCACGGTGCCGGGCGCCGCCGCGGAGCCATGAGCAGCCCCAGCCCAACCGGCGAGGCGGGCCGCCTGCGCCGGCTGGCCCGATCCCCGGGGCCGCCCTGGGCGCTCACCGGCCTGATCCTGCTGCTGGAGCTGGCCACCCCGCCCCACATCGTCTTCGGCTACCTCTACGTGATCCCGCTGGTGATCGGGGCCCCCCATCGCGACCGTCGCGACGCCCTCGCCTTCCTGGCGCTCTGCTGCGGGCTGACCCTGGTGAACCTGGTGGCGCCGGTGCCGGATCCCGACTGGCGGGCGGTGCTGGTGGATCGTCTGCTGGTCTGCCTGGCCCTGACCGTGACCACCTTCCTGTGCCTGCACAACCGCCACCTGCTGCGGCAGCAGGTGGACCTGGAGGTGCGGCTGGCCCAGGCGGACCTGCGCCGCGACATGATCGCCACCCTCGCCCACGACCTCAAGACCCCCGTGCTGGGCACGATCGCCACCGCCCGGATGATGGCCCTTGAGGCCGGTCCGAGCCCGGGGGGGCTGCTGGAGCGCGGCACCGGCGCCATCCTCGCCAGCCAGGAGCGGAGCCTGCGGCTGATCGAGGACCTGCTGCGGCTGTTCCGCGCCGACCAGGAGGGCCTGCGGCTGCAGGCGGAGAGCTGCGAGCTGGGGCGCCTCGCCACCGAAGCGATCGAGGCCGTGGGTCCGATCGCCCGCGAGCGGGAGGTGACCCTGATCCAGCGCCAACCCACCGGCCCAAGCCCCCTCACCCTGCCCGGGGATCCCGGCCGGCTGCGGCGGCTGCTGGAGAACCTGCTGCTCAATGCGATCAACCACAGCCTGCGGGGCGAGCGCGTCTGGATCGACCTGCAGCGGCAGCAGGACCAGGCGGTGGTCACCGTGAGCGACCGGGGCCGGGGCTTCCCCGAGGAGAGCCTGCCCCACCTGTTCGAGCGCTTCTACCAGAGCGATCCGGAGCAGCGGGGCAGCGGACTGGGCCTCTACCTCTCCCGCCAGATCACCGAAGCCCATGGCGGCAGCATCCGGGCCAGCAACCTGACCGCCGGAGGGGCCAGCATCGAGGTCCGCCTGCCGCTGCCGGAGCCGCCGGGCTGATGCGCGTGCTGCTGATCGAGGACGACGAGGCGTTCCGGGTGGGGATCGAGGCCTTCCTGCTGCGCCTGCCGGCGGTCAGCGCCGTCCGGGCGGTCAGTGACGGCGAGCGGGGCCTGGAGGCCCTGGCGGCGGCCCCGGCCGATGTGGTGGTGCTCGACATCGGCCTGCCCGGGCTGGGGGGCCTGGAGACCTGCCGGCGGATCAGCGACGGCTTCGCCCTGCCCGTGCTGGTCCTCACCAGCCAGGACGACGGTCGCTGGGTGCAGCGGCTGTGGGACGCCGGCGCCAGCGGCTATCTCCACAAGGCGGAGGCCCTGGCGCACCTTGAAACGGCCCTGACCAGCGTCGAGCAGGGGGCCAGCTGGTGGGACCGCTCCGCCACCCGGGCCCTGCGCAGCCGGGACACCCCTGCCGCCGCCGGCCCACCGGAGTCGTCCCTGGCGCTGCTGACGCCACGGGAGCGGGAGGTGCTGGCGGCCATGGCCGGCGGTCTCACCAACCGCCAGATCGCCACCAGCCTCGGCCTCGGCACCGGGACGGTGAGGGTGTATCTCCACACCATCTTCCAGAAGCTGCAGGTGAGCAACCGCACCCAGGCGGTGTTGAAGTTCCTGGATCCGGGTTGATCGCCGATCCACCGCGGTGGCGCCGGATGCAACGCTTCGCACCGATGGGATGGCCGCCCGTCGGGCTCTGTCTAGTCTCCCGGCAACTCCCCCCGAGCCATGGCCGAGTCTCTGATGCAGGATCCCAGCGGCGGATCCTCCCTGAAGGTGATCGAGGCCGTGAAGCAGGGCTGGCAGGCCTTCGCCCGGGCCCCCTGGGTGTTCGTCGGCTTCACCCTGCTGGCGGGGGTGCTGAGCAGCGTCTGCTCGCTGATCCAGGGCCAGGTGGACCCCGACGAAGCCGCCGTGCTGACGACGGTCCAGGCGGTCCGCCTGGTGGTGGGCTCGATCCTGAGCGTGCTGGTGAGCCTGTGGAGCACCACGGGCCTGGTCCGCGGTGCCTGGAGCGCCCTCTCCGGCGGCAAGCCGGCCCTGGGCACCTTCACCCGCTGGGACGGGCCGGCCAGCTGGCGGCTGTTCCGCAACGGCCTGGCGCTGGGGATCCTGATGATCGCGATCCTGATGGCGGCGGCCCTGGTGGGGGTCGCCGCCGCCCAGCTCAACCAGATCCTGGCTGTGTTTCCGTTCCTGGCGGCCTTCACGGTGCTGATCTACCTGGCCGTGAACCAGAAGTTCATGGCCCAGATCGCCCTGCTGGAGGGCCGCGGACCGATCGACTCCATCACCCGGGGCCGCACCCTGCTCGATCCCCAGTGGGGCTCGGTGCTGCTGCTGGCCCTGGTGGAATTCGCCATCGTGCTGGTGGGCCTGCTGGCCTGCTTCGTGGGGCTGCTGGTGGCGGTGCCGGTGGTTCTCTGCACCAGCACAGCCGCCTATCGCCAGGTGTTCGGCAGCGAGGATCTCACCGGCCTGCTGGCGGAGCCGGTGGCCTGAGCCGGGCGACGCAGGGCGCCGATGCCGGCAGCCGGATGGGCGACTGGGGCCCCATGGCTTCAGCCCGAATCCGGACTGACTACGCTTCTCACGGCCATGGAGAATGACGGCGGACACCACAGTGGCTTCCAGGGCATCACCTCCGATTCCGCTGACCCACCCGGGACGCTCCAGCCCAGCCGTTCCGCGTCTCCTCCGACCGCGCCCATGCTGCTTCCCTTTGACCCCGGCGATGACGCGGCCACCGTTCGGGAACCGCCTGTGGCGTTGATGGAGGAGCAGATCCTGGCGTCCTGGATCGTCAATGCCGCCACCTGGACCCGGGCCGTGCGCCGCGGTGAGATCCTCAGCCGGGTGCGGGTGACCAACGGGGCCATCCTGGAGGCGATCGCCGACTGCGCGCCGGCCACCCTGCTGGATCTGGGTTGCGGCGAGGGCTGGCTGGCCCACCAGTGCGCCCACCAGGGCATCGCCGTGCTCGGCACCGACGCGGTGGCCGAACTCACCACCATTGCCGCCGACAACGCCCCGGACGGCGCCCGCTTCCTGACGCTCTCCCACCAGCAGATCGGCGCCGGCGGCCTGAAGGAGCGTTTCGACGTGGTGGTGGCCAACTTCTCCCTGCTCGGGGATCGCAGCCTCGACGAGCTGTTCGCGGCGCTGCCGGCCCTGCTGGCGCCCGACGGCAGCGTCCTGGTCCAGACGCTGCACCCGATGCTGATCTGCCCCGACCATCCCTATGAGGACGGCTGGCGGGAGGGCTCCTGGGCCGGCTTCTCCCCGGCCTTCCGCACACCGGCGCCCTGGTTCTTCCGGACCCTGGAATCCTGGGTGCGGCTGTTCCAGCGCCATGGCCTGGTGGTCAGGGAGCTGCGCGAACCGCTCGATTCCCTCAGCGGCCAGCCCGCTTCGGTGATCTTCCGCGCCACCCTCTGAACCGACGCCCGACCCTGCGGGCGCTGGCTCAGCGCAGGCAGGCCATCGGATGGCGTGGCGCCACCCCCAGGGCCTTGGCCACCCCCGGGTGGCACACGGCCCCGTCGACCGTGTTCAGGCCGCTGAGCAGCTCGGGACGGTCGGTGACCGCCTCCAGCAGGCCCCGCCCCGCCATCACCAGGATGTAGGGCAGGGTGACGCTCACCAGCGCCTCGGTGGAGGTGAAGGGCACGGCGCCGGGCATGTTTCCCACGGCGTAGTGCTGCACCCCGTGGATGGTGACCACCGGATCGGTGTGGGTGGTTTCGCGGCTGGTGGCGATGCAGCCCCCCTGGTCGATGGCCACATCCACGATCACCGACCCGGGCCGCATGCGCTGCACCAGCTCCTCGCTCACCAGGGTGGGGGCCCGGCCGCCGGGCAGGAGCACGGCGCCGATCAGCAGGTCGGCGCCCGGCACCAGCCGCTCGATCAGGCTGCGGCTGCTGACCAGGCTCGTCATGCGGCCGCGCCGGTCGGATTCCAGGCCCCGCAGGCGGTGGGGCGAGCGATCCAGCAGGAACACCTCCGCATCCATCGCCGCGGCGATGCGGGCCGCGTTCCAGCCCACGGTGCCGGCCCCCAGAACCACCACCCGCGCCGGCCGCACGCCCGTGCAGCCGCCCATCAGCACGCCCCGCCCCCCGTGGGGCTTCTCCAGCAGGTGGGCCCCCACCTGGGCCGCCAGCCGGCCGGCCACCTCGCTCATCGGGGCCAGCAGCGGCAGGCTGCCGTCCTCGAGCTGCACGGTCTCGTAGGCCACCGCCGTGGTGCCCGCCTCCAGCAGGGCCCTGCCCACCTCGGGGTAGGCCGCCAGATGCAGGTAGGTGAACAGCACCAGATCGCTGCGCAGGAAGGCGAACTCCTGCGGCTGTGGTTCCTTCACCTTCACCACTAGGTGGGCGGCCCAGGCCTCCTCGCAGCTGACGATGCGGGCGCCGGAGGCGCGGTAGTCGTCGTCGCTGATGCCCGCCCCCAGGCCCGCCCCCTCCTGGACGCGCACCTCCATGCCCTGGGACACCAGCTCATGGACGCCGTCGGGGGTGAGGGCCACCCGCTGTTCGTCGCGCTTGATCTCCGTGGGCACACCGATGCTCGCCATCGGGGAGGCCAGGGGAGCCGGGCCGGGAGCAGGCATGGGGCAGGAAGGATTGCCGCCCGGAGGCGATCGTGGCCAAACCCTAGGCCGAGGCGATGGGCATCCGCCAGCCGGTGCCGAAGGCCCGGTCGCTGACCTTGAGCACCGGAGCCGCCTGGCGCCGCTTGAATTCGGCCCGCCGCAGCAGGCCGGCCACCCGGGCCACCAGGGCCGGATCGGCCCCCTCGGCCACCAGTTCTTCCGGAGTGCGCAGCTCCTCGATCGAGGCCTTCAGGAGGGGGTCGAGCACCCCGTAGTCGGGGAGGGAGTCGCTGTCGCGCTGGTCGGGACGCAGTTCAGCGCTGGGGGGCTTGGTGCGGATCGCCGCGCCGATCAGCTCCCCATCCGACGGCAGGCCGAGGGCGGCCCGGCAGGGGCCGGAGGCCTCGCTGTCCAGCCACTCACAGAGGCCGAAGACGGTGGTCTTGTAGAGATCGCCGATCACCGACAGTCCGCCGTTCATGTCGCCGTAGAGGGTGCAGTAGCCCACGGCCAGCTCCGATTTGTTGCCGGTGGAGAGCAGCAGGCCCCCCTTCTGGTTGGCCACCGCCATCAGCAGCGTGCCGCGGATGCGGGACTGCAGGTTCTCCTCGGTGACCCCGGCCGGGGGCGCCCCCAGGGCAGGGGGAAGGGCGGCGGCGAAGGCCCCCATCAGCGGCGCGATCGGCAGGGTGGCGCTGGCCAGCCCGAGCCGCCGGGCCAGGTCGTCGGCATCGTCGAGGGAACCGGTCGAGCTGAAGGGGGAGGGCATGCGCAGCACCTCCACCTGGGCGGGGCCGAGGGCCGCGGCCGCAATCACCGCCACCAGGGCCGAGTCGATGCCGCCGCTGAGCCCCAGCAGGGCGCGCTGGAAGCCGCACTTGGCCGCGTAGTCCCGCACCCCCAGCACCAGCACCCGCAGCAGCTGCTCCCAGGGGTCCGGCGGCGCTGTCGGGGCGGGGGCGGGATCTCCGCCGGCGGCAGGCGCGGGGGTCGCCGAGAGGGTGGCGTCCCAGACGGCCAGGTCCTCGGCGGCGCAGGCCAGCCGCAGCAGGGGCCGCCCCGATCCATCCACCACGAAGCTGGCCCCGTCAAACACCAGTTCGTCGTTGCCGCCCACCTGGTTGAGATAGACCACCGGGGCCCCGACCCGGGCCGCCGCCCGGGCCGCCAGGGCCTGGCGCACTTCCCCCTTGCCGCGGCCGAAGGGGGAGGCCGAGAGGTTGAGCAGCAGGTCGATCCGGCCCGGCACCAGGTCGGCGATCGGGTCCACCGCATCCGGCCAGCGGCTGCGCAGGTTCTCCTCCACCCAGAGGTCCTCGCAGATGGTCAGGCCCAGGCGCCAGGGGCGGCCGCCAGCCTCCAGCTCCAGCACCGCCGGGGCGTCGCCGGGCAGGAAGTAGCGGCGTTCGTCGAAGACGTCGTAGCTGGGCAGCAGGCGCTTGCGGCAGACGATCCGCCAGGCGCCCCGCTCCACCAGGGCCAGGGCGTTGTGCAGCCCCGGCTGGCGCCGGCCGGCCACCGGCTCGGCCACCCCCACCAGCAGGGCCAGTCCGCCTGGGCAGGCTGCCGCCAGGGACGCCAGGACCCGCTCCTGGCGCTGGATCAGGGCGGGCCGCAGCAGCAGGTCCCGGGGCGGGTAGCCCCAGAGCGACAGCTCGGGGGTGAGCAGCAGGTCGGCGCCGCCGGCGCGGGCCCGCCCGGCGGCCGCCAGGATCCGCTGGCCATTGCCTTCCAGGTCGCCCACCAGGGGATTGAGCTGGGCCAGGGCGAGGCGCATCAGGGCTCGGAGAGGCCGTAGAGATTGTGCTGCAGCAGCACCGGCCAAAGTTCGGACGGTACCTGGGCCGGATCGGGCCGCTCCCGGATCCGGGAACTGGCGCTGGGGGGGATCGCCAGGGGCAGCAGGTCGACCGTCGCCCCCAGCCCCCGCAGCCGCTCCAGATCCGCCGCCTGCAGCGGCCAGCCCTGGCGGCGGGCGATGCCGAGCCGGCAGCCGCGCAGAAGCTCCTCGGCCCGCCTCCAGCGGTGGATCTGGCCGGCCAGGTCGCTGCCCACCACGAAGACCAGCTCCCTCTCGGGCCAGCGGGCCCGGGCCCGCTCCAGGGTCTCCACCGCCCAGGGGCTGCTGAGGTCCTGCTCCAGGCTGAGCCGCGGGTCGTCGATGGCGGCCACCAGGGCGGCCAGCAGGGCCCTGCGCACCTCCAGGGGGGCGCCGTGCTGCTTGAGCGGGTTGTCGCTGGCCCAGGTGAGTACCTGGGGGAACAGGCCCAGCAGCCCCTCCAGCAGGGCGCGATGGCCGCGGGTGGGAGGATCGGCGCTGGTGCCGAACAGGGCGAGACGGGTCAACGGGGCGTCCGTGCCGGCGGTCGTCACGGCTGCAGGCCGCCGCCGGCGGTCCCCTCCGCCCCCTGCTGCTGCCATTCGCTCAGCCAGCGCCGGGTCTCCGGATCCTGCCGCACCAGCCGGCGCAGCAGGGCCCCCGGCTGGCCGGCGGCGGTGGCGGCGCGCAGCAGCTCGGCGGCGGCCAGCCGGCCCGTGCGCCGGGTGGTGTGGACCGCCAGGGCCGCCTGGGCCAGGGCCACCGGCGCCGCCGGCGCCAGGCTCAGCCCGCCGCTCAGGGGCGCCGCCAGCAGCAGCAGCTGGCGCAGCCCACCCAGCAGCAGCTGCAGGCCCAGCTGGGCGCCCCCCAGCAGGGCGTTATGGCCACCGAGGCGGGCCAGCAGGGTGCGGGCGCCGCTGCGGGTCATCGGCAGGCCATAGAGCTGGCAGAGCTGCACCACCAGGGCGCTGTCGCAGGCCAGACCACCGGCCAGATCGAGCAGCATCAGGGGGTTGGCCGCCACCCCCGTGGCCTTGAGTGCCGCGAAACGGCCGATCAGGCCCTGGGCCTGGCGGCGGCCGTGGCGCAGCCGGCAGCGGTGCAGGGCCTGGCTGAAGCGGTCGGCGGCCCGCAGGGCGTTGAGGGCCAGCAGCAGCTCCCCGTGGCGTTCCAGCAGGCCGGTGAGCTCGCGGCGCAGGGGCTCCACCCGGGGCGGGGCCGCTTCGCTGCGCACCCGGCCATCGGAGCGCAGGCGGGCCGCCCGGGGGGCGGCCGCCACCGGCAGGGGCCGCAGCTGGCGGGCCCCCGGCGGCAGGCGCCGGCCGATGCTGGCGATCAGGGCGTCCCGCTCGGCCTCAGGCCAGCAGTCGCTGCGGTTGAGCACCAGCAGCAGGGGCTTGCCGGAGGCCAGCAGGTCGTCGAGGGCCTGGGCGTCCATCACCGTGAGGTCGCTGTCGATGACGAGGAGCACCAGGTCGGCGCCCACCGCCACCCGGGCCGCCAGGCGGGAGCGGGCGGCGGCGGCGATCTCATCGATGCCGGGGGTGTCCACCAGCTCGACCCCCTCCAGGCCGGCCACGGGCTGGCCCCAGGCCCGCTGCTGCTGGCGGCGGGTGCAGCCGTGGGCCACGTCGGTGGCGAAGTGGTCCTCACCGAGCAGGGCATTGAGCAGGCTCGACTTACCCACCCCCACCCGGCCGAACACCGCCACCCGCGGCCGGCGGCGGCGCAGGCGCTCCAGCTGGCGGTCGAGGCTGGCCAGCTCCGGGGCCAGGGCCGCCTGCTCCCGGCCGCTGAGCACCAGTTCCGCACGCCAGCGGGCCAGCAGCTGCCGGCAGCGCTCGGCGGCGGGGGGGGGGGCGAGGGCCGCTGCCGGTGCCGCCGTCGTCATGGGGCGGTCTCCGCGGCGGAGGCGGGCCGGCGCCACCAGCCGGCCAGCACCGCCAGCACGGCCTCGGGCCCGATCACCCCCACGAAGCCACCGAACTCATCGACCACCACCCGCACCCCGGAGCCGTTGCGGCGGAAGCTGGTGAGCAGCCGGTCGGCCCGGATCATCTCCGGCACGAACTCCACCGGTTCGCAGAGATCGGCGGCCTGGCTGGCGCCCCGGCCCTCCACCAGGGCCGTGAGCAGCTGCTCGCGGCTGGCCACCCCCAGCACCTCGTCCACCTCCTCCCCCAGCACCACCCACCAGGCGGTGGTGTGGCGCAGCAGGGTGGAGCGCTGCTCGTCGAGGCTCTGGTGGCCCGCCAGGGTGGGGGCCGACACCCGGGGCAGCATCAGATCCCGGGCGGTGAGGTCGTTGAGCTGGAACACCTTGGCGATCATGGCGGCCTCGTCGGCCTCGATCTGGCCCTTCTGGGAACCCAGCCGCGCCAGCAGGCGGATCTCCTCCTCGTCGGTGCTGATCTCGTTCTCGGCCGTGATCGCCGGCAGGATCCGCTCCAGAAGCAGCACCAGGGGCAGCATCAGCCGGGTGAACACGCCAAGGGCCGGGGCCGTGGCGAGGGCCACCGGCAGGGCCAGCTTGCTGCCGATCGCCTTGGGCAGGATCTCCCCCAGCAGGATGACCAGCACGGTGAGGGCCACCGAGAACAGGGGCAGGGCCGGGCCGCTGATGCCGTAGCGGGCAAAGACGACGCTGGCGAAGCCGCCCACCATCAGGCTGCCGAAGATATTGAAGATGTTGTTGGCGATCACCAGCACCGCCAGGGTGCGGCCGAGGCGCTGGCGCAGGGCCTCCAGCCTCCGGGCCCCCGCCACCGGCCGGGGGCGGCTCGCCAGCTCATGCACCTTCACCGGATTGACGGTGAGCAGGGCCGCCTCCACCCCCGAACACAGAAAGGACCCCATCAGCATCCCGACCACCGCCAACACCAGGAGCAGGAGATCGTTCATCCGCGGCTGATCGAAACAGACAAGCTCGGCACGTGCAGGTTCGGGGGGATCACGTGTATTTAATCGGCTGTGCCATCTTCTCGCTGTCCACCCCTTCGCTTCGATGCCCCACACCCCCCCGATCGACCCCGCCCTGCTGGCCCGCCGTCGCCAGCGGTTTCTGCAGCAGCTGGGCGGCGCGGCCGCGGTGATCCCGGGGGCGGCGCTGGTGACCCACCACGCCGACGTGGAGCACGGCTTCCGCCAGAACAGCGATTTCTGGTACCTCACCGGCTTCGATGAACCCGGCGCCGTGGCCCTGTTCCTGCCCCACCGGCCCGAGACCCCCTTCGTGCTGTTCGTCGAGGCGAAGGATCCTGGGGCCGAGGTGTGGAACGGCTTCCGCTGGGGCTGTGACGGGGCCGTCAGCCACTTCGGCGCCGATGTGGCCCATCCCCGCGCCGAGCTGGCCGAGCGGCTGGCGGAGTATCTCGAGGGTGCCGAGGGGATCGCCTTCCGGGTGGGGCGCCATTCCCAGGTGGAGCCCCTGGTGCTCGCCGCCTGGGGCCGCCAGCTGGACCGGGCCCCCCGCAGCGGCAAGGCCGCCCTGGGGCTGGTGGCCCCCTGCCCCCTGCTCCACGAGCTGCGGCTGCGCAAGGAGCCGGAGGAACTGGCCCGCCTGCGGGAGGCCGGCCGTATCTCCGCCGAAGCCCATGAACTGGCCCGGCAGGTGGCCCGCCCCGGCCTCAGCGAACGGCAGGTGCAGGCCGTGATCGAGCAGCACTTTCTTGAGCAGGGAGCGCGCGGGCCTGCCTATGGATCCATCGTGGCCGGGGGCGACAACGCCTGCGTCCTGCACTACACCGCCAACGCCGACCGGCTGCGGGACGGCGACCTGCTGCTGATCGACGCAGGCTGCAGCCTCAGCGATTACTACAACGGCGACATCACCCGCACCTTCCCCGTCAACGGGCGCTTCAGCGGCGAGCAGCGGGCCCTCTACGAGCTGGTGCTGGCCGCCCAGGAGGCGGCGGTGGCGGCGGTGGCCCCCGGCCAGACCGCCGAAGGGGTCCACGACACCGCCGTGCGGGTGCTGGTGGAGGGGCTGGTGGAGCTGGGCCTGCTGAACGGCGCGGTGGACGGGCTGATCGAGCAGGGGGCCTACCGCCATCTGTACATGCACCGCACCGGCCACTGGCTCGGCCTCGACGTCCACGACGTGGGCGCCTACCGGCTGGGCGAGCACCACGTGGCCCTCGAGCCGGGCATGGTGCTCACGGTGGAGCCGGGCCTGTACGTCAGCGACCGGCTGGCGGTGCCGGAGGGCCAGCCCGCCATTGACGAGCGCTGGAAGGGGATCGGCATCCGCATCGAGGATGACGTGGCGGTGAGCGACCACGGCCACGAGGTGCTCACGGCCGCCGCCCTCAAGGCGCCGGCGGCGATGGAGCGCTGAACAGCGCCAGCACCTGGCGGGTCGAATCCAGGACGCGGTCGGCCCCCGCCTGGCGCAGCTGGTCCTCGTAGCGCTGCCGCTCGGCCGCCCGACCGGCCTGCTGCAGGTGGGGCGGCGCCACGGCCAGGGCCTCGAAGTGCTGGCCGGGCACCTCGGAGCGGGCCCGCCTCACGGTCTCCACGTCGGCCACGGTGTCGCCCAGGTAGGCCACGGGCGGGGCCCCGGCCCCCAGGGGCACGCGGGCCAGGGTGGCCGCCAGGGCCAGCAGGCCGGTGGGGTCGGGTTTCTCGGGGGCCTGGCCCATGGCGACCAGGGGCGGCGCCACCAGCTGCAGCCGCTGCTCCAGCACGAAGCGGGCGGAGGGGGGCTCGGCGCCGCTGACGAAGCCCCAGGCGATCCCCCGGTCGCTGAGGGCAGCGAAGAAGGGGGCATCCACCAGCAAGGGCTCGCTGCCGATGAAGCCCTGCCAGAGGGCGGGGTCCCCCTCCGGATCGCCGCCGAAGTAGTGGTCGCTGAACACCGCCACCAGCCGGTCCCAGTCGGGCAGGGGGTCGGTGCCGTGGCGGCGCAGCAGCTCCATCGAGGCGTGCCAGTCGTTGTTCCAGCGGCCCTCCCCCTTGAGGGCGTCGATCACGGCGCTCTCCGGGGCCCAGCCGCTGAAATGGCGCACGGTCTCGACGATGGCGCGCCGGTAGCTGCCCGCCACATCCCTGATCACGCCGTCGATGTCGAAGAGGAGGACGGCGCGGGGGGCGGCGGAGGCGGCCAGTGGGGTTGCTGCGAATCGGCTGGTAGGTTAGGCAATTGCCGTTTCTCCTTGAGCGCCGAAACCGTGACAGCCCCTGAGAGTGCCGAGGCCGCTGCCCTGAGCGCCATCCCGGCGGCCATCGCAGCCGACACGACCGAAGGGCGTCCGGTGCTGCGCGGCGGCAGTGCCGCCCTGGCCACCGCCACCATCGACGAGGACGGGGTTCCTTCGGGCTACACCCCCAAGGCCGACGAGGGACGCTTCCTGGTGAAGATCCTCTGGCTGCCTGACAACGTCGCCCTGGCGGTGGATCAGATCGTCGGCGGCGGGCCCAGCCCCCTCACCGCCTACTTCTTCTGGCCCCGGGAAGACGCCTGGGAAACCCTCAAGGGCGAGCTGGAAGCCAAGAGCTGGATCACCGACAACGAGCGCGTCGAGATCCTCAACAAGGCCACCGAGGTGATCAACTACTGGCAGGAGGAAGGGCGCGGCAAGTCCCTCGAGGAAGCCAAGCTCAAGTTCCCCGACGTCACCTTCTGCGGGACCGCCTGATCCCCGGGCCTCAGGTCCCGGCAGCGTCACGCTCGAAGCCCTCGGCGGCCGCGGCCGTGTCCGAGCTGCCGAACAGGGCGGCGGCGATCGCCGGACTGATCGTGTGGTGGGCCAGGCCGGCGGCGGCCAGCCGGGCCAGATCCTCCGGCTGGCGCAGGCTGGCCACCAGCAGCCGCGTGCCGGATCCCACCCCCTCCAGGGCCCGCTGCATGGCGATCAGCTCGGCGTGGCCGTCACGGCCCTGATCGCTGATCCGCCCCAGGTAGGCGGCGATGCCATCGGCGCCCAGGGCGGCGGCCACCAGCACCTGGGCCACCTCGTAGCAGGCCGTGAAGGTGACCGGCACGCCCTCGGCGATCAGGTCGCGCGCCACCGCCGCCCCCTGGCGGGTGATCGGCACCTTCACGAACACCCGCTGGCGATCGATCGCGGCCAGGGCCCGGCCGTTCGCCAGCTGCTGCGCTGCATCGCCGCCCCAGGTCTGCAGATGGATCTCCCGGCAGCCGAGGGCCGCGGCGCTCGCGCTCAGCCGCGCCAGGTGGTCGAGGCGGCAGGGCTGGCCGGCCCGCCGCAGCAGGGTCGGGTTGGTGGTGATGCCCTGGAACAGGCCGCTGGGCAGCCAGCGCTCCCACTCCAGGGGATCGGCGCAGTCGAGCAGCAGACGCAGGGCCATGGGATTCAGGGGGAGGGGGCGGCTGGCGTGACGGCCCACTGACGGTCGAGGGCCTCCCGCAGGGCGGGGCAGGCCCCGAGCGCCCGCAGGGGGCGGCGGGTTTGGGCGGCAGCAGGCTGGGCGGCAGCAGGTTGGGCCGCCGGGAGTTTCGCGCCGCCCTGATCCTCCGCCGGGAGATCGGCGGCGATCAGGGCGGCGAGGGGATCGGCGGCGGCCGCGGCCTTCAGCGGGGCGGGATCCTGCCGGCCCTGGCGCAGGGCGGCGAACAGCTCGCGGCGGCGGCGCATCTCCAGGGGGATGGCGTCCGGCTGGCCGCAGAGCCGCTCCACCTCCAGGCGGGCGGCCCGCAGCCCCGGGGAGCTGGACGCCGCCGGCAGGGTCGGCGGGTGGCGCGGCCAGTTCCAGGCCAGCCAGCTCCCCCCGGCGCCGGCCAGGGCCAGGCCAATGGCCACCCCCCTGGCAATCGCCGGGCGTGGCGCCGCCGGAGGAGCCAACGGGACAGCGACGCGTGGGGCCGATGCGACGGACGGCGGGGGCGGGGGTGGTGGCGGCCCGCCGCCCGGGCTCCAGACACGACCAACCGCCACGGTCACGTCGTCACCGCTGCCCTCGCGGCTGATCCGGTCCAGCGCCGCCGACAGGGTGCCGGACGACCCGGCATCCTCCTCGCCGTCGCCGCGGGCCAGCCAGGCCGCCAGGGTGAGGAAGTCGCCGTCGGTGGCACAGGACTTGCGGATGCCGTCGGTGCAGAGCACCAGGGCGAAGTCGGCGGCCCCGCCATCGATCGGATGCAGGCCGGCCCGGCGGGCGAACAGGGCGGCCGCCCGGGGCTGGCAGAGGCTGCAGGTGGCCTCCCCGAGGGCGGTGGGCTCGTTCTCCTCCTCCAGCAGCCGGGCCTGGCCGTCCGCCTCCACCCGCACCAGATCCCAGTCCCCCAGGCCGGTGTGGCCCCACCAACGGGGGGTCATCACCACCAGGCCCAGGGTGCTGCCGTAGAGCAGGGCCTCGAAACCGCCCTCCCCCGGATTGCTCTGCCAGTGGGCCGCCACCGCCTCCAGCCAGCCGCGCTCGATCGCGTCGGGCAGGTCCTGCTCCAGCCAGCGGCTCCAGCCCTCCTCGCCCCCGGCCAGGGGCCTGGCGGCCAGGGCGGCCTGCACCGCGGCCAGGGCCGTTTCGCAGGCCAGGCGACTGCCCACCTCGCTGCGCCGGTAGCGGCGCCCGCCATGGCCATCGGCCACCGCCATCACCATCACCGGCTGCCCCTCGAGGTCCCGCAGCTCGCGGCAGAGCACGGCGTCCTGGCAGGGCCGACCGGCGCGGCGGTGGGCGGCCCCGGTCCGGCTGGCACCGATCGGCGCCACCCAGCGGTTCACCACACCAGGGGACCGACGTCGTCGGTGGGATCGAGCACGGTGGGGGGCAGATCCGGCAGGGGGATGTTGCCCGCCGCGGGCTCCAGGGGCGTCTCGCTCACCCGGCTGGCGGGCATCGAGGCGGCCCCCACCACCGCCGTGGAAGCCCACTGGATGTACTGAGCCAGGGAGGTGGCGTTACCCGCCTGCAGCGGTCGGCGGGGGGAACGCCCCCCCGTCGCCGGCTCGCTGCCGATGAACCGCTGCAGCACCTCCAGGTCGGCGTCGTGGCCGAGGGCGATGGCCAGGCGCACCGCCTTCTGGGCCCAGGGCACCCGCAGCAGGGCCTCGAGGCCGCCGGCGAAGTCATCGGTGGGCTGGCCATCGGAGATCAGCACCAGCACCGGCGGAAGGGCGCGCACCTCCATCGGCGGGGTCTGGAGCGCCGCCGCCACCAGCTGCAGGGCGGCCCCCATCGCCGTGATGCCACCCGCCTGCAGATCCCGCCACTCCAGCTGATCGACGGGCGTGGGGGTCTCGATGTGCCAGGCGGCATGGTCGGCGAAACTCACGGCCCGCACCAGCACCCGGGCCTCCGGGTTGTCCCGGGCGACCGCCGCCATGCCAGGCAGCGACTGGCGGATGGCCTGGTTGAGGGCCTGCATCTTGCCCGAGGCGGCCATGGAGCCGGAGCAGTCGCAGAGGTAGAGGAAATGGAGCGGCCGGTTGGCCAGCTTGACGTCGGGAAACGGCATCTCTCAGGCGGCGGGGGCTGGCGGGATGGGGCGCTGCACGGCGATCGGACCCGCCGGGGTGAGGATCCGGGTGAGTGCCGCGAGGCTACAGCTCTCGCCCGGTTCCACCCGCCGGCTGCGGCCATCCGCGGCCTCGACGCTCCAGGCAGAGGCCGAGAGATTGCACAGCCCCAGCCGACGGGGCTCCTGGGGATGGGCCACCACCCGGGCCAGCGGCCGGCGCAGATCCTCCCCGGCCAGGGCATCGAAGTGGTGGGAGTGCAGCTCGTTGTCCGGCGCGGCCAGCACCGAGCCCCGGGGCAGGGCCAGGGTGATCGGCTCCGGCAGGGGGCTGCCGCAGCTCCAGCACAGCGCCGGCGCGCCGGCGCCCTGGAAGTTCTCCTGGCCGCAGGCGGGGCAGAGGCTGCGTTGATCGAGGGTGCGGGCCAGCTCCTGCTTCCACTGGCCGGTGAGGGCCCGGCGCGCGGGCTGCTTCATGCCGCGGCAGAAGGTCTGCTCGAACAGGGCCTGGAGGGGGCGGGGGTAGATGGGCCAGGTGATCAGGGCGGCCGCGTGCTCGATCGGGTCGGGCCGGTTGCGGGCGTCCACCGGATCGAAGATGAACACCGGGTCCTCGCCGCAGAGGCGCCGGCGGGCCGGCTCGTCGAGGCAGCGGATCGCCAGCTCCATCTGACCCTTGAGGGGGTCGTGGCGAGTGAGCAGGCGGAACAGCAGCACCGCCAGGGAAAAGAGGTCGCTGTCGGCCCCGGGCCGGGCCTGCCCCAGCAGGACTTCGGGGGCCATGAACCCAGGGGTGCCGAGAACGGCGCCCGTCTCGGCCCCGTCCACCGCGACGTTGTCGTTGTCGCAGATGAGGATGCCGCCGCCGCCGGGCTCCAGGAAGAGGTTGCCCAGGGAGACGTCCTTGTAGCAGAGGCCCGCCAGGTGCAGGGCGTGGAAGGCGTCGGCGAGGCCGAAGCAGGCCCGCAGCACCTGGCGCAGGCCGATCGCCAGCCGGCCGGCGGCATGCTCGCTGGCCCCCGCGTAGGCGGCGGGCCGCAGGGGCATCAGATAGCCGAAGCTCTCCTCGCGGATGCGGATCAGGGGCCGGCTGGCGGGGGTGGCCCGCAGCAGGGCGATCGGCCAGAGGAAGGCGTCGTTGGGTGCGGTGGCCCGGATGCTGGCCGCCAGGCGCCGCTCCAGCCCGGCGTCGCGGGCGATGCAGGCCGGCAGATACCACTTCAGCGCCAGCCGCTCCCCCTCCAGTTCCACCTCGTACACCTGGCCCTGGGTGCCGCCCCCGAGGCCGCGGACGATCCGCAGCGGTGCGGCCAGCCCCTCGAACTCGAGGCTGGCGCCCTCGGGCAGGATCCAGTTCACGGCCGCCTCCCGGCCGGCGCCGCCGCCGCCATCGCCCGGCGGATGCCGTTGCGGTGGGCCAGGGCCGTCGGCAGGTTGTCGAAGCGGTGCCGGTAGGCCAGGCCGTCCTGGAGCGTCACCTCCAGCAGATGCTCCCAGCGGGAGCCCAGCACGATCCAGCCGGCGAGAGCCCCTGCCTGCAGGGGCCAGAACAGCCAGGGGAAGGGAAGCAGCAGCAGGCCGCCCAGGCAGAGCAGCAGCCACCAGCTGAAGGCCTGGGGATGGCGCCGCCGGCTGCGCACGTAGGCCGAGCGGATCCGATCGAGGGGCAGGGAACGGCCGGCGAAATCCAGCCGTCCGGCCGCCGCTGTCGGCACCGGCGGCGGCGCCGGTCGCCCCCGGGTGGAGATGGCGGCGGGGGCCGCCGGGGGGGCGCTGGGGGGCGGGCTGCCTCCGGCGCGGAACTGGAGCACCGGCCCGTTCAGGCCCAGGCGGATCTCGTCGCCGTCGGAAAGGGGGCGGCAGTCCTTCAGCCGGGCCCCCTCGAGATAGGTGCCGTTGGCGCTGCCCAGGTCGCAGAGCAGCCACTGGCCCGCCCGGGTGCGCGACATCCGCACCAGGGCATGGTGGCGGGAGACGCCCCGGGCCTCGGCCAGGCAGAGGCCATTGGCCGGATCCCGGCCGATGGAGAGGGGCGTGCGGGGATCCAGCGGCACGCTCCGGCCGGGATCGTCACGCAGCACCAGGCGGGGGAGGACGCTCATGGGGGGTCGTCCAGCGCACCGCCGCGGCGGCCGAGACGGCGATCGGCCAGGAACTTGCCCCACCAGCCCACCGGTTCCCCCTCCCGCCAGGGGACGACCCGCCCGGGGAACAGGAGCGCCGCGCTGGCCAGCAGCAGGGCCACCAGCAGCAGGAGCAGCAGCACCCAGCCCGGGATCGCCCCCACCCAGGTGGCGGCAAAGGTGGCCCGCACCGCGTACACCCCGATGCTCAGGGCGGTCCAGATGCGGAAGGGTGCCCATGGATCCCGCCGTTGCTCCACCTGGCCGGCCGCTCCGATCGCTGCGGGTAGCGTATGGGAGCAAGGCGGACGGGCCGGGGATGGTGGGGACGACGGAGCCGGCGTCGCCAGGCGAAAACACCGCACCCAGCACCGCGCCCGCCACCTCTGCTGACGCCTCTGCTGACACAGCACCGGACACCGCACCCCAAAACACGCCGGCCGGGGCCGCCGGCTGGGCCGGCCTCTGGCGAGCCCTGAGGGCCCCCTCCTCCAGCGGCCGCCGCCGGGACCTGACGGCGGCCCTCGGTGGGTTGAGGCACCACGGCGCCTGGCTGGAGCTCTGGATCGGCGGTCAGTGCCACCGGCGGCTGGCGCTGGAGGGGGGCCGCTACCGCATCGGCCGGGATCCCCTCTGCGAGCTGCAGGCCGACGCCACAGGCGTCAGCCGGGTGCACGCGATCGTGGAGCAGGAGCGGCCCGGTGATCGGGACTATGGGGCCGAGGACTTCGGCTCGGCCAACGGCCTGTTCCACCGCGATCGCCGCATCCGCGCCATCCGCCTGCGGGACGGGGACCGGCTCCAGCTCGGCTCCCCGCTCAAGGGGGAGGCGCCGACCCTGGTGTACCGCCATCCCCGCAGCCCCCTGGGGCAACTGGTGCACTGGGGCGCCATCGGCGCCCTGGTGGGCTCGGGCGTCGCCCTGGGGGGCCTGCTGCTGGCCACCACCGTCGCCGGCGGTTCCTCGATCCGCTCGGTGAGCGGACCGGTGAAGGTGTTCTCCACCGACGGCCGCCAGATCGATGCGGCCGAGGGTTCCTCGACGGCCCTGCCGACCCTGGCCGACTACCCCCTGCACCTGCGCCAGGCCCTGATCGCCTCCGAGGATTCGCGCTTCGGCTGGAACAGCGGCATCGACCTGTTCGGCACCCTGCGCTCCCTGGTGCAGGGCACCGGCGGCGGCAGCGGCCTCACCCAGCAGGTGGCGCGCATGGTCTACCCGGCCGTGGGCACCGACGTGTCGGTGGCCCGCAAGCTGCGGGAGCTGTGGGTGGCCTGGCAGCTGGAGGCGGGCTTCAGCAAGAATCGCATCCTCAAGATGTACCTCGACCGGGCCTACCTGGGTCTGGGGGCGGAGGGCTTCGAGCAGGCGGCCCAGCTCTACTTCCGCAAATCGGCCAGCGCCCTGGATGTGGCCGAGTCGGCGTTCCTGGTGGGCCTGCTGCCGAGCCCCAACAGCTACAGCCCCTGCAACCGGGAGAACCCCACCTGGGGCCGGGAGCGTCGCGACCTGGTGCTGGGACGGATGCACGCCGAGGGCTATCTCTCCGACCAGGCGCTGATCGACGCCCGCCGCCGGCCGCTGAACATCGACCCCTCCGCGTGCGGCGCCTCCACCTATTCCAGCTACCCCTTCTTCAGCGACTACGTGATCGGCGAGCTGGAGGGACGGCGCTTCGCCCTCGACCTCAGCAGCCCGGAGGCCCGGGGCAACTATGCGGTGATCAGCAGCATCGATCCGCGCCTGCAGGCCATCGCCCAGAAGCAACTGAAGGCGTTCCTCGAGGGGCCGGGGGGCCGGGCCGGGCTCACCCAGGGCGCCCTGATCTCGATCGACTACGCCACCGGCGCGATCCTGGCCTACGTCGGCGGCGGCGACTACAGCCGTTCGAGCTTCGATCGGGTGCAGGCCCTGCGCCAGCCCGGATCCACCTTCAAGCTGTTCGCCTTCCTGGCGGCCCTGGAGGCGGGGGCGAAACCCGGCGATGCCGTCTCCTGCGCCCCCCTGGCCTACGTGGCCGGCTGCCGGGGCGGCGGTGGCAGCACCAGCGTGGCGGCGGGCTTCGCCAGCTCCGAGAACGTGGTGGCCCTGCGGCTGGCCCAGCAGGCCGGCCTGAACAAGGTGGTGGCCAAGGCCCGCCAGCTCGGCATCAGCACGCCGATGGAGGAGAGCTTCTCGATGGTGCTGGGCGGCAAGGAGACCTTCCTCTACGAGCTGGCCCGGGCCTATGCCGTGGTGGCCAACGGCGGCCGCTCGGTGCCCCTGCACGGCGTGACGCGCATCTACGACCTGGGCATCTGCGGCTCGGTGCGCTCCCTGGCCACCTGTCCGGCCGCCGGCGTCACCACCCCGATCGGCGAGCGCCCCCAGCAGCTGATCGAGCCGGCGGTGGCGGCCGAGATGGATGCGCTGCTGCGGGGGGTGGTGAGCGGCGGCACCGGCCGCGCCGCCGGCGTGGTGGCCGATGCCCGCGGCAAGACCGGCACCACCGACAACGGCGTCGATGTGCTGTTCGTGGGCTACTCCCCCTCCAGCCGCATCCTCACTGGCATCTGGATGGGCAACGATGACAACCGCCCCGCTGAGGCCGCCTCCGGCGCCCTGGTGGCCCAGCTCTGGGGGCAGTACATGCGCGCCCTGGCGGGCTGAGGGGCACGGACCCGACGCTCAGCCCAGCCAGCCCAGGCTCCTGCCCAGTTCCTGGGCGCGGGTCACCAGGGCCCAGGCGATGCCGGCCAGGGTGCCCCAGCACCAGGGGCTGCTGAAGAGCCGGGCCAGGGGCGTGCTGCTGTCCTGGGGATCGCGGCGGGGCAGCTGCCAGCCCAGTTGCAGCCCCCCGTAGACCACCAGCAGCACCCAGGCCGGGATGTCCACCGCACCCACCACGAAGGGATGGGCCTTCCAGTGCAGGAGGCTGAGGGTGCAGGCCAGGGCGATCAGGCTGGCGATGGGCCCGGAGGCACCGTCCCACTGCCGCAGCACCCGGGCCCGGCGGGCCACCAGCACCGCCGGCGCCGTGGTGGCCAGGGCGACGAGTGCGTAGCGCAACAGCAGGGAGGAGAGCGGCAGCGGCGAACGGCCCAGCACGATCACCAGGATCACCAGGTTGAGCAGGGCCTCGCCGTGGGCGGCATGGATCCAGGGGGCCGTGATCCAGCACCAGGCACGGCGGGGATCCCCGCTGGCCTCCAGGGTCAGGGGCCAACGGCGGCGCAGGGACTTCAGGGGGCCGAGGGCCAGGGCCTGGAGCAGGGCCAGGGCCACCACCAGCACGAGGCCGCTGCTCCAGCCCCAGGGATCGAAGAACCACTGCTCCAGCTCCCCGCCGGCCCAGAACAGCACCGGGGCCGACGCGGCGGCCAGGGCGAGCCCGGGGCCGAGGGGCCGCAGGATCTCCAGCCGGCCCAGGGGAAGGGGCACGGCGGCGGCAGGGGAGCCGGCCGCTGACGCATCGACGCCGGGCCTGCTGGGGGCCACGCCGGAGGAGGCCTCAAGCAGGTCGAGCAGTTCGGCCAGCACAGCCGGGGCATAGATCCCGCCCAGATGGCTGCTGAGGGCCGCGATGGCGCTGCGCTGGGGCCCACCCTGGAGCCGCAGCACCCGTTGCAGCAGGGGCTGGGTGGCCAGGTCCCGGACGGGACCGCGCAGGTTTTCTTCCGCCCCGAGGGCGTCGATCAGACGGTTGGCGAGGGCCTGGGGGTTGTCCAGGCTGACGGAACCGGTGGCGATCCACTCGCGCAGCTGCAGACCCAGCTCCCGACCCTTGCCCATGGCCGCGGCATCCCGCTCCGCTTGGGCGCGATCAGGCGCCCCTGCTGGCCTGGAGACGGGCGCGGGCGCGGGCCAGGGCCTGCTGGGCCTTGACCTTCTCGGGGCTGGGGTCGGAGCCTTCGAGCGCCGCCGCGGCCTGCTGGGCCGCTTCGAAATCGCTCTGGGCGGCGGCGGCATTGATGCTGCTGCCCAGCTCGGCACCGTTGACGAGCACGGTGACCTCATTGGCCACCACCTCGGCGAAGCCCCCCATCAGGGCGATCGACTGCCAGTTGGCTCCTTCCCGCACCCGCAGCACGCCGCTGTCGAGGGCGGTGAGCATGGAGACGTGGCCGGTGAGGATGCCGAGCTGGCCGGTGGTGCCGGGCAGGATAACTTCGTCGGCGGTGCCGTCGAAGACGCTCTGATCGGGGGCGAGGACGCGCAGGGTGAGGGTCATGGAGAAGATTCCCGGATCAGGACTTGGCTGCGGCGAGGATCTTGGCGGCCTTCGCCCTCACCTGGTCGATGTTGCCCACCAGATAGAAGGCGGCTTCCGGCAGATCGTCGAGTTCGCCGGCGAGGATCATGTTGAAGCCCTTGATGGTGTCCTCAAGCTTCACGTACTCACCGGACTGGCCGGTGAAGATCTCGGCCACGAAGAACGGCTGGGAGAGGAACTTCTCGATCTTGCGGGCCCGATCCACCGTGCGGCGGTCGTCCTCGGAGAGTTCGTCCAGACCCAGGATCGCGATGATGTCCTGCAGTTCCTTGTAGCGCTGCAGGGTGGACTGCACGGCCCGGGCGGTGCGGTAGTGCTCGTCGCCCACAACGGCAGGCTGGAGCATGGTGCTGGTGGAATCGAGGGGATCCACCGCCGGGTAGATGCCCTTGGAGGCCAGACCCCGGCTCAGCACGGTGGTGGCGTCGAGGTGGGCAAAGGTGGTGGCGGGCGCCGGGTCGGTGAGGTCGTCGGCGGGGACGTAGACGGCCTGGATCGAGGTGATCGAACCCTCCAGGGTGGAGGTGATGCGCTCCTGCAGCTCACCCACGTCGGTGCCGAGGGTGGGCTGGTAGCCCACGGCCGAAGGCATGCGGCCCAGCAGGGCGCTCACTTCGGAGCCGGCCTGCACGAAGCGGAAGATGTTGTCGATGAACAGCAGCACGTCCTGCTTGTTCACATCGCGGAAGTGCTCGGCCATGGTGAGCGCCGACAGACCCACACGCATGCGGGCGCCGGGGGGCTCGTTCATCTGGCCGTAGCAGAGGGCCACCTTGGACTTGGAGAGGTCGCCGGCGTTGATCACGCCCGACTCCTTGAACTCTTCGTAGAGGTCGTTGCCCTCGCGGGTGCGCTCGCCCACGCCGCCGAACACGGAGACGCCGCCGTGCTCCTTGGCGATGTTGTTGATCAGCTCCTGGATCAGCACGGTCTTGCCGACGCCGGCGCCACCGAACAGGCCCACCTTGCCGCCCTGGCGGTAGGGGGCCAGCAGGTCGATCACCTTGATGCCGGTCTCGAAGACGCGGGGCTTGGTCTCAAGCTCGGTGAGCTTGGGAGCCTGGCGGTGGATCGGAGCGGTCATGGTCGTGGAGACCGGACCCTGCTCGTCGACGGGCTCACCCAGCACGTTGAAGATGCGGCCCAGGGTGGCCTCACCCACGGGCACGGAGATGGGGGCGCCGGTGTCGAGGGCGCTCATGCCGCGCACCAGGCCGTCGGTGCTGCTCATGGCCACGGCGCGGACCCGGTGGTCGCCCAGCAGCTGCTGAACCTCGGCGGTGAGGGCCACCTGCTGGCCGGCCGAATTCTTGCCTTCGATCCGAAGGGCGTTGAAGATCTTGGGCAGCTTGCCCGCAGGGAATTCAACGTCGAGGACCGGGCCGATCACCTGGCGCACGGTGCCTTTGGTACCAGGGACGGCGGGAGCGGCAGCAGCCATAGGTAAGGAGGGAAGGAGGGGTGCCAGCGGGATCCAACCACCCGTCTGAAGCCGCGCAACCTTACCACTGCAGGGTGCCTGGCGGCCTGGGGTTCGGTCACCCGCACAGCCCGGGGATGGCGGCGCAGCGCAGGCGCCACCTAGGTTGGCAGTCGAAGGGCGCGAGTGCCAACTCGCCCCATCCCAGCGACGCGCCGGCCCCGGTCGTCATCCGTCGCTGCCTTCGCGTCCATCCATCGCGTCAATTCATGGCTGCCGTTTCTCTCAGCGTCTCCACGGTCAAACCCCTCGGAGATCGCGTCTTCATCAAGGTGTCCGAGTCGGAGGAGAAAACCGCCGGTGGCATCCTTCTGCCCGACACCGCCAAGGAAAAGCCCCAGGTGGGTGAAGTGGTCCAGATCGGTCCCGGCAAGCGCAACGACGACGGCTCCCGCCAGGCCCCCGAAGTGGGCGTAGGCGACAAGGTCCTCTACAGCAAGTACGCCGGCACCGACATCAAGCTCGGCACCGACGAGTACGTCCTTCTGTCCGAGAAGGACATCCTGGCCGTCGTCAACTGAGCCGACGGTTCTTCACCCGTCTGCATCGAACACCAACTCCGTCATTCCCTGCCTTCCATGGCCAAACGCATCATCTATAACGAGCAAGCCCGCCGGGCGCTCGAACGGGGCATCGACATCCTTGCCGAAGCCGTTGCCGTCACCCTGGGTCCCAAGGGCCGCAACGTGGTGCTGGAGAAGAAATTCGGCGCTCCCCAGATCATCAACGACGGCGTGACGATCGCCAAGGAGATCGAGCTGGAGGATCACATCGAGAACACCGGTGTGGCCCTGATCCGTCAGGCCGCCTCCAAGACCAACGACGCCGCCGGTGACGGCACCACCACCGCCACCGTCCTGGCCCACGCCATGGTCAAGGCGGGCCTGCGCAACGTGGCCGCCGGTGCCAACGCCATCACCCTCAAGAAGGGCATCGACAAGGCCACCGAGTTCCTCGTCGGCAAGATCGAGGAGCACGCCAAGCCGATCTCCGACTCCAACGCCATCGCCCAGGTGGGCACCATCTCCGCCGGCAACGACGAAGAAGTGGGCCGCATGATCGCGGACGCCATGGACAAGGTGGGCAAGGAGGGGGTCATCTCCCTCGAGGAAGGCAAGTCGATGACCACCGAACTGGAGGTCACCGAAGGCATGCGCTTCGACAAGGGCTACATCTCGCCCTACTTCGCCACCGACACCGAGCGGATGGAAGCGGTGCTCGACGAGCCCTACATCCTGCTCACCGACAAGAAGATCGGTCTCGTCCAGGACCTGGTGCCCGTGCTCGAGCAGATCGCCCGCACCGGCAAGCCCCTGCTGATCATCGCCGAGGACATCGAGAAGGAAGCCCTCGCCACCCTGGTGGTGAACCGTCTGCGTGGCGTCCTGAACGTCGCCGCCGTCAAGGCTCCCGGCTTCGGTGACCGTCGCAAGGCCATGCTCGAGGACATCGCCGTTCTCACCAACGGGCAGCTGATCACCGAGGACGCCGGCCTCAAGTTGGAGAACACCAAGCTGGAGATGCTGGGCACCGCCCGCCGCATCACCATCAACAAGGACACCACCACCATCGTGGCCGAAGGCAACGAGGCGGCGGTCAAGGCCCGCTGCGAGCAGATCCGCAAGCAGATGGACGAAACCGACTCCTCCTACGACAAGGAGAAGCTGCAGGAGCGTCTGGCCAAGCTGAGCGGTGGTGTGGCCGTGGTCAAGGTGGGCGCTGCCACCGAAACCGAGATGAAGGACAAGAAGCTGCGCCTGGAAGACGCCATCAACGCCACCAAGGCGGCCGTTGAGGAAGGCATCGTCCCCGGCGGTGGCACCACCCTGGCCCACCTGGCCCCGGCCCTCGAGGAGTGGGCGGCTGCCAATCTCTCCGGCGAGGAGCTGATCGGCGCCACCATCGTGGCCTCCTCCCTCACCGCCCCGCTTAAGCGGATCGCTGAGAACGCCGGCGTCAACGGCGCCGTCGTCGCCGAGCACGTGCGCAACAAGCCCTTCAACGAGGGCTACAACGCCGCCACCGGCGAGTACGTCGACATGCTGGCCGCCGGCATCGTCGATCCCGCCAAGGTGACCCGCTCCGGCCTGCAGAACGCCGCCTCGATCGCCGGCATGGTGCTCACCACAGAGTGCATCGTGGCCGACATGCCCGAGAAGAAGGAAGCTGCACCCGCCGGTGGCGGTGGCGGCATGGGCGGCGACTTCGACTACTGATCGCGCCTGCGGTCAGCGTCGGAGCACAGCTCCTTCGCCTTCAGCACCAAGCGCCCCTTCGGGGGCGCTTTTTCTTTGCCTTTGCGTCGATCGCAGCCAGGAGCGAAGGCCGCAGAGCCGGAATTTCGTCTTGGATCTGCTGCAATCACGGCGCAGATCTGCATCCATCAGGACGGCCAGAAATCGCCGTATCCGCTCCAGCAACCGGCCGGTGAATGGACGCAAGACATGTGTGCCGGCAACGTGATTCATCTCAGGCTGCCTACGTTCGAAGGAAAGGAGCTGACCGGCACCCGCGGCCGGAGCATCGCCAACATGCCGCCGCTCAGATGAACGCCCTTCTCCTCTATCCCCACTTCCCGAAAACCTTCTGGTCGTTCGACCGGTTCCTGGAGATGGCCGGCGTGAAGGCCTTCATCCCGCCGCTGGGCATCCTCACGGTGGCCTCCCTGCTGCCGCCGGGGTGGAACCTCCGCTTCCACGACAGGAACGTGGCCGAGGAGCCCGAAGACGACTGGCACTGGTGCGACCTCGTCATCCTCTCGGCGATGCTCGTGCAACGGGAGGATTTCCACCATCTGATCCGCAAGGCGGTGGCGATGGGTAAAAAAGTGGCCGTCGGTGGCCCCTATCCCACCTCCCTGCCGGGGCATGCGCTGGAATCCGGCGCCCACTACCTGATCCTGGATGAGGGCGAAATCACGGTTCCCGCCTTCCTGGCGGCCCTCGAGAGTGGGGCAGGCACCGGGATGTTCCGGGCCAGCGAGAAGCCCGATGTCAGCCTCAGCCCCAGGCCCCGCTATGACCTGCTGCAACGCGATGCCTATCTGATGATGGCGGTGCAGTTCTCCCGCGGCTGTCCCTTCAACTGCGAGTTCTGCGACATCATCAGCCTTTACGGCCGCAAACCGCGCACCAAGGAGAACCACCAGCTGCTGGGGGAACTGCAGAGCCTCTACGACCTGGGCTGGCGGGGATCCATCTTCATGGTGGATGACAACTTCATCGGCAATCAGCACAACGTCAAACGTCTGCTGAACGATCTGATTCCCTGGATGCGGGAGCATCGCTACCCCTTCAACTTCCTCACCGAAGCCTCGGTGAATCTGGCCGAGCAGCCCGAGCTCCTGGATCGGATGGCCCAAGCCGGCTTCTTCGGCGTCTTCCTCGGCATCGAGACCCCCGACCAGGACAGTCTGGAGCTCACCCGCAAGCAGCAGAACACCCGCCATCCCCTCGCCGAAGCCTGCCGGACGATCAGCGCGGCGGGACTGGTGATCTACGCCGGGTTCATCCTCGGTTTCGACGGGGAGCGATCAGGGGCTGGAGAGCGTATCGAGGCGTTCATCGCCGAGACGGCCATTCCCCAGCCGATGCTGGGGATTCTCCAGGCCCTGCCGAACACGGCCCTCTGGACCCGGCTGGAGCAGGAGGGACGACTGCTGCCGGAGGCCGATGTTCTCTGCGGCGACCAGAACACCCTGATGAACTTCGTGCCCTCCCGCCCGGCCCAGGACATCGGCCGCGAGTACGTGCGGGCTCTCTGGCGGATGTATGAGCCCGCCACCTATCTGGAGCGCTGCCTGCGCCACTGCCTCGCCATCACCCCCAATCCCCACTGCTCCCAGCAGATGCACGTCCCGCCGGTCCGGGCGGTGCGACTGCTGGCCCTGCTGGTCTGGAAGCAGGGCCTGGGACGCCCTGAACTGCGCGGCCTGTTCTGGCGGCAGCTGGGGCAGATGGCGCGCCAACAACCTCGCCTGCTGGCCCTTTATCTGGGCCTCTGCGCCGCCGGCGAACACTTCTTCGAGTACCGCCAGCTGGCTCGGGAGCGCATCGGCCAGCAACTGGGCCACGATCCACTCACAGTGCCGCCTGCGGCGGCGCAGGTGGCTCAGGCGCCCGGCACGAAGGCCAGGGCCACGCCGTTGTTGCAGTAGCGCTTGCCGGTGGGTTTGGGCCCGTCATCGAAGACGTGGCCCTGGTGGCCGCCGCAGCGGCGGCAGTGGTATTCGGTGCGCGGCAGGATCAGCTTGAAGTCGGTTTTGGTGACCACCGCGTTGGGCAGGGGTTGCCAGAAGCTGGGCCAGCCCGTTCCGGAGTCGAACTTGGCCTTGGAGGAGAACAGGGGCAGGCGGCAGCCGGCACACACGTACGTTCCGCTGCGCTTCTCCTTGTTGAGCGGGCTGCTGAAGGGGCGCTCGGTGCCCTCGTCCCGCAGCACCGCGTAGGCCGCCGGAGTGAGGCGTTTCTTCCATTCCGCCGGGCTCAGCTGCCAGGCGGGATCGGTGGCCTTGGCGGCCGCCAGGGCCCTGCCGGCCGGCAGGAAGGGCAGCAGCCCCGCCAGGGGCGCCCCCAGCCGGGCCAGCAGGCTGGAGAGGAAGTTGCGGCGGTCCATCCGGTTCAGCCCAGCCAGCCGGCGCTCAGCACCACGGCCAGCCCCAGGAACAGGGACAGCAGGGTCCAGGTGATGCGGTTGAGGGTGTTCTCGGCGCTGCGGGCGCTGCTGAACATCGAGCCGCCACTGGAGGCCAGGCCCCCCATGCCATCCCCCTTGGGGCTGTGGAGCAGCACGCTCACGATCAGCAGCGCACCGCTGAGCATCCAGAGCGAGGAGACGATGTTCTTGACCATGGGGCAAGCCTAGCCGCCGCAGGCCCGGAGCCTCAGGCGCCGAGGGTCTGGGGGATGCGGGCGGCGGGCGCGGAGGCGGGCACCACCAGGGAGGTGCCGGTCATGCGGGCGGGCTTGGGCAGACCCAGGATGTCCAGCAGGGTCGGGGCGATGTCGGCCAGGCCGCCGTGTTCCCTCAGGGTGACGTCGTTGCCATGGCCCGGCAGCTTGCGCTTCTCGCCCTCCACCAGGATCACCGGCACCGGATTGGTGGTGTGGGCGGTCCAGGGGAGGCCATCGGGGCCCTGCATCACCTCGGCGTTGCCGTGGTCGGCGGTGATGAGAAGGCTGCCGCCCATGCGGGTGGTGGCCTCCACCAGCCGGCCCACGCAGCGGTCCACCATGGCGATGGCTTCGGTGGCGGCCTCCATCTGGCCGGTGTGGCCCACCATGTCGGGGTTGGCGTAGTTGATCACCACCAGGGAGTAGATGCCCCTGGCGATGGCGGCGATGCAGCTGTCGGTGAGCTTCTCCGCCGACATCGCCGGCGCCTGGTCGTAGGTGGCCACACGGGGGGAGGGCACCAGGTGGCGGTCTTCGCCGGGGAAGGCCTGCTCGATGCCGCCGTTCATGAAGTACGTGACGTGAGGGTACTTCTCGGTTTCGGCGGTGCGGAACTGGCGCAGGCCGTGCTCGGAGACCACCTGGCCGAGAAGGCCGTCGAGGGATTCGGGCGGGAACGCCACCTGCACGGGCAGGCCCTGCTCGTACTGGGTGAAGGTGACCACATGCAGGGGGCCCAGCCACTCCCGCGGGAAGCCGTCGAACTCCGGCAGGACCAGGGCGCGGATGATCTGGCGGACCCGGTCGGGGCGGAAGTTGAAGCAGACCAGGCCGTCGCCGCTTTCCAGCAGCCCCTCGCTGAGCCGTACCGGCTCCAGGAATTCATCGGTGATCCCCGCCGCATAGGAGCCCTGCAGGACCTCCTCCGGAGTGAAGGGGCAGATCTCGGACGGCTCGGTGAGCAGGCGATAGGCCTTCTGGGTCCGCTCCCAGCGCTGGTCGCGATCCATGGCCCAGTAGCGGCCGCAGAGGGTGGCGATGCGGCCGACACCGGCCTCGTCGATCATCGCCTGGATCCGGGCCAGGTAGCCCGGCCCCCCATGGGGGGCGGAGTCGCGGCCATCGGTGACCACGTGGATCAGCACGTCGGTGAGGCCGCGGCCGGCGGCCCAGCGCAGCAGGCCGCCGAGGTGGTCGACATGGCTGTGGACGCCGCCGTCGGAGCAGAGTCCGATCAGGTGCAGGGGCCGGCCGCTGGCCAGCAGGGTGTCACCCAGGTCGTTGAGGGCCTGGTTACCGGCGATCGAGCCGCTGCGCACCGCCTGGCCGATCCGCACCAGCTCCTGGCGGATAATCCGGCCGGAGCCGATCGTGAGGTGCCCGACCTCGGAATTGCCCATCTGGTGATCGGGCAGGCCCACGGCGGCGCCGCTGGCTTCGATCAGGGTGTGGGGATAGGCATGCCAGAGGGCATCCATCACCGGCGTGTCCGCCTTCCGCACGGCGTTGTGGTCGGTCTCCGGGCTGTATCCCCAGCCATCGAGGATCGCCAGAACCATGGGGGCGACGGGAGCAGCCGTCTCGCAGGAGACGCGTTCGCCGGTGCCGCTGGCGGACTGCTTCTGGGAGGGAGCTGCTTTCACCAGCGAGAAAATCTGCACGTTTCAACGCCACGCCAACCTACAGCCCTCCCCAGACATCACCTTCTTCCGGCGCGGATGCGTCAGGCTTTGGTTACACGCCATACGCTTTGTGGCCAGAACTCAGGCCGGAACGGGCTCCTCCGACCGGCTGGAACTGCTCTCCGCCCAGGATCTGGGACGGACCCTCGACAGGCTCGCCTCCCAGGTGCTGGAGGCGGTGGCCGACAGCCGGGACCTCGTGCTGCTGGGCATCCCCACCCGCGGTGTGGCCCTGGCGCGGGTGCTGGCCGGTCGGCTGGAGGCGATCTGCGGCCATCCGATCGCCCACGGCAGCCTCGACCCCACCTTCCACCGCGACGATCTGGAGCGGGTGGGCACCCGTCTGGTGGAAGCCACCCAGCTGCCGGTGCCGGTGGACGGGCGCCAAGTGGTGCTCGTCGATGACGTCATCTTCACCGGCCGCACGGTGCGGGCCGCCCTCGAGGCCCTCCAGGGCTGGGGACGGCCACGCCGGGTGGGGCTGCTGGTGATGGTGGACCGGGGTCACCGGGAGCTGCCGATCCAGCCGGACTTCTGCGGCCGGGTGGTGCCCACCGCCCGCCACGAGACGATCCAGCTCTGCCTCCAGGCCATCGATGGCGAGGAGGGGGTCTACCTGCTGCGGGACTAAGTCCTGCGCGACTGAGGCGGCCTCAGACGACGATGCGATCTCAGCGCGGCCTCAGACGGGGAAGGTCAGACGGTGGCCAGCTCATCCTCGCGGAAGTGGGCCCGGAACTTGCCGAAGGCCACCACCACGGGCAGGGTCGGGCTGATCGGGCGTCCCTTCCAGTCGTTCAGCACGTTGAACACCTCCCCCTGCTGCCCTTCCATATCAAAGGCCTCACCCCGATGCTGGGGGTGGTTGTAGACGACCACACTGCGGCACACCCTGACCTGATCACCTGGCTGCATGTCCACTGGGACGCTCTGCGAGGCCATCCTGTCATGGGGCTCAGCGCTGACAGGCGCTCTCCGGCCCGGCCTCGACCACCCGCCCGCCCAGCTCCTTGCAGGCCTGCTGGAAGGCCTGCCATTCGTCCATCCCGGCGGCGATGCGCCGCTGCACCAGGGCATCCAGCTTCTCCCCAGAGACCGTGTGGGGCAGGGAACCGTGGCTGTCGTGTTCCCGGTCCTTGCCCTTGAGCTGGTCGAGGCCCTTTTTCACCTCCTGGCGCAGGGGCTCGCTCTGCTGGCGCCACCAGGGATGGTCGATGCGGTTGAGGCTGTCGAGGGCCTCCCACCAGCGCTTCTGCTTCACCAGCAGCGTCGCCCGCTCCAGCTGGGAGCGGTTGCGGTTCCAGATGGCCTGCAGGTCGTCGCCCATGGCGCTGCCGTCGTCGTTGCGCTCCTCCCCCAGGGGGGCGAGTGCCGCCAGGGCACCCTGCAGATCGCCGGCCTGGAAGCGGTTGCGGGCCAGGGTCCGCAGCTGGCGCTGCCAGCGCGCCAGCCGCTCGCGGTCGGTGGGGGTGCCGGCCCGGGAATTGATCACCTGGCGCTGCAGCCGCAGGGCCTCGCTCCAGTCCTCCTGGCCCCAGAGCTGGTCGGCCTTGGCCCGCAGACAACGGCCCCGATCGAAGGGGGTGCGGCCGGGCAGCCAGCTGAGGGCCGCCAGCTGCTCGCTGTAGCGGAGGCAGTCGTCGAGTCGGCCGGTGGCGGAGGCCTGCTCCAGGCGCACGGGCAGCTGGCGCTCCCACCAGTAGCCCAGGCCGACGGCGGCGGCGACCGAACCCAGGGTGATGGCCAGCCAGAAGCGCGGGAGTCTGTGCCGGCGGAGGGCCAAGGGGGGAGAGACAGCACGGTTCTCCACCGTTGTATGCAACGGCGACGACCGGCGCCCGGTTGCGGGGGCAGCCTGGTCGGCGTCCACCGCCGATGGCGACGATCGGCCGGCCCCAGTGGCGCTCAGCGCACCGGTTCCCCTGGGGCTCAGCGCACCGGTCCCAGGAGCCGCGGCTCCCTGCGGCCGCCATCGGCGGGGGCCTCCAAGTCGTCCCACGCCACCAGGAGCTGGGCCTGGGCATCGATGGAGAACCGCAACCGCAGCCGGTCAACGCCGCGCTGACCGGGGGAGGCCAGGGGGATGGTCACCGGCGACGGGGACCAGGGCCGCACCGGGGCCGCCCCCGCCGGCCGATCGCGCAGCACCGGCAGCCCCCCCTCGAAGACCACTTCGGCCCGCTCCTCGGGCAGGGGCTCCCCCAGCACCAGTTCCAGCTCCTCCTGGCCGTCCCGGCTGCAGGCCAGCACCAGCTCCAGTGGCTGCTCCGTGGGCCAGCTCTGGCCGGCCACGAACAGGGGATGCCAGCGGTGGGCGGCGCTGCGCCGGTCCCAGCAGCGCAGGGAGACGCCACGGGCCAGCACGTCCCGCACCTGGACGCCGGGGGTCAGGGCCAGGGCCCCCAGGGCCACGGCCTCCACCGGCCGCTCGCCGCGCAGGGGCACACCGGGGCAGCGGCCCTCGAGCCAGCGCCGGATCAGGGGAATCCGGCTGCTGCCCCCCACCGGCAGCACGGCGTCGATGTCGCCCAGACCCAGCCCCTCCCGGCGGGCGGCCGCCAGGACCGCCTCCAGCAGGCCGTCGAGCAGCTGGGGCAGGCGGCGCTCCTCCAGCAGCCGCTCGAAGGCCGGGCGGGTCAGGGTAAGCTCCCGGAAGGAACCGGCCGTGGCCTGGATCTGGCGGGCTTCGGGGGCCTCGCTGAGCTGGCACTTGATCCGTTCGGCGAGCTGCAGCAGGACGCCGTCGGCGGGCCCATCCGGGTAGAGGTGGGCCGCGATCCAGCGATCGATGTCCCGCCCGCCCAGGGCCACCCCCGCCTTGCCGATCACCCGGGCGCAGCGCAGGCTCTGGCCGCTGCGGGTCAGGTCCCGGCCGGCGAAGCGCAGCAGCTGGGCGATCGGCGCCGCCCGCCCCTCGCCGCCCTCGAGGGCCACCAGAGAGAGATCGATCGTGCCGCCGCCCATGTCCACCACCAGCACCCGGCTGCCGGGGGGCAGGCCGGCACCGATGGCGGCGGCGGTGGGCTCGTCCACCAGGGCCAGCTCGGGCACCGCCAGGTCGCGGCTGGCCCGCTCCAGCCAGGCCCGGTAGCCCCGGTAGGTCTCGATCGGGGCGGTGAGCACCAGCCGCTCCGGCACCAGCTCCGCCGGCAGGGCCCGCCACAGCCCCTCCAGCAGCAGGGCGCCGGCCCTCTCGGCACTGAGCCAGCCCGGCGAGGGGCCCGACGGCGGGGCTCCGATGTGGCGCTTGAAGTCCCGGCAGAGGCCGGGGTGGTCGCCATCGGCCAGGGCCGCCTCGAGCACCTGCCGGCCGATCAGGGGCCGCTCGGCGTCGGGGGCCTCCAGCCACAGCAGGCTGGGCACCACGCAGGGATCACCGCAGCTGTAGGGCGGCAGGGGCAGCAGGCCGGGGGGTCCCTGGCGGCCCTGCCAGGCCACCACGGTGGTGCTGCTGCCCAGGTCGATGGCGAGGGTTCCGGGCATGGGTCGGCGGATCGTTCCCCTTTTAGGCCGGTGCCGGCAGGAAAGGGCGGGCCGGTGGGCTGATCTAGGGTGTTGAGACTGATGATCAGGCCCGCATGCCGAGCAGCGAACTCAACGCCAAGGAACTGGCCCAGCGGGGGGAGAGCCTGATCCGTCACTCCAGCAACCGCTACCTGACCACCGTTCGCATCGCTTTCCGGGCCAAGCAGCGCCGCTTCGATGATTTCGACGGTCTGCTCGACGACTCGATGATCAAGCCGGTCCAGCGGGCCATCATCGAGCTCAGCGACGAACAGGACCAGCCCGACCTCCTGCCCGGCTGAGGGTCCACGCCACCACCTCGCCGTGGAGATCTGCGAAGGCCAGGGCTGGCGGCTGGTGGTGGATCCCTCCCGGGCTCCCTTCATCGCCCTCATCGGCGGCGATGGCTGGGCCAGTGAACTGACCGGGGAGGAACTGAGCGCCCTGCGGCTCGCCGCTGCGCGCCTCACCGCCCAGCATCGGGCCATGGCCGATGTCCTGATGGCGGAGGAGGCTGTGGCCATGGAGGTGGAGCTGCCGATCGGGGCCCCCGAAGCCGGCGACGGCGGATCCCTGTGGCTGGGCCTGGACGGTGACCGGCACCAGTGGACGCTGCAACTGGTGCTCACCCCGGCCCCGGGGGTCCGGGGCATCGAAGGGGGCTGGAGCGCCGCCGCCAGTGAGGCGTTCAGCGCCGCGCTGGAGCGCCTGAGACCCGCTGAGCCAGGCGGCGGGGATCAGGATTGATGATCGTTGGCGGATTCCGCAACCGGCCCCCCTGTTTTGCACCGTTTCTCCCCAGGCCGGCGGCGATCGCCGCTGACCCACGGTCCCGGATGGGGAGAACTGGCCACTGTTGCCGCTGCCGCTTGACAGGGGATGGCCAGCGCTGCTGAGGAGCGACCGCGGCCCCGGGAACCCTCGCAAGCCCCTGCGGCGGCAGGTGTCTCAGGCTGGGACGGAGGACGGGTGGCCGCCGGCGGCGGCGTTTGACGTCGCCCCTCGGGTGTGGAGAACTGGCTCACGCCCAGCCAGGAATCCGTGATGCCCCGCCCGAGAACACTGCTGCCGCTGGACGGGGCCGACTCTCTGGTGAGCCTGCGGGCGGACGTGCCGGCGCCGCTGCTGGAGGCCATGCGGGACTTCATCGAGCAGCACCCCAACTGGGACCAGTACCGGCTGTTCCAGGCCGCCCTGGCGGGCTTTCTCGTGCAGAACGGAATCCGCAACCGCGGGGTGACCCGCTGCTACCTGGCCAACCTGTTTCCCGGCCACCAGGCGTTCTCGGCGCCGGCGGCCTGAGCGGGCCGGCGACCTGCCGGGCCCAGCCTCAGGCGTCAGGCTCCACCCCCAGCAGGCGGAACAGCCGGGCGGCACTGGCATCGCTCACCGGCAGGATCGAGAGGCGATTGCCCCGGCGCACCACCGCCAGGTCCTCGACGCTGAACTGCTCCCGCAGGGCCTCCAGGCTCAGCATCGCCGGGAAGGTGGCGCGGTAGGCGAGGCGGACGCAGTCCCAGCGCGGGGCCTCCGGCTTGGAGGCCGCATCGAAGTACTTGGAGGCGGCATCGAACTGGCTGGGATCCACCAGCCCCGTCTCGACCACCTCCATCAGGCCGACGATGCCCGGGGGGCTGGCATTGGAGTGGTAGAAGAAGGCCCGGTCCCCGATCTGCATGGCGCGCATGAAGTTGCGGGCCTGGTAATTGCGGATGCCGTCCCAGAGGGTGGTGCCCTCCGCCTGCAGGTGGTGGATGCCGTAGACGTCCGGCTCGCTCTTCATCAACCACCAGGCCATGGTGCGTCCCCCTCAGCTGTCGGTGTCGAGGGCCAGCACCAGGCGCCGGAAGTGGTCGCCGCGGGCCTCGAAACTGGTGTACTGGTCGAAGCTGGCACAGGCCGGCGAGAGCAGCACCCCCCGGCAGCCGAGAGCGGGCGCCAGCGTCGCGGCGAGGGCCACCGCGCCCTCCAGCCCCTCCTCCTGCTTCACCACGCCGCCGTAGCCGCTGGACTCCAGCAGGGCGGCGAACTCCTCCCGCGCGGCCCCGTAGAGGAGCACCGCCGCAGCCCGCTGCCGCAGCTGCTCCAGCCAGGCCGTGGCCTCCCCCTGCTTCGACTGGCCGCCGGCCAGCACCACCAGGGGCCCCTCCAGGGCCCGCAGGGCCACCTCGGCGGCGTCGTAGTTGGTGGCTTTGCTGTCGTTGAACCAGGTCACGCCGTGGAGGCTGCGGAGGCGCTCGAGCCGGTGGGGGACACCGGGGAAACGGCGGCAGGCGGCCTCCATCACCGCCGGCTCCAGCCCGGCATGGAGACCCACCGCCACCGCCAGCAGCAGATTCTGGCGGTTGTGGGCCCCGGGCATGGCCAGGGCGGAGGCCGGAAACAACGGGCCCTGGCGGCCCCGCACCCGATCGTCGCCATCGATCCAGAGCACCGGATCGAGGCCCGGGGGCAGGGCCTCCCTGGGACCGGCGGTGATCCACTCGGCATGGTCCCAGCTGTCGGCGTGGTGGCGCAGGTCGGGGTCGTCGGCGTTGAGGATGCGGACAAGGGAGTGCTCCAGCAGGCTCCGCTTGATGGCCCGATAGGCGTCCAGGGTGCCGTGGCGCTCCAGGTGGTCGGGGGTGAGGGTGGTCCAGACACCGATCGCCGGTGCGACGGCGGGGGCGGCCTCGATCTGGTAACTGCTCAGTTCCACCACCAGCCAGTCCGGGCTGGGCCCCTGCTCCAGGTGCCGCTGCAGCACTACCTCGGCGGCGGAGATGCCGACGTTGCCGCAGAGGGGCGCATCCCTGCCGGCCCCCTGCAGCAGGTGGTGCACCAGGCAGGTGACGGTGGTCTTGCCGTTGGTGCCGGTGATGGCGATCCAGGGCACATCACCGCTGGCCTGCCAGGCGGGCACGATCTCCCCCTGCACCCGCACCCCCTGGGAGCGCAGCTCCTCCAGCACCGGGTGGTTCCAGGGGATGCCCGGGCTGACCACCACCACCGACGGCGGCAGTGGCAGGTCGCGGAAGGCCGCGGGGCTCAGGGGCACCCCCAGCCGCACCGCGATGCCCTCGCTCTCCAGCGAGGCCGCCAGGGCCCGCTGCTCCGGCGTGTCACCGCTCTCGATGACCACCACCGTCTCGCCACGGGCCTGCAGCAGGCGGGCCGCCCCCAGACCGGACCGGCCCAGACCCACCACCACCGCGCAGGAAAGAGGTGCAACGGCCTCGGCGGGACTCACGCTGGCAGGCTCATACTCAGGATCGGCCGAGGGTAGCAGCGAGGGGATCCCTCACCTGAACCCGCAAAGAATTCTGATCTTTCCAATCAATCAATGGGCGATACTGGAATCGAACCAGTGACTCCTACCGTGTCAAGGTAGTGCTCTACCTCTGAGCTAATCGCCCGAGTTCGGGATCACCGAAGCTGCGCCGAATCTCAGACAACGACCATGAACATCCCGATGAAGATCAAGATGGATTGTCGTTGAGTGGATGGTCGTCGGCGGGAAGAAAGTATCACCGGCGGTTGACCTTTCACAGTCGATCCGTCGGATCCGTCTCAACCCAGAGCTTTTCCTACTCGCCGGCCTTCCCTCCTGTCAACTTGCGCCGCCGGGCCCTTAATGGCGCTCCAGCCGGATCCGGAAACGCTCCCGCTTGGTGGCTTCGATCGCCAGCACCTCCAGCTCTCCCCGCCCCTCCAGCTGGACCCGCGCCCCCGCGGCCAGGGGCTGGCTGGGACTGGTGACCACCTTCCAGTCGAGGCGGACCGCCCCCTGCCGGATCAGGGTGGCCATGCGGTTGCGGGACAGCCCGAAGCCGGCCGACGCCAGGGCATCCAGCCGCAGGGAGGCCTCCACCGTGGTGAGCTGGCGGGGCAGCCGGCGGGCCGGCAGCTGCAGCGCCTCGATGGGCCTGGCCTCGAACCGCACCGGCACCGTGCGCACCAGGCCTTCGGTCCCGTCCAGCCGCCGGGCCAGGGCCTCGCTGACGATCGCCTGGCCGCCCCGATCGCCGCGCAGCCACAGGTCACCCAGCTCCGCTGCCCCGGCGCCGGCGCCGGCCAGCCCCTCGGCCATGTCGGCCGCGGAGGCGGGATCGAAGAGGAAGTTGCCGCTGATCTCCAGCCCCAGCAGGGCGGGGGCCGTCGGCTCCTGTCCCGAACGCGCCAGCAGCAGGCAGCGGCGCTCGGCGCCGGGGTGGCCGCCGTCACTGGCGAGGGTCAGCTCGCTGAGGGCACCGAGCCGGTCCTCGGCCTCCTCGCGCACCGCCGCCTCGAGAAAGCCGCTGACCTGGGGCTCCCAGGTGCGCAGGGCCGTCTCCGCCAGGCTGAACAGGACCCCGAGCTCCTCCGGGTGGCGACTCCCCTCCAGCAGGTCCCGTCGTGGAAGCATGGCCCCCCGCGGCTCAGGTGTCGTCCAGCCGCACGACCGCCGTCGGTCGCGCCAGCTGGATGGTGGTCCAGGGGATCTCCCGGCCGACGGGGGCCTCCAGCAGCAGCAGCCAGCAGCCTTCGTCGAGCCGGTTGCGCAGGATGCGGATGCGGTCGTCCTCCTCCGAGCTGACGCTGGCGGCGGCGGCGAAACTGCCCATCCAGCCGGAACCCATGCCCAGCAGGCCGCCGATCAGGGGCTCCCCGTAGGCCCCGGCGAAGCTGAAGGTGTGCAGATCGGTGATCTGGGTAAAGGTGAGCCCGGCCAGGAAACCGAAGGGCAGCAGCCAGCGCACCATCGATTGCTGGCGCCGCCGTCGGGCCGTGGCCGGATCGAGCCGCTCCACGTCCGACATGGTCGCCTCACCACGGCCGATCGCCAGCACCCGGGTCGGGGCCGGCTGAAGTGCCTGCAAGCGATCCCGCAGGGCATACAGGCGTTCCCGGTCGTCCAGCACGACCACCACACTCAGGGACATGGGCTCGTCTCCGCACCGCTCTCTACACTGCACCTCCGGCCTGCCCCCCTGGGGGCGCACCCCCCGCCCTCCCCACCGCTGCCGGACATGACGAAGGTTCTGGTCTCCGATCCCATCGACCAGGCGGGGATCGACATCCTCTCCCAGGTCGCCCAGGTGGACGTGCGCACGGGCCTGAGCCCGGAGCAGCTGGTGGCGTGCATCGGTGAGTACGAGGGGCTGATGATCCGCTCCGGCACCCAGGTGACCGCCGAGGTGATCGAGGCTGCGAGCCATCTGCGCATCATCGGCCGGGCCGGCGTGGGCGTCGACAACGTCGATGTGCCCGCCGCCACCCGCCGCGGCGTGATCGTCGTCAATTCGCCCGAGGGCAACACGATCGCCGCCGCCGAGCACGCCCTGGCGCTGATGCTCTCCCTGTCGCGGCACGTTCCCCACGCCCACGCCAGCACCATGGCCGGCGGTTGGGACCGCAAGACCTACGTCGGCAACGAGCTCTACAAGAAGACCCTCGGCGTGGTGGGCCTCGGCAAGATCGGCTCCCACGTGGCCCGCGTCGCCCGGGCCCTGGGCATGGACGTGGCCGCCTACGACCCGTTCATCTCCGCCGAGCGGGCCCAGCTGCTGCAGGTGCGGCTGCTGCCCCTGCCCCAGCTGTTCGCCGAAGCCGACTACGTCAGCCTGCACCTGCCCCGCACGCCGGACACCGAGAACCTGGTCAACGCGGCGCTGCTGGCCACGATGAAGCCCACCGCCCGGCTGGTGAACTGCGCCCGCGGCGGCATCATCGACGAGCAGGCCCTGGCCGATGCGGTCGAGAACCGCGTCATCGCCGGCGCCGCCATCGACGTGTACGCCAAAGAACCGCTGGCGGCCGATTCCCCCCTGCGCCTGGTGAAGGAGCGCCTGATCCTCACCCCGCACCTGGGCGCGTCCACCGAGGAGGCCCAGGAGAACGTGGCCATCGACGTGGCCGAGCAGATCCGGGACGTGCTCCTCGGCCTGCCGGCCCGCAGCGCCGTCAACATCCCCGGCCTGACCCCCGAGGTGATGGAGCTGCTCAAGCCCCACCTGCAGCTGGCCGAAACCCTCGGCCTGCTGCTCAGCCAGCTGGCCGGCGGCCAGATCAGCGAGCTGGAGGTTCGCCTCCAGGGCGAATTCGCCTCCCACCCCGCCCAGCCCCTGGTGGTGGCGGCGCTGAAGGGCATCCTCTCGGCCGCCCTGGGCGACAGCATCAACTACGTCAACGCCACCCTGGAGGCCAAGGAGCGCGGCATCCACGTGCTCGAGGTGAAGGACGACGCCAGCCGCGACTTCGCCGGCGGTTCGCTGCAGCTCAGCTCCCGCAGCCCCCGGGGCAACCACAGCGTCACCGGCGCGGTGTTCACCGACGGCGAACTGCGCATCACCACCATCGACGAATTCCCGGTGAACGTGACGCCCAGCCGTCACATGCTCTTCACCCGCCACCGGGACATGCCCGGCATCATCGGCCAGCTGGGCTCCCTGCTCGGCGAGCACAACGTCAACATCGCCTCGATGCAGGTGGGCCGCCGCATCGTGCGCGGCGACGCCGTGATGGTGCTGAGCCTCGACGACCCGATCCCCCCCAGCCTGCTGGCGGTGATCCACGGCATCAACGGCATCCAGGCCGCCCACCCGGTCACCCTCTGATGGGCCTGGTCTGGTGGCGGCTGGAGATGGCCGCCCCGGCCGAACTGGAGGAGTCCCTGCTCTGGAAGCTGCCGCTCCTGGGCGTGGCGCGGGTGGCGCTCCAGCACCCCCCCGAGGCGCCGGAGCAGCGTCAGCTGCTGGCCTGGCTGCCGGAGAGCGACTGGCCCGCCGACCAGCGCCAGGAGCTGGAGCGGGCCCTGGCCCCGCTGGGGGAGCCCTTCGACCTGGCGCTGCCGCAGGTCCACTGGCAGCGGCAGGCCGATGAGGACTGGAGCCTGAGCTGGAAGAGCCACTGGCGGCCCGATCCGGTGGGGGAGCGGCTGCTGGTGCTGCCGGCCTGGCTGGAGGTGCCGCCCGAGCAGGCCGGGCGGCTGGTGATCCGCATCGATCCGGGCAGCGCCTTCGGCACCGGCAGCCATCCCACCACCCGCCTCTGCCTGGAGGCCCTGGAGGCCCTCGCCGGGGAACGGGAAGGGGCAGGACTGGGTGCGGGCCTGGAGGGGCTGAGGGTGGCCGATCTGGGCTGCGGCAGCGGCATCCTGGGCCTGGCCGCCCTGCGGCTGGGGGCGGCCAGCGTGGCCGCCGCCGACACCGACCCCCTGGCGGAGCGGGCGACCCGGGAGAACGCCGCCCTGAATGGCCTGGGGCCCTCCCCCACGGCGCCGGACGCCCCCTCAGCGCTGGCGGTCACCACGGGCTCGGCCGAGGCCCTGGTGGCCCTGCTGGGGGGGCGTCCGGCGGATCTGCTGTTGTGCAACATCCTGGCGCCGGTGATCGAGGCCCTGATCCCCTGGTTTGGGCACCTGCTTAGCCCCGGCGGCGTGGGCCTGCTCAGCGGCCTGCTGGTGGATCAAGCCCCAGGCCTGGAGCGGGATCTGGCGGCGGCGGGCTGGCGGGTGGAAGGGCGGGTCGAGCAGGACCGCTGGGGCCTGCTGCGGATCCGTTCGGCATCCGATGTTGCATAAGGCACGCTGATCTGTGTCCTGGCTTTGATTGGGCTTCCCGGCCTGCGAGCCCAAGATCGCCGGGAAAGCCCCCTGTCGGATGTAGGAAGGGCGGGTCCTACAGGCCCTGGCTGCCGGGTGTCTGTGAGCTCCAATCTCTTCCATGGCTTCCTACAAGGTCACCCTCGTCAATGAGAGCGAGGGGCTGAACAAGACCATCGAGGTTCCCGACGACCAGTACATCCTCGACGCCGCCGAAGAGCAGGGCATTGACCTGCCCTACTCCTGCCGCGCCGGCGCCTGCTCCACCTGCGCGGGCAAGCTCACCTCCGGCACCGTCGACCAGTCGGATCAGAGCTTCCTCGACGACGACCAGATCGAGGCCGGCTTCGTCCTCACCTGCGTCGCCTACCCCACCTCCGACTGCACCATCAAGACCCACACCGAAGAAGAGCTCTACTGAGCTCCTCGCCGGGCGGTCCGTTTGGATCGCCCCCTTGAACCCCGCGTTCTTCTTCGCCACCCTCAGGGGTGGCTTTTTCATGGCACTTCAGGTGGACACCGTGCTGGCCTCCGGCAGCGAGCATCCCAGCCCCGGCGGCCAGTACAGCTACAGGGTCCTGGGGCCCTGCTGCCGCCTGTTCGATCGGGAGGAGCTGCCCTGGCCCTGCTGCCGACTGGCCTGGCGCAGCAAGGAGCCCAGCTGGCGCCGCGTCGGCCGCCGCTTCGTGCCCGACCTGGCCGCCCGCCGCTGCCCCTCCTACGCCGTGGAGCTGCTGCAGCCGGGGGCCCGCCCCACCCGCACCGTGATCACCCTGTTCCCCCAGCGCCTGGCCCCCGGCCTGCAGGAGTGGTGGTACAGCAAGCTGCCGGGGTCGCTGGAGGCCGGCAACCTGGCCCCGCCGCCACCGCCACCTCTCCCTGCCCCGGCCCCCTGAGGCGCCGGCGTCCAGGCACAAAAAAACCGGCCGGCTCAAGGCCGGCCGGCAGGGGTGGGCCGGGGATCAGAAGTAGATCTTGCCGCCGCCCCACTGGATGCCCTGGACCTTGGGGGCCACCAGGATGTAGCCGGCGATCAGGCGCAGGTCCTCGTCGTCCAGATCGCGCATCTTCACGAACACGTCGCTGCTGCGCAGGCTGGGATGCACGTCCGCGATGCTGTACTCCCCGTCATAGGAGGTGGGGTCCTTCATGTAGTCGACCAGGGCGTCCACCGAATCCCGGGCCGGTGTGGCCAGGGCGAGGGTCTCGGGGTCAAGGCCCACGTTCTGGTTGGTCTTGGTGATGCCACCGGCATGGCAGGTGCCGCAGCTTTCGTTGAAGAGCTTGCGGCCGGTCTTGACCTCCTTCTCGCTGAAGGTCACCAGGGTGCCGTCGGGGGAGACCGGCACGGTCAGGTCCTCGGCGCTCCACTGGGCCGCGGCCGCGGGGCCCGCGAAACAGACCAGCAGGGCCAGGGGAAGGATCAGCAGCGTCCGGACCACGGCACGGAGGGCGGAGCCAAGGCGAGCGGGGCGACGGACGGCGGTGCGACGGACAGCTGACAGCGGGGCGGCTGAGCGAAGGAGGGGGGCCATGGGAGAAGCCGGCGGAATGGCGGTCGGACCGCAACTGAGACCTTGTATCACGGGCGACGGGTCCCCCGGAACGGAATCACGCGAACTGTTGCAGGCTCAGCCCCCGGTCCCCACCGAGAGGCTGAGGAAGTCCTTCGCCACCACCGTCTCGGGGAAGATGGCCCGGGCTTCGGCCACCAGGTCGTCGGGGGTCATGGGATTCCCCGCCACGTAGCGGGGACTGAGGTGGGTGAGCACCAGCTGCTTCACCCCCGCCTCCAGGGCGGTCTGGGCGGCCATCGTGCTGGTGGAGTGCTGGCGGGCGATGGCCAGCTCCGCCTCGCCATGGGAGAAGGTGGATTCGTGGATCAGCAGGTCGGCGCCGCGGGCCAGGGCCACCGCCGCCTCGCTGAACACGGTGTCGGTGCAGTAGACGACGCTGCAGCCCGGCCGCGGCGGCCCGCAGAGGGCCTCGCCACGGATCACCCGGCCATCGTCGAGGGTGACGCTGCGACCGGCCTTGAGCTCGGCGTAGACCGGCCCGGGGGGAATGCCCAGGGCCCTGGCCCGCTCCACGTCGAAGCGGCCGGCCCGGGGCTTCTGATCCACCCGGTAGGCGAAGGCCGGCACCCGGTGGGTGAGCGCCGTACAGCGCACCGTGATGTCGTCGTCATCGAGCACCAGGGTGCCGCGGGCGGCGGCCTCCTTCACCCGGTGGGTGCGCAGGGGATAGCCGATGCGGGTCGAGGAGGTGCGCATCACGCCCTCCAGGTAGTCGCGCAGGGGATCCGGTCCGTAGAGGTCGATGCCGGCGCAGCTGCCCGCCAGCCCCAGGCTGGCCAGCAGCCCCGGCAGACCGAAGACGTGGTCGCCGTGCATGTGGGTGACGAAGATCCGACGCAGCTGGGACACCCGCAGGTCGCTGCGCAGGAACTGGTGCTGGGTTCCCTCGCCGCAGTCGAACAGCCACAGCTCGGCCCGCTGCGGCAGCCGCAGGGCCACGGCGGAGACGTTGCGGGCGCGGGTGGGAACGCCGGAGCTGGTTCCCAGGAAGGTGACCTGCACACCCTGGCTGCCTCAGAGCGCATGCTGCCACGGCGCCGGCCGGTGCGCTGGCTGGCGCCGTGGCGTGGGCAGGGTGACCCGTCCAGAATGAGCCGTTGTCGCTCGCGCACCCTCGTGACCCTCCTCCGTTTCGGATGGCGCGCCGGCCTCTCGCTGGCCCTGCTTCCCGCCTCCGTCGCAGCGGCGGTCCCCATGGAGGCGAGGGCGCCGGCTCCCGTGGTGCGGGTGCTGCTGCGGGAGGCCCCCACCCTGGAGCTGGAGGCCGGCAGCACCGTGCTGCGCCTCGGCGACGGCACGGGGCGCACCCTGGCGGAGCTGGCCCCCGGGGCCCGACTGCAGCTGCTGCGCAGCGGCCCGGCCCTGGAGGCCAGGCTGGAGGGGCCGACCGGGCCGCCCCGGCGGGTGGCCCTGCCGTCGGGCCAGGCCTGGATCGATCCCGCCCCGGGGCGGGCGGAGGGCGGCGAGGCCGTGCTGACCCTGCAGCAGCGCCGCTACCGCGGTCGGCTGCTGGTGCGCAGCGAGGGCGATCGCCTGCAGGCGATCAACCTGATCGATGTCGAGAGCTACCTGCCCAGCGTGGTGGGCAGCGAGATGCCGGCCAGCTGGCCGCTGGCGGCTCTGCGGGCCCAGGCGGTGGCGGCCCGCACCTACGCCCTGCGCCAGCGCCGGCCGGCGGAGCCCTTCGACCTCAAGGCCACCGTCTCCAGCCAGGTCTACAAGGGGGTGGAGGCCGAAACCGACTCCACCCGCGAAGCGGTGCGCAGCACCCGCTCCCAGGTGCTGATGCACGGCTCCGCCCTGATCAACGCGGTCTTCCACAGCAGCAGTGGCGGCCTCACGGAGAACAGCGGCGAGATCTGGCGCCAGCAGCTGCCCTACCTGGTGAGCGTGCCCGATTACGACCAGGCCAGCCCGGTGCATGTCTGGCGGTTGCGCGTCGAACCCGACAAGCTCGCCCGCGCCTTCCGTGAGATCGACGGGGCCTTCCGCATTGAGGTGCTCTCCACCACCAGCTCCGGTCGCATCCGCCAGGCCCGGGTGACGGGCCCCGGTGGTTCACTGCTGCTGTCCGGCGCCGAGCTGCGCCAGCGGCTGGGCCTGCGCAGCACCCTGGCCCGGTTCGACTTCGAGGCGACGCCCCAGGCCGCGCCCTTCCCGCCCCCGCTGCCGTCCCTGGAGGGGGTCTTCACCCCCGAGGGGATCCGCTCCCTGGCCTCCGGCCTGGTGCAGGCCCCCTGGCGAACCCCCCGACCGCCCGCCGCGCCGACCCTGCTGGTGAGCGGCCGGGGCTACGGCCACGGGGTGGGCATGAGCCAGTGGGGCGCCTACGCCCTGGCCCTGCGCGGCGAGGACTACCGGCAGATCCTCCAGCACTACTACCAGGGAGCCAGGATCCAGCCCTACTCCGCCCTTTGAGGCACCCGTTGAGCCGCCACGCCCCCAGCGCCCCGGTCGCAGCCCCGGTCACCACCTCCATCGCGCCGATCGTGCTGGCCGATGCGGCGGCGGTGGCGGAGCGGGTGGCGGCCCTGCTGCTGGCCGATCGACTGCGGCCGGAGCGCCCCCTGGGTCTGGCCACCGGACGCACCATGGAGCCCGTTTATGCCGCCCTGGCCCGGCGGCTGGGGCGCCTGGAGCCCGCCCTGGCGGCGCAGGTGCGCCAGGGCTGGTGCAGCTTCAACCTCGACGAGTACGTGGGGCTGGGGCCCCAGGATCCCGCCTCCTTCGCCGCCACCATGGCCCGCCAGCTGGTGGAGCCCCTGGGCCTGGACCCCGGGCGGGTGCGGCTCCCCGATGGGCGGGCCTGCGATCCCGATGGCGAAGCGCAGCGCTACGGCGCCGCCGTGGCCGCCGCCGGCGGCATCGGCCTGCAACTGCTGGGCCTGGGCCTCAACGGCCACGTGGGCTTCAACGAACCCCCCGCGGGGGCGGCCGTGGCCTGCCGCTGCCTGGATCTCAGCGACCACACCCGCCGCCAGAACGCCGGCGCCTTCGGGGGTGATCCCGGCGCCGTCCCCCGGCGGGCCATCACCCTGGGGATGGCCGAGATCCTCGCGGCCCGCCGGGTGGTGCTGGTGGTGACCGGCGGCGCGAAGGCGGCGGTCCTGCGCCGCGCCCTGGGGGAGCCCCCCACACCGGAGCTGCCCGCCAGCTGGCTGCAGCACCACCCTGCCCTCACCGTGATCGCCGACGTCGAGGCGATGGGCTGAACCTCTGGCGCGGCGGAGGGCGGCGCGGCGGCCTCAGCCGGGCAGGGCCGCCTCCATCAGGGCGTCGTCCGCCTCGAGATTGCTGGTGACGCTGCGCACGTCATCGAGATCCTCGAGCACGTCCAGCATGCGCAGACAGGCGGCCAGCACCGCGGCGTCCTCGAGGCGGCAGGGCAGGGAGGCGATCCAGCGATGCTCCCAGCCGGCCAGCGGCAGCTGCAGGTCCCGGAGCCCGTCCTGGAGGGCTTCGAGGTCGGCAAAGGCGCCGAACACGTCGACGCCCTCCGCATCGATCTCGTAGCCCGCCGCCGCCGGGCCACCCCGCTCCTCGAGGACCAGCAGGTCCTCCAGCAGGCGCTCCTCGTCGGCGCCGGGCAGGGCCAGCCGCACAACGGAGCGCTGCTCGAACAGATAGCTGACACAGCCGGTCTCACCGAGGTTGCCGCCGTGCTTGCCGAAGGCCAGTCGCAGGTCGGCCGCAGTGCGGTTGCGGTTGTCGGTGAGGGCCTCGACCAGCACGGCCACGCCCCCCGGGCCGTAACCCTCGTAGCGCACCGCCTCGAACAGGTCGGCCCCGCCACCCCCCTGGCCGCTGCCCTTGGCCACGGCCCGGTCGATGTTGGCGTTGGGGAGCCCCGCCACCTTGGCCTTCTCAATGGCAGTGCGGAGCTGGAAGTTGCCGGCCGGATCGGCACCACCACGGGCCGCCACGGTGATCTCCCGCCCCAGACGGGTGAACAGCGCCCCACGCCGGGCGTCCACCACCGCCTTGGTGCGCTTGATCTGGGCCCATTTGCTGTGGCCGGCCATCGCGATGTCGCAGGGGATTCAACCGGCGGCGTCGAACACCAGCCGGGGCAGGAGCAGGCCCTTGCCGTCGGCACGGGCGATGCCCGCCAGGTTGCCATCCGGGGTGAGCACGGCGACCGCCCCCTCAGGCAACTGCTCCACCGTACGGGGCAGGGACCGGCCGCAGCGCCACGGGGACAGCTGGGCCGGATCGAGGCGCTGGCGCGGCAGATCCACCAGCACGTCGAGGGGATCCAGCAGCGGCGGGAGGGGCCCGCTCGCCAGGCGCTCCAGGGAAATCGCCTGGTGCAGTCCGAAGCCGAGGGCGGCGGTGCGGCGCAGGCTGGCCAGGGCGCCGCCGCAGCCGAGGGCTTCCCCCAGGTCCCGCGCCAGGGCGCGCACGTAGGTGCCGGCGGAACAGCGCACCTCCAGCTCCAGGCGGCCGCGCTCGGCGTCCCAGCCCAGCAGGTCGAGGCCATGGATCCGCACCGGCCGCGCCGCCAGCTCCAGCTGCTCCCCCGCCCGGACCCGGGCGTAGGCCCGCTGGCCATCCACATGCACAGCCGAGACCTGGGGGGGGACCTGGAGGATCTCGCCCCGGAACCGGGCCAGGGCCTGCTCGAGGGCCTCGGGATCGAGGGGCGGAACGGCCGAGCGCTCCAGCACCTCGCCCTCGAGGTCGTCGGTGCCGGTGCGCACGCCCAGCTGGACCGTGCCGCGGTAGGTCTTGTCGCCGGGCAGGTAGGGCAACAACCGGGTGGCCGGGCCGAGGGCGATCGGCAGCACCCCGGTGACGGCTGGATCCAGGGTGCCGCCGTGGCCCACCCGCCGCAGGCCGTAGGCCCGCCGCACCCTGGCGACGCCGTCGTGTGAGGTCAGACCGGCGGGTTTGTCGAGCACCAGGAAACCGCAGCCGTGGCGCGACGGAGGCGATGGCGGCAGCCTGGAGGGACCTTCTCCCATGCTCAGGCGCCGATGACGCTGCAGGACCGGCGCGAGGTCACCTTTCTGGTGCTGGCCGGCATCTTCCTCGGGACCATGGGCATGCTCAACATCCTGGGGCTGACCCGGTTCCTCCACCTGGGCAGCATCGGGTCCTTCCCGATCATCGTGGCGGTGGGGGCCCTGCCATACCCCGTCACCTTCCTGTGCACGGACCTGATCAGCGAGATCTGGGGCGAACGGCGCGCCTCCCAGGTGGTGTGGGTGGGTCTGATGCTCAACGGCTGGATCGTCCTGGTGCTCTGGCTCGGTGGCATCCTGCCGGGCCTGGACGGATTCGGTGGGGTGGTGGGCCTGCCGGCCGATACCCACGCCGACGGCGTGCCGGTGTTCTTCGAGGTGCGCCGGCTGGCCTTCGGCGCCGTGGGGGCCTCCATGGCTGCCTACATGGCCGCCCAGTTCACCGACGTGCGCCTGTTCCATTTCTGGAAGCGCTTCAGCAACGGCAAGGCCCTGTGGCTGCGCAACAACGGCTCCACCCTGATCAGCCAGGTCGTCGACACGTCGGCGGTGGTGCTGATCAGCCACTACGCCGCCCATGTGCTGCCGATCCGGCCGGACGAGCCCGTGCTCCCCCAGCTGGGCGTGTTCATCGCCAGCGGCTACGTCTTCAAGCTGGTGGCAGCCCTGGCTGACACCCTGCCCTTCTACCTGCTGGTGGGCTGGCTCAGGCGCTATCTCGAGGTGCCGGGGGACGGAGCCGAACTGGCGGACGCCCCCCAGAGCGGGGCCTAGGCGCCGACGGCGATGTTGATGCGCTTGCGGTTACGCAGGCCGCGCTTGATGGATTCGAAGCTGACGACCCCGTCCACGAGGGCGAACAGGGTGTCGTCGGAGCCGCGGCCGACGTTGACGCCCGGGATCACGGAGGTGCCGCGCTGGCGGATCAGGATCGAGCCGGCGCTGACGGTCTCACCGCCGTAACGCTTGACGCCGAGGCGCTTGGAGTTGGAGTCGCGGCCGTTGCGGGTCGAGCCTGTGCCTTTCTTGTGGGCCATGGGAAAGCAGAGAAGGGAGAACGGGGAAACTGGAGGAGGAACCTTGGGCCGGATCAGGCGATCGACTTGCCGCCCACCTTGATCGACTGGACCATCACCCGGGTGAGCTCCTGGCGGTGGCCGTTCTTGCGGCGGGTCTTCTTCTTGGGGCGCATCTTGTAGACGATGATCTTCTGGCCGCGGCGATGGGCCAGCACCTTGAGCTCCACGGTGGCGCCCTTCACGTAGGGCTGGCCCAGGGTGGTGCCGGAGGCGTCCTTCACCAGGAGCACGTTCTCCAGGGTCACGGTGCTGTCAACCTCGGCGTTGATCCGGTCGAGATCGACGTAACGATCGGGCTGGAGCCAGAACTGCTGGCCGGAAGCCTCGACGATGGCGTAGGCGCCGGTGGCGTCGCCCTGGGCATCGGTGGTGGATGCGCTCAGGGGTTCCTTCTGGGGGGCTTGGGTCATCGCTCAGGGGGCGTGGCCAGGCTGGCGGCAGGAAGCCGCCATTGGGCCTGGACGCACGGAATCGAAAGACAGAACTAAGATCCTCCCGTCCGGGCCTCCCTTCCGTCAAGAATCAGCTCGGCCAGGGGAGCTCCCCGCCGCAGCGGTCGATGCCCCAACCGGTTCTCAACATCCTCTCCCTCATCCAGACCCCGGCCCTGGCCGAAGCCTGCGGCCAGTGGCTCAGGGGTGGTCGCTACCAGCTGGTGCCCGTCGATCCCGCCGCCGGGCCCCTCGAGCAGCTGGAGAAGCGCCGCGAGGACTTCGACGGGATCCTGCTTGAGGAGGGCGCCGTCGACGGCAGCTTCTTCGGCAGCCTCCACGACCAGGGGCTGGAGCTGCCGGCCGTGCTGATCGGCCCGGTGGACGGCGAGGTGAAATTCCACGACGCCGAGGTCCGCCTCCCCCCCGACCAGCTGGAGCAGCTGAGCTACAGCCTGGATGCGGCGGTCTCCCGCTTCCTGCGCAGCAACACCCTGCCCGCCGGCAGCGAAGCCAGGGCGACAACCCCCGACGGCTGGAAACTGCCGAACCGGCTCAACGGACGGCTCGGGTACCTGGGCGTCTATTACAAGCGGGATCCCTCCCGCTTCCTGCGCAACCTGGAAGCCGAGGAACGCAGCGAGCTGCTGGACTCCCTGCGGCGCACCTACCGGGACCTGCTGATCAGCTACTTCAAGAACCCCGCCGCAGCCAACCAGGCGATCGAAAGCTTCGTGAACACGGCCTTCTTCGCCGATCTCCCAATCACCAAGATGGTCGAAATCCACGTGATCCTGATCGAGGAGTTTCGTAAACAGCTGATGCTCAAAGGACAGAAGAACGATTTTCTCCAGGACTACCGGCTGGCGCTCCTTGATGTCATGGCTCACCTCTGCGAAATGTACCGACGCTCCATCCCGCCCGACCTGCCCATCGTGCCCGCCGCCGCGGCCGAATTCTCCAGCCCCTCCGCCTGAATCCCCGCCATGACCTTCCGCAAGACCTACATCCTCAAGCTCTACGTGGCGGGCAACACCCCCAATTCGATGCGGGCCCTGAAGACGCTGCGCGACATCCTCGAATCCGAGTTCCGCGGCGTCTACGCCCTGAAGGTGATCGATGTGCTCAAGAATCCCCAGCTGGCGGAGGAGGACAAGATCCTGGCCACCCCCACCCTGGCGAAGATCCTGCCCCCGCCGGTGCGGCGGATCATCGGCGATCTCTCCGACCGGGACCGGGTGCTGATCGGTCTGGATCTGCTCTACGAAGAGCTCACCGAGGACTTCAAGTTCGACGTCGATGACCTGGAACCCGGCGGTGTGCCCTCGCCTCCGGAAACCTCCTGAGCCCTGATCGAGGCCTGCCGATACCTTCCGGGCCAGGCCATCCCAGCGTCAGCCCCTTCCCCTTTCGACCCCTCGCCCTTCCATCTCTTCGATGCCGGATCCCAACGACCACGACGCCGCTGCCAATCGGATGCAGATGCAGAAACTACCCACGGGGATCGAGGGTTTCGATGACATCTGCCATGGCGGGCTGCCGATCGGCCGATCGACCCTGATCAGCGGAACCTCGGGAACCGGCAAGACGGTCTTCTCGCTGAACTTTCTCTGCAACGGCATCCGTCAGTTCAACGAACACGGCATTTTCGTCACCTTCGAGGAGTCGCCCCTCGACATCCTGCGCAACGCCTCCAGCTTCGGCTGGAACCTGCAGGAAATGGTCGAACAGAACAAGTTATTTGTCCTCGATGCCTCCCCGGACCCCGATGGCCAGGAGGTGTCTGGCAGCTTCGACCTCTCCGGCCTGATCGAGCGGATCCACTACGCGATTCGCAAATACAAAGCCAAGCGGGTGGCGATTGACTCCATCACCGCCGTCTTCCAGCAGTACGACGCCATCTCGGTGGTGCGGCGCGAGATCTTCCGGCTGATCGCCCGGCTCAAGGAGATCGGCGTCACCACGGTGATGACCACCGAACGGGTCGACGAGTACGGGCCCATCGCCCGCTATGGCGTCGAGGAGTTCGTCTCCGACAACGTGGTGATCCTGCGCAACGTGCTGGAGGGGGAACGGCGGCGGCGCACGGTGGAAGTGCTCAAGCTCCGCGGCACCACCCACATGAAGGGGGAGTTTCCCTTCACCATGGGCGCCCACGGGATCAGTGTGTTCCCGCTGGGGGCGATGCGCCTCACCCAGCGGTCCTCCAACGTGCGCCTCAGCTCCGGCGTTCCCCGGCTCGATGAGATGTGCGGCGGGGGCTTCTTCAAGGACTCCATCATCCTGGCGACCGGCGCCACCGGCACCGGCAAGACCCTGCTGGTCAGCAAGTTCGTGGAGGATGCCTGCCGCAGCAAGGAGCGGGCCATCCTGTTCGCCTACGAGGAATCCCGCTCCCAGCTGCTGCGCAACGCCACCAGCTGGGGCATCGATTTCGAGCAGATGGAGCAGGACGGCCTGCTCAAGATCATCTGCGCCTATCCGGAATCCACCGGCCTCGAGGATCACCTGCAGATCATCAAGACGGAGATCAGCCAGTTCAAGCCGTCCCGGATGGCGATCGATTCCCTCTCCGCCCTAGCTCGCGGTGTGAGCCACAACGCCTTCCGCCAGTTTGTGATCGGGGTGACGGGCTATGCCAAACAGGAGGAGATCGCGGGCTTCTTCACCAACACCTCCGAGGAGTTCATGGGAAGCCATTCGATCACCGACTCCCACATCTCCACCATCACCGACACCATTCTGCTGCTGCAGTATGTGGAGATCCGCGGCGAAATGGCCCGGGCCCTGAACGTCTTCAAGATGCGCGGCTCCTGGCACGACAAAGGCATCCGGGAATTCGTGATCACCGGCAACGGGCCGGAGATCAAGGATTCCTTCGCGAATTTCGAGCGCATCATCAGCGGCGTTCCCCATCGCATCACCACCGACGAACGGGCCGACCTGGGCCGGATCATGCGCAGCGTCGACGGGGAGAGCTGATCTCGGTGGGCCTGCCCGGCATGGCCGGCGCGGGCCTAGGCGGCGATTCTTCGCTCCGCTTCGATCTCGGCCATGGAGGCGGAGCGCTCCGCCTGGACCCGGAGTTCATCGCCGTCGGCCTCCTCCAGGGGCAGGTCGAACCAGAAGGTGGTGCCCACGCCGGGCTCGCTGGCCATCCGGGCCTGGCTGCCGTGCTTCTCGAGGATGCCCCGCACGATCGAGAGTCCCAGCCCGGTGCCGGCTTCGGTGTGCACGGCGTTCTCGACCCGGAAGAAGCGCTCGAAGATCCGCGCCTGGTCGGCCTCGGAGATGCCGCAGCCGGTGTCTGCGATCTCGACCCGCAGCCGCGGCAGGCGCGAGGTGAGGGTGCAGGAGGGATGGTTCTCCGGTCCGCTTCCGGGATCCAGCGGGCAGTGGTCGGGCCAGGGGTAGGCGCGCAGCAGCAGCTGGCCGCCGCTGCGGGTGAACTTGAGGGCGTTGCCCACCAGGTTGTCGAACACCTGCAGCAGCAGATCCCAGTTGCCCCGCACCCTGGGCAGGTGCTGATCCCCGGCGAACAGCAGCATCACCCCCTTCTCCTCGGCGTTGAGCCGGTAGGTGCGCAGGGTCTGTTCGATCGCCGGGGCCAGGTCCATGGGCTCCAGCTGCCAGACCCGGTCGGACTCCAGCCGTGACAGGTCGAGCACGTCGGTGACCAGGCGCGAGAGGCGGTCGGTCTCGGCGTTGGCGATGCTCAGGAACTCCTTCTGCTCCTCGGCGCTGAGCAGGTCGCCCATGTCATGGAGCGTCTCCACGTAGCTCTTGATGTTGCACAGGGGGGTGCGCAGCTCGTGGGACACGTTGCTGATGAAGCGGCTCTGGGCGGCGTTCAGCTCCACCTCCCGGGTGAGGTCCTGGATGGTCATGGCGATGCCCTTGAGGCTCTCGCCGCTGGCATCCCGCACCGACTGGAGCACGATGCGCAGGGTGCGGGGGGGATCCCCGAAGCTGCAGCGCACCTCGGTGGTGTCCCGCTCGCTGGTGATCAGGCTCTCCAGGGGATCGTGCAGCTCCATCGCCAGCCGGTCGGGCAGTTCGGCGGCCAGCTCGCTGCCCTCCAGGTTGCGGCCCTCCCAGCGGAACAGACGGCGGGCGGTGGGATTGGCCAGCACGATCCGCCCCTCGGCGTCGAGCAGCACGGCCCCATCGGCCATGGTGGCGATCAGCGACTGCTGCTTCACCTGGGCGGCGGTGAGTTCCTCGATGTTGGCCGCCTTGTAGACCTCCAGCTGGGAGGCCATGGTGTTGAAACCGTTGAGCAGTTCGCCCAGCTCGCCCCCCACCGGCAGGGCGATGCGGGTCTCGAAGTTGCCGCCGGCAATCGATCGCACCCCCCGCAGCAGCTCCTTCACCGGCTGGGTGATCGTGAGGGCGTTGAACACCGAGCCCAGGATCACCAGCACCCAGATCGAGATGAACACCGCCACCGTCACCTCCCGGGTGAGGGCGGCGCTGGCCAGGAGCGTCTCGTTGGGGTTGATGCCCAGGGCCACCACCCCCAGGTAGCGGCCGTCGCTCACCATCGGCACGAACACGTCGGTGACCTGGCCGTCCGGGGTGAGGTGCTGGCGGATCAGGGGGTTATCGGGGCGCCGCTGGATATCGGCCGGCAGCTCCAGGCGACGGCTGAGCACGCGCTCGCCCATGCCGGTGCTGCCTCCCATCGGGATGCCGAGGTAGATCACCCCGTCGGAATCGGCGAAGAAGATGTAGCGGAGGCTGCGGCTCGACTGCCAGAAGCGTTCGGCCACCGAGGCCAGTTCGCGGTCATTGCCCTCCGCCACCAGGGGGGTGACGTTGGCCGAGAGCAGCAGCCCAAGATCCCGGGCGAAGCGGGTGTCGCTCATGCGGGCATCGCGCTGGATGCCGTTGAGGGCCAGGAAGGTGATGCCCGTCATCAGCAGGCTCACCACGAGGGTGGCGACCGCGAGCAGCTTGGTCTGGAGGCTGAACTCAGCCCACCAGCGCTGCAGCCGCGCCCGCCAGAGGCTGAAGGCTCCGGCGGCCTCGTTGCCGCTCAGGGTGGGGCCGGAAACGGAGCGGGTCATGGCAGGGCCGGGCGTCGCGACCGCACCTGGTGGCCGATGTCGCGGCGGTAGACCATGCCCTCGAAACCCACCCGTCCCAGGCCGTCATAGGCCCGCTCGAAGGCCGTGTCGAAGTCATCGGCCTGGGCCACCACCGCCAGCACCCGGCCACCCGCCGTGACCACGGGGCCCGCCTCGGTGCGGCGGCTGCCGGCATGGAACAGCTGCAGATCGGGGTCGTCCCCCAGGTCGCCGTGGATCGCATCGCCGCGACGCACCTCGCCGGGATAGCCCTCGGCGGCCGCGATCACGCAGGCGCTGCAGCGCGGCTCGATCGTCAGGGGCGGCGCCTCCTCCAGGCGGCCGGTGGCGCAGGCCAGCAGCACCCGGGCCAGTTCCGGGCCGAGCAGGGGCATCAGGGTCTCGCACTCCGGGTCCCCGAAGCGGCAGTTGAACTCGATCACCCGCAGGCCGGCCTCGGTGAGCATCAGGCCGGCGAAGATCACGCCGCGGTAGTCGATGCCCCGGGCCCGCAGGGCCGCCAGGATCGGCTCCAGCACCAGCTGGCGCACCTGCTCCAGCCCCGCCGCATCCAGCAGCCCCGCGGGGGCGTAGGCCCCCATGCCGCCGGTGTTCGGCCCGGTGTCACCCTCGCCGATGCGCTTGTGGTCCTGGGCCGGGGGCAGCAGCACCATGGATCGGCCGTCGGTGAGGGCGAACACCGACACCTCCGGGCCGTGCAGGCGCTCCTCCAGCACCAGGGAGGGGGCGGCGGCGGCTTCCCCGGGGGCAGCGCTCTGGAAGCGGCCCGCGAACACCTCCTCGATGGCGTCGCGGCACTGCTCGAGGCTGTCGGCCACCGTCACGCCCTTGCCGGCGGCCAGCCCATCGGCTTTCACCACCAGGGGACGGCCATGGCGTTCGAGGGCCTCCAGGGCCTGCTGGCGATCCGTGGCCGCCCAGTACCCCGCCGTGGGCACGCCCGCCTCCTGCATCAGGTCCTTGGCCCAGCGCTTGCTGGCCTCCAGCAGGGCCCCGTCGGCCCCGGGACCGAAGACCGCCAGCCCCTGCGAACGCAGCCGGTCCGCCAAGCCGGCCGCCAGGGGCGCTTCCGGGCCCACCACCACCAGGTCGATGGCGTGCTCACAGCAGGCCGCCGCCAGGGCGCCATGGTCGGTCTCGGCGATGGCCAGCTGGCCGCAGCCCGCCAGGGCGGCGGTGCCGCCGTTGCCGGGCGCCACCAACACCTGCTCGACCCCCGGGCAGCGCGCCAGGGCCCAGCCCAGGGCGTTCTCGCGGCCACCGCCGCCCACCACCAGGATCCGGGCCGGCACCGGGGACGGGGGGGAAGCGTCGGAAGCGGTCAACGGGGCCATGGGGCGGAGGGGACGCGGAACGGGGGTGGATCGGAGAGGAGAGCTCCCCTAGGTTGTGCGCCGGCACAGGTGCTGCACCGGTCGCCCTCACCAGCCTTGCTGCCACTCCCCTTTGCCATTCTCCCCGACCGCCGCCTCGACTGCCGTGCCGCCCAGCGGATCCGGCCCGACCCCCGTCCCAGCGGCGCCCCTGCGGAGCCGTGGCTGGTCCGTGCTGGGCGGTCTCGGAGCCCTGGCCGCCCTGGGGGTGCTCACGGGGGTCGGGCCGGCGGCTGCCCGTGGCGCCGCCCCCGGGCCGGAGGCGGCGGTGACCAAACCCGCCCCAGCGGGAGCGGCGACCCCCGCCATTGAGGCCAGCCCCAGCGGGGCGGCGGAGCCCACGGCTGAGGCCGTGGAGGAGCAGCCGCCCCTGCTCACAGAGAAGGAGTTCGCCGACCTGCTCCGCGATGGGGATCTCGAGCAGCTGGACGCGGCCTGCCGGCAGAGCGCCGAGGCCGACCAGCTCGAGCGGCTCCGGCAGCTGCAGCAGCGGCTGCTGACGCTGCATCCGGCCCCCCAGCCCCTGGAGGTCGTGCTGGCCAACGCCGACGTGCTGCTCAGCTGCCGGGCACCCAGCGAGGCCATGGACGTGCTCAACCGCTACGGCCCGGCCGCTGGGGCCGAGCGGGTGCAGTGGCTGCAGCTGCAGTGGCGGGCCGCCGCCGCCGGACTCGACCACCGCCGGGCGGCCCTGGCCCTGGAACGGCTGCGGAAGGAGAGCGGAACGTCCCTCGATGGCATCGCCCTGCCGCTGCAGCGCCGGGAGGATGGCACGGTGATCAGCCGCTCGGCCCTGGAGCTGCTGGCCCTGCACCTGGAATCGAGGGGCTTTCCCCAGGTCGGCGGCGAACTGCTGGTCCGGGCCCGCCAGGGCGGTCTGGGCGGGGCCCTGCGGCTCCAGCAGGCGGTGGGGCTACTGGCGGAGCTGCCGGCGTCCCAGCGGGAGGCCCTGCTGGAGGCGGCCCTGGAGCAGGCGGCGGCAGCGAAGGCCTGGGGGCTGGTGGCCGAGCTGCTGGACACCCAGGCCGCCCTCCCCTCGGAGCGGGCCGTGGCCCGCCGCCTGCGGCTCAGTGGGCGCATCGACGACGCCTACGGCGAATGGCGCTGGCAGCGCGAGGATCCGGCGGCGGCGCCGCGCACCCGCCAGCTGGAGATCCGGCTGCGCTCCCCCCGGGATCCGGGCGGCCACGCCGCCGATCTTCCGGTGCCGGCCCCGACTCCGACTCCGACTCCGGCTCCGGCCCCGACCCCAGCACCTGCCCCATGACCCTCTCCCCTGCCACCGGCCCCCTCCTCTACGAAGGCAAGGCGAAGCGGGTGTACGCCACCGACCAGGACGACCTGGTAGCCGTCGAGTACAAGGACGACGCCACGGCCTTCAATGCCCTCAAGAAGGCCCAGCTCCTGGGCAAAGGGGCCCTGAACTGCCGTATTTCCGCCCTTCTGTTCGAACACCTCGAACGGCTGGGGGTGCCCACCCACTACCTGGGCCTGCAGGGGGAGCACTGGATGATGGTGCGGCCGGTGCGTGTGGTGCCGGTGGAGGTGGTGGTGCGGAACGTGGCCGCCGGTTCCCTCTGCCGCCAGATGCCCATCCCGGCGGGCACCCCCCTGGATCCGCCCCTGCTCGACCTGTACTACAAGGACGACGCCCTGGGGGACCCCCTGCTCAGCGAAGCGCGGCTGGAGCGCCTGCAGTTGCTCATGCCCGACCAGCTGGGGTCGATCCGGGACCTGGCCTTCCGGGTCAACGACGCCCTGCGCGATCTTTTCGCCCGGGTGGAGCTCGAACTGGTGGATTTCAAGATCGAACTGGGGTTCACCGCCGACGGCGAACTGGTGGTGGCGGACGAGATCAGCCCCGACACCTGCCGCCTCTGGAACAGGGCGGTGAGCGATGCCCAGGAGCGGATCCTGGACAAGGACCGATTCCGTCAGGACCTCGGCGGCGTTGTCGAGGCCTACGGGGAGGTCCTCAAACGGGTCCAAGGGGTCTGTCCCGAACCGCGGGTCTACGGGTAAGGTCAGCGGAATTTGCGGCCTGGCCGCTCTGCAGACGACATCCATGATTGGCGTTCGCCTCGGCAGGCCCCACATCCTTCGAAGCGTCACGCCCCGGGCGGCGACCGCCTCCCTGCCCCTGCTCGTGGCCCTGCTGCTGGCCGGCGGCCAGGCCCGGGCCGCCGAACGCCCCCCCGCCCAGGGCCAGACCCCCGCGGGCTCCGTGGGCAAGCCGCCAGCAGGCTCCGTGGCCCAGGCCGGCGCCGATCCCTTCGCCGGCCCGGCGGACGCCACCCCGCCGGCCGGGGCGACCCCGGTGACACCTGGCCCGGGAGCCGCCCCCGCCAGCCCGGCCCCCGCCGCCGCTCCGGCCCCGGCCGCCACCCCCGGCGCCACACCCAGCCCCCCCGCCGCCCGCGACGACCGGCCCGGCAAGCCCTCCCTGGGTCCGGCCCCCACCCCTTCGGCCTCCACCGAGCCCCGGGTGCTGATCAGCGAGGTGGTGATCGAAGGTCTGGCCGACCACCCCGAGCGTGAGCGCCTCGAGCTGGCGGCCTATGCCGTGATGGCGGTGACCCCCGGCAACGCCATCACCCGCAGCGAACTGGAAAAGGATCTCCAGGCCATCTACGCCACGGGCTGGTTCTCCGACGTGCGCATCCAGCCCCAGGACGGCCCCCTGGGGGTGCGGCTGGTGGTCTCGGTGGTGCCCAACCCTGTGCTCACCAAGGTGAGCCTGGATCCCGCCGACGCCAAGGTGCCGGAAACGGTGGTGCAGGACACCTTCGCCAGCGACTACGGCAAGACCCTCAACCTGGTGACCCTGCAGGGCCGCATGCAGGAGCTGCAGAAGTGGTATGCCGATCAGGGCTTCTCCCTGGCCCGCGTCACCGGCCCCTCCCGGATCGGGCCCGACGGGGACGTCCAGCTGCTGGTGCGCCAGGGCACGGTGAAGGGCGTGGAGGTCCAGTTCCTCAACAAAGAAGGATCGGCCACCAACGACAAGGGCCAGCCGATCAAGGGCAAGACGAAGGAGTGGGTGATCACCCGTGAGATCTCCATCAAGTCCGGCGAGATCTTCAACCGCCGCAACCTGGAGGACGACCTCAAGCGCCTGTACGGCACCGGCCTGTTCAGCGACGTCAAGGTGACCCTGCGCCCCGAACCGGAGGATCCCGGCTCGGTGGTGATCGTGCTGGGGGTCGTCGAGCAGTCGACCGGCTCCCTCTCCGGGGGTCTGGGCTACAGCCAGAGCCAGGGGGTCTTCGGCCAGATCCAGGTGCAGGACAGCAACCTGTTCGGCCGCGCCTGGGACCTCTCCACCAGCTTCACCTACGGCCAGTTCGGCGGCCTCGCCGACATCTCCTTCAGCGACCCCTGGATCAAGGGGGACAAGTACCGGACCGCCTTCCGCTTCAAGGCCTTCGTCAGCCGGGACGCCCCCCAGGTGTTCCAGAGCCAGAACAACGGCAACTTCTTCACCGTCTCCGACTTCTACCAGGCCCCGGGCACCCAGGTCGCCTACAACATCTTCTCGCCGTTCAACCCCCTCCTCGACGTCTTCCCGTCGGTGACGGCGGCCCGCATCGCTGCCCAGACCAGCGGCCAGAACCTCAGCTGGTTCCAGTTCGACGGCAACAGCGTGCTGATCCAGCGCGTCGGGGCCAACGTCCAGTTCGTGCGTCCCCTCAACGGCGGCAACCCCTTCAAGCGGGCGCCCTGGACCGTGCTGCTGGGGCTCACCGGCCAGGTGGCCACGCCGATGGACTTCTCCGGCACCTCCCGCCGCTTCGCTCTGGCCACCCCGAACGAGGCCACCTCGCTGCTGGCCGCCCCCACCAGTTCGTTCATCTGCCTGGCCTACAACTGCGCCGCCCGCAACCAGCTGGTGGGCCTGCGGCTGGCGGCGACGATGAGCACCCTGAACGATCCCCGCAACCCCACCCAGGGCAACTTCCTCAGCATCGGCACCGAGCAGTTCTTCTCGGTGGGCCCCGATTCCCCCACCTTCAACCGGATCCGGGGCAGCTTCACCCACTACATCCCGGTGCGCTGGCTGAAGTTCTACAAGGGCTGCCGGCCGAAGGCCGGCGAGACGGAGGACTGCAAGCAGGCCCTGGCCTTCCAGGTGTCCGCCGGCACGGTGATCGGCGACCTGCCGCCCTACGAAGCCTTCTGCCTGGGCGGCGGCAACTCAGTGCGGGGCTACTTCGACTGCGATCTCGGCGTCGGCCGCAGCTTCGGCGAGGCCACGATCGAATATCGGTTCCCCCTGTTCAGCATCGTCAGCGGCGAGCTGTTCATCGACGGCGGCACCACCTTCGGCAGCCAGACGAAGGTGCCGGGCAACCTCGGCGGCCTTCTGAACAAGCCCGGTTCCGGCTTCTCGATCGGCACCGGCCTGATCGTCACCACCCCGGTCGGCCCGCTGCGCCTGGAGGTGGCCAGCCAGGACTTCACCGGCGAGTGGCGCTTCAACCTCGGCGTGGGCTGGAAGTTCTAGTGACCAGCTGGCCCAGCGACTATCGCCAGGCCTGGACCCTGCGCTCCTGCGTGGAGCGTTCCGGGGTCGGGCTGCACAGCGGCGCCATCTCCCGGGTCCGGCTCGGCCCTTCCGAACGGCCCGGCTACTGGCTGGGCTGGCTGGATGCCCCGGAGCGGCCCCTGCAGCGTCTCGGCCCCACCCAGGTGAGCGACACCCGCCTGTGCACCTGCCTGCAGGTGGGGGATCGCCGCCTGGCGACGGTGGAGCATCTGCTGGCGGCCCTGGCCGGCACCGGGGTGAGCCAGGCGGAGCTGTGGGTGGAAGGGGAGGAGATCCCCCTTCTCGACGGCTCCGGCCTTCCCTGGGTGGAAGCGATCGCCGAGGCGGGCCTCAGCGATCGGGGCGAGCGCGTCGAGCCACCCTTGCCCCCGTTGCCCCTGACCCTCAGCCAGGGCCTGGGGTTCGTGGCGGCCCTGCCGAACGAGCGGCTGCGGCTGGCGGCGGCGATCGAGTTTCCCCAGGCGGCCATCGGTCGCCAGCTCTATGCCCTCGATCTGACGCCGGAGAGCTTCGTGTCCGAGATCGCCCCGGCCCGCACCTTCGGCTTCCGGGAGCAGGTGGAGCAACTGCTGGCCGCGGGCCTGATCCGCGGCGGCGCCCTCGACAATGCCCTGGTCTGTGATGGGGACAACTGGGTGAATCCGCCCCTGCGTTTCGCCGACGAACCGGTGCGCCATAAGCTGCTGGACCTGCTGGGAGATCTGGCGCTGGTGGGCCTGCCCCGGGCCCACGTCTTTGCCTACCGCGGTTCCCATGGCCTGCACACCGCCATGGCTGCGGCCCTTGCGGCCCAGGCGCCCCGCCTGCCCGTACCCGTACCGACCCACTGAATCCTTGACCGTTCTTCCCTCCGCCGCTCCCGAGGCCGCCACGGCCGCTGCCCCCGCCACGCCCGATGGCCCCGCTGCGGACACGGCCCGGGCCGTGGTGCTCAGCAGTGAACAGATCCTCAACCTGCTGCCCCATCGCTATCCCTTCGCCCTGGTGGACCGGGTGGTGGAATACATCCCCGGTGTGCGGGCGGTGGCCCTCAAGAACGTCACCTTCAACGAACCGCAGTTCCAGGGCCATTTCCCCGGCCGGCCGCTGATGCCGGGCGTGCTGATCGTCGAGGCCATGGCCCAGGTGGGGGGGCTGATCGTCACCCAGATGCCCGATCTGCCCAAGGGCCTGTTCGTCTTCGCGGGCATCGACGGCGTCCGCTTCCGGCGGCCCGTCGTGCCCGGCGACCAGCTGCTGATCACCTGCGAACTGCTCAGCCTCAAGCGCAAGCGCTTCGGCAAGGTGCAGGCCACCGCCACGGTCGATGGCGAGCGGGTCTGCTCCGGCGAGCTGATGTTCTCGCTCGTGGACTGACGCGATGTCGAGTGCAGCCATGACGACATCCGTGCATCCCACGGCCCTGGTCGATCCGAGGGCCAGGCTGGCCCCCGGTGTGGAGATCGGTCCCTATGCGGTGATCGGTCCGGAGGTGGAGATCGGCGAGGGCAGCCGCATCGGCCCCCATGTGGTGATCGACGGGCGGGTGCGGATGGGGAAGGGCAACCGCATCTTCCCGGGGGCCTGCATCGGCCTCGAACCCCAGGACCTCAAGTACGGCGGTGCCCCCACCGAAGTGGTGATGGGCGATGAGAACACGATCCGGGAGTGCGTCACCATCAACCGCGCCACCGCCGAAGGCGAGCGGACCGTGCTGGGCAACGGCAACCTGCTGATGGCCTACAGCCACATCGGCCACAACTGCCAGCTCTCCGACCGCATCGTCATCGCCAACGGGGTGGCCGTGGCGGGCCATGTGGTGATCGGTGAGCGGGCCGTGATCGGTGGCGTGCTCGGCATCCACCAGTTCGTCCACATCGGCAGCCTGGCCATGGTGGGCGGCATGAGCCGCATCGACCGCGACGTGCCCCCGTTCATGACGGTGGAGGGCCACCCCGGCCGCCTCCGGGGGCTGAACCGCGTCGGGCTGCGCCGCAGCGGCATGGCCCAGCTCGACGACGGGGCCCAGTTCCGCCAGCTCCAGGATCTCTGGACCCTCATCTACCGCAGCGATCTGGTGCTGGCCGCCGCCCTGCGCCAGGCCAGGGAGAGGCCCCTGCTGGCCGCGGCCGACGAGCTCTGCGCCTTTCTGGAGGCCTCGGTGGGGCCGGGCCGGCGCGGACCGCTGCCGGCCCAGCGCTGATGGTGCGACTGCTGGTCAGCACCGGGGAAGTGTCCGGTGATCTGCAGGGATCCCTGCTCGTCAAGGCGTTGCACGAGGAGGCCGCCCGGCGGTCGCTTGACCTGGATGTGGTGGCCCTTGGCGGGAGCCGGATGGAGCGGGCCGGTGCCCGGCTCCTGGCGGACACCACCAAACTCGGGGCCATCGGCCTGTGGGAACCGATCCCGCTGGTCATTCCCACCCTCAAGCTGCAGGCCAGGGTGCGCCGCTGGCTGAAGCAGCACCCCCCCGACGCCGTGGTGCTGATCGACTACATGGGGGCCAACGTCAACCTGGGCCTGCGCCTGCGCCGCCTCTATCCCCAGGTGCCGATCACCTATTACATCGCCCCCCAGGAGTGGGCCTTCCGCCTCGGCGACGGCGGCACCACCCGGTTGATCGGCTTCACCGACCGCATCCTGGCGATCTTCCCGGAGGAGGCCAGCTTCTACGCCGCCCGCGGCGCCCAGGTCACCTGGGTGGGCCATCCCCTGATCGACACCCTGCAGCAGCGACCCTCGCGCCAGGAGGCCCGCCAGGGGCTGGGCCTGCCGGCGGAGGCGCCGGTGCTGCTGATGCTGCCCGCCTCGCGGCGGCAGGAGCTGCGCTATGTGCTGCCTCCGATGGCCGAGGCGGTGGCCAAGCTGCAGCGGCAGCGGCCCGATCTGCAGGTGCTGCTGCCGGCGGGCCTGCCGGGGTTTGAGGCGGTCCTGGCAGAGACCATGCGGGCGGCGGGAGCCACGGCGGTGCGGGTGATCCCGGCCGGTGAGGCCGATGCCCTGCGGCCCCTGCTCTGTGCCGCCGCCGATGCCGCCCTGACCAAATCCGGCACCGCCAACCTGGAACTGGCCCTGCGGGGGGTGCCCCAGGTGACCGGCTACCGGGTGAGCCGGCCGACGGCGTTCCTGGCGAAACATGTGATCCACTTCAACGTGGCCCACATTTCCCCGGTGAACCTGGTGCTGGGGGAACGGCTCGTGCCGGAACTGCTCCAGGATGATTTCACCCCGGACGCCATCCTGGCGGCCCTGCTGCCCCTGTTCGATCCCGCCTCCGGGGCGCGGGAGCGGGTGCTGGAGGGCTACGTTCGTCTCAGGCAGAAGCTCGGGGAGCCGGGCGTCACCCAACGGGCCGCGACGGCGATCCTGGAACCCTTCCCCGGACACACCCCATGCGACTGATCGCGCTGGTGCTTGGTCTGCTGCTGGCCCTCGGCGGGCCGGTGGCCCCGGCCCTGGCGGCCACCGAGGAGGCCGTGCTGGCCGGCGGCTGCTTCTGGTGCCTGGAGCACGATCTGGAGGTGCTCCCCGGGGTTCTCGACGTGGAGAGCGGCTACAGCGGCGGCAAGGGGGCCAACCCCACCTACCGGCAGGTCTCGGCCGGGGGAAGCGGCCATCAGGAGGTCGTCCGGGTGCGCTTCGACAACAACGAGATCCGCTACGACACCCTGCTGCGGGCCTACTGGCGCAACATCGATCCCCTCGACGGCGGCGGGCAGTTCTGCGACCGCGGCGATTCCTACCGGCCCGTGATCTTCACCACCAGCGCCAACCAGGCCGTGGAGGCCCGCAACAGCCTGGTGGCGGCCGCCCGGGAGCTGGGCAAGCCGGCGGCGGCGATCAAGGTGACGATCCGGCCCCTGGCGAAGTTCTGGCCGGCGGAGGCCTACCACCAGAACTACGCCAAGCGCAATGGCGTCCGGTACAACTACTACCGCTGGTCCTGCGGGCGCGACCGGCGCCTGGACACGGTCTGGGGCCGGCGGGCCCGCACCAGCCAGCGCTGGCAGGGCGGCTGAGCCCATCAGCGGCTCCGCTCCCGTTCGCCAGAGACCCCGTCCACCAAGGCCCCCTCAGGGCCTGCCGCCGCTGTGGCGGCGATCACTGCGGGGGGAAACCGCACAGTCCATGGAGGCCTTTCGCAACCAGGAAAATGCCCTAGCGTTTGCACCATCACCGGAGGGCCTCTGTATGTATCTGCTGACCATCCGTGACGGTCTGCAGACGCGCCACATCGGGCCCTACGCGAGCCCGAGGCAGGCGTCCGACGACCTTGACAAGCTGCAGACCAGCTTCGGTGACAAGGCCACCTGGCAGATCCACCGCCTCGAATCCCCCGCCGAGCTCCACGCCCACAGCCCCGGCAGGGGCGACACCGAACCGGTGGCGGTCTGACCGGTGGCTCAGGCCCGGGGCGGGGTGCGGGGATAGCCACGCAGCAGGCCACTCTCGATCATCAGACCGACCCCGGCATTGATCAGGATCAGGCCGAGGGCCCCGTACCAGACCCAGGGTCCGGCCTCCGGCAGCGACTGCCCCTGGTCCGCCGCCGCCGCCAGGGCCGACCAGGTCTGGATGCCCTTGCGGATCACCCCCTCCCCGAAGAGGCAGAGTCCGGCGGGAAGCAGGAGCACACCGAGCTGGGCCTTCACGTACCAGCGGATCTTGTGAACGGCCATGGGGCGATGCGTTGTCTGGTCTGAAGGCAAACCTAGGCCGCAAGCTTCAGCCGCCAGGGCCGCCGGGGACGGCGGCGCCGCCGTTCAGGCTGCGGCGCCCGCCACCAGCCAGGCCACCAGGGTGCGCACCCCGTAGCCGGTGGCCCCCGCCGGATCCAGCCCCCTCGCCTTGTCGCTCCAGACGGTGCCGGCGATGTCGAGGTGGGCCCAGGGCAGACCCCGGGTGACGAAGTCCTGCAGGAAGAGGGCGGCGGTGATCGAGCTCCCCGGCCGCGGACCGGTGTTCTTCATGTCGGCGACGTGGCTCTTGAGCCCCTTCCTGTAGGAGCCGCGCATGGGCATGCGCCAGAGGGCCTCGCCACCGGCCGTGCCGGCGGCGATCAGGGCCTCGGCCAGGCCGTCACTGGGGGACCAGAGTCCGGCGATCTCCTCACCCAGGGCGATCACGCAGGCCCCGGTGAGGGTGGCGAGATCGACGATGGCATCGGGTTCCAGCCCGCAGGCGTAGACGAGGGCATCGGCCAGGGTGAGCCGCCCCTCCGCATCGGTGTTGTTGATCTCGATGGTCTTGCCGTTGGAGGCGGTGAGCACATCGCCCGGGTGGATGGCGCCACCGCTGATCATGTTTTCGCAGCTGGCCACGATCACGTGCACCTCCAGGCCGGCGGGCCGGATCTCGGCGATGGCACGGGCCGCGCCCAGCACCGCGGCGCTGCCGCCCATGTCGTACTTCATCATCTCGATCTGGGAGCCGGCCGTCTTGAGGTTGTAGCCGCCGGAATCGAACGTGAGCCCCTTGCCCACCAGCACCACCCGCCGGGTCACCTCGCCGGCGGGCCTGCAGGTGAGATGGATGAATTTGGGGGGCAGGTCGGAGCCCTGGGACACCCCCAGGAAGGCCCCCATGCCGAGGGCTGCGCAATCGTCCCGCTCCAGCACCTTGAGCTCGAGGCCGAAGGCGTCGGCGATGGCGGCGGCCTCATCGGCCAGGGTCTGGGGGGTCGCCTTGTTGGGCGGGGCGGCCACCAGCCGCCGGGCCAGTTCCACGCCGGTGCAGGTGGCCGCCACATGGGCCAGGCCCGCCGCTGCGGCCTCCCCCAACCCGAGCAGGACCACCGTGCCGGGCAGGGAGCGGGGCTCGGCCTCGCTCTTGAAGCGCTGGTCGTCGTAGAGGCCGAGCCGCACCGCCTCCGCCATCGCCGCCGCCGCCGCCGCCGGCTCCAGACCCTCCAGCGGGAACCACAGGCCGAGCTCCTCGGCGCCGGCGGTCGCGGCCGTGCGGGCCGCACCGGCACCGGCCTGGCGCAGGGCGTCGAGGCCGAAGTCGGCCGGATCCCCCAGGCCCACGAGGATCAGCGTGGCCGGGGTGCCGCCGGGCCGCTCCAGGGTGATCGTCTGGCCACTCTTGGCCTCGAAACGGCGGCGCTGCAGCAAGCCCTCGAGGGCTTCCCCCACCAGCTCCTCGACCAGGCCCCTGCCGCCGTCGCCGCTGCCGCCTCCGGCGAACAGACCCACCACCAGGGTGTCCCCCGTCCAGCTCTCGGTGAGCGGACGTTGGCCGTCCCGGTCAACGGCAAGACAGCGAAACTCCATGGACCCAGCGCAGGCGACCCGTGATCGTAGCCAGCGCCGCCCTGGCGTTCAGGCGGGATCGGCCGTGAACGGGGTGGCCCAGCGGTCCCGGGTCTCCTTGTTGAAGGGGGGAAGCCAGCGCCTAATCAGCGCCTGCTCCAGGGCCCGGCGGGGGGCGACCGCCGCCGGCACGTCCGACCAGAAGCGAATGCTCGGCCGCGCCTCCAGACCCGCCCGCGCCAGGGCCTCGCCGTAGGCCGCCAGGTAGTCCTTGCAGTCGTGGTCGCCCTTCCAGCGCTGATCGGCCCGTCCGGTCTCACCGACGTAGAGCAGCAGGGGCAGCGGCAGCTGGGGCGGGCGATCCATCACCAGATAGAGGGCCGCCCCCTGCTGGGCCAGGCGGGGCCAGCGCCAGAAGGACAGGCTCTGGGGGCTGAGCCCGAGGGGATCGAAGCGCCGCGCCTGCTCCTGGGGATCGCCGGGGTCAACGGGGGCGGGGAAGAGCTGCCCCTGCTCGAGGGGGACGGCGGCAGCCGCGTCGGCACCGGTGGCGACGTAGAGCGGCGCCTGATGGTCGGCGAGACGGGCCTGCCAGGCGAGCAGCTGCTCCCGCCACAGGGGCAGCGACGGCGGCGGCGGCGCGCCGGCCACCGCGGCGGCTGGAAACAGTTCCCCCTGCCGGCTCATCGTGCCCGCCCCGGGGCCGGCGGCAGCACCGGCCCCGGGGCGGCGTCGTAGCGGAACCGGCCGATCCAGCGCTCCACCTGCTCGGGGGAGAGCTCCAGGCGGTGCTGGAGATCGGCCAGGTCCCGGAAGGGCTCCCGGGCCCGCTCCCGCAGCAGCCAGCGGCAGCGCTCCGGCCCCAGGCCGAGCCGCTCCTGCAGCAGCCGTTCGGACGCCTGGTTGATCGCCAGCGGCGGCGGCAGCGGCGCGGGCCTGGGCTGGCCCCGGCGCCGGAAGCGCAGCACCGGCAGCCAGATCCCCACCTGGGATGGGGAAACCTGGAGCCCCGCAGCCAGATCCCCGGCACCAGACCACTGCTGACCCTCGCCCTGGAGGCGGATCAGCCGATCCACCAGGTCGGGAGGGCAGCCGGGCAGCCGCAGCCAGTCGCCGGCCTCGGCAAGGTTGACCTCGAGGCTCCAACCCAGGGCGGCCGCCTGGCGCACCTCGGCCCCATCCCGGAACCGCAGCGCCGGCTCCAGGGCCAGCTTGAGGGCGAGCAGCTCCCGTTCGACCGCTTCTTCGGCGCCCATCGCTTTGGCGCCCATCCCGGAGGCACCCATCCCGGCGCCCCCTGCCTGCGGCGACAGCGGGGGCAGCTGGCCAGTGGCCTCCAGCAGGCGGCGGGCCAGGGGATCCAGCCAGTGGCGTCCTGCCATGGAGGCCCGAGCGCGCGCACGTCGGGCCTGAAGCTAGCGGGTGCCTCCGGGTCGGGGCCAGTCGACCAGGCCCAGCTGCAGGCCGATGACCACCGCCTGGATGCGGCCCCGGACCCGCAGCTTGAGCAGCACGTTGCGGACGTGGGTCTTGATGGTGTCGACCGAAACCATCAGCTCCCCGGCGATCTCGTGGTTCGTCAGGCCGTGCACCACCCGGTCGAGCACCTGCCGCTCCCGGGCACTGAGCGGCTCGGCGGCGTCGCCGCCGGGCTCCTGATCCGCCAGGACCGCCCCGACCAGGCCACGGTCGAGGTACAGGTCGCCGCTGAGCACGGCCTGCAGGGCCTGGAGGCCGGAGCCGAGCAGCCGCGACTCCGGCACGATGCCGTCGCAGCCCGCCTGCAGGGCCTGCCGGATCCTGGCAAGGCGGTGCTCCTGGGTCACCACCAGCAGGGTGCGGACCTCGGGGTGGCGGGCCTTGACCTGCACCACCAGGTCCACGCCGCATCCCTCCTCCAGCCGGTCACTGACCAGCAGCAGGGCGGGCCGGTGGCGGCGGACCTGGGCGAGCCCCTCGGCGGCCGTGGTGGCGGCCCCCAGAATCCGGGCGGGCGTGCCCATCAGCAGGGTGATCTGGGACCGGCTGCCCAGGCACAGCACCAGCCGGACACCGCTGAGCAGCGCCAGTCCCCGGCTGAGGTCGTCACGCACCTGGGGCAGCAGGGGGGTGAGGTCCACGGGCGCAGGGGCGGGGACACCCCAGCGATGGGGGCCAACCATCCTCACCAGGGGATGGACTCCATTTCGGTATCCGCCATGGCGGCCGGGGACCGCGATACGTGGATCCGCACTCCCCAGGCGTGCCCGCTCTCTGCAGAATCGATCTCTCCCGCAGTCCGGAGCAGACATCCCCATGGCTTTCTTCGACTCCGAGATCGTCCAGGACGAAGCGAAGCGGCTGTTCAGCGATTACCAGCAGCTGATGCAGCTGGGCAGTGAGTACGGCAAGTTCGACCGCGAGGGTAAGAAGCTGTACATCGAGCGGATGGAGGAGATGATGGAGCGCTATCAGGTGTTCATGAAGCGCTTCGAACTGTCCGAGGACTTCCAGGCCAAGCTCACCGTCGAACAGCTGCGCACCCAGCTCGGCCAGTTCGGCCTCACCCCCGAGAAGATGTTCGAACAGATGACCCTCACCCTCGAGCGCATGAAGGGCCAGCTCGATGAGCCGGGCTGATCCGGCGTGAAGGACGTCATCGTTGTTGGTGCAGGGCTGGCCGGGCTGGTGGCCGCCAGGAATCTGCGCAGGGCCGGCCTGTCCGTACAGGTGATCGAGGCCGCGCCGGCCGTGGGGGGCCGCATGGTGCGGGCGCCCCTGGAGCTGGAGGGGGCCGGGCCTGCCGCCTGGATCGACCTGGGCGGCCAGTGGGTGGGCGCCACCCACTCCCGCTTCCGATCCCTGCTCGAGGAGCACGGCCTGCGCCGCTTCCCCTCACCCCATGACGGCGAGACCGTCCTCTGCTTCGGCGCCCATCGCTGCACCTTCAGCGGCTTCTTCCAGGGGTTTCCGGAGGGGCAGCCACCCTCGGTGCCCACAGCGGACTGGGAGGATGCGATGCAGGCCCTGGAACGGTTCCAGGAACTGGTGGTGTCCCTGCCGGAGGGCCATCCCCATCACCATCCCGACGCCGCCGCCCTCGATCGGCTGAGCTTCCAGGACTGGATCGAGGCCCACACCCACACCCCCTTCGCCGCCTGGTACTTCGCCTACTTCTGCCGGGCCGTCGGTTTTCTCGGTCCGGCGGAGCCGGAGCAGGTGTCGCTGCTGCACGTGGCCTGGGGGCAGCGCACGGCCTCCCAGGGCGACCACCCCGAGGAGGAGCTGATCCACGGCGGTGCCGGCCAGCTGCCCGCGCTGCTGGCTAGAGACCTCGGGGACGTCCTGGTGCTGGGGGAGCCGGTGCGGGCCATCCACCAGAGCGAGGGTCCCTCCGGCCCCGGTGCGGAGGACAGCATCACGGTGACCACCGACAACGGCAGCCACCACGGCCGGGCGGTGATCGTGGCCATGCCGCCGGCGATGGCGGCGGCGATCCGCTTCACCCCGGAGCTGCCGGCCGACCGGCTCGCCCTCCAGGAGGGCATGGCCATGGGCCGCTGCACCAAGGTGCTGATCGCCTACGACCGCCCCTGGTGGCGGGAGGCCGGCCTGGCCGGCATCGGCATCGGCGATCGCCCCTGGGTGGAACTCTGCGCCGACAGCTCCGATCCCGAAACCGGTCTGGGGGTGATCGCCGCCTTCGTGGCGGGCCACCGCCACGGGCGCTGGTCAGCCCTGGGGCCGGAGCAGCGGCGGGCAGCGGTCCTGGAGGATCTGGCCGCCTACTTCGGCCCGATGGCGCTGGAGCCGCTCGACTACGTCGAGAAGGACTGGCCGCGGGAGCCCTTCGTCGGCGGGGCCTTTGCCGGCTGGATGCCCCCCGGGCTGTGGACCCGCAGCGGCGACGCCCTGCTGCGGCCCCACGGCCGGGTGTTCTGGGCCGGCACGGAGGTGGCGGAGCGCTGGCCGGGCTTCTTCGAGGGTGCGGTGGCCAGCGGCGAGCGGGCCGCGGCCGACGTGGGTGCCCTGCTGGGCTGAGCGAGCGGGGCACCACGGCTGCCTACCATCCCCTCCAGGCAGGCGGCTGGCGTCGATGGGGGAAGCGGGGCAGGCGAATCAGGCGGCACATCAGGCGGAACCGCCGGGAGCGGCGCTGACGGTGCCGCCCCTGGCCGGCGCCCTGGCCAGGGGCCTGGCCGACCTGTTCCCCGCCGGAAAGGATCCCGACCCTGACCAGCGCCTGGAGGCCAGGCTGGCGGAGTCGGCACGCCAGGGGCGGCCGCTGCGGGTGAAGCTGGGCATCGACCCCACCGGCAGCGACATCCACCTCGGCCACAGCCTTCTGTTCCGCAAGCTGCGGGCCTTCCAGAACGCCGGCCATACGGCCGTGCTGATCATCGGCGACTTCACGGCCCGCATCGGCGATCCCACCGGCAAGAGCAGCACCCGGGTGCAGCTCGATGCGGCGGCGGTGGAGGCCAATGCCGCCACCTACCTGGCCCAGCTGGGCCAGGGCCAGCCCCCCGAGCGCTCCCTGCTCGACTTCGAGACCCCCGGCCGGCTGGAGGTGCGTCGCAATTCCGAGTGGCTCGCCGACCTGGCGCTGCCCCAGGTGATCGAGCTGCTGGGCATCAGCACCGTGGGCCAGATGCTGGCCAAGGAGGACTTCGCCAACCGCTACGGCTCGGGCACCCCCATCAGCCTGCACGAGTTCCTCTATCCCCTGCTGCAGGGCTACGACTCGGTGGCCGTCGCCGCCGACCTCGAGCTGGGCGGCACCGACCAGAAATTCAACGTGGCCATGGGGCGCGACATGCAGCGCCATTTCGGCCAGCGACCCCAGTTCGGGCTGCTGCTGCCGATCCTGCCCGGCCTCGACGGGGTGCAGAAGATGAGCAAGAGCCTGGGCAACACGGTGGGGCTGATGGAGGACCCCCTGTCCATGTACTCCAAGCTCGAGAAGGTGCCGGACGCGGTGGTGGAGGACTACCTCACCCTGCTGACCGATCTGGACACGGCGGCGCTGCCCACCAACCCCCGGGAGCGGCAGAAGGCGATGGCCCTGGAGGTCACCGCCAGCCGCCATGGGCGCGACGCGGCCCAGCAGGCCCAGGCCGATGCGGCCGGGCTGGTGGGCGCCGGCCTTGCCGGAGCGGGGGGGGCTGGGGACGGACTCCAGGCGGACAGCGTCCCCGAGGCCTCCCTGGCCGGGCTGGCCTTCCCCCTCAAGGCGTTCTATCTGCTCAGTGCCCTGCGGGTGTGCGCCAGCAGCAGCGAGGGGCGGCGCCAGATCCAGGGGGGCGGCGTCAAGCTCGACGGCGAGAAGCTCAGCGACCCCAACCAGGAGTTCGCCAGCGCCGAGGAACTGGACGGCAAGGTGCTGCAGCTGGGCAAGAAAACCTTCCGGCGCCTGGTGGCCTGATGGCAGACGCCACACGCCCCGCCACGGCCATCGAGCCCACCCTTGATCCGGCCGAGCGGATCATCCTTGCCCTCGACCGCCCCGACGCCGAGGCGGCCCTGGCCCTAGCAACGGCGGTTCCGGAGCTGCGCTGGGTGAAGGTGGGCCTGGAGCTGTTCACCGCCGCCGGACCCGCCGTGGTGCGGGAGCTGCGGCGACGGGGCCTGCGGGTGTTCCTGGATCTGAAGTTCCACGACATCCCCGCCACCATGGCCGGCGCCTGCCGCAGCGCTGCCCGGCTGGGGGCGGAACTGATCACCGTGCACGCCTGCGCCGGCAGCGAGGCGCTCGCCGCCGCCCAGGCCGCGGCCGAGGAGGGGGCCGCCCTCGAGGGCCTCGCCGCCCCCACCCTGCTGGCGGTGACCGTGCTGACCAGCTGGGATGCCGACCGCTTCCGCCGGGAGCTGGCCATCGAACCACCGCTGGAGGCCTACGCGGGCCAGCTGGCGGCGCTGGCGGCGGCCGCCGGCCTCACCGGTGCGGTCTGCTCACCCCTGGAGGTGGCCCGGCTGCGGGCCGCCCATCCCCGGCCCTTCGCCCTGGTGACCCCCGGGATCCGTCCCGCCGGCAGTGCCGCGGCCGATCAGCGGCGGGTGATGACACCGGCGCAGGCCGTGGCGGCCGGCGCCAGCCAGCTGGTGATCGGGCGCCCGATCAGCGGCGCCGCCGACCCGGCGGCCGCCTTCTCGGCCTGCTGCGCCGAACTGGCCTGAGGCGGCCGCCTACGGCGCCAGGGGAGACGCCTCGCCGTAGAGCCAGCCCTGGCCCCGCAGCCAGCCCTGGGACTTGAGCAGGCGAGCCTCCTCGATGGTTTCCACCCCCTCGGCCACGGTGTCGAGCTCGAGGCCCTCGGCCACCCCCACCAGCGCCTGGGACAGCCGCAGGCTCTTGGTGTCCTTCGCCCGCATCGCACAGGTGAAGGACCGGTCCAGCTTCAGCCCGGCGATGGGCAGGTCGCGGAGATGGCTGATCGAGGAATAGCCAGTGCCGAAATCATCCACGTACCAGCGCACCCCGCGGCCGGCGAGCTGCTGCATCTGCTGCCGGATCCGGTCAGTGACGCTGAGCAGGGCCGTCTCGGTGACCTCCAGGTGCAGCCGCTCCGGGCTCACCCCGGCGGCCTGGAGGGCTTCGGCCACCAGCTGGGGGTGATCGGGCAGGGCGAGGGTGGCCGCCGACACGTTCACCGCCATGGTGAGGCCGTCGGGCAGCCGGGAGAGGGCCTCCAGGGCCTGGCGCAGCACCAGTTGGTCGATGCGGACGATCAGGCCGCGGCGCTCGGCGCAGGGGAGGAACTCGGCGGGACTGACGTCGATGCCATCGGGGCGCACCCAGCGGGCCAGGGCCTCGTAGCCGGTGACCTCTGCGCTCTCGAAGCAGACGATCGGCATGAACCAGGCGGCGAACTCCTCCATCACCAGTCCGCGCTGGATCTCGGCGGCGAACAGCAGACGCGTGTGGGCCTCGGTGGCCAGGGCGTCGTCGAGCAGGGCGAAGCAGTTGCGGCCCCGGGCCTTGGCCTGGCGCATGGCGAGGCTGGCGTCCCGCAGCAGCTCGTCGGGGAGGGCGCCGACGGCGGAGGTGGCGATGCCGATGCTCACCGTGGGATCGATGGGCTGCCCGCCGATGGTGATCGGCGCCCGGCAGGCCGTGAGGATCCCCTCGGCCATGTGGGCGGCCTCGGCCGTGGACGTCAGATCACTCAGCAGGACGATGAATTCATCGCCGGTGCCGCGGCCCACCCGGTCCGGCTCGCCGATCGCCCGGACGATCCTTCCCGCCAGGAAGGCGATCAGCTGGTCGCCGCCGGCATGGGTGAGGGCATCGTTCACCGGGGTGAGGCCGTCCACACCGATGCTGAGCACGGCCAGAAACGAGCCTGTGCCCGGCTGGCGATCGAGGGCCTGGCGGATCCGGGCCAGGGCGACGCTGCGGACGGCCAGGCCGGAGACGGCGTCGTGGCGCTGGCTGTGGTCGAGCTCCGAAAGCCGTCGGCGCAGGTCGGCCGGTTCGCTGGCCCCGCTCCAGAGGCAGCAGAGCAACCCGCCGGCGGGGAACAGCCGCAGGGTCCGTGGTGCCACCGGGACATCGCCCGGCCGGCCGGGGGCTGAAACTTCCACGGTCTGGCCCGCCTCGAAGGCCCGGACACCTTGCTCAAACAGGCCGCTCGGGCACTGGAACGGATGGAGATCCAGCAGCCGGGCCCCCACGATCCGTTCGGGCTGGTGGCCATGGAAGCGGCAGGCCGCCCCGTTGGCATAGGTGCAGATGAAATCGCGGATGGTGTCGCCGGCGCCCCTCTCGGGCCGCAGCAGCAGGAACGGATCCGGCAGGGCGTCGAGAACCGGCTGGAGACCGGCCGCCGCAACCGCAGCCGCCATGGGGGAGTCCTGAAGTGGACAAGTCCGGACCTCAGGAATTGCCGTCAACCTTTCAAGAAGAGGTTCACAGTTGCCAGCGGTATCGCTGATCACCTTCTTGCGATTTCGCCGCCGGGCAACCGGATGCAGGAAGGGAAACGTGTCGGAAAAGCCCATCGAAACCGCTCAGCATCTCCATGGGGCGTGATCCAGATTCGGGGCAGAAGCGCTGTGGTGAAGAAGCGCTTCTGCGGCAAATCTGCACAGATCACTAAAAAAGGCTAGTCGACTTTCCTGTTTCAACCACCGTGACGGCAACGCCGATGGCACCCGGAGAAGCAATGGATCCCCGGCAGATGTTTGGGGCCAGCGGTTGGTTCATCCCCGCAGGATCCGGGCCGATCAGGTGTCCGGCCGCCGCGCGGCTCCTTCGGCCCCGGCCGCCTCAGCCCGCTCCAGCTGCCGGGCCGCCCAGCGCCCCAGTCGCCCGGAGCCGGCCAGCTGCTGGCGGAGTCGCTCCATCTCGGCGCGTCGTTGCTGGCGCCGCTGCTCCTCGCTGGGCACCCGGTCGTCGAAGGGCACGTGGGAGCGCGCCGCCAGCCAGGCCCCCAGGTGGCGCAGGGGGGTCGGATCGGTGGCGTGGTCCTCGACCCGCAGGGGCGGATCGGGGGGCCGGAGGGCCTGGAGGCGGTAGGAGCGGTCACCATCGGAATCGACCCGCTCGACCAGCTCCAGGGCCCGGGCTTCCCCCAGGGTCCGCAGGCGCTGGCCGAAACGGCGCTGGAGCACCAGCACCCGAGGCTCCAGCCGCCACTCCAGGCGCCCGAAGGCCAGCCACAGCTGGCCCCAGCCGCCGGCCAGGGCCAGCAGCGCCAGCGGAATCCCCAGGGCCCAGAAGCCCGGCCCGGCGGGGCCGCCCCGCAGCAGCAGGGCCAGCAACCCCCACAGCACCAGGTTCACCACACCCATGACCAGGCGCTGCTGCCGCCGCAGGGCCTGCTCGGGCACCAGCAGCGGACTGCCGAAGGAGGGGGTGAGCTCCTGCCAACCCGCCGGCAGGACCGGTAGCTCGGGGATCTGGGCCTGGCCCGGGGCGTCGGCCGGGTCTTCGGCGAGGGGGCGCAGGCCCAGCAGGCGGTTGAGCTGATCGGCCGCCTCCTGCCGCTGCCGCGGACTGCCGAGACGGGTGATCTCGAGGCTGCGACCGGACAGCTCGGCCAGCAGCGGCCCACCCCAGGCGCCGACCTGGCCCACATGGAAGCGCCGGATCTCCTGGCGGGGCAGCGCCCGTCGGCGGCGGAAGGGCCCGCGATGGGCCTCGCGCACGAAACTGCCATCCGCCCCGAGCACCAGTCGATCCTCCGACCAGAGGGCGCCCAGCACCTGTCGCAGGGCGACGGCGCCGCCAACACTCCACAGACCGACCCACACCAGCAGAAACAGCACCGCCGGCAGGGCCCACTGGCCGGTGGCCAGCCCGCTCGTCAGCAACCGCCAGAGGACCCAGAGGGCGAAGATCTCCCCCGCCAGCCAGCCACACAGCCAGAACGACAGGAACGCCGCCACGAAAAAGCGGCCGGGACCCTGGGGGCGGAAACGGAAGCTGGTGGCGCCGATCCCGTCCCTCACCGTCTCGTCCGCCCCCGGCTGATGGGCCCATGCTGGCGACGCTTCGCCGTTGGGGCATCCTGCCGAAAACGGGAAGCCCCCGGCTCCTTTGCAGGAGTCGGGGGCGATCTGATCAGCGGTGGCGAGGCCTCAGCCGACGAACTCGCGGCTGGGGGCGGAGACGCCGGCGGGGGCGGTGCCCTTCAGGTAAGCCAGCATCGTGTCGGCGTCGGAGCACTCGAAGGGGTCGGTGGGGCAGTTGTCCTCAAGCCCGGGCTCCACGAACATCTTCTCGACGGTGCCGTCGTTGACGAGCATCGAGTAGCGCCAGGAGCGGGCACCGAAGCCGAGGTTGTCCTTCTCGACGAGCATGCCCATCTTGCGGCTGAACTCACCGTTGCCGTCGGGCAGCAGGAACACCTTGTCGGCGCCCACCTGCTTGCCCCACTGGAACATCACGAAGGCGTCGTTGACGGACACGCAGACGATGCTGTCCACACCCAGGCCCTTGAACTCCTCGTACAGGGCCTCGTAGCGGGGCAGGTGGTTGGAGGAGCAGGTGGGGGTGAAGGCACCGGGGAGGGAGAAGACCACCACCTTCTTGCCCTTGAAGATGTCGTCGGTGGTGAGGTCCTGCCAGCGGAAGGGGTTGGGGCCGGGCACGGATTCATCGCGCACACGGGTCTTGAAGACGACGCTGGGGACCTTTTCGATGACAGCCATGTGAATCTGTGAAGAACGACTTGACGACGCGCCGCCCGGAGCAGCGATCGCAGAGAGCTTAACTCGCAATCGGTCCGCCTTAGGGGGGAAACCGGCTGAGTGTTTCTGCTCATCGCCGCTCCCTGGCCACCCGCTCGACCGGCCTACAGTCCGCTTCGCCTGCCCCCGGCCCCCGCCCTTGCCATGACCCTCTCGATGTTCGAGGCGGGCGTTCCGCCCGTGGCCCGCAGCCTGCGCAACCTGGCGGCGATCCTGGCCAAGGCCTCCGCCCACGCCGAAGCCAAAGGGATCGATCCGGCGGTGCTGCTGCAGGCCCGCCTCTACCCCGACATGTTCCCCCTGGTGCGCCAGGTGCAGATCGCCACCGACATCGCCCGCCGCGGCCTGGCCCGGCTGGCCGGGGTGGAGAGCGCCGCACTGGAGGACAACGAAGCCAGCTTCGAGGAGCTGATCGGCCGCATCGAGACGAGCCTCGCCGGCCTGGAGGGCTTCACCCCCGAGCAGATCGACGGCACCGAAACCAAGCCGATCGAACTGCCGATCCGGGGCGAGACGCTCCGCTTCAGCGGCCAGAGCTTCCTGCTGTTCTTCGTGCTGCCCAACGTCTATTTCCACGTCACCACCGCCTACGACATCCTGCGCCACAACGGCGTGGAGCTGGGCAAGCGGGACTTCCTGGGCGAGCCCTGAGCCCCCCTCAGCCCCTCGCCTGGGTCAGGCCAGGGGGCGCCGCAGGGCCGCCGGATCGAGGCCCTCCCGCAGAGCCAGCACGATCCCGGCCGCCTCGGCGTAGCTGGCGGCCGGGATCACCGGCAGCCCCAGGGCCTCGGCACCCACCTGCAGCAGGCAGGGGTTCCCCTCCACGGCGATCACCGGCACGCCCCGGTCGGCGCAGGCCAGCACCGCCTCCCCCCCCAGGGCCCCCGCTGGCGCCACCACCGCCCCCACATCAGCGCCATGCAGCAGCCCGTTGCCGCTGGCCGGTTCGGGCCGGAGCGAGGGGGCCCGGCTCAGGCCCACCAGCACGCAGGGCAGGAAGGTGTGGCCCAGCTCCTCGGCCGCCGCCCGCGGATCCAGCCCGGGGTCGGGCGGAAGCGGCGCCAGGGCGGGGGCATGGGCACAGGGCACCCCCAGATGGCGCACCAGCAGGTGGCTGATCACGGCCTCCGCTCCGGCCAGGGCATCGACTCCCGTGCCGTGGCGGTAGGCCGCCAGGGCGTCACTGCCGGGCTCGTCGGGGAAGCGGGCCACCACGGCGATGGCCGTGGCACCCGCGGCCAGCAGCGCTTCACCGGCCCGCAGCAGCGCATCAGGCCGGCCCAGGCTGCCCCAGCTGCTGCCGCTGGGCCCGATCGAGAGGCTCACCTCCAGGGGGACGTCGCTGCTCAGCACCGGGCCGATCGTCAGCCCCAGGCTGGCGCGGCAGGCCTCGATCACCTGGCGGTGGCGCAGCAGCAGCTCCGCTTCGATGCCCGCATCCAGCAGCACACCCACCCGCTGGCTGGGCACCGGAGCGAGGGCCAGCTCGCCGGCGGCGAAGCGGTCGAGGCTCCAGCCCTCCACGTAATGCAGGCGCCGGTCGCTCCAGTAGAGGGAGGCGGCGTTCATCACGTTGGGGTGGGTGATCAGGCAGCCGCTGGCCGCCGCCAGCAGCCGGGCCGCCGGCAGGCCGTCGCCGGCGAAGCCGCCCACGGCGCAGCCCACCCCGGTGGGGATCACCAGCAGGGTGGGCAGGGGCGGGGCCGCCGCGCTCAAGGGCCGGGGGCCGGCACCGGCGCCACCACGACCCCCTCCAGCCGCAGGCCGCGGTGGGGATCCACCGCCGTGATCGCCCAGCGCAGGGGCTCGGCGCCCTCACCGGCCAGGCGGCGGGCCTCCCGCGCCAGCCCCTGCCGCAGCTGGGGCAGCAGCGGACCGGGGGACGCCGGCAGCCACAGCTCCAGGGGCACCAGGGCGCTCACTTCTGGAACTGACCGAACTGGGCCTCGTAGAGGGCGTCCTCCTGGCCGGCCAGCAGGTCGAGGTCGGCGAGGGGATAGGAAACGCACAGCAGGGCATAGCCCTTGGCCTGAAGCTCGGCCTTCACGCCCATGGCGTCGGGCTGGTGCACGGTGCCGCTGCGCAGCAGGGCGGCGCAGGTGGTGCAGACGCCCGAGCAGCAGGAGCTGGGCAGGGGCACCCCGGCGGCCTCGGCGGCGCTCAGCACCGTCTGGTCGCTGCGGCAGGGAAACCTGTAAGAGGTGCCATCCAGGCTGGCGCTGATCTGGAAAACGGGGAGCTCCGACGCAGTGGCTGGGCTCGTCGCTGGGGTGATCTCGGACACGGGGGATGGGGGTCGGGGAGGGGCGGCGTTGGCAGGGCGGCTCAGGCTCCCGGCTCGGTCCCATCTTCCCCGATCGCCAGCCAGCGACCGGGATGGGGGGCGAGGTACTCGCCCGGATCGGGCGCGTTCGCCGGGGCCGTGAGCACGAAGTCGATGCTGAGCGAGAAGCGGGTGTCGTCCGGGTCCCCGTTGGGCAGCACCGCATGGTCGACCGACGACGGGAACAGCAGCAGCAGCCCCGCCCGGGGGGCCACGTCGTGCCAGGGGCGGTTGAGGGCGGCATCGGCCCCGATCGGGCCGTCCTGGCCCACCGCCAGCCCCGGCACCAGCTCGTTCACCTGCCGGGGGGCGAACAGGCGCAGGCAGCCGCTGCGGCCGCTGCCGTCGCCATTGAGGTAATAGATGGCGCTGAGGTGGGCGTTGGGGTGATGGTGGCGCCCCACCTGCTCGCCGGCCTCACTGATCACCGGCCAGCTGCGCTGCACATGCAGGGCCAGGCGCCGGCGATCGAACCCCAGCGCCGCCAGATACTCCCCGGCATGGACCGCCAGCCGGCCGATCAGGGGGGCGAACAGGGGGTCGCGGTGCAGCTCACCGGCGCCGCGCACATCGCCGGTCCAGGCCACGCCCTCCTCGCTGGGGGCCTGCTCCCGCAGCTCCAGGGCCCGCTGCAGCAGCAGGGCGGTGTCGAGGGGATCGGGCGCCAGCTGCACCCGGCCCAGGGCCATCGGGAACAGGGGCTCGATCGCCAGGGCGGCGGGGGCGGCGGCATCGGCCATGGACGAACGGGGAGAGAACCGGGAGAGAACGGGGAGGCGGCGGGCAGGGAACGGGACCATCATTCCCTGGCGCAACGTCCCCCCTCCAGCTCCACCATGTTCACCCTGGATCAGGTCGTCCCCTGGGGCCGCTCCTTCGAGGAGTACGGGGCCATGTTCGCCCTCACGGCGGAAGACATGGCGGGCCGGATCCTGGGCTGCGGGGATGGACCGGCCGGCTTCAATGCCGAAGCCAGCCGCAGGGGCACGGCGGTGATCTCCTGCGATCCGATCTATCGCTTCAGCCGGGAGGAGATCGGCTCCCGCATCGCCGCCACCTACGACCAGGTCATCGAACAGATCCGGCAGAACCACAGCGACTTCGTCTGGGAGGCCATCCCTTCCCTGGAGGAACTCGGCCGGCGGCGCATGCAGGCCATGGGCACCTTCCTGGACGACTATCCAGCCGGGGTGGCGCAGGGGCGGTATGTGGAGGCGGCTCTGCCCTCCCTGCCCTTCGCCGACGCCAGCTTCGAGCTGGCCCTCTGCTCCCATCTGCTGTTCCTCTACAGCCTGCAGCTGGATGCCTCCTTCCATCGAGCCTCGCTGCTGGAGCTGGTGCGCGTGGCGCGGGAGGTGCGGGTGTTTCCGCTGCTCACCCTGGGCGGTGAAGTGTCGCCCCACCTGGAGGAGAGTGCGGCTGCCCTGCGCGCCGAGGGTTTCACGGTGGCGATCGAACCGGTGCCCTACGAATTCCAGCGCGGCGGTAACGCGATGCTGCGGATTCATCGCCGGGCCATCTGACACGAACCACCCGTTGGGCCAGGCCCTTAGGTTGGGCCCAGCCTTCCGCCACACCCATGCTGCGGCGCCTCGCTGATGATCTCTGGGTTGCCGAACAACCGCAGACCTACTTCGGCCTGAGCATCGGCACCCGGATGACCGTCATTCGCCTGGAGAACAGCAACCGGCTGGTGATCCTTTCGCCGATTCAGCCAACCCCTGAGCTCGAAATCGAACTGGCCGCCATCGGTGTCGTCACCGATATCGTGGCGCCCAACGCCTTCCACCATCTCTATCTCCAGGCCTTCCAGCAGCGCTTTCCGCAGGCCATCACCTGGGGTCCGCCCTTCCTGAGGCAGAAGTGTCCCCATCTGCAGCTGGACCGTCTGCTCAACGCGCAAGAGCCATGCCCATGGCCGGGATTGCTGCTGTGCAGCCTCAGCGGGCTCCACACCCTGGGGCCCACCGGCCCATCGCCACTGCATGAGGTGGCCTTCTGCCACACCCTCAGCCAGACCCTCATCCTCACGGACAGCGCCTTCCACTTCGATGCCTACGCCCCCTGGCTCACCCGCTGCCTCACGCGGATCGGCGGTGGTTACGCTCGCCTGGAGCCCACCATTCTCGAGCGCCTGGCCACTTCGGACAGAGCTTCGCTGCGCAAAGCCATGAAGGCTCTCCTGCAGTGGGACTTCGACCGGGTGATCGTGGCCCACGGCGCCGTGGTGGAAACGGGCGGCAAGCAAGCCCTCTCCAGGTCCTATTCCTCCTTTCTCGGATCCCCCCTGTCATGAAGGCCGTCCTCGCCGAACGCTACGGGCCGCCAGAGGTGCTGCAGATCCGCGAGATCGCCACACCCACCCCGAAGGCCGGTGAGATCCTGATCCGGATCCATGCCACCACGGTCACGGCGGCCGACTGGCGGATTCGAAGCCAGACGGTGCCGACAGGCTTCGGCCTGATCATGCGGCTGGTGTTCGGCCTGCGAAAGCCCAGGCAGCCGATCCTCGGATCAGAGCTGGCCGGGGTTGTGGCGGCGATCGGCAGGGACGTCACCCGATTCCAGGTGGGGCAGCGGGTCTTCGCCTTCAGCGACATGGGCATGGGCTGCCATGCCGAATACCTCTGCCTGCCCCAGGACGGCATGGTGGTGGCCACACCGCCCGGCCTCCCGGACACCACGGCCGCCGCGCTGTGCTTCGGCGGCACGACGGCCCTGGACTTCCTGCGCCGGGCCAAGCTGCGACCCGGGGAGAGGGTGCTGGTGAATGGGGCCTCCGGGGCGGTGGGCACGGCCGTTGTCCAGCTGGCCCGCCACGCCGGGGCCGAGGTCACAGGGGTGTGCAGCAGCGCGAACCTCGAACTGGTGCGCTCCCTGGGGGCGGCCCAGGTCATCGACTACACCCGGGAGGACTTCAGCCGCAACGGCGAAACCTATGCCGTGATTGTCGACACGGTCGGCACGGCGCCCTTTTCTCGCTGCCGGCGCTCGCTCCGGACGGGGGGCCGTCTGCTGCTGGTGCTGGCCGGACTGCCCGACATGTTGAAGGGGCTGTGGGTGTCGCTGTCATCCGGCCGCAGCGTGATCGCCGGCCCCGCGACCGTGAAACGCGACGATCTGCTCACGCTTGCCGCCCTGGCGGAGACGGGAGCATTCCAACCGGTGATCGATCGGATCTATCCGTTCGAGCAGATCGTGGAAGCCCACCGTTATGTCGACACCGGACGAAAGAAGGGTAATGTCATTATCGCGGTGTGCGACCAGAACTAGTCCCCCATGGCGAAGTCCGAGGCTTTCGCGCGAATCAAGGACCAACATCCCACCGACCAATTCATCGGAGAGCGTCTGGCGGTGATGCCCAGGACTGTCGCCTGCATCCTCAGCCAGCTGGAGGACAGCGCAAAGATGGATGTCCCCTGGGATCGGGTTCTATCAGGAGACGGAAGCCATTGACTCCCGATCGCCGCTTTGCCCCACGGGATCCCGCGGCAGCAGCGTCCTGCGGTCAGCAGCACCGCGACGAGAAAGGTGCTCGGTCGCTGACATCGGTGTAGCGTGAAGACAACAGATAAGCACCGACCGCCGTTGCAGGTGCTTCGTGCTTCTCTGCTCCTCTGGGGGTGAAGGGCGAGATGGACGCTCGAATAGGGAAGCGATACGGACCCCATGGCGGGAGGGGAAAGAGGGTGGCCCCCCGCTCCCGCGAGGGATTGGCGCTGCCGTTGGAGCTGGCCCTCATGGAGCGGGTGAAGGAGCTCCACTGCCTCCACCAGATCGAGCGCATCATCAGCACCAGCCAGGGCACGATCGACGACATGCTGGGGGAGATCGTCACGACGATTCCCGCGGCCTGGCGGCATCCCGCCAGCGCCATCGCCCGAATCCGAAGGGGCGAGCGCCGCTACCAGACGGGCGATCTGGAGCGTTGCCAGTCGGTCCAGTCCTCGCAGATCAGGGTCAACGACAGGGTCTACGGCTCCGTGGATGTGGGCTACACCGACCGTTTCGATGACGCCAGCGAAGGCCCCTTCCTGGCGGAGGAGCGCTTGCTGCTCGACACCATCGCCACCCGACTGGGCAGCCTCGTCGCCAGGGAGCTGGCGGAGGCGGGCTGGACCGACACCCTCAGGGAACAGGAACGGCTCTACGGGCAGCTGGTCACGGTGCTGGGGGGGATGGCGGAGATGCGGGACCCCTACACCGCCGGCCATCAGAAGCGGGTGGCCAACCTGGCGGTCGCCATCGGGGCGGAGCTGGGACTCTCACCCGAGGAGCTGGAGGGCCTGCGGCTGGCGGCGTCCGTCCACGACATCGGCAAGATCATGGTGCCGGCGGAAATTCTCTGCAAGCCCACCAAGCTGACCTGCCTTGAGTACAACCTGATCAAGGAACATGCCGAGGCCGGTTTCCAGATCCTCAAGGACGTGGCCTTCCCCTGGCCGATCGCCCGCATCGTCCATGAACACCACGAGCGCATAGACGGCAGTGGCTACCCCAACGGCCTGACGGGCGAGCAATTGCTGCCGGAATCCCTGATCGTGGCCGTCGCCGACGTGGTGGAATCGATGTGCCCCCACCGCCCGTACCGGCCCGGCTTGGGCACCGAGGCCGCCCTCAGGGAGATCGAGGGAAACCGCGGTGTGCTCTACGACCCCCTCGTGGTGGACGCCTGTCTGCGGGTCTTCCGCGAGAAGGGTTACCACTGCGCCTGTTCCAACGCCTGAAGAAGGGCACCGCCACGCCATGTCGTTCGTACCCCTCCGTCTGCCACCGGACGTTGATCTGCGCGGCGAACTGGAACGGATGGCCCTGGCGGATCCGCAGTTCTACGGCTTCGTCGTCTCTGGGATCGGCAGCCTCGAGAGTCCCGTCCTGCGCTTCGCCGATCAGGCCCAGGGGGTCGTGCTGGCCGGTCCGCAGGAAGTGATCACGCTGGCGGGCAGCGTCAGCAGGGATGGGGCCCACCTGCACCTGGTGGTGGCGGACGCCGAAGGGCACACCCTGGGGGGCCACCTCTGCCACGGAAGCCGGGTGCGGACGACGATGGAAATCCTGCTGCTCGGCCCGGAAGGCTGGCAGCTGGGCCGGGAGCGGGATCCCGCCACCGGCCACCTGGAGCTGACGATCAGCCCATCGCTGCCGCGCCACCCACCACTTCCAGGATCTCCTGGGTGATCGCCGCCTGGCGGGCCTTGTTGTAGTCGAGGGTGAGGGTCTTGGCGAGCGCCTTGGCGTTGTCGCTGGCGTTGTTCATGGCCGTCATCCGGCTGGCCAGTTCGCTGGCGGCCGCTTCCTGGAGGGAGCGCAGCAGCTGGTTGGCCAGGTAAAGGGGAAGCAGGGCATTGAGCAGCTGCTCCGGGCTCTGCTCGAACACGAAGTCCGGCTGCAGGGCCGGCTCGGTGTTCTCCACCTTGCCGATCTCCACCCCGAGGCGGCCGTCGCGGGTGATGAGACGGAAGATCTCATCGTCGGAGCTGGCGATGCCCTGGGGATCGAGGGGCAGCAGGGTCTGGACGACGGGCTGGGAGCTCACCAGGTTGATGAAGCGGGTGAAGACGATCTCCACCCGGTCGGTGCTGGCCGAAAGGAACTCGGCGAGCACTTCGTTGGAGATTTCGTTCGCCTCCTGGGAGGTGGGCACCTGCTCCAGACCGGTGAAGGTGGCCCGGATCGGGTAGGAGCGGTTGGTGAAATAGGTGATGGCCTTGCGGCCCATCAGCACCATGTCCACGGTGAAGCCCTGGCCCTTGAGCTCGGCGAAGCGCTGCTCGGCCCGGCGGATCACGTTGGCGTTGTAGCCGCCGCAGAGGCCCCGGTCGCCGGTGACGACCAGCAGGGTGATGGTGCTCACCGGACGGCGCTCGGCCAGCAGCGGCGAATCGGCCCCCTCGAAGCCCATGCGGGATTCGAGGTTCTGGAGCACCCGGGCCAGGCGATCGGCGAAGGGGCGGGTGCGCAGCACCTGCTCCTGGGCACGACGCACCTTGGCGGCGGCCACCAGGCGCATGGCCTCGGTGATCTTGCGTGTGTTCTTGACCGAACTGATCCGGTCACGGATTGCCTTGAGATTGGCCATGGGTGGAGACTCCTCAGGCGGCGGCCAGCATCGAGGAGGTGACCTCGCGGATGGCCTCCTTGAGCATGGCTTCGGATTCGTCGCTCAGCACCTTGTCGGTCTGAACCTTGCTGATGTACTCGGGCTTGCTGCTCTTGAGGTACTCACGCAGTTCGCGGGCGAACTGGGGCACCAGCTCCACGGGCACATCGTCGATCAGGCCCTTGACGCCCGCATAAACCACAGCCACCTGCTCCGCCAGGATCAGGGGGCTGAACTGGGGCTGCTTGAGCAGTTCGCGCAGGCGCTTGCCCCGGGCCAGCTGGGCCTGGGTGGCGGCATCGAGGTCGGAGGCGAACTGGGAGAAGGCGGCCAGTTCGTCGAACTGGGCCAGCTCCAGCTTCAGGGTGCCGGCGATCTTCTTGATGGCCTTGGTCTGGGCGGCGCCACCCACCCGGCTCACGGAGATGCCCACGTTGATGGCGGGCCGCAGGCCGGAGTTGAACAGGTCGGAACTGAGGAACACCTGGCCGTCGGTGATCGAGATCACGTTGGTGGGGATGTAGGCCGAGACGTCACCGGCCTGGGTCTCGATGATCGGCAGGGCGGTCATGCTGCCCTTGCCCATGGCGTCGGAGAGCTTGGCGGCCCGCTCCAGCAGGCGGCTGTGGCAGTAGAAGACGTCGCCGGGGTAGGCCTCACGGCCGGGGGGGCGGCGCAGCAGCAGGGACATCTGGCGATAAGCCTGGGCCTGCTTGGTGAGGTCGTCGTACACCACCAGGGTGGCCTTGCCCTTGTACATGAAGGACTCGGCGATGGCCGCGCCGGTGTAGGGGGCCAGGTACTGGAGGGCCGCCGCTTCCGAGGCGCTGGCCGCCACCACCACGGTGTAATCCAGGGCGCCGCGCTCGCGGAGCACTTCCACCACGTTGGCCACCGAGGCGTTCTTCTGGCCGATGGCCACGTAGACGCAGACGACGTCCTCACCCTTCTGGTTGAGGATGGTGTCGATGCAGATGGCGGTCTTGCCGGTCTGGCGGTCGCCGATGATCAGCTCGCGCTGGCCCCGGCCGATGGGAATCATGGCGTCGATGGCCGTGATGCCGGTCTGCATGGGCTCATGCACCGACTTGCGCTGGATGATGCCAGGCGCCATCGACTCGATCAGGCGGGTCTCGGTGGTGGCGATCTCACCCTTGCCGTCGATCGGCTGACCCAGGGCGTTCACCACCCGGCCCAGCATGGCGTCGCCCACCGGCACCGCGGCGATGCGGCCGGTGGCCTTGACGGTGCTGCCCTCCTGGATGCCTAGGCCCTCGCCCATCAGCACGACACCGACGTTGTCGTCCTCCAGGTTCAGCGCCAGGCCCTCGGTGCCGTCTTCGAACAGCACCAGCTCGCCGGCCATCACCTGCTCGAGTCCGTAGACCCGGGCGATGCCATCACCGATCTGCAGGACGGTGCCGACGTTGCTGACAGAGACCGACTTGTCGTAGTCGGCGATCTGCTTCTTGAGGATGGCGCTGATCTCGTCGGGGCGGATGGAAACCATGGGTGGGAGTCCCCGGAGGGGAGGCGATGAAGTGGGGAGGAGTGGGGGGGAGGGAAGGAAGCGTCAGCTCACGTTGGCGAGCGACAGGCCGAGGCGCCGCACCTGACCGGCGAGGCTGGCGTCGATCACCCGGGAACCGACACTGAGGACGAACCCGCCGATCAGGGCAGGATCCACCGCGAGGCTGATCTCCACCTTGTCGGTGCCGGCCACGGCCTTGGCCTTCTCGGCGAGCAGGGCCTGCTGCTCCTCGCTCAGGGGACTCGCCGAGGTCACGGTGGCCAGGGCGATCTGGTTCTGCTCGCGGTAGAGATCCAGGAGCCGCTCCAGGACGGCATCGAGGAAGCCGATGCGCTGGCGGTCGGCCAGCAGCTTGAGCAGATTCAGGAAGGAGGGGGAGATGTCCTTGCCGAAGAGCTTCTCGAGGGCCGCCTTCTTGCCTTCGACCTCGAGGACCGGGGAGGCCATCGCCTCGCGCAGGTCGCTGGAGTCGTGCCAGAGGGCCAGGATCGCCCGGGCCTGTTCGATCACCGCCTCGGTGTCGCCATTGGCGTCGCACACCTGCAGGAAGGCGTCGGCGTAGGGGGTGGTGATGGTGTTGAGCAGAGGCATCAGGCGTTCCCCATCGATTGAATGGACTGATCGATCAGCTGGGCCTGGGCGCTGGCGTCGAGGCGGCCGGGGAGGCTGACCAGGGCCTTGGCGATGGCCATCTCAGCGGCCTCGCGCTGCAGCAGCCGGCTGACGCGGGAGACTTCCGAATCCAGGTCGGACTGGGAGTCCTGCTTCAGGCGCGCCATCTCCTCGACGGTGCGCTTCTCGCTCTCGAAACGGATGGCCTCGGCACGGACCTTGCCGTCGGCGCGGATCTTCTCGGCGCGGGTGCGGGCCTCACCCAGGCTCTTCTGGGCCTCGGCGAGGGAAGCGGTGGCCGCATTCAGGCGCTCCTCGGCGTCCTTGAGTTCCCCCAGGATCCGCTCGCGGCGGCGCTCCAGGATGCCCCCGAGGAAGCCCCTCAGGAACCACGTCAGACCGGCGATGACGATCGCCAGGTTGATGATGTTGGTCTCGAAGATGTCGAGGTTGAGGCCGAAGCTGCCGTGGCTCGCGAGGAGCGACGGGAGGGTGGAGGTCATCATGAGGCGGTCAGGAGACGGTCGACGATGAGGTCGGCGAGCCTGTCGGCATCGGCCTCGAGAACGCTCAGGGCTTCGGCGCGCTGAGCATCGATCTTGCTGCGGGCACTTTCGCGGCTCGCGATGGCGTCCGCCTGGGCCACCGCCAGGGCCTCACGGTAGAGACGGTCAGAATCCTGCTCCGCCTCCAGAATCACTTTCTGGGCCTCGAGCCGGGCCCCCTTCAGCTGGTCCTTGAGATCGGCCTCAAGGCGCTCGGCCTGGGCGATCTTCTCCTTGGCCTGGGTCCGGCTGGTGGCGATGTAGCCCTCACGGTCCTCGACGGCCTTGCCGACCGGTCGGAAGAACAGGCTGTTGAGAATGAAGGTGAGGATCACCACCTGCAGCGCCATGAGCGGCAGGGTGGCGTCGAGGTCGAACAGACCTCCCTCGGGCGACCCTGCGGTCGCACCTGCCTCGGCAAGCAGAAGCCAGCTGGTCATGGGGCAATAAGGCGGGCGGTGGTGGAGGCGTGGATGGAGCCGGGGGTGGAGAAGGGCCGCAACAGAAGGGCGGCCCTGTCATCCCCGCGATGGCCTCCGATCAGGAGAAGGGGTTGGCGAACAGCAGCACCAGGGCGACCACCAGGCCGTAGATGGTCAGCGATTCCATGAAGGCCAGGGAGAGCAGCAGGGTGCCGCGGATCTTGCCTTCAGCTTCGGGCTGACGGGCGATGCCTTCGACGGCGCCGCCGGAAGCGGTGCCCTGGCCGATGCCAGGACCGATGGAGCCGAGACCGACGGCAAGACCAGCAGCCACGACGGACGCAGCGGAAGTAAGGGAATCCATGGTGGGGTTAGAAATGTGGGGCGCCGGGGAAGCGCGGAAGGAACCTTGTCGAGAACCCTGCGCCGGGGACACCTGGGAAGGCGGGCCCGGATCGAGCCGGACCTGCGCGCAGAGAGTTTGCCAGACCGGGGTGCCGGACCGGCGAGGAGCAGACCTAGTGGTGCTCCTCGTGGACGGCCTCACCGATGTAGTAGGCCGCCAGCGTGGCGAAGATCAGGGCCTGGATGGCACTGGTGAACAGGCCGAGGAACATCACCGGCAGGGGCACCACCAGGGGCACCAGGAAGGCCAGCACCGCCACCACCAGTTCGTCGGCAAGGATGTTGCCGAACAGACGGAAGGACAGCGAGAGCGGCTTGGTGAAGTCTTCGACGATCTTGAAGGGGAGCATGATCGGCGTGGGTTCCACGTAGTACTCGAAGTACCGGAAACCCTTGCGGCTCAGGCCCGCATAGAAGTACGCCAGCGATACCAGCAGCGCCAGGGCGATGGTGGTGTTGATGTCGGCGGTGGGAGCGCCCAGTTCACCACTGGGCAGGTGGACCAGCTTCCAGGGGATCAGGGCCCCGCCCCAGTTGCTCACGAAGATGAAAAGGAACAGGGTGCCGATGAAGGGAAGCCAGTCGCGGTAGGCCTTCTCACCGATGTATTCGCGGGCGATGTCACGCAGGTAATCCCAGAGGAACTCCAGCAGGTTCTGCACGCCCCTGGGATCGCGCTCCAGGCGGCGCGTGCCGACCACCACCACGGCGAGCAGGGCGCCGATCACGACCCAGGAACTCAGGAAAACCTGGCCGTGGATCTTGTAATTGCCGAGCTGCCAGTAGAGGTGCTGGCCGACCTCGAGGGCGGCAAAGGGAAGGGCGAGGGGCAACGGAGCCATCGGGGGTAGGGCCTGGCGGAACGTCGGTGCCGCCGAGGCGGCTGAAGAGGGCCGCCGGAGCGGCTGAAGAGGGATGGATTCAGGTGTCGAGGACGGCCTGAACGATCAGAGCGGGCTTGTAGAGGAGAAATCCCAGCACGGCGGGCAGGATCTCGAGGACGGGGAGCCTGGCGGCCGCGACCACCAACACCACCGGCACCAGCAACTGGGCCTTGCCCACCCCCTTGGTTTCGACGCCGAAGCGGGTCACGCTGCGGGCCAGGAGGCGGAGGTACAGGAGCCCCGCCAGGGCTCCCACCAGCAGACTGAAAGCGGTGGGAAGGTCGAACCACAGGGCCGTGAGGGGCACCGCCAGGGCGGTGGCACAGACCGTGGAAAGAAGCATCCGGCGCTGCAGCCGCAGGTAACCGTCCATGCCGTTGTTCACCGTCGACGGAGCGGCGGCGAGGTCAGGCTGGGGGGGAGGCTCGATGGTCGGATGGACTGCGACCTTTTCGGTCGACGTCTCCACGGGGGGGACGGCATCCGGAGAAGGGGTCAGGGCAGCCTGCAACCGACGAGGCTCCGTCTTGGCGTGCGGACTTTATCACTCGGCCCGTTCAGGCTCTAAGCAACAGAAGCACCCGCTCCTCCAGCAGCCGCCGCGCCGCCGCCGCCCGCTCGGCCGGGCCCTGGGCCAGGGGAAGCGCCCCGATCGACGTGCCGGCCGGGGCCGCCTCCAGGGCCTCCATCAGGGCCAGTTCCTCCTCCGAGATGGTCAGGGGACGCAGGTCGGGACCCAGCAGCGCCGTGGAGGGCCAGCCCCAGAGGCAGCGGTTGCGCTCGCCGCCGGCCGCCAGCAGGGCCTCGTCGCTCCAGTCCTGCGGCGCGGAGCTGCTCCAGGTCTCCGGCGCCCCGTCGCCGTCCTGGCGCCGCAGGAAGAACTCGAAGTGGCTGATGTCCGGATCGAGGCTCTCCACGAGGGCCCACTGCTGCGCCGGCGACAGCGACCGGGCCCGCTCCAGCAGTTCCCCCTGCAGCAGCCGGGCCGGATCCCAGACCTCGGGATTGGAGAAGCCGGCGAAGTGGATCCCGGGCTGGTCGACGAAGCGGAACAGGCGCTCCAGGTCGTAGCTGGTCTCCTGGGGGTGGAGGTACATGTCGGCGAAGTTGGCATCGGCGGCAGTGTCGAGGGCCCAGCGCTGCTCGTGGTGCCGCCGCAGGCGGTTGGTCTCCGGCAGGGTGGCGAACAGCTCCCGGCCCAGCCGCAGGCCCGCCGGTCCGGTGCCCACCCCCATCAGGGCCAGGGCCCGCTGGGTGCGGTGGATCTCCCAGCGGCCGCCGTCGGCATAGAGAAAGAGGTGCAGCAGTCCCCCCGGCCGCAGCAGGGGCACCAGCGCCCGCAGGCCCTCCTCGGGCCGGTCGAGGTGATGCAGCACCCCCACCGAGTTGATGTAGTCGAAGGGGCCCTCCCCCGCCAGGTCGAGCAGGCTGCGCTGCTCGATGCGCAGCTCCGCCACCCGGGCGGCGGAGTCGGAGCGGGCGGTGCGCTCCCGGGCCACCGCCAGGGCGCCGGCGCTGATGTCGACCGCCAGCACCGCGGCACCAGGATTGAGATGGCAGAGGTAGTCGGTGCTCACCCCCGTGCCGCAGCCGGCGTCGAGGATCCGCCAGGGCCGCGGTGGCAGCGGCAGGGCCCCGTCCACGGCCGCCACCACGCTGTCCACGCACCAGCGCCAGTTGTATCCCGGTGGCGGGCCGTCCTGGAGGGGGTCCCCCGGGTAGGGGAAACGGTCGTAGAAGGCGCTCACCACCGGCGTGGCGGCATCCAGCGGGGCCTCCAGGGGGTGATCCATCAGTGCCACGGTGCAGGTTCGGGCAGCATTCCACGGCGCCGGCCGCCGTTCAGGCTGAGCCCCAGGGAAGGCTGCAAACATTTGTTCATGCCGCCCCGGGGGGCCAGGGGGCCAGCCGTAACGTGACCCAGCCCGGCTCGCTCTCGTTCATGACCGTGACCGCCAGCAGCGGCAGCACCAGGGTCGCCCCCCAGCGCTACGACACCCTGCCGCTCTCCAGCGTCCGGAAGGCGGAGCAGCAGGACCGTTTCCCCGACGGCGGCGAACTGGACGCCCTGACCACCTTCTTCCGCAGCGGCCAGATCCGCGTCGAAGCCGCCCGACGGATCTCCGCCAACGCCGACGCGATCGTGGCCAAGGCCGCCAACCGGATCTTCACCGGCGGCACGCCCCTCTCCTATCTCGACGCCCCCCTCAGCACGCCCAGTGCGGGCGCCAGCGATGGGGTCGCCCTCGCCGCTGACCAGGCCGCGTTCCAACGCTCGGTGCGCACCTTCGCCCAGGGATCGGGGGGCAGTGGTCTGCTCGGCCGGATCCTTGAGGGTGTCCAGGCCGACGCCGACGTCCGGGTCGTGCTGCCCAGCGGCTTCAATCCCATCTCGGTGGCGATCTACGGCAATGCCCGCATGCGCAAGTCGCTGCGGGACCTGGCCTGGTTCCTCCGCTACGTGGGCTACGCCGTGATCGCCGGCGATCCCAGCATCCTGGCGGTGAACACCCGCGGCCTCCGCGACGTGCTCGAGAAGGCCTGCTCCCTGACCGCCACCAACGTGGCCCTGCAGGAGATGCGCGCCGCCGCCGCCGGCCTGTTCCGGGGCGAGCCCGACTCCCGCCAGCTGGTGATCGACTGCTTCAACGTGCTCCTCAAGGAGCTCGAGATCCCCACCCCCTCCACCCGCGCCCGCCTCGGCAGCCCCGTCAACCAGGGCCTGCAGCTGCCGGCGATCTATGCGCTGGCCGCCGAAGGCTCCCAGCGCTTCGTGATGAGGCCGGGCCTCTCCGGAGCCGAGAAGGCCGAGATCATCCGTGCCGCCTACCGCCAGGTGTTCGAGCGGGACATCGTCAAGGGCTACTCCCAGGTGGTCTGCCCGGTGGAGGCCACCCAGGTGCGCCAGGGCCAGCTCTCGATGCGGGAGTTCATCCGCGCCCTCGGCCGCAGCAAGGTCTACCGCCGCCAGTTCTACGGCCGCTTCTCCAACAGCCGGGTGGTGGAGCTCGCCTTCCGCCACTTCCTGGGCCGTGGCGTCAGCTCGATCGAGGAGTTCCGCCAGTACTTCGCCATCGTCAGCGCCAAGGGGCTCAACGGCCTCGTCGATGCCCTGGTCAACGGCATGGAGTACGCCCGTGTCTTCGGTGAGGAAACGGTCCCCTACCTCCGCGACATCGGCGAGGAGGCCCAGGAGAGCGCCGGCTGGGGATCCAACCGCAACCTCTTCCGCTTCAGTGCGCCTTTCGAGGGGGCGCCCCAGTACATCACCCTCTATGCCTCCTACCGCCAGCCCCTGGCCGATCAGCACCCCTACGGCGGCGGCAACGATCCCCTGGCCCTCACCTACGGGGCGATCTTCCCGTCCAGCACGGCGTCGGTGGCCACCCGCCCGGCTCCCTTCAGCTACGACACCCGCCGGATCCTGATCGGCAACGGCATGGCCCAGCCCGGGCCCATGGACAGCGTCCAGTTCCGCAAGGCCACCCCGCGCCGGGTGGGGCCGAAGGTGGTGCGCCTGCGCCAGATCGCCACCGGCGGCAGCTCCACCCCCCGCCGGGGCGGCCAGCCCAGCATCCGCGGCACCGAATCCAGCACCCAGGCCGTCATCAATGCGGTCTACGTGCAGGTGCTGGGCACCGCCGGCTACGCCGGAGAGCGCAACAAGGTCGAGGAGATCAAGCTCGAGAACGGCGACATCAGCCTGCGCGAGTTCGTGCGCCAGGTCGCCCGCTCCAACGCCTTCCGTCGTCGCTACTGGAGCGGCCTGTACATCACCAAGGCCATCGAGGTGATGCACCGCCGCATCCTCGGCCGGCCCACCTTCGGTCGCTGGGAGATCAACGCCTACTTCGACACCGCCGCCCGCAAGGGGTTCTACGGCGTCGTCGACGCCATGATCGAAGGCCGCGAGTACAACGACTGCTTCGGCGAGGACACCGTCCCCTACGAGCGCTTCATCACCCCGGCCGATCGCAACGCCCGCCGCGTGCCGGGCCTGGTGCGCACCCTCGAGACGGTTGCCGACATCACGCCCCTGCAGCGGCCCACCGTGCCGGTGGCCCAGGAGATCCGCACCGTCGGCGATCTGGTCCCCCGCAACCTGACGGCCAGGCCCAAGGTGCGCGGCCAGTGGAAGGCGGAGGTGGCCGGCGGCCAGAGTGCGTCGGCCTCCATGGGCGTACCCAGCGGTCCCGGAACCCTCCGGGAGCCCCCCGCACCCACCCGCAGCTGGAGTCAGTCCCCCTGGCAGCCCGGCGGTGGCGCCGCCCCCGTCTGGCGCAGCGGTGTCTCCACCGCCGGCAGTGGCAATGGCTACGCGGCCACCGCCAGCATCGGCGTTGCCAGCGGCTGGAAGGCCCTGGTGGGCACCAACCTTCTGAGCGGTGTCGCCACAGCCCCCGATGGCGCCATGGCCAAGGCCCTGAAACCGGGCGCCCCCCAGGGCTTCCGTCGCCGTCAGAGCCTCTCCAGGCCCGTGCAGCTGCTGCGCGATCCCAGCGAGACCCAGGTGCAGGAGGTGGTGCAGGCGGTCTACCGCCAGCTCCTCAACCGCGTGCCCTTCGCGGCCGAGCGTCAGTTCGATCCCGAATCCCAGCTGCGTGACGGCCAGCTCTCGGTGGCTGAGTTCGTGGGCCAGATCGCCGGCAGCGATCTCTTCCAGCAGCGGCTCCAGCGGATGGCCCCCCTGCGGGCGGCCTCGGCCGCCTACCTGGCCCTGCTCGGTCGCGCCGCCATGCCGCGCGAAGTCAGTCGGTTCCTCGCCACCCGCGCCACGGCCGGGCAGCAGGCCGCCGTCGCCGAACTGATCAACGCCCGGGAGTACGCCACGGCCTTCGGCCAGGACACGGTGCCCTACCTGCGTGGCCTCGGCACCGAGGATGGCGTGCCCCTGACGACCGTGAACCGCACCGCCGCCCTCTACGGCGGCAACGCGGGGCTCAACCCCTCCCTGAAGGGCGCGATCTGATTCACCCCCGAGCCATCCCAGGTCGCCCCTGAAGGCGGTCCTCCGGCGCATCCGATGGTCCCCCGGGTCAGTCCCGGGGGGTTTCTTTTGGTCCGTCTCTACAACGAGACGGAGAGATTGGGCTGTCCATGCACTTGCCCCGCCGTGCAAGGCAGGCTCAAAAGATGAACAATTGCTGCGCTTTGACGGTGATAACAACTCCGGCCAAAGCCGTTGCAAGCCAAGGGATTTCGCGGGCCGATCCGCCGTGAAGAACTGTTACCGGCCGCCATGGGAGCGACGGGCCTTGCCACAGAATGATGCGACGGTCGGCCAAGCCGATCACCCTTACCCACCGGATACCGGTCTCCTTCACGGTGACCGCTTGTTTCGAGGCAGAACTGCATGAGCATCGTCTCCAACTCGATCATCAACGCGGACGCCGAAGCCCGCTACCTCAGCCCTGGCGAACTTGACCAGATCAAGTCGTTCGTGGCAGGGGGTCAGCGTCGTCTGCGCGTCGCCCAGGTCCTGGCTGAAAGCCGGGAGCGCATCGTGAAGCAGGCCGGAGGCCAGCTTTTCCAGAAGCGCCCCGATCTCGTCTCCCCCGGCGGCAACGCCTACGGGGAAGAGATGACGGCTTCCTGTCTGCGCGACATGGACTACTACCTCCGCCTGGTCACCTACGGCGTGGTCGCCGGGGACGTGACCCCGATCGAAGAGATCGGTGTCATCGGGGCCCGCGAGATGTATCGCGCCCTCGGCACCCCCCTCGAAGCCATGGCGGAAGCCGTGCGCGAGATGAAGACCGCAGCCACGGGCCTCCTCACCGGCTCCGATGCCGAAGAGGCCGGCTTCTACTTCGACTACGTGGTCGGCGCCCTCTCCTGAGGTTTCACCTCCCTCCCGTCCATCGCCATCAAACCCAGGATCCATGCAAGACGCCATCACCAACGTCATCAACCAGGCCGACGTCCAGGGGCTCTATCTCGACGGCGGCTCCATGGGGCGCCTCGAGCAGTACTTCGCCAGCGGTGAGCTGCGGGTGCGTGCCGCCGCCACCATCAGCGCCAACGCCTCGGCCATCATCAAGGAAGCCGTCGCCAAGGCCCTGCTCTACTCGGACATCACCCGTCCGGGCGGCAACATGTACACCACCCGTCGGTACGCGGCCTGCATCCGCGATCTCGACTACTACCTGCGCTATGCCACCTACGCCATGCTGGCCGGTGACACGTCGATCCTCGACGAGCGCGTGCTGAATGGCCTCAAGGAGACCTACAACTCCCTGGGTGTGCCCATCGGCGCCACGGTGCAGTCGATCCAGGCCATGAAGGAAGCCACCGCCTCCCTCGTCGGCCCCGATGCCGGTCGTGAGATGGGCGTCTACTTCGACTACATCAGCTCCGGCCTGGGCAACTGATCCCCAGCAACGCCCTACCCACGGCACGTTTTCCGAGGATCACCCATGCGCCTGTTCAAGATCACGGCCTGCATCCCCTGCCCCGAGAAGGTGCGCAGTCAGAGGGAGCTGCAGAACACCTACTTCACCAAGTGGGTGCCCTATCACAGCTGGTTCGCCGAGCAGCAGCGGATCATGAAGCAGGGCGGCAGGATCCTGAAGGTGGAACTGGCCACCGGCCGTCGTCAGCAGAACTGCGGCAACTGAGGACGCCACGGCGCTCCCACCCACTCGCCCGGCCCCTGGCCGGGCTTTTTTGTTGCCTTCGAGCGGGAACGGCGGCGCCAGAGGCGCAGGCGGCGAATTGTTCACCACGGCTCGACAAACCCACCCCGGTCACGGCTGAATGGGCCATTCCCGGAACCCTCCCGCGGCCTTGTCCACCCCTGCACCCCGCCTGCTCCACGGCCGTCCCGGCGCCGGCTTCCTGCCGCTGCCCTGGCAGCAGTGGCCCGCGGAAGCCCGCCTGCTGCTGGGCCTGGTGGCCCTCTGGAGCCTGGTGGGCCTGCTGGTGCTCACCTCCGCCAGCTGGTGGGTGGCGGAGCGGGAGATGGGGGACGGGGCCTACTACGTCAAACGCCAGGCGATCTGGCTGGTGGCCAGCTGGGGTCTGCTCTGGCTGGCCATGCGCACCTCCATGCGCCGCTGGCTGCACCTGGCGGCACCGGCCCTTCTGGTGGGGGCGCTGATGGTGGCCGCCACCCTGGTGGTGGGCACCACCGTCAACGGGGCCAGCCGCTGGCTGGTGCTCGGCCCGGTGCAGCTGCAGCCTTCGGAGCTGATCAAACCCTTCATCGTCCTGCAGGGGGCCGTGATCTTCTCCCACTGGCGCCGCATCGCCCTCGACCAGAAACTCCTCTGGATCGGCATCTTCGGCATGGTGATCCTGCTGATCCTCAAGCAGCCCAACCTCAGCACCGCCGCCCTGCTGGGCCTTCTGCTGTGGCTGATGGCGCTGGCCGGCGGCCTGCCCCTGACGCTGCTGCTGGGGGCCGCCGGCGGCGGGATCGTGCTGGGCAGCATCAGCATCATGATCAACCCCTACCAGCTCGACCGGGTCACCTCCTTCCTCAACCCCTGGCGCGTCGCCCAGGGGGACGGCTACCAGCTGGTGCAGAGCCTCCTGGCCATCGGTTCGGGGGGTGTGCTCGGCTCGGGCTTCGGGCTCTCCACCCAGAAACTCCAGTACCTGCCCATCCAGACCACCGACTTCATCTTCGCGGTCTTCGCCGAGGAGTTCGGCTACGTCGGCTCGGTGATGCTGCTGCTGTTCCTGATGATCTTCGGCTTCGTGGGCCTTCGGGTGGCCATGGCCTGCCGCAGCAACCAGCACCGCCTGGTGGCCATCGGCTGCACCACCCTCCTGGTGGGCCAGTCGATCCTCAACATCGCCGTGGCCAGCGGCTCGATGCCCACCACCGGCCTGCCCCTGCCGATGATCAGCTACGGCGGCAACTCCCTGCTCAGCAGCCTGTTCCTGGCGGGCCTGCTGCTGCGCTGCTCCCTGGAGTCCTCCGGACTCGAGTCGGTCCGGCCCCGCAGGCGGGCCCCCCGACCTGCCCCGATAGGCTGAGCCCTGCTGCCAACCTCGATCGGCCATGCTCAGCACCGGGCTGCCCTTCGCCGACTGGGCCCGCAGCAGCGAACTGCTGCTTCAGGGTTCCCTGGCCCACCCCGGCCCCCTGACGCTGGCGGTGGTGTTCTGCGGCGGCCTGCTCACCAGCCTCGGTCCCTGCTCCCTCTCACTGCTGCCCGTGACCCTGGCCTACCTGGCCGGCTTCGGCGCTGAGGACCAGGGGCGTCCCCCCTGGCAGCGCAGCGCCAGCTTCGCGGCCGGCATCGTGGCGGCCCTGGTGCTGCTCGGCCTGGCCAGCGGCCTGATGGGCCGCCTCTACGGCCGCATCCCCGGCCAGCTGCCGCTGCTGGTGGCCGTCGTGGCCGTGGTGATGGGCCTCAACCTGCTGGGCGTCCTGCGGCTGCCATTGCCGGCCGGGCCCGACCCCGAGCGCTGGCGTCGGCGGGTGCCGGCTCCGCTGGCTCCGCTGGCGGCCGGCCTGGCCTTCGGCCTGGCCGCCACCCCCTGCACCACCCCGGTGCTGGCCGTGCTGCTGGCCTGGATGGCCCAGACCGGCCAGCCCCTGGTGGGCATGGTGCTGCTCACCAGCTTCGGTGCCGGCCAGGTGATGCCCCTGCTGCTGGCCGGCACGGTGGCCGCCTCCCTGCCCGGACTGCTTGAGCTGCGCCGCCTGGGCCAATGGGTGCCACCGATCAGCGGCGTGGTGCTGCTCGCCAGCGGCGGCCTCACCCTGCTGTCGGTGCTGCCATGAGCGGCACGGCAGCCTCAGCATGGCGCCCCCTGCAGCGCCTGGCCGCCTGGATCTCCGACCTGCGCCTGGCGATCGGCCTGCTGCTGGTGATCGCCCTGGCCAGCGGCATCGGCACGGCCGTTCCCCAGAAGGAGGAGGGGGCCTTCTACCACCAGCTCTATGACCCCCACCCCTGGCTGGGGGTGCTGGATGGCGACGGGGTGCTGCGCCTGCAGCTCGATCACGTCTATTCCAGCGGCTGGTTCCTGGCCCTGCTGGCCTGGCTGGGCCTGTCCCTGATCCTGTGCAGCTGGCGCCGCCAGTGGCCCGCCCTGCAGGCCTCCCTGCGCTGGATCGACTACCGCAGCCCGCGTCAGCTCAGCAAGCTGAGCGTGGCCGAAACCCTCGTCACCGCCCATCCCGTCGCCGGCCTGGAGCGGCTGGAGGCCGATCTGCGCGGCTCGGGCTGGCAGATCCATCGCCAGGACGACCGCCTGGCCGCCCGTCGGGGCGTGCTCGGCCGGGTGGGGCCCCTGCTGGTGCATGCCGGCATGGTGGTGCTGATGGTGGGGGCGGCCTGGGGCGCCCTGGGGGGCCAGCGGCTGGAGCGCTTCCTGGCCCCGGGCCGGGAGCTGGAGCTGCTCGACAGCCGCGGCAGCACCCAGGTGACCCTGGCCCTCGACGACTTCCACATCCAGCGGGATCCCGCCGGCCGCCCGGAGCAGTTCTCGTCCAGCCTGCGGCTGATCTCCCCCGGCGACGACGCCCCCACCACCGCCGCCGCCATCAGCGTCAACCACCCCCTGCGCTACCGGGGCATGACGCTTTATCAGGCCGACTGGTCCCTGGCGACGATCAGCCTGCAGCTGGGCCGCAGCCCGGTGCTGGAGCTGCCCCTGCAGACCTTCCCCCAGCTCGGCGACCAGCTCTGGGGGCTGGTGCTGCCCACCCGCCCCGATGGCAGCGATCCGGTGCTGCTGAGCCTGACCAGCGAACAGGGGCCGGTGCAGGTGTTCGGCCCCGATGGCGTGGCCCTGGCCCAGCTGGTGCCCGGCGGCGAAGCCCAGGAGGTGAAGGGGCTGCCGATCCGGGTGGCGAGCGTGCTGCCCGCCAGCGGCATCCTGTTCAAACGGGACCCCGGCGTGCCCCTCGTGTACACCGGCTTCGCCATCGCCCTGGCGGGGGGTGCCCTGAGCCTGGTGGCCACCCGCCAGCTCTGGGCTATCGCCGATGGGCCCGGCGGCCGGCTGCATGTGGCGGGCCTCTGCAACCGCAACCTCACCGCCTTCGCCGCCGAGCTGCCGGCGCTGCTGCAGCGGCTGGAACCCCAGCCCTGACTCAGCAGGGCCGGCGCTCGCCGTGGCTGACCCGCACCACGGTGTGGACGTTGCCGCGGGGGTTGAAATCGGCCTCCAGCTGCAACCAGAGGGGATCGCAGGCGGTGACGAGGTCGTCGACGATCCGGTTGGCCGCCTCCTCGTGGGAGATGGAGCGGTTGCGGTAGCTGTTGACGTAGAGCTTGAGGGCCTTGAGTTCCAGCACCCGGGGGCCGGGCTGGTACAGCAACCTCAGGACGGCGAAATCGGGGTAGCCGGAGAACGGGCAGGTGCAGGTGAACTCCGGCAGTTCGATGGCCACCTCGTAGGGCCGCCCCACCCGGGGGTTGGGAAAACAGATCAGCTGGGCCTCGGCGATGGCCCGTTCGCCGTAGAGGGGCGTCACGGTCTGGGGCTCGTCGGCGACACCGGAAGCCATGGTCGGGGGGGCAGGGAAACGAATTTTGACCGTACAGGAGCTGGCGGATGGGGCGGAGCCCCCGCCGGCGGCCCGACCCGCCCGTCAGCGCCCCGGAGTTCGCGTAGCAACCGTTACGACGACCCCGGCAAGGCTCGGCGGTAATGGACCCGTCCCCCCTCAGGCGGGGACTCTGAGAGACTCCAACCGTCGCCTTCCTGACCGCAGCACAGCCATGAAGAAAATCGAGGCCATCATCCGCCCCTTCAAACTCGAGGACGTGAAGATCGCCCTTGTCAATGCGGGCATCGTCGGCATGACCGTGAGCGAGGTGCGCGGATTCGGCCGTCAGAAGGGGCAGGTTGAGCGCTATCGCGGTTCCGAATTCACGGTCGAGTTCCTGCAGAAACTCAAGCTGGAAATCGTCGTCGACGATGACCGGGTGGCCACCGTGGTCCAGGCGGTGCAGGATGCGGCCCGCACCGGCGAGATCGGTGACGGCAAGATCTTCATCAGCACCGTCGATTCGGTGATCCGGATCCGCACCGGCGACCTCGACAGCGGCGCCATCTGAGCCCCACCGTCCTGCCTGCCTGACCCTGGCCGTGGGCCCCTCAAGACCCGGCCAGGGTCTCCTTCACCAGGGCCGCGATCCTTTCGGCCCAATCCGTGCCATCGGAGGCGGGCTCGGCGCTGGCCCCGGGCGGCACCAGCCAGAGCAGATATTCATGGTTGCCCGCGGGCCCGGTGAGGGGCGACGCCACCAGTCCCGCCGGGTGCCAGTCCAGTTCCCCTGCCGCCGTGATCACGCCGGCGATGGCGTCGGCATGGGCCGCCGGATCCCGCACCACGCCCCCCTTGCCCACCCGCTGGCGGCCCACCTCGAACTGGGGCTTGACCAGCAGCACCGCCTCGCCTGAACCCAGCAGCAGGGCCCGCAGGGCCGGCAGCACCCGGGTGAGGGAAATGAACGACACATCGGCCACGGCAAGGTCGGGCCAGGGATCGCCTTCGCCGTAGAGCAGCTCCGGGGTCAGGTGGCGCAGGTTGGTGCGCTCCCGCAGCACCACCCGTTCATCCGTGCGCAGGCTCCAGGCCGTCTGGCCGTAGCCCACATCGATCCCGTACACCCGCACGGCCCCGTGCTGCAGCAGGCAATCGGTGAAACCGCCGGTGGAGATGCCGCCGTCGAGGCACACCCTGCCTCCCACCTGGATCGGCAGGGCCGCCAGGGCCCCCGCCATCTTCTCGCCTCCCCGGGAGACGAACCGGGGAGGCTGCTCCACCTCCAGCGGCAGGCTTTCAGCCACCTCGGTGCCGGGCTTGTCGAGCACCTCGCCGCCGCCGCGCACCCGGCCGGCGCGGATCAGCTGCTGGGCCTGCTGGCGGCTGGCCACCAGGCCCAGATCCACCAGGCGGCGATCGAGCCGCTGCTTACGGGCCATGCTGCTTTTCGGCCATGGGTCCTGCCGCTCCACCGGCATGTTGTCACCGAACAGCGATCCAAACCGAACAAAAACCGATGGGCAGACGGTTCGGCGCGGAACAGTCGCAGGATGGCTCCAGTCTTTTCCCGGTTCCCTCCCATGGCTGGCCCTGGATCCACTGCTGCCCCGGGATCCAAGGCTGCCCCCGAGTCCAATGTGGTGGAGCTGCTCCACCCCGGCAGCTTCGTGCGACTGCGGGACCATCCGGAGGATCTGCCCCCCTTCCAGCTCATCCGCCGCCGCGGCACCCGCTGCTGGGTGCGCCAGCAGGCCTGGGGGTCGATGGTGCACCTGGAGCTGCCTTACCGCCGCCTCACCGCCGCCGCCTGAGCTGGTGGGGGCGGCTCGATAGGTTGGGGGATCCTTCGCCACCGCCCGGCCCTTGATCGAGCGTTACACCCTCCCGGAGATGGGCGACCTCTGGAGCGAGGAAGCCAAGTTCCGCAGCTGGCTCGAGGTGGAGATCGCCGCCTGCCAGGCCAACGCCGAGCTGGGTCGGGTGCCGGCCGAAGCGATGGCCGCCATCCGCGAGAAGGCGGCCTTCGAGGTGCCCCGCATCCTGGAGATTGAAGCGGAGGTGCGCCACGACGTGATCGCCTTCCTCACCAACGTCAACGAGCACGTGGGGGATGCGGGCCGCTACATCCACGTCGGCATGACCAGCTCCGACGTGCTGGACACCGGGCTGGCCCTGCAGCTCAAGGCCTCGGTGGCGGTGCTGCGGACCGAGCTCGATGGCCTCGCCGACGCCCTGCGCCAGCTGGCAAGGGCCCACAAGGACACGGTCATGATCGGCCGTTCCCACGCCATCCACGGCGAGCCGATCACCTTCGGCTTCAAGGTGGCCGGCTGGCTGGCCGAAACCGAGCGCAACCGGGAACGGCTGGAGCGGCTCGCCACGGTGGTGGCCGTGGGCCAGATCAGCGGTGCCATGGGCACCTACGCCAACACCGATCCGCAGGTGGAGGCGATCACCTGCCGGCTGCTGGGCCTGGAGCCCGACACCGCCAGCACCCAGGTGATCGGCCGCGACCGCCACGCGGAATACGTCCAGACCCTGGCCCTGGTGGGCACCTCCCTGGAGCGTTTCTCCACCGAGATCCGCAACCTGCAGCGCTCCGACGTGCTGGAGGTGGAGGAGAACTTCGCCAAGGGCCAGAAGGGCAGCTCGGCCATGCCCCACAAGCGCAACCCGATCCGCAGCGAACGCATCAGCGGCCTGGCCCGGGTGCTGCGCAGCTACACCGTGGCGGCCCTGGAGAACGTGGCCCT
>CALRKA020000003.1:0-262963 GCA_943367815.1 Tabrizicola sp. YIM 78059 | reverse complement strand
TCGGGGAGCTGATCGGCACCACCCGCGTCACCACCACCCGGCTCATCTCCCGCATCCGGGCCGCCGACCTGATGCAGGTCCCCAGCGGCGAGACCAGCCTGCGCCTGGCACCGGCCCTGGTCGACGGCGCTCCCCTGGCGGCCTGACGCCCCTTCTTTCGCCCTTTCCTTCCTTCCCTTCGCCCCCATGGCCCCCTCCCTCGGCAGCCTTCCCGACGTCTCCGCTCCGATCAGCGTCCGCGGTCCCCAGCCCCAGGCCAAGAAGAAAGGCTGCCGCCAGAAGAAATGCTCCAAATGGAAGGGCGGCAAGTGCTGCTGCGGCCGCGACTGAGGTCGCGCTGCCTCAGTCGCCCCGGCCCTGGCGTTCCAGGCTCGGCATCAGGGCGATCGAGGCGGCCAGACCCAGCGCCAGGATCAGCAGCGCCGGAATCAGGGCCGCCCCCACCCGTTCGTCACTGGCGTACTGATAGACACGCACCGAAAGGGTGTCGAAGTCGAAGGGGCGCAGGGAGAAGGTGAGCGGCAGCTCCTTCACCACGTCGACGAAGACGAGCAATGCCCCCACCAGCAGCGGACCGCGCAGCAGGGGCAGGTGGATGCGGCGCAGCACCGCCAGCCAGCCGCAGCCCAGGCTCGTGGCCGATTCGTCCAGGCTGGGGGGAATGTGCTCGAAGGAGGCGTCCAGTCCCTGCTTCGAGACGGCCAGGAAGCGGTCGGCGTAGCCCCAGAGCAGCAGCAGCAGGGGGCTGAGCTGCAGTGGTCCGCCGATCAGCATCAGGGCCAGGGCCAGCACGGTGCCCGGCACGGCGTAGCCCATGCCGGCGAAGAAGGTGAGCCGGCCCAGCAGCCGGTGGGCCAGCCAGCGGCGGCTGATGGCCAGCACCAGGGCCGCCGCCACGGTGAGCAGGGCGGCGGCCAGGGCCAGCCCCAGGCTGCGCACCGTCAGGGCCAGCAGATCCTCGAGCGGATCGCTCTGCAGGTGGTCGCGGCTCAGCACCAGCCAGGTGAGGGGCAGCCCCAGGCTCACCAGGGGCGGCAGCACGGTGAGCAGCTGGGCCAGCAGGCTCCGCCAGCCCCGCAGGCTCCACTGCAGCGTGCCGGCGTCCCCCTGCCCCAGGTTCCAGCGGCGGCTGCGCTGGCGCATCCAGCGTTCGGCACCCACCAGCAGGCTGACCAGCACCAGGGCGATCAGGGCCAGCCCCACGGCCCCCGGCAGGTCGCCCTCGGCCTGCCAGCGCTGCAGGATCCCCCTCGAGAGGGTGGGCACCCCCAGCAGCTCCACGGCGCCGAGCTCATTGACCACCTCCATGCCGCCGAGCGCGACACCGGCGCCGATGGAGGGCAGCGCCAGGGGCAGGGCGACCCGCCGGAAGCTGCCCCAGGGGCCCACCCCCAGGCTGCGGCAGGCCTCCAGCTGGCGCTGCCCGCTGCCCGAGAAGCTCTCGGTGGAGAGCAGGAAGACGTAGCTGTAGGTGGTGAGGCTGAGCAGCAGCACGGCCCAGCCGATGCCGTGCACGCGGAAGCCCCAGCGGCTGCCGAGGTCGACCAGCACGGCGGCCAGCACGAAGGCCGGGGCCGCCAGGGGCAGCACCTGGGCCAGCCGCAGCCAGCGGCGGCCCGGGAAGCGGCAGCAGGCGGTGAGCCAGCCGTTGGCGGTGCCGAGCAGGGCCGTGATCAGCCCGACGGCCACCACCAGCACCAGGGTGTTGCCCAGCTGCTCGAGACCTTCGGGCCCCAGCCAGAGGCCGCCGGAACCGGCATCGCGAACGGCGAAGCCGGCCAGGGCCAGGAACGGCAGCACCGCCAGGGCGCAGACCAGCAGCACGGCCGCGGCCAGGGAGGCCCGCCTCATCGGCGGAGCCGTCCGGGTGGGCGTCGCCCGCTCCGCCGTTGCCGCTGTCGCCATCCGGTGACCTACTTCCAGCCGTTCGATTCCATCATCTGGGTGGCCGCCCGGCTCCTGGATCCGATCTGTTCCACCGAGACGCCATCGGCCCGGAAGCTGCCGAACCGCTTCAGGATCGGGTTGTCCCCGAAGCCCTTGAGCGGGTATTCGTTGTTGGCTTCGGCGTAGCCGCGGCCGCCGGTGGGGGAGGCCAGGAACTCGATCAACCGTGTCGCCGCCTGGGGATTCCTGGCGTGGCGGGTGACGCCGGCGCCGCTGATGTTGACGTGGGAGGGATTGAGGTAGACCACCTTCAGCCGTTCGGCCAGCTGCTTGTCCTGGGCACCGGCTTCCCCGGAGAGCATGCGGGCGATGTAGTAGGTGTTCACCAAACCAACGCCGCACTCGCCCCGGGCGACGGCCCGGGCCAGGGGGGTGTCGGAGCTGAAGAAGGGCTGGCTGACGTTGGCCACCATGCCGCGGATCCAGGTGCGGGTGGCGGCGTCACCCCGCAGGATCATCTGGCTGGCCACCAGGGACTGGTTGTAGGGGCTCTTGCGCTCCCGCAGGCAGAGCTTGCCCTTGAGGGCCGGCTTGGCCAGATCGGCATAGGTGCGGATCGTGGCGGGATTCACCAGCTTCGGGTTGACCACCACGGCCCGCACCCGGCGGGTGAGGCCGTACCAGCGGCCCTGGGAATCCCGCAGGTTGGCGGGCACGTCCCGCTGCAGGGCCGCCGAGCGGATGGGGCGGAACAGGCCCTGGTCGGTGGCGGCGTCGAGGCGGGCGGCATCGACCAGGACGAGCACATCGGCGGGGCTGTTCTTGCCCTCACTCTTGAGCCGCTCCAGCAGGGCGTCGTCCTTGGCCTCCAGCACGTTCACCTTGATGCCGGTGCGGGCGGTGAACTGGCGGTAGAGCTCCTTGTCGGTGTTGTAGTGGCGACCGGAGTAGACACCGATGGTGGTGCCGGCCTGGGCGACGGCGGCAGCCTGGCCCTGCGACTGGCCGATGGCCGGCAGGGATCCGCCGCCGAAGACGGCAAGCAGGGCTGCGGCCAGGGCCGCGGATCCGCTGACAGGAAGCAGGAGGCGACGACGGGTGAGCCTGGGAATGGGCATCGGGACGAACGGGCGTGTGCCCGGACCCTATGAAGGCTCCCCAGGGGTGGTCGGCACAAACGACGCGACGTCGCGTATCAATGCTTACGTTCCTGGCACTCACCCCAGCAGTGTTCGCTCAGTAGGAGCTGGAGCGGCGCACGGGGATGAGGGCGGGCTGCATCAGGCCGCCGCCGCCGTTGTCGTCGTCGGAATCCATCGCCATCCACAGCACCAGACCGAGAAGGGCGAGCACGCCCGTCATCAGGAGGAACTCGGTCATGAGAGCGGTACGTAGACCGTCACCCTAGCGGCGCCAGCCGGTGGTTCCGTAGTGGATGCAGCACAACGGGACGGCGGGTTGCCGATCAGGCGAAGCCCTTGCCCGCGTCCTTGGCCACGCAGGCCTGGAGCTGCTGGCGCAGGCGCTGGTGGTCGAGGTCCTTGCCGATCAGCACCAACTGGTTCTTGCGCTCCCCCGGCCAGTCGCTGTCGTCGATCGAGAAGCGTTTGCCCGCCAGGTGGAACACGTGGCGGCGCTCGCTTTCGTTGAACCAGAGGATGCCCTTGGCCCGGAAGACCCCGGCGGGCATCTGGTTGTCGAGGAAATTCTGGAACTTGCGCAGCGAGAGGGGGCCATCGCTGCTGAAGGACAGGGAGGTGAACCCCTCGATGGCCTGGTGGTCGGCATGGCCGCCGTGGTCGTGGTCGTGCGAGTGGCCGTGATCGTGGGAGTGGCCCGCCGCCGCCGGTTCGTGCTCGCAGTGGCCGTGGTCGTGGTCGCAGTGGCTGTGGTCCTCGGCGCCATGGTCGTGGCCGTGGTCGTGGTGGGCGCCGTGGTCATGGCCGTGGTGGTCGGCGGGGGCTGGGGCCTGCTGTTGGGCCACCACCTTGTCGCTCTCGAACAGGCCCACGCTCAGCAGCAGGGCCAGGGGCACCTCGCCCTTCACCGAGCGCAGGATGCGGGCCTCGCTCTTGATCGCACGCAGCTCGGCCTCCAGCCGCTCCAGCCGCTCCTCGCTGACCAGGTCGCACTTGTTAAGCAGGATCATGTCGCCGTAGACGATCTGGGATCGGCCCACTTCGCCCTGCAGCGTCTCGGCGCCGAAGTTCTCCGCGTCCACCAGGGTGATGATCGAATCGAGCCGGGTGAGGTCGCGCAGGTCGCTGCCGAGGAAGGTCATGGCCACCGGCAGGGGATCGGCCAGGCCCGTGGTCTCGACCACCAGATAGTCGACGGGTTCGGGGCGCTCCAGCACCCGGTAGACGGCCTCCAGCAACTCGCCGTTGATCGAGCAGCAGATGCAGCCGTTGCTGAGCTCCACCATGTCGTCGCCGGTGGCCACGATCAGCTCGTTGTCGATGCCGATCTCGCCGAACTCATTGACCAGCACGGCGGTCTTGACGCCTTCCTGGTTGCTGAGGATGTGGTTGAGCAGGGTGGTTTTGCCGGCCCCGAGGAAGCCCGTGAGGATCGTCACCGGCACGGAGATGGGGCGGGCCTCGGTGGCCGCCTCCGGCGTCGGGGCGTCCAGTTTCGTGCTGGTCATGGCCGGAAGGGGAACCGCTGTGGTGATTCTGCCGGCGCGCTCACCCCACCAGTGCCGCCGCGGCTGCTGGAATGGCAATCTCCGAACCTGCTCCATGAACTCCAGCGAAGCGTTCGCCGCCATCGGGCTTGCTGCGGTGGCCTGCGATGGCGCCCTCGACGGTGAGGAGGCCGCCCTGCTCCGCCAGCAGCTGGAGGTGCGCTCGCCCTACGGGAACCTCGGCGAAGCGGTGATGGGGGCGATGTTCGACGGCCTGCTGGGGCGGCTGCGCAGCGGCGGCTGGGAACAGCTTCTGGTGGAGGCCGCGCCGGTGCTGACCCCTCCCCAGCAGGAGACGGCCTATGCGATGGCGGCCCTGCTGGTGTACGCCAACCGCAGCCTCAAGCCGGTGGAGCAGGCGATGCTGCAGCGGCTGGGGGAGCTGATCAGCGTGCCGGCGGAGCGCTGCAGCCAGATCCTCGATGTGATGGCGGTGCTGCACCGCGACAGCCTCCGGGCCTGATCGGCAGGCCTCAGGACCGGTTGCCCCGGCAACGGCCGCACAGCCCGAAGAACTCGAGGGTGTGGTACATCGGCAGGAAGTCGCCCAGCTCCTCCCCCGGCAGGTGCAGGCCGTGCACGGGGCAGTGGGGCAGCACCATCGTGGCGCCGCAGTCGACGCAGGTGAGGTGGTGCTCGTCCCGCTCGGTCGGGGCATAGAGGGCCTCGCCGCTGGGCAGGTGGCGGCAGCGCACCAGGCCCCGCTGCTGCAGCTGGCGCAGGTGGCGGTAGACGGTGGCCAGGCCCATGGCGGAGGGGCCGCCCCGCAGCCGGGCGTGGAGGTCCTGGCCGCTCAGTTCGCCGTCGGCGTCGCGCAGTTCCGCCAGCAGGGAGGCCTGGCGCGGCGGCAGATCGGGGGCGGTGGTGGCCTGCATGGTTCCGTTTCTACCCTGCCGGCAGCCAGATGGCCTGGAGGGCCTCCTGCGGCAGGGGCTGGAGGGTGAGGCTGGAGGCCTCGATCAGCACGGCCCGGGGGGCCGCCGGCGGTGCCCCCGGGCGGTCCCCCAGCTGGCGCAGCACAAGAGCCACCCGGTCGCTGGTGGGGTCGTAGCTGAGGCCGGTGCCGGGTTCGAGCTCCCAGCCGGCCAGGCGCCGCGAGGCCAGCACGCTGCCGCGCCGGTCGAGGGTCACCAGGGTGAGGACGGGGCGGCCCACCCCTTCGATCAGCAGGGCCCAGATCCGCTCACCGCCGCGGCTGCAGGCCGTGGCCGCCAGGGCCTGGGGGCCGAGCCAGAGCTGGCGGGGGGCCACGCCGGGTTCCACCAGCTCCAGGGAACGGCGGAAATCGGGCCAGTGGCGCACCAGCAGGGCGCGCCCCGCCCGGGGACAGAAGCTGCTCAGGTCGCGGCTGCCGGGCAGGGTCTGGCGGCGGGGCGGCCGGGGGGGCAGGTCGCGCAGGCTGAGGCCGTCGATCTCGGGCACCACCAGGGCGCCCCCCTCGGGCAGCAGCCGCACGGCGCCGCTGGCCTCCAGCGGCAGCACCCGGGGGCCGCCCCGGGCCGGCCAGAGGCTGATGCTCACCTGGTCGGGCTGCTCACCGCCGGCCTGCACCAGCAGCTCACCGCGGCGGTTGCCGCTGATGTGGGCGAAGACCATCTCGCCGGCGCCGATGGGCTCGGGGGCACCGGCCTGGACGGGGGACGGCGCCGCCGGGCGCCCGCGGCCCAGGGGGCGCAGGGGCTGCTGGCGCAGCGGCACCCTCCACACCCGGAAGCGGCCGCTCTCGGAGCGCGACACCACGGCCACGGCCTCGCCACCGCCGAGCGGTTCGACCATGGTGATGCGCGGCCAGACCGGCGAGATCGGCCGCCAGCGGCCGTCGTGCTCCCGCACCTGCAGCTGCTCGCCGCTGCCCGCCGGCACCACCGCCAGCAGCCGGGGGCGGGGATCCCACTGCCAGCGCTGGGGGGCCAGGGCCAGCCCGCGGCGGTCGCGGCCGGCCAGCTGCAGCTGCAGGGGGGAGCTGATCCGCTGGTCGGGGGAGAGGTTCAGCAGCAGGGTGTCGCCGTCACCGAGCCAGCGGTGGGCCAGGGGCGGGCTGAGGGTGCTGGCGGCCTGGAGGCTGGCCGGGTCCATGGGCCGGCTGAAGCGGGCCTGCAGGGCGGCCGGCCCGGAGCTGGCGGCCACCGGCGTCAGCCGCTCGAGCCGGGGCGGGTGGTTCAGCAGCAGCTGCTGCTGGACGAGGGCCAGCAGCCCGGCCAGGGCCAGGGTGAGCGGTAGGGGGCCAGCCCCGGGGAGGCGGGAGAGCGGGCTCATGGTTCCAGGGGCCGGGCCGGCCGGGGGATCGTCCGGATGCGGCTGGGAACCACCTCCAGCCGCTCGCCGCCGCCGGGGGTGGGCCTGAGGCCCATCACCCCGTCGATGGCCAGCCACTGGTCGGCGGGGAAGGGGGCCTGACCCTTGGGCCAGTGGACGGGCAGCCCCACCGGGGAGGCATCGGCCAGGCAGCAGCGCACCAGCAGCCGGGCCAGCTGGGGCGATTCGCCCTCCATCGGCAGCACGAAGCCGCTGATGCGCACCGGATCGCCGGCGAACAATTTGGGATCGGGCTGGCTGCGCAGCAGCCGCACCCAGTCGGTGAGGCTGCGCTGGGCGGGCGGCAGCACGAAGCTGAGCTCGCTTTCGGCGGTCTCGTCGCGGGGGCGCTGGCCGGCCAGGTCGGCGAAGGAGGGGGCCGGCGGCAGCAGCAGCACCAGCAGGGCGATGGCGGCGGTGAGCAGCAGGGTGCGGGCCTGGCGCCGGTCGCCCCGCTCCTGCCGGCCGGGCCCGAAGGCCAGGCGCAGCTGCAGCAGGGCGACGAGCAGCAGCAGCAGGCCGGCCAGGGCCACCAGGGGGTGGAACACGGCCCGCAGGAGGAGGTCGAGGCGGCCGTCGACGCTGCTGTAGAGCATCACCAGGGCCCAGAGGCCGAGGCTGGCGGCGCGCCAGAGGGCGGCCCGCTGCAGGAGGGGGGGAGTCACAGGCGCCACAGGTTCACCCACTGGCCGATCAGCAGCACCATCAGGGCGGCCCCGGCGGTGGTGAGCACCAGGCCGCGGGGGCGGAACAGCAGCCCGAGCAGGCTGACCAGCTTGAGGTCGATCACCGGGCCCAGGAGCAGGAAGGCGAGCAGGGCCCCGGGGGTGACCTGGGCGGCGAAGCTGAGGGCCAGGAACGCATCCACGCTCGAGCACACCGACACCACCAGGGCCAGCAGCATCAGGGCCAGGATCGAGAGGGTGGGGGCGCCGCCCACCGCCAGCAGCCAGCTGCGGGGCACGAAGGATTGCACCAGGGCGGCGATGACGCTGCCCATCACCAGCAGCAGGGCCAGGTAGAGGAACTCCTGGCTGGCGTGCTTCATCAGTTCGGCCAGGGGCGGCCGCACCGGGGCGGCCGCCGCCGGCGCTGGGGCCCCCACCAGGCCGCTGGAGCGCTCCAGCAGCCCCACCGCCGCCAGGGGCTGGTGCAGGCGCCGTTCGGCCAGCAGGTCGGCCTGGAGCAGCTGGGTTTCGGGTACCAGGCCCAGCAGCAGGGCCAGGCCCACGGCCACCACCACGGCGCCCAGGGGGCGGGCCAGCAGCAGCCAGGGCTGATCGGGGAAGGCGGCCCAGGTGCTGGCGATCACGATCGGATTGAGCACGGGGGCGGCGAACAGGAAGCCGAGGCCGGCGCCGAGGGGCGCGCCACCGCTGAGCATGCGGCGGGCCACCGGCACGTTGCCGCATTCGCAGGCCGGCAGGGCGAAACCGAGGGCGGCGCCGGTGAGGGGCCCCAGCAGGGGATGGGAGGGCAGCCGCCGCAGCCAGCGGCCCCCGGGGGCAAACCAGCGGGCGCCGGCGGAGATCAGCACGCCGATCAGCAGGAAGGGCAGCGCCTCGATCAGCAGGCCCTGGAAGAGGGCCCAGGCGGTGGCCAGGCGGGTGAGGATCACGGCGCCGGCCAGGGCTCCGGGCTGGTGGTGGTGCCGGCACCCGCCTCAAACCAGTCGGGGATGGCGGTGAAGCGGGCGGCGTTGGCCTCGTTCTCGCGGGCCTCGACGCGCCAGCAGCAGCTGCGGCCGCCATCCCGCTGGTGCAGCATCTCGTTGGCCCAGCCCCAGGCCAGCTCGGCGCTGGCCTCCATGCCCACGTTGGCCATCACCCGCAGGTCGAGGGCGCCCTGCTCATGCAGGGCCTGCCACTGGGCGAGCAGGGGGTCGTCGTGGTTGACCAGGAAGGTGTGATCGAACTGCTCTTCCAGCCGGGCCCGCAGGGGCTGGAGGCTGGAGAAGTCGACCACGAAGCCGTGGACGTCGAGGTGGTGGGCGGCGAACCAGAAGGTGAAGCTGCGGCTGTAGCCGTGCACGAAACGGCAGTGGCCCGGGTGGCGCCACTGGCGGTGGCAGCAGGGGAAGCCGCCGTAGCTCTTGCTGCAGGTGTGGGCCGCGGGGGTGGACATGGGGGAGGATCACTGCAGCTGACGTCGCGTCCCGTGGGGGCTCCATCCGCCGCTTCCCCTGGATCCTGTCATCCGCCGTCGCCCGGCGGGGGGCTGGAGCTGGCGGGCCCGGAGCTGATCGCCACGCTGCGCTTCGACGGGGCGGGGCTGATCCCGGCGGTGGCCCAGGACTGGCTGGACGGGGCAGTGCTGATGGTGGCCTGGATGAACCGAGAGGCGATCGAGCACACGCTGGCCACGGGCGAGGTGCACTACTGGAGCCGCTCGCGGCAGGAGCTGTGGCACAAGGGGGCCACCAGCGGCCATTTCCAGAAGCTCAGGGGGCTCCGCTACGACTGCGACGCCGACGTGCTGCTGCTGACGATCGAGCAGGTGGGCCAGGTGGCCTGCCACACCGGCGCCCGCAGCTGCTTCTACGAGGAAGGGGCGGAGGCGACGGCCGGCGGCCCTGATGCCCTGCCGCCGCCGGCGGATGTGTGCACCGAACTGGCCCGGGTGATCAATGGGCGCCGGGAGCTGCCGGAGCCCGGCAGCTACACGAACAAGCTGCTGGAGGGCGGCGACAACCGCATCCTCAAGAAGATCGGCGAGGAGAGCGCCGAATTCGTGATGGCCTGCAAGGACGACGACCCGGACGCGATTGCCGGTGAGGCGGCCGATCTGATCTTCCATCTGCAGGTGGCCCTGGCCCATCACGGCGTCGACTGGCGCCGGGTGCAGGAGGTGCTGGCCGAGCGGCGCGGGGCGCCTCGAAGGGAATGAGCCGCCTGCAGCGCGAACTGGCCTGCCGGCGGCGGCTCACCGATGGATCGGGCGAACGGTGGCTGTGGGCCCTGGGTTCGAGCCTGCCCTGGGTGGGGCTGGCGGTGCTGCTGCTGCACGCCCTGACGCGCCGCACGATCACGCCGTTTCTCTATGGACTCACGGCCCTGGGGGCGGTGGGCTTCCTGGTGCTGACGCTGGGGGGGCTGCCGGACGACCTGGCCAACCGCAACCGGCTGCCGTCGGGGACGGTGCCGGCGGCGATCACCTTGATCTGCGTGGCGGCGTTTGCCTTCGGGCACCGGCAGGGGCAGGAGAAGGCGGCGGTGGAGGCGCGGAAGTGGTTGGAGTTGGATCGGTGAAGGGGGAGTGCATCAGCCCGCGCACGGTCCGCTGGCGGTGCCGAGATCGACTGTCGCCGCAGGAGACACCCCCTACTCCTCCTTCACCAGCTTCCAGTCCCGGACGGCATTGAGGTAATTGGACATGCCGTGGTCCTCGATGTGATCGATGCCTTTCTGTTTGAGGCTTTCCATGGCTCCGGTGGTGGTGTCGAGAAACTGCACCCATCGGCCGGGATCCTGATGGATTTCCTTCTCCTTGGTGATGTAGAGAAAGGTGCCCACGTGGCTGTAGCCCATGACCCGCGACGGAGCCCGGGTGACGATGTCGTTGTTGTTCTGGAAGCGGAAGGTCTTGCGTTGGGCTTCGATGTTGTAGATCCTGGAAGTGTCGCGGGTGACGACCCGTGGCTGGCCAAAGGTGTAGGTGGAGGTGAAGGCTTCATCTTGGTGGATCAGAATCGAGCTGGCCACGGTGGCCATGGCGCCGCCCAGGCTGTGGCCGGTGAGGAAAAGGCCTCGGGGCTTCTCGGCATTCAAGTCGGAATACAGCTGGAAAAGCTCTCCCCACAGATCCTGCACGGAATGGAGAAAGCCCCGGTGAAAAGCACCGAACAGCGCCTGCTCGGAAAAGGCGTTGAGGTTATCGACCCAGTCCTTCGCTTCGTCGGTGCCTCGAAAGACCAGGGTCAGAAAATTCTCGTGCTCCACCAGGGCGGCCTGGGCAGAGTTCTTGGAGAACCCGTTTACGGAAAGGAAGCCAGGATCTTCCGCCTTCAGGTTGGCGAGAATACCCTCCTTATCGGGAAAGCGCCCACCTGGCTGGCATTGATAGATCTGGTCGGCGAGCCTCGCCATCCAGTAGGCGTTGTCTTGATCTAAGGATGTGCGGTACGGCTTGACGGGGGCCATAGAAATCCGTTGGTGACAACGAGGTACTCCACGATCCTGTGGTAATTCACACCTGCGGAGATGGCAACCGGCTCAAGGCAGATGGCTCATCGATTGTCACAGGCGTGGGTTGATCAGCTTTGCAGGACATGGCTTCTATAGGGGGTGGCAGGGAATTTGGTTTCACCCCGCGCTCAGAAGCTGAGCTTCACCCCACCCCCATAGGCGAACTGACGACCCGTCGAGAAGGCTTCATAGGAGGCGGAGACGTACAGGGAGGCCTTGCTGGCGACCACATACTCCAGGCTGCCGCTCAGCGTCAGATCGTTGAGGCCGCGATTCTGGCCGGTGCTGCTGAAGCTCACGCCCGCTCCAGGCAGGGAGGCGTTGAGCGAACGGTTGCCGTTGCGATCCGCCAGCGCATCCACCTGATAGGCCACAGCGAAGCGCGGCCTGAGCAGCTGAGTTTTCTCAGGGTTCAGGGGTATCGCCGCCATCAGCTCGGCGCCTACCGTTCCCACCAGGCTGTGGCTGGTGTGGCCCCCCACGTTCAGGCCCATGGTGGGGTCACCGCTTTCGCTGAACCCGTCCTGCTGATAGGCCCCATAGGCCACACCCAGCTGCGGTTTCAACGTGACCGGCACCCTGGCGGTTGGCTTGCTGAGCGGAATCGCATAGTCGGCCTGCAGCCCCGCGGTGTAGCCATGGGCCGTGGTGCTGCCCGTGATCGGGTTGCCATTGCCTACCGCCACCAGGCGCCGGAGGCCCTGGACGTTGTAATTGCCGTATCCCAGCAGTCCCTTGATCGTCCAGGGGCCATCGGGTCTGTAGACCCCGTAGAGCGAGCCACTGTTGATGGTGGAGCTGATGCTGTTGCTGCCGGCCCCCAGGTAGCTCAACCCTGCCGTGCCGTAGCCATAGGCCGCACCCAGCGTCCACCGCTGGCCGGGTTGAACTTCGATCCCATAGAAGCCACCGGCAACGGCGGCGTCATAGCCCGAAAGCCCATCACGGCTATCGATGGTGGCGGTGGCATTGCCCCCGGTTGCGAAGACACACACCGGTGTCCCGCTCTTCTTGTCTGCGGGGGACGCGTCGTTCTGCCGGGTGGTGCCACCGATCACCCAACCCGTCGCCCGGCAACCGCCGGCCTGGGCCATCAGGGTCTGCCGCTGCTGCCGCAGGGCATTGAGCCCCACGCTCTGGAACGCGGCATAGGACTCCGGCGTGATCGAATTCACCGCCTGCTCCAGCCCGGCCCCGGAGGGAATGGCCAGCAGATTGGCCAGGCGGAACACAAGGTCGCTGCTCAGCCCCGCCGCCGCGGCCTGGCCTGTGGTGAAGCCCGTGCTGCCGATCGCGAAGCCCGTGGCATTGGCATTGCCCGCCGCTGCGATGGCCAGGCGGTTGAAGGCCGCATCGAACACCCCAGCGGCCGCGGTGCCATTGCCGCCGGCGGCCCCCAGGGCCTGCAGCGCCGAAGCCACCGCACCGCTGCCATTGCTGGGGCGCCACTGCACGTCGAAGGTGCGGGGGTTGCCATCGGCTTCCTGGATCAGGGCCGTGCCGAACTGCAGCAGCGCCGATGGGGCGATCGGCGAGGGATCCAGCCCCAGGGCCAAGGGCGTTGTGAAGGGATCAGTGGCGGTGAGGATCGTGTAGCGAAATCCAGGCCAGGCCGTGCCGCCGCCGAAGGAGCTGAGTGCTGTGGTCCCCGAAAAGCCGGTGACCGTGCCGGTCACCACGATGCGGTCGCTCTGCGGGCCCTGGATCTGAATGGCCTGCGTCCCGCCGTTCAGGTTGTAGTTGCCGTTGATGGTCAGGGTGCCGATCGAGTTGCCCGGGGCGATCACAGCACCGGAGGCGATCGAGGTGCCAGGGAGTTGGCCGGACCCACCGATCAGGCCACCGGATTGCACCAGCAACCCTGAGGATGGGGCGATCGAACCATTCACGAAAACGGCTGCTCCCTGCTGCACCGTGGTGGCACCCGTGTAGGTGCTCAGACCCGCCAGAGTCGTCTGGCCACCACTGGCGCTGTTGGAAAAGGCCAGGGGGCCATTGCCGGAAAAGGACCCTGTAAAGGTCGAAATCTTGCCATTGAGATCGATGGTTCCACCCAGGCTGCTCAGGAAGTAATTCGTGGGGAACGTGCCGGGCTGGTCAACGATCACCGTGCCGCCCGCCAGCAGGGGGCTGAAGGGGGCACTCGCTGGTGTGGTGGTGCCTGGGGTGACCCCCAGGAACGTGACATCCAGGAGGATGGCGTTGTAGGGAGAGCCGCAGGGGTTCAGCGCGGGTTGGGCTGTGCACCAGGTCAGCCCCCCGTCGGTGCTGATGGCGAAGCCGTTGTAGATGAATCCATTGAGGCCGATCGGCTCGGTGCCCCCCGCTCCCGTATTGCCGGTGTTGCCCCATTTCGGCTGGTCGTTGATCGTGACATCGACAAGGCCAGAGAGGGTCAGCCCGTAGGTGGTGTCTGGATTGAGGGTGAAGGAACTGAGGCTGCCGAGGCTGCTGGAGTCGAATGTGTAGAGCTGTCGCAGCGCGCCGATGGTGACATTCAGGCGCTGAGAGGCTGTCAGGGCTGATAACGGCACCGGGTTTGCGCCGTTCGACGTGGTGGACCAGATCGAGACCCCAAGGCTGGTGGTGAGTGGGAGAGGCGTCGTCACGCTGAATGGATTCAGACCGAGCGTCAGCGTGTTGATCTGGCTAGGAATCCTGCCCGTGGTGAAGATCAGCGATTTTGGGGCGCTGATGAGTCCGGATCCGTCAATCAGCGACGATCCACCGGGTGTGCCGTTGGGCGTGTTGACGATGACGACGTCGGCCTTCCCCTGGCCTGGGCTGATGAGAAGCAGTGCTGCGATGATCCCTGCTGAATGTCTGAGGGCCATACTGCGTGGCCTGACCTGAGAATGGATCATGACGCTTGATGGAAGTCCATCGCTATCACGGCTTTGGGCAAGGATGCGTCTAGGACCTTACCACGTGTCTCGGGAAACTCTCTTTCAAGATGCCGTCTTTTCTGTCTGATTGATCGTCTGTGTTGCTACGCTGCCTACGGCAGTCCCAGGTACTTCTGCCTCTGCAGGTTGTTTCGTGAGAATAGGCTGGGACGCCCTTCAGGATTGAAGGGTGGCCCAGTCATCCCGACCTCCGGCTTCCACGCATCGCCACTCCCGTTTCCAGTTGGGGCGTCTGCCGCCTCCTGGCCAAGGATCGAAGCGACGAAAGCTTACGGATGGTTCGGCATTCGGTAAGGCGTCTTCCGGGTGTCCCAGTTGCTGATGGATTTGGTTCAGCCTTTTCAGGGCATGGTCGAGACTCTCCTGGATGGCAGGATCTTTTGCCGCAAGTTGTCGGTAGATCTCCACGGCTTCGATGGTGGGCGCCAGCGCCTCGGAGGGGCGGCCGAGCTCACTGAGGGCGACGCCTTGGTTGATCAGGGAGCTGGCCAGCACTCCGAGATAGTCAGAATCCCTTGCCACCAGCTGGCGGTAGATGGTCACTGCTTCCAGGATGGGACCCATTGCTTTCGATGGATCCCCCGAGTTGCCGTGATAGGCACCCAGGTTGTTGAGAGCTTGGGCAAGGTCGTCCTTTAGTTGGGGATTCTCTGCAGCCAGCTGGCGATAGATCGCTACCGTTTCGATAGTGGGAGGGATCGCATCTCCTGCTCGATCCATCTGACTGTAGAACCTGCCCTGGTTGCCGAGGGCACGGGCCATCTCTTCCCGGAAGGAGGGGTTTCCTTTCGCTAGGGTGCGATACAGCGCAATCGCTTCATGGCTGGCTGACAGAGATTCCGCGTTCCGTCCGAGTGCGCTGTAGCGAACACTCAAGTTGTCAAGCGATAGGGCAAGATTGCCTCGGAAGGTGGAGTCTCGCTTCACGATGTCACGATAGACTTTCACCGCTTCGAGGCTTGGCGAGAGAGCCTCTTCATGGAGTCCAAGATCACTCAGGCAGTTGCCCTGGTTATTCAATGTGCCGGCGAGGCCGTCGGCATGCTCAGAGCTGACTGCTGACAGTCTGCGGTAGATCGAAATTGATTCGATCTGCACTGGCAGCGCATCAGAAGGATGTCCCATCTCCCTGTGGATGATGCCTAGCCGATGCAGTGCATCAGCGAGCTGGACCTGCTTGGCGGGGTCGGTATCGGCCAATCTGCGGACGATCTGGACCGTTTCCAGACTCAATGGCAGGGCCTCTGAGGCGCCCCCGACTTCGAGGTAGACCCTGACCAGGGTGTCGAGGATACCTGCCAGTTCGCTGGGGTAGCCAGGCTGGCCTGGAGCCAATCCTCTGAGAACGTCCAAGGCTTCCAGGTAGGAATGGAGAGCGTCATCGAGTCGACCGAGTTGGCCGTAGCGATCTCCCAGATCATTCAGGGCATGGGCCAGATTGGCCATCTCACCGGGATCTTTGATGGCCAGTGATCGACGGATCGTTGCCGCCTCGATGGTGGGTGGCAGCGCCTCTGCGGGGCGGTCAAGCGCGCTGTAGATGAGTCCCAGGATGTTCAGGGAATGGGCGAGCTCGAGGGCAAGGCTGGAGTCGCGTTCGGCCAGCCGCCGATGGATCGCCACGGCCTCCAGGATGGGTGGAAGCACATCCTTGCTACGTCCCAGGGCTGCGTAGACAGTGGCTTGCAGTCTCAGTGAGGCCGCCAGATCTGCTGCGGCATCGCTGCTGCTTCCCACGAGCCTTCGGCGCAGCGCCACGGCCTCCTCCACTGGGGAAAGCGCCTCAACAGGCTTGTCGTTCATCCAAAGCAGCCGGCCGAAGGCATGGAGGATTCCGGCCGTGGTGGCATCGCCTTGTTGGGGATTCGCCCGTAGCCAGTTCACGGCCTTCTGCTGCAGCGTCAGGGCCTCGCGGTTGGCGCCCTTGTCTTCCAACGCGCTGGCCTGGCGGATCCAGTCGCTCACCTGCGGCGGCAGCGGGTTGTCCGTCGGTGGCCGCGCCTGGGAGCTCCAGGTGTAGCCCACAGCAGCGGCAACCCGCTGGGCGACGGCCAGGGCGGGCACGGGTGTCCCGATGGCATGGCCCAGGAGCAGGGCAACGATTGGGAGGCTTCGGCTGAACCACGGACTCACCACGGCAAGCACGCCGGCTTGATTTCAAGCTAGGCAGCGGTGCCTTGGCCGTTGATGACGGTTGATGGTTCGACTTGTTGCCTCTTGGGTGCCAGCCCTTTGGGGGGGCCTGGCGCCCAGGTGCCGGCAATGTCCCCCATGGGCCTGCCGCTCAAGATGGCACCAGTAGGGCCAACAAAGGTGGTACGAAGTCCACTGGCCGCTGCCTCGACGTCGGCCTGGGTCGCGACCCAGTGCTGAGACAAGAGTGTGTCCTGAATGGCCCTGCAGCACTCATCCAGGCCCTGAAGCCACATTCTCAGCCTTGTGCCCCTGGGGCCTGATGACTCCTCTTGGTGCGGCAGATGCAGCCCTCGCTGGACGGGCATCGCTGAAGCCCTCTGGCTTTCCCCGCGACGGCCTCCCGAAGACCCGCTTCCTGACCCGCCATGGACTCCGTGACCGTCCCCGGGAAGCCTGGAACAGGACCTGCACGCGCTCGACGTCTCGTCACTTCTGGCCGATCCCCCTGTCCATCGTTAGGTTCTCAACGTGCAGCTCCTGATGTCCAGGAAGTCGCTTGATGGCAGCCCCACCAACGCGGATCATGGCTTCCAATCGTTGTGTCCCACAGTCTTTGAGGCAATCCAGATGGCCTTCGTGAATGAAGTGGTCTCGGATGAAGACATTGCGCGCTACAGCCTTCCCTTCAAGCCCGGTGATGGTCGCTACTGGACGAGGGACAGGGAGCAGGATTGTTATCTGTGGGGGGGGATTGTTGAAAACTATTCCAGGGAATACATCCCTGAGGGGAGGTTCTGGTTGTATCTCCGAAGCAAGTTGTTGGACATATCACTGAACCTTGAAGCCGGTTGTAGCGGATCTCTGGGAATTCCCTCGGTAATCGTATGGAAGGAGGTCTCTCATATTCAGCCTATAGATCTTGGCGGTCTGGATATTCATGAGGTCTTGTCTGTCCTTCGTGATGCCTTGAGAGTGTTTGGGGTTGATGGCGAGGAGAGTCTGCCGTCTCTTGGGCCGAGCGTGATATTTCAGTTTTAGACACTATTCACTGCTTATCCGTATCTTGGAATCATGTCACTTACCGCTGAGCAGGCTAATCTTCTGCTGGATTCGATTGAAACGAAGGAGCAGCTGCTTGATCTAATTGAGAAAGTCGATCACCGAGTCCCGGGCTCCGTGACGGTTTTATACAGTGGAGTAACGGGAGAATACACTTCTGTTGGACAGAAGATCGTCCACTCTGGCGCCATGGCGGAGGCGCTGCACGAATCTGGCAACGATGTTCGTACCATTGATCAGTCAGAGATCGGGAAGTTTATGAATATGACGAAGAATTCGAGTAACTACAATAAAAAGTTTGTCGACAAGCTGAAACAGGTCTTCGGCGAAGACAAAGTTGGGTTGCAAAGCTTTATGGATGGCGAAGTTATTGACGGCATGCGTGTTAACAATGGGGTTTGGGATAGGGTTTCGGCTCGGTATGTTGCAGATGCTGTTGGTGAGGTAGTGACTTTCACTGGAGGAGCGTCCGTTAGTCGAGTCTTCTTTCAGACTGAACTCCCGCTAATTCTGAGTAACCCAAGAGTGACAAGCATAGATGGAATTCCAATAGAGGCATTCCATGGGATGACTGTGGAGGATGCCTTTAAGGTCATCACTGCAGCGTCTGAGGTGAGGGCGTCAAAGTTGAGGATATCTGTTGATGAGCATGGAAACCCTATGCAGATCAATCAACATTACATCGTCGACGCCCGAGACTTCTTCGAAGACTCGAATGTGATTAGCGGTCATGCTCCTCCTCCCGATACACCGATGCGGTCCATGGCGGACTTCATTCCCCAGGAGAGGGTGTCTGCCCACCGTGAGGCGTTGAGAGAGTTCAGAACTGCCCAGATTAATCTAGCTGCTCACTACAACCAGTACCTTCAGAATCAGGCCCCACGGAGTTCAACCCGTTGGCTCAGGGCCCTGGACCAACTGGGTTACATCGCCGACGTCGTCAGCCTTGCGGCCGTGGCGCATGAAGCCAAGGCGGCGATGGATGCGGGCGACCAGGAAGCAGCCCAGGAGATTTTGACTCGCTGGGTTCTTGAGAATGCAGGCGCGATTCTTGCTGGTCGCCTGGCTTCTTTGGTCGTGGCTCCGCTGTTGGTTGCAGGCCCGTTGGGCTGGTTGGCTGCAGGAGGCGTGGTGCTCTCGGCCTCCATGCTTGGCAGTGTCTATGCAGACGATGTTGGCGAGTTCCTGGCTGGTCATCTCGCCGATCTCTGGGAGCGTGGTCTTGGAGGGTTGAGGGATCAGTTTCAGGCTGCGGAGAGACCGTATTCATGTCCGCTGGTGCTTGATCTTGACCGAAATGGCATCACGACCCTCCCAGAGGATGCCAGGGGAATCTATTTTGATCATGATAGGAACGGCTTTGCGGAACGGACAGGTTGGGTCAGCCCTGGAGATGGTCTCCTGGTGCGTGATCTCAATGGGAACGGGTTGATTGACGATGGCAGTGAACTCTTTGGCAACCATACGGATCTGGAGCCCGGGAGACGTGCAGCCCATGGCTTCGATGCCTTGCGGTCCCTAGATATCAATGGAGATCGGTATGTTGATCGTTTCGATGCAGCCTGGTCGACCCTGGGGATCTGGAAGGATGTTAACAGTAACGGTTCCGTCGATGCTGGCGAGCTTCTCTCCATGGACGAGGCCGGTGTGCGGCGTCTTGGCGTGAACTATCTGGCAACGTCCTTCGCTGATCCTCAAGGGAATCAGCATCTCCAGGCCGGCGCGTATGTGGCAGCGGACGGAACGGTCCAGGCCATGAATGATGTCTGGTTTCGGGTGGATCCCGCTCGCACCACATGGTTGCACTCAATTCCGTTGGATGACACGTTGAGCGGTTTGCCGAATGTGAAAGGCATGGGCCGTGTCATGGACCTGCATCAGGCCATGACGTTGGACTCCTCCGGTGAGCTACGGCTGATCCTGGAGCGGTGGATCCAGGGGACTTCCGCGCAGCGGGAGGCATTGATCGACCCCCTGATCTTCCAATGGACAGGTGTGGCGAGCTTCGCAGAAGGCTTTGACCATCGCTCTTTGGAAGGGCGCCTTGCTGTTCTCGAGCGTCTTCTTGATCGAACCTATCGCCAGGGCTGGCGGGATCCCCGCCCCGTTGGTGTGCCGGCGACGATGCTCCACCGCGCCTATGAGGACTTCCGTTTTCAACTCGAGCACCAGTTGATCCTGCAGACGGATGCTCGGCCACTCTTGAGAGCGTTTCTGGCATCCGACGGAGTGTTGCTGTCCGAGACCCCTCTCCAGGGTCTTGAGCAGGCCGTTGAGTTTCTGGATGCGTACGTCATCCATTCCCAAGACATCAAAAAACTGTTCCGGTTGTCTGGTGCATTGAGGTCGTTGGGACAGGACGGTGAACTGATCCTCACCCGAATCCAGGACTATTCGTTGACCAATGGGTCGTTCAACGCCCTTTACCTCCGTCTTTTCTCGGAGCATCATCTGCATCAGGGTTCGGCAGACGCCAACCATCTGCAGGGCTCAGGTGGCCAGGATCTGCTGGATGGCGGCGCCGGCCATGACTGGCTGGCTGGTGGAGCCGGACGCGACTGGCTGATTGCCGGCAGTGGCAATGATTCGCTGAACGGAGGATCTGGTGATGATGTGTACGTGATCGGGAAGGGTGGCGATCAGAAACAGATTGTTGATGTGGATCTGACGACCGGCAACCGGGATGTGGTGATGTTCGCCGATGTGAAGCCAGCGGATGTGCATTGGGTGGAGCGCCATGGTTCCCAGCTGTATCTGTCCTATGGCAATGGTGATCGTCTGTTGGTGGATCACTATTTTTCCTCAGAACACCACCGCATCGAGGAGTTCCAGTTTGCCGATGGAACGGTATGGCGGGATGTTGAGCTGCGGAACCGTGCGGTGGTGGGTGGAGCGACGGCAGGCAACGACTGGCTGGTGGGCTTTGGGGACATGGTGAACCGTATCGATGCCCTCGATGGCGATGACCATCTGTTTGGCAATATCTTTGCGGATGTGCTGAAGGGAGGGAATGGCCATGACCAGTTGAGCGGTAGTGATGGCGATGACCATCTCGATGGCGGCGCCGGCCATGACTGGCTGGCAGGTGGAGCCGGACGCGACAGGCTGATAGCCGGCAGTGGCAACGATTCTCTGAACGGAGGGTTTGGGGATGATGTGTACGTGATCGCTAAGGGTGGCGACCAGAAGAGGATCGTCGATGTGGATCTTGCGACCGGCAATCGGGATGTGGTTCTGTTCACCGATGTGATGCCATCGGATGTGCATCTGGTGGAGCGCCATGGTTCCCAGCTGTATCTGTCCTACGGCAATGGTGATCGTCTGTTGGTGGATCACTATTTCTCCTCAGAGCACCACCGCATCGAGGAGTTCCAGTTTGCCGATGGAACGGTATGGCGGGATGTTGAGCTGCGGAACCGTGCGGTTGTCGCTGGAGCGACGGCAGGCAACGACTGGCTGGTGGGCTTTGGGGACATGGTGAACCGCATCGATGCCCTCGATGGCGATGACCATCTGTTTGGCAATGTCTTTGCGGATGTGCTGAAGGGAGGGAATGGCCATGACCAGTTGAGCGGCAGTGATGGCGATGACCATCTCGATGGCGGCGCCGGCCATGACTGGCTGGCGGGTGGAGCTGGACGCGACCGGCTGATTGCCGGCAGTGGCAACGATTCTTTGAACGGAGGGTTTGGGGATGATGTGTACGTGATCGCTAAGGGTGCCGACCAGAAGAGGATCGTCGATGTCGACCCTGCGGCCGGAAATCGGGATGTCGTTCTCTTTGCGGATCTTCGATCCCAGGACCTTGCCTCTGTTGTGCGGCATGGTGATCACTTGCTCCTAAAACACTCGGGCGCTGGGCAATTGACCATAGAGAACTACTTCTTGTCCGATGTCTTCCGGATCGAGGCTTTTCAGTTTTCCAACAACGTCATCTGGAATGACAGACAGCTGCGAGATCGTGTTGTCGTCGGAGGGGCAACGGCAGGCCATGACTCCCTTGGCGGATACAACGACATGGCGAATCGAATCAATGGGCTAGACGGGAACGACCTGCTGTCTGGGGGCCTGTTGAATGACGCGTTGACTGGAGGGAACGGTAACGACGCCCTCCATGGTGGTGATGGGGATGACATTCTCGATGGCGGGGCTGGTCATGATGTGATTGATGGAGGGCGCGGTCGTGACCGTCTGGTTTCCGGTACCGGCAGCGACACCCTGAACGGTGGTCAAGGCGATGACACCTATGTGATTACCAGGAGTGGGGCCGTCAAGACGGTGACTGACTACGATCCCAATCCAATCAACAAGGACCTGGTCACCTTTAGCAATCTGCGGTCAACCGATATCTCTGCAGTCCGTCGACATGGAGCTCACCTTGAGATGACGTTTTCCTCCAAGGATCAACTGGTCGTCTCGAACCACTTTCTGTCTCGTGACCATGGGATCGAGACGTTCAGGTTCTCCAATGGAGTCACGCTCAGCGCAGCGGATGTGCTTGCTCTCATCCCCCCGGTTTAGCCCCACTCTCCTTCCCCCCATCATTCGGCCTCGGCCGCCAAATTGCCACTCCGATCACATCCGGCACCCGCCCCGCGTATTTCTCGAAGTTCTCACTGCGGATCACCCCCGCCCCCTCCGCCGCGTGGATCGCGTTCACCGCCCCGTCGCGCTTCTCCAGGAAGCCCACGTGGGTCACATCCAGCCCCGGCACCTTGGTCACCAGCCCGAAGATGTCGCCGTTGCGCAGCGACGGCAGCACCCCCGGCAGCGCCGCCAGCGGGATGTAGGGCTGGTTCAGCACCAGATCCTTCTCCAGCTCCGTGATGCACTGTTTGTTGCGGGCCAGCTGCATCGGCTTGTAGCTGGCCACGTGGTTGCTCATGAAGTTGAGTGCCACCGTGCGCCTGCTGGCCCCCGGCAGGAACGGGGTGAGGTTCACCACGTAGCCGTTGCGCTCAGCCGCCTCGGCCCAGCGGCTGAAGTAGTGCTGCCGGCGGCAGTAGTCCACCTCGCCATTCACGTAGCGCAGCCGCCGCACGTGCTGGGTGAAGCGCTCCATCCCTTCGTCCAGGGTGTCCACCTTGCGGCTGTTGCTCAGCGCCAGCAGCTGCTCCACGAACAGGAAGCAGTCGAAGTTGCTGAGATCCAGCACCAGCTGCTCCTTCGGGCCGCCATCGAGGGAGAACCCCTTGAAGGGGTAGTCCAGGAACCGGCGCGCCAGTTGCACCAGCGCCTGGTTCATCGGTGCCCAGGCGGTGGCGTCGATCGCCTCCATCGCCAGCAGCCGCGTTTCCCCTACGAATTTCGGCGTGGCATCCCCCAGGGCCACGCCCCCCGGCAGGGGCGGCAAGGCGGCGGCCACACGGGGATTGGCGGGGGTGGCGTGGCGCAGCAGCAGGTTGGCCGCCGCGAAACTCGCCCCGGCGGTGATCAGCACCGTCAACACCAGCAGGAGAGTGGGTTTGCGCATCCAGCTGCCACCGCCGCGGCGACCCTACAGCCGCCCTCAGGCGGCGCTGCTCGCCAGCCACTCCCCCAGCCCCACCGCCGGGTGCTGGGGGCTGCTGGTGATCTCGATGATGCGGCCGATGGCGGCCGGGCTCTCCACCGCATCCAGGCACACCCGCGCCACCAGCCGCCGCGGAATGCTGTCGCTCTCCTGCTGGTCGGGCCCGCTGAAGCGGATGCCCTCGACCTCGATCCCTTCTTCTGTTTCCTTCAGCCCACCGGGGCGCACCACCGTCCACTCCAGGCCGCTGGCCGCCAGCCAGCGCTCCCCCACCCCCTTCCACACCAGGATCAGCCCGAATAGGTTCAGCGGGTGCAGCCAGCGGCCGCTGCACAGGGAGCTCACCAGCACCACCCGCTTCACACCAGCGGCTTTGCAGGCATCGATCTGGGGGCGGATCGCCAGGGCATCCACCTTCAGCGGCCCGGCCAGATCCACCGACGGCCGCGCCCCGGTGGCGATCACCAGGGCGTCGCAGCCCCCCAGGGCCGCCCCGAGGGTCTCCACATCACCCAGCTCCAGCCGCACCAGCTCTGCCCCCTCCAGCCCTGGCGGCACCTCCGATGCGGGCCGCAGGATCGCCTTCACCCGCCAGCCCCGGCCCAGGGCCTCTTCCACCACCCGCCAGCCCGTCTTGCCTGAAGCTCCGGTCACGGCGAGGCAGGTCATGGGGTGTCTGGGTCCAGAGCGTTGGCCTCCATTCTCGTGGCCCACAGGTTGGGATGGCGACAGCCAGCCAGGGGCCGGCTGGGTAGGGTGAAGCGATGGCCGAAATGGTTCTCGAAGTCAGCCACCTGAGCGTGCGGCGCGAGGGTGTCACGGCGGTCGATGACGTCAGCTTCCAGCTGCTGGCCGAATCCGACACGGCCCTGGTCGGCCCTAACGGGGCCGGCAAGAGCACCCTGGTGCAGGCCATCCTCGGCATCCTGCCCCGCCAGGCCGGCCAGGTGCGCTTCCTGGGCTGCAGCCTCGGCAGCCACGGCCAGCTGCCGCGCGAGCTGCGCGCCCGACTCGCCTACCTGCCCCAGACCCTGATCCCCCGGGGCCGCTTCCCGCTCACGGTGGCCGAGTTCGTCGGCCTCGGCTGGGATCCCCCGGGCCTGGCCCTGCCATGGTTGGGCCGCGAGGCCCGTCGCAGCGCCGTCCGCGCTGCCCTGCGCAAGACCCTCTGCGCCGACCTGGCCGACCGGCTGCTGTCGGAGCTCTCCGGCGGCCAGCTCAAGCGGGTGCTGCTGGCCTCCTGCGTGGTGCGCCCCCGCCGCCTGCTGGTGCTCGATGAGGCTCAGGCCGGCCTCGATGCCCACGCTGCCGAGCAGTTCCACACCCTCCTCTACCAGCTGCGCCGCAGCGAGGGCTGGACGATCCTGCAGGTCTCCCACGACCTGGAGATGGTGCGCCGCACCTGCGACGGTGTGCTCTGCCTCAACCGCAGCCTCCGCTGCCACGGCACCCCCGACCACGCCCTCAGCCCCTCCCGGCTCGAGCAGATCTACGGCCTCGGTTTCGTGCCTTACCACCACCGGCACCCGTCCCAGAAGCCCTCGCCCCCCGAAGACGCCTCGCCGGCCTGAGCGGCCTCAGCGGCTGGGCGCTGGCACCGGGGCCGCTGCCTTCGGCGCCGCCACGGGCCGGCCGAAGTTAGTGGGCTGCCCATAGAGCCAGCGCAGCGTGGCCCGATCCCGCGGGCTCAGGGCCAGCACCGGCCGGGCCCCCGGAACGGCCGCCATCGCGTCGGCCGGGTCGTCGCTGTGGCCCCACAGGCCGAAGGCATGGCCCAGCTCATGCAGGGCCGTGGCCTCGCTGGCTTCGGGCCGCTGTCCCGGGCTGATCAGCACCCGCACCTCGGGCTCCAGGATCCAGCCCCGATCCCGTTCCACCGCCACCACCGCCAGCTCGGCCCGGCCATGGCTGGCCCGCGTGCGGCCGGTGGCCTCCCGGCGCAGGGGCGGCCGGCGCCGCAGGATCCGCACCTGGGCCGCCGCCGGATCCGCCACCCGGGTGATCGCCAGCTCCTGGCCCCAGGTCGCCAGGGCCCGCTCCACCGCGTCGAGCCAGCGCTGGTCCCACACCTGGGCGGGCCCTTCCGTGGCCGCCGGCTCCACCCAGACGCACCAGTGATCGAGCCGCGGCCAGCCGAAGGGCGTCGGCCGGAGCCATTGGCGGTAGTCCGCTCCGCCGGCCGGGGCTGGGGCGGGCTCGCCAGGTGCGGCGGGCAGCGGCCCGGGGGCCTCAGCGGCAGCCGTCGGCCTCTCCCCCACCGGCCGACTGGCCCGGCCGGGGGCACAGGTGGGGCCGCCCGCCGGAGGGGGACCAGCCAGCACAGGCAGCAGCAGTGCGGGCAGGGCACCGCCCAGCACCAGCCCGAGCGGCCAGCGCCGGACCATCAGCCCGCCAGTCCGACGCCGCGGGCCATCAGGGCGGCCATCAGGGGAATGGCGGCGAAGCCCGCCAGCTCGATGTTGAGCACCCAGCGCAGCCGGTTGGCCAGGGCCTCGCTGACTTTGGGCAGCTCCCCCTTGCGCAGGGGGATGGCCCAGAGGATGTAGGTGATGGTGGGGTACAGCGACAGGGCGCCCACCGCCAGGTAGGTGCCCACCTTCCACCAGAACAGGGGGTTCTCGGTGTAAAAGCTGGAGCCCTGGCCGAAATAGAGCACCCGCAGGATGCCGCTGAGCAGCACCCCCAGGGCGGCCAGGCCGTAGGTCACGTCCGTGATCACCATCAGGATCGCGTCCTTGCGGTCAGGGTCGGGCCGGATCAGGCGCCGCTCCAGCACCAGGGCCCCGAAGCAGACCATGAAGCTCAGGTAGTGGACGTAGGCCACTCCGGCGCTGGAGAGCACCTCGGAGGGGATGGAGAGAAGCCCGGCCATCGGCTGGTGTCAGGTGATCGACCCGGACGGTAGCGGCTGGCTCCCGGGCGCCGGGAAACCGGGGCGGCACTGGAAGGAGCAAATCAGCAGAAATTATGGAAACAACTGGCGCGTTCAGGGGCCGTATGTGGAAGCCGCAACGGAACACTGAAGGCTTTCTGTTCGTTTCAGGAACATCCAGAAACAACCCTAGGTTCGACACAGCGATTCGGATGCTCTATGGCGAGTTCCCTCAGTGCCTTTCTCGGCGAGATTGGCCGCCATCAGCTGCTCACCCCTGAGCAGGAGCTCACGCTGGGGCGGAAAGTGCAGGCGATGGTGAGCCTCAACGAACGTTGCGCCCAGGCCGGTGGCAGCGGCCCTGCCTGCGATTTCGATGATCTCGAGAAGCGCACGCTGCGCACCGGGGAGCGCGCAAAACAGCAAATGGTGACAGCCAACCTGCGGCTCGTCGTCAACCTCGCCAAGCGTTATCAGGGAAAAGGTCTGGATCTGCTTGACCTGATCCAGGAAGGAACCATCGGTCTGACACGCGCGGTCGAGAAGTTCGACCCCACCCGCGGTCACCGATTCAGCACTTATGCCTACTGGTGGATTCGCCAGGGCCTCAACCGGGCCCTCTCCACCCAGAGCCGCACGATCCGGATTCCGGTCAACGTCAACGAGAAGCTCACCCGGCTGCGGGCCGCCAAGGCGCGCCACCTCCAGTCCCACGGCTCCTCCCCCAACGCCGCCGAGCTGGCCACCGCCATGGGGCTGCCCGTGGCCGAGGTGGAGGATCTGCTGGGCTGCGAGCTGCGCAGCGTCACCGTGAGCCTGCAGGGGGCCGTGCGCTCCAAGGCCGATCCCTCCGAGCTGGTCGACGTCCTGCCCAGCAACGAGCCGGCGCCGATGGAGCGGGCCGAGCAGGCCGAGCGCACCGAGTCGGTCTGGACGCTGCTGGAGAAGTCCAACCTCACCCCCAAGGAACGCACGGTGGTGATGCTGCGCTTCGGGCTCGACGGCAGCCACGAGTGGCGCACCCTGGCCGAGGTGGCCCGCCAGCTGGAGTGCAGCCGGGAGTACTGCCGCCAGGTGGTGCAGCGGGCCCTGCGCAAGCTCCGCAAGACCGGCATCGAGAGCGGCCTGGTGGAGGAGTGAAGGGAGGGGGATCCGCCCCTCGTCCTTCCGCCGCCAGCGCCCACAGAATGGCCTGACGCCCTTCCCGTGGCGTGTTCCCCTCCCCGAGCAGATCGCCATGGCTGGTGCCCCTTCGGCCACTGCCTTTGCTGACCAGGCCGCCTCTGACCAGGCCACCTCTCACCCGAGCGGTGCCGGCCAGGATCCCGTCGATGCCGAGGTGCTCGAAAGCTCGGTCGTCGATGAGGCCCTGCTGGTGCGGCTGCTGCGCCGGGCCGGCCGCACCATCGCCCGCCCCGCCTTCGAGTGCCTGGAGCTGCTGCTCGATGGCGGCACGCCGCCCCAGGTGCGGCTGACGGTCCTGGCGGCCCTCACCTACCTGCTGTTGCCCCTTGATGTGATCCCCGATTTCATCCCGGCGGCCGGCTTCAGCGACGACATGGTGGCCCTCACCGCCCTGCTGGGGCTGTGCAGCACCCATCGCACCCCGGCGATCCGCACCCGGGCCCAGGGCCGGCTCGACCGCTGGTTCCCCCTCTCCCGCCGGCAGGGGTAGCGTCCGGCGATGCCCGCCTCCGCCCCCACCCTCAGCCCGGAGCAGCTCGACGAGCTCCAGAGCCTCCTCAAGGACTGGCTGCGCCTCAGCGGCCGCACCCAGTCCGACCTGCGCCGGGCCCTGCGGGCCGGTTCGATCCGCATGCCCGTGCTGATCGCCGAGCTGCACCGCACCTGGATCCAGCAGGGAGCCGCCGGGCTGGCGGAACGGCTCTGCGCCATCGAGGCCGGCTGGCTCTCCCAGGAACCCGGCGGCGAATCGGACGCCGCTGCGGACGATCGCCTGCTCGAGGATTCGATGGGGCAGCTCGATCTGCTGCTGCAGGAAATCCGGGCGGACGGCGGCAGCTGATCGAGCTGGCGAGCCCCGCTGGCGGGCCAGGCGACCAGCCCCCAGAGTGGGGGCTGAACGATCCCGCGGCCCCAGCCGACGCCCACCGCCATGAACGCCTCCGCCGTCCTCCAGCGCGCCCTCCCCTGGTCCCTGCGGACCGCCGCCGCCCTTGTGGCCGGCCTGAGCTTCACCGGTGCGGCCCAGGCCCAGGTGGAGTCCTTCATGCTCAAGCGGGGTGGCAATGTGGGCCCGGAAACCCAGATCAAGCCCACCAACTGCGTCACCGGGCCGGATGGCTCCGTCACCTGCGACACGGTGATCGAGAATCCGCCCAGCGACACGCCGGCCCAGCCGAACTTCCAGCCCTTCAAGAACTGATGCGACGCCTGAAGCGGATTTTCCAGGACAAGCCCTTCCTGCATCTGATCGACCAGGGCGAGCGCCTGGTGGCCAAGCTGCTGGCCGCCATGCTGTTCCTGGTCCTCGCTGTGGCCGCCATCAAGTTCTCCGTCCAGCTGGCCTTCCAGCTGGTCAACCCCGCCGTGCGCTGGGAGGGAGAGGGCCTCATTGCCGTGCTGGGTGATCTGCTCAACCTCTTGATCGCCATCGAGGTGTTGCAGAACATCACCTCCTACCTGCGCCGCCACGTGGTGCAGATCGAGCTGGTGCTGCTCACGGCGATCACCGCCGTGGCCCGGAAGGTGATCGTGCTGCCCCCCTATGCCGAGAACAAGCCGTTGCTGGTGGTGGGCCTGGGGGTGGCGGTGCTGTGTCTGGCAGGGGCCTTCTGGATGGTGCGCCAGAGCAACGAACGGGAGCTCAGTGAACGGGAGCTCAATGAGCGGGAGGCCCAGGCCAGAACAGGGCCAGCCAGATCGTTCCAGGCGGCGGGTCACTCGCCAGCAGCCGGTGGCGACGACCCGCACTGATCAGCAGAGCATCACCGCAGGCGAGGGCGCGGGGTTCGGCCTCATCGGCGAACTGCAGCCGGGCACTCCCCTGAAGCAGCAGCACCCATTCATGCTCCGTCTGTTCGTACCAGAAGCCCTCGGGGCTGCGGGCGTTGCACGAGTGGATCCGCTCCAGCCGCAGCTGCGGCGTCTGCAGCAGCACGGTGGTGACTTCCTCCCCGTCGGCGGGGCAGGGGCTCCGCACCAGGGAGGCACTGCCATCCCCTGCGCCATCCGATGCGTCGGCCGCGGGATCCTCCTCCGGCGGCGCCTCCCCCCAGCGGCGGCCGATCTCAAAGCCGCAGGAGCGGGCCAGGGCCACCACCTGATGGTGGTCGCCGCAGTCGCGCAGGGTCTGGCGCAGGCCGGGGTCGGCCTCGCTCAGGGCCACGAAGGCATTGAGCTGGCGCACCTTCTCCAGGAACTGCTGCAGCTGGGCTTCGGCCATGGGGGCGGATGGGCTGGAGTCAGAGCAGATCCTTGCCCATCCGCCAGCGCAGGAAGGCGACGCCGCCGAGCGTCACCGTCTCCTCGTCGTCCACCACCCAACCCCGCCGCTCCAGCAGCGGCCGCGAGAGCTGGCTGGCCTCGGTGCGCAGGCGAGGCGCCCCCCGGGAGCGGGCGTGGCGTTCCAGGGCCTCCAGCAGGGCGCTGGCCCTGCCCTGGCGACTCGAGCGGCCCCGGCAATAGAGCAGGGAGAGCCGGTCGGCGGGATCGAGAAGGGCAAACGCCTCGATGATCGTGTCGTCGTGTTGGGCGCAGCTGACCAACCCATGGCCGCGTAGCAATGACGACCGGAAGTCATCATTGCGACCGGCCTGTTGTGACCAGGCCTCGATCTGCGACGGGCTGTAGAGGTTCCCGGCCTGGCTGATGACCGCTTCGTGATAAACGGCGATCAGCTGCTGGCAATCATCGGGCCGGAGTGGACGGATCGGCAGCATCGAGGCGGTGGTTGTGCATTGATTGTGGCCGCTATCGGCGGAAGGCTGATCGCGCTGGTGTATGTTTTACCTCTAACCTCTCAACTGCCTCCACCTACATACCATGCTGACTGGATCGGAATTGCTGGCCAAGGTCAAGGAGCTCGGGGATGTCGGAAAGTCCGAGATCGTCCGCGCCTGTGGCTATGTTTCCACCAAGAAGGATGGCGCCGAGCGCCTGAACTTCACCGCCTTCTACGAGGCCCTGCTCGAGGCCAAAGGCGTCGAGTTCGGTGCGGCCGGCAAGGTGGGCAAGGGCGGGCGCAAGCTCAGCTACGTGGCCACGGTGCAGGGCAACGGCAACCTCCTCATCGGCAAGGCCTACACCGCCATGCTGGATCTCAAGCCCGGCGATGAGTTCGAGATCAAGCTGGGCCGCAAGCAGATCCGTCTGATCCCCGCCGGCAGCGCCGACGACGAGGATTGATTCCCTGGCGTCGCCTGGTGTCGTTCCTGGTGGCCCTGATGCTGCTGCTGGGCCTGATCGTGCCTCCGGCCGCCCTCGGCTTCCCCGGCGTCGCCCTGGCCCTGGCACCAGCGGCGCCTGAGCCCGTCGCCGTTGAGGCTGCCCTTGAGGCTGATGTCATCGACGGCAGCGTTCTCAAGCTGAGCATTCTCGACGCCGGCAGCTCCCTGTTCGGAGCCCACTGCGTCGGCTGCCACCTCCAGGGGGGCAACATCATCCGCCGCGGCAAGACGCTGAAAATGGCGGCCCTGGAACGCAACGGGTTCGCCTCCCCGGAGGCCATCGCCGCCATCGCTGCCGGCGGTGTCGGCCAGATGGGCGGCTATGCCCAGTCCCTGGGCGAGGGCGGGCCGGAGGCGGTGGCGGCCTGGGTGTGGCAGCAGGCCCTCGACGGCTGGCCCCGCGCCTGAGCCGTTGCCGGCTCAGAAGGCCTGGATCCAGGGGTGGATCTCCACGTCGGTCCAGATGCCCTGCCGCCAGTAGATGTCCCCCTTGACGAGTCGCTCCACCGTCTCCTGGTCGTCGGCCTCGTAGATCCCGAACACGAAACGGGTGTCGACCGTGGGCCCCAGGGTGATCAGCACGCCCTCCTCCTTCTGGCCCTTCAGTCCGGCCAGATGTTCCTGCCGGAACGGGATGCGGCGCTCGAGCACATCGGCGCAGTAGGTGCCCCAGAGGATGAATTTCATGGGCGAACGGCGGCGGCCGCCGGGTCGGGGTGAACGCCCCTCAGCCTTTCATCCCCCGCGCCCCTCGGCGTTCTTCTGAAACACCAGCAGCCGGTTGTTGGCGGGCATCGCCGCATCGGCCTGCAGGTGCAGCCCCAGGCCGCCGGCCTCGTGCTGAATCGCCTCGGCGTCGCGCACCCCCATGGCCGGATCCAGGTGGCGCAGGTGGGCGTCGAAGGCTTCGTTGCTGGCGGCGGTGTGGCGCTCGCCGTAGCGGAAGGGCCCGTAGATCAGCAGCAGGCCGTCAGGCGCCATCACCCGGGCAGCGCCGGCCAGCAGGTGGGGCACCGCCGCCGCCGGCATGATGTGCAAGGTGTTGGCGGTGAACACGGCCTCAAAGGGGCCGGCGGGCCAGTGGGGCTGGGTCACATCCAGCACCAGCGGTGGCGCCACCTGGGCCCCCGGGGCCAGTCCGTCCCCGCCCTCCAGGGCGATGCGCGCCCCCAGACCGGCCATGGCCTCCTGCCGCTCGCTCGGCTGCCAGCGGACCCCCGGCAGATGGCGGGCCATGTGGATGGCGTGCTGGCCGCTGCCCGAGCCCACCTCCAGCACCCGTCCGCCGGGGGCCAGCCAGCGGCGCAGCAGCGTCAGGATCGGCTCCTGGTTGCGCAGGCAGGCGGGCGAGAACGGCAGGGCATCGACGTCCATCGGCCCATCATGGGGGCAGATGCTCCAAGGCCATGTCTGTCCCCTCCCTGCTCGCCGTCCTGCTGCTGGCGCTGGCCCTGGGCGCCTGCGCCCCTGCCCTCTGAGGCTGGTTCAGAGCGGCTGGTCGAGGGCCGCGCGCAGCTCGGCGGCGAAGGCGCCGGCATCGGCGGCCACATCGGCGCCGCGCTGGTGGGCCGCGGCCATGCGCCGGACCAGGGCGCTGCCCACGATGGCGCCGTCGGCGCCCCAGCGGCGCACCTGGAGGGCCTGCTCGCCGGTGGCGATGCCAAAGCCCACCGCCACCGGTGTGGGGCCCAGCTCCCGCAGACGACCCACCAGCGGACCCACCCGGTCCTCCAGGCTGGTGCGCACCCCCGTCACCCCGGTGACACTCACCAGGTAGGTGAAGCCGCGGCTGGCGGCATGGATGCGGGCCATGCGCTCGGCCGGGGTGTTGGGCGCCACCAGAAGCACCAGATCAAGGCCGTGGCCGGCGGCGATGGCGGAGAGCTTCTGGCCCTCCTCCAGCGGCAGATCGGGCACCACCAGGCCGGCGGCACCGGCGGCGGCGGCCTCGCGGCAGAAGCTGTCCATGCCGCGGTTGAGCAGCGGGTTGCTGTAGGTGAACAGCACCACCGGCACGCTGAGCCGGCCCCGCAGGGAGGCCAGCATCTCCAGCACCCGGCCGGGCGTGGTGCCGGACGCCAGGGCCCGGCTGGCGGCGGCCTGGATCACCGGGCCATCGGCCAGGGGATCGCTGTAGGGGATGCCCAGCTCGATCAGGTCGGCACCGGCGGCCTCAAGGGCCAGCAGGCTGGCGGCGGTGACGGAGAGATCGGGATCGCCCGCCATCAGGAACGGCATCAGGGCGCAGCGCCCAGAGGCCCGCAGGGCGGTGAAACGTTCCTGGATCAGGGTGGGGGCGGTGCTGGGGCCGGCGGTGGCGGCGACGCTCATCGGGCCGGAAGGCGGGACGGTGCTCCTGAGCCTATGGGGTCGTCCGTGGGCCGCCCGAGGGGCTCACATCTCCGCATCGGCCTGCAGCTGCCCCACCTCCGCCAGCAGCTTTTCCTGCTCCTCGGGGCTGAGGGCCTCGAACTTGCGCTGCAGCTCGTCGTCGGTGATGGCGTCGTAGGCGGCGCGGTAGCGGCGCCGCTGCTCCATGTAGGTCATCTTGCCGCCCACCACCCGCAGCAGGTAGCTGGCGGTCCAGCCGAGCACCACCAGCATCAGCAGCGCCGAGGCGGCGATGCCGGGGGAGAACCCCTCCAGGCCGCTGGAACGGAACACCCAGTAGCCACCACCCCCGATGGCGAAGACCACCAGGCCCAGCAGGATCGCCTGTGCGCGGGTCACGGATCAGGCCTCGCCCTGGCCCGCCATGCGCAGGTTGAGGAAGGGGGCGAACAGGATCAGCCCAGGGAAGAACAGGAACACCATCCCGTAGATGGCGGTGCGCTCGATCTTGCCCATCACATACCAGCGCTTGTGCATCCACCAGTAGAGGGCCAGGGGCACCACCAGGAGGTAGGCGCCGGCCAGGGCCAGGTAGGCGCCGATCACCAGCAGGGTGTCGAGCGGCAGGCTGCTCAGGGGTCCGCTCAGGGCCACCGGGGATGTCGCGAAGTGGGGCGAATCTAGGATCTCCCCGCGGGGGCATGGCGAAATTGGTAGACGCAGCGGACTTAAAATCCGCAGGCCGCAAGGCTGTGGGGGTTCAAGTCCCCCTGCCCCCATGCCGTTTCTTCCGGTCGTGCTGGAGCTGGTGGGACGGCTGCTGCTGCACGCCGTCGTGGTGCCCGAGCCCCGCGCCCCCCTGGTGCGGCTGCCCCAGCCCCCGTCGGGGCGCTACACGGTGCTGGTGGCGGACTGGGGCCACCACACCGCGATCGTGGTGCAGCAGCCACCCGGCTGGCGGCTCGGCCCTCCCGGGGCTGAAGCGGCCCCGTTCCTGGAGGTGGCCTGGGGCGACCGGCGCTACTTCCACGGGGGAGAGCGCAGTCCCCAGGCCGTGTTTGCCGCCCTGTTCCTGCCGACTGACTCGGTGATCTTCCTGGCCGGCCACCCCGATCCACCGCGGCTGGCGGGCACCGTCGCCGTGTGGGAGCGGCAGGTGCAGGCCCCCACCCTGCGGGCCCTGCTGGGCGCCATGGAGCGCTCGGTCCGGCGCGGCCGCGACGGCGAACGCCTGCTTCCCCTGCCGCCCCGTCCCGGCCAGCGGGGCCGGTTCTTCCCCGCCCACGCCGCCTACCTCTGGAGCCGCAACTGCAACGGCTGGACCGTGTAGCGGCTGCGGGAGGCGGGACTGGCCAGCGCGTCGACCGGGGTGGTGGTGGCAGCCCAGGTGCCAGGGCGCCTGCGGGGCTTCCGGCCCCTGGCCATCGGGGACAAAAGTTCATCTCCGACTGTGTCTGTGGCTCTCCACACCCGCCGGTTGGTCGGGCTTTCCCCGTGAGGTCACCCGGCCTAGACCGGAGACATCGTGGGATCCCGAAGTTGGTACATGTCGCACCCCTGCTGGCCGCCACCTGCCTGGCGGGTTTCGCCCTGCTGCAGCTGCTGTTCAGCCTGGCGTCCCGATGAGGGCCCTGGGCGGCCTCTGACGCGGGCCCGCGGGCTGGGTTGAGGATGGATTCAGCCCTGTCTTCCGGTGCCGCCGCCGGTGCCACTGCCGGCCGTTTCGGCATCGTGCTGTTCCCCGGGGTGGAGGAACTCGATGCCGTCGGCCCCTGGGAGATGGCCACGATCTGGGCGCGCCAGCCCGGTGGCCCCAGCCAGTGCCTGCTGATCGGCCAGGAGGAGGCCCCGATCACCTGTGCCAAGGGGATGCGGCTGCTGCCCCACGCCAGCTTCGCCACGGCCCCACCGCTGGATGTGCTGCTGGTGCCGGGGGGCCAGGGCACCCGCACCGAGGTGGCCAACCCGGAGCTGATCGCCTTCATCCGGCGCCAGGCGGCCGGCTGCCGGTCGGTGCTCTCCGTCTGCACCGGCTCCTTCCTCTTGCACGCCGCCGGCCTGCTCAACGGCCGGCGGGCCACCACCCACTGGGCCTCCCTCGATCGCCTGCGGGCCCTCGGCGACGTGGAGGTGGTGGAGGAGCGCTTCATCCGAGACGGGGCAATCTGGACGGCGGCTGGTATCTCCTCCGGCATCGATCTCACGCTGCATTTCATTGCGGAAACTGCCGGGGAAGATGTGGCGGCAACAGTGCAATTGGAGTCGGAATACTTCCCTGCTACGAGAATTTATGGCGATGCCGCCAGCCGTGGGAAGGGTTCATCCTATTTCAGATCATCATGTTCGGCATCATGAAGCGATGGGATGGGTGTTTCCACTTATCTCGCTGACGATTCCGATCCATTAGGGTCAGGTAAAGAGAGGAGGAGATCCCATGTCCACCTGCGAATTCACCAGCAAATCCACCTACGAATCCACCCTCGAAACGCCTCCCACCGAGGTTGCTGTTCAGCCCCATGCCAACGCCACCGAAGCCCTCCATCTGGTGAAGGAGCTGGCGCGTCGCGATCCGCAGTTTGCCGCCGCCCTGAGTGCATCCGATTCGCCGCAGAAAGCGGCTGATCTGGCGCAGTGTCACGGCATCGACGTCAGTCCGGCGGCGCTCTGGCGCCAACGCGGCACCCTGGCCCACGGTGGTGTTCCCACCTGGCGCGGTTAACCCGATCCGGGGCCCTTCAACTCGATGCTGTTTCCTTCCGGATCCTCCAGGTAGAGGGCCGGCCCCACACCTTCGGCCCCGTAGGTGTGATGCAGGGGGCCGGCCTCGATGCCCTGACGGCGCAGATGGGCCCGCAGGGCGCCTTCGTCGAAGGGTTCGATCCGCAGGCAGAAGTGATCCAGGTTGTGGCCGTCCTGCCGGGGTGCCGCCCCTCCCCGGCGACCCAGTTCGCCGCTGACCGCCGCCAGATCGATCAGGGCGTTGCCGGCCCTCAGGTGGATCATTCCCAGGGCTTCATTGCGTCGCGCCACAGCGCAGCCCAGCACCTCGGTGTAGAAGCGCTCCATCCGCTCCAGATCCCTGCAGCGCAGCACCACATGGTCGATCCCTGCGATCTCCATGGCCGTCGCCTCCGTTCGCTCGCCTCCCAGTGTCGCCGGCCGTTGCAAGGCCATGCCGCGCCTGTCCCGCTCAGAGCACGGGCTGCCAGCTGACGCTGCGGCCATCGGCGCTGTCGGTCTGCTCGCTGAAGGGCACCACCTGGTTGCGGCCGGTCTGTTTGGCCCGGTACATGGCGTGGTCGGCCCTGGAGATGATCTCGTCGGGGTTTTCGCCCGGCCGGACCATGGTCACCCCGATGCTCAGGGTGATCGAGAGGCTGCCGGCACTGGTGACGATCGGCTCGGCCACGGCCCGGCGGAGCTTTTCGGCGATGGTGACCGCATCGCCCAGCCCCCGCACCCCCTGCAGCACCACCACCATCTCGTCGCCGCCGATGCGGGCGGCCATGTCGCCGCTGCGCAGGCCCGTGCGGATCCGGGAGGCCACCGTCCGGAGCAGTTCGTCGCCGGGCACGTGGCCGAAGGTGTCGTTGATCTCCTTGAAGTTGTCGAGATCGCAGAACAGGACGGCGGTGGCGTCCCCCTTGCGCAGCACCCGGCCGGCGATGGCGGTGATGCGCTCGAGGGCCTCATGGCGGTTCACCAGGCCGGTCAGCTCATCGGTGCAGGCCCGGCGGGCCAGTTCCCGCTCGGCGGCCACCTCCTGGTCCACCGTGCGGAACGAGCCGACGATGCCGTCGAGCCGGCCCAGGGAATCCCGGTGGGGGCTGGCATGCAGTTCCACCCAGCGGTGGCTGCGGTCGTGGGCCAGGGCCTGCAGCCGGCGCACCACGGTGCGACCCTCCGCCAGGGTCTGGAGTTCCTGCTCCAGGACCGGATGGTCGTCGGGGGGGATGAAGCGGCTGAGCGGATGGCCGATCCACTCCTCCGGCTGCCAGCCCAGCATGCAGGTGAGCGAGGGGGAGATCCAGCTGACCCGGCCCTCCTTGATCAGCAGCACCACGTCGCTGGAGTTCTCCGCCAGCAGCCGGTAGCGCTGCTCCGAGGTGGCCAGGGCAGCTTCCGCCTGCACCATCTCGGTCACGTCGTTGAACTGGGCGATCACGAAGGCCAGGCTGCCGTCGGGACGGCGGGAGCAGGACACGCTGCAGTCCACCCAGGTGGGGGGGCGCTCCCCCTGCAGGAAGCGCTTGCGCAGCCGATAGGAACCACGCCGGCCGTCCAGCAGTTCGGCCATCAGAGGGGCTTCGCGGTCCCGGTCCTCCGGCGGTGAGAACGAGGGCCAGCTGAGCCCCCCCAGGTCGTCCGGGTCGCGGGCGAGCAGCCCGCTTCCGGCGGGGTTGATGGAGAGGACGTGGCCCTCACCGTCGAGCAGGGCGATGCCGGTGGAGGCGTTCTCCATCGTGAGCCGCAGCCGTTCCTCCGAAGCGGCCAGGGCCGCCTTGGTGCGCTCCTCCGCCAGACGGGCCTCCACCTCACCCTGGATGTCCCGCCAGCTGCCCACCATGCCGAGCACCTCGCCATCGGCGCCGGACATCGGCCGCAGGGCCATGGAGATCCAGCGGCCGTCGCCGTCGGCGGCACGGAAGCGCAGATCGCAGCCGCTGTTCTCCCCCCGGAGGACCTGGCCGATGGCCCGATCCAGCCGGGCACGGTCCGGCTCCAGCACCAGTTCGGCGATGGTGCGGTCCTTGAGGTCGCGGGCGTCGTGGCCCAGCAGCTGACGCACCGAGGGGGACACCCAGGAGATCCGACCCTGCCGGTCGCTGCTGAGAACGACGTCAGGGGCGTTTTCGGCCAGCAGCTGGTAGTGATCCTTGAGCTCCCGGTTGCTGCGTTCCTTTGCCTGCAGTTCCCGGGCCAGGTGCATCGCGACCCAGGCCATCCCGATCAGGCCGGCCAGCCGCAGCAGCAGCTTCAAGGTGGTGGCCTGGGGGGAGTGGAGCGACCAGATGACCGTCAGGACGATCGCCAGGCTCGTGAACCAGCCCACCTGGCGGGGCGTGGCGAACGAGGCGGCCAGGACCACGGGGATCCAGTAGTACGGAAACAGCGTGATCCCCAGGCGTCTCGACAGCAGCAGATCGACGAGAAACAGGCCGATCAAGGCCGAAGCCAGGACGACCAGTCGTGATCGATAGCGACGTTGGAAAGAACGCAAATTGGGGTGACTGACGAAGGAAACTGACAATCACGGAGCCGCCGATGCCACCGACTGCCGGTGGTTCAAGGCCTCAGCGGCTCATGCCTTCCGTCTGGGTCTCGGAGCTGTTCTGGTGCCCCTTGAGGTGCTTCTCACAGGCCAGCGTCGCCGAGGCGAACACCAACGCCATGCCGAGCATCACCGCCTGAAGCTGGGCCTGTCGCAGGAGGGGAGTCATCGGCCGGCATCCGCATGAAGAATGATTATAGGTATGGCTTCCCAGTCGCGTCCGCAGGCCTTCCCTCCGAGGCCATGCTGACCTTCGCCCCGGCGGTGGCTAGCAAGAGGGCGTGGCAGATCGATGGCATGACCAGCTCCGCCCCTACCGCATCCGCCGCAACAGCCGCCGCGAGCGCCGCCGCCAGCGACGATCCGCGCATCGACCAGGTGGTCCGTCGCCACGGGGCCCGCGCCGATGCCCTGATTGAGGTGCTGCACCAGGTGCAGGAGCTCCACGGCTATCTCTCGCCGGAGTCCCTGCGGGTGGTGGCCGTTGCCATGCGGCTGCCGCTGAGCCGCGTCCACGGCGTCGCGAGCTTCTACCACCTCTTCCGGCTGGAGCCCCCCACCGCCCACCGTTGCGCCATCTGCCTCGGCACCGCCTGCTACGTCAAGGGAGGGGGACAGGTGGCGGCGCGCATCGAGCAGCGGCTGGGGGTGCGCCTCGATGACCCGGTGGGGGACGGCGTCTGGGCCCTGCAGCACGTCAGTTGTCTGGGGGCCTGCGGCCAGGCGCCGGTGCTGGTGGTGGACGGGGAGCTGGTGACCCGGCTGCCGGTGGACCAGCCCGAGGAACTGGACGCCCGGCTGGAGGCCGCCGGCCTGCCTCAGCGCACCACCACCTGATTGGCCCCCAGATCCCTGGATTGGTTCAGGGCCAGCTCCACCCGCGACAGCATGGCCTGGCCGCTGGCATCGGCAGCGGACAGGAGGCTCACCCCCGCATTCATCGCCAGGCCGGTGACGGGCCCCTTGCCCACCGGCAGGGCCGTCTCGTTCACGACCCTGCGGATCTGTTCCGCCGTGGTGCGGGCCGATTCGAGCGATTGATCCCAGAGCAGCAACAGGAATTCACTGCCGCCGATGCGGAACAGTTCGTCGTTGGCATGCAGCAGTTGCTTCACGCTGGCGATCAGCTGCTGCAGCACCTCATCGCCCTTCTGCCGGCCGAGCACGGTGTTGATCGGCCGCAGGCCCTGCACCGCGAAGGCCAGGCAGGACAGGGGCACGGTGCAGTCGGTGGCCCGTTGGCTGAGCAGTTGCAGGCTGCGTTCCAGCTCGGAGCGGTTTTGGGCCCCGGTGAGGAGATCGGTGGTCAAGATTTCCTGCTGCCGCTTGATGCTCCGGTTGAAACTGTTGGTAACGGCAGTGAAGTCCTGGCTCAGGCGCAGCATTTTTGTGTGCTGTTCGTGGAGGCGGCTCGCCAGCTCCTGGACTTCGAAGATGCTGCTGAATCCAGGGGCCTCACGCTCCAGGCTGGCGCTGAGCTCAGGCCCATCGGCCTCCGCGGCCAGGGATGGGCGCAGGATCTCAAGCTGCCCCTGCACCAGTTTGGCCATCAGCTCGCTGAGCAGGACCCCGACCAGCATCAGCCCCAGCGATGCGGTGAGCAGGGTGGTGCTCTGGGCCTGCAGCTTCAGCACCACCGGTCGGGCGGGTTGCACCACCTGCACCTGATGGCGGCCGGAGCTCAGGGTCGTGCTCCAGTAGCCCTGGATCCACACCTTGAGGGCGGGGCGTTGGCCGCTGGGGACCAGGATCTGCAACCCATCCGGCTGGATCCACTCCTGCGGTGCCGGCAGAAAGCTTTTGTCCAGCCGCAGGAACAACCCAGGATTGGAGCTGATCCGGTTGCCCTCCCGGTCGATGAGCAGGAAGGCCGTCGCGCCCTCGCTGGCCGGCAGTCCGCGGCTGGGCTCGCCGAGCTGGCTGGGATCCATCCGAGCCGCGGCCTCGGCGACGCTCCGCAGGTTGTCGAGCACCGTCTCCTGGGCGGCACCCTGCAGCAGGTTGCCCGAGAGGAAGGTGAGGGCGAGAGACGGCAACGTGAAGGCCGCCAGCAGCACCGAGAACACGAGGCCCCGCAGGGGCAGCAGTCCCTGGCCCTTTCTGTTGCGCCACACCTGCAGCAGCACGAACAGGAGGAAGGCCACCACCGTGTTGGCTATGCCGTTGACCGCCTGCTTGGCGGCCGTCACGGCCACGTTCGCCGGATCGATCTGCAACAGGACCCCATAGAAGAAGAACACCATCGGTGTCCCCACCAGGAGCCAGAAGGCGATCTCGGCCAGGATGATTCGTCCCTTGAGATCGTTCTCCGGCGGGCCGTTGAGGCGATTGACGAAGACCGCCTGCCACAGGGCCTCGGCGCTGAAGATCACGATGGCCCAGGGATGGCCCCAGAGCTTCCAGGTGTACAGGCTGGCCACAACGGCGATCACCACGCTCCACCAGCCCCGTCGCGACAGCAGGACGAAGGTGGGAATAATCGATCCGAGCAGGATCTGGATGCCGAAGAACAGCGGCAGCGCGCCCACATTGCCGAGCAACGCCAGGCCGGCCAGCAGGGCCAGCAGCAGTCCCTGGCGCACCGTCATGGTGGGGCGGGGGGCTCTCATGGGAGGGGGACCGCCGCCGCTTCGCCGCCCGCCACCGGGCCGAGCCTTGCTCCCCTGCGGAGCAGATCCTCGAAGGCATCGGCGGACAGGGGACGGCTGAACAGGTAGCCCTGAAAGGCCGGACAGCCGCACCGGATCAGGAACTCCAGTTCCTCGGGGCGCTCCACCCCCTCGGCCAGGACGCTCACCTCGAGGCCCTCAGCCATGGCCAGGGTGGCGCGCACGATCGACTGGGAGGTGGGGTTGCCGTCGACCCCATCCACGAAGGAACGGTCGATCTTGAGTTTGCGGATCGGGAAGTTGTGAATGGTGCTCAGGGAGGAGAAACCGGTGCCGAAATCGTCGATCGCCAGTTCCACACCCATGCCATCCAAGTTTAGAAGTTGTTCCCGGGTACCGAGAGCCGGCATCAGGCAGCTTTCCGTGATTTCCAGCTCCAGCCGGGCGACGGCCAGCCCCGTGCGGCTCAGGCACGCCTGCACCATGTCCGGCACGGTCTGCCGCGAGTCCTGGAACTGGCGGTTGGAGAGGTTCACCGCCAGCCGTCCGGGCTCGAATCCGGCCTCCACCCACAGCTGCCACTGGCGGCAGGCCTCGTGCAACGCCCATTCCCCGATCCTGTGGATCAGGTCGCTGGCTTCGGCAATGGGCAGGAATTCCAGTGGAGAAACCAAACCGAACTTGGGGCTGCGCCAACGCAGCAGGGCCTCGGCCCCCAGCAGCGTCCCCTGGCCATCCACCTGGGGCTGGTAGAGAAGCTCCAGCTGGCCCGCTTCCACCGCCCGCTGCAGATGGGCTTCGATCGCCAGACGGTGACGGCTGCGGACCGTCATCTCGGGCGCGTACCGCAGCACCGTCTGCGGCCCCTGGCGTCTGGCCTGGGCGAGGGCCGTGGAGGCGAACAGCAGCAGGCTTTCAGGCTCCTTTGAGTCCTGGGGGAAGCAGCTGATGCCCGCCCAGGCCGACAGCGCCAGCTCCAGCACTCCCTCCGGAGCCATGGGATCAGTGAGAGCGGCCATCAGGGTGTCGGCCGTCTCCAGGGCCGTGGGGCCGGTCGCCTCCAGGGCCTGCACGATCAGGAACTCGCCCCTGCCGACCTGGGCCATGACGTCATTGGGCCCCACGAAGCGCCCCAGCCGATCGACGGCGACCTGCACCAGCCGATCCCCCTTGGCCTGGCCGAAGCTTTCCTCGATGCGCTTGATACCGTCCAGTTCGATCCAGATCACCACCAGGGGCTGGGCCTGCTGGCACAGCTGACCCAGCCGCAGTTCGGCCATCTGCAGGTTGGGCAGGCGGGTCAGGGGGTCATGGAAGCCGAGATACTCCAGCTGCCTGTCCTTCTCCCGAAGCACCGTCAGATCGGCCATGGCGGCGATGTAGTGGCTGGGGGCGCCGGAGCCATCCCGCACCACACCCATCCGCATCCAGACGGGATAGACCTCACCGCTGCGGCGTCGGTTCCAGATCTCCCCCTCCCAGCGGTCGCCGGCGAGCAGCTGCTCCCACAGGGCGGCATAGAACCCCTTCGACTGGTAGCCGGAGTTCATGATGCGGGGATTGCGGCCCACCAGCTCCTCCTCCGGGTAGCCGGTGATGGCGACGTAGGCCTCGTTGCAGGCCAGGATCGCCCCGCCCTGGTCGGTGACCACGATCCCCTCCTGGATCAGGGAGCAGGCCCGGCGATGGAGGCGGAGCCACTGGAGGCTCTCCTCCAGCTGGCTCCGCAGCTCCCCCAGGCTGCGGCCCTCCTGTTCGGCCAGCCGTCGCCGCCGCTGCAGCTCCAGGGTCAGCAGGGCGGCCAGCAGGCTGGTCGCCAGACCCAGCAGCAGCACCGCCACCCAGCTGGGCAGCCAGTCAGCCGGGCCATGCAGGGGGACCTGCACCAGCAGCAGCCACCGCTCCCCCCCGGTGTCGATCCTGCGGGAGAGGGCGTGGGGCAGCACGCCCGCCTCGGGGAGGTTGCGGGAGTCGTAGAGGAGCTGGGCGGGGTCGGCGCGATCGCCGACGTACAGCTGCAGATCCACGGGCTCGTCCAGCCGCACCAACGGGTGGCTCAGGGCCGCCCGCACGACATCCCGCAGCGGCAGGGTGGCGAAGGCCCAGCGCCTCGCCGGTGGCGACCCCGGGGCTGTCGTGCCGGGGTCGCTGCCGAAGGGCAGGATCTGCACCAGGAAGGCCGGCTCCCCCGGCCGGGGGCGGCCGGGGAGCAGCCACCCCTCCGGCGGTGCAGACTCCCGGCCGGGGTCCTTGCCGGAGCCCTGCACCCACGACCAGAGATCCGACCCCAGCAGGGCGCGGCTGCCGGGATCCATCGGCGCGACCAGCCCGATCGGCGCCTGCCCGGAGGCGGCTGTCGCAAAGCCCAGGGTGCTGATGCCCTCCAGGCTGCGGCCATCGCTCTCAAGGGCACCGACGAACCGCTGCAGCTCCGCGAGGGTGACCTCCTGGGACGCCATCTGAAGGCCGACCAGACCCCGCAGCACCGATTCCGTGCTGTCCAGCTTCCGTTGCAGGGCGGCGACGACGAGCTCGGCAGCGGGCCGCTCCCGCTTGCGGTGCTCCTTGATCGTCTGATGGACGCTGCTCCAGGTCAGCAGGGCGGTGCCCAGGACTCCGATGGCCAGTACGGCAGCCACCGGGGAACTCGACTCGGAACTGGCGCTCATTTGGCGGCGGAGAAGGCAGAACGGTGGGACGCGGAGGCGGTGCTGGGCGGGATGGAAACCGTTCGCTCTGTATCACCCATAATACTTTTTTCGCATTTCTGGCCCACCTATGGGGGCTGTCGCTGGCTTCGCCATTCCCCCGGGGAGGCGCCGGATGGGCTGGTGGCCCCGGAACGCCCGGCTGCCCCGGAACGGTGCCCTGGCGGCTCTGGCGGCCGTGGTGGTGACGCTGCTGATCGGCTGCCCAAATCAGCCTCCCCGGTTCGTGCTGGCGATGAATCCCTGGCCGGGCTACGCCTACTTCGCCCTGGCCCAGGACCGGCAGCACTACGACCCCCGGAGACTCAGGCTCGACCTGCGCAACTTCGCCGACAACGACCGCGCGGTGCAGGCCTACATCGCGGGGGCGGCCCAGGCGATCGCCACCACGACGATCGATGTGGTCACGATCTGCGGGTTGGCTCCGGAGCGCTGTCCGGTGATCGTCTACGTCATCGATGAATCCCGCGGTGGCGATCAGGTGCTGGCTCGCCGGGACGTGACGGATCTCAAGGGCCTGGTCGGCCGGCCGATCGCCCTCGACCGCAGCAGCCTCTCCCGCTACCTGCTGGCCCGCGCCTTCGAGTCCCAGGATCTGCCCCCTCCGGTCCCGTCCCAGCTCAGGTTCCTGCCCGCCACCGCGTGGGAGTCGTCCCTGCGGCAGGGGACGGTGGCGGCGGTGGTGAGCTACCCACCCCGCAGCGAGAGGCTGCTGCGCGCCCTGCCGCTGGACACGCTGTTCACCAGCCGCCAGCTCCCCAACGAGATCCTCGATGTGCTCGCCGTCGAACCCGAGCTGCTGCGCCTTCATCCCGATGCCGTCCTGGCCCTGGTCCAGGGCTGGCAGGCGGTGCGGCTGGAAGAGAGGCAACGTCCGGCCGCCGTCGGCCATGAGGTGGCCGATTTTATGGGCCTCGATCCAGACGCCGCCCACGCCGTGCTGGAGGGGGTCCGCTATCCCGGGCCCCAGGAGCAGTACGAGCTGCTCGACCCGCAACAGAACAACCTGCCCCCGCTGCTGGAGCAGATCCGCCAGGTGCTCTACGCCAATGGCGTCATCCCGGCCAACACCCCCCTGCCCGCCACGGACGACACCTTGGCCCGGGGCCTCGTCAAGGGCCGCTGAACGGCGCCCCGGCCATTTCCTGGCTAGCAGAAGGAGAGGCGTTCCCGGTTCACCATGCCATCCCCTGTGCAGGTGCGCTGCTGTGATGCCAGCGGTTGCCGCTCCGCCGGCAGCCAGGCCCTGCGCAGCGCCCTGGAGGGTGCCCGTGACGCCGCCGGCCTCGATCCCTCCCAGCTGACGATCAAGCCGGTGGGCTGCCTGCGGCAATGCGGCAGCGGCCCCCTGGTGGCCTGCGATGGCCCGGGCCCTACCCAGCTCTTCGGCGGTGTGGCCCCCGAGCACGCGGGGGCGTTGATCGACGCCAGCCTTGCCAGCAACGGTGGCGACCCCCTGGCGGCCCATCGGCTCGATCTGGAGGGTCCCTTCTTCGCCCTGCAGCGGCCCGTGGTGCTCGAGGGCTGCGGACAGGTGAATCCCGAGTCCATCGACGACGCGATCGCCTTCGGCACCTACGCCCAGCTGCAGCGCGTCCTGCAGGAGCTCAGCCCCGAGCAGGTGCGCGACGAAGTACGCCGCAGTGGCCTGCGCGGCCGCGGCGGTGCCGGCTACCCGACGGGCCTGAAGTGGGACACGGTGGCCCTCCAGCCCCCCGGCCCCCGCTACGTGGTCTGCAACGCCGATGAGGGGGACCCGGGCGCCTTCATGGACCGCAGCGTGCTGGAGAGCGATCCGCACCGGCTGATCGAGGGCATGGCAATCGCCGCCTATGCCGTCGGCGCCGAGCGGGGCTTCGTCTACGTGCGGGCGGAGTATCCCCTGGCGATCGAACGGTTGCGGCTGGCCCTGCAGCAGGCCCGCAGCCGGCACCTGCTGGGCAACCACATCCACGGCACCAGCTTCAACCTGCGGCTGGAGGTGCGGGTGGGGGCCGGCGCCTACGTCTGCGGTGAGGAGACGGCCCTGCTGCTCTCGATCCAGGGTCAGCGGGGCATGCCCCAGCCCCGGCCCCCCTTCCCGGCCCAGTCGGGCCTCTGGGGCGCGCCCACCCTGATCAACAACGTCGAGACCTTCACCGCCGTGCCGGCGATCCTGCGCGAGGGCGGCGACTGGTACGCCGCCATGGGCACCGAGCACAGCAAGGGCACCAAGGTGTTCGCCCTCTCCGGGGCGGTGGTCAACACCGGCCTGGTGGAGGTGCCCATGGGCACCCCCCTGCGCACCGTCGTGGAGGTGATCGGCGGCGGCGTTCCCGATGGCTCGCCGATCAAGGCGGTGCAGACCGGGGGGCCTTCGGGGGGCTGCATCCCGGCGGAACGGCTGGACACCCCCGTCGACTACGAAAGCCTGGTGGAGCTGGGTTCGATGATGGGCTCCGGCGGCATGGTGGTGATGGGGCAGAGCACCTCCATGCCGGAGGTGGCGCGCCACTTCATGGGCTTCAGCGTCAACGAGAGCTGCGGCAAGTGCATTCCCTGCCGCGCCGGCACCGTGCAGCTGGCCCAGCTGCTCGATCGCTTCGTGGAGCGCCGGGCCAGCGCCGAGGACATGGAGCGCCTCGATGCCCTCTGCCAGATGGTCAAGGTCACCAGCCTCTGCGGCCTGGGCCAGGCGGCCCCCAATCCGGTGCTCAGCACCCTGCGCTGGTTCCGCCACGAATACGAGGCCGCCTGCCGCCACCCTGCGGACGCCCTCGCCACCGGGAGGGTCCGCTGATGGCCGTCGTCACCCTCAACGTCAATGGCCAGGACGTGGCGGTGCCGGCCGGCGCCAGCCTCCTGGAGGCCACCCGGGCGGCCGCGGCCGATGTCCCCACCCTCTGCCACCTCGATGGCCTCAACCCCGTCTCCTCCTGCCGGCTGTGCCTGGTGGAGGTGGAGGGATCGACCAAGCTGCTGCCCGCCTGCAGCACCGCCGCCGCCGAGGGGATGGTGGTGCACACCCACACGGCCCGGCTGAAGGAGTACCGGCGCATGACGGTGGAGCTGTTCTTCGCCGAGGGCAACCACGTCTGCGCCGTCTGCGTGGCCAACACCCACTGCGAGCTGCAGGACATGGCCGTGACCGTGGGCATGGACCATTCCCGCTTCCCCTACCAGTACCCCCAGCGGTCGGTGGATGCCTCCCACCCCCAGTTCACCCTCGACCACAACCGCTGCATCCTCTGCACCCGCTGCGTGCGGGTGTGCGACGAGATCGAGGGGGCCCACGTCTGGGACATCGGCAGCCGCGGCGGCCAGTGCCACATCGTCGCCGGGCTCGATGAACCCTGGGGCCAGGTGCAGGCCTGCACTTCCTGCGGCAAGTGCGTCGAGGTGTGCCCCACCGGCGCCCTGTTCCGCAACACCGACACCACCGCCGAGAAACAGCCCGACGCCAGCCTGCCCGCCCTGCTGCGCAGCGCCCGCGACCAGCACCGCTGGCACAACCAGTGACCCCCCACCCCATGACCCCCTCCCCACCCACCGCCAAGCTGCGCCTCGCCACCGTCTGGCTGGCGGGCTGCTCCGGTTGCCACATGTCGTTCCTCGACCTCGATGAGTTCCTCTTCGACCTGGCCGAGAAGGTGGATGTGGTGTTTTCCCCGGTCGGAACCGACGTCAAGGTCTACCCCGAGAACGTCGACATCGCCCTGGTGGAGGGGGCGGTGGCCAACGTCGACAACCTCGAGCTGGCGTTGCAGGTGCGGGAGCGCACGGGCCTGGTGATCTCCTTCGGCGACTGCGCCGTGACGGCCAACGTGCCCGGTCTGCGCAACCTGCTCGATGGCGGCCACGACAGCGCCAAGGCCGTGCTGGAGCGGGGCTACCTGGAGCTGGCCGACGCCACGGGCCAGCTGCCCTTCGCCCCCGGCATCGTGCCCGAACTGCTGCTCCGGGTGCTGCCCCTGCATGAGGTGATCCCGGTGGACCTCTACCTGCCGGGCTGTCCCCCATCGGCCGAGCGCATCCGCGAGGCGATCACCCCGTTGCTGGCCGGTGAACGGCCGGCGATGGCAGGGGCCGCCATGCTGCGCTTCGGATGAGGACAACGCCATGACCCGCACCGTCATCATCGATCCGGTCACCCGCATCGAGGGCCACGCCAAGATCACCCTTCACCTCGACGACGCCGGCCACCTCACCGACACCCGCTTCCACGTGGTGGAGTACCGGGGCTTTGAGAAGTTCTGCGAGGGCCGGCCCTTCACCGAGATGGCGGGCATCACGGCCCGCATCTGCGGCATCTGCCCCGTGAGCCACCTGCTGGCGGCCGCCAAGACCGGCGACAAGCTGCTGGCCCTCGCGATCCCCCCGGCGGCCGACAAGCTGCGGCGCCTGCTCAACCTGGCCCAGCTGACCCAGTCCCACGCCCTCTCCTTCTTCCACCTCAGCAGCCCCGATTTCCTGCTGGGCTGGGAGAGCGATCCGGCCAAGCGCAATGTCTTCGGTCTGATGGCCGCCGACCCCGACCTGGCCCGCGCCGGCATCCGCCTGCGCCAGTTCGGCCAGCAGATCCTGGAGCTGCTGGGCGGCCGCAAGATCCACTCCGCCTGGGCGGTGCCCGGGGGCGTGCGCTCCCCCCTGAGCCAGGAGGCCAGGGACTGGATCCTGGATCGCCTGCCGGAAGCCCGTGCCACGGTGACCTTGGCCCTGGAGCTCTACAAGAAGCTGCTCGATGGCCCCCTGCAGAAGGAGCAGCGGGTCTTCGGCGACTTCCCCAGCCTGTTCATGGGTCTGGTGACCCCCAACGGGCTCTGGGAGCACATCGAGGGACGCATCCGCTTCCGGGACGCCACCGGGGCGATCGTGGCCGACCAGCTCAGTGAGGACGACTACGCCGATTTCCTCGGCGAGGCGGTGGAACCCTGGAGCTATCTCAAGTTCCCCTACTACAAGCCCCTGGGCTATCCGGACGGCATCTACCGGGTGGGCCCCCTGGCCCGGCTCAACGTCTGTGACAGCGTCGGCACCCCCTGGGCCGACCGGGAGCTGGCGGAACTGCGCCAGCGCAGCGGCCAGCCCGCCACCTCGAGCTTCGCCTACCACCACGCCCGGCTGGTGGAGATCGTGGCCTGCCTTGAGGCGATTGAGATCCTGGTGGCCGACCCCGAGCTGATGCATGGCCGCATCCGGCTGCGGGCTTCCCTCAACCGCAACGAGGCGGTGGGCGTCAGCGAGGCGCCCCGGGGCACCCTCTTCCACCACTACAAGGTGGATGACGACGGCCTGCTCACCAGCGTCAACCTGATCATCGCCACCGGCCAGAACAACCTGGCGATGAACCGAACGGTGCACCAGATCGCCCAGGAGTACATCCCCGATCCGGTCCCCGCCGGTGCCGAGATCCCCGAGGCGATGCTCAACCGGGTGGAGGCGGGCATCCGCTGCTTCGACCCCTGCCTCTCCTGCTCCACCCACGCCGCCGGCCAGATGCCGCTGCGCCTGCAGCTGCTGGCCGCCGACGGCACGGTGCTGGCCGAGCGCCTGCGGGGATGACCGGCGCCGGGGTCGGCACCGGAGGCGCCCTGCTGATCGGCATCGGCAACCCCCTGCGCGGCGATGACGGGGTGGGCTGGCACCTGGTGGAGGGTCTCGGGCTGCAGCGCCACCAGCTCACCCCCGAACTGGCCGAGGCGGTGGCGGCCTCCGAGCGGCTGCTGATCGTCGACGCCTGGCTGGCGCCTCCCCGAAGCCCTTGTCTGCTGCGGCCCCTGGTGGCCAGCGATGGCTGGGAGCGGGATACGCACCGGGTGGCCCCCGCCCGGCTGCTGGCCCTGGCCGAGCAGCTGTTTCACCGCTGCGTGCCGGCCCACGAGCTGCTGGTGCCGGCCTTCGATTTCTCCTGGGGCGAGCGCTTCTCGCCGCAGCTGCGGCGCCAGCTGCCCCAGGCGCGCCGGCTGCTGCGGGGCTGGTTGCGGGAGGGGGCGGCGCCCCATGCATGAGTTGAGCCTCATGGACGCCGTGCGGGAGCAGGCCCTGGAGCAGGCCGCCCTGCACGGGGCCGGCCGCATCACCGCCATCACCCTGCGGGTGGGCAGCCTGGCGGGGGTGGAGATCGAGGCCCTGCGGCTGGCCCACACGGTGGTGATGGCGGGCACCATCGCCGCCGGCTCCCGGCTGGAGATCGAGTCGGTCCCCGCCGCGTGTTTCTGTGCCGCCTGTGGGCAGCCGTTTCTGGCGCCGGATGGTTGCTGCGAGTGCCCCCGCTGCGGGCGCATCAGCCGGGAGCTGCTGCGGGGGCGGGAACTGCAGCTGGCCTCCCTGGACCTCGACTGAGGGGGCGAACCGCCCGAGGTTGGCGGTGATCCCCCTCAGAGCCGAATAAATTCCTACCTATTTTATGTTGAAGCCCAATGGACACTGGATTCAGGGACGAAACGTAATCTTGTGCAAGTTTTCTTCTTTTGGCCTCTCTGTGCCAGGCCTGATGCTGTCCATGGCGTTTCAATTCGTCCATGGCGCGGGTTTATTTGTAAATGAGTGAGAGGAGCTCAACCCCCATGACTTATTCCACGAGACATTTCACGAGGACATTTCGTCGGACTTTTCTCCGCGGGGTAGGAATCGCTGCAACCGGTGGTCTCCTGCTTGGTGGCCCCGCGATGGCGGAGGTCAGGGCTGTTGGCGAACGCGCCGAGCCAGTGACGAATCCTGTGACTTCGGAATCGTCCGCCAGTCTTCCCGGGCTTGTGGAAGCCGGCCGCAGTGATCGTCCCGCCACGGTGGTTCCGGCCCTGGAATCTGCGCCGTCCGTGGCAGCCCCCAGCGCAAACCTGACTCCCCAGGCCGCGCCGGACGCCACCCTCATCGCCCAGACCTACCCCCAGCCCGTGGTGAAGGAGGTCTATTCCGCCAAGGGCTGGTACCTCACCATCGGTGCCGGCGCCCAGACCCCCAGCGACCAGACGGTCAACAGCAACGGCACGCTGGTTTCACCGTTCTTCACCCCCCTGCTGTACAACTTCGGCAACAACAACTCCACCAAGCTTGATCTGGGCGGTGGTTTCTCCGGAGATGTCGGCGTCGGTTACGACTTCGGCGCCCTGCGCGCCGAGCTCACCTACGGCTACAGCCGGGCCAGCCTCAACGCCGTTGGTGCCGCCAACCCGATCGGCTTCGGTGCCTTCGGCATCGTGCCCTTCACCAACAACGTCTCCGGCATCATCAACAAGAGTGATGTGCTGGCCAGCCTCTACTACGACATCGAGACCAACAGCCGCTGGACGCCCTACATCGGCGGTGGCATCGGGTACACCAACCTGAGCACCCCGAGTTTCAGCCTCAATGGCTTCCCCACCAACAGCGTCAACAAGGGGCTGTTCGGCTGGCAGGCCAAGGTCGGTGTCAGCTACGCCATGAGCTACAACTCCGATGTCTACCTTGAGGGCGTCTATCAAGGTGCCGGCGGCTATTCCTCCGAGAACCTGACCTTCGACGCCTTCAACAGCTTCGGCGGCAAGATCGGCTTCCGTTACCGCTTCGGTGCCCGCCCCGTGGCGGTCGCTCCCACCCCTGAGCCGGAACCCGTCATGCAGCCCGCGCCGGCTCCTGCGCCGGTCTTCCAGCCCGAACCGGCCCCCGCGCCGATCCGCGGCCTCTGGTGACCACGGCGGCTCTCAGGGCCCCGGCCCCGTCGGAACTCCGTGCCTAGCCTTCGGGCGAGGCACGGCCCCGGCGGGGCTTTTCCGTGCCGCTCTCCTGTCTGGGGTCGATCCTGCGATGTGTGTCGACTGCAATTGCGGCCAACCGGTCGCCCCCGCCATTGAGGCCCCCCGCCACCTGGAGCTGGGCCAGCGCCTGCTGGTCCATAACGATGCCCAGGCGGCGGCCAACCGGGAGCATTTCGCCGCCGCCGGCGTCCGGGCGATCAACCTGCTCTCCTCCCCCGGCTCCGGCAAAACCGCCCTGCTGGAGCGGCTGGCCCTGGAGCTGGCCCCGTCGTCTCCGGCGGTGCGCCATCCGATGGCGGTGATCGTGGGGGATCTGGCCACCGACAACGACGCCCGTCGCCTGCGGGCGGCCGGGGTGCCGGCCCTGCAGATCACCACCGGCCAGGCCTGTCATCTGGAGGCGGCGATGGTGCACCGGGCCCTCCATGAGCTCGACCACCTCGGCCATCCCCTGGCGGGCCTGGAGCTGCTGGTGATCGAGAACGTGGGCAACCTGGTCTGCCCGGCCGCCTTCGACCTGGGCGAAAGCCAGCGGGTGGTGCTGCTGTCGGTCACCGAAGGGGAGGACAAGCCCCTGAAGTACCCGGCCACCTTCCATTCCGCTGACGTGGTGGTGATCAGCAAGGGCGACCTGGCTGAGGCCTGTGGCTTCGATGCTCCCCAGGCCCGCCGCAACGTGGCCCGGGTGGCTCCCCAGGCCCGGATCGTGGAGGTTTCCGCCCGCACCGGTGAGGGCATCGCCGCGCTGCTGGCGGCCCTGGGCCTGGAGCGGGTGGCCGTCGCCGGCTGACCATGCCATCGCGGGCGGGGCGGGCCCAGCTGCACCTGGAGTGCCACGGCGTGGTGCAGGGGGTGGGCTTCCGGCCCCTGGTGCATCGGCTGGCCGCCGAACTGGAGCTCAGCGGCGAGGTGGAGAACGGCCCGGGGGCGGTGTGCCTGCGGCTGGAGGGGGACCGGCCTTCGCTGGAGGCGTTCCTGCGGCGCTTGCCGCTGGAGCTGCCCCCCCGGGCCCGTCTCGAGACCCTGGACCCCGTCTGGTCGTCGGCCGCCGCCCCGACGGCGGCTCCGCTCCAGGCGGGGGTGCGGATCGTGACCGGCCAGGCCGAGCCGCTCGGCATCGACCTGTTCGCGTCGTCGCTGGTGGCCGATCGGGCCCCCTGCAGCGCCTGCCTGGCCGAACTGGCCGATCCCGCCGATCGCCGCTTCGGCTACCCCTTCATCAGCTGCTGCGACTGCGGCCCCCGCTTCAGCATCGCCACCGCCGAGCCCTGGGCCCGGGCCCACACGACCCTGGCGCCGTTCGCCCTGTGCCCGGCCTGCCGGCGGGAGTTCGAGGATCCGGCCGATCGCCGCTTCCACGCCGAGACGATCGCCTGCCCGGTGTGCGGGCCGCGGCTGGCGCTGTGGGATGGCGCTGGCCGGCCCCTGGCGGGTGCCGGCGGCAACGGCGGCACTGCCGCCCTGATCGAGGCCTGCTGCGGCCGTCTCGCCGACGGCGAAATCCTGGCCCTGCAGGGGGTGGGGGGCTTCCAGCTGCTGGTGGACGCCACCAACGCGGCGGCGGTGGCCCGGCTGCGGCGGCGCAAGCGCCGGCCCGCTAAGTCCTTCGCCCTTCTGGTGGCCGAGGCCGAGGCCCTCGCCCCCTTCTGCGTCATCGATACCGCCGAGCGGCAGGCCCTGGCGGATCCCGCTGCCCCGATCGTGCTGCTGCGGCGCCGCCTGGCCGCCACCGACGCCCTGCCGGGCGTGGCCCCGGGCAGCCCTTCTCTGGGGGCGATGCTGCCGGCGTCGCCACTGCACCACCTGCTGGCGCGTGCCTTCGGCGGGCCCCTGGTGGCCACCAGCGGCAACCCCAGCGGCGAGCCGCTCTGCACCGATCCCCGCGAGGCCCTGGAGCGGCTGGGGGGTGGGGCCGGCGAACCGATCGCCGATGCCTTCCTGGTGCACGACCGCGCCATCGCCCATCCCCTGGACGATTCGGTGCTGCAGCTGATCGATGGCCGGCCGGCCCTGCTGCGCCGGGCCCGGGGTTATGCCCCGGAGCCCGTGGTGCTGGTGGCGGGTCCTGGTGCGGCGCCGGATGGCGTGGTGGCGCTTGGGGGGGATCTCAAGAGTGCGCCGGCCCTGGCGCTGGACGGGCGACTGTGGCTGGCCCCCCACCTGGGGGACCTGGCCGAGGGCCGCCTGCTGTCGCGGCTGGCCGACGGTCTGGCGGCGATCGAGCGGCGCTGGGGCGGGCGGCTGACGCGGATCGCCTGCGATGCCCACCCCGGCTACCTCAGCCACCAGCTCGCCGCCGATCAGCCGTGGCCGCGGCGAACGGTGCAGCACCACCGGGCCCATGGCCTGGCCGTGCTGGCCGAGCACGGGCTGCCGTTGCCGTTGCTGGCCGTCACCTGGGATGGGCTCGGCTACGCCCCAGCCCCTGCCGCCGACGGCGGCCCCCAGCTCTGGGGCGGAGAGCTGCTGCTGCTGGGCAGGCCCGGCGATCCAGCCTGCCAGCGACTGGTGGCCCTGCGGCCCTTCCCCCTGCCGGGGGGGGAGCGGGCCATGGCGGAACCCCGCCGGGCGGCCCTGGGGCTCCTGGCCGCCGCCGGGCCCGGGGCCCTGGGGCACCCCGGCGCCCGCCACAGCCTGGCCGCCTTCGCCGACGACGAGCGCCGCCTGTTGCTGCAGGCGATCGCCAGCGGCTGCAACTGCCCCCTGAGCTCCAGCGGGGGCCGGCTGTTCGATGCGGCCGCCTCCCTGCTGGACCTGGTGCAGGTGCAGAGCTACGAGGGGGAGGGGGGGCTTCGCCTGGAGGGGGCCGCCGCCAGCGCTCCGCGGGAGCTTTCCCGTTGGCCCCTCCCCATGGTGCCCCCCGACGCCGTCGCGGCGGGTGCCACCGCCGTAGGGCCGAGCCTGGGCTGGCTCGACTGGGAACCCCTGCTGGACGCCCTGCTGGCGGCGATCGCCGCCGGCACGCCGCCGGCCCTCTGTGCCGCCCGGTTCCACCGCAGCCTGGCGGAGGCCCTGGCCGAAACGGTCGCCCTCGCCGTGGATGCGATGGCGATCCCTGCCACGGCTGGCGGTGCTGGGGTGCCGGTGGCCCTGGCAGGGGGCTGCTTCCAGAACCGGCTGTTGCTGGAGGCGGCGATCACGGCACTGCGGGCCCGGGGCCTGCGACCGTTCTGGCCGGAGGTGGTGCCCTGCAACGACGGCGGGCTGGCCCTGGGGCAGGTCTGGGCGGCGGTCGGTCCGTGGGCAGATCCGGCCGGCGCGCCTACAACCGGGTGGAGTGCCCCCGAGCCGAACCCTCCCCATGTGCCTGGCCGTGCCGGCTCGCATCCTCTCGATCCGGGTCCAGCCGCCGCCGGGCGATGACGCCGACAACGACGGGCTCTGGCGCATGGCCGAGGTGGATTTCGGGGGGGTGCGCCAGCAGGTGAGCCTGGCCTGTCTGCCCGAGGCGGCGGTCGGCGATCGGGTGCTGGTGCACGTGGGCCTGGCCCTCAGCCTCGTTGAGGACGACCCCGCATGACCATCACCGTCGACGGCAACGAGGCCGTGGCGCTCGTGGCCTACCGCCTCAACGAGGCGATCGCCATCTACCCGATCACCCCCGCCTCGCCGATGGGGGAGTGGGCCGACGCCTGGAACACCGAAGGCCGCCCCAACCTCTGGGGCACGGTGCCGGCGGTGGTGGAGCTGCAGAGCGAGGCTGGCGCCGCCGGCACCGTCCACGGGGCCCTGCAGGCGGGGGTGTTGACCACCACCTTCACGGCCTCCCAGGGTCTGCTGCTGATGGTGCCCAACCTCTACAAGCTGGCCGGCGAGCTCACCCCCGCCGTGCTGCACGTGGCGGCCCGTTCCCTGGCGGCCCAGGGGCTCTCGATCTTCGGCGACCACAGCGATGTGATGGCCTGCCGCGGCACGGGCTGCGTCATCCTCTGCTCCGCCTCGGTGCAGGAGGCCGGCGACTTCGCCGCCATTGCCGCCCGGGCGAGCCTGAAGGGGCGGCTGCCGTTCCTGCACATGTTCGACGGCTTCCGGACCTCCCACGAGATCCAGAAGATCGAGCCCATCGCCGACGCGGTGCTCCACGCCCTGATGCCGATGGAGGCGGTGGCCGCCCACCGCCAGCGGGCCCTCTCCCCGGACCATCCGGTGCTGCGGGGCACGGCCCAGAACCCGGACGTCTACTTCCAGGCGCGGGAGTCGGTGAACCGCTTCTACGACGCCCTCCCCGGCCACCTGGTGGAGGCGATGGAGTGCTTCGCCGGCCTCACCGGCCGCCGTTACGGGCCCTACGAGTACGTGGGCGCCGCCGATGCCGAGCGGGTGGTGGTGCTGATGGGCTCCGGCTGCGAAACCGCCGAGGAGACGGCGGTGGCCCTGAACGCCGCCGGCGAACGGGTGGGGGTGCTCAAGGTGCGCCTGTTCCGGCCCTTCGTGGCGTCCCTGTTCGCGGCGGCCCTGCCGCCGACGGTGCAATCCCTGGCGGTGCTCGACCGCTGCAAGGAGCCGGGCGCCGGCGGTGAACCCCTCTACCTCGATGCGGTGGCCGCCCTCAGCGAGGAGTGGCGCTCCTGCCACGGCGATCGCCCCCTGCCCCAGGTGGTGGGGGGCCGCTACGGCCTCTCCTCCAAGGAGTTCACTCCGGCGATGGTGAAGGCGGTGTTCGACAACCTCCTGCTGCCGCAGCCCCGCAACCACTTCACGGTCGGCATCGACGACGATGTCACCCACCGCTCCCTGCCCGTCGCGGCGGACTTCCACGTGGATGGGCCCGACCAGGTGCGGGCCGTGTTCTACGGCCTGGGCTCGGACGGCACCGTGGGGGGCAACAAGGCCACGATCAAGATCATCGGGGAGCAGACCGACCTGTTCGCCCAGGCCTACTTCGTCTACGACTCCAAGAAATCGGGGTCGGTCACGGTGTCGCACCTGCGTTTCGGCCCCCGGCCGATCCGCGCCCCCTACCTGATCGAGCGTCCCACCCTGGTGGCCTGCCACCAGTGGGATTTCATCGATCGCTTCGACCTGCTGGCCGGCCTGGACGCCGGTGGCGTGCTGCTGCTCAACAGCCCCTTCCCGATCGAGGAGAGCTGGCGGCGGATGCCGGCCTCGCTGCGCTGCGGCATCCGCGAGCGGGGGCTCTCGGTGTGGCTGATCAACGCCTACAGGGTGGCGCGCGAGGCCGGCATGGGCCAGCACATCAACACGGTGATGCAGGCCTGCTTCTTCGCCGTCAGCGGCGTGCTGCCGCGCCAGGAGGCGATCGAGCAGATCCGCGCCTCCCTGCGCAAGACCTACGGCCGCAAGGGGGAGGCGGTGGTGGCCATGAACCTGCGCGCCCTCGACGCCACCCTCGACAACCTGCAGCCCCTCGACTGGCGCCAGCTGCCGGCCGAGGACGACCTCCCGCCACCGGCCCCGGTGGCCGACCGGCTCGCTGACGCCCCACTGTTCGTGCGGGAGGTGATCGGGCCGCTGCTGGAGCGGCGCGGCGATGCCCTGCCCGTCAGCGCCCTGCCCTGCGACGGCACCTGGCCCACCGGCACGGCCCAGTGGGAGAAGCGCAACATCGCCGAGACCGTGCCGGTGTGGGAGAGCGACCTCTGCGTCCAGTGCGGCAAGTGCGTCATGGTGTGCCCCCATGCGGTGATCCGGGCCAAGGCGGTGGCGCCGGAGGCCTTGGCGGGCGCACCGGAGGGCTTCCGTCAGGCCCCGGCCCGTGATCCGGACCTGGCGGGCCGCAGCTTCACGATCCAGGTGGCCGTCGAGGACTGCACCGGCTGCGCCCTGTGTGTGGAGGTCTGCCCGGCCCGCGACCGCACCGAGCCGAAGCGCAAGGCGATCAACATGGCCCCCCAGCGCCCCCTGCGGGAGGCCGGCCGCGGCCACTGGGACTACTTCCTGAGGCTGCCCGAAATGGCCCGCGGTGGCCTCAACCTGCACAAGATCGGCCAGCAGCAGCTGCAGCAGCCCCTGTTCGAGTTCTCCGGGGCCTGCGGCGGCTGTGGCGAGACGCCCTACCTCAAGCTGGCCAGCCAGCTGTTCGGCGACCGCATGCTGGTGGCCAATGCCACGGGCTGCTCCTCCATCTACGGCGGCAACCTGCCCACCACCCCCTGGAGCATGAATGCCGAGGGGCGCGGTCCGGCCTGGAGCAATTCCCTGTTCGAAGACAACGCCGAGTTCGGCCTGGGCATGCGGGTGGCGATCGACCAGCAGCGCCAGATGGCCCTCGAGCTGCTGGAGCGGCTGGGGCCGGCGCCGGAGCGGGCCGACCCCCTGCTCCCGGGGGCCCTGGTGGTGGCGATCCGGGACGCCGACCAGCACGACGAGGCCGGCATCGTGGCCCAGCGCCAGCGGGTGGAGGAGCTCAAGCGCCTGCTGCACGCCGTGGCACCGGAGGCCCCCGAGGCCGCCCGCCTGCTGGATCTGGCCGATGCCCTGGTGAAGAAGAGCGTCTGGCTGGTGGGGGGTGACGGCTGGGCCTACGACATCGGCTTCGGCGGCCTCGACCACGTGCTGGCCAGCGGCCGGGACGTCAATGCCCTGGTGCTGGACACCGAGGTGTACTCCAACACCGGCGGCCAGATGTCGAAGGCCACCCCCCGGGCGGCGGTGGCCAAGTACGCCGCCGGCGGCAAGGCCGCCCCCAAGAAGGATCTCGGCCTGATGATGATGAGCTATGGCACCGTCTACGTGGCCAGCGTGGCCATGGGGGCCCGCGACGAGCACACGGTGCGGGCGTTCCTGGAGGCGGAGAGCTACCCGGGGCCGTCGCTGATCCTGGCCTACTCCCACTGCATCGCCCACGGCATCGACATGGCCCGGGGCATGGAGCAGCAGAAGGCGGCGGTGGACTCCGGCCGCTGGCTGCTCTACCGCTACGACCCACGCCGCACCGAACGGGGCGAGCACCCGCTGCAGATCGACAGCCGGGGCCAGAAGCGGCCCCTGGCCGAAGCCATGGCCACGGAGAACCGCTTCCGGATGCTCTCCTTCAGCCAGCCGGAGCGGGCCCGGGCCCTGGCGCGCCAGGCCGAACTGGAGGTGACCCGGCGCTGGGCCATGTATCAGGCCCTCGCCGGCACCCCGGCCCCATCGCCGAGCGAGGCACCGGCATGACCCGCCCCGATCTGTCCGTCACCTACCTGGGTCTGGAGCTGCGCAGCCCCCTGGTGGTGGGGGCCGCCGCTCCCCTCAGCGAGGACATCGACCAGCTGCTGCGGCTGGAGGAGGCCGGGGCCGCCGCCGTGGTGCTGCATTCGCTGTTCGAGGAGCAGATCGAGCGCGACCAGCTGGAGCTGCACCGGGTGACACTGCAGGGCGCCGACAGCTACGGGGAGGCGCTCAGCTACTTCCCCGAGCCCTCGATCTTCCATGTGGGCCACGACCTCTACCTGCGCCACCTGGAGCAGGCCCGCTCCCGCCTGTCGGTGCCGGTGATCGCCAGCCTCAACGGCGCCCATCCCGGCCAGTGGGTGCAGGTGGCGCGACGGATGGAGGCGGCCGGCGCCAGCGCCCTGGAGCTGAACATCTATGCCGTCCCCACCGATCCGGATCTTTCCAGCGCGGCGATCGAGAACCAGGTGCTGGAGATCGTCGCCGAGGTGCGCGCCGAGGTGACCCTGCCCCTGGCGGTGAAGCTCAGCCCCTTCTTCACCAACTTCGGCGCCATGGCCAAGCGGCTGGCCGCCGTCGGGGCCGATGGCCTGGTGCTGTTCAACCGCTTCTACCAGCCCGATATCGACATCGAGGAACTGGAGGTGCGACCCAACCTGCTGCTGTCCACCCCCCACGACCTGCGGCTGCCCCTGCGCTGGATCGCCCTGCTGCACGGCCGCCATCCGCTGGATCTGGCGGCCACCGGTGGCGTGCACCGCGGCACCGACGTGGTGCGGCTGCTGATGGCCGGCGCCGCCATCACCCAGGTGGTGGCGGCCCTGCTGCGCCACGGTCCCGGCCGCCTCACGGGGCTGGAGGAGGAGCTCAGCCAGTGGCTGCTGGAGCACGAGCACGCCACGGCCCGGGAGCTGATCGGCTGCATGAGCCAGCAGCGCTGCCCCGATCCGAGCGAGTACGAGCGCTCCCAGTACATGCGCGCCGTCCAGACCTTCCTGCCCGCCGATGCCGCGGCGGCGCCGGGGCCCTGGTGAGTGTTCCGCTGGCGGCGACGGCGGAGGTGGCCGCCGTGCGGGAGCTGGCGGCCGAGCTGGCCGCGATCACCACCCGCCCCTGGACCCTGATGGAGGTGTGCGGCGGCCAGACCCACGCCATCGTGCGCTGGGGGCTCGACCAGCTGCTGCCGCCCGGGCTGCGGCTGATCCACGGGCCCGGCTGCCCGGTCTGCGTCACGCCCGCCGCCACCATCGATGCGGCCCGCACCCTGGCCCGCCGGCCCGAGGTGATCTTCTGCTCCTACGGCGACATGCTGCGGGTGCCGGGAAGTGCCGCCGATGACGGGCCGGGGGATCTGCTGGGGGTGCGGGCCGAGGGGGGCGACGTGCGCCTGCTCACCTCCCCCCTCGAAGCCCTCGCCCTGGCCCGGCGCCACCCCGAGCGCCAGGTGGTGTTCCTGGCGGTGGGCTTCGAGACCACGGCCCCGGCCACGGCCCTGCTGGTGCGCCAGGCGACGGCCGCGGGGGTGGCCAACCTTTCCCTGCTGGCGGCCCATGTGCGCGTGCCCCCCGCCATGGCGGCGATCCTCACGGCCGAGGGCAACCAGGTGCAGGGGTTCCTGGCGGCCGGGCACGTCTGCGCCGTGATGGGCACCGCGGAACTGGAGCAGCTGGCGGATCGGCACCGGGTGCCGGTGGTGGTCAGCGGCTTCGAGCCCCTGGATCTGATGCGGGGCCTGGTGGCCTGCGTGCGGCAGCTGGAGCGGGGCGAGGCCCGGGTGGCCAATGCCTACGGCCGGGTGGTGCGCCAGCAGGGCAATCCGGCCGCCCGGGCCCTGCTGGAATCGGTGTTCGAGGCGGTGGACCGGCCCTGGCGGGGCTTCGGCGCGATCCCGGGGGGCGGCCTGGGGCTGAGGGCGCCCTTCCGCAGCCTGGAGGCCGGGGCCCGCTTCCCCGACCTGCCCGGTGGGCCCGAGGCCGGGGCGGAGCCGGGGCCCGAGGCCGGTGCGGAGGGGGCCTGCATCAGCGGTCGCATCCTGCAGGGGCGCGCCCGGCCCATGGACTGCCCGGCCTTCGGGACCACCTGCACCCCCGAGCATCCGCTGGGGGCACCGATGGTGTCCTCCGAGGGGGCCTGCGCCGCCTACCACCGTTATGGCCGCCATGGCTGAGCCGGCCCCGCCCGCCACCCCCCGCATCCAGCTGGCCCACGGCGGTGGCGGCACCCTGATGCAGCAGCTGATCGACGCCGAACTGCGCCGCCTCTACGCCGACCCCGACCAGGTGCTGCACGATGCCGCCCGCCTGTCCCTGCCCCACGGCCGGCTCGCCTTCACCACCGACAGCTACGTGGTGCAGCCCCTGGAGTTCGAGGGGGGCGACATCGGCACCCTGGCGGTGACGGGCACCGCCAACGACCTGGCCATGGCCGGCGCCAGGCCCCTGGTGCTGAGCCTGGGCCTGATCCTGGAGGAGGGGCTGGAGCTGGCCCTGCTGCGCCGCATCGTCAGCTCCATGGTGGAGGCGGCCCGGCGCTGCGGGGTGACCATCGTCACCGGCGACACCAAGGTGGTGGAGCGGGGCAAGGGGGATGGGGCCTTCCTCAACACCAGCGGCATCGGCCTGCTGCAGGTGGACGAGCCGATCGATCCGCTGGCGATCGCCCCCGGCGACCAGCTGCTGGTGAGCGGCGACCTGGGCCGCCACGGGGTGGCGATCCTGGCTGCTCGCCATGGCCTGGATCTGCAGCCCCCCCTGGCCAGCGACTGCATGCCCCTGTGGCCGGCGGTGGAGACCCTGCTGGCCGCCGGGGTGCGGCTCCACTGCCTGCGGGACCTGACCCGCGGCGGGCTGGCCAGCGCCCTGCAGGAGCTGGCGGCCCCCGGCGGGCTGGAGCTGCTGATCGAGGAGGAGCGCATCCCGGTGGCCGAGCCCGTGCGGCGCACCTGCGACCTGCTGGGCTTCGACCCGCTGCACCTGGCCAACGAGGGCCGCTTCCTGGCGGTGGTGCCCGAGGCCGATCGGCAGCGGGCCCTGGAGGTGCTGGCGCCGGCCGGCGGGGCCTGGATCGGTCGGGTGATGGAAGCAGGCCCCGGAGTCGGCCGCCCCCGGGGCCGGGTGCTGCTGCGCACCCCCTACGGCAGTGAGCGGGTGCTGGTGCCCCTCAGCGGGGAACTGCTGCCACGGATCTGCTGAAGCCTCGCGGCACCTGCCCAGCGTGGCGCCAGCGTTTGTCGAGGGCATCCACCAGGATCACCAGCACCGGAGCCAGGGCCATCGGCCCCAGCCAGGCCAGGGGAAATGGCCGCATCCCGAACACCGCCGCCACCGGAGCCAGCAGCACCAGGGCACTGGCCAGCAGCGGCTCGCTGACCAGGCCCAGCCAGAGCAAGGGATTGGGGATGGAGAGCATGGCCCAGGCGGGACGGCGTTCACTGCGGCAGGCCAGCAGGGTGCCCATCTGGCCGGCCACGATCAGACAGAAGGTGACGGTGGTGGCCTGCTGCTGGATCGCCACCACGCCGGCGTCCGCCGTGTGATGCAACAGCTGGGGGGCCAGGACGCGCAGCTGGCTCCAGCCGACGCCGTTGGCCCGCCAGGTGAGCAGATAGCCCGCCATGGCCACCAGGCCCTCCACCAGCCCCAGCACCAGATAGGCGCGCACCATCACGGCCCGGTTGAGCAGCGGCAGGCCCTTGGGGCGCGGGGGCAGGCGCATCACCCCGGGCTCGGGGGGGTCGGCCCCCAGGCCCAGGGCCGGCAGCAGGTCGGTGCCCAGATCGACGGCCAGGATCTGGAGCACCGTGAGGGCGGCGGGAATCCCGGCGATCACCATCGCCAGGAAGGGCAACACCTCCGGCACGTTCGAGGCCAGCACGTAGGTGATGAAGCGGCCGATGTTGGTCACCACCGAGCGGCCGTAGCGGACGGCCTCCACGATCGTCGCGAAGTTGTCGTCCAGCAGCACGATGTCGGCGGCCTCACGGGCCACGTCCGTGCCGCTGATCCCCATCGCCAGCCCCACATCGGCGGCGCGCAGGGCCGGGGCATCGTTGACGCCGTCGCCGGTGACGGCCACCACCTCACCGAGGGAGCGGTAGGCCTGCACCAGACGCAGCTTCTGCTCCGGCGCCATGCGGGCGAACACCAGCCGGCGGCGGTACTTGAGCAACTGGCGCAGCTGCACGTCGCTGATCTGGGCCAGGGTGGACCCCTCGATCACCCGCACCGGGTCGGCGCTGGCCCGCTGCTGCGCCGTCGACCGGCCCGGGGACCTGGGCGGGTCGAGCAGACCGATCTGCTGGGCGATCGCCTGGGCCGTGAGGCCGTAGTCGCCGGTGACCATCGTCACCTTGATGCCGGCGTCACGGCACTGCCGGATCGCGTCCGGCACCTCCGGCCGAGGTGGGTCGTAAAGACCCAGCAGGCCGAGGAACATCTGGGCGCTCTCCAGGGCCTCCGCCGGAGCGTCGCCGCACCCCCCGTCGCCCCGCCGGAGCGCCACGGCGATGACGCGGAAGCCCCTGGCGGCCAGCCCATCGTTGGCGGCCACCACCTGCTGGCGCAGCTCGGCGGGCAAGGGGGCGTCACCACTGGAGGACAGCCAGCTGGTGCAGTGCGCCAGAACCTCCAGGGGTGCCCCCTTGGTGATCAGCAGGGAGCCCCCCGTGACGATCGGCAGGTCGTCGGCATGGTCGTTCCAGTCCACCAGCACGGTCATGCGGCGGCGGAGGGAATCGAAGGGAATCTCCCGGCGCCGTTCATGGCGGCCCGGCAACGCTTCCGGCACCAGGCCGGCTTCCGCGGCGGCCACCAGCATCGCCGTTTCGGTGGGATCCCCCACCCCCAGCCGCGGTTCGGAGGCGCCACCAAGGCCGGCCACCGCCGCCTCGAGGCGGGCGTTGGAGCACAGGGAGGCGGCGCGCAGCAGCAGTCGCTCCAGCCCCTCGGCGGGCAACGGCAGCCAGGTGCTTTCCACCGCCATGCGGTTTCCGGTGAGCGTGCCCGTCTTGTCGGAGCAGATCACACTCACCGACCCCAGGGCTTCCACCGCCGAGAGGCGGCGGACCAGGGCCCTGCGGCTCGCCATGCGCTGCACCGCCATGGCCAGGGCCAGGGTCACGGTGGGCAGCAGTCCTTCGGGAACGTTGGCCACGATGATCCCCGTGGCGAACACCACGCTCTCCAGCGGGGCCATCCCGACCAGCAGGACGCTGAGGCCGAAGGCGACCACGCCCATGGTCACGGCGATGGTGCAGATCGTCTGCACGATCCGGCTGACCTGCACCTCCAGGGTGCTGGCGCCGCGCGTGGTGCCGGCCGCCAGACGGGCCACCTGCCCGAACTCCGTCTCAGCGCCGGTGGCATAGACGAACGCCTCTCCCCGTCCTGAGGCCACGGTGCTGCCGGCCATCACCAGGTTGGCCCGCTCACTGGTGCTGACCTTCGCCTGCCGCTGGCTGCCTTCGATGGCCCCACTCCGGCGCGCCACCGGCAGGGATTCGCCGGTCAGGACGGAGAGATCGAGATAGAGCGCGTGGGCCTTGCTCACCCGACAGTCGGCCGGGACCCGATCCCCCTCCTCGAGCCGGACACGGTCACCCGCCACCAGCTCTTCCGCCGGCAGAAAGCCCAGCTGCCCGTCGCGCCACACCTGCACCTGGCTGGGCAGGGCGCGGGTGAGGGCGGCCAGGGTGCGCTCGGCCTGGAACTCCTGCCAGAAGGAGAAGACGCCATTGATCAGGACCACCGCCCAGATGGCCCAGCCCAGCTGGGGGGTTCCGGCGGCGAAGGCCAGGGCTCCGGCGATCCACAGCAGCAGGGCCATGAAGTGGACCATCTGGTCCAGGAAGCGCAGGGCCAGGTGCCGGCGCCGGGCGGGTGGGAGGCGGTTGGGGCCGAAGTGGGCCAGGCGCTGATCGGCTTCCGCGCTGGCGAGGCCCTCCGGTGTGGTCTGCAGGGCCTGGTGGACGTCTTCCTGGGGCAGCGACCAGATCGGCTGGGAGGCGGCGAGAAGCACGGACCGGCTGCGGGGGCCAGGATCAGCATGATCAGCTTGTGGAGCCGCGTAGCGCCCTCGCTAGCGTCCGCAGGACGTTGTTGATGCCGCAGCCCATGCCCGTGCTGGCGCTGCGCCGCCCCCTGGCCGTGCTGGCCCTGCTGCTGGCGCCCGTTCCAGCGGCGGCGGCCCCTCCAGCGGCTGCCGAGGTCGGCACCCTCTGGCGGGTGCGGGACGGCGCCGGCACCGTGTTCATCGCCGGCTCCCTGCACCAGCTGCGACGCGACCGGGCCGGGCTCCCCCCGTCCTATGGCCTGGCCTACGGGGAGGCGGAGCGGCTGGCCATGGAGCTCGACATGGACGCCATCAGCCCGGCCGCCCTGGCCGGTGAGCTGGTGGCGCGGGCCCTCGATCCCGACGGCCGCTCCCTGCGCGATGGCCTGCCGGCGGCCGCCTGGCGGACCCTCCAGCCGCGCCTGGCGGGCCTGGGGCTGGCCGAGGCGGCGATCGATCGTTTCGAGCCCTGGGCCGTGGCCCTGCTGCTGGCCTCTGCCGAGTTCCTGCAACGGGGGTATGCCCCCGACAGTGGGGTGGAGGGCCAGCTCCAGGCCAGGGCCGCCGCCGACCGCAAGCCCATCGATGGCCTGGAGACGCCGGCCCAGCAGTTCGAGCTGTTCGACGGGCTGCCCCGGACCGACCAGGTGCAGCTGCTGGAGGTCACCCTGAAGGAACTGGATGGGGTCGGGCCACGGCTGGACGCCCTCGAGGACGCCTGGCGGGCCGGCGACCTGCCCCGTCTCGAGGCCCTTCTGCTCGGCGACTACCGCCAGCGGCCGGATCTCCACGAACGGCTGGTGGTCCGGCGCAATGCGGCCTGGGTGGCTCCGGTGCGGGGGTTTCTGCGGCGCCCCGACGACACCCTGGTGGTGGTGGGGCTGATGCACCTTCTTGGCGACCGGGGGCTGATCACCCTGCTGCGCCAGCAGGGGCTGAAGCCGGAGCGGTTCGTGGATGGGGCCTGGCGGCCGGATCACTGACGCCCCAGGCCCCGCTGGCGATCGGGGTCCGACTCAGGCGCCCGGGGGTAGGGCGTCGGGCAGGGCGTCCACGGTCTGCAGCCGCTGCCGCCCCAGCCGCCCGCGCAGCTCCCAGCCCTTGACGATCCGGTAGACGGCGGGCACCACCGCCAGGCTGAGCACCGTGGACACCAGCTGGCCGCTGAACACCACCGTGCCGATGCTCAGGCGGCTGGCGGCTCCGGCTCCGAAGGGAAACAGCAGCGGGATGCAGCCCGCCAGGGACGAGATCGTCGTCAGCAGGATCGGCCGCAGACGGGCGACGGCGGCGCCCTGGATCGCTTCCTCCAGGGGGAGCCCGGCCCGGAGCCGTTGGTTGGCGAACTCCACGATCAGGATGCCGTTCTTGGCCGCCAGGCTGGAGAGCACCAGCAGACCCATCTGGCCGTAGACGTCCAGGGGCAGGCCCCGCAGGCTCAGGCCCAGCACCGCGCCCAGCATGGCCAGGGGCACCGTGACCAGGATGATCAGCGGATCGATGAAGTTCTCGTAGAGGGCCGCCAGCACCAGGCCCATCACCAGGATCCCCAGGGCGAAGACGCGCACGTTGCCGCCACCAGCGCGGGCTTCCTCCCGGGCCAGCCCGGCCCATTCGAGATCCACGGCGTCGGAGGCGCGGCTGCGGTGCACTTGCTCGAGCAGGGCCATCGCCTGGCCGCTGCTGACGCCGCGCCGCGGCAGGGCGCGGATGCTGATCGAACGCACCAGGCGGGTGTGGTTGATCGTGGTCGGGCCGGCACCCTGCTCCACCTGCACCACCTCGGCCAAGGGGATCAGCCGTCCCTCCCGGTTGCGCACCTGCAGGGCCAGCACATCCTCGGGACCCGAGCGGGAGCGGCCGTCGAGCTGCACGATCACCTTGCGGACCTGGTCGCCCTCGAAGGTGTCGTTGACGTAATCACTGCCGAAGCTGGCTCCGAGGGTGTCGACCACGGCCGCCAGATCCACCCCCAGGGAGGCCATGCGCAGCCGGTCGGGCACCAGGGTCAGCTGGGGGGCCCCGGCGCTGAAGCGGGTCGACACCCGCTGGAAGGCCGGCCGGCCCTGGATCTCGCTGGCCTGGGCGTCGGCGATGAAGGCCCGGGCCTCCTGCTCGAAGGCGGCCAGGCTGAGCAGGCCGCCGCTGGTGTCGAGCAGTTCCAGCTCCAGGCCCCCTTCGCTGCTGAAGCCGCGCACGCTCGGGGCCTCGCTGAGCTGAACCACGGCATCGCGGATGCCCTTGCCCAGGAGGGCGTTCATCCGCTCCGCCACAGCGACGCTGCTCTGGTCGGCCTCGGGGCGCTCCTTGATGGGCCGCAGCCGCAGGAAGAACTGCCCCTTGTTGGGGCTGCTGTCGCCGAAGGAGCGGCCCGCATAGAAGTTGGCGCTGCGGATGGCCGATTCCTTGCCGGCGAGGAGTCTCACCTGCTCCAGCACCTTCTGGGTCTGGGGCAGGGCCGAGCCCTCCGGCAGGATCACCACCCCGCGCAACTGGCCGGTGTCCTCCTGGGGGATGAAGGCGGTGGGGAACTGCCGCAGGGTCAGAACGGTGAGCAGGAGCCCCGCCAGCAGCAGCGCCACCACCAGCCGGCGCCGGGCCAGCACCCCTTCCAGCAGGCGGCCGTAGGGGGCCTCGAGGGATTCCAGGGCCCGCCGGGGAGGGTCGATCCAGCGCCGCAGCCAGGCCGGTTCCCGCCGTTCGGCGTGGAGCAGGCGGCTGGCCGCCACCGGGGTGAAGCTGAGGGCGTTGATGGTGGAGAAGACCACCGCGCTGCTGATGGCGATGGCGATCGGGGCGTACAGCCGGCCCACGCTTCCTTCCATGGTCAGCACCGGCAGGAACACCACCACCAGCACCACCGAGGTGGCGACCACCGCACTGCCGAGCTCCGCCATCGCCTCCCGTGCCGCCTGGAGGGGGGGACGGCCGTTCTCGATCCGTCGGCCGATGTCCTCGCTTACCACGATGGCGTCATCGACCACCAGCCCGGAGGCCAGCACCATGCCGAACAGGGTGAGGGTGTTGATCGAGCTGCCGGTGAGCTTCAGCACGCTGAACGAGCCGATCAGGGCCACCGGCACGGCGCCGGCGGTGATCAGGGCCAGACGGCTGTTGCCCAGGCCCAGCAGCAGCACCAGGAACACCAGCAGCACCGCGTCCCTGAGGGCCTCCACGGCGCCATCGATGCTGGCGCGCACGTTCTCGGCCTCATCGACGATCACCTCCATGGCCACCCCCGGGGGAAAGCGGGGGGCCAGCGCATCGAGCGCCTCCTCCACGCCCCGTCGCACCTCAAGGGCGTTGCTGCCGTCGCGCTGGAAGATGCCCATCGCCACGGCGCTGTCGCCGGCCAGGTTGGTGGCGATGGTGTCGTAGGTCTCGCTGCCGAGCTCCACCCGTCCCACGTCCTTGAGCAGGGTGACGCCGCCGTCGCCGGTGCGGGCCACCACCAGCTGCTCGAACTCCTGCGGCGTCCGCAGGCGCCCCTCCATCCTCAGGGGCAGGGTGGTCACCTGGTCCGCCGGGACGGGGGCCTCGCCGGTCTGACCCAGGGCCGCCAGAACGTTCTGCTGCTGCAGGGCCTGGCGCACCTCGGCGATGGTGAGGTTGCGGGCCTGGAGTCGGTCCGGATCCAGCCACAGCCGGAAGGCCAGGCTGCTGCCGCCGAAGAGATTGACGTCTCCGACGCCGGCCACCCGGCGCAGGCGGTCGCGCACCACCTGATCCACCCAGCCGGTCAGAAAGGTGTCGGCGTAGGTGCCGCGGCTGGCGCTGAAGCTCAGCACCATCAGCAGATCATCGGAGCTGCGGCGCACCTGCACCCCGAAGCGGGCCACCGGCGCCGGAAGCTGGCGCGCCACCACGGCGGCTTCGTTCTGGGTGTTGATCTGGTTGAGCTCGGGGTTGCCGCCCTCGAAGCCCAGGGTGATCGTGCTGCCGTTGGCCGAACTGGTGGAGCGGATCGTGTCGAGGCGTTCGAGCCCGTTGAACTGCTTCTCCAGCAGGGCGGTGACGCCCTGCTCGACCACCTCCGGTCCGGCCCCGGGATAGCTGGCCCGCACGGTGACCCGGCCCGGTGCGATCGGCGGCAGGTTCTCCACCTGCAGCACCGGCAGGCTCACCAGGCCCCCCAGCAGGATGAGCAGGCTGACCACCAGCGTCAGCACCGGCCGGCGCAGGAAGGGGTCGGAGATCGACTTCACGGAAACGCCTGGGTGGGCACCGACCCTGATCGCCGCCCGATCCTGGCAGGGGCGGCCGCCGGCCCGCGATCAGCGCAGATCGCGTTTCAGGACGGCGTAGAGGTAATCCGGGGATTTGTAGCGGCTCGGCAGGCAGATGTGCAGCTGCTCCAGCCGGCTCCAGCAGACCGTGCGCTGGATCGCCTCCATCGTGCGGCCCTCCTTCAGCAGCAGCCGCATCGCCTTGCAGTAAAGGGAGTATTTCGCCTCAAGCTCTCCGATCGTGGGGGGCTGACCCTGGACCTGGGGCATGGCGGAAGGGGGCACCCGGGTTTTGCAGGGGTGCCGGACCACTCTACGAGCTGGCCAGTATCCCCTCGACGCCCGGGGTCCGGGCCGGAGGGGCATGGCCGAGGGTGGCGGCCTGGTCATCGCTGAGCCGCCCGGCCGCATGCAGCACGGCGGTGATGCGGGCGATGTCGAGCACGGCGTGGCAGCGGTAGCCCGCCCGGGTGAGCCGCTCGCGGGCACTGGTGTCGGCCCGGCCGCCGTGGTCGATGAACACGACCACGTCCTCGACCTCCAGGCCGGAGCTTTCCAGCTTGGCGATGCCCTCCAGCACGCTGTTGCCGGTGATCAGGATGTCGTCCACCACCACCACCCGGTCGCCCTCCTCGAAATCCCCTTCGATCAGGCGACGGGCCCCGTGGGCCTTCACCTCCTTGCGGGGATAGAGCAGGGGTTTGTGCAGCTGCAGCGACAGCCCGGTGGCGGTGGGTAAGGAGCCGTAGGGAATGCCGGCGATGCGGTCGAAGACCAGCTCCCCGAGCTGGCCGGCGTAGGCATGCAGCACCCGGTGGAACAGGTTGGGATCGGAGATGATCTGGCGCAGATCCACGTAGTAGTTGAAGACGGCCCCGGAGGCCTGCACGTAGTCGCCGAACAGCAGGCAGCCGATGTCGAACAGGTCGAGGATCAGGCTGGCCAGGGGGTCGCCGGAGCCATCGGCATCGCCATCACCATTCGAGGTGGCACCGAGCCCAGCCCCGCCCTCCGGCTGTCGCCCCGGCAGCCACAGGCTGCAGACATCGCTCTGGTCCTGGGCCCGTCCCTCCAGCCAGCGGTCCCGCCGCTCGCTGATGCGCTGCTTGAGGGCGGCGGCGCGCACGGCGATGTCGTCCTCCACCAGGAGGTTCTGGGGCAGGGGCATCAGCAGGCCGTCGGCGGCCGGACTCAACCCGGCCTCCAGCAGGGCGTCGAGGCGATCCTCCTCGCCCCAGAGGCTGCGCAGGATCAGGAAGCGCTCCGGAGCCTCCTGACGCACCCGGGCCAGGATCGCCGGATCACTGGTGCCCACCTCCAGCAGCAGCTGGTCGGGGGTGGCCCAGAGCTGGCACTCCCGCACGATGCGCAGGTAGAGCGGGTCGCTTTCGTCGGGGTGGTGCTGCAGCACCCTGGCGGCCGCGTTGGAGCTGTGGCAGGTGATCACCACCGCCTTGTCGGGGTACAGCAGGAACGGGGCGGCGATGTCCTGGCCGGCCAGCGGGGAGAGGGTGACGCCATCGGCGCCGAGTTCGCGGAACAGGTAGTGGGCCAGGGCCGAGGAGCTGTTCAGGTCCCCGTGCTTGGTGTCGATGATCAGGGGGATGTCGAGCGGGACCAGCTCCCGCACCTCCCGCAGCAGCTCCAGTCCCACCGGGCCGAGGGCCTGGTAGAAGCCGAGGCTGGGTTTGTAGGCGCAGACGTGGTCGGCGGTGGCTTCCACCACCGCCTTGATCCAGTGGCGCGCCTGGGAGAGAAACGAGCGGCCGCCCATGCCGCGGCGATGGGCCCAGGCCTGCAGCATCTCCGGGTTGGGGTCGAGGCCGGTGACCAGCAGCGACTGACGGGCGGCGATGGCGTCGGTGAGCTGGACGAAGAAGCCCATCGCGCAGGGGGTTGGTGCCCAAGGTGCTAAGGCGAGGGCCGGCGCCTGCGCGAGGGGGTGACACAGGACTTATTGATCCCCGTGCCTCAGCGGGCCGCCGGCACGGCGGAGGGGCGGCTGCCCCAGGACCGGCAACCGAGCAGGCCGGTGGCCAGGGCGCCGGCCAGGAGCGGAAGCAGCACGGTGTCGTTGACCAGCTCGAGCGGCTGGCCCAGGGGCAGGGAGAAGCGGATGCTCAGGTAAGGGACGAACCAGATGCACAGGATCGGCACCAGGACCAGGCTGATCCAGCCCCGCCGGCCGCCAGCGCTGCTCCCCTGGCAGAGCAGGGCCCCGCTGACGCCCAGGGCGGGCACCAGGAACATGAACTTGTAGTCGAAGGATCGGGTGAACAGGTAGGTGCCGATCCAGGTCGCCGTGAACAGGCAGAGGGTCACGGCGATCCGTCGGGAATCGACCCGGGCGACCCCTCGGACGAGAAAGGTCCGCAGGTGCTGGGGCATTCCCTGCCGCCAGGCGCCCACCGCCCCCGCCCCAAGGAACGTCAGCTTCATCGCCAGCCAGCCGCACGACTGGAGCCGGGCGATGGTGCTGCCCGAGAACGCCAGGCCGGCGATCAGGCCATGGCTGAACAGATCTCCGGCCGGACGGGGGGAGTTCTTCAGGATCAACCCGATCCAGGGCAGCACCAGGGAAAGCCCGGCCACCCCTCCCAGGAGGGCCCAGTGCAGGTTGCGCGTCGGAGGCCCCTTCCCGAATCCCGACCATGGCTGGAGCCAATGGGTGGCGATGATGCCGAACAGGGGAAGGATTTTGGTGGCCACGGCCAGGAAGGCGAGGCCGGCGGCGGCGGCCGCGGATCGCTGCTTCTCCCCGGCGATGGCCTGGGCCAGCAGAGCCAGGAGGAGAAAGACGATCAGATCGTTGTTTCCCCTCTCCAGCGCCAGTTGGAACGGCAGCGACAGGTAGGCCAGGGACAACAGAAGCCCTGCCACCAGGGCCGAAGGGATCAGGGTGAAGAAGAAGCCGGCGGTGAGCAGCGCCGTGGCCAGCCCCAGAAGCAACCCCAGCCACCCCAGGCTGGCGCTGGAAAAGCCAAGACCACTGAACATCCACAACGCCATCGGCGGATAGGTGAACAGGCGTTTGTAGGGATCACAGTTGACGACACCTCCGAAGAAATCCTCCAGACTGCCCTCACAGCGGGCGCTGTGGGTGAGCATGGCGAGGTCGGCGAAGGGTGGGGTGACCATGGCAGCACGTCGGATCGGTGCGAAAGCCAGGCCTTGCCATTCCTGAAGCGACGGAAAGGCATAGATCACCAGAGACAACAAGATGTACAGAAAACTCGTGATTGCCAGCAGATAGCCCCACCGGTCGCCGATAGAAAGCAAGGGCCTGTCAAGCTTTCGGATATGCATTGACGAGGCAGCTATTTTGCTGCGTACGGTAACACTGCTGGCCTTTAATCTGCAGCTTGCCGCTCTTCTCTGCCCTGCAGTTCGGCGTACTCGGGGCTCCAGCGGCAGGCATCCAGGCGCGCGATGGCGGCCTCGGGGGTGGCGGCCCGGCGGGCCAGCCCCTCCCGTACCGCCTGGATCGCCACCGCTTCGGCCACCGCCCGCGACACCGCCTGAACCGCCGCCAGGGGTGGCATCAGGGGGGCGTCGGGATCGGTCGCGGCCGGGATCACGCCAGCCAGGGCCTCAATGCTGGCATCGATCATGGCGTCGCTCACCTCCGTGGCACCCACGGCGACGGCGCCATAGCCCAGGCCCGGGAACACGAAGCAGTTATTGCACTGGCCGATCACCCGTTCAATCGGTTCGCCTGTGCTGCCGGGGCAGACCACCGGCGGGAAGGGGCTGCCGGTGGCCACCAGGGCCCGGCCCCGGCTCCAGCGCAGCAGGTTCTCCGGGGTGATCTCCGCCAGGGGGGTGGGATTGGAGAGGGGCAGGACGATCGGCCGACCGCCGTCGGCGCAGAGCGCCTCCACCACCGCCTGATCGAAGGCCCCCGCGGCGGTGGAGGTGCCGATCAGCACCCCCGGCCGCACCGCCTCGACCACCGCCAGCAGCCCCGGGCCCGGAGCATCGGCCGCGGCTGCCGTCCCGAACCGTGCCGCCAGCGCCTCCGGCCCCTTGGCGAACGGCCGGGCCCCGCCGGAGAGGCCCGGGGTCCCGGAGTGGATCAGTCCGTCACGGTCGATCAGCCAGAGGCGGTCGGCGGCCTCGGCGGCCGAGAGCCCCTGGCGCTGCAGCAGGCGCCAGAGCCGCTCGGCGATGCCGCAGCCGGCGCTGCCCGCCCCGAAGATCACGATCGGCTGGTCGGTCAGCCCGCGCCCGAGGCCCCGCAGGCCGGCCAGGATCGCCGCGGCGGCCACGCTGCTGGTGCCCTGGATGTCGTCGTTGAAGCTCGGCACCCGGTGCCGGTAGGCCTCCAGCACGGGGCGGGCGTGGGCGGCCCCGAAGTCCTCCCAGTGCACCAGGGCGCCGGGGCAGACCGTCTGCACCGCGGCGATGAAGCGGTCGAGGAAGGCGGTGTAGGCCTCCCCCTGCAGCCGGGGCCGGCGCAGGCCGGGATAGCAGGGATCGGCCAGCAGTTCGGGCCGGTCGGTGCCCACGTCGAGCATCACCGGCAGGCCCCGGGCCGGGTCGAGCCCGGCGCAGAGGGTGTACACCGCCAGCTTCCCCTGGCAGATCTGGATGCCCCCCACCCCCTGGTCGCCGATGCCGAGGATCCCCTGGGCGTCGGTGACCAGGAGCAGGTCCGGAGCCAGGCCGCCGGGGCCGCCGCAGGCCTGGGCCAGCAGCTCCTCGAGCCTCTCCTGTTGCGGTGCAGCCAGGTAGATCCCCTGGCTGGGGCTGCGGTAGGTGTGGCTGAAGTGCTGGATCGCCTGGCCCACCGTGGGGGTGTACACGATCGGCATCGCCAGCTCGATGTGGTCGGCGAGGAAGCGGTGGAACAGGGTGACGTTCCGCTCCCTCAGGGTCTGGAGATAGGCGTACCGCTCCAGGTCGCTGCCCATGGCGCCGAAGGCCAGCCGGCAGCGCTCCACCTGGGCTTCGATGGTCTCCACCTGCCAGGGCAGCAGGGCCTCCAGCCCCAGGTCCCGCCGCTCCTCCCGGCTGAAGGCGGTGCCCTTGTTGAGCAGCGGATCATTGAGCAGCTCGGCGCCCCGGAGGGTGGTGCTCCGCTGGCGACGGGTTTCGGCGACCACGGCGTGCTCCTGGTTCCGCTGGTGTCCCCATCATCCACGGGCTGACGGGCGAGAGTGGGCGCTGCGGGCGCCTTGCCGCCCCTCAGCCGCCCCCGGCAGGTCCTCCGTTCCGCTCTCCATGAAGATCGTGCGCTATCAGGATGCGGCGGGCGCCATCCACCTGGCCTGTCGCCATCCCGACGGCAGCCTGGAGCGCCTGGCGGGCGACCTGTTCGGCGCCCTGGAGCCCACGGGCGAGCCGGCCGCGGCGCGGAGGATCCTGGCCCCGCTGGAGCCGCGCGCCATCCTCTGCATCGGCCTCAACTACCGCCGCCATGCCGCCGAGACCGGCGCCGCGATCCCCACCTGGCCGGTGCTGTTCATGAAGGTGCCGGGGGCGCTGCAGCATCCGGAGGCGCCGATCACCCTGCCCACCACTCTGGCCAGCCACCAGGTGGATTACGAGGGGGAGCTGGCGGTGGTGATCGGTCGCACCTGCCGCAACGTGCCGCGCTCCGAGGCCCTGGGGGTGGTGCTGGGCTACACCTGCGCCAACGACGTCAGCGCCCGCGACTGGCAGAAGCAGCCCCAGCTCGGCGGCGGCCAGTGGTGCCGCGGCAAGAGCTTCGACACCTTCGCCCCCCTGGGCCCCTGCCTGGTGACCGCCGTGGCGATCCCCGATCCCCAGGCCCTCCGCCTGCAGACCCGCCTCAACGGTGAAACGGTCCAGGCGGCCAGCACCGCCGACATGATCTTCACGGTGGCGGAGATCATCGAATTCCTGAGCGCCAGCACCACCCTGCCGGCCGGCACCGTGATCCTCACCGGCACCCCCAGTGGCGTCGGCATGGCGGCCGATCCGCCCCGCTGGCTGCGCCGCGGCGATACGGTCGAGGTGGAGATCGAAGGCATCGGCGTGCTGCGCAATCCGGTGCTGGAGGAGTCCACCCCAGAGCAGGCCCCCTGAGGGTCGTTCGTCGCGCCCCATGAAGTTGTCCGCCGCCTGGACCTGCCAGCCCGCCAGGGCCGCCAGCTGCGGCGGCTATCGCCACTTTGCCGTGCTGGGCCAACAGGGCCGGGGCCGGGAGCGCACCGTGGAGCTCCAGGCGGTGCTGGACCCGGGCTTCCGGATGCTGGTGCCCGCGGGCGAGCTGCGCGACCGCGCCGCCTGGCTGCCGGGCTGGCAGCGTCTGCCTCGCGATGAAGAACTGCCCGTAAACTGCGATATCTCCACAGCGGAACTGTGACCTTCAACGGATCCCTGGAGGAACTCCAGTCGCTGGTCGAAGGACTCGGCTGTTTCGGTCACTGGGTGCACCAAGGGGCTTTCGAGATGCTCGTCATCGAGGACGGCGAATCCAACCTTCGCCTCAACTGGTGGCCCGGCACCGGCACCCTGATGCTGGTGGGGGACCCGGCCCAGCGCAGGGACCTGGAGCCGCGGCTGCAAGAGGCCCTGGCCGGTCGGGCCTGAGCGTCGCCGCTGACCATCACCGCTGACACCCCCGACCGGGCTCAGTCCTTCACCACCAGCTCCGTGGTGCCACTGCGGCGCAGCAGATCGCCCAGCACCAGCAGGTCGTTGCCGTGGATCAGCCCGATGCAGCCGTCGGTGCCGCTGCTCCGCCCCCGGCCGGCACTGGGGTCGTGATGGATTCCCAGGCCCCGGCGGGCGGTGGCGAAATCGGGCTCCAGGCCGATCCAGAGGAAGCGACCGAGCTCCACGTCATCCGTCGGTGCGACGGGGGTGATCTCGGTCACGGCATAACGGCCCCGCGGCAACGGGGCTTTGCTGCCCAGCCGGTGGCGGTCGCCCTCCTGGCGCCGCATCCGGCCCACCAGGGCCTCGTAGGCCCGCGGCGGCTGGCCCGGGAGCAGCAGTTGCAGTTCCCAGATCGGATCGCCCGTGACGGGCAGCTGGCGGTCGGTGCGCACCAGCACCATCCGGCCGCCACCGGTCGCCACCGCCTGGGCGGAGGGGGCGGGACCGGCCAGGACCAGGCCCAGGGCCCAGGCGAGGACCAGCGGGGCCTGGCCGGTGAAACGCTTCATGGACAGCACGGGACCAGCGCCCGTGTTACTGCCCCGGCACGGGGGCCACAAGGGTGGGGGTGCCGGTCCCCGAAGGCTCAGGCCCGTTCGTCCCCGTCCCGGCTGATCGTCACCAGGGCCGGCGCGAACAGGAACACCGTGTCCCCCAGCCGCTCCGACTGACCGTCCAGGGCGAAGACGCCGCCGGAGACGAAATCGATGGTGCGCTGGGCCTCCTCCGGGGCCATGGCACTGAGGTGGAGCACCACGGTTTTGAACTGCTGCACCGCCAGCACCGCCTCCACGGCCTCTTCGAAGCGGCCCGGTGTCATCACCACCACCTCGTGAAACCAGGTGCCGAAGGGGGTTTCCATTGCTCCAGGTTGCCTCAGTCCGTCCCCCCCAGCCAGTTGCAGGGCGTGAGCCTCCGGTGAGAACCGGCTCAGGCGACCAGGGCGATGGCGTCGATCTCCACCCGGGCGCCCTTGGGCAGGGCCGCCACCTGAACGCAGGCCCGCGCCGGAGCGACACCCTCGCTGAAGAGGCCGGCGTAGAGGGCGTTCACGCGGGCGAAGTCGTCGAGGTCGACCAGATACACGGTGGTGCGCACCACCTGATCGGGGCGGCAGCCGGCGGCGGCCAGCACCGCCTGGAGATTGCTCAGCACCTGGCGGGTCTCGGCCTCCACGTCGCCATCCCCGACCAGCCCCCCGCTCACCGGGTCGAGGGCGATCTGGCCGGAGCAGTAGAGAACCCCACCGGCGAGCACGGCCTGGTTGTAAGGACCCACCGGGGCGGGGGCGGCCGGGGTGTTGACCGGATGAGACAAGGCGCTGTGCCTTTGGTCACTTCCGCCAGCGCTGGAACTCATGACGGGTAAAAATGCGGGACTGGGATCTTATGGCCTACTCCAACACCATCACCACGCCGTCCACCGCCGCCGTCACGGCCTTCGCCCCCGGGGATGTGGCCGGGCCCGGCGCCCACGTCCGCATCGAGGACCTCTGGTACCGCTATCCGGGCCGCGATGTCGCCTCCTGGACCCTCCAGGGGATCGACCTCGCCCTCGGGGCCGGGGAGCTGGTGGGGCTGCTGGGGCCCTCCGGTTGCGGCAAGACCACCCTGCTGCGCCTGATCGCCGGCTTCGAGCGCCCCGGCCGCGGCACCATCAGCATCGGCGGCCGCCCGGTGGCCGGCCCGGATCGCCTGCTGCCCCCCGAGCGGCGCGGCGTCGGCATGGTCTTCCAGGACGATGCCCTCTTCCCCCATCTCGATGCCTGGCGCAACGCCTGCTTCGGCCTGCGCCGCGGCCAGGACACCGCCCGGGTGGCCTGGCTGCTCGATCTGCTGGGCCTGGGCGGCCTGGAGCGCCGCTACCCCCACGAGCTGTCCGGCGGCCAGCGCCAGCGCCTGGCCATGGCCCGTGCCCTGGCGCCGTCCCCTTCGGTGGTGCTGCTCGATGAACCCTTCTCCAACCTGGATGTGGAGGTGCGGCTGCGGCTGCGCAGCGAGCTTCCGGCCGTGCTGGCCCGCTGCGGCGCCAGTGGCCTGATGGTGACCCACGATCCGGAGGAGGCGCTGGCGATCTGCGACCGGGTGGGGGTTCTGCGCGACGGGGTGCTGCACCAGTGCGCCCCGCCCCGGGAGCTGGTTGACCAGCCCGCCACCGCCTTCGTCGGCCAGTTCGTGCTCCAGTCCAACCTGTTGCCGGCGACCTGGCGGGGCCGGCGGCTGCAGACCGCCCTTGGCGACCTGGAGCCGCTCTGCGGGGGTGACGACGGCTCCGGGGGGTCCGGGGCCGTCGAGGTGATGGTCCGCCCCCAGGCCCTGGAGTTCCTGCCCGGGGAGGAGGGATCCGCCTGGATCACCGGTCGGGAGTTCCTGGGCCGGGAGTGGCTCTACCAGGTGCAGCTCGGTGACCAGCGGCTGCGCTGGCGGGCGCCCCTGGAGGCCGACCACCCCCATGGCCGCCGGGGCCGGCTGCGGTTCCGCGCCGGCGAGTCGGCGCTGCTGTTTCCCGGTGGCCGGCCGCTGGTGACGCTGCCGCCGGGCCGCAACGCCGGGGGCCTCAGCTCTCCTGGCTGACGCCGGGGCTGGGCGGGCGCCGCAGTAGCAGCAGGGTGCAGTCGTCCTCGAGGTGCTGGCTGCTGGTGAAGCCCCGCAGGCTCTGGCGCAACCCCTGGATCAGGGTGTCCAGGGGGGCCTCGCCCGCCTCGGCCAGCAGACGCTGGCACCCCTGGACACCGAAGGGTTCCCCTTCGATGTTCTCCGCTTCGGTGACGCCGTCGGTGTAGACCATCAGCAGGTCGCCAGGGTCGAGCTGCAGGGTCAGGCTCTGGTATGCCCGGCCGGGGAAGACGCCCAGCAGGGCCCCCTTCGGCATGGCAATCGGACGGACCTCCCCGTCCTGCAGCCGCAGCGGCGGGCAGTGGCCGCCGTTGGAATAGGTGAACAGGCCGGAGCTCACATCCAGATAGCCGCAGAACATGGTGACGAACAGGGCGGCCTCGTTGCCTTCAGCGAGGCTGTCATTGAGGCGGCGAAGAACGGCGTCCGGAGATGTTTCGGTGTTCGCCAGGATCCTGAGCAGCCCCACCGACCGCGCCATGAACAGCGCCGCGCCGAGGCCATGGCCGGACACATCCCCGATGCAGAGGAACAGTCGCTGGCCGTCGACGAAGAAGGCATCGAAGAAGTCCCCCGCCACCGTGGTGGCCGGCTCCATCAGGGTGGCGATCTCGATGTCCGGATGCCCGGAGAACAGGTAACCCTGGGGCGGCAGCATGTTCAGCTGCAGGTCCCGGGCCAGGTCAAGTTCCTTGCGGAGGTGGGACAGCTCCAGGGCTTCCCGCTGGGCCTCCATGGTCAGCTGGTTGGTGAGCCGGGTGCGTTCCACCAGGGAAATCATCATGTTGCGGGCCACCCCGGGCAGCAGCACCATGTGCGACCAGAACACCTGCTGGGGAATCCGCAGCACGGTCGCGTCATCCTCTGCCCGCACCAGGGCTGACGCCGGCCGGCCATCAATGGCGGAAAACTCCCCGATGCATTGACCGATGGGAATGGCCATCCCCTTGCTGCGGTAGCCGTCGGCGCCGAGGTGGACCGTGACCGTTCCGGCCAGGATGATGAAGATGTCCTCATTGGTCTGGCCGGGGCTGAGCAGCACCTGGCCCGGTTGCAGTGGCAGAAGCTGACAGCGGTGGACGGCAGCCAGCAACACGTCCTCCTTCACATCCCGGAAGAGGGGAATGTCCTTGAAGGGGAGGGAAGCGGTGGTCGAGGGGGCCAGGGAGGGTGGGGGCTCGACGCACATTCCCGATCAGGGGTCTTTTGAAAAGTAGATGCCGAGCTTAAGCACGTTCCTGTCCCCGGCCCTGCGGTAGCTGCGTTCATCCATGAAACGATTCACCAGCAGCAGCCCGAGCCCGCCGGGTTCGGCCTCCGCAAGGGTGCGGGGCAGGGGCCCGCGGCTGACGCTGAGGGGATCGAAGGCCGGGCCCGCATCGACGATGGTCAGGGTGGCCAGGCCCCGATCACCGCAATAAGCCAGTTCCAGGGTCAGATCCACCGGGCAGGTGAAATCGGCCGCCCCGCCGTGGTCGATCAGGTTGGCCAGGACCTCGTTGAGGCAGAGGTCGAGCTTGCCGGCGGGCCCGGGGGGGATGGCCTGGTTCCGGCAGCGTTCCGTGAGCCACTCGGAGCAACGTCGCAGCTCCTGGGGGCTGGGCTGCACCGAGAGGGTGGGAGCGTCGGGCTGGGGTGGCTCCATCGATCGAGCTTCAGGCCAGGGCGTCCCGTTCGGCCTGATCCTCCTCGGAGACCATCGGAATCACGTCGTCGATGCCGGTGGACTCCAGTGTGGCCTTCACCAGCTCGTTGGCGCCCAGCAGGATCACCATGCGGCCGCCTTTCTGATCCAGGGCGCGGGCACTGGAGATGATGCTGCGAATACCGATGGAGGCCAGAAAGCTGACGTCACGAAGGTCGAGAATGACCGGCAATGGTTTGATGGCCGTCAGCGATGTGAGCTTCAGGGCGATCTCTTCCATGCCCAGCATGTCGAGACGCCCGGAAAGAACAACTTTGCGCAGCTTGATGGACCCATCGGAGTCCAGGACATCGTCCGATCGGATCGAAGCCGTCTGCGTCATGACCCCTGGAGCTTGACTCAGGTGACCTTACCTGGGTTGTGCCGTGGTCTGGCAACGCGGCCATTGACTTGTGACGTGCAACACATTCCTGCCCAGAGCCGTCAGCCTTCCCGCCCCAAGCCGGCATGGAATTCAGTCGGTCCAGTCATTCTTGCTGCGGCGCAGATCGGCCAGTTCGCGGGGATCCGCCGCCCGCAGGAACAGGTTGGTGCGGCGCTCCTCGCCGATGCTGCTGGGGATCGTGGGCTCGGCCTGGGAGCGGGTGAGCCGCACCGCGGCCAGCCGTTCGGCGATGGCCCCGTCCCCCGGCCGCTGGGCCGCCGCCCAGCGCAGATTGGCCTCGGTGTACTCATGGGCGCACCACACCCGCGTTGACTCAGGCAGGGCGGCCAGCCGCTGCAGGGAACGGTGCATCTGCTCGGGGGTTCCTTCGAACAACCGGCCGCAGCCAGCGGCGAAGAGGGTGTCGCCGCAGAACAGCTCCCCCTGCAGGGGCAGGTGGAAGGCGATGTGGGCGCGGGTGTGGCCCGGGACCGCCAGCACCACCACGGGCTGACCTAGCAGGGTGAACCGATCGCCGTCTGCCACCCCCCGGGTCTGGAAGGGGATCCTCTCCCGGTCGTCGCGGGCCGCCACCACCTCGGCCCGGGGCCATTCCCGCAGCAGGGCGGGGGTGCCGCCGATGTGATCGCTGTGGTGGTGGGTGTGCAGCACGGCCACCAGCTCCAGGTGCCGCTGCTTCAGCCAGGCGATCGCCGCTTCCGCCACCGCCGGATCCACCAGCACCGCCCGCTGGCCATCGTGGAGCACGAACAGGTAGTTGTCCCGCAGCACCGGCAGCAGCGCCACCTGCAGCGGGGCCGGGTGCTCGGCTTCGGCATGATCCGGCATCGTTACAGTCCAGGTTGCTGCTGGCTTCCATGATCACCGCGAACCAGCGGTCCCCGATCACCGTCGCCCTGGCCAAGGGCGCCCTGCTGAAGGACTCGGTACGCCGCTTCCAGGCGGCCGGCCTTGATTTCTCCGCCCTGCTGGAGGAGGACAACCGCCTGCTGATGGTGCCCAGCCGCTGTGGCACGGCCCGGGCCCTGCTGGTGCGCAATGCCGATGTGCCGGTCTATGTGGCCTATGGCCAGGCCCAGCTCGGGGTGGTGGGGTACGACGTGCTGCGCGAGCACCAGCTGCCGGTGGCCCAGCTGGTGGATCTGGGCTTCGGCGGCTGCCGCATGGCGGTGGCGGTGAAGGCGAGCAGCGGCTATCGCCGGGCCGCTGACCTGCCGGCCCACTGCCGGGTGGCAAGCAAGTTCACCCGCTGCGCCGAAGCCTTCTTCGAGCAGCTGGATCTGCCGGTGGAGCTGATCCATCTCACCGGGTCGGTGGAGCTCGGGCCGATCACAGGCATGTCCGAGGCGATCGTCGATCTGGTGGCCACCGGCCGCACCCTGCGGGACAACGGTCTGGTGGCGATCGAGGATCTGTTCACCAGCACGGCCCGGCTGATCGGCCACCCCCTGGCCCTGCGGCTTGATGACGGCACCCTCCAGGGCCTGGTGGAGCGCGTCGCTGCCGCCCAGGTTCCTGCCCGATGAGCAGCCTCGACGGCCAGCGACTGCGGCGCCTGCTGCCCTACCTGGGCCGGGACCGGAAGCGGCTGCTGCTCTCCCTGCTGCTGCTGATCCCCCTGGCCCTGGCGGCCTCGGTGCAGCCGCTGCTGGTGGGCCAGGTGATCTCCAAGCTCCGGGGCGAGGAGGTGATGCCCTGGCTGACTCCCCTGTCGGTGCCCATGGCCCTGCGGGTGCTGGTGGCGATGCTGCTGGCGGCGGTGCTGCTGCGCCTCTCCCTCCAGGGCACCCAGACCTACAACGTCCAGGTGGTGGGCCAGCGCCTCACCGCGCGCATCCGTGACGACCTCTTCCGCCATGCGATGGCCCTGTCGCTGCGTTTCCACGACCGCACGCCGGTGGGCAAGCTGCTCACCCGCCTCACCAGCGACGTCGATGCCCTGGCCGAGGTGTTCGGCAGCGGCGCGGTGGGGGTGCTCTCCGATCTGGTCACCCTGCTGGTGATCGGCCTCACCATGCTCTCGATCGAGTGGCGCCTGGGGCTGCTGCTGCTCGGCAGCCAGGTGCCCGTGACCCTCGGGGTGCTCTGGCTGCAGGGCCGCTACCGCAAGGCCAACTACCGGGTGCGTGAGGAGCTGGGCCAGCTCAACGCCGACCTCCAGGAGAATCTCCAGGGCCTGGAGGTGGTGCAGATGTTCCGCCGCGAGGCCGTCAACGGCGCGCGCTTCTCCCACACCACCGACGCCTACCGCCGGGCGGTGACCGGCACGATCTTCTACGACAGCGCCATCTCCGCCTTCATCGAGTGGGTGGCCCTGGCGGCCGTCGCCCTGGTGCTGGCCCTCGGCGGCGCCATGGTCACCGGCGGTGCGATGGGCCTGGGCACCCTCACCACCTTCATCCTCTTCTCCCAGAGGGTGTTCGACCCCCTGCGGCAGCTGGCGGAGCGCTTCACCCAGATCCAGGGGGGGCTCACGGCGGTGGAGCGCATCGGCGAGCTGCTCGAGCAGCCGATCGAGATCGCCGATCTGCCCACCAGCCAGCGCAGCGCCGCCGCCATGGTGTCGGGGGCGGAACGGTTCAGCCCCGGCGAGGTGGAGTTCGAGAACGTCTCCTTCGCCTACCGCCCCGACGACCCGATCCTCACCGATCTCTCCTTCCGCATCGCCCCCGGCGAACACGTGGCGATCGTGGGCCCGACCGGATCCGGCAAGACCACCGTGATCCGCCTGCTCTGCCGGCTCTACGAACCCCAGCAGGGAACCATCCGCCTCGACGGCGTCGACATCCGCGAGCTGCCGATCGCCACCCTGCGCCGCCGCCTGGGGGTGGTGCTGCAGGACACGTTCCTGTTCAGCGGCAACGTGGCCGAGAACCTGCGCCTCGATGCGGCCATCAGTGATGCAGATCTGGAGCGCCTCTGCGGCGACCTCGGCCTCGGCCCCCTGCTGGCCCGGCTGGGGGATGGGCTGGCCTCCGAGCTGCGGGAGCGGGGCGGCAACCTCTCCTCCGGCGAACGTCAGTTGCTGGCGGTGGCGCGGGTGGCGATCCGCGACCCGTCCGTGCTGGTGATGGATGAGGCCACGGCCTTCATGGATCCCTCCACGGAGGCCACCCTGCAGCGGGATCTCGACACCCTGCTCAGTGGCCGCACCGCCATCGTCATCGCCCACCGCCTGGCCACCGTCGAGGCCGCCGACCGGATCCTGGTGCTGCGCCGCGGCCGCCTGATCGAGGAGGGCAACCACCGCGAGCTCCGGGCCGTCGGCGGGCTCTACGCCCAGCTGGCGGAGCTGCAGGAAAAGGGACTGGCCACGCTCTGAGGCCCGGGGGGCTGGGCCGTCAGGGCCAGCTCGTCCGCCAGCCAGGCGTCGATCAGGGCTGCCAGCGCGCGGGGGTTCTCGAGCATCGGCAGGTGGCCCAGCCCGGGAAGGATCGCCAGCTGGTGGTCGGGGCTGTAGCCGGCCAGGTGGCGCACGTAGCGGGGCTCCATCACCTGGTCGCGGCTGCCGGCGAGCCAGAGGCTGGGCACCGTGAGCGCGGCGGCCAGCCTGGGCAGCTGACGCACGGCGCCCCGGTTGGTGCTGCAGGCCAGCAGCCCCTGGGCGGCGCGGCCGTCCGCCAGCAGCGGGCTGCGGATCGCCTCCGTGCCCGGCAGACGGGCCAGCCAGGACGGCCGCCAGCGGAGGAAGGCGGCCCCGCCGCGGCGCACCCGGGCGAAGGGGCGGGGCTGGAACACACCGCCCCCCGCCGCGATCTGCACCAGGCCCCGCAGCTGACCCCCCAGCAGGGGCGCCGCATGGAGCGCCACGCTGCCCCCCAGCGAGTGACCCAGGAGCACCACCGGTCGCCCGGCGGCTTCCCGCTGGACGGCCTCCGCCAGCCAGCGCCCGTAGCTGGCCAGGCTGGCCTGCAGCCCCCGGGGCCGGTCGCTGCCGCCGAATCCGGGCAGATCGGGGCACCACAGCGTCCAGCGGGGCGCCAGTTCCCGCTGGAGCGGGTGCCACAGACGTCCCGCCAGCAACCAGCCGTGCACGCCCACCAGCAGGGGGGACCCAGGCGTCACCGGAGCGGCCTGGGTCCGATCGGAGCTGGTGGAGGGGACGCTCAGGAGCATGGCCGCGTCGATCCCCCACCCTGCCGCAGTCCGGCCGGCATCCGTCAGGATCTTCAGAACGCGTAGCCCTCTCGCCGTGCCCGGGACCCTTCCGCTGATGACCGACCTCTACGGGCCCGGCCACCGCCTCTGCGCCTGTCCCAACCCCAGCCTGGAGCTGGTGCTCAGCCAGGCCAGGCCGATCGACCTGATCGAGCTGGAGGCGCTCTGCGATGCGGTGGGCTGGAGCCGCCGCCCGTTGCGGCGCGTGCGCAAGGCCCTCCAGCACAGCCTGCTCCAGGTGGGGCTCTGGCGCCATGACGCCCGCCTGCCGCGGCTGGTGGGCTTCGCCCGCTGCACCGGCGACGGGGTGGTGGAGGCCACCGTCTGGGATGTGGCGGTCCATCCCCGCTACCAGGGGGCCGGCCTGGGCAAGGAGCTGATGGACTACGTGCTCGAGCAGCTGCGGGCCATGGGCATCGACCGGGTGAGCCTGTTCGCCGACCCCGACGTGGTGGGCTTCTATGCCGCTCAGGGCTGGGAGCTGGAGCCGCTGCAGCGCCGCTGCGCCTTCTGGTACGCCCCCTGAGGGGCAGGCCCGTAATAGCGGGCGGCCAGCTGCTCTACCGGGGTGCCGCTGCGCCAGTCGCGGCGCAGGCGGGCATTGGCCAGCATGGTCTGCCAGACCCCCAGCCGGCGCCAGCGCCGGCCGTTGACCCGCAGGGCCGGCGCCAGGAGGGCGATCCGGGCCAGGGGCCGCAGCCGCTGCACGAACTCCAGGTCCTCCATCAGGGGCAGCGGGGCGATCCCACCGGCGGCGTCGTGCAGGCGCCGGGCCAGCAGCAGCCCCTGGTCGCCGTAGGGCAGCTGGCGCCAGCGGCTGCGCAGCGCCACCGCCAGCTCCACCAGGCGCAGGGCCGGATCGTCGCCGGCGATGCGCAGCCGGAAGGCCCAGGCGGTGGACGCACCGCCGCCGATCGCGGCGGCCAGGGCCTCGGCCCATCCTGGCGGCAGGCGCACGTCCGCATGCAGCAGCAGCAGCCACGGGGCCGTGCTGTGGGCCACCCCGGCGGCCAGCTGACCGCCGCGGCCGCCCCCTTCGCGCAGCACCACGGCGCCGGCCAGGGCGGCCAGCCGCGCGGTGGCATCCGTGCTGCCCCCATCCACCACCAGCACCTCCCGGACCAGGGCAGGCGCCGTGGCCAGGTCGGCGAGCAGAGCCGGCAGGCCCAGGGCCTCGTCACGGGCGGCGATCACCACGCTCAGGGGCGGGCTCATCGCCAGCGGTCCAGGTCGGCGGGGCGATCGAGATCGTGGCGCTCCGCCAGCAGGGCCGTGCTCAGGCCCGCCCGATGGGCCTGCTGGAGCGTCTGTTCCAGCACCCGGTCGCTGCCCCAGTCGATGCCGCTGAACACCTGGGGCGTGGCCCGGCGCCGGCCGATCAGCCAGTAGCCCCCGTCGCTGGCTGGACCCAGCACCAGGGCGCTGTGCTCGAGCGCCCTGAACGCGGCCAGCAGGTCGTCGGCCGCCAGCTCCGGCAGGTCGCTACCGATCAGCACCACCGCGGCGGCGCCCTCCCGCCAGCCGCGCCGCATCTGGCGCTGCATCCGCAGGCCGAGGCTGCCCGGTCCCTGGTCCACCACCCGGTCGACAGCGAGCCGGCGTCCCCAGCGGCCCGCAGCCCCGGGGCCCAGGCCACTGGTGGCCAGCACCAGCCGCAGCCCGGCGCCGGGGCGTCCGTCGCTGCCGGCCGCGGCCATCGCCCGGCGGGCCTCGGCGGCGGCCGCCAGCCCGTGCTGGGTGAGGCGGGCCTGGATCGCGGCGGCCCTCCCCGTCCCCACGCCGGGGACGAGGCGGCTCTTGCAGCGACCCGGCGCCGGCCAGCGGGCCAGCATCACCAGCTGGGGCGGCCCGGTTCCCCGGTCCTGCGGCGGCCTCAACCCTCGCGCGGCAGTTCGGCGGGACGAACGGTGAGGTTCTGCCGGGAGCCGTTGCGCTGGACGGTGATCGTCAGCGGCTCGCCCACCCTGCCCCGGTCGACGGCCAGCTGCACCTCCGAGGCGTTGCGGACGGCCTTGTCGCCGACCTTCTCGATCAGGTCGCAGGGCTTGAGGCCGCCCCGGGCCGCCGGGCTGTTGTCCATCACCTCGACCACCACCACGCCGTTCACCTCCGGCAGCCTGCACTCGTTGGTGGTGGCGTTGATCTCCTTGGCCAGCTGGGGCGTCAGGGCCTGCAGGCGCACCCCGATGTAGGGGTGGCTGGCGTAGCCGCGCTCGAGGATCTGGGCGGCGATCTGGCGGGCCGTGTTGATCGGGATCGCGAAGCTCAGGCCAGCCCCCGGCGCCTGGCGGATGGCGGTGTTGATGCCGATCACCTGGCCCCGGTCGTTGATCAGGGGGCCGCCGCTGTTGCCGGGGTTCACGGCCGCGTCGGTCTGGATGTAGGGCACGCGCTGGCCCTCACCCACGGCGTTGGTGCGCTGGATGGCGCTGATGATCCCGGCCGTCACCGTGTTGTCGAGGCCGAGGGGGTTGCCGATGGCGATCGCCCATTCCCCCGGCCGCACCTTGTTGGAGTCGCCCAGGGTGGCGACCGGCAGCTTGGAGGCCACCACCTTCACCACCGCCACGTCGGTGAGGGGGTCGGCCCCCAGCACCTTGCCGGTGAAGCTGCGGCCGTCCGGGAGCGTGACGCTCACCTCGCTGGCGCCCTCGACCACGTGGGCGTTGGTGAGCAGCACCCCGTCGGAGCGGGTGATGAAGCCCGAGCCCTGGCCCTGCTGCTGCTGGATCGCCGGACCGCGGCCGAAGATCCCCCCCAGGGGGTTCACGGTGCGCTTGACGGTGTCGATGCGCACGACCGCCGGACCGGCCTTCTCGACGGCATCGACGATCACCGAGCTGCTGGGCTGGAGGGAGGGCCCCGGCGACGCATCACTGATGGGGGGCTGCTCGGGCTGACGCGCCCCCGGCAGGGCCAGACGGGTGCCGGTGCAGGAGGTCAGCAGGCCTGCCGTGGCCACCAGCAGGGTGAGGCGTGACAGGAAACGGGGCTGGACCATCGGAGGTGGGCGGTCGGCGCTGAAGGATTCATTAAAGACGAACCTCCGGGCCTGGGATGCCTATATTCGGCCATCGCGTCGTGGGCTCCTGGTGCAGCAGGGTGATCAGCTGTGGCACCGGGTGAGCCAGGATCTTCAGGGCAGGCTCAGCAAGCCCACCTACGAGACCTGGATCCGTCAGGCCCGTTGCCGCGACTACGCCGACGGGCTGCTGCGCCTCGAGGCTCCCAACAGCTTCGCCTGCGGCTGGCTGCGCAAGAACTACCTGGTGATGATCGCCGCGGTGGCCAGCGAGCACGCCGGTCGGCAGGTGCGGGTGGAGGTGGAGGTGGCCCCCGATGCCGAACCCCTGGGCGCGCCCCCGGAGCTGGTGGGCGAGAACGGCACCGGCTCGCCGCCGCCGCCGCCGGTCGCGGCCCCCGAGCGGGCGCAGGCCTCTCCGGCCACCGTTGCGGCCTCCGGTGCTGCCGCCGCCCGGCCCCTGCCCGGCCCCCTGCGGCCCGGTGCCGGCCTGAACACCCGCTACGTGTTCAACCGCTTCGTGGTGGGGGCCAACAGCCGCATGGCCCATGCCGCCTCCCTGGCGGTGGCCGAGGCCCCGGGCCGGGAGTTCAACCCCCTGTTCATCTGCGGCGGGGTGGGGCTGGGCAAGACCCACCTGATGCAGGCCATCGGTCACTACCGGCTGGAGATCGACCCGGAGGCGCGGGTGTTCTACGTGAGCACCGAGACCTTCACCAATGACCTGATCCAGGCGATCCGCAAGGACGGCATGCAGGCTTTCCGGGATCGCTACCGGGCCGCCGACCTGATCCTGGTGGACGACATCCAGTTCATCGAGGGGAAGGAATACACCCAGGAGGAGTTCTTCCACACCTTCAACGCCCTGCACGAGGCGGGCCGCCAGATCGTCATCGCCAGCGACCGCCCGCCCAGCCAGATCCCCAGGCTCCAGGAGCGGCTGATCTCCCGCTTCTCGATGGGGCTGATCGCCGACATCCAGATCCCCGATCTGGAGACCCGGATGGCGATCCTGCACAAGAAGGCGGAGGCGGAGCAGGTGGCCCTGCCCCGGGAGCTGATCCAGTACATCGCCGGGCGCTTCACCTCCAACATCCGCGAACTCGAAGGCGCCCTCACCCGGGCGGTGGCCTTCGCCTCGATCACGGGCCTGCCGATGACCGTGGAATCGCTGGCGCCGATGCTCGATCCGGTCGGTAATGACGTGGCGGTCACCCCCCAGCAGGTGCTGGAGAAGGTGGCCGAGGTGTTCGAGGTGCGCATCGAGGAGATGCTCAGCCCCAGCCGCAAGCGGGCCGTGAGCCAGTCCCGCCAGGTGGGGATGTACCTGATGCGCCAGAACACGAATCTGTCGCTGCCGCGCATCGGCGAAGCCTTCGGCGGCAAGGATCACTCCACCGTGATGTATGCGGTGGAGCAGGTGGAGAAGAAGCTCAGCAGCGATCCCGCCCTGGCGCGGCGGGTGCAGCAGGTGCGGGACCTGCTGCAGATCGCCTGCCGCCAGCGCCGCTGAGGCTCAGCCCGCGCCGGTGAGGGGCCGGGCCGGATCGAGCCCCTCCACTTCCCCGTGGAACACGCGGCTGGCGGTGATGTCCTCGGCCTCGATCGTCATCAGGTCGGTCTTGGAGAGGGCCCGCCCCATGCCGCTGAACAGGCGGTTGGCCTGGCGCATGCGGGAGCGGTCGATGGCGTTGCGGATCGAGCGGGCATTGGCGAAGAAGGGCAGCTGCATGCGGCGCTGGATGTACTCGGCGAAGGCGGCGGCGGCCTCGGGGCTGAAGCGGTAGTTCTCCGCCGCCAGGATCAGCTGGGCGATCGCCAGGAGCTCGCTGGCGGTGTAATCGGGAAAGTCGATGTGGTTGGCCACCCGCGAGGAGAGGCCCGGGTTGCTCTGGTAGAAGACGTCCATCCGCTCCTTGTAGCCGGCGAAGATCACCACCAGGTCGTTGCGGTTGTTCTCCATCACCTGCAGGAGGATCTCGATCGCCTCGGCGCCGTAGTCCCGCTCGTTCTCCGGCCGGTAGAGGTAGTAGGCCTCGTCGATGAACAGCACGCCGCCCATCGCCTTCTTGAGCATCTCCCGGGTCTTGGGGGCGGTGTGGCCGATGTACTGGCCCACCAGATCGTCGCGGGTGGCCGTCACCACATGGCCCTTGCGGACGTAGCCGAGGCCGTGCAGGATCTTCGACATCCGCTCCGCCACGGTCGTCTTGCCGGTGCCGGGCCGGCCGGTGAACGACATGTGCAGGCTGGGGGGGGCCGTGTCGAGGCCCACCTGGGTGCGGGCCCGGTTGATCACCAGCAGGGCGGCGATCTCCCGGATGCGGGCCTTCACGGGCCGCAGACCGATCAGTTCCCGGTCGAGCTGATCCAGCACCTCCTTGATGCCGGCGGCGTCGTAGGCCGCCCGCAGATCCACCAGCCGCGTCTCCGGCGGCGCGGCCCCATCCCCCTCGTCGGACGCGGCGCCCTCAGAGGAGACCATCGATGGCCTGCGCGAAGGTCTCCTCCGGTTCGCCGATGGGGTCCTCGTCGGCTTCGGCGCGCACGGTGAGGTTCACGTAGGTGCGCCCGAAGCTGATGTCGGGGAAGCGGCCCTCCTGCTCCGAGAGGCCGTTCAGGCGCTCCAGGAAGACGCGGGTGCTTTCGTAGTCGTCGAACTCGATGCGGCGCTCAAGCCGATCGGGTCGGGGCCGACGGGTCCAGGGCTGATCCATGGGTCCGACCCTAGATCAGCCCGGATCGTCGAGGCAGTCGGTGCGGGCCACGCAGAGGCGGGCGGCCCAGGCGGCGGCATGGGCCCGGTTGGCCGCCTGTTCCGCCGGCGCCTGGGTCGTGAGCGGGTGGGGGAAAGTGCCGGCGATGGCCGCGTTGGTGACGCAGAACATCGCCTTCTGGAAACTCATGCAGATCTTCACCCGCATGTCCCCGTCGCCGCGGATGCCGGCCAGGTAGCGGTTGCGCAGCCGTTCGGGGAGGTGGCGGTACATGTCCTGCATCAGCAGGCTGGGGGGGATGCCCGATCCCATGGTGGGCAGCGGGTCGGCGTAGAGGGCGCCGTACATGAACTTGGCCTGGTCGGGGGAGATCTGCTGGGCCTGGGCGTTGAAGGACACCGTGCCCAGGAACGGGGTGCCGCGCAGGAACACCGCCTCCACGTAGGGCACGGCCACATCCCCCAGGAAGGTGAGACCGGCCTCGGGGGGAAGCACCCAGAAGGAGGTGCCGGCCACCTCCACCGCATAGGTGATCGGCGCCCCCGCCGCCGCCACCAGGCCCTCCTTGATGAAGGCCACCACTGCGGCGATCGACTCGACGCGCCCGTCCCGCTCGGCCCGGGCCAGATCGAGGAACAGATCGCTCATCACCCGCCAGAACTGGCCCAGGGCATGGGTGGTGGCGGCCGAGCGGATCAGTTCCGTGAGGAACTGGGGGAACAGCGGGTTGAGCGCCGCCAGCAGGGGATCGCGCCGGGTCTTGCGGGCGACGATCGCGGCGCAGTTGGCGGCGAAGGCTTCGCTGTCGAGATAGGCATCGAGGCCGCCGGTGCCGTGCCAGAGCATCGCCTTCTGGCAGTACTCCGCGTACTCGAAGTTGATCCGGTCGTGCAGCAGGTGGCGCCAGATCTTCGCCGGGCTGAGGTCGCCGTCGAGGAAGCGGAACACCGGGAAGGGGTTCAGGAACTGCTTCTCGGCCTGGTAGATGAGATTGATGCTGTAGGCATCCAGCACCTCGCCGTAGCTCTCCAGCACGTCCACCACCTGGGCCAGGTGATCGGGGGACTCGGCCAGCAGGGTGTGTCCGGCCAGCAGGGTCTCCACCAGATCGCTGCTGGTGGGGCGGCCCCCGGCGTAGGTGAGCGGCGGTTTGGGGGAACGGGGGATGGGTCTCATGACACCAGCCCTCCGCCCTGGAGGGCCGCCACCAGCGCCGGCAGCTGGGCCATGGCGGTGGTGGCCTGTTCGCTGAGGCGGCCCAGGCCGAAGGGCAGCACCCCCAGGGCCACCACACCGCTGGCCAGGGCCAGGGCGGGCAGGGTTTCCCGCAGGGCCACCGCCGGCAAACGCACTTCCAGACGGGAGTCCGCCACCGGATCGCCGCTGGGCGGGGTCACCGCCAGGCGGCCGAAGAAGGCCCGGTTGACGAGCAGCAGGAAGTACACCGCCGTCAGGCCCGAGCCCACCATGCACAGCAGGGTGGCCACCGGGAAGGCGGCCAGGCTGCCGCGGAACACCAGGAATTCGGAGATGAAGCCCGCCATGCCGGGCATGCCGGCGCTGGCCATCACCCCCAGGATCATCAGGGTGCCGGTGAACGGCAGGCCCCGCTCGGGGTTGAGCAGGCCGCGCAGCACCTCCAGGTCCCGGGTGCGGGTCTTGCGGTAGACGATGCCCACCAGCAGGAACAGCAGGGCGGAGATCAGCCCGTGGCTGACCATCTGGAAGACGGCCCCCAGCATGCTGACCGGGGTGGCCGCCGCCGCCGCCAGCAGGATGTAGCCCATGTGGCCCACCGAGCTGTAGGCCACCATCCGCTTCATGTCCCGCTGGGCGATGGCCGCCAGGGATCCGTACAGCACCGACACCGCCGCCCAGCCCGCCAGCCAGGGGGCGAGCAGGGCCCAGGCCTCGGGGAACATCCCCAGGCAGAAGCGCAGCAGGCCGTAGGTGCCCAGCTTCAGCAGCACGCCCGCCAGCAGCACCGACACGGGCGTGGAGGCCTCGGTGTGGGCGTCGGGCAGCCAGGTGTGGAACGGCACCAGGGGAATCTTGATGGCGAAGCCGATCAGCAGCGCCCCCAGCAGCGCCAGCTGGGTGCCCATGCCCAGCTGGGCGGTGGTGACGGGGTTGATGCTGAAATCCGCCTGGCCGGTGAACAGGGAGAGGCCGAGGAAGGCACCCAGGATCAGCACCCCGGACACGGCCGTGAAGATCAGGAACTTGGTGGCGGCGTAGCCCCGGTTGGCGCCGCCCCAGATGGAGATCAGCAGCCAGAGGGGAATCAGCTCCAGCTCGTAGAAGAGGAAGAACAGCAGCAGGTTTTCCGAAAGGAACGCCCCGTTCACAGCCCCGCTGATCGTCAGCAGCAGGGCGAAGTACAGGCGGGGGCGCTGGCTGAGGTCGCGCGTGCAGATGCCCGACACCAGGGTGAGGGCGGCGTTGACCAGCACCAGGGGCATGGCCAGGCCGTCGACGCCCAGGCGGTAGTCGAGGCCGATGCTGTCGACCCAGGCAAACGATTCCTGCAGCTGCAGGCCCGCCTGGCCGGGGTCGAAGGCCAGCAGCACCCGCAGGCTCCAGAGCAGCTGCAGGCCCAGCAGGGCCAGGGCGGCGCGGCGGATGCGCTCGGTGGCCAGTTCGCCCGGCCAGCAGAGCAGGCCGAGGGCGCCGAAGAAGGGGATCAGCAGCAGGGCACTCAGCATCGTCCGATCAGCCCCCCAGCCAGGAGAGGCTGCCGACCAGCAGCACGATCGCGGCCACCACCGTGAAGACGTAGGTCTGCAGCCGGCCGCTCACCCCCAGCTTGAGGCTCTCGGCCGAGCCCATCGAGACGGCGGCGATGCGGTTGACCATCCCGTTGACCACCAGCTGGTCGAAGCCGTTGGTGATCCGGGCCAGGCCGGCCACGAAGGCCACGATCGTGGCCCGGTAGATCCGGTCGGTGTAGAAGTCGAAGGCCAGCAGGTCCTGCAGGATCCGCAGCGGCCGCAGCACGGAGCGGGACCAGAAGGTGTCAAGCGGCACCAGGCTGCCGACCAGCAGGCCGGCCAGGCCACTGCCCACCAGGGCCAGGGCGGTGCCGCTCGAGAAGGCGCCGATGCCGGGAACCCGGTCGATGCGGGCCATGACCAGGGGCGTCACCAGCACGAGCACCGCGACGGTGACCATGGGCAGGGCCATCAGCCAGTTCACCTCCGGTGTCCGCCGGGTCTTGGGGTGGGGCGCTCCCAGGAACACCTGGCGGTACACCCGGGTGAGGTTCAGGGCCGTCAGGGCGTTGGTGAGCAGCACCACGGCGGCGAAGAACGGGGCCCGCGAGCCCAGACCCTCCACCATCAGGCCGAAGCTCCAGAAGCAGCCGAGGGGAAGCAGACCGGTGAGGCCGGCGGCCCCCACCAGGAAGCCGGTGGTGGTGGCGGGCATCCGGGAGCCGAGGCCGCCCAGTTCGGTGAGGTCCTGGCAGTTGGTGGTGGCGATGACGCTGCCGACGCTCATGAACAGCACGGCCTTGGCCAGGGCATGGGAGAAGAGCAGCAGCAGGGCGATGAAGGGCTGCTGCAGGGCGATGGCGATGAACACCAGGCCCAGATAGGAGGTGGTGGAGTAGGAGCAGGCCCGCTTGAGGTCGACCTGGGAGATGGCCACCAGGGCGCCGCCGATGGCACTGATGGTGCCCACCGCCAGCAGCACGTCGATGGCCACCGGCGAGATCAGCAGCAGTGGCATCACCTTGAGGAGCACCACGGCGCCGCAGGTCACCACCACGGAATTGCGCAGGATCGAGGCCGGATTCGGACCCTCCATCGCCTCGTCCAGCCAGAGGTGCATCGGGAACTGGGCGCACTTGCCCATCGGGCCGGCGATCAGGGCCAGGCCCAGCAGGGTGGCCCCCAGGGCCGGCAGGGTCTCATTGGCCGACCAGGCGTAGAGGTCGTTGAACTCGAGCGATCCGGCCCAGGCCGACAGGGTCACCACCCCCATCAGCAGCAGCACGTCACCCACCCGCTTGGTGAGGAAGGCATCGCGGGCGGCGGTCACCACCAGGGGCTGGGCGTACCAGAAGCCCACCAGCAGGTAGGTGGAGAGGGTGAGCATCTCCAGCAGGAAATAGCTCATGAACAGGTTGCTGCTCAGCACCACCCCGGCCATGGCCCCCTCGAAGAAGCCCACCAGGGCATAGAAGCGGGCCAGGGACCACTCCTTATCGAGGTAGCCGAGGGCGAACACCTGCCCCACCAGGCTCAGGCCGGTCACCAGCTCCAGGGCCGCCAGGTTGGTGAGGGACAGATCGAAGCCGATGCGCAGATCCAGATCGGCCGCCGAGAACCAGGCGATGTCGAGGTGCTGGGGACCGAGGGCCAGCACGTCGCGCAGGACCAGGCTGCCGTGCAGCACCGCCAGCAGGGTGACGAGCAGGTTGAGGTAGGCGGCTGGACGGGGGCCGTTGCGCTTGACCCAGCCCGCCGCCCAGGGCAACGACAGCAGCATGCCGCTGAACCCGTAGAGGGGAATCAGCCAGCTGAGCTGGATCGACAGGGGAAGGGTGTCCGGCAAGGGGGGGGAGGGACCTCAGAAGGTGGCCCGTTGCAGGGCCCTGGACGGGACGGTGGCAAGGCTGCCGAGCCAGGCGGCCAGATCTTCCCCATGCTGCTGTTCCTCGTCCCGCAGGGCACGGAAGAAGGACGCATTGTTGCCATCGCCGATCAGCAGGCAGAAGCGCATCGCTTCGCCGTAGTGCTGGATCAGATCCTGCTCGAGCACCGCATTCAGCCGCAGCAGACCCTCCAGGTCGGAGGCGTGGGCGACCGGCCGCAGCTGGGAGGCGGCGGGAGCCACCCCCAGCTGCAGCATGCGCTGCACCAGCCGCTCCGCATGCCGCATCTCCTCGACGGTCTCCTGGCGGAAACGTTCGGCGGCGACGGCGTCGCCCCAGAGCTCCACGAGGGAGGCCTGGGTCATGTACTGCTGCACGGCGGACAGCTCCAGACTCAACGCGCGGCCCAGGTAGCCGAGGACGCGCGGATGGGCGGCGTCCATGGGGATCAGCCCCTGCGGCCGACGCCGGAGGCTGCCAGGGCGGGCTCCACCTCGCTGTGGGGACGGGCAATGATGTGGGCGGCCACCAGGCCGTCGCCGACCCGCTCGCAGGCGTCGGCGCCGGCGCGCACGGCGGCGTTCACGGCGCCGGTCTCACCGCGCACCATCACGGTGACGTAGCCGCCGCCGACGAACTCGCGGGCGATCAGGGTGACTTCCGCGGCCTTGGTCATGGCGTCCGCCGCCTCGATCGCCGGCACCAGGCCCCGGGTTTCGATCAGTCCGAGGGCGATGCCGTGGATGGTGGGGGCCATGGAGGGGGTACGGGGAGTGGGGGTCGTGGGGGGGGTGCCGGCGCCGCCGCTGCCGCGGCGGGTGGGGCTGGAGGCGCTGGAGCGCGGGCTGGCCGGAGCGGCGGCCTTGGCGGTGGTCCGGCGCGGCTGCCGGGTCGCCGGGCTGGACCGTGCCGCCCGTGGGGCGCGGGTGGCGGCCGCCGGTTTGGGGTCCGCCGGCTTGGCCACGGCCGCTGGCTTGGCCACCGTCGCCGGTGGCAGGGCCGGCGGGCTGCCGCCAGCGGCCGCCGCCCCGGTGGCCGCTGCTGGAGCGGCCGCTGGTGCCGCCGGCGAGGTGGCCGGGGCCGGTGTGGGGGTGGCGTCGGGACCGGAGCGGGGAGTGCGGCTGGCCATGGGACGGACGGGGGGAGGGGGAACGGTCGTGGAGGCGATGGGAGGGGCGCCTACCCGTCCGGCTCCCAGAAGTCGATGATGCCGCCGATGGTGAGATCCGTGTGCGTTTCGGGGTTGCCGCAGGCGAAGCGGGCGGCCGAACCGCTGGCTGTGAAGACCCAGTTGCCGGGGGAGGCCCCGACCGGATCGACGGCGACGCTGAGCTTGCCCTTGGGGTTGCGCAGCACCCGCAGGTTCCAGTGCTCAAGGCCTGGCACCCGTTGGGTGCAGACCAGGGAGCCGGTGACCTGCATGATCTCCATCAGGCTTGTCCTCCCTGGGGTGCCGGCCCGGTGCTGGGGGTGCCGCTCGCTGGCGGGGTGGCCTTGCCGGCGTCGGGGTCCCAGTGGTCGATGATCCCTACGATCGTGAGGTCGCTGGGATAGGACTTGCTGCCCGCCGCTTCCCGGGCGGCGGAGCTGCCGACGCAGATCACCCAGTCGCCCGGGATGCAGCCCACCGCGTCGACGGCCACCTTCTGGGTGCTGCCGTCCTGGACCACCTGCAGGTGCTTGTGTTCGAAATCGGGGATGCGGTTGGTCGAGACCAGGGGTTTGACCACCTTGCAGATCAACATGGTCAGTGCCCTCCTGCGGTGGTGAGGCTGATCGTGGAACCTACCGCTTCGGCGGGCGTGTGGCGCTCCTGATCGCGCACGGTGAGCAGGGCATGGAGCAGGCCCTGGGAGAAGAGGTCGGGATAACGGTTCTCGATCGCCTCCTGCACCCGCTGGGCATGGCGCACGGCCCGTTCACGGGCGCCGGGCACCTTGCCGTTGTAGTCGAAGCGCACCACCACGGGCACCGGCAGGCCCCGGGAGACGTTGAGGCCCTTGAAGATCTTCACGCCCACGTCCATGTCGGGGGCTCCCTCTTCGACCGTGTCCATGTAGGCGAAGTAGGTGAGGTTGCGCAGGTGGATCTCCTTGAAGCCGATGCCCACGCCGATGAACCGCTCGGCATGGCCCGCATCGGTGTAATGGCCATCGTGGTACTGGCGCACGTAGTCGATCTGGGAGATGTTGTGCTCCAGCAGCCGGGCGATCAGGCGCACCATGCCGGGATCGGGGGCGGAGGCCGCCGCGGTCTCCGCCAGTTCGGCGATCCGGCGCCGGGCCTCCTCGGGATGCAGGTGGCGTGTGGCCTCGTACACCGTGGCGGCATCGAGCCACTGGTCGAGGCGGGTGCTGCCGTCCATGCCCGGCACGTGCACGCGGATGGCGTCGGTGTCGGTGTCGATGCCCAGCAGCAGCAGGTCGACGGAGGCGCCGCAGCAGAAGCTGTTCTCCACGGCCTGCTGGAAGTCCATCAGCCGCTGGCGGCCGCAGCTGGCCGCCAGGGCGTCGTCACTGCCGTGGGCGGCGCAGCCCTCGTGGCTCGGGTCGAGGGAACTGAAGTGGTAGAGCACCACCTTCAGGTAACGGGTGTCGTCGTGGGCGGGATTGGGGATGCCCTCCCGGTAGCGGCGGTGCTCGGTCTTGACCCAGCGGTTGACCGTGTTCTCCACATCGAACAGGGCCCCGGCGTGGGGACGGCGCCGCACCGAGCTGAAGGGCAGCCGCAGGGCGAAGGCGATGGCATGGGCCAGGCGACCATCGGCGCAGGGGGTCACATCCAGCAGGTGGAAGCCGCAGGAGAGCAGGAAGGCGTTGAAGTCCTCGGCGGCGGCGCTGCCGGGCTGGCCGTGCAGCGGATCGTCGCGGAAGAAGCCGTCGCTGGTCTGTTCGTAGGTCTCGAAGACACACCAGGCGAACAGGCTGCGCATGTCGAGCTGGCTGACCCAGGCCTTCTCCAGGATCGGCAGGGGCAGACTGAAGCCAAGCTCCGCCTGGGCCAGGGCCTGGGCCCGCTCGACGAAGTCATCCTCGTGCTGCAGGGCGGAGAGCCGCTTGAGCACGGGCACGATCCGGTCGAAGGCGTCCTTGACGCTGCGGTCGTAGCTCTCGAGGGCGGCGTTGGCCGCGTGGTCGGTGAGCGGATGGGCGCTGCCGGTGGCCCCTTGGCCGTGCCGCACCGCCGCCAGGCGCCGGGAGAGATCGGCGCCGGCGGGGGCATCAGGTCGGCGCCGGGGGGCTCTCGGAGCGAGGGGACGGATCGTGGGGGCCGGACGGCGGGGCATCAGGGGTTCAGCCGCGGGCTCCGCCGGAGACCGTGATCAGGGAGCCGGCGCTGGTGCTGCCGCTGGATCCGGTGATCTTGTTGGTGGGCTCGGGCAGGGCCTCGTTGCGCTTGTTCTGGAAGCCGGGCATTGCCGACATCGGGCCGACACGGCTGGGGTTGCGGCGGCGGGCCGAGGCCCCTTCGGTGCCGGTGACGTGCTTGCCCCGATCCCAGTCGTCGCCGGTGATGTTGAGGCCGGCGGAAATGCCCTCGCCGGTGACGCGGGAGGTGGGACGGGCGTCCTCATCCACGGTCACGGGTGCCTGGGGCTGGCTCAGCCGGACCCGCTCCTGGCCGGGACGATCGAAGCGGAACTGCTCGGTGCCGGTCACCTTGTCGGCGGCCATGTCGAAGGGGCCGGTGATGCGGTTGCCCTGCTCGTAGCTGTTGCCGGTGACGCCACCGGGACGCTGGCGGGAGCTCTGGGCCACCCGGGCCGGGGACTGGACGCTGAACTGCTGCCAGGGCTGGGCGCTGAGGGGCTGGGGGAAATCGGCGTCCTGGCTGGTGGCGGCCCCGCAGGCCTCGTTCAGCTGGTCACCGCCGATGTAGGGGGTGCCGGTGATGTCCTCGCAGGCGCCGCGCTCGGCACCGGTCATGACGCCGCCGATGCCGGGCTGAATGCCGGTCATCACGGTGCCCATGCGCACCGGGGTGCGCTGGCGGATCTCGGTCAGGCGGTCGGAGGAGCACCAGGTGCCGGCCTGCTCCATGCCGGCGTAGGGGGTGCCGGTGACGGCCTTGCAGGTGCCGGGCTCATCGCCGGTGACCTTCTCGGAGCGGCCGGTGCGGGTGCCGCTCACCACCATCGCCTTGTTGGTGACGCTGAAGCCCACCTTGGCGGCTTCGGGAGCCGGTTTGGTGCCGCAGAACTGTTCGTACTGCTGGGTGCCGATGTATTCGTCGCCGGTGACCAGGCGGCAGGAACCCGGTTCGTCGCCGGTGACGTGCTCGCTGCGGCCCACATGGGTGCCGGTGATGCCGGTGCCCCGCAGGGTGTGCAGGCTGCTGACCTTCGTGGGGGCGCGGCCGGGCACCTGGGACTGGTCGCCCACGTACTGGGTGCCGGTGAGCAGGCGGTCGGCGCCGGGCTCGTTGCCGGTGACCCGCTCGGAGCGTTCCACGATCACGCCGGAGACCGGTCGGCCCGCGGTGGTGCGGGTCAGGCCCACCTTGCGGGGGGAGGGGGTGGTGGTGCCGCACCAGGCGGCGCTCTGGTTGGCGGAGATGTACTCGGTGCCGGTGACGTTCTTGCAGGTGCCGGGTTCGTCGCCGGTGACCTTCTCGGAGCGGCCCACCTCATTGCCCGTCACCCGGTTGCCGTGGGTGGTGGCGCTCACCCGCACCTTGGCGGGCTGCAGAGGGGTGGGATCGCTCTGGCAGAAGGTGCGGAAGATTTCGGCACCCAGGTACTCGGTGCCGGTGACGGGCCGGCAGGTGCTGGCTTCGTTGCCGGTGGTCTTGAGGGAGCGGTTGGCCTGGGTGCCGGTGACCACCTGGCCCCGGACCGTCTCGCTCACCCCCACTTTCCAGTGGGCATCGGCCGCGGCATCGATCTTGGCCTGGCCGCGGCGGGGGCCGGTGGGGCGGGAGCCGCCGCTGCGGGAGCTGCCGGCGGAGCCGACCTTGCACTTGAGCTCACGCACCTTCTGGGCCAGTTCGCGGCTGCTCATGTCCGGGTTGGACTGGCGAGCGACAGAGGCGGCGACGGAGCTGGTGGGGGCGCTGGCGGACTTGCCCCGTTTGGAGAGGGCTTCGCGGCGGGCCATGACGATGGCCCGGCTGGGGTTGTGCTGGGCGGTGCGCTTGGGGGTGCCGTTGCGGCGCTCGCCGTTACGGGCGCTGCGGTTGGCCAGGGAGGCGCCCAGGCCGGCGGAACTGCTGCTGCTGCTTGCGGCTGACGCCGCCTTGGTGTCCTTGCAGCCGCAGGGGCGGTCGGTGCTCGCGGCGGCGACAGTGGTGGCGGGGGCGCTGGTCTTGGTGGAGCGCATCACCTCCTGGCGGGTGCGATCGCTGGAGGTGTCGGCCCGCTTGCCGCGGCGCGAAAGGGCCTCACGACGCTCCAGCACCAGGTTCCGGCTGGGATTCGCCAACGGCTTGGCGTTGCTGCGATGGCCGGAAGCGGAGGAGGAGGTCAGGGAGGAGGTGCCGCCACGACGGGCTGTGGGGGCGGGGCGCTGGGGCGCAGGGGCCGGGGCCGGCGCGGCCGGAGCGGCACTCACCGATTCGGTGCGGGTGCGCTGGGCGTCAGCGGCCGTGCGCACCCGTCCCGGGGAGGACATGAACTGGGCGGAGGCTTTCTTGCCGCCGTTGGTGAGGGCCTTGCGGCGCTCCAGAGCTGCTTCCCGACTGGTGGTTCTGGCCATGTCCGCCCCGTGAATGGATGATCAAAAGTGATGGATCCCGACCGCCGGCCGGGATCCGCTGTTGGTCGCTGGATCAGCGGCCTTCGAACACGACGAAGCAGGCGCCCTGGCTCTGGGTGTAGGCGTCGTAACCGACGAGGCGCACGTGGTGGTCGGGGTAGGCCCGATGGCACGACTCCAGTTCGTTGACGATCACACCGAGATCCTTCTCACCGAAGAAGGGCAGCTTCCAGAACGACCAGTAGGTGGCCATGGAGCGGCTGGGGTGGACGTGCTCGACCAGGGGGCTCCAGCCCTGGGCAATGATGTAGGCGATCTGGTCGTAGATCTCGTCCTGGGTCATCGGCGGGAGGAAGCCGAAGGTCTCCAGGGTGGCGACTGTTTGGTAGTCACCCACGGTGCTCTTGAAGGGCATGGGGATCCTTGTGGGAAATGGGTTGGGGAACCCGGCCCCGCCGACCATGGGTGGGAGCACCCTCGGTCAGCGGTGGCAGGGCATGGGGCCGTGGTGTCGGATCAGCCGACGTCGAGCTTGTCGACGGTGTCGAACTCGAACTTGATTTCCTTCCAGGTCTCGAGGGCGATGGCCAGCTCAGGGCTGTGCTTGGCGGCTTCCGTGAGGATGTCGCGGCCTTCCTTCTCGATCTCGCGGCCGGCGTTGCGGGCCTTGACGCAGGCTTCGAGGGCCACCCGGTTGGCGGCGGCGCCGGCGGCCGAACCCCAGGGGTGACCGTGGGTGCCACCACCGAACTGGAGCACGGAGTCGTCACCGAAGATGGCGACCAGGGCGGGCATGTGCCACACGTGGATGCCGCCGGAGGCCACGGCGAAGACGCCGGGCATCGAACCCCAGTCCTGATCGAAGAAGTTGCCGCGGGTGCGGTCTTCGGGGATGAAGGATTCGCGCAGCTGGTCGATGAAGCCCAGGGTGGTCTGACGGTCACCCTCGAGCTTGCCCACCACGGTGCCGGTGTGCAGCTGGTCGCCACCGGAGAGGCGCAGGCACTTGGCCAGCACCCGGAAGTGGATGCCGTGCTTGGGATGGCGGTCGATCACCGCGTGCATGGCGCGGTGGATGTGGAGCAGCATGCCGTTCTTGCGGCACCACTTCGACAGACCGGTGTTGGCGGTGAAGCCACCGGTGATGTAGTCGTGCATGATGATCGGCTGCCCGAGTTCCTTGGCGAACTCGGCCCGCTCATACATCTCCTCGGGAGTGGCGGCGGTGCAGTTGAGGTAGTGCCCCTTCTTCTCGCCGGTCTCTTCCTGGGCCAGCTGGACGGCTTCGGCCACGAACTCGAAACGGTTCTGCCAGCGCTGGAAGGGCTGGGAGTTGATGTTCTCGTCGTCCTTGGTGAAGTCGAGACCGCCGCGGAGGCATTCGTAGACCACCCGGCCGTAGTTCTTGCCGGAGAGGCCGAGCTTCGGCTTGATGGTGCAGCCCAGCAGGGGACGGCCGTACTTGTTCATCCGGTCGCGTTCGACGTGGATGCCGTTCGGCGGGCCGGGGCAGGTCTTGATGAAGGCCATCGGGAAGCGGATGTCTTCCAGGCGCAGGTGACGCAGGGCCTTGAAGCCGAACACGTTGCCCACCAGGGAGGTGAGCACGTTGGTCACGGAGCCTTCCTCGAACAGGTCGAGGGGGTAGGCGATGAACGCGTAGAAGGACTCCTTGTCACCAGGGACGTCTTCGATGCGGTAGCAGCGGCCCTTGTAGAAGTCGAGATCGGTGAGGAGCTCGGACCACACGGTGGACCAGGTGCCGGTGGAGGACTCGGCGGCCACGGCGGCAGCCACCTCTTCCTTGGGCACACCTTCCTGGCCGGTGCACTTGAAGCAGGCCAGCAGGTCGGTGTCGAGGGGGACGTAATCGGGAGTCCAGTAAGTGTCGCGGTACTCCTTGACCCCGGCGTCGTACTTCTTGCTCATGGGATTGTTCGGATGGGTTCGGATGGAAAATCAGAGGGTCAGCCGACCGCTCAGTCCTTCGATCCCAGGCCGAAGCTGCTGTTGAGCGCCGGCTCCACCTCACGGTGGGGACGGGCGATGATGTGGGCGGCCACCAGGCCGTCACCCACCCGCTCGCAGGCATCGGCGCCGGCACGGACGGCGGCGTTCACGGCACCGGTTTCACCCCGCACCAGGACGGTCACGTAGCCGCCTCCGACGAATTCGCGACCGATGAGGCGCACTTCGGCGGCTTTGGTCATGGCGTCCGCCGCTTCGATGGCGGGCACCAGACCGCGTGTCTCGATCATGCCGAGGGCGATGCCCATGGTTTCGTTTGCCATTACCTGCTCCTGGAGGAGGGGGGTGGAATGTTCGTGTGCAACCTTGCTCCTCCGTCAAACCCTCCGTCAAGCGATTGGCAGCCGGGCGACCATCAAGGTTTTCGGATCGGCTGATAAGGGCAGCTGATCAGTGCAACACAAAAAGCAAGCCTGGCTTGATCGCTGCCCCGCCGCACGCCCTCCCTGGGGGGCCCAGGCCCGTCCGGGCGGCTCAGAGCGGCTCGGCGCTGGAGACGAACCCGACCCCCCCGTAGCGCTTCAGCAGGGGCCGCAGGGCGGTGCCCACGGCCCCGAGCAGCTCGTCCTCCACGAACACGATCACGTGGGCATTGGCCCCCAGGCCGCTGAAGTCCATCGCTTCGGAGATCTCACCTGAGGGGCCCATGCCCGTCACGTGCTTCATCACCGAATAACCCTTCGCCCCGGCCGATGTGATGGTTCGGCAGACACGGTTCAGTTCCCGTTCGCTGAGAAAGAGATCGATGCGTTTCATGGGGATGGGGTGACGGGTCGGCGGGGGGCGAAGGTTCGGCAGGGGCCGGGTTCAGCCGGCAGGAATGAACTGGCGGGTCAACGCCATGTACAGAGGAATCCCGATCACCACATTGAAGGGGAAGGTGAGACCCAGGGCGGTGGAGATGTAGAGGCTGGGGTTCGCCTGCGGGACGGTCATGCGCATAGCCGCCGGCACGGCGATGTAGGAGGCGCTGGCGCAGAGCACCATGAACAGCAGGGTGTTGCCCTGCCCCAGCCCCAGCAGAACGCTCACCAGCAGTCCCAGCAGGGCGTGCAGCGGGGGGGCCAGCAGGGAGAAGCCGATCAGGAAGGCCCCCGCCTGCTTCAGGTCCCGCAGTCGCTGGGCCGCCACGATGCCCATGTCGAGCAGGAAGAAACACAGGGCTCCGTAGAACAGTTTCTCGGTGAAGGGATCCATCTTCGCCAGACCCGCCGGACTGAAGGCTGCCACCACATAACCGATCACCAGGCTGCCGATCAGCAGGTAGACCGAGCCGTTCAGAAAGGCCTCCTGGAGAATCTCCCGCCAGCGCAGACTGCCGCCGCCGTTCTGCTGCTCTCCGGCCATCTCCGCATCCTCCGCGGGGGCCGAGAGCCTGGCCAGGATCACCCCCACCACGATCGCCGGCGATTCCATCAGGGCCAGCGCCGCCACCATGAAGCCATCGAAGTTCACCTCGACGACGTTGAGGAAACTCTCGGCGGTGATGAAGGTGACGGCGCTGATCGAGCCGTAGGAGGCGGCGATGGCGGCGGCGTTGTAGCCGTCGAGGCGCAGCCGCAGGAACAGGAAGCTGGTCAGCGGCACCAGCAGCGACATCGCCACCGCCGCCCCGATCGTCAGCAGCACCTGGGGGCCCAGGCCGCTGTGGGCCAGCTCCATGCCCCCCTTGAAGCCGATCGCCAGCAAGAGATAGAGGGAGAACAGCTTGGGCAGCGGCGAGGGGATCTCCAGATCGGAGCCCACCAGCACCCCCAGGATTCCCAGAAAGAAGAAAAGTACCGGCGCGGAGAGAAGGTTCTGTAGGACCAGGCTCGACTGCATCGCCCTCCGGCGCCCAAAGGGTGGAGGCAACCTAGGGGCGAATCCGGTCGCCGAACGTCACCGGTCGCGCAATGTTGCTCCGTCGGTCCGTCCGATCGGTGGCGAATTCCCTATCGTCCGCCCGGGGCAGGAACCCTGGAGTTTTCCGGGGGTGGAATGTTCAACCCGTCCTGCCCCACCCCTTCAACGCCATACCCGCGACCCCTCTCTACCCCTCTGCACCACAATGGGGCCCCCCGTGGGCCCGGCTTGTCCCTCTCCCCTTCCCGCCCGGTGCTGGTCATCGCCAGCGGCAACCCCCACAAGGTGGCCGAGATCACCGCCATGCTCGAGGGGGTAGGTCCGGAGGTGGGTCTGGAGGTGCGCCAGCAGCCCAGGGGCCTGGAGATCGAGGAGACGGGGCTCACCTACGCGGAGAATGCCCGCCTGAAGGCCTCCACGGTGGCTTCGCTCACCGGCTTCTGGTCGCTGGCCGACGATTCCGGCCTGGAGGTGGATGCCCTCGATGGCCGCCCCGGCTTGTTTTCGGCCCGCTATGCCCCCACGGATCACGAGAAGATCCACCGGCTGTTGCACGAACTGGGCGATTCCCTCTACCGGGGCGGCAGCTTCGTCAGCGCCATGGCCCTTGCCGATCCCAGCGGTGCGGTGGTGCTGGAGTCGGAGGGGGTCTGCCGGGGGCTGATCCTGCGGGAGCCCTCCGGCCATGGTGGCGGCTACGACCCGATCTTCCATGTGCGGGAGGCGGGCTGCAGCTATGCCGCGATGGGCGAGCACCTCAAGAGCCGGCTCGGCAGCCGCGGCAAGGCCGCCCGGGCGATGGCCCTGGGCCTCAAGCGGTTGCTGGGGCTGGCCTGAGCCGGCCGGGCGGCGAGCCGCAGGCGCTCAGCCGCGGGCTCCGGCGTTGATCTGGGCCACGGCGCGCATGGCGGCGGCGGCGGCCTCCTCCACATCACCCTCCTTGCCGGCCAGGGTGAGGCGGCCGAAGGCCCCCACCGCCTTGACGTCCACCACGGTGATGTTGGAGCTCTTCTCGGCTTCGTTGGCGGCGATCAGCACGTAGCCCGCCGGTTCGGTCTCGAGGATGAACATGCTCATCCCGGCCTGGATCATCGAGCCGCGGCGGTTCTGGCGGTTGATCAGCACGGCGTGGTCGGGGGTGATCGCCCGGATGATCTCGGTCCAGGTGACCTCGCAGCGGCTGCGCAGCTCCACCCGGCTGCCGATGGCCTCCAGGACCACATCACCGGAGTGGAGCACGTTGCTCTGGTCCCGGTGGTAGAGGGCCAGGGAGCCGAAGGCCCGCTCCACCACCATCTGGCCGAGCCGCACCGTGCTGGCCTTGAGGGCGATGTCGGTGACCCGGTGCACCGCCATCCCCGGGGAGACCTCCAGCCAGAGGCAGGCATCGCCGGGGATCGGCAGGAAGCCATGGGACACCGTGCCCATGTACGACGCCAGCTGGGGCTGGAGGGAATCCAGGAAGACGTAGGTGCGCAGCTCGATCGACTGCACGTGGCTGGACTGGCGCGCCAGCCGCCGGCCTTCGCTGTCGGTGGTGATCACGCAGCTGGCCCCGGAGGCCTCGCCGCTCACATCGGTGCCCGTGATCCGCAGACTCGCCGCCTTCCTGCGGGCGTCCGACCGGTCGTCGCGAAGGAAGGAACGGGCACTCTGCGAATCCATCACGGCGCGAGGCGCCAACCCCCGGAACAAACGGTCGTTGCGATCCCCGGGGTGGTTGAAGCGCCGGGATCCCTGGCCGCCGCCATGGGCAGTCCAGAAGGGGAGGGTACTCCCGGGCGGGGCGCCGGCGGCTGGTTCCGGCCTAGCGGCTGCTGAGAACGAAGCCGTCGGCGATCCAGACCCGATCGCGGCCGGCGGCCTTGGCGGCATAGAGCGCCCGGTCGGCCAGCTCCATCATCCGGGGGAAGTCGGCCGCCGGCTCGGCCGCCGTCGTGCTCACCCCCAGGCTGACCGTGAGGCGACCGTCGGGGGCCTCCCCCTGCAGATCGAGCCGGTGCATCGAGAGCCGGATCCGCTCGGCCACCCGCAGGGCCGTGGCCCGGTCGGCCTCGGGCAGCAGCACCAGGAACTCCTCGCCGCCGAGGCGGAAGGTCTGGTCCTGCTCCCGCACCGACTCCCTCAGGACCCGCGCCACCTGCCGCAGCACCCTGTCGCCGGCGTCGTGGCCGAAGCCGTCGTTGACCTGTTTGAAATGGTCCAGATCCAGCTCGATCAGGGCGTAGCTGGCGGGCAGCGGCGCCGCGTCCAGGGCGCGCCGGTTGGCCAGGCCCGTGAGCGGATCGCAGAGGGCGGCGGTGTTGAGAACGGCCACCTCATGGGCATGGCGCTGATCCTCCAGGAGATGCTCCACCCAGGGGCGCATCGACTCGGCGAATTCCCGGACCATCCGTTCCATGTCGGGGTCGAACGGCGGGGCCGCGCCGCGACTGCCGATGGCCAGCACCATGGCGGGCTCGCCGATCAGACAGATCTGGTGCCAGCCGGGGGTCGGCTGCCGCCGTTCGGGGTGGTCCGCCTCGGTGGACCAGGTGGTCCAGCCGTCGCAGGGGATCAGCACGGCCAGTTCGCAGCTGCTGGCCTGGCCGGTGGTGTCGAGGATGTGGCCGATGGCGCGGACCATCCCCAGGGGCGTGCCCTGGTGGAGCAGGGCCTCCTGGAGACGCCGCCGGGCCTCGGCGATGCGCAGCAGGCGCTTGAGGTCGAGGTCGGCGTCGGCGAGGCAGTAGACGCCGCACTCCATCGCACCCAGGGCGCTGAACACCTGATCGACGATGGCGGCAGGGACGATGTGGCCGTGCTGGGGGGCGATCCGCTCGATGCGGGGCCAGCGGGAGCGGATGCGGGCCAGACCGGCACTGAGCAGCTCCCGGCTGGGCATGTAGTGCTGGTGGAAGGGCCGGGCGTTCTCGATGATGTAGGCGGCATCGTCCGACTCCAGCACGCTGCTGTCGGGGACGAAGCCGCCGAAGAGATCGGAGGAGAACAGGGTGCCGGTGGCGCTGTCATGGGACACCATCGCCCCCGGGAAGTGGAGGTAGGGCGTCAGCTGGAACTCCAGCCGCCGATCCCCCGCCAGGGGCAGGCACCAGCCGTGTTGCTCCACCAGGTAGGTGGAGAACCCATGCCCGTAGTGGCGGATCAGGGCGTTGGCGCGCCACTCGGTGACCACCTCCACGTCAGGCCGCGTCAGCACCTCCCCGAGCCGGGGCAGGGCGGCGCAGATGTCGGGGTCGGGATGGTGACAGACGAGCCAGCGGATCGCGCCGAGATCGGTGATGGCGCGCAGCTTGGCCAGGGTTCCCTCGATGGTGAGCGGTGAACCCGGATCGATCAGAACCCCGTCCGAACCGTTGGCAATGAAATAGGTGTGGCACTGGAAGTGATCGTGGGCCAGCCGCACCCCCACCCACCACACACCCGGGGCGATCTCGACGGGATCCTCCCGGGGGGATGCCGTGTCGACCGGGTGGCTGGAGGTCTGGTCGCAGGGCCGATGGGGCGAACGGTCCATCGGGACGGAAGCAGACGCCGCGCCGCGCACGGATGGAGACACGAATGGATGTCTTCTTTCCATCGTGATTCAGTACGTCCGAACCCTTGCGACTCTGAAGGCAACCGATACCTTCCAGTTCAACCTTTCCAGGCGCGACCATGGCCACCCGGCGCACCGCCACCACCACGCCTCCCGCCCCCGGCGCCTCCTCGGATTCAGGGGTGGCCAGCGAGACCCAACCCCTGCGCCATCCCCTCGACCAGGACACGGTGTCCGAATGGATCACCCGGGCGCTCGATGAGGGGGTGCGGCCGGAGCAGGCCCTCGCCTTCATCGGCCTCGGCCTGATGCGGCGCATGGGCGGCGGCATCGGGGACGGCTTCGCCGACTGGAAGGATGCCGCCGAGGCGGATCACCCGGTCGATCTGGCGGCCCTGCGCCAGCGGCTCGAGATCACCGAGCTGGCCATCCGCACCGGCGCTCCCCTGAGCACCGCCGAGGTCACCCAGTTGATGGGGGCCCGGCCGGGGGCCCCGCTGGTGGAGCGGGGGGGACTCACGGCCCGCCGCCTGGGGCGCAACGTGTGGAAGCTGAGCCGCAGCGCCGATGGCGAGCGGGACGAGCGCAGCATCGGCTTCAGCGAGGGATTCCGCCGCCGCCTCTGAGCGCGGGAATCCGCACACGATCCCGAAAAGATGTAACGCAGTCGGGCGCGGACCCCACCGTCCCCGCTAACCCATGGAGGCTCCATACCAGGCGATCCCCTCCATGGGTGTATCCGCTCCACCGGTTCAGCCTCCCACCGGCGCCATCCCCGGGGCTGGCCCCGGCGACATTCTCAAGGAGAGCGGCCAGCGGGAAGTGTTCTGCGGCCTCACCTCCATCGTCTGGCTGCACCGCCGCATGCCCGACGCCTTCTTCCTGGTGGTGGGCTCCCGCACCTGCGCCCACCTGATCCAGTCGGCGGCGGGCGTGATGATCTTCGCCGAACCCCGCTTCGGCACGGCGATCCTCGGCGAACGGGACCTGGCGGGCCTGGCCGATGCCAACGAGGAACTGGACCGTCTGGTGAAGGATCTGCTCGAGCGGCGGCCCGAGATCCGCACCCTCTTCCTGGTGGGCTCCTGTCCCAGCGAGGTGATCAAGCTCGACCTGGCCAAGGCGGCCGAACGCCTCAACACCCAGCTCCTCGGACGGGTGCGGGTGCTGAACTACTCCGGCAGCGGCATCGAGACCACCTTCACCCAGGGCGAGGACAATGCCCTGCTGGCCATGCTCCCCCTGCTGCCCTCCTCCGATGAGGAGCAGCTGCTGATCGTGGGCACCCTGGCCGATGCGGTGGAGGATCGCTTCCGGCTGATCTTCGAGCGGCTGGGCATCACCACGGTCCGCAGCCTGCCGCCGCGGCGCTCCACCGATCTGCCCCCCGTCGGCAAGGGAACGCGGGTGCTGCTCGCCCAGCCCTTCCTGAGTGCCACCGCCCGGGCGCTGCAGCACCGGGGCGCCACCCTGCTCAGCGCCCCCTATCCCTTCGGCGTGGAGGGCAGCCGCGACTGGATGGCCGCCGCCGCCAACGCCTTCGGCGTGCCCGCCGACCGCTTCAACGCGGTGCTCGACCCCCTGGTGGAGCGGGGGCGCCGCGCCCTGGAGCCCCACCGGGAGGTGCTCTCCGGCAAGCGGCTGTTCCTGCTGCCGGACTCCCAGATGGAGATCCCCCTGGCCCGCTTTCTGTCCCGCGAATGCGGGATGGAGCTGGTGGAGGTGGGCACCCCCTACCTCGACCGCCAGCTGATGGCGGCCGACCTGGCCCTGCTGCCCCCCGCCACCCAGCTCAGCGAGGGCCAGGACGTGGACCTGCAGCTGGAGCGGGTGCGGGCCACCCGCCCCGACCTGGTGCTCTGTGGCCTGGGGCTGGCCAATCCCCTCGAGGCCGAGGGCATCGCCACCAAGTGGTCGATCGAGCTGGTGTTCAGCCCGATCCACGGCTGCGACCAGGCCGGTGAACTGGCCGAACTCTTCGCCCGCCCCCTGCGGCGCCGGGCCGTGCTGCAGCTCTCCTGAGACCCCCATGGAACTGACCCTCTGGACCTACGAAGGCCCCCCCCACGTGGGAGCCATGCGCATCGCCACCTCCATGGAGGGGGTGCACTACGTGCTCCATGCCCCCCAGGGCGACACCTACGCCGACCTGCTGTTCACAATGATCGAGCGGCGGGGCCTGCGGCCCCCCGTCACCTACACCACCTTCCAGGCCAGGGATCTGGGCGGTGACACCGCCGAGCTGGTGCAGCGCTCGATCCGCCAGGCCGTCGAGCGCTTCCAGCCCGAGGCGCTGCTGGTGGGGGAAAGCTGCACCGCCGAGCTCATCCAGGACCAGCCCGGCGCCTTGGCCGCCGGCATGAACCTGGGGGTGCCGATGGTGAACCTGGAGCTGCCCGCCTACTCCAAGAAGGAGAACTGGGGCGCGGCCGAAACCTTCTACCAGCTGGTCCGCACCCTGCTCAAGCCCCAGCTGCCGGCTCCGGGCACCCCCAAGCCCTCGCCGTCCCGCTGGCGCGACGAGGGGCGCCGTCCCCGGGTCAACCTGCTGGGCCCCAGCCTGCTGGGCTTCCGCTGCCGGGACGACGTGCTGGAGATCACCCGGCTGCTGGCGGAGCACGGCATCGATGTGGCGGTGGTGGCCCCCCTGGGCGCCCGGCCCGCCGACCTGGAGCGCATCCCCACGGCGGACGCCAACGTCTGCCTCTACCCCGAGGTGGCGGGCCCTGTATGCAGCTGGCTGGAGCGCAGCTTCGGCACCCCGGTGGTGCGCACGGTGCCGATCGGCATCGGCGCCACCGCCACCTTCCTGCGGGAGCTGCACGGGGTGCTTGATCTGGCCCTTCCGGCCGAGCTGCAGCAGGTGGAGGGTCAGCCGAGCGAGGCGGAGCGCCGTTCGCGGCTGCCCTGGTACTCCAAGTCGGTGGATTCCACCTACCTCACCGGCAAGCGGGTGTTCATCTTCGCCGATGCCACCCACGCCATCGCCGCCGCCCGGATCGCCTCCAAGGAACTGGGTTTCCAGGTGGTGGGCCTGGGCAGCTACAGCCGGGAGCAGGCCCGGGAGGTGCGGGCCGCCGCCGCCGAGCTGGGCCTGGAGGCCCTGATCACCGACGACTACCTGGTGGTGGAGAAGGCCATGGCCGAGGCGGCCGCGGAGCTGGTGCTCGGCACCCAGATGGAGCGCCACAGCGCCAAGCGGCTGGGGCTGCCCTGTGCCGTGATCAGTGCCCCCCTGCATGTCCAGGACGTGCCGGCCCGCTACTCCCCCCAGATGGGCTGGGAGGGGGCCAACGTGATCTTCGACTCCTGGGTGCACCCGCTGATGATGGGTCTGGAGGAGCACCTGATCGGGATGTTCCGCCACGACTTCGAGTTCGTCGATGGCCACCGCAGCCACCTCGGCGACGGCGCACCGGCGGCGGCTTCGGGTGCCGACCAGGAGGGCTCCACGGCCACGGCCACGGTCCCGACGCCAGCCCCGGCCACCACAGGGCCGGCACCCGGCACCACCACTGCCGGTGCCGCCGTCCGGGAGGCCCTCGAAAGCCTCTGGACCGCCGATGGTGAGGCCGAGCTCGCCAAGATTCCCTTCTTCGTGCGGGGCAAGGTGCGCAAGAACACCGAAGCCTTCGCCCGCGAACGGGGCCTGGAGAGGATCGATGCCGAAGCCCTCTACGACGCCAAGGCCCACTTCAGCCGGTGAGGGCCTCTCTGGCGATGTTTCGGTTTGCGTGATCCCCTGACAGCCGGGATCTGTTCTGAGCAGGCTGTTTCCTTACGTGTGATCCGCCGGTTCTCCGGCTTTCCCTTGTTTTTCCTATGACCACCACACTCACGTCTCCCCCGAGCACCAACCCCCGTGAAGATGGCGAGGGCAGCCTGCAGGTGCATCAGGATGCGTCGATGAACATCGAGGAGGGGGCCCTGGTGATCGCCGTCTACGGCAAGGGCGGCATCGGTAAATCCACCACCTCGTCGAATCTCTCCGCCGCCTTCTCCAAGCTCGGCAAGCGGGTGCTGCAGATCGGTTGTGATCCGAAGCACGACTCCACCTTCACCCTCACCAAGAAGATGGTGCCGACGGTGATCGACATCCTCGAGACCGTCGATTTCCACACCGAGGAGCTGCGGCCCGAGGACTTCGTCTTCGAGGGCTACAACGGCGTGATGTGCGTGGAATCCGGCGGCCCTCCGGCCGGCACCGGCTGCGGCGGCTACGTGACCGGCCAGACGGTCAAGCTGCTGAAGGAGCACCACCTGCTCGAGGACACCGACGTGGTGATCTTCGATGTGCTCGGTGACGTGGTCTGCGGCGGCTTTGCGGCACCCCTCCAGCACGCCCACTACTGCCTGATCGTTACCGCCAACGATTTCGATTCGATCTTCGCCATGAATCGGATCATGCAGGCGATCAATGCCAAGGCCAAGAACTACAAGGTGCGCCTCGGCGGGGTGATCGCCAACCGCTCCGAGCAGACCGACGAGATCGACAAGTTCAACGAGCGCACCGGCCTGCGCACCATGGCCCACTTCAAGACCGTCGATGCCATCCGCAAGTCACGACTCAAGAAGTGCACCATCTTCGAGATGGAAAGCACTCCTGAAGTGGAGGCCGTGCAGGAGGAGTACCTGAGCCTGGCCCGCAAGATGCTCACCGACGTCGAGCCCCTTGAGGCCGAATCCCTCAAGGATCGGGAGATTTTCGACCTGCTCGGCTTTGACTGAGGTCGCCATTTCGGTGCCTCGGGCCCCTTTCGGATGGGGGCCTGAGGTCAGGACCGACGCGCTAGCGGCATGATCCTGGAGCTGCTGCTGTTCACGGCGGTGCTGAGTGTGGACTCCTTCTCGGCGGCGATCGCCCTGGGATTCCGCCATTTCTCCTGGCGAAGGGCGCTGTTTTTTGCCCTCAGCTCGGGCCTCTCGGAAGGCCTGGCCACGGCCATCGGCTTTCTGCTGGGCCGCATCGCCCGCAAGCTGATCATGGACTATGACCACTGGGTGGCCTTCGCGCTGCTGGTGGCGGTGGGCGGCCACATGTGCTGGTCGGCCTACCTGGAGCACCGGGATGGCAAGGGGCCGGAGGAGGAGCTGAGAGTGCATGGACCCCTGCGCATCCTGTTCGTTTCCGCCATCACCAGCATCGATTCTCTGGGGGTTGGCGTCTCCCTCGGCATTCTGAACAAGCCGATCGGGCTCTACTCTACCGCCATCGGTGTGGGGGCCTTCGTTTCCACCTACCTCGGCCTGTTTCTGGCCCGCAGGCTCTCCGGGGCCCTGGGCAGCAAGGTGGAGATGCTCGCCGGTGCCGTGTTGATTGCGCTGGGGATCAAGATGCTCTCGATCTAGGGGGCGCGGGAGTCAGGCACTGTCCGACATCAGCCACCCTCAGATTTCCGCGGCGGCCCGCTCCACGAGCCGGCGGGCCACCGCCTGCACGCCCGTGTGCTGGTAGGTGTCGGTGAAGGCGTCGAGGAAGGTGGCCATCTGCTTGAAGCTCCCCTGCCAGGGGCCCAGGGTTCCCTCCAGGGCCTGAACCGCCTTCTGGCCGGTGAGGCCCAGCTGGCTGCTGAAGCCGCCGGCCCAGCCCAGCCAGGGCTCGATGCTCCGGCGCAGGAAGGTGAGATGGGCCCCATCACCACGACCCGGCAGCAGTCGGGCCATGCCGGCGTAGGCGGGCAGCTGGTGCAGGTCCCGCTTGTCGAGACCGCCCAGCAGGCCATCCAGCCGTTGCAGGGCCTGGTCGCCCAGGGGCAGCAGGGCATCGAAGCAGATCAGCGCGGCCATCCTCACCCGGGCCTCGCCGGCGTAGTCGCCCAGGGCGGCGGCGAAGTCGCCGAAGCTGTCGCCGGGCAGGCCGTTCACCTGGGTGAAGGCCAGCATCTCGGCGGCCACCTTCAGGCTCAGATCCGCCGCCTGCAGGGTGTCGCTGGTGGGGGTGAGATCGGCGACCCGTTTCACCAGCGGCAGGGCGCCGCCGATGTTGGCCAGCAGCCTGAGGCCACCGGCGGCCTTCTGGGAGCGGTTGACGGCGTCATACAGGCTCAGAGCACGGCCATAGCCTTCGTGGCGCGCCTGGCTCAGCACGTCGGCCCGGGCCCGCACCTGGCGGATCAGCTCCGGATCGCTGCTGCCCAGCACGTCGGCGATCAGCGCGTCGGCCCGGGTGATGTTCTGCCAGCCGCCGGGCACCAGGGTGCTGAGGCCCTTGATGGCCAGCACCGTCAGGTTGCGGCGGGGCAGACGCTCGAGCCGCTCGAGAACGGAGCTCATGCGGCCCCCTGCAGAGCCGCCAGACCCTTGAGGTTGAACTGCCCGATCAGCTCATGACGCTGCTCCGGATCCAGACCATCCCCCTGGCCGATCACCTTGACCTGGAACCGGTCGGCCACCAGCAGGGCGCTGGCCTGGGCACCCTGCTCCACCAGCGGCCAGCCCTGGAGGCGGCTTTCGCTGGCTTCAAACTTGCTGCGGGCCTCCGGAGCGGTGGTGACATCGGAGATGGCGAGCAGGGCCTTCACCTCGCTGCCATGCTTGAGCCGGGCCTCGCTGAAGCCCCGCTTCTCCTGGGTGAACACCAGCTGGTCTCCGTCTTCCGGTGCTGGAAAGAGTCGGTTGAAGGCCGCACCATTCACCACCTGGCTCAACGGCACATCGGCCACGGTTCCGCCCGGCAGCCAGGAGCGGAAGGGCAGGAGCAGGAATGCGCCGATGGACAGGCTGACGACCAGCAGCAGTCCCACTCCCCAGCGCAGCGTGCGGGCCATGGACTCCAGAGGGTGGTACTGGATGACTCCTAGCGGCTTCTTGCGGCCCCGTGCCCGAATCGGCAGATTCCGATGCAATGGCGCCGGCCCGGGGATCGCCTCAGGCGAGGTCCAGGATCTGCATGGAGAGGTCCCACATCCGCTGGGCGGTGACGGGGTTGCTCGCCTTCTCCGACAGCTCCTGGCTGAACTGCTTGCCCCCCTTCGTCTGCCGGTTTCCCCAGCTCCAGTGAACACCGGAAGTGGCGAAGTCCGGGTCGGCCACCACCTGGGCCACCCGCTCGCCCGCCAGGGCCTGGCTCACATAGCCGCCGGTGATGTTCTTCTGGAACCAGGGGAAGATCGTCTGGAAGGCCCGCGGGGTGTGGCGGAACAGGGGGGTGTCGGCCACGCAGCCCGGATAGAGGGAGGTGAACACGATCCCGGTGCTGCCGTGCAGCCGGCGGTGCAGCTCCTGGGTGGTGATCATGTTGCAGAGCTTGCTGTCCTTGTAGGCCTTGCCCGGCTTGAAGCTCTTGCCACTGGCCATGGCGATCGGGGCCTTGAAGCCGGCGGCGAAGCCCGACAGGTCGCCGAGATCGGCGGGCGCCGGGATCGGGATCTTGCCCCCCAGCTCCTTGGAGTTGGCGGTGACGGTGCCCAGGATCACGAGCCGACGCGAGGGGTGGCTGGAGCGCTTGAGGTCGTCAAGCAGCAGGTGGATCAGCAGGAAATGGCCGAAGTGGTTGGTGGCCATCGAGATCTCGTAGCCCTGGGGCGAGCGCTCCGGGTGCTTCAGCCGCGGCAGGTAGACCGCCGCGTTGCAGACGAGGGCATCGAGGGGGCGGCCGGTGGCATGGAAGGCGTCGACCAGGACGCGCACGCTGTCGAGATCCGCCAGATCCACCTTCAGGTGGGTCACCGCGGCATCGGGGATGCCCAGGGCCGCCTGGGCCCGCCGGGCCTTGTCGGTGTCCCGGCAGGCCATCACCACATGCCAGCCCCGGTCTACCAGGGCCTTGGCGGCGAACAGACCGACACCGGAGGAGGCGCCGGTGATCAGGGCCGTTCCGGGAACGCCGCTGCGGGCGGGGGTGAGGGCGGTGTCACCGGAGGAGGTCACCATGGCGGGGATGGTCCGGGGGCGTAGGGGGCCCCAACCTACGGACGGGCGCCCTGGTTTCCGGATCCGGACGCGGCGGATTCAACAGTTGGAAACGGACGGTTCGACTGCCAGATCACCCGCAGGCGATTCGGGGCGATCCACTGGCTCTGCTCCCGGATCAGGCGCTGCTCCCCCTCCACCATGAACAGGGCGTCGAAGCGTTCCCTGGCCTTGACCAGCTTGGCGTTCTCCAGCTCCAGCACGGCGGCGATCTCGCCCTGGCTCTCCATGCGCTGCTGGTAGGCGCCGGCGAGGCGGAACAGGCTGACGCCGGTGAGGGCGACCAGCCCCAGCTTGACGGCCAGGCCGATCAGGCTGCAGACCAGCTCCTGCCGCTCGGCAGAGAGGGACAGCAGCTGGCTTTCACGGCTGTATCCACCGGCTTCGCCGCCGGCACGGACGGGCTCGATGCCGGAGACGGCCGCCGGCGGGCCCTGGAGGCTGGGAATCGGGTGCAGCGAAAACGGGCCGACCGCGCCGTCCCCGGCCACCTGCAGGGACCGGGAACGCCGTGGACGGCCCGTGGAGCTTCGTGCCGCGGGGGGCTGGCGCCGGGAAGGCTGGGGCTGGGTCTGGCGCACCTGAGGGAAGGCTGCGAGCCCTCCGCTTGTAGCAGCCTGCCAGGGCCTTGCCAAGGGAGCGGCGCTGCAGCTTCAGGCTTTGTAGAGGCTGAAGCAGAGACGGACAGCCAGCACCCCGGCATGGGCCGCCACGATGAGGGCGATCAGCACTTCGGCCTGATTGATCGGAGTGACCATATCCTTGACGGTGAATGGAGTTTGACCGACCCATTCTTCGGCCATCGCGGGCTACGGTCCAGCCTCCGGCCTTGCCCTGTCACAGCTCTTGATGGCGTCCCAACCCTGCCCCGAGCCCCTGAAGGTGTCCGCCGCCCAGGTGCGCGGCCTCGACCTCTCCCCCCTGGCGGGCCTGGCGTCGCTGGCGCCGGCCGCGCTGCTGACCGAAGTCAGCGGACTGGCCCTCGACTTCGACTGGCCCCGGGAGGCGGAGGACCCTCGCGAGCTTTCGGAGATCCCGGAACTGCGGCTGTGGAGCCTGCGGGCCGATGCGCTCCATCCCTGGCTGCCCCTGGTGCTCGAGCGCAGCGGCGGCCAGCTCACCCGCCATGTGGCCATGCTGCTTCCCCATGGCTTCAGCCCCACCGAGGGGATCCGCTTCGCGCCCGAGAGCCTGGAGCTCTGGATCACCCAGCGCCTGTTCCTGCTCGACCACTGGGCCGCCACCGGCGGGATCGAATGCCGCGCCAACCTCGGCCAGATGGCCGCCGTGCTCGGCTATGAGCTCGATCCCGGCTTCTGGAGCGTGATCCCCTGAGCCTCGAACCAGAGACCCAGGGCGCGGCGGCCGCTGTCCACCGCCAGCACCACGGTGATGGCGCGCAGCATCCAGACCAGCCGGTCCTCCCGCACCCGCTCGAGCCGGGAGGCGGACCACTGGGCCGCCACCGCCGCGGTGCCCCCCAGCACCAGGCCGACCAGGGGATTCGCCCGGCCATCGGCCAGGAAGGCCAGCGAGGCGCTGCAGGCGGAGGCCAGCACCGCCAGGGTGCTGTAGCGGATCGCGGCATGGACCGGCATCCGCAGCACCCCCACCATCACCGGCACCATCACCAGGCCGCCGCCTACCCCCAGCAGCCCGGCCGCCATCCCTGCCAGAAGCCCCACCAGGGCCATGGAGAGGGCCAGCTCCAGCGGGCTCGGCTCCGGCTCGGGCACCCCCGGATCCAGCTGGCTGCGCGGCCTGACGAGCCCGGTGAGCAGGAGATAGAGCAGGGCCTGCAGGCCCATCAGCTGCCAGCCGGCCAGCCCCTGGCCCAGGCGGCTGAACAGACCGGCGCTGAGGGCCGACCCGGCGGTGATCGCCAGCACCCCCGGCCAGGCGAGTCGGCCGCTGCGCACATGGGCGAGGCTGCCGCCGAGCGTGGTGGGAACGATCGCCAGAGTGCTGGTGGCCAGGGCCTGATGGGGGGTCAGACCCAGCAGCAGCAGCAGCGGGGAGAAGATCAGCCCTCCGCCGATGCCCAGCAGTCCGGAGAGCAGGCCAGCCACCAGTCCAAGGGGCAGCAGGGGCAGCAGACTCCAGATCAGGGTCGAGGCCTGCGGCTAGCCAGACGTCGATCATGACAGCGCCGCCCGCCCCATCCATGCCGCCGCAGGCACCGACGCGCTGGATCGGGTCCACCTGCCTGGGCGGGGACTGGCAGATGGCCATCGACGCCTGGCTGCTGGACGGCGCTGCGCCGGCCTTCCGGCTCTACCGATGGTCTCGGCCGACCCTGTCGCTGGGCTGGCACCAGCGGCGGCTGGAGTCCCACTGGTGGGACCTGCGGCGGCAGGGACGGATCGACCTGGTGCGTCGCCCCAGCGGGGGCCGGGCCGTGCTCCACGGCGCCGACCTCACCTACGCCCTGGTGTGGCCCCGGCCGCAGGGAACCCGATCCGAGGTCTACGGCCGGGCCCTCACCTGGCTGGTGGAGGCCTTTGCCGCCATGGACCTGCCCCTGCACGGCGGCCGCCAGGCGGCCAGCCCGCAGCGCAGCAGCTGCTTTGCCACCAGCACCGTCGCCGACCTGGTCCATGCCAACGGTGCCAAGCGGGTGGGCAGCGCCCAGCTCTGGCGGGGCGGCCATCTGCTGCAGCATGGTTCGATCCAGCTGGACCCCTGCCCTGTCCTCTGGCGGGAGGTCTTCGGTGGCGATCCCCCGGACCTCGATCCCCTGCCCCTGGCCGGGATCGACCTGGAGGCGCACCTGCTTCGCTCGGCGGCCCGCTGGCTGCCCTGGGCCGCCGGCCCCGATCCGGCCGTTGATCGCCGTCCGTCTCCCCTGCCACCCCTGGCCCCCCTGGGTGGGGAGGCGCTGGCCTCGATCGCGCCGCTGCTCGCCCGTTATCAGCTGAGCGAGCCCGTCATCGGCTGACCGAATCCGTCAGCGGCGAGACGTCCCCGGAGCTGACCATGCCGCGGGCCACCTGACCGAGGGCCATGCCGAGGGGGTAGCCGTTCTCCCGGCGGGCGACGGAGAGCAGGTTGGCGGGGAGCCGCAGTCCCAGTTTCTTGAGCACCGCGTCCCCCAGTTCGGGGCGCTCCACCGTGCCGCAGGGCAGTCCCGCCGGACTGAGCACCAGCAGCCGCTGGTGGTTGCCGTCGTCCAGTTGGAGGGCGGCCTGCCACAGCGGGGCCGATTCGGGGATGGCGGGCAGGCTGGAGAGGGGCCGCAGGTGGTCCCCCACCCGCTCCCGGTCCCAGCACTGGACCGGCAGGGACTGGAGCGGTTCGTCATCGATGACGCCTTGCCAGCGACCGCGGTCGCAGACCAGCAGCCACTCGGCCGGGCCGTTGGCCGCCTGGTCGGCGGGGGGGGGAGCGCCTTCGCCGGCTTCGGCGATCGGCGGCGCCGTTCCGAGGCGCAGCCGGCTCAGCTCCCGCAGGGTGGTGTCGGCCTCCAGCACCCGGAAGCGGCGCTGGGCCACATCCCGGACCTTGAGATCCTTGAGGGCCTGCTGGACGACCAGCATCTGCTTCTGGTTGCGGGCCGCCCCGAGGCCGAACCAGCCCAGCAGGATCAGCCAGGCGCCGGCGATGCCTCCCCCCCGCAGCAGCAGCACCGTTCCCATGCCGACGGCGAACAGGGACAGGAAGCGGCCGCAGGCATTGGCCACCTCCACACCGCGCCGCTGGCTGCCGGAGAACTGCCAGACCAGGGCCTTGACGATCAGTCCCCCATCCAGGGGCAGGCCCGGCAGCAGGTTGAACAGGCCCAGGATCAGGTTGAGGGCACCGAGCCGTTCCACCATCTGGCCCAGCACCGGGGCGACATGGCTGGCGGCATGGGTGGACGCCAGCAGGCCGAACCCCAGCACCAGGCTCACCGCCGGTCCCGCCGCCGCCACCATCAGGGCGCCGCGGGCGGTGGAGCATTCCCGCTCGACGCTGGCCACGCCGCCCAGCAGGAACAGGGTGATGCTCTTCACCTTGACCCCCTGGCGCAGGGCCACCAGGGAATGGCCCAGCTCGTGCAGCAGCACGGAGACGAACAGGGCCAGGGCCGTGACCAGGGCCACGGCCCAGAGCGCCGCCGGGGCGAGCTGGTTGCCCAGGCTGAGGGCGTACTGCTGCTGGAAGGCCAGGGTGGCGAGCAGCAGGATGACGAACCAGCTCGGGTGGATGCGCAGGGGGATGCCGCGGATCGTCAGCAGTTGCCAGCCTTCACCCACGGGCACCGTCCGCTCGGAGATCCGGCCGTGGCCGGAGTTGTTCGTCCCATCCTAGAAAGACAGGCCTGCCGCCCCGATTCCGGTCACCACTCCGCTGCTCAAGATCTGCGGGCTCCGGGAACCGGCCCAGGCCACCGCCATCGCGGCCCTGGGGGCCGATGCGATCGGGGTCATCGCCGTGCCCGGCTCGCCCCGCTACGTGCCGCCGGAACAGCGGCCCGCTCTGTTCGCCGCCATGGCCGCCGGCCGCCCCTCCATGGCCGCCGGCCACCCAGCCTGCTTCGGCGTGCTGGTGGTGGCCGATCCCGCTGACGACCAGCTGGAGGAGCTGGCGGCGGGAGGCGGCCATGCGGTGGTGCAGCTCCATGGCGAGGAAAGCGTCGAGCGCTGCCGCGAGCTGGGCCGCAGTCTGGGGGTGCGCCTCTGGAAGGCCCTGCGGGTGCGGACGCCCGAGGACCTGGAGCGGGCGGCCGCCTACGCGGGCGTGGTGGAGGCCCTGCTGCTCGATGCCTGGCGCCCCGGCCAGCTGGGGGGGACCGGGCAGCGGATCCCGGTCGAATGGCTGGAGGACTTCCGTCCGCCCATGCCCTGGTGGCTGGCCGGTGGTGTGGGCCCCGGGACGGTGGCTGAGCTGCTGGCCCGGCTGCAGCCCGATGGCCTCGATGCCTCCAGTGCCGTGGAGGAGCGCCCCGGCGTCAAGGACCTGGCGCGCGTCGCGGCCCTGGTGGCGGCGGTGCGTGGATCCGGCAGCGGTTGATTGGCGTTTGGCCCCGCCGGGTGCAGGATCGGTGCAGCCCGATTCCGAACCCCCACTTGGCCTTCTTCCGCCGCCCTTCCCGAGCCCGTGCCGCCCTGCCCCTGGCCCTGCTGCTGGCCGCACTGCCGGGGGCTCCCGGGCTCCGGGCCCAGGACCTGGTGGGCTGCCAGCTGGTGGACGGCACGCTCCAGTGCGTCCCCGGGGTGACGGCCGATCCCCAGCAGCAGATCCAGCTGCTGCGCCAGCAGATCGCCGGCGACCAGCGCATCGAGGGGGCGGTGGAGCAGCGGATCGCCGGACTCGACCAGCTCCTGCTCCAGGGCCAGGCCATGCAGGGGGCCCTGCTGCAGGCCACGGCGGCCGCCGAAGGGCTGACCTCCCTGCCCCCGAGCGCCTTCCACTGGTACCGGCTCGCCCCCGGACAGGCCCGGTGGCAGCTGATCCAGGGGGCCAGTGGCCCCACCTACGCCCTCACCCCCGCCGATGTGGCCTCCCAGGTGATGGTGGTGGTGGCGGTACCCGCCCAGGGGGGCAGCCAGCGCAGTGTCTCCCAGGTGGTGGGGCCGGTGGCACCCCGACCGGGCAACTGAGCCGGCTCAGGTGCTGAGCAGGGCCTCCTGCTGACGCACGAGCTCGAAGAACTCCTGCTTGAGGCTCGGGTCGTGGCGGAAATCACCGCGCACGACCGAGTTGACCATGCTGGTCTGGGGCTCCTTCACCCCGCGCCATTTCATGCAGTAGTGCTGGGCCTTGACCAGGATCGCCAGTCCGAGGGGCTCGCAGAGCCGCTCGATTTCGTTGGCGAGGATGATCACCGCCTCCTCCTGGATGTGGGGCCGGGAGAAGACCCAGTCGGCGACGCGGGAGAACTTCGACAGGCCGATCACCCGCTCACCGGGCTTGATCCCGATCCAGCAGTTGCCGAGGATCGGCACCAGGTGGTGGGAACAGGCGGAACGGATGGAGATGGGCCCGACGGTGTAGATCTCATCGAGCTGCTTCACGTTGGGGAAGCTGGCGATCTTCGGCTGCTCGTGGTAGCGGCCCTTGAACACCTCGTGGAGGTACATCTTGGCGACCCGCTCGGCCGTCTCCTCGGTGTTGTGGTCGTTCTCGATATCGATCACCAGGCTGCGCAGCAGGTCGCGCACCTTGCCGGCCACCTCGATCTCCAGCTGGTCGAGCTCACCCTCGCGCAGGTGTTCGGAGATGTTGTCGTTGGCCAGAAACGGGACCCCTTCCTTCTGCAGCCGTTCGCGGATCCGCAGGCTGACGGGGATGGGGGTCGTGACGGGAGCGGCCTGACGGGCGCTTAGGCCAGTGGGGAGGGTGGATGTCATAAGGGGGTTTAGAAGGCTCCGGCGGCCGGCATCAGGGTGAGGTCCTCAACCGTCTGGCTGTGGGGTTGCCGCGCAAGGTAGAGCAGGGATTCGGCGACCTGCTCGGCTGAAAGCATGGCACGTCGGTCGAAGGAACTGTGGACGGTTTCACTGTCCCAGAGGGGTGTATTCACCGCCCCCAGGGTGAGGGTGCTCACGGCGATGCCGGCGGAGCGCTCCTCCGCCTCTAGGCAGCGGCTGAAGGAGGCCAGGGCGGCCTTGCTGACGCAGTAGGCCCCCCACTCGGGAAAGGCGTTGCGGGCGGCATGGCTGCTGACGTTGATGATCCGCCCGCCACCCGCCCGGCGCAGGGCCGGCAGCACCGCCTGGCAGACCTGGAAGACGCTGGTGAGGTTGAGCTGAAGCAGCCACTGCCAGCGCTCGATCCGCATCTCCGCCAGGGGACCGGTCCAGGCGGCACCGGCGTTGTTGATCACCACCGAAGGAATCAGACCACGCCCGAGCAGCTCGGCCAGGGCGGGCGCAATCGCCTCCACCTGGGTCAGGTCGAGGGGCAGGGTCTCGACCCGGCGGCCCAGCCCGCGCAGCTCGGTGGCGAGACCGTCAAGGTCGGCCAGCGTTCGGGCCACCAGCAGCAGGTCGTAGCCCTCGGCGGCGAAGCGCCGTGCGGTGGCAGCGCCGATGCCGCGGGAGGCACCGGTGATCAGGGCGACGGGCAAAGGGCGGTGCGGCAGGGAGCCAAACCCTACGGTGCGTGGGCGGGATCCGGCGCCGCCCCCTCGAGGACCTGGCCCATGCGCCGGAACTTGGCGTAGCGGGCCTCCAGCAGGGCCGATTCGCTGCAGGTCTGCAGCTCAGCGAGGTGGCTGAGCAGGGCCTGGCGCAGCGTTTCAGCGGCCTGGATCGGCGCCCAGTGGTTGCCCCCGGAGGGTTCCTTCAGCAGGGCATCGACCAGCCCGAGCTGCAGAAGATCGGCGCCGGTGATGCGCAGGGCCTCGGCGGCGGCGGGGGCCTTGCCCGCATCACGCCAGAGGATCGAGGCGCAGGCCTCGGGGCTGGCCACGGTGTACACGCTGTGCTCGAACATCAGCAGGCGGTCGGCAACGCCGATACCCAGGGCGCCGCCGGAGCCCCCTTCCCCGATCACCACGGCGATGATCGGCACCCGCAGCCGGAACATCTCGCGTAGGTTCACGGCGATCGCCTCCCCCTGGCCTTCCTCCTCGGCCTTGACGCCGGCGTAGGCCCCGGGGGTGTCGATGAAGCTGAGGATCGGCAGGCGGAAGCGATCGGCGTGCTCCATCAACCGCAGCGCCTTGCGGTAGCCGCCCGGGGAGGCCATGCCGAAGTTGCGCGCCACGTTCTCCTTCATGTCGCGGCCCTTCTGGTGGCCGAGCAACACCACGGGCTGGTCGCCGATGCGACCCACACCGCCCACGAGGGCGCGATCGTCGTTGCCGCGGCGGTCGCCGTGCAGCTCGATCCACTCGTCGGTGATGACCTGGATGTAATCGAGGGTGCTGGGCCGCTGGGGGTGGCGGGCCACCTGGATCTTCTGGGCCGGGGAGAGGGAGCTGAAGATCTCCTCCCGCCGCCGGGTGGCCAGGGTTTCCAGCTGCAGCAGCTGCTGGCTCACATCCACCTCCGAATCACGGGCCAGCTGGCGGATCTGCTCGATCTGCTCCTCGAGCTCCACCAGCGGTTTCTCGAAGTCCAGCAGGACGCGGCGGGCCATGGGCTCTCAGGCGGGGGGATCAGGTGATGGAGAGACTGGGTATCGCTGCCGGGACTTCCAGGCCCAGGGCCTGGAAACCGTGGCGAAGGGAGGCGGCGCCGATCAGGTCCATCTTCTCGAGGGTGATGTTGTTGCGGCCCCAGCTGAAGTTGGTGTGCAGCCCTTCGAACTCCAGCAGCATCGCTTCGGCGAAGCAGGCGAACATCTGGCGCTGCGGCTTGGCCATGTCAGCGGCCTCCATCATCTGCCAGCCGATGTCGGAGCCGAATTCGACAATGCCGCCCTTGAGCACGTGGATGCCGTCGCCGGCGGCCCTGGTGTCCAGGTTCTTGGGGTAGCCGCCGTCGACCATCAGGCAGGGGCGGGGCAGCTGGCTGGGGTCGATGTTGCTGGCCTGGGCCAGGCTGGCGACCCAGACCACCACGTCGGCTTCGGCCAGGGCCTCTTCCAGGGGCAGGATGCGACCACCGCCGAGCTCCTGCTGGAGATCGGCCAGGGGCTGGGGCCGGCGGGCCACCAGCAGCAGCTCCTGCACGCCGGTGCGCTGGGCGAGCCAGCGGCAGACGGCACTGCCGATGTCACCGGTGGCACCCACCACCGCCACCTTGGCCCGGCGCAGGTCGATGCCCAGCTTCGGGGCATTGTCCTCCACCTGACGGCAGAGGACCCAGGCGGTGTGGGTGTTGCCGGTGGTGAACCGCGTCCAGTCGAGGGTGGTGGCCCGCACCTGCTGCTCCCGCAGCAGCTTGAAGTCCTCAAAGATGATCGAGGTGAAGCCCCCCAGGGCGGTGATGTCGATGCCGGTCTTCTGGGCCAGCTCCATGGCGTTGAGCACCTTGCGCTTGGCCGTCTTGAAGCGGCTCAGCATCTCGGGCACGAACACCGAATCGATGTAGGCCCCTTCGATGCGCTTGCCCGTGGGGCTGGTGACACTGATCCGTTCCACCAGCTGGGGCGGAGCGCTGCACCACATGTCCAGATCCCCCTCCGCGTACTCCTCGAAACCCAGGCTTCGCGCCAGGTTGCGGGCCGACTCGAAGCTGGTGGAATGACCGATCAGGCCGAACATGCAGGAAGGAGAAAGCGGCGGCAGGGGCGGGGCCGGATGTCGCCGACGCTACATCCTCCCCAGGGGTGGGGAAGGGGGCGCCTCAGCCCACCAGGGCCGCGGCGGCCATCCGGGCGATCTCCCTGGGGGTGAAGCCGATGTCGGTGAGGGCGTCCTGGTAGGCGATCAGGAAATCCTCGATCAGATCTTCCTTCTCCATGTGGAGCACGGCGGCGTCGGCGGCCACCCGCTCGAGCATGCGGCGCACGTGGGGGAGGTTGTCGCGGTTGGCCTGCTCCAGCTCGGCGCGGGACTCCTCGAGATGGGCCTTGAGCCACTCCTGGCCGTAGTTGAGGTGGGTGTACTCGTCCTTGACGACGCCTTCGGTGATCTTGCGGGCGAACGGATCGGCGACAGGGATATAGATGTGGTAGGCCGAGATGGCGAAGGCTTCGATCAGCAGGGCCTGGATCAGCAGGCAGGTGACCACCTTGCCCTCCTTGAGGGCCGCCTGGAAGTTGTTGCGCAGGGGGGAGAAGAACTCCTGGGCGAAGGGCATGTCGGCGGTGACGCCGAGGTTGTTGCCGCAGGCGGTGAAGCCCTTCATGTGCTTCAGCTCCATCCGGGCCAGCCGGGCCAGTTCCTCGGCCTGGTCCGGCAGCAGGGTGCCGAGGGACATGTAGTTGTCGTGGGCTTCCTGCTCACCTTCGATGACGATCGCGTTGATGCGGCTGTAGGCGTCCTTGTAGGCGTCGGTGCTGAAGTCGGGCAGGTTGCTCCCCTCGATCGGGCCCACCGGATCCAGGGAGGAATCGACGGATGTGGTGGTTGCGAGGGTGGGCATGGGAACCACGGGGATAAGCAATCCCACGACTTTAGTCACGCTCAGCCGGACATAGGCGGCCAGTCGCTGCGCAGCAGGGCGTCCAGCCGCCGCTCCCAGCTCTCCACGAGGCGCCCGAACAGCTGGCGGCCCAGCTCCTCGCTGGCGCCGGAGGGATCACCGATCACGCCGCTGGCACTGATCTCGTCCGTTCGCCAGGAGCTGGGGCAGGCCCCTTCCAGGCTCCAGCCGGTGGGCGGGGCCTGGCCTTCGCCGGGGCCGTCGGCGGCGGGGAGGGGCCCGGCGGTGCCCGGTTCGAGAAACAGCATCAGGCTGGTCTCGGCCAGACCGGCGTGGAGGCCGTTGCTGCGTTCCGGTTCGGGAATCAGCGGCGCGAGCCCATCGACGCCGCGCCACAGGAAGCAGGGCAGCACCGCCAGGGCGGGTTCCAGCACCCGCAGTTCCCGGGCCGCCGCCTCTAGCAGGCCGATCTGGCCGCCATGGGCGTTGAAGAGCACCAGCCGCCGGAAGCCCGCCGCCGCGACCCCTTTGCCGACGGCGCGGACCAGGTCGATCAGCAGCTCGGCCGGCAGGCTGAGGGTTCCCGGGAAGCCCAGGTGCTCCGGAGAGAAGCCGAGGCTCTGCAGCGGCAGACGCCAGATCGGCAGGTCGGGATCGAGCCGCTCCAGCACCGCTGCGGCCACCCGTTCGGCGAACAGGGCATCGGTGCCGAGGGGCAGCAGCGGACCGTGCTGCTCGACGGCGCCCAGGGGCCAGAGCACCGTGCTGCCCGGACGGGCCGCCTGCTCACGCACCGTCGGCCAGCTGAGGCTGGCGAGGCGTCGCTCGGTGCTGGGGGGCATCGGCGGGGGGAGGAGCGGCCTCAGAAGGGTGATTCGTACAGTGTGGGGCCCCGTGCTTCGCTGAGGATCTCCATGGCAGGAACCGGCAACCCCGCGCCGCGTCAGCCCCGGAACCCCGCCCAGCGCCCCACGCCGCCGGCGAGGCCTGCCGGGTCGGCCCCGGCGCCGCTGCGCAAGCCCCCCCAGGTGTTGATGATCAAGAAGGAGGACGAGGCGGCGCCCGACACCCCCCTCGCCCCCACCCCCTCCGGCCCGGCCAACGCTCCTGCGGCGGCCTCCGGCCCTGTGGCCCCCGCTCCGGTCGCCGCACCGGTGCGCCCCCCCTCGCCCGCCGCGGACGATGACGACCGCTTCGATCTGGCGGGCATCGAGGGCCTGACGATGGCCGATCTGCTGGGACCGGCCACGGATCGGCGCGGCGGCGGATCGGCGCGCTCGGCCGGCCGGGCCCCCGCCGCCACCGAGGCCGCCCTTGGGGTGTCCTCCCCCCAGGCCCGCACCGTCGACGATTTCGACTTCGACGAGGAGGCCTTCCTCGCCGCCCTCGATGAGAACGCCCCGGTCGGCACCACCGGCGAGGTGGTCCAGGGGGTGGTGATCGGTATGGAGAGCGACGGCGTCTATGTGGACATCGGCGGCAAGGCCCCCGGTTTCATGCCCAAGAGCGAGTGCGGCCTGGGGGTGATCACCAACCTCAAGGAGCGCTTCCCCAAGGGATTGCCGATCGAGGTTCTCGTCACCCGGGAGCAGAACGCCGACGGCATGGTGACGATCAGCGCCCGCGCCCTGGCCCTGCGCCAGAGCTGGGAGAAGGTGCGCCAGCTGGAGAAGGAGGGCAAGGTGGTGCAGGTCAAGGTGAACGGCTTCAACCGCGGCGGGGTCACCTGCGACCTGGAGGGCCTGCGCGGCTTCATCCCCCGCTCCCAGCTCAACGAGGGCGAGAACCACGAGGCCCTCGTCGGCAAGACGCTGGGCGTCGCTTTCCTGGAGGTCAACGCCGAGACCCGCAAGCTGGTGCTCTCCGAGAAGCGGGCCGCCACCGCCGCCCGTTTCGCCACCCTGGAGGTGGGCCAGCTGGTGGAAGGGCAGGTGGTCTCGATCAAGCCCTACGGCTTCTTCGTCGACCTGGGCGGCGTCAGCGGCCTGCTGCACCAGTCCTCGATCACCGGCGGTGCCCTGCGGGATCTGCGCGAGGCGTTCCAGCAGGGTGAGCACCTCAAGGCCCTGATCACCGCCATCGACCCCGCCCGGGGCCGCATCGCCCTCAACACCGCCCTGCTCGAAGGTCCCCCCGGCGAGCTGCTGATCGCCAAGGACACCGTGATGGCCGAGGCCGAGGACCGGGCCCACCGGGCCCGCTCGCTGCTGCGCCAACAGGAACAGGACGCAGGATGAGCGCAGCGGTGCAGGCGCCCGGCCCTGACTGGGAGCTCGACTACTACTCCAGGCCGATCCTGGAGGCTGATGGCAAGAAGCGCTGGGAGTTGCTGATCTGCTCGACGGCGGGTCTGCAGCCGGCTCCGGATCCCTTCCGCTGGTCGATGGACTGTCCGGCCGCCAGCGTCAATTCCCAGTGGTTGCGCGGGGCGATCGAGGCGGCCCTTTCGGCGGCCGCCGAGCAGGGCTACGGCCCGCCCCGGCGGCTGCGCTGCTGGCGGGGCTCGATGCGGGCCATGGTGCAGCGGGCGGCCGAAGGGCTCGGCCTGGAGCTGGTGCCGAGCCGGCGTTGCTACGGCCTGGTCGAGTGGCTGCGGGAGCGGCAGGCCAGCGTCTACCCCCAGGAGCCGGGCTATATGGCCGGCCCCCTCGCCCCGCCACCGCAGCCGATTGCGGCCGTGGCCCTGCCCCTGCCGGAGGCGGCCCGGGGCGATAGCTGGGGCTGGGCCACCCTGCCGGCTGCCACGCTTGCCGAGGCCGGCGGCTGGGAGATCGCCTTCCCCGGCCTGGTGGCCCTGCCGTCCGCCATCGATCCCGCCACACCGGTCCCCGGGATCCGGCTGTTCAGCCGCCGGCGGGCCCTGGCCATCGCCGGCTGGCTGTCCGGCCTGGAGCCGACGCGGCTGGAGGTCAGCGCCGGCCAGCTGGTGCTGGAGGCCGGCCTCGAAGATCGCTGGATCCTGGCCCGACTGCCGGAAGAGGAGGCACGGCTGGCCCAGCAGGCCCTGGCTGAGGCCCGGGAGCGGGCCGGTGGCCTCCAGTTCATCGCCATCCAGGCCAGCGAGGAGGCCTCCACCCTCGAGGGCTTCTGGCTGCTGCGGGACCTGCCCGATGGCTGAGGCGGATGGCTGAGGCGCTCGAGCCACCCTTCGATCGGCCCGATGCCGGCTTCAACGACCTTCCCGGCTGGACCTGGGTGGGGACCTACGGCGGCCACTATCTCCAGTGCGACCTGCTGGCGGCGTTCGAGCACGGCTTCTTCACCCGCCAGTGGCAGGGCCGGCCGCCGGAGGAGCTGGCCGGTGCCCTCAGTGCCGGCGTCAGCGTGCACCGCACCCGCCAGGTCCATGGCGGCACGGTGCTGGCCGCCTCCGCCGCCGACCGGGACCCCTGGCCGGAGGCCGACGGACTGCGCAGCGACCGGGGCGGCCAGAGCCTCTGGGTGTGCGGGGCCGACTGCACTCCCGTGCTGATCGCCGACCCCGCCAGCGGCCGGGTGGCGGCCTGCCATGCGGGCTGGCGCGGGGTCGCGGCCAGGATCGTGCCGGTGGCGATCGAGGCGCTGGTTGCGGACGGCGCCAGCCGTGACCGGCTTCTGGTGGCGCTGGGTCCGGCCGTGGCCGGCTTCCGCTACCAGGTGGAACGCTCCGTGACCCTCCAGGTGGCCGCCGCCATGGCGACCGAGGGCAATGGCCCGCCTCCGGAGGATCGGGCCCTGGCCGATCTGGAGCGCTGCGGCGCCCTGCTGCCGGATCCCGCCCCCGGCCGGGATCGGCTGGACATCCGACGGGCCACGGCGCTGCAGCTGGAACGGCAGGGGATCGGGCCGGAGCGGATCGGCCTCTGCCCGCTCTGCACCGTGGCCGAAGCGGCCCTGTTCCATTCCTGGCGCCGCGACGGGGTCAGGGCGGTGCAGTGGAGCGGTGTGGTGTCGCAAGGCTGAGCGCCACCGCTTCAGCCACCTTGATGCCGTCGATCGCCGCCGACAGGATGCCGCCCGCATGGCCGGCCCCCTCCCCGGCCGGGAAGAGTCCCGGGGTGCTGAGGCTCTCCAGCCCGGTGGGGTGCCGCTGCAGCCGCAGGGGCGAGGAGGTGCGGGTCTCGACGCCGGTCAGCAGGGCACCCGCCATGGCATACCCCGGGATGCGGCGGGCGAACACCGGCAGGGCCTCCCGGATTGCGTCGAGCACATAGGCCGGCAGGCAGCCGTCGAGGCTGCCGAAGCGCAGGCCGGGCTGGTACGACCCCTCCACCGCCTCCGGGGGGGGCTCCCGGCTGGGCCTGTGCTCGAGGAAATCCTCCAGCCACTGGGCCGGGGCCCGGTAGTCGCCGCCTCCGGCGTGGAAGGCCTGCCGCTCCCAGTGGCGCTGGAAGGCGATCCCGGCCAGGGCCTCCTCCCCCTCCTGGGCGTAGGGCGCCAGATCCTCCGGGGTGATGGGCACCACCAGGCCGCTGTTGGCATTGCGCTCCCGGCGCGAGTGCTGGCTCATGCCGTTGGTGACCACACAGCCCTCCTCCGAGGTGGCCCCCACCACCAGGCCGCCGGGGCACATGCAGAAGCTGTAGACGCTGCGGCCGGTGTTGGCTTCGCCGTTGCCGTGGTGCACCAGCTTGTACTCGGCGGGGCCCAACCGCGGATGGCCGGCCGCCTCCCCCCAGCGGGCCCGGTCGACAAGGGCCTGGGGATGCTCGATCCGCAACCCGACCGCAAAGGGCTTCGGCTCCATGGCCACGCCGAGGCGGTGCAGCATCGCGAAGGTGTCCCGGGCGCTGTGGCCCGGCGCCAGCACCAGATGGTCGCAGGCGATGGCCGTGCCGTCGGCCAGCCGCACCCCGACCAGGCGCCGCTCGGGTCCGTCCCCCAGCAGCAGCTCGACCACGTGCTGACCGAAACGGACCTCGCCCCCCAGGGCCTCGATCCGGGCCCGCAGCCCGCGCACCACCGTGGCCAGCTTGAAGGTGCCGATGTGGGGGTGGTGGAGGGTGAGGATCTCCGGATCCGCCCCGGCCGCCACCAGCTCCTCCAGCACCTTGCGGATGTAGGCGGGGTTCTCGCTCACCTGGCTGTAGAGCTTGCCGTCGGAGAAGGTGCCGGCTCCCCCCTCGCCGAACTGGGCATTGGAGCCGGGATCGAAGCGGCGGCGGCCTTGCCAGAAGCCGAAGGTGTCCGCGGTGCGCTCCTTCACCGCCTTGCCGCGCTCCAGCAGCAGCGGCCGCCAGCCCATCTGGGCCAGCAGCAGGGCGGCGAAGTAGCCGCAGGGGCCGGCCCCCACCACCACCGGGCGCAGCTCCGAGGAGGTCCCCTCGGCCATGGCCACGGGGCGGTAGCGGTTGTCCGGGGTCGGACGCAGGTGGGGGTCGCCGGCGTAGCGGCGCAGCAGGCGGCGTTTGGCGCCGCCTTCGAGCTCCAGGTCGAGGCAGTACACCAGGGCGATGGCGCCGCGCCGCCGGGCATCGACGCTGCGCTTCACCAGGTGATGGCCGCGCAGCTCACCGGGTGCGAGCCGCAGCCGCTGGGTGATGGCCGCCTCCAGGTCGGCGGCGCTGTGATCGAGCGGCAGTTTCAGCTCGCTGAGGCGCAGCACGGCCGATGTTGGTGGGGGGGCTGCTGGCGTTCTAGGGCACGGCGGGGCGGGCGCCAACGCGCCGGACGGGGGCCAACGCTTGTGGCGTCCCCTGCCGATCCGCCGCGGAAGGTGCGATGGTGGAACCTGATCGCGCCTGGAGCCGGATTTCGGATGGGTCTGGCTCATTGCCCCCTCTGCATGGGTCTGGCGGCGCTCTGCGCGGTGCGCTGCGGCGCCCATGCCCTGCTGCTCTGGCGCCTCTGGTTCGAGAGGGTCGGGACGCCGGTGGTCCCAGGGCCGGTGCGGCTCCGCCAGGCCGCTTGCTGAAGGGAGCCGGACCTCGCCCCGTCAGGCCCTGACCGACGGGATGGCGGCGTTCAGCTCGGCCTCCAGGGCGGCGATGGCGATGCGGGTTGGCACCACCGCATCGGGGTTGAGGCTGATCGAGTCGATCCCCTCCTCCACCAGGAAACGGGCAAAGTCGGGGTAGTCGCTGGGGGCCTGGCCGCAGATGCCGATCTTGCGGCCGCAGCGGCGGGCCGTGCGGATCGCCAGCCGGATCATGTCCTTGACGGTGGCATGCCGTTCGTCGAACAGGTCCGCCACCAGGGCCGAGTCCCGGTCGAGCCCCAGGGTGAGCTGGGTGAGGTCGTTGGAGCCGATCGAGAAGCCGTCGAAGCGCTCGGCGAAGGCCTCGGCGCCGATCACGTTGCTGGGCAGTTCGCACATCACGTACACCTCCAGGCCGTCCTTCCCCCGCACCAGCCCCTCGCCGGCCATGACCTCCAGCACCCGGTCCCCCTCCTCGGGGGTGCGGCAGAAGGGGACCATCGGGATCACGTTGGCCAGCCCCATCGACTCCCGCACCCGGCGCAGGGCCCGGCACTCCAGCGCGAAGGCGGCGCGGAAGGCGGGGGCGTAGTAGCGCGAGGCCCCGCGCCAGCCGATCATCGGGTTCTCCTCCGCCGGCTCGAAGGCCGCTCCCCCCAGCAGGCGGGCGTACTCGTTGCTCTTGAAGTCGGAGAAGCGCAGGATCACCGGCCGGGGATGGAAGGCGGCGGCGATCCGGGCCATGCCCTGGCTGAGCAGGTCCACGTAGTAGTCGGCCGGCGCGTCGTACCCCGCCACCAGCTCAGCGATGGCCGCCCGGTCGGCCGCCGCCGTCACCCGCTCGGGCTCGAGCAGGGCCATCGGGTGCACCCGGATGTGGTTGGCGATGATGAACTCCAGCCGGGCTAGGCCGACTCCGTCGCAGGGGATCGAGGCCAGGTGGAAGGCCTCCTCGGGGTTGCCCACGTTCATCAGGATCCGGGTGCGGGTGGCCGGCAGGTCGCCGATGGCCTGCTCCTCCACCCGGAACGGCACCGCCCCCCGGTAGACGTGGCCCACGTCCCCTTCGCAGCAGCTCAGGGTGATGCTGTCACCGTCGGCGATCCGGCCGGTGCCGTCCCCCGTGCCGACGATCGCCGTCAGGCCCATCTCCCGGGCGATGATCGCCGCGTGGCAGGTGCGACCCCCCTGGTCGGTGACCACGCCGCTGGCCTTGCGCAGGATCGGCTCCCAGTCGGGGTCCGTGCGGCGGGTCACCAGCAGGTCGCCGTCCATGAACCGGGCGATCTCGCCCGGATCGCTGATCACCCGGGCCCGGCCGCTGCTCACCGAGGCGCCGATGGCCCGGCCGCTGGTGATCTCTTCGGCCGTGTGCGGCTCCAGGTGCCAGCTGCGCAGCACCGCCCCGCCCCGGCGGGACTCCACCGTCTCCGGCCGGGCCTGGAGGATGAACAGCTCGCCGCTGAGGCCGTCCTTGGCCCACTCAATGTCCATCGGCGTGGGCACGCCGCGGCGTTCGCCGTAGTGGCGTTCGATCACGCAGGCCCAGCGCGCCAGCGTCAGCGCCTCCGCATCGCTGAGGGCGAAGCGCCGGCTGTCCTCCGGCGACACGGCCTCATTGCATACCGCCCGGCCATCGCCGCCGGTGGGGTCGGCATAGACCATCCGCAGGGCCTTGCTCCCCAGCCGCCGGCTCAGGATCGGGGCGAACCCCTGCTCCAGGGTGGGCTTGAAGATCAGCCACTCATCGGGATTCACGGCGCCCTGCACGACGTTCTCCCCCAGCCCGTAGGCGGCGGTCAGCAGCACGGCGTCGCGGAAGCCGGTTTCGGTGTCGATGCTGAACATCACCCCGGAACTGGCCAGATCGGAGCGCACCATGCGCTGCACCCCGATCGAGAGGGCCACCTCCAGGTGATCGAAGCCGTGCTGCTGCCGGTAGACGATGGCCCGATCGGTGAACAGCGACGCGTAGCAGCGCCGGCAGGCCTCCAGCAGCGCCGCCTCGCCCTCGACGTGCAGGAAGGTCTCCTGCTGCCCGGCGAAGCTGGCCTCCGGCAGGTCCTCGGCCGTGGCACTGGAGCGCACCGCCACCACGGCCGGGCCACCGCCGGAGGCCAGCTCCCCGCCGGAGGCCAGCTCCCCGCCGGAGGTCAGTTCCCCGCTGAGCTCCCGGTAGGCGGCCACGATCGCCTGCGCCAGCGGCGGCGGCAGTTCCGCCCGGCCCAGCCGCTCCCGGGCCCCCTGGCCGGCCGCCTGCAGGGCCGCCAGATCGTCGGCATCCAGCCCGTCGAGCAGCTCAGCCAGGACCGGTCTGAGCCCGTTGGCGGCGATGAACAGCCGGTAGGCGGCGGCCGTGGTGGCGAAGCCCCCCGGCACCCGGACGCCGGCGGGTTCCAGCCGCTGGATCATCTCGCCCAGGGAGGCGTTCTTGCCGCCCACCTCGGCGATGGCGTCGAGGCCGACCTTGGCCAGGGGCACGACGAGCCGATCGGAGTCCCGCATCCCCTTCGCCCTGACTGAGCCAACTCTGGGCCCGCCCTCCCCTGCCGGCACCGGGCTGTGATCTTTGGTCGTCGCTCAGGGGTCGGCGTCGGCGTTGGCGTCGGTGGGGGGTGGGCCGGATTCGGGTAGCAGCTGGGCCAGCAGGCCGGCTCCCATGAGGATGGCGCCGAGGGTGAGCGCCAGGCCCCGGTTGGCGGCGGCGGGGCCGTCGACCCAGGTGCCGGCGGCCAGGAAGGCTCCTCCCAGCAGCAGGCTGGGCACCAGCACGATGCCCTTGGCGGTGCGGTTAAGGCTCATGGGCAAGGCTCCGCCTGGGCCAGGCCGGCTCCGATCAGACCGCTGGCGACGTCGGCTCCGCTGGACAGCAGGCTCACCTGGGCCAGCAGGGTGCCGTCCCGCTGGCCCATGGGGCGCAGATTCACCTTGGTGCGGCGGGGCAGGGCTTGCCGCAGCCAGCTGATCGCCTCGGTCTCCTGACCTGGGGCCAGTTCCATGCAGGCCAGTTCCACGGGGTAGCTGCGGTTGCCATCACCCACCTGGAGCAGGGTGCCGCTGCGCACCTGGAACACCTCCGCAGCCGCCGCAGCACCCGGAAAGGCGATCACCACGGCCAGCAGGAACGCGAGCAGGGTCAGAGTTTGGCGCCGCAACTGGGACAGAACAGGTGGGCACTGGCGGTGGTGCTGCCGCAGGCGTTGCATTGGCGGATGGTGTCGATGGCCAGTTCGGGATGGCTGGGCAGTCCCACCATCTGGGCGTTGCTGGCACCCGGGGGCACCATCGGGTAGCAGTTCTCGTTGCGACGCACGCGCACATCGACGAACACAGGACCGGGATGGGCCAGGGCCTCGGCGAGACCGGAGCGCAGCTGGGCCCGGTCGGTGATGCCGATGCCCTTGACGCCGAAGGCTTCGGCGAGGGCGGGAAAATCGGGCATGCCGCCGGTCATCTCGGAACTGGAGTAGCGCTCCTCGTAGAAGCTCTCCTGCCACTGGCGCACCATCCCCTGCCAGCCGTTGTTGAGCACCACCACCTTCACCGGCAGCTGGTACTGGCTGAGGGTGCCCAGCTCCTGGATGTTCATCAGGATGCTGGCGTCCCCGGCCACGCAGATCACCGTCTCGTCGGGGAAGGCCGTCTGGACGCCCATGGCGGCGGGCATGCCGAAGCCCATGGTGCCCAGGCCGGCACTGCTGATCCAGCGTCGGGGTCCGTTGCGCAGGAACTGGGCCGCCCACATCTGGTGCTGGCCCACATCCGTGGTGAAGAAGGCCTCGGAGGCCAGCTCCCGGAGGGCGATCACCACCTCCTGCGGCGCGATTTCGCCGGTGGGCTGGGGGATCACCAGGGGGTAGTGGTGCTTCCAGGTGTCGATGCGCTCCAGCCAGGCATCCGTGCGGCGGTTGGAGCCCTCGCCGACCGAGGACTGGAGCAGGGCCTCCAGGGCCTGCTTGACATCGGAGACGACCGGCACCTCGGGCACCCGGTTCTTGCCCACCTCGGCCGCATCGATGTCGATGTGGATCACCTGGGCCCGGGGGGCGAAGCTGTCGAGGCGGCCGGTGACCCGGTCATCGAAGCGGGCCCCGACGGCAATCAGCAGGTCGCACTCGGTGACGGCGAAGTTGGCGTAGGCGGTGCCGTGCATGCCGAGCATGCCGACGGAGAGGGGATGGTTCTCATCGAAGGCCCCCTTGCCCATCAGGGTGGTGGTGACCGGCAGCCGGAACCGTTCCGCCAGCTGGTGTACCTCGGCGTGGGCGTCGGAGGCGATGGCGCCGCCACCGACGTAGAGCAGGGGACGGCGGGCCTGGCGGATCAGCGCCAGGGCGCCCTCAATGGCCTCCGATTTGGGAGCCGGCGGACGCTTGAAGCCCGAGGGGATCGCCGATCCCGGGGCCACGGGGGTGTAGTCGAATTCCTCGGCACCCACATCCTTGGGCACGTCGATCAGCACCGGGCCCGGCCGGCCGCTGGCGGCGATCAGGAAGGCCTCCGCCACGATGCGGCCGATGTCGGCGGGGTCGCGCACCACCCAGGAGTGCTTCACGATCGGCAGGGTGATGCCGAAGATGTCGGTTTCCTGGAAGGCGTCGGTGCCGATGGCGGCCCGGGGCACCTGGCCGGTGATGACCACCATCGGCACCGAATCCATCTGGGCGGTGGCGATGCCGGTGACCAGGTTGGTGGCGCCGGGGCCGGAGGTGCCGAAGCAGACGCCCACCCGGCCGGTGGCGCGGGCGTAGGCATCGGCGGCGTGGGTGCCGCCCTGCTCATGGCGCACCAGGATGTGCTTCAGCCAGCCCCGGGCCTCCGCCTTGTGGAGCTCGTCGTAGATGGGGAGGATTGCGCCGCCCGGGTAGCCGAAAATGTGGCGGACGCCGTGGCGGTGCAGGGCATCCATCAGGGCGTAGCCCCCGCTCACTCGCATCGGTGCCGACGACGGCTGGGAGGCCTCAGGGGTGGTGGCACTGGGGCTGCTGGTCCCGGCGGCGGCGATGGTGGAGGGAAGGGGCGTGAGCGTCACGGCGGCGGCTGGGATCGGGCGAGGGGAGGGAGTCGTCAGGATGGGAGAGCGGTCGGCCCGGGAGCCAGGCGTCCGGGCAGGGGTCTCGGAACCATCAGCGGAAGACACCAAGGTTAGGTCGCTGGAGGGGGTTTGGGTTGCGCTGCCGGCGGCTCTCCGCCATGGCCCGCAACACTCTGGCGGGATCCATCCAGGCGCCGCGATAACGCATGCCCCAATGGAGGTGGGGGCCGGTGGTGCTGCCCGTGAGGCCGACGTGGCCGATCACCTGGCCGGTGGCCACCCGTTGCCCCACCTGGAGAAGGACGCCGCCGCTGCGGTAGACACCGCTGCCGGCCTGGCCCCCGAGGTGGCAGTAGATGTGTTCATAGCTGCCGGAGCGGATCACCAGTCCGTTACCGCAGCCGCCGTCGACGATCACCTCGCTCACCGTCCCGGCCCACCAGCTGCGGATCGGTGATCCCAGGGGCGCCGCGATGTCGATGCCGTAGTGGGGACGGACGTCGCCGCTGAGGGGATGGGAGCGCATGCCGAAACCGCTCGTGTAGCCGGCGAAGCTCGCCACCGGAAACACCCCCCTGACCCAGAGGCTGGCGTTGCGGGCCTCGGCGGGCAGGGACTGGCTGCTCAGCCCCAGGGTGGCGGCGATCACCAGCGAACGGTTCCGCAGGCCGGTGCGCCTTGGGCGGTCAGAGCAGTCCAAGGGCATGCAGCGGGCCGTGACCGGTGAGCAATTCCAGCAGAAAAGCGGAGAATCCGACCATCGCCAGGCGACCATTCCAGACCTCGGAGCTGTTGTTCCAGCCCCAGGCCCACTTGTCCTGGGGATAGAGCTTCACCTTCTTGGGCAGCTGGGCCGCCATGTCGAGGTTCACCTCCGGGCCCGCCATGGCTTCGTGCACCAGGTCGGCGAGGCCCTGGATGAAGGTGGGGTCGGTGTCGAGGGCCGGAACCCGGCGGAAATGGCTGATGCCGGCTTCGGTGGCGATCTCCCGGTACTCGATGTCGATCTCCTCGAGGGTCTCGATGTGTTCGCTGACGAAGCTGATCGGCACCACCACCAGCTCCTGGACGCCCTGCTCACCGAGTTCCCGCAGGGCATCTTCGGTGTAGGGCTTGAGCCATTCCACCGGCCCCACCCGGCTCTGGTAAGCGAGGGTGGAGGGGTTGGGATGGCCCAGCAGCTGTTCGAGGCGCTCCATCACCAGCGCGGCGCAGGCTTCGATCTCCTTCTGATAGGGGTCGCCGGCCTCCTCCACGTAGCTCTTGGGCACCCCGTGGGCACTGAAGAAGATGTGGGCCGATTCGGGTGCCTCGCAGTTGCCGATCTCCCGGGCGATCAGCCCGGCCATGGCATTGATGTAGCCGGGATGGTCGTACCAGCTGCGGATGCAGCGGATCGGCAGGCGGCGGAAGGCCGGGTCGGCCTGGCGGAGGCGCTGCAGCTCCCGGAAGCTGGAGCCGCTGGTGCTGATCGAGAAGTGGGGATAGAGCGGCAGCACCACCACCTCCTCCACGCCGTCGGCCTTGATGTCGCCGACCGCCGACTCGGTGAAGGGATGCCAGTAGCGCATGGCCACGTAGCTGGTGGCGTCGACACCCTCCTGGCGCAGGCGGCTCTGCAGCTCCCTGGCCTGCTGCTCGGTGATGCGGCGCAGGGGAGATCCGCCGCCGATGGAGCGGTAGGCCTCCTTCGACTTGCCGCTGCGGAGGGTGCTGATCAGCCAGGCCAGGGGTTTCTGCAGCGCCGGCGTGGGCAGTCGGATGATCTCCGGATCGGAGAAGAGGTTGTAGAGGAATGGCCCGACGTCCTCGATCCGCTCCGGACCGCCGAGGTTCAGCAGCAGCACGCCGACCCTGGCCATGCCTTCGATCAGAAAGGCAGAGCGTAACCCCGCCCCCCCACCGGCGGCTGCCTGACGGGTCACCGTCCCCTGCCCTGGCGGCGCCGGGGCGGCAGGGGTAGCTTCCGGCTCAGGTCTCCGATCGTCCCGCCATCCCCCCGGCTGCCCCGCCACCCACCGCCCCGCCACCCGCCGCCCCGCCAACCCCCGCCGCGCCCGTAGCAGCCGCGCCCGATCCGGCGGCCGCTGATCTGACAGAACTGGTACGGCGGCAGAACCTCCAGCTGGCGGCCTCGGGCACCGGCCTGCGGCTGGAGATCCGCCAGCACCGGCTCGGTCTGCGCGGGCCCCTGCCCTGTCCGAAGGGCACGGCGTCGCGGCCGGTGCAGCGGATCAGCCTGGGGCTGCCGGCCACGGCGGAGGGGGTGGCTGCTGCCCTCGACCAGCTGGCCCGGGTGCGGGAGGCCGTCGAGCGGGGCCGCTTTTCCTGGGAGCACTGGCGCCGGCGGCCGGCCGCGCCAGCGACCACCCCAGCCGCGGTGGCCGCTGGGGAGCCGTCCCCCCCTCCGGTGCCCCTGGCGGCGGGCTCCCCCGCCGAGGCTGCGGGGTTCACGCCGCTGCTGGCCGGCTTCGAGGCCGCCTTCTTCGCCGATCCCCGCCGCCGCCGCCGGCCCGCCGGCAGCCGCAGCACCTGGAGCGGCGCCTACCGGCCCTACCTGCGGCGGCTGGCGGCGGTGGCCGCCGCCTCAGGCGCCACGCCGGTGGCCGTGGACATCCCCCTGTTGGAGCAGGTGCTGGAGACCTACCCCCTGGCCAGCCGCAGCCGCCAGCAGTGCGGCCTCGCCCTCGGGGCGCTGGCTCGCCACCTGCAGCTTCCCCTGCCGGCCGACTGGAGCGAGCGCAGCGGCGGCTACGGCCTGCATGTGGCCCGCTTCCGGGGGCTGCCCAGCGACGCGCGCATCCTGGAGCTGGTGGCGGCCATCCCCAACCCCCGCTGGCGCCTGGCCTACGGCCTGATGGCCACCTACGGCCTGCGCAACCACGAGGTGTTCTTCTGCGACCTCTCCGCCCTGGCGCCGGGGGGCGACCGGGTCTTGCGGGTGCTGCCCACCAGCAAGACCGGGGAGCACCAGGTGTGGCCGTTCCAGCCCGACTGGGTGGAGCGCTTCGGCCTGGAGGGCCTGGGGGAGGGCGGCGCCCAGCTGCCCCGGGTCTGCACCGACCTGCGCCGCACCACCCTGCAGCAGGTGGGCCGGCGGGTGGCGGAGCAGTTCCACCGCTACGGGCTGCCGATCACCCCCTACGACCTGCGGCACGCCTGGGCGGTGCGCACGATCCACATCGGCCTGCCGGACACGGTGGCGGCCCGGATGATGGGGCACTCGGTGGCGATCCACACCCGCACCTACCACCACTGGATCACCCGGCGGGACCAGCAGCAGGCGGTCGACACGGCCCTGGCACGGCTCCGCCAGAGTGCCCCAAACGGACACCGCTCCCCATGACGGCGAACGCCTCCCCGACCCCCGCCGCAACGGCGGACGACGCCCTGGCCCTGGATCGCCAGGCCGAGGCGCTGGGTCCGGGGGGAGACCTGGCCCCCGAGGTGGACCAGGAGGCCTACCGCCGCCGCATGCAGCGCCGCCGCGAAGTGCAGCAGCAGCGGGTGGGGGAGCGGAACCTGGAGAAGGGGCTGGTGCTCGTCTTCACCGGCGAGGGCAAGGGCAAGACCACGGCGGCCCTGGGCCTGGTGCTGCGCACCCTGGGCCACGGCGGCAAGGTGGCGGTGGTGCAGTTCATCAAGGGCGGCTGGCAGCCGGGGGAGGCCCGGGCCCTGGAGCGCTTCGGCGACGACCTCCACTGGCATGCCCTGGGTGAGGGCTTCACCTGGGAGACCCAGGACCGGGAGCGCGACCGCCAACTGGTGCAGAGCGCCTGGGAGCGTTCCTGCGCCTACCTCGCCGACGGTGAGCGCAAGCTGGTGGTGCTCGACGAAGTCAACGTGGCCCTCAAGCTGGGCTATCTCGAGCCCGAGCGGGTGCTGGAGGGTCTGGCCCTGCGCCCGCCCCTCACCCATGTGGCCCTCACCGGCCGCGGCGCCCCGGCGGCCCTGCTGGAGCGGGCCGATCTGGTCACGGAGATGAAGGTGGTGCGCCACCCCTTCCGGGAGCAGGGGGTGAAGGCCCAGGCGGGCATCGAGTACTGAGATCGCCCCCGGTCATCGCCGGGATCAGCCCAGGTCGTTCTGCAGTCGGGCCAGGCTGCAGATCAGCACCGACAGGCCGCTGACCAGCAGGGCCCGGTGCACCTCCGGCTCGCTCCAGAACCCGGGGCTGGAGCTGGCCCGGCCCAGGGCCGAGAGCGTGAGCCGGGCCATCACGTCACTGCCTCGGGGCCCGCTGGGGCCGTGGGGGACAGGACATCCGGGCGGGTCGAGGGCCATGGCGGTGCTCCTTTGCGGCAGTGAAGCGGGTGTTGCCGGTGCCGGCAACCTGGTGGCTCTGCGGGAGGGGTTGCTACTGTTCGGCCGATCGCACGAGTCGATGGCCTACAGGCGCGTTCTCCTCAAACTCAGCGGTGAAGCGCTGATGGGTGACCAGGGCTATGGGATCGATCCCGCCATCGTTCAATCGATCGCCAAGGATGTGGTCGAGGTGGTATCCGGTGGCACCCAGCTGGCGATCGTCGTCGGCGGCGGCAACATCTTCCGGGGCCTGAAGGGCTCGGCCGCCGGCATGGACCGGGCCACGGCCGACTACGTCGGCATGCTGGCCACGGTGATGAATGCCATCACCCTTCAGGATGGCCTCGAGCGGGTCGGGGTGCCCACCCGCGTCCAGAGCGCCATCTCCATGCAGGAGGTGGCCGAGCCCTACATCCGCCGCCGGGCCATCCGCCATCTTGAAAAGGGTCGGGTGGTGATCTTCGGTGCCGGCTGCGGCAACCCCTTCTTCACCACCGACACCACGGCCGCCCTGCGGGCGGCGGAGATCAACGCCGACGTCATCTTCAAGGCCACCAAGGTGGACGGGGTGTACGACAAGGATCCCGCCAAGCACAGCGACGCGGTCCGCTACGAGACCCTCACCTTCCTCGACGTGCTGAGCGGCGAGCTGGAGGTGATGGACAGCACCGCCATCGCGCTGTGCAAGGACAACGCGATTCCGATCGTGGTCTTCGACCTGTTCGGCTCGGGCAACATCGGGCGGGCGGTCGCCGGTGAGCCCATCGGCACCAGCATCGTGCCGGCCCCCCCCCGCTGACGTCCCCTCCCCACCCCCTTCCCCTGCCATGGATCTCGAAGCCAGCATGCGCAAGTCGGTGGAAGCCACCCAGCGCACCTTCAACACCATCCGCACCGGTCGGGCCAACCCCTCCCTGCTCGACAAGCTGACCGTCGAGTACTACGGCTCCGAAACGCCCCTCAAGTCCCTGGCGACGATCTCCACCCCCGACGCCCAGACGATCCAGATCCAGCCCTTCGACAAGGGCTCGATGGCACTGATCGAGAAGGCGATCGCCATGAGCGACCTGGGCCTGACCCCCAACAACGACGGCCGGGTGATCCGCATCAACATCCCGCCCCTCACCGAGGACCGCCGCAAGGAGCTCTGCAAGCTCGCGGCCAAGTACGCCGAGGAGGGCAAGGTGGGCCTGCGCAACCTGCGGCGCGATGGGATTGAGCGGATCAAGAAGCAGGAGAAGGACGGCGAATTCTCCGAGGACCAGAGCCATGACGAGCAGGAGAAGGTCCAGAAGCTGACCGACCGCTACATCGCCGAGCTGGAGAAGCACCTGGCGGAGAAGGAAGCCGACATCCTCAAGGTGTGAGCAGCCCTGCCGATGCCGACGTGATCGTCGTCGGGGCCGGCCCCGCCGGCGGAGCGGCGGCCTTCCACCTGGCCAACAGGGGGCGCCGGGTGATCCTGCTGGAGGCCCAGGCGCCGGGACGGTCCAAACCCTGCGGCGGTGGCATGGCCGCCTCGGTGCAGCGCTGGTTCCCCTTCGATCTGGCCCCCGCCGTCGACCAGGTGATCCGCCGGGTGCGGTTCACCTGGTGCCTGGAGGATCCGGTGACGGCCGAGCTGCCCGGGGAGGCTCCGTTCTGGATCGTGCGCCGCAGCGTGCTTGATGGCTTCCTGGCGGAGCAGGCCGTCCAGGCGGGCGGCGACCTGCGCCATGGCTGCCGCGCCGAGCGGATCGAGCGCCGTGACGATGGCCTCTGGGAGGTCGCCGGTCCGGGGGATCTGCGGCTGCGGTCCCGGGCCGTGGTGATCGCCGATGGCTCCGGCTCCCGCTTCGCGGCGCCCCTGGGCCTGGGGCCGTCCCGGCCCCGTTTCGCGGCCACCGTGTCGGTGGAGGTGGCGGCGGATCCCGACCCCGCCGACATGGCCCGCTTCGAGTTCGGCCTGGTGCACCACGGCTTCTGCTGGGTGTTTCCCCGCCGGGGCGGCTACAGCATCGGGGTCGGCACCTTCGTCGGCCAGCAGGAGGCCTACAGTGGGGCGGTGCTGTCCGCCCTGCTGCCCAGCCTGGGGCTGCCGGAGTCGGCGGGGGAGCGCCGCCACGGCCAGCTGCGCCTCTGGAACGGCCACCACCCCCTCCATGGCCCGGGTCTGGTGGCCGTCGGTGATGCCGCCTCGCTCTGTGATCCGTTCCTGGCCGAGGGCCTGCGTCCGTCCCTGCTGAGCGGCTGCGAAGCGGCCGCGGCCCTCGACCGCTGGCTCGACGGCGACGGCCCCGCCCTGGAGCACTACAGCCTGCGGATGCGCGAGGCCTGGGGCGATTCGATGGCCTGGGGCAAACGCATCGCCCAGGTCTTCTACCGGGTGCCGCGGGTGGGCTACCAGCTCGGCATCAAGCGGCCCACCGCGCCCCAGCGGATCGCCCAGATCCTCTCCGGGGAGATGGGCTACGGGGAGATCGCCCAGCGGGTCATCCGCCGGCTGCTGTTCCAGCGGGGCTGAGCGGCCAGGCTCGCCGCAGGGGGCCGACTGGGCTCAGTTGCGGGTCACCCCCTTGAGGTCCCGCAGGCGCTGGTCGATGGAGCCCAGCAGCTCGATGGCGAACATGGGCGCCTCCTGGACGGCGAACAGGAACTTCTCGCGGTTCATGACCAGCAGCCGGCAGGGGGTGAGGGCCGTGGCATGGCCATAGCGGCGGTGGTCCTGGGTGACCAGGGCCCCGGCCCCGAAGACGTCGCCGGCCTGGATGTCCTCGTGGCCGGCATCGCCGTTCCAGCTCAGCCGCACCGTCCCCTCCAGCAGGCCGAACATGCAGTCGCCGGGCTCCCCGGCCCGGAAGATGACAGAGCCGGCCTCAACGTCTCTCACCTCACCCTTGTCGGCGAGGGCGCGCATGGTGTCGAGGGCGTGGACGGTGTGGGCCATGCGTGAGCTGGGAGGCGATCCATCTTTGCCGATCAAGGTGAACAACCGATCAAGGAAGGGCCGCTTCCGGGCGGCCTGGCCTTCAGCGGCTGATCGCCAGCGGCGCTCCGAGGCCTCCACGCACATCCTCGGGGGCGAGACGCCCGTCGTTGTCGGTGTCGAGGGCATCGAAGACGGCATCGCTGCCGAGCCATTCCTCCCGGGTGATGCAGCCGTCGCCGTCGAGATCGTTGAGCAGGAAGATCTCGTGCACCGCATGGGTGAAGGCGGCGCCGCCCTCGATCACGGCCAGGCGATGGGCCAGCTGACCTTCGAGGGTCTCGATCGCCTTGGAGAACCCGCGGATGCCCTCATCGAGCTTCTCACTGGCCATGGCATCCGCCGCCATCATCGTGCGGAAGGCGGCCTCATCGACGTGGATCCGCTCTTCGCTGGCGCCCGGACGGGTGGCATCGAGGCGGCGTTCCAGAAGATCGTCGCTCTGGCGCAGCTGGTCCATCAGGGCCGGGGAGATGGTCAGCAGGTCGCAGCCGGCCAGTTCGACGATCTCGTCGATGTTGCGGAAGCTGGCCCCCATCACCTCGGTGCCGTAGCCGTGGGTCTTGAAGTAGTTGAAGATCCGTGTCACCGAGAGCACGCCGGGATCTTCCGCCCCGGGATAGCTCTCGCGACCGGTGGATTTCTTGTACCAGTCGAGGATGCGCCCGACGAACGGGGAGATCAGGGTGATGCCCGCCTCGGCGCAGGCCACGGCCTGGGCGAAGCCGAACAGCAGGGTGAGGTTGCAGTGGATCCCCTCGCGCTCGAGCACCTCCGCCGCCTTGATCCCCTCCCAGGTAGAGGCGATCTTGATGAGCACCCGGTCGGTGCCGATGCCCGCCTGGGCGTAGAGGCCGATCAGCTTGCGGGCCTTGGCGATGGTGGCCTCGGTGTCGTAGCTCAGGCGCGCATCCACCTCCGTGGAGACCCGGCCCGGGACGATCCTGAGGATCTCCTTGCCGAAGGTGACGCTGATCTCGTCGAGGGCCTCGCGCACCACATCCTCGGCCGGGGCCTCGGCACCGATCACCTCCCGTGATTCCCGCAGGGAGCGGTCGATCAGGTCCTGGTAGGTGGGGATCTGGGCGGCGGCCAGGATCAGGGACGGGTTGGTGGTGGCATCCCGCGGCGTGAACTGACGGATCGCGTCGATGTCGCCGGTGTCGGCCACGACCACGGTCATGGCGGCCAGTTGTTCGAGAAGGTTGGCCATCGTGGAACGGTGTCGGGCGCGATGTCTGCTGGCTCCGACGCTAGCCATGGCGTCCTTCGGCGATGCAACGCGGTTGTGGGAATGAGGACAGGCTGGCGGCTCAGGAGCGGCTGGCCTTGGCGGTGGGCTGGCTGGGGGCCACCTTCTCGATCACCAGCAGGGCCTCGGCGATCTGGCGGGCGACCGGCAGGGCCACGGTGGAGCCGTAGGCATTGCCCCCCTGGGGCTCGTCGACCACCACCAGCACCACGTAGCTGGGATCATTCGCCGGCAGGATCGCCACGAAGCTGCAGATCCGGGCGCCGGGGATGTACACCCCGTTGCGGGCCTTCTGGGCCGTGCCCGTCTTGCCGGCGATCCGGTAGCCGGGGATCTTCATGCCCTTGCCGTTTTCCACCACCGATTCCATCCACTTGACGACGGTGCGGGTGACGGCCGGATCGAGCAGCTGGACGCCCGTGGGGGCGGTGGCGCTGGCGAGGGCATCGCCGGAGCGGAGACCGCGGGTGATGTGGGGGCTCACCAGCCGGCCGCCGTTGGCGAGCATCCCGTGCAGCTGCAGCAGCTTGAGGGGGGTCAGGGAGAAGCCCTGGCCGAAGGCGGCGACCGCGGGCTCGATCGGCGCCGAGGTGAACTCGCTGCGGCTCTTCAGCTGGCCGGCCACGGCCCCGGGCAGGTCCGTGTCCGGCATCTCGTCGATGCCGAAGGCCCGCAGCCAGTGCCAGAAGCGATCGCGCTTCACCTGGGCCATGGCCTTCACCATCGCCACGTTGCTGGACACCTGCAGCACCGTGGGGAAGTCGATCAGGCCGTTGGCGCGGCGGTCATGGTTGAAGATCGGCCAGCCACCGATCGTCAGCTGCCCCACGTCGTTCACCTTGTCGCCGGGGCGGATCGCCTTCTCCTGCAGGGCCAGGGCCAGGTTGATGGGTTTGAAGGTGGAGCCGGGCTCGTAGAGATCCTGCACCGACCATTCGCGGAACAGGCCGGGGTTGTAATTCCAGAAACGGTTGGGGTCGTAGGTGGGGGTGGAGGCCAGGGCGAGGATTTCGCCGTTGCGGGCATTCATCACCAGGGCCGCGCCCTGCTTGGCTCGCCACTGCTTCACCTGTTTGGTCAGCGCCTGCTGGGCCACCTGCTGCAGGCGGGCATCGAGGGTGAGCTGGAGCCGCAGGTCGTCCCCGTAGAGCGACCCGGCCTGCAGACCGTCCGGCAGCGGGGTGCCGTCAGCGCCGCGGCGCATGCTCAGCGTCACCTCCTGGCGGCGCAGGTCCCGGTCCCGGCTCTGCTCCAGGCCCGCCTGGGCGACCCTTTCCAGGTTGAGGAAGCCCACCACGTTGGCGAACAGGGACCCCTGGGGGTAGACGCGCTGGGGGTAGGCCTCCAGATCGAGGCCGCTGATGCCCAGCTCCTTCACACGGTTCGCCGTTTCCGGATCCAGGCCGGTGGCGAGCTTGACGCCACTGCGGCGGCTGCCGATGGTCTGGAGCAGGTCGGCCGGCGGTTTGGCCAGCACCTTGGAGATCTCCCTGACCACATCGGCAGGGGGACGGATCTGCTGGGGTTCGTCGCCGGGAAGGTTGAAGTAGCGCGGGTGGGCCCAGAGGGTGTAGCGCTCCTCGTCGAGGGCCACCAGCCGCCCCATCCGGTCGACGATGGTGCGGCGTTTGCCGATGGGGGTGACCGCATGGGTCTGGATGGCCTTGGCCCGGGCCTGGAGTTCGGGGGCCTGCACCACCTGCAGCCAGGCCAGGCGTCCCGCCAGCCCGACCAGGGCCGCGCAGAGCAGGAGATACACCGTGAGCATGCGGCCGGGGGAGATCGGCTGGATCTCCACCACCCGGCGGGTTGCCGCTCCCCTGGGGCGGCGTCCGCCCCCGGCGCTGTTCGCCTGGGACCGGCCCTCGCCAGGCCCGGAACGGGAGGCGGGGGGCATCAGTAGCCGGCCGGGATGGCCCGCAGCTGGAAGCCGGCGAGCAGCGGCAGGGTCGCGCGGGCGCGGCTGCTGCGCGGTTCAGGCAGATGGATGAGCTTGGCGCTGCTGGTGGGCTCCAGCAGGCCGGGGCGCCGCACCAGGCTGAGGTGATGCTGCTCGAGCAGGGCGGAGGACTCCTGCATGCGGTGCTCAAGGGTCTTGGAGGCTTCCAGTTTGGAGAAGCTGTAGGCCCACTGGTTCTGCCAGTGCAGGGTGAGGGCACTCAGGCCGAGCATCGAGAATCCCAATCCCACCAGGGCTCCGCTGCTGATCCGATGCAGTCCGGCCAGCCAGGGGGACTGGCGCTCGATCCTGCGCGCCGAGAGGGAGCCCTCGATCAGCTGCAGGGGCCTCTGCAGGGGCCTCTGTTTTTGCAGCGGATTCTGGCTGCGTGGGGCGGGGGAGGCGGCCAAGGGACCTGAAAGGCACTGCGCAAGTGAACCACCCATCAGGGACCGCAGCAAGCGGTTTCAGTCGGCGAGAAAGAGGAGATTCATGAAGGTCATCCCGTTCCAGAGGGCGTGCATCAGCACGGCGCTTCCCAGTCGGCCGCTGCGCCAGCGCAGCCAGCCGAGACCCAGGCCGAGCACGAACAGCGGGGCCAGTTCCGCCAGGCTCAGATGGGCGATCGCGAACACGGCCGCACTCAGCACCACCGCACCGGCTCCGCCGAGCCGCTGGCCCGCCACCGGCAGCAGCACCCCCCGGAAGAGGACCTCCTCGAACAGGGGCGCCACCGCCAGGGCCGTGAGGGCGAAACAGGCCAGCGCCAGGGGGTCGGCGCTGGTCAGCACCAGGTCGAGCAGCGGATTGCTGCCGCCCGGGTCGGCCCAGATCCTGTCGATCGCCCAGCTGGAGGCCGTCACCACCGGCAGCACCATCAGCAGGCTGGACAGGGCGCCGCCGAGGGCGGAACAGGCCGGCGACCACCTCCACTGCAGCCAGCCCCCCGCCGGAGGGGCCCCGCGCCGCGGCAGCATCAGCGCCAGCAGCAGCAGCGGCGCGGCCATCAGGGCTGCGTAGAGCACCAGCACCTCGATGCCCTGGCTGAGGGCCCTCGGGGCGGCCAGGCGCTGCAGGGCGATCTGCAGCGGCGGCTGGACCACCATCGGCACGAAGACTTCGCCGAGCACCACGAAACCGCCGGCGATCAGCAGGGTCACATCGACGGGGCTCAGGGGCGGTCCCACCAGGGGCGGTGCCGCGGGAAGCTTCTTTCGCCAGGCCAGCCAGCCCTGACGGAGCAGCAGGGCGACCCCCACCAGCAGGAACAGGGCCGGCAGGGTCGTCACCGCCAGGAGCATCAGCAGCAGCCTGAGGGACCGCTCCTCTGCCGGACAGGTGCCGTCCCCCGGCAGCTGTTCGCAGACCAGTTGCTGCACCATCAGGGGGGCCGCCCAGGGGGCGAGCAGCTGCTGCCGCCGCTCCGCCGTCACGGGCTGTCCGTCGAGCAGCGCCTGGATCAGGGGCCGCCGCACGGCGTCCACCTGGGTCGCCAGCTGCCTCAGGTCGGTGTCGTCGTCCAGGGCCGCCGGGGTCCCGGCGTCGCGCTCCAGCAGGGCGCGTTCGAGGCGGCGCAGGGCCAGCGGCGGTTCGTCGGGGGCCTCCATCTGCCGCCGGAGCTCATCGCCCAGGTCCCGGCGCGGGTCCTCCCCGGTGAGCAGCGGCCGCAGCCCCTCCGGAACGGCCTCGGCCGCCAGGGCGGCCAGCTCGAGCTGCCGCAGGCTGAGGGAATCGATCACCGACGGGCGCTCGAGGCTGTCGATCAGCCCGCCCACCCAGAGCAGGGCGCACAGCGCCAGGCTGAGCAGGGCCAGCAGGCTCTTCCAGCCCGGGGGGGAAGCGGGCGGTCCGGATCGGGAAGGGGTTCCGTTCAACCGGACCACCTCGGCGGCGATGGGAGCTGATTCTCCCCTGCGCCCGCCCCCGTCCCGTCCCATACGATGGCGGGGCCTGCGCCACAAGCACCTTGCCCCTTCGCATCGTGCTGGTCCGCCATGGGCTGAGCAGCTTCAACCTGGAGCACCGCATCCAGGGCCGTGACGACCTCTCCGACCTCACCGAGGCCGGGGCGGACCAGGCCCGTCGCACCGGTGAGGCCCTGGCGGAGCTCGATTTCACCGCCGTCTACAGCTCGCCGCTGCAGCGGGCCAGTGCCACCACGGCCGCCCTGCTGGCCAGCCACGGCTCGCCGCTGGCGCCCGTGTTCGACGACGATCTGCTGGAGATCGATCTGGCGCCCTGGAGCGGCTTGCTGCGCAGCGAGGTGCGGGCCGTGGATCCGGAGCAGGAGCGCCGCTGGCGCGAGGCCCCCGAGACCATGGAGCTGCAGCGCGCCGATGGCAGCCGTTTTCTGCCGGTGCCCGAGCTGCTGGAGCAGGCGGGCCGTTTCGCCGATCGGCTGCTGGCCGGCCACGGGGATGACGACACCGTGCTCGTGGTGGCCCACAACGCCATCCTGCGCTGCCTGGTGCTGCACCTGCTCGGGCTGCCGGCGAGCGGCTTCCTGCGCCTCAGGCTCGACAACGCCTCCATCTCGGTGCTCAACCTGGTCCGCGGCGAGGGCGGGCGCCACGTGGTGCAGCTGGAATCCCTCAACGGCACCGCCCACCTGGGCACGGCCCTGCCACCGGCCGGACCGGGGTGTCGCCTGCTGCTGGTGCGCCACGGCGAGACCGACTGGAACCGGGAGGGGCGCTTCCAGGGCCAGATCGACATCCCCCTCAATGCCCACGGCCTGGCCCAGGCGGAGGCGGCGCGGGCCTTCCTGGCCCCGATCCCGCTGCAGCGCGCCTACAGCAGCGACATGGCCCGCCCCCTGCGCACCGCCGAGGTGATCCTCGGCTCCCATCCCGGCGTGCCCCTCACCACCACCCGGGGGCTGCGGGAGATCGGCCATGGCCTCTGGGAGGGCCGGCTGGAGAGTGAGATCGCCGCCGGCTGGCCCGACCTGCTCGCCGCCTGGAAGCGCAGCCCCGAGACCGTGCAGATGCCGGAAGGGGAGACCATCGGTGGGGTGTGGGAGCGGTCCCTGGAGGCCTGGAACCGGATCGTCGCCGGACTGGATCCCCAGGAAACGGCCCTGGTGGTCGCCCATGATGCGGTCAACAAGACGATCCTCTGCGCCCTGCTCGGCCTCTCCCCCGCCGACATCTGGGCCATCAAGCAGGGCAACGGGGGGGTGACCGTGATCGACTATCCCCGGGGGGCGACGGCGCCGCCGGTGGTCAGCGCCCTGAACCTCACCGCCCACCTGGGGGGCGTGATCGACCGCACGGCCGCCGGCGCCCTGTAGCCGGTCCATCCCTCCGAGGCCCCTGCCATGGTCCGTCAGCTGCTGATCCGCGGGGTGACTCTGCTGGAGGCCCCCGGGCGGCCGCCGCGGCGGGCCGACGTGCTCCTGGAGGACGGCGTGCTGCGGGCGATCGACCCGGAGCCGGGCGCCGTCTCCGGGGGGGGCATCGCCAGCTTTGATGCCGAGGGCTGCTGGCTGGCGCCGGCGTTGGTGGACCCCCACAGCGTGCTGGAGGACCCGCTGCAGGGGCGGGCCGAGACCCTGGCCAGCCTCGGGGAGGCCGCCGCCTTGGGGGGGTACGGCACCGTGGCCCTGCTGCCCTGGGCCTCCAGCTGGCGTGACCGGCCCGAGCGGCTGGGCTGGAGCTGGCCGGAGCCGATGCGGCTGCTCCGCTGGGGCAGCTTCAGTGTCGATGGCCTCGACCGGGATCTGGCCCCCCACGGCGACCAGCTGGCCGCCGGCGCCTGCGGCCTGGCGGCCGGGGCGGCCCTGCCGCCGCTCGATCTCCTGGAGCGTGGCCTGCGGCTTGGGGAGATGGGGGACCGGCCGGTGCTGCTGCCGCCGCGGGACGGTTCCCTGGCCCGGCGGGGGTTCGTGCGGGAGCGGGTGGAGGCCCTGCGGGCCGGCTGGCCCCTCGATCCCCCGGGCAGCGAAACCCTCCCCCTCGAGACCCTGCTCTCCCTGGCCGACGACCTTCCCGCTGCGGGCCTGCGGCTGATGAATGTCTCCACCGCCGAAGCGGTGGCCCGGCTGCGGCGCCATCGCCGTCCGCCGCTGGCCTCGGTGGGCTGGTGGCATCTGGTCGCCGACAGCGGCGGCCTCGATCCCGCCGACGAGGGCTGGCTGGTGGAGCCGTCCCTGGGGGGGCCGGCCGACCGGCACGCCCTGATTGATGGCCTGGCCGACGGGGTCATCGCCGCCGTCGCGGTGCATCACATCGCCCTGGATGCGGAGGAGGAGCTGCTGCCCCTCGACCAGCGACGCCCCGGCGTGGCGGGTCACGGCCTGGTGCTGCCGCTGCTGTGGGAGGAGCTGGTGGCACGCCGGGGCTGGCGGCCGGAGCAGCTCTGGCAGGTGCTCTGCTGGGGCCCCGCCCGCTTCCTGGGCCTGCCGGAGCCTGCCCTGGCTGTGGGCACGGGCCAGTGGCTGCTGTTCGACCCCCGCCGCTCCTGGCGCTGGGAGGACGCCCCCGCCGGTTCCCTGGCGGCCAACCGGCCCTGCCGGGGACGGCCGCTGCAGGGACAGGTGCTGGCCTCAGGACTCAGCGATCCGCAGCGTTGGGCTCTGGCAGCGGGCCGGCCGAGCTGAAGGGGAAGAAGCGCCAGAAGGCCCGGCCGATGAGTTCGCTTTCGGGCAGCAGCGGCCCGCCCGGCCAGAAGCGGGCATCCCAGCTGTTGGCCCGGTTGTCGCCCATCACCACCAGATGGCCGGGGGGCACCACCACGTCGATGGTGCGGCAGGGGCCCACCCCCTGGCGATCGACGGGGCAGAAGTTCCTGACGTAGGGCTCGTCGAGGGGACGGCCGTTGATGCTGACCCGTCCGCGGGGATCGGCCACCACCCGCTCGCCGGGGAGGCCGATCACCCGCTTGATGTAGGCATCGCAGGCCGGCTGCTGGATCCCTGGCAGGGAGCCGATCAGGGGAAGGTTGACCAGCAGGCAGCGCAGCGCCCCCGGCTTGGTCGGACCGGTGAGGATCGGATCGAAGTGGTAGGGCGAGCGGAACACCACCACCTCGCCGCGCCTCGGGGGGCGCTGGCGGAAGGACAGCTTCTCCACCAGCAGCCGGTCCTGGAGCTGCAGCCCCGGCAGCATGGAGCCGGAGGGGATGTAGCGGGCCTCCAGCAGGAACTGGCGGATGCCCAGGGCCACCGCCAGGGTGATCAGCACGCTGCGCCAGAAGGCCCAGGGGCTCTCCTCCCGGTCCTCCTGTCGACGCTGTCCCGGGGGCGGCGGCGGCTCGTCGTGGGCGCCGTGGTCGGCCGGTGGATCCGAGGGGCTCAAGGGGTTCGTGCGGCAGGTTCCATGGTCGGGAGGCAGATTAGGCACGCACCCGCCCGCCGCGTTCCCGATGGCACGCCCACGCTGGCACCAGAGCCTGGTCGCGCCCTCGAGCCGGCTGGGACGGCGCTGGGATCGCTTCGTGGCGCTCTGGGCCGCCCTGAACCTGCTCTGGGTGGCCTTCGACATCAGCTACATCCCCCTGCGCACCTTCTGGCTGCAGCGCAACCTCTACCCGTTGCCGTCGGTGCCCCTGGCGGTGCCGCTCACCTTCATCCCCGACATCACCCCCTGGGTGGATCCGATCAAGGGGATCGAGCCGCACCGGGAGACCCAGGCCTACCTGCGCCAGTTCGACCGGATGGATGCGGCCCTGAGCCAGGGCCCCTCGGGGGCGACCACGCCGATCCAGCGTCAGCTGCTGGCGGAGCAGGTGCGGCTGACCGTCGAGATGATCGACTCCAATCCGATGCAGGCCTCGGGTGCCTCCGGCACCCTGGAGAAGATCAAGAACCGCCTGCGCCAGCGGGCCGACCTGGACTCGGCCAAGCAGGCGGCGGCGGTGCTGCTGAGCCCCGCCTGGATCGACGCCCATCCCTGGCCGCAGGAGCGGCTGTTCTGGCGCCAGCAGGTGCTGCCCCTGGTGGCCACCACCTACTGGCGTTCGATCGATGAGAACGGCCGGCCCACCGACCATTTCTGGCGTTACGACCTGCTGCTCTTCCAGAGCGTCTTCGCCCTCGACATCCTGCTGCGGGCCTACCGGCTGCGCCGCCGCCTGCCCGGTCTGAGCTGGAACCGGGCCCTCCTGCGGCGCTGGATCGACCTGCCCCTGCTGCTGCCCTTCTGGCGGCTGTTGCGGGTGGTGCCGGTGCTGGAGCGGCTCCATACCAGCGGCCTGATCAGCATCGAACCGCTGCGGGCGGTGATCAGCCGGGCGGTGGTGGCCCTGCTGGCGGTGGAGCTGTTCGAGGTGCTCGCCCTGCAGCTGATCGACGGCCTTCAGCAGCTGATCCGCTCGCGCCGCTGGCCGATGCGGATCCGGGCCCTGCGCAGCCATCAGACGGTGGTCAGCAACGACGAGCGGGAGCTGGTCGAACTGGTGCGGATCTGGGGCCCCCTGCTGCTGGTGCGGGTGGCCCCGCGCCTGGCCCCCGAGCTCCAGGGGGTGCTCGGCCATGCCCTGCAGCAGAGCCTGCAGAACGCCATCGTGCCGCCGGGCCTGCGCCAGCTCCAGCCCCTCCTGCAAATGGAGAAAGGGCTCAGCCGCCAGCTGGCCGGGGGGATGGTGGAGAGCCTGCTCGACCTCACCCGCAGCACCGGGGAGCGGCTCAGCCGCCGCGATGACCAGCAGCTGGAGCTGCTGCAGCGCTGCATCGACCGCTTCTGGGAGGAGCTCGCCGAGGCCCTGGAGAGCGGTCCGGCCCTGGAACGCTCGCAGCAGCTGCTGTGCACCTTCCTCGAGGAGTTCAAGGGGAACTACCTCAGCCAGATCAGCCGGTCCGGGATCGAGGGGCTGATCGAGGAGCTCGATCAGCTGATGGTGAAGGGGTCCCAGGGGCCCCAGGAGCGCAACGACGCCCCTTAGCCCAGCAGCTCCTCCCATGCCTCGGGACGGAAGCCGGTGAGGATGCGCCCGGAGGTCGTCACCAGAAAGGGTCGCTTGATCAGGCGACCGTCGGCCGCCAGGGCGGCCAGGGCCGTGTCCCTGTCCATCGCCTTGACGGTGGCGGCCCCCAAGGCCCGGTAGCTCTGACCACTGGTGTTGAACAGCCGGCCGAAACCTCCGAGCTGGTCGTGGGCCTCGGCCAGCAGGGCCAGGGATGGCGGGCTGGTGGTGATGTCGATGGCGTCGAAGGGAATCTGCCGTTCCCTCAGCCAGGCCAGCGCCTTGCGGCAGGTGCCGCAGCCGGCGTACTGGTAGATGACAAGCGCGGCCTGGTGGTCGGCCATGGTGCCTACTTGCGGCCGACCAGCGCCTTGAGGGCCCCGACCAGGCTGTTGGAGCCCTTGCCCACCCCGGAGTCCGGCTTGGTGCGGATGGTCACGTCGCCGTTGACGGTGGTGCGGCAGCTGAGGCGGTAGCTCGCGGGCCGATCCGCCAGGTAGACCTCCTCCACGTCGCTGCGGGGGGAGAGGTTGCGTGCGCCCTCCACCACCTCCACCACGCAGGTGCCGCACTGGCCCAGGCCACCGCAGTTGTTGAGGTTATTGAGGCCCGTGTAGGGATTCACGCCGGCATCGAGGGCCGCCTTGCGGAGATTGGCCCCTTCGATGCAACCAACCTGCTGGCCTTCCTTTTCGAAACGGATGGTGGGCACGGTCGATCGGGGGTGAGGGGCGCCGCCCAACTTAGGTCACACCGCGTCCGTTCGATCCCGGTTTCGTTGCCTTGAGAAAGGATCGGGAGGGTCGGGAGGGGCTGCCTACGATGGCCGGGTTGCCTGCAGACCTTGCTCTCCTCCGACCCCTCCCCGGCCCGGCAAGGCACCTACGACCTGGTGGTGCAGCAGCTGATCCCCGGCTACGCCAGCCTGGCCCGCCTCTCGGTGGCGCTGCTGTCCTCCTCCCCCCTGGCCTCGCGTGCGGACGCCGCCGTGCTGGTGGCGGGATGCGGCACGGGGGCCGAGCTGCTGGAGGCCGACGCCCAGCGGCCGGACTGGCAGCTCACGGCCATCGATCCCTCGGCGGAGATGCTGGCGGTGGCTCGGCAGCGGCTGCAGAACCGGGGCCGGATCGAGTGGCATCACGCCACGGTGGAGCAGCTGGGCGCCGAGGCCCGTTTCGACGGCGCCCTGTCGGTGCTGGTGCTTCAGTCCCTCCCCGACGACGGCACCAAGCTGGCCTTCCTCTCCGCCCTGGCCCGCAGCCTCCGGCCCCAGGGGCAGCTGGTGCTGGTCGACCTGATGCGTCCGGAACGCTCCCCCCTCTCGGCCCAGGTGGCGGAGGCCTGGCGCTGCTTCCAGCGGGCCAGCGGGGTGGATGGTGAGGCGGTGGACCTCACCGCCCAGATCCAGGGCTTCCATCCCATCGGCATCGCCCGGCTCACGGCCCTGGCGGAGGCCGCCGGCCTCAGCGATCCGGCGCCGTTCTTCCAGGCCCTGGACTTCCAGGGCTTTCTGCTACAGCGACGGGCCTGAAGCGAGGCTCCCCCGATTGCTGCTGGTCGGGAAGCAGCGGCCGGTCCATGACCACACCGGCCAGGGGGACCAGCAGGGTCAGCAGACCGAGAAGGACGCCGCCGAGGGCACCGAAGGGTTGATCAAAGAAGAGGGCCGCCGAATCTTCAGGGTCGCTCCCGGGGCTTCTGCCGCTGCGGGTGGGGCCTGGGGAAGCGGACGGACGGGGGAGGGGCGTTGTGGGGCCCGGACTGTCGGGGTCTCCGCTGGAGTCAGCCTCACCGGTATCGGTGATGAGGCAGAGACCGGCGGAGATGGCCCCCGGCGTGCTGATGCCTGGGAGGCTGGCCGGGGAGGCGAGGGCAGCGCTGGTTCCGCGATGGGAACCGGAGCGGGACTGGGGACGGACGGGTCGGACGTGATCCATGCGTTCGTGCAGCGGAGTGGCCCGGTGCACTGGACGGAGAACAAAGGTTGTTTGGAACGATTGTGCCACCGATCGGCTCGATCGGCCCCCGGAGACAGCCAAACGACAGGGTGACGTGACCTCTATCGGCCTGGACTCAGGCCGCCGGCCGGGACTGGGAGTGCCTGTGCAGGTGCAGGTCGGCGGGGGCGACTTCGGCCCCGTCGAGCCGGGCGCGGATCGCCCGCAGCTCCTCCAGGATCGACGCCAGCAGCTGCTGGGTGGCAGTGGAGGGCGAGTTGAGAACCTCGACGGTCACCTCCTTGATGCGCAGCACGTCCCTGGCGAAGCGGGCCACTTCGTGGGGGTGGAAGACCAGGGGCTCTTTCTGGTCGCTGCGGTACTCGGGATTGAGCTTGCGGGGATTGAAGGGGGGGTTGAGATTGCGGGGATCGGTGTTGGTGTAGCGGTACACCGAAGCGCGGGAGCGGTTCAGGGAGCGCTGAACCTCATCGATGCCGATCAGGGTTTCGGTGTCGGCCCGGGAGTCGCCCTGCAGGGCCAGCGACGCGGCCGGCGAAGCGGTGGAACCGCCCGCAGGAGAGCCGACCTGTGCAGGGTGAGCAAGCATGAGACTGGCGTTGGACGCACTGGACTGACGGCTGACCATAGCAGAGTTTTTCGTCTGGGGCCCGCCGCCGTCAGGGGCAGGGTCGTTGCGGCAACTCGCTCCCGGGGGCAGGCCTCGGGCTCACCGGGCCGGCGGTGATAACGTCCAGCGCCGAACCGGACTTTCTCCATGCGCGTCTCCCGCCTGATGCTGGTGACGCTTCGCGACGACCCGGCCGAGGCCGAGATCACCTCCCACAAGCTGCTGCTCCGCGCCGGCTACATGCGTCGCCTGGCGCCGGGGATCTTCGCCTACCTGCCCCTGCTCTGGCGGGTGCTCCAGAAGATCTCCGCCATCGTCCGCGAGGAGATGGCCGCCGTGGACGCCCTCGAGACCCTGCTGCCCCAGCTGCAGCCCGCCGACCTCTGGCGCCGCAGCGGCCGCTGGGACGGCTACACCGCCGGGGAGGGGATCATGTTCCACCTGATCGATCGCCAGGAGCGGTCCCTCGGGCTCGGCCCCACCCATGAGGAGGTCGTCACCGAACTGGCGGCCGACCTGCTGCGCTCCTACCGCCAGCTGCCGGTCTGCCTGTACCAGATCCAGACCAAGTTCCGCGATGAGATCCGGCCTCGCTTCGGCCTGATGCGGGGGCGCGAATTCATCATGAAGGACGCCTATTCCTTCCATGCCGACGAGGCCTGCCTGCGGCGCACCTACGCCGCCATGGACGGCGCCTACCGGCGCATCTTCGAGCGCTGCGGCCTGCGGGCCGTGGCGGTGGAGGCCGACAGCGGCGCCATCGGCGGTTCCGCCAGCCAGGAGTTCATGGTCACCGCCGAGGCCGGTGAGGACCTGATCCTGGCCAGTCCCGACGGCCGCTACGCCGCCAACCAGGAGCGGGCGGTCTCCCTGCCGGCGCCCGCCGTTCCCCTGCCGGCCGGCCCCTGCCGCACCCTCGCCACCCCGGACCAGACGAGCATCGAGGACCTCTGCACGGCCCATGGCCTCGATCCCACCCAGACGGTGAAGGTGCTGCTGCTGCTGGCCCGCTTCGCCGCCGCGCCCGCCCGCGGGGTGCTGGTCTGCCTGCGGGGCGACCAGCTGCTCAACGAGGTCAAGCTGGCGAACGCGGTGACGGCCCGCTGCCCGGACGCCGGCGCCCTGCTGGAGATCGTGCCGCTGCTCGCCGATCACCTCGACGCCGACCCCGCCGTGCCCTTCGGCTTCCTGGGCCCCCACCTGGGCGAGCCGCCCCTGCGGCACGCGGATCCCCGGGCGGTGTCCGCCCCCCTGCTGCGGCTCGCCGACCCCTCCGCCGCCGAGCTGGAGGCGTTCGTCTGCGGCGCCAACCGCGTCGACGAGCATCTGGTGGGGGCCCGCTGGGGCGAGCTCTGCCCGCTCCCCGAGGTGGTGGATCTGCGCGCGGCCCAGCCCGGCGAGCGCTGCCTGCATGACCCCTCCCAGCGGCTGGAGGCGGCCCGGGGCATCGAGGTCGGCCACATCTTCCAGCTCGGGCGCAAGTACTCCGAGGCTCTGGAGGCCCGCTTCACCAACGAGGCCGGCGAGGACGAAGCCCTGTGGATGGGCTGCTACGGCATCGGCGTCTCGCGCCTGGCCCAGGCCGCCGTGGAGCAGAACCACGACGCCGACGGCATCCGCTGGCCCGTGGCGATCGCCCCCTACACGGTGATCATCGTCATCGCCAGCAGCCAGGATCCGGTGCAGGTGGCCCTGGCCGAGGAGCTCTACGGCCGCCTGCTCGGCACCGGGATCGATGTCCTCCTGGACGACCGGCCCGAGCGGGCCGGTGTGAAGTTCAAGGATGCCGATCTGATCGGTATCCCCTGGCGGCTGGTGGTGGGCCGGGGCGCAGGAGAGCGGACGGTGGAACTGGTGGACCGCAGCGGCGACACCGGCAAACGGGACCTGACGGCGGACGCCGCCCTCGAGGAGCTCGTGCAGCTCCTCGGGCTCCAGGGTGCATCCCCGTAGGATTTCGCCAGACGCCGTTCCTCCCTTGGTCGCCTTCCTGCGCAGCCGCCTGCTCCGTCCCCTTCTGGCCCTCGGCCTGTGTCTCTGCCTCGGACTGAGCGGCTGCAGCCAGGCCCCCGGCGGCCTCAGCGGCAACTACGTCGATGACACCGTCAGCGTGGCCCAGACCCTGCTGACCACCATCGCCCTGCCCCAGGACGACCCGGCCCGCCAGGAGGCGGAGGTGCAGGCCCGCCAGCTGATCAACGGCTACACCGCCCTCTACCGGCCCCGCCAGGACATCCACGGCCTGGCCTCCTTCACCACCATGCAGACCGCCGTCAACGCCCTGGCGGCCCACTACGCCGGCTACGCCAACCGCCCCCTGCCCGATCCCCTCCGCAGCCGCCTGGAGAAGGAGCTCAAGAAAGCTGAAGTAACGGCGGTGCGCGGCGCCTGATTCTTTGACGTAGGGGGCCTCGATCTGAGAAGCTCTCCCATTGTGCTTAGAAGCGGCTCCGGGCCGCTGTTTCCTTGGCCAATGTTGTCGTCATCGGTGCGCAATGGGGTGACGAAGGGAAAGGCAAGATCACCGATCTGCTGAGTCGCTCCGCCGATGTCGTGGTCCGCTATCAGGGCGGGGTCAACGCCGGGCACACCATCGTCGTCGAGGACCGGGTCCTCAAGCTGCACCTGATCCCGTCGGGGATCCTCTACCCGGACACCATCTGCCTGATCGGGTCGGGCACGGTGGTGGATCCCAAGGTCATGCTCGGCGAGATCGACACGCTTCTGGAGCTGGAGATCGATGTCTCCGGGCTGAAGCTGGCCTCCACGGCCCACGTGACGATGCCCTACCACCGCCTGCTCGACCTGGCGATGGAGCAGCGTCGCGGTGACCGCCGCATCGGCACCACCGGCCGCGGCATCGGGCCCACCTATGCCGACAAGTCCGAGCGCAACGGCATCCGGGTGATCGACCTGCTCGATGCCGACTGCCTGCGCGATCGCCTGCTGGGGCCCCTGGCGGAGAAGAACGACCTGCTCGAGAAGGTCTACGGGATCCCCGCCCTGGATCCGGAAGCGGTGATCGAGGAGTACGCCGCCTACGGCCGCCGCCTGGCCCCCCACGTGGTGGACTGCACCCGCACCATCCACGAGGCGGCCCGGGCCCGCAAGAACATCCTCTTCGAGGGTGCCCAGGGCACCCTGCTCGACCTCGACCACGGCACCTACCCCTACGTCACCTCCTCCAATCCGGTGTCGGGCGGCGCCTGCATCGGCGCCGGCGTCGGCCCCACCCTGATCGACCGGGTGATCGGCGTGGCCAAGGCCTACACCACCCGGGTCGGCGAAGGCCCCTTCCCCACCGAGCTGGAGGGCAGCCTCAACGACCACCTCTGCGACCGGGGCGGCGAGTTCGGCACCACCACCGGCCGACGGCGTCGCTGCGGCTGGTTCGATGGGGTGATCGGCCGCTATGCGGTGCAGGTGAACGGCCTCGACTGCCTGGCGATCACCAAGCTCGATGTGCTCGATGAGCTGGACGAGATCCAGGTCTGCGTGGCCTATGAGCTCGACGGCCGCCGCATCGACTACTTCCCCAGCAGCTCCGACGAATTCGCCCGCTGCCGGCCCGTCTTCCGCAGCCTGCCCGGCTGGCAGTGCTCCACCGCCGACTGCCGCAGCCTGGAGGATCTGCCCCCCACCGCCATGGCCTACCTGCGCTTCCTGGCCGAGCTGATGGAGGTGCCGATCGCCATCGTCTCCCTCGGCGCCAAGCGCGACCAGACGATCGTCGTCGAGGATCCGATCCACGGCCCCAAGCGCGCCCTGCTCAGCGTCTGAGCTGGCGTCCCGCCGTTCCTCGCCTCAGTCTCTCGCCTCCGCTCCCCGGCTCTCCTCACCCCCTCCCGGATCCCCTTGACCAGCACCGCCAAGCGCTTCGACGTGGTCGGCATCGGCAATGCCATCGTCGACGTCCTCGTCCAGGCCGACGACGCCTTCCTTGAGGCCCACGGCCTCACCAAGGGCACCATGGCCCTGGTGGATGAGGAGCAGGCCGAACGGCTCTACGCCAGCGTCGGCGCCGGCCTCGAGACCTCCGGCGGCTCGGCCGCCAACACCCTGGCGGGCATCGCCCAGCTGGGCGGCCAGGCGGGCTTCATCGGCCGGGTGAAGGACGACCAGCTCGGGGCGATCTTCGCCCACGACATCCGGGCCGTGGGGGCCAGCTTCGAGACTCCCCCGGCCGCCGGCGGCCCCTCCACCGCCCGCTGCCTGATCCTGGTCACCCCGGATGCCCAGCGCACCATGTGCACCTACCTGGGGGCGTCGGTGGGGCTGGATCCTGCCGACCTCGATCTGGAGATGGTGCGTCAGGCGAAGCTGCTCTACCTGGAGGGCTACCTCTGGGACAGTGAGGAGGCCAAGCGCGCCTTCATCGCCGCCGCCGAGGTGATGCGCGCCGGCGGTGGCGAGGTGGCCCTCTCCCTCTCGGATGCCTTCTGCGTGCAGCGCCACCGGGAGAGCTTCCTGGAGCTGGTCGACGGCCATGTCGACGTGCTGTTCGCCAACGAGATGGAGATCACCTCCCTGTACCAGACGGACAGCTTCGAGGCGGCGGCGGACCAGGTCCGCGGCCGCTGCAAGGTGGCGGCGCTCACCCGCAGTGAGCAGGGCTCGGTGCTGCTCAGCGGTGGGACGACCCTGGCGATCGAGCCCTTCCACCTCGGCCCCCTGGTGGACACCACCGGCGCCGGCGACCTCTACGCCGCCGGCTTCCTCTACGGCCACACCCGCGGCGAGAGCCTGGAGCGCTGCGGACGGCTCGGTTCGCTCTGTGCCGGCCAGGTGGTCACCCAGCTGGGTCCCCGTCCCCAGGCCTCCCTGCCGGAGCTGGTGGCCCGCCACCTGGGTTGAGCGGCAGCTGCTCCAGCAGCCAGCGGCCGTAGGGGCCGTCGCTGGCGGCCGGCCAGTGGATCCATTCCGGGGTGTCGTAGCTGTGCAGCTCCTCCAGGGCGCGACGCAGGGCCTCCAGGCGAGCAGGGGTCGTCTTGAGCAGCAGCTGCACCTCCTCGGCCCGCTCCAGGCGGCCCTGCCAGCGGTAGAGCGACACCACCGGGTGCAGGCTGGCGCAGGCCACCAGGCCCCGCTCCAGCAGTTCCCGGGCCAGGGCCTCGGCCCGCTCCCGGTCGGCTTCGGTGGTGAGCACCAGGCTGAGGGGTGTGGGATCAGGTCCAGGCATGGGCGGGGGCAGGGGCCGGCTTCAGCCGTCAGGCCCACTGTGGCCCAGCCGTTGCAGCAGCGGCTCCAGCGGCAGGGCCTCCACCAGGGCGGGCTCCCCGGGCCGCTCCAGGAGCAGCAGGCGCAGACCCAGGGCGGCGCAGATCCGGTGCCAGCGCTCTTCGTTGGCCCCCCCGGAGCGGCGGCAGAGCACGGTGTCGATCTGCCAGTGGCGGCAGAGGGCGCGCTCGATGCGGCCGTCGCCGCCCGGTCGCAGGGGGGCCAGCCGCTGCGGCGCCAGTCCGGCGGCCAGGGCCGTCGCCAGGGCCCCGGCCTGGGGCAGCAGGCGGGCGTGATGCAGCACCCCTGGCGAGGCCGCCACGGCCTCGGCCAGGCGGCGGGCGCCGATGGCCAGCAGCAGCCGTTCCCCCGGCCGGCACAGGCGCCCGAGGCTGGCCAGTTCGTCCAGGGGCTGGGCGCCGGCGGTGTTCAGGTCGGGCCGCAGCAGCCGCAGCAGGGGCTGGGAGCGGGCCCCGCAGCCGTCGGCCAGGGCGGCGCTGATGCGGGTGGCGAAGGGGTGGGTCGCATCGATCACCCAGGTGTAGGGGGCACCCCGGAGTCCGGCGTCGGCCAGTTCGGCGGCGATCCCGGCCTCGGGCCCGTCCGTCCCCCCGATCGCCCCCACCGCCAGCTCCTGGCGGGGATGGGCGCCATAGGCCAGGGCGGCGGCCCGGCTCACCAGCGAGACCTTCAGGCGCCAGCCCCTGGCCAGGAGCTCCCGGGCCAGGGGTGGCCCCTCCCCCGTGCCGGCCACCAGCCAGATCCGGCCGCCACCGTCGCCGCTCCCGCCGCAGCCGCCGGCACGACCGGGCGGATCGGCCTGGATCCCGTGGGGCGGATGCATCAGGATGGGTCCTTCCATCCGTTGGTCCGGGCGTGAATCACTGCTTGCTGGAGGTGGAGGTCCTGGAGGCGCCCCAGGTGCGATACACCCAGGACAACCAGACGCCGGTGGCCGAAATGGCCGTCCAGATCGAGGGTCTGCGGCCCGATGATCCCCCGGGCCAGCTGAAGGTGGTGGGCTGGGGGAACCTGGCCCAGGATCTCCAGAACAGGGTGCAGGTGGGCCAGCGCTTCGTGCTCGAGGGCCGGCTGCGCATGAACACCGTCACCCGCCAGGACGGGGTCAAGGAGAAGCGGGCCGAGTTCACCCTGGCACGTCTCCATCCCCTCAGCCCCGGCAGCGGTACCGGCATGGTTCCTGACCCGGCGCCGTCGACACCGTCGGCAGCGCCGGCCCGCAGCCAGGCCCCCCTGCCGACCCCGCGCCCCGCCGGCGGGGCCGCCACATCCGCCCCACGGCGGGCCCCCGCACCGGCGCCCTCCCGGTCGGCCGGTGCAGCGGCCGCCGAGCCCGCCGCCCCCGTCTGGGACACCTCTCCGCTGGTCCCCCTGGGGGACGATGACGAGATCCCCTTCTGATCAGAGCAGTTCGCCGGCCTGGTCGATCAGCTGACCCAGTTCCCGCTCCAGGGCCGCCAGATCCAGCCGCCATTCGCTCCAGCGGCCACTGTCCAGCTGGCGCAGCAGCCAGAGCCTGTCCTCCCCCAGCTGGGTGAGCAGCTCGGCGGTGGAGGGGGGCTCAGGCACGCTCCATGGGGTGTCGACGTCGGCGGATGCCCCCGCGGGGCTGGCGTTGAAGCCGTCTTGCGCGCTGGCTTGGGGGCTGGCCATGGGGAGGCGGGGCGGAGCCTGGGACGCCATCCTGGCCCCCGCTGACGGAGAATGGGGCGATGCAAGCGTTTCTCTCCCCCGGCAGCCTGGTGACCGTGGCCGGTGCCGTTCTCACCGTGATCGGATCGATCGCCTACGCCACCGACAGCCCCAACATCAGCCTGGCCGGTGTCTTCTACGGCGTGCCGATCCTGCTGGGGGGACTGGCCCTGAAATCCTCCGAGCTGCCGCCCGCCGAGCGGCTCACGCCCGCAGCCCGGCTGCGCGACCTGCGCCAGCAGCCCGGCAACGAACCCCTGCGCAAGCTGCTGGCCGACGTCACCCGCTGGCGCTACGGCCAGAAGGCCCACCTCGAGAGTTCCCTCGAGGCCCTCAAGCTCTGGGACGAGGACGCCCCACCCCAGCTGGTGGCCGTGGAGGAGCTCGAGGCCGGCGGTGGCTACGGGCTGCGGCTGACGATCGAGTGCCACGGCGTGGCCTACGAGCGCTGGCAGGATCGACGGGAGCGTCTGGGCCGTTTCTTCGGCCCCGGCCTCACGGCTGACCTCCAGCAGGCCGGCCCCGGGCGCCTGCAGCTGAGCCTGCTGCCGGCCACCCCCCCTGGCCCCGCCCCCTCCGACCCGTCCCTCGCCGCCCCCGTCCCTTGAGTCCCGATCGGCACATCAGCGCGGAAGACACCTTGCGGGTGTCCGTGCTCAGCGAAGCCCTGCCCTACATCCAGCGCTTCGCCGGCCGCCGCATCGTGATCAAGTACGGCGGAGCGGCCATGGTGCGCGAGGACCTGCGCGATGCCGTCTTCCGCGACCTCGCCTTGCTGGCCTGCGTCGGCGTCCAGCCGGTGGTGGTGCACGGCGGCGGCCCGGAGATCAACCAGTGGCTGGAGAAGCTGGCGATCGAGCCCCGCTTCCAGGACGGCCTGCGGGTCACCTGTCCCGACACCATGGACGTGGTCGAGATGGTCCTGGTCGGGCGTGTCAACAAGCAGATCGTCAACGGCCTCAACCGGGTGGGCGGCCGGGCCGTGGGCCTCTCCGGCAGCGATGGCGGCCTGGTGCAGGCCCGCACGATGGGGGACGGCACCCTCGGGGTGGTGGGCGATGTGGCCCGGGTGGATCCCTCGGTGCTCACCCCCCTGCTCGCGGCCGGCTACATCCCGGTGATCTCCAGCGTGGCGCCCAATGCCGAGGGCCTGGCCCACAACATCAATGCCGATACGGTGGCCGGCGAGCTGGCCGCAGCCCTGCAGGCCGAGAAGCTGATCCTGCTGACCGACACCCCCGGCATCCTCCGCGACCGCCATGCCCCCGCCAGCCTGATCCGCCAGCTCAGCCTCTCGGAGGCCCGCGGACTGATCGCCGACGGGGTGGTGGAGGGGGGGATGACCCCCAAGACCGAATGCTGCATCCGGGCCCTGGCCCAGGGGGTGAAGGCGGCCCACATCATCGATGGCCGGGTGTCCCATTCCCTGCTGCTGGAGGTGTTCACCAACGCCGGCATCGGCACCATGGTGGTGGGCAGCCCCGGCCTGCTCGATGGCTGAGGATCCCCTCGCCGAGGCCCGCCGCGCCCTCGATCGCGGTGACTACGGCCAGGTGCTGCGGCTGCTCGAGCCCCTCCAGGAGGAACGCTCCCCCCTCACAGCCGCCGGCGCCGAGCTGCGGCTGCTGATGGCCACCGCCCTGATGGGCCAGGGGCGCACCGATCAGGCGGCCGCCTGCTGCCGTGGCCTGGTGCGCTGCCGCGACGCGAACCTGCGGGCCCAGGCCAAGGCCCTGCTGCTGGTGCTGGAGGCCCCGGAGCTGCGCCGTCCCAGCAACTGGTCGCTGACCCTGCCGGATCTTTCCGGCACCACCCCCCTTGAAGGGGTCGGCGCCGGGGTCAGCCGCCGCTCCCGCCGCCGCCCGGAGCCGCCGCCGCCACCGCCGGTGGGGCCCACCCGGGCGCCGGTCGGGTTCGCCGTCGTCGTGGCGGTGGTGCTGGTGCTGCTGGCCGCGCTGCTGGGGGGCTGCATGGAGGTGCGCACCGAGCTGCGATTCGAGGGCCCCGGCAGGCTCCAGGTCAGCCACCAGTTGCGCAGCGACACTGGCGCCGGGACCCCCTGGCAGCGGCAGTTCATCGCGGCGCTGGAGGGGCATGCCGAGGGGATCCCGGCCCCCGGGCCGTTCCGCCCCTCGGGGGCGAGCGGCGAGCAGCTGGTCTCCACCCCCGTGCTGCCCGCCCTCGAGGCCCTCGGAGCCCTGGCGGGAAGCCTGGAGGTGGCGGGCCGGCTCAGCGGTGTCCCCCTGGCGGCGCCGGTGGTGGTCTGGGAGGAACGCAACTGGCTGCTGGGTGTTCGCCAGCACCTGCTGCTGGAGCTCGATCTCCAGGCCCTCGAGGCGATCCCGGGGCTGGATCTGGCGGTCGTGCTCGCCCCGGTGCGGCCGGCGGCGGTCCTGCGGGCGAACCCCGCCGTCGCCGCGGCCCCTGCCGGGGACGTCGGTGACGGCGGTGACGGCGGCCGCCGCCTGCTCTGGCCCCTCCAGCCCGGCCAGGTCAACATCCTGGAACTGCGCTGCTGGCGCTGGAGCGGCCTGGGGCTGGGGGCGGCGGCGGTGGGCCTGGCCCTGCCGCTGGTCCTCGGCCTGCAGGCGATCCGCCGACGGCTGGGCTTCGGCCTGCCGGAACTGCCGGCCTGACCCCTCGGGGCCGACCCCCGGCCGTGATCGCCGGGCAGCGCCCTCAGAGTTCCAGGGGCTCGGGATCGATCGTCAGGCTCACGCCCGGGGGCAGGGCCCGGCGCAGGTCGGCTTCGGGGGGAAGGGGCAGCGCCGTTTCCCCTTCCGCCGCTCCTTCCGCTGCTCCGTCCGCCGGACCAGCCGCTGCACCCTCTGCCGCCAGCGGGCTGCCGTGCAGCAGCAGTTGCCAGCGGCTCCGGCCCGCCACCCTGGCCACCGGCGCAGGGGCCGGGCCGATCACCACCCAGCCGGCCGCCTCCACGGCAGGACGGATCCGTTCGGCCAGGGCGGCGGCGGCCGTGGCCGTGGCGCTGGCGGTGGGACCGGCCAGCCGCAGCAGGCAGGCCCGACCGAAGGGCACCATGCCCCCCTGGCGCCGCAACTCCAGTTCCTCGGCCAGAAAGGTGGCGTAGCGCCCGTCCACCAGGTGACGGATGACGGGATGGTCGGGGCTGTAGGTCTGCACCAGCACCTCGCCGGGGCGCTCGCCCCGGCCAGCGCGGCCGGCGAGCTGCAGCAGCAGCTGCAGGCACTGCTCCGTGGCCCGCAGGTCCGGCCGGTGCAGCAGGCCGTCGGCCGCCAGCACCGCCGCCAGCGTCACCCGGGGCAGGTCCATGCCCTTGGCGAGCATCTGGGTCCCCACCAGCACGTCCGCCTCGCCGGCCGCGAAGCGCTCCAGCAGGCGGCGATGGCCATCCCGGCCCCGGGTGGTGTCCCGGTCGAAGCGGATCAGCCGCAGGCCCTCCAGTTCCGTCGCCAGCTGCTCCATCACCCGCTGGGTGCCGGCCCCGAAGGGCTTGAAGGCGGTGGAACCGCAGTGGCCGCAGCGATCCCCCATCTCCTGGCGGTGGTCGCACCAGTGGCAGCGCAGCCACTCCCGCCCCTCCTGGCCGCCGGCCCGGGCGCCGCGGTGGACGGTGAGGGCCACGTCGCAGTGGGGGCAGAGCACCACCTCGCCGCAGCTGCGGCAGCTCAGGAAGGAGCGGTAGCCGCGCCGGGGCACCAGCACGACGGCCTGCTCGCCCCGTTCCTGCAGGGTCTCCAGCCGGGCCATCAGGGGGCGGCTGATCAGGCGCCGGTGGCCGTCCACCAGCTCCTGGCGCATGTCCACCAGTCGCACCGGTGGCAGCGGGCGCTGGCCGATCCGCTCCGGCAGCGGCAGCAGGCGGGTGTCGGCGGGCTGGCCGTGGGGGCGCGGCTGGCAGCGCCACCAGGTCTCGAGGGAGGGGGTGGCACTGCCGAGCACCAGCCGGGCCCCCGTCTGGCGGGCCCGCAGCCGGGCCACCTCGCGGGCGTGATAGCAGGGCATCGGGCTCTCCTGCTTGTAGGAGGCATCGTGTTCCTCGTCGAGCACGATCAGGCCCAGCTGCCCCAGCGGCAGGAAGACGGCGGAGCGGGTGCCCACGGCCAGGCAGGGCTCGCGGTGCCGGGCGGCTTCGAGGCAGTGCCGCCAGGCCACGACGCGCTCCCTGTCGCCCATGCCGCTGTGGTACTCGATCACCGCGGGACCGAAGCGGCGCCGGCAGCGGTCGAGCAACTGGGGGATGAGGCCGATCTCCGGCGCCAGGATCAGCACGCTGCGCCCCGCCGCCAGCTCCCGGGCCGCGGCCTGCAGGTAGACCTCGGTCTTGCCGGAGCCGGTCACCCCCCAGAGCAGCAGGCTCTGGCCCGGCGGCGCGGCGGCGATGGCCGCCATCGCCGCCGCCTGGGCCGGACTGGGGGGCTGGGCGCTCTCCAGGGGGACGGACCCCGCGCCCGGGCCGCCGGCCAGGCCCCTGGCGCGGCCGGCCCCCGATGGGCCCCGGCCGGCCTCCCGCAGGAGCAGGCCCCGGCGCTCCATCGTGCCGATCAGGGAGCGGCCGAAGCCGGCCTCCTGCACCAGATCGCGCAGCAGCCGCGCTCCCCCGTGGCTGGCCAGGTGGTCCAGCAGCGCCTGCTGGCGGGGGGTGATGGTCTCACCGGCCGCGGCCGGGTTGGGCCGCACCATCCAGTGGACCCGCCCCTGGCCGGGGGGGCGGCGGGCCTGCCCCAGCCAGCCCGGCGGCAGCGCGCTCTTGAGGGTGCGGAACAGGCCGGTGTGGCACTGCCGGGCCACGCCCTCCAGCAGGGCCTGCCAGAGCGGATCGATCGCGGCGCTCTCCAGCACCGCGTCCACCGGCAGGACCGGCCGTCCCTCCATGGCGGCCGGACAGGCTGCGGCCGTCGCCACCACCAGGCCCGTGTGGGGCCGTCCCTGCAGACGGACCCGCACCAGGTCACCCACCCCGATGGCCAGGCCTGAGGGGTTGGCATAGGTGAAGGTCCGCCCTTCCCGGCCGGCCTCCAGCCAGACCTCCAGCCAGCCTGGAGGGGCGGGCCCGGGTGGGGAGGGTGAGGAGCTGGCTGGCAATCTTGCAAAGATCTCATGCCATTCCTAGGATGACGGGGTTGGGCCGCCCGAAAGGCTGCCGTCGGAACCGCGCAGAGTTCCGTCCACAGGGAAGACCCGCTGAGGATCCAGGGATTCACTCCCTACTCATTCCTCCGGTCTGAGACCACCCGTGACAGCCCTGCACCGGCTCTGGCCGACTTCCACCATCCCAAACACGCTCCTGGAGCGATCCATCCACCATCCATCGGCAGGGGCTCCGTGAGCGGGGCCATTCCATCCGGCGACGTCCTCCTCCTCCCCTTGCCCTCCCGTCCGGCTCCGCACCGGCACCGTGGAGGATGGGAGCTTGAGCATCGGAACCGGAGTAGCGGAACCGGCTGATGGGATCACGCTCCTGACCAGCTCCGGGCCTGTGCCCACGCCCGCCTTTCCCTCGCCCGCTTCATTCCCCGAACCCCTTTCGCGTCGTTTCCATGAGCCCAGTCGCCGCCAAGGCCAAAGCCGCCGTTCCTGAGATCCTGGCCACCGTCTCCGCCAGCGGCGAGGTGCTGCCCATCGACCCCTCGGCGGTGACGGCCCGGAAGACCGCGGCCCGTGCCCGAACGGCCGCCCCCAAGGCTGGGGCTGCCAAGCCTGCGGCCAAGGCCGGCTCCCGGACGACAGCCAAGCCTGCGGCGGCCAAGACCGCGGCTGCCAAGACCGCAGCTGCCAAACCCGTGGCCGAGAAGCCCGCGGAGGTTGTCCTTGACGACGGCCTCGACGGGGATGACGATCTGCCCGAGACCGGCGGCGACCTCCGCAAGGACGCCAAGGGTGCCAAGGCACTGGCCAGCATCAAGGTGGGCCCGAAGGGCGTCTACACCGAGGATTCGATTCGCGTCTATCTCCAGGAGATCGGCCGCATCCGCCTGCTGCGGCCCGATGAGGAGATCGAACTGGCCCGCAAGATCGCCGACCTGCTCGAACTGGAGGAGAAGGCGGCCGAGTTCGAGGCTGACAAGGGCCATTTCCCCGACACCAAGGAGTGGGCGGCGATCTTCGACATGCCGCTGATCAAGTTCCGCCGTCGGCTGATGCTGGGTCGGCGGGCCAAGGAGAAGATGGTCCAGTCGAACCTGCGGCTGGTCGTCTCGATCGCCAAGAAGTACATGAACCGGGGTCTGTCCTTCCAGGATCTGATCCAGGAAGGCAGCCTCGGCCTGATCCGCGCCGCCGAGAAGTTCGACCACGAGAAGGGATACAAGTTCTCCACCTATGCCACTTGGTGGATCCGCCAGGCCATCACCCGTGCGATCGCCGACCAGAGCCGCACCATCCGCCTTCCCGTTCACCTCTACGAGACGATCTCCCGGATCAAGAAGACCACCAAGACCCTCTCCCAGGAATTCGGTCGCAAGCCCACCGAGGAGGAGATCGCTGAGAGCATGGAGATGACGATCGAGAAGCTCCGCTTCATCGCCAAGTCCGCCCAGCTGCCGATCTCCCTCGAAACTCCCATCGGTAAGGAGGAGGATTCCAGGCTCGGCGACTTCATCGAGGCCGATATCGAGAATCCTGAACAGGATGTTGCCAAGAATCTGCTGCGTGAGGATCTGGAGGGTGTGCTGGCCACCCTCAGCCCCCGCGAGCGGGATGTGCTGCGCCTGCGCTACGGCCTCGATGACGGACGCATGAAGACCCTTGAAGAGATCGGCCAGATCTTCGACGTCACCCGCGAGCGCATCCGCCAGATCGAAGCCAAGGCCCTCCGTAAGCTGCGCCATCCCAACCGCAATGGTGTCCTGAAGGAATACATCAAGTAGCCTCTGTTCACTGCCGGGGAATCCACAAACAGTTTGGCGAGTGCATGGCCATCTTCTTCAGCAGCTCGCCTGATTTCCTATGACGGTACGGGATCAACTCCTGCGTCTGACGGTTGTGCTGCCCACCTTCAACGAGTGCTCCAATGTTGAGCCCATCGTTGAGCAATTGCTGCCTCTGAGGGATAGCTTCGACCTCGAACTGCTGTTCGTCGATGATGATTCCAGTGATGGAACATCAGAAAAGGTGCGTAAGCTTGCCCACCGCCATGGCTGTGTGCGGCTGATCCGTCGCGTTGGGCGTTTCGGCCTCTCCAGCGCCATCAAGGAGGGAATCCTGGATGCTACCGGTGATGTCGTGGTGGTCATGGACAGCGACGGCCAGCATGAACCTGCCTCGGTGGCCCATGCCGTCTCTGCCCTGCTGGAGAGTGGCGGCGATCTCATGGTCGGCAGCCGCTTCCATCCCCAGGCCAGCATCATGGGCCTGAGCGAGCGGAGGGAGCGGAACTCCACCCTGGCGAACACGGTGGCCCGTTTCAGCCTGCCCCGCTACCGCCATCTGACCGACTACATGAGCGGTTTCTTCGCCCTCCGCCCCGAGCGTTGCCTCCCCTACGTCCGGCAGGTGGATGTCAACGGTTTCAAGTTTCTCTATGAACTGCTGGCCCTCAGCCATGGCCATCTGGCGGTGGCCGAGGTGCCCCTCAGTTTCCAGCCCCGCAACGCCGGGGAATCGAAGCTCAACCTGGCGGTGATCTGGGATCTGGGTGTCTCGATCCTGCACACCCTGCTGCTGCGCATGGTGCCGCGGCGGGCCGTCAGCTTTGCCCTGGTGGGCGGCACAGGCATCGGCATCCACCTGCTGGTGTTCGCCCTCAGCCAGGACCTTCTCGGCCTCAGTTTCGAGCAGGCCCAGGTGGTGGCGGTGGTCAGCGCCGGCTGCTCCAATTACCTGATCAACAATGTGCTGACCTTCCGTTCCCAGCAGCTCAGCGGCATCGCCCTGGTGTTCGGCCTGATCCGCTTCCTGCTGGTCACCTCCCTGGGGATGGCGGCCAACGTCGGGGTGTCTTCGGCGTTCTACCGGCAGGTCACTCCCCAGCCGCTTCTGGCCTTGCTGGCTGGCATCGCCGTCGACTTCGTCTGGAAGTACGCGGCGTCCTCCCGCTTCGTCTGGAACACCCCTTAGGACCGCTCGGTCGAGGCTCGGGGGACAGGTCGGTGGTCCCTGGCCTTAACTTTCCCTTGACCTTGTCGTCGACCCAGCATGGTGTCTGCTGCCCGGGGGGGCCAGCCTGAGAGTGTCCGCGCCCGTAGCCACCGGCACCTGGTCTGGGTGCTGAGCGGCCTCTGGCTGCTGCTGATCTGCTGGCTGGCTTTCTTCCAGGGCCTGGGCAGCCTCGGCCTGATGGACAAGACCGAGGCCCTGTTCGTCGAGGTGGGCCACCAGATGCTGGAGCGGGGTGACTGGGTCACCCCCTGGTGGAACGGCGAACGCTTCTTCGACTACCCCGTCTGGGGCTACTGGATGGTGGGGCTGAGCTTCCGGCTGTTCGGGGTCAGCGAATGGGCCGCCCGGCTGCCGGTGGCCCTCGCCGCCAGTGCCGTGGTGGTGGCGGCCTTCGGCCTGATGCTGGCCTGGTCCCCTGCGGGCGAGGCCGGGCGGCCCAGGCTGCTCAGGGCCTCGGTGGCGGCCGGGGTGATCGCCACGACCCCGGGCTGGATCGGCTGGGGACGCACCTCCACCACGGACATGTTCCTCTCCAGCGCCATCAGCCTGGCGCTGTTCGGCTTCCTGCTGGCCCATCGCCACCGGGCCGACCCCTGGCGGGCGCCCCTCGGCCGGGCGGCCATGGCGCTGTTCGCGGGCATCGCCGTGCTGGCCAAGGGGCCGGTGGGTCTGCTGCTTCCGGGCCTGGTGGTGGTGGTCTTCCTGCTGCTCACGGGCCAGTGGCGACCCTGGCTGCGCTGGCGTCCCCTGCTGGCCATGGTGGCCCTGTTCCTCGGGGTGAGCGCCCCCTGGTACGCGGCGGCGGCGGCCGTCAACGGCGGCGACTTCCTCGGCGGCTTCCTGGGGTTCAGCAACCTGCAGCGCTTCACGACGGTGCTGTACGACCACCCCGGCCCCCCCTGGTTCTACCTGCCCTGGCTGGTGCTGCTGGTGCTGCCCTGGTCGCTGTTCCTGCCCCTGGCGATCGCGGCCCAGGGCTTCTGGCGGCCCTCCCGCTGGCGGGCGGCGACAGGTGGCCCTTCCGGAGACGGCTGCCCCCCGGCGGACCTGGGGCTGTTCCTGCTGCTGTGGTTGGTGCTGGTGGTGGCCTTTTTCTCCGCCGCCGCCACCAAGCTGCCCGGCTACATCCTGCCGGCCCTGCCGGCGGCGAGCCTGCTGGTGGCGCTGCTCTGGCGTCCCCTGCCGGAGGGGAACACCCCAGCACCGGCGGCCGCGGGCAGGACGGGGGTGCGCATCACCGCCGCGCTGGAGGTGCTGCTGCTGGGCGCCATGGCGGTGGCGGCTGCCCTGGCCCCGGGCTGGGTGGCGGGGGATCCCGCCTATCCGGAGTTCGGTGCGGCCCTGTCGCGCTCGGGCCTGCCCCTGGCGCTCTCGGTGTGTCTGGGGCTGACGGCCCTGGCCGTGCTGGTGCTGCTGCTGCGGCCAGCGGCCACCGACTGGCTGTGGCTGCCCAGCCTGGCCGGGTTCCTGGCGGTGCTCGGCCTGGTGATCGCCCCCCTCGGTCCCCTGCTGGATCGCGAGCGCCAGGTGCCCCTGCGCCAGATGGCCCGCACCGCCCAGGCCGCCGCCCGGCCCGACGAGCCGTTGCTGATCGTCGGCACCAAGCGCTACAGCCTGCTGTTCTACGGCGAGCCGGAGGCCGTCTTTGTTTCCGATCGCCACCACATCAACCAGCTCGCCCTGCTGGGCCCCGCCGCCCTCGCCCTCTCGCCGGACAGTCGCTCCGTGCGCCTGGTGGGTGATCGCCGCGATCTCGAGGCCCTGGCCCTGCCCCCGCAGGGCATCGAGCAGCTGGCCCGCAACGGGGAGCTGGCCCTCTGGCGGGTGCCCCGACATCATCTGGTGCCGTGATGGGGTTCCATCTGCTGCCACGGGACAGGATCCTGCTGCCCGGCTGCCTGATCGTGCTGGTGGGCCTGTCGTTGGCCGCAGCCCCGGGCCGGCCCCTGGCCCTGCTGGATGCGGCCGTCCTGGACTGGCTGGGTAACCATTTCCATGGCCTGGTGGGAGGGTTCCTGACCCAGGTGTACCGGGCGACCGGCGTCGGCTTCACCGCCGTCCTGGTGGCAATGGCCCTGGTCCATCTGGTGCGACGGGGCTGGTGGAAGGACCTGCGCCTGCTGGTGATGGCCAGCGGCGGCATCCTGATCCTCGTGGATCTGGTGTTCAAGCCCCTGTTCAGCCGCCAGCGCCCGCCGGGCAGCCTGCTGCCGCTGGACGGCCACAGCTTCCCGAGCGGCCATGCCGCCGGGGCCGTGGCCTTCTACTTCGCCATGGTGGTGATCCTCGGGTCCCACCATCCCCGCCTGCGGCGCAACCTGGTGCTGCTGGCCTGCGGACTGGTGGGTCTGGTCTGGCTCAGCACCCTCTACGTGCGGGCCCACTGGCCCACGGATCTGCTGGGGGGCGCCGCCGTCGGGCTGGCCTGGCTGACGGTGTGCCTGGCCTTCTGGCGCGATCCGCCCCCCACCGACCTCCAGAGTGGGACGGCCCGACCGCTGCGATCCCCTTGACGAGCGACCTGCCCACCTCCGGCCTGGCCGGTCTGCGGGGCCTGCGAACCGCCCCTTCCCTGGACGGGGAGACGGCCTCCCTGCTGCGCCGCGAGCTCTCCCCCCTGCTGGGGGCCTGTGAATGGTTCACGATCGGGATCATGGCCCCCTCGGCGGCGGCGGCCCTGGCGGCCCTGCGGCAGCTGGAGGCGGCCCAGGGCTGGTCGGGCCTGCAGTCGGGGGATCCCGCCGAGGGGGAGCCCGGTCCGGTGTTCCTGAAGGGCAACCAGCGCACGGGACTGTTCCATCGGCGCCGCGAGGAGGGCCTCGGCGAGGGGATCCTGATCACCGGCCATGGGGGCTCCGATCCGGACGCCGAGGACACCTGGGGGCCCCTGCCGCTTGATCTGTTCGCCTGATCCCATCAGCTGATCACGTTCCGTCTGCTGGGTGGGGTCCGGGACGGGCCGATGCCTAGGCTGGGCGGCTGTTGCCTGGCAGCGGTCGCTGCCGCCCGAAGCCCCCGATGACCAGCTCCATCCTGCGCATCGCCTCCCGCCGCAGCCAGCTGGCCATGGTCCAGACCCACTGGGTGCGGGATGAGCTCTCCCGCGCCCATCCCGCGCTGGCGATCACGATCGAGGCGATGGCCACCCAGGGGGACAAGATTCTCGATGTGGCCCTGGCCAAGATCGGCGACAAGGGCCTGTTCACCAAGGAACTGGAGGCCCAGATGCTGGTCGACCGGGCCGACATCGCCGTCCACAGCCTCAAGGACCTGCCCACCAACCTGCCGGAGGGCCTGATCCTGGGCTGCATCACCGAGCGGGAGGACCCGGCCGATGCCCTTGTCGTGCATGAACGGCACCGGGACCGGACCCTGGCCACCCTGCCCGAGGGCAGCGTGGTGGGCACCAGCTCCCTGCGCCGCCTGGCCCAGCTGCGTCACCACTACCCCCACCTTGAGTTCAAGGACGTGCGGGGCAACGTGATCACCCGGCTGGAGAAGCTCGACGCCGGCGTCTACGACTGCCTGATCCTCGCGGCGGCGGGCCTCACCCGCCTCGGCCTCGGTGAGCGCATCCATGAGCTGATCGATCCCTCGATTTCGCTGCATGCCGTGGGCCAGGGTGCCCTGGGCATCGAATGCCGCGGCGGCGACACGGCCGTCCTTGAGACGATCGCGGTGCTGGAACACCAGCCCACCGCCCGTCGCTGCCTGGCCGAGCGGGCCTTCCTGCGCAGCCTGGAGGGCGGCTGCCAGGTGCCCATCGGCGTCAACACCCACTTCGACGGCGATGAGCTCGTGCTCACCGGCATGGTGGCCAGCATCGACGGCCAACGCCTGCTGCGGGAGAGCTGCCGCGGACCTGCCACCGATCCCGAGGCGATCGGGGTGGCCCTGGCGGGCACCCTGCGGTCCCAGGGGGCCGGGGAGATCCTGGAGGAGATCTTTGCCAGCGTCCGCCCCGAAAGCTGAGGCCCCGGCACCCCGGGCACCCGGGCCTGAGGCCGACCTGCGCGGCCTCCCCTTCCAGTGGAACCTGCTGGCCTGGGCGGCCCTGGTCGGCACCCTGACCGGTCTGGCGGTGGTGGCCTTCCACGAGCTGCTGGGCTTCATCAACAACTTTCTCTTCGGTCCCTTCGTCGAGGGCCTGCTGGTGATCGGGCGCTCCTCGCCCACCATCCCCGCCGACCTGCCGCCGATCGATCTGCCGCCCCTGGCGCCCGACAGCGGCACCCCCCTGAGGGCCCTGCTCCAGCTGGGGCTCGATGGCATCGGCCTGCTGGCGGCGGCACCGCCCCCGCCCCCCGAACCCCCGCCCATCAGCCTGCCCACCCCGCCGGACTGGCTGGCCCTCTGGCCCGTGGTGGTGGTGCCGACCCTCGGCGGTCTGGCGGTGGGCCTGCTGCGCCATGTCGCGGGCAGCATCGGTCCGGGTCTGTCGAGCCTGATGGCGATCGCCGACGGCCGCCAGGGGGGCGAGCCGCGCCTGCCCCTGCTGCGGCTGGTGGCCGCATCCCTCAGCCTGGGCAGCGGCGCCTCCCTCGGGCCGGAGGGGCCCAGCGTCGAGGGCGGCGGCAACATCGGCCTCTGGGTGGCCCTGCGGGGACGCCTCTCCCCCCAGGCCCAGAAGGCCCTGGTGGGGGCCGGGGTGGCGGCGGGCCTGGCGGCCGGGTTCAAGGCGCCGATCGCCGGGGTGTTCTTCGCCTTCGAGGGCAGCTACAGCGCTATCCCTGGACGTCCCAGCCTGCGGGCGGTTCTGGTGGCGGCGGTGGCCTCGGCGCTCGTCACCCAGCTGTGCCTCGGCGACACCCCGATCCTGCGCCTGCCCGCCTACGAGGTGCGCTCACCGCTGGAGCTGCCCCTCTATCTGGGGCTGGGCCTGCTGGCCAGCCTGATGTCCTGGCTGCTGATCAGGCTGCTGGCGGCCGGCCGCGACGAGCGGGTCCAGGCCGTCGTGCGGCGGCTGCCGCCCGGCCTGCCCACGGCCCTGGGCGGGGCGGCCCTCGGGGGCATGGCCCTGGTGTTCCCCCAGGTGCTCGGCGTCGGCTACGACACGATCGAAGCCCTGCTGGGCCGGGATGGCGGCATCCCCCTGCTCACCCTGGTGGCCCTGATCGGCGTGAAGCTGGTGGCCACCACCGTCAGCAACGCCACCGGCTTCGTGGGCGGCGGCTTCGCCCCCTCCCTGTTCCTGGGAGCGGTGCTGGGCAGCTGTTACGGCCAGGCACTGGGCAGCGGCGGCCTGAACCTGCCGGTGGCCGAACCCCCCGCCTACGCCATGGTCGGCATGGCGGCGGTGCTGGCCGGCAGTGCCCGGGCACCGCTCACCGCGCTGCTGCTGCTGTTCGAGCTCACCCGCGACATCCGCATCGTGCTGCCGCTGATGGCGGCGGCCGGCCTGAGCGCCGCCCTGGTGGAGCGCTGGCAGGGCATCCAGGATCCCGGCCTGATGGGGCCTGATCCCCTGGAGGAGCGCCGCCGCAGCCAGCTGGCGGCCATCCCGGTGGAGGAGGCCTTCGAACCGGAGGCGCCCCTGGTGCTGCCGGCCGCCATGGCGGCCTCGGAGGCCCTGGCCCGGCTGATCGACAGCCATGGCCATTGCCTGCTGGTGGAGCGGGCCGGGCTGGCCCTGGGTCTGGTGACGATCGGTGACCTGCAGCGTGGCCTCGGCTCCGACCTCAGCCGCCCGCAGCCGCTGCGGCTGGAGGCTTGCCTGCGCACCGACCTGGTCTGGTTGCCGAGCGGGGTGAACCTGGATCGCCTCGAAGATCAGCTGAGGCCCAATGGCCTGCGTCAGCTGCCGGTGTTCGAGGTGGCGGGGGGATCGGGGGACCATCTGCCCCATGGACTGCCCCCCGGGGGACTGGCCGTGGACCGGTTGCGGGGGATGGCCAGCCGGGACGGCATGGCCAGGGCCCAGGCCCGACGCTTTCAGGCCGCTTCGGAGCGGCCCTCCATCAGGGCTTCGGCGACGGGATCCGCCTGAGAGAGCAGGCCCAGAATCCGCTGCAGGTCCAGTTCGGAGAGCTCACCGTCGTTGCCCCACTTCAGCGACGTGCTGTTCAGCTGGTCGGTGGTGGGTTCGTGAGTGGAATCGAACATGGGAGGGAATTCGGCGGTGCTGGAGGGTGCCGCTGTTGATCGAGTTTCAAGACATTAGGTGTTTGCACCCAGACATCAAACCGTTCCTGAGCAATCTCCAGAATCTTTTCGGTCGCTCCCTGATTCCCCGCAAACGCCCTTCGGTGTTCAGGGTTTGACAACCACCGGTGTTCCCACCTCCACCTGGTCGAACAGGGCGCGGACATGGGGGGTGAGCATCCGGACACAGCCGTTGGTGACGGCGGAGCGGGAGGTGACGGTCCAGGCCCAGGCGCTGGGGGTGCCGTGGATGCCGTACTGGTTGGGGCCGCTGCGCTTGAAGCCGATCCAGCGGTCACCGAGGGGGCCATTGGGGCCCTTGGTGGGGTTGATCTTGCCGCTCGCCGTGCTCTGGTACTGCGGGTTGAGCACCTTGGTCTCCACCAGGAAGCGTCCTTTGGGGGTGGGGGTGCGGGAATCGCCGATGGCCACGGGCCAGCTGCCCAGAACCTTGCCGTTGTCCCGGAGGCTGATCGTGCGCTTGCCCAGCTCCAGCACGATCTCGCGGGTGCTGGTCACGGTGGACTTCGCCGGCGCCGGCACGGCGGTGGCGGGTGCGGTGACGGCCGGCGCGACCACAGCGGGTGTGACCACGCCGGGGGCTGCCGGGGCCACGCTTGCGGGCGAGGTGGTGGCGGCCGGCACCGGCGCTTCGATAGCCCCCGCGGCCCCCGCCATGGCGGCCCCCCAGCCGGTGGTCAGGAGCACGGACAGGACCAGGGAGCGCGACATGGGCGGAACGGAATCGGAGGGACCGCGGTGGCGGTGCCGGTGGACGTCAGTCGACCAGACGGGGATCGACGACGGAAAGATAGCGATCTTCGCATTCCTTGATGATGCGAACGGCCTCGCCGGTGTCATGGAAGCCGTTGACCTTGCAGGTGCCGGGCTTCTTCAGATCCTTGTAGTGCTCCCAGTAGTACTGGGTTTCCTTCAGCCAGTGCTCACCCAGCTGGGTATAGCTGGTGATGTGATCCATGCGCTTGTCGTCGGCCAGGACAGCGATCACCTTGTCGTCCACCTCGCCGCCATCGTCGAAGCACATGATGCCGATGATGCGGGCCTCCACGAGGCTGCCGGGCACCAGGGGCTCGGTGACGCCGACGATTTCGATGTCGAGGGGATCGCCGTCCTCGTCCCAGGTGCGGGGAATGCAGCCGTAGGCGAAGGGGTAGGCGAGGGAGGAATAGCCCACCCGATCCAGCTTCAGGTGGCCGGTTTCGGTGATCAGCTCGTACTTGTTGATCGTGTTCGAGTTGAGCTCCACGATGGCGTTGAGCCGCAGCTCGGCCTCATCGGCGAAGGCCGGCAGCACATGCAGCAGGTTCAGCATGGTGCGGCTGGGGGCGTGGTCGATGTTCGCCATGGTGGGGGCTTTTCTGCGGCGGCATCTTAGGCATCGGGCTCCTGGAGGCCGGTTCTGGCCGCCGCAGATCGCCCGCTGCCATTAGCCCGCTGCAGTCAGCTGGCCCCGGTCAGCTGACCAACCTTGGCCCGCAGGTAGGTGAGGAAGGGCTGGGCGCCCAGGGGCCGGCCCGTGACCCGCTCGACGAGTTCCTCGGCGTTCACGGAACGGCCATGGGGCCAGATGTTGCTGGCGAGCCAGTCCTGCAGCGCGGCCGTCTCCCCCGCCGCCACCAGAGCCTCGATGGGGCCGATCTCCTGCTCGAGGGCCTCCGAGATCTGGGCGCTGATCAGGTGGCCGAGGGCGTAGGAGGGGAAGTAGCCGAACAGTCCCTCGGCCCAGTGGATGTCCTGGAGGCAGCCCTCGGCGTCCGTGGCCGGCTGCAGCCCCAGCAGCTCCTTCATGCGCCGGTTCCAGGCGGCGGGCAGCTCCTCCACAGGCATCCCCTGCTCCAGCAGGGCCAGCTCCAGCTCGAAGCGCATGACGATGTGGAGGCTGTAGCTCAGCTCATCGGCCTCCACCCGGATCAGGCCCGGCCGCAGGGGATTGAGGGCCCGCCAGAAACCGAAGGCGCCGCCCCAGGGGTCGGACCCCAGGCCCCGTTGGAAGCGGGGATGCCAGCGCTCGGCGAAGGCCCGGCTGCGGGCCACGCGGCACTCCCAGAACAGCGACTGGGACTCGTGCACCCCCATCGAGGTGGCCTCCCCCAGGGGCCAGGGGAAGTAGTGGTCGTCGCTGCGGGGCAGGCCCTGCTCGTAGAGGGAGTGGCCCCACTCATGGGCGGTGGCCAGGAAGGCCGAGAACGGCTGGCCCCCCACCACCCGGGTGGTGATGCGGAAGTCCTGCGGGCCCACGGTGCAGGAGAAGGGGTGGGCGGACCGGGACCGCTGGCAGCGGGCCGCGTCGTAGCCCCAGTGGTCGAGCAGCTCACTGCAGAGCTGCTCCTGCAGAGCCTCCGCCAGCTCGAAGGGCTCCTGCTGGCCCGTGGCGGGGGTGGCGGCGACCGTCTCCAGCAGCCCCGGCAGCTCCGCCGCCAGGCGGGCGAACAGCTCCGTCAGCCGGGCCTTGCTGACGTCGGGCTCGAAGGGCTGGGCCAGGATCTCCCAGGGGCTGCGGGCCACCGGTTCGGCGTCCGCCAGCTGGCCGGCCTGTTCGCGGCGCAGCCGGATCAGCTCCCGCAGCGCCGGGGCGAACGTGGCGAACGTGCTGGCGGCCCGGGCCTCCTGCCAGACGGCGTTGCCGTGGGACTGGGCCCGGGCCAGGGCGGTGACCAGGGCTGGATCGAGGCAGCGCTGGCGGTTCAGCTCCAGACGCAGCAGCTGCAGGTTGCGGCGCCGCTGCGGAGGGGCGGCGCCATCGAGCTCGGCCTCCGCCGCGGCCACCAGATCGGCGTAAGTGTCACTGCTCTGGCGCTCGTGCAGCTGGGCGGCCAGCAGGGCCAGCTGCTCGCCGCGCCAGGGGGCACCGGCGGCGGGCATCACCGTGTTCTGGTCGTAGTAGAGGGTGCTGCTGATCGAGCCCAGCAGGCGGGTGGTGTGCAGGTGCCGCTGGAGCTGGTCGAGGGCCGGAGCCGCTGCAGGCATGGGATCGGTGGAGCCGGTGACGCCATGCTGGCTCCGGGGCGGCCCCGATGCGGATCGGACAACGGCCGTCCCAGCCGGCCGCTTGCGGCGCCATGGTGGAAGAAGACCTTTCCGGCGCCGGATCGATGCATCCCCCCTCCCCGGAGCAGGCCCTGGTGCTCGCGGCCATCGAACGGTTCATGGCCGACCCCGACCTCGCCCTGCAGGGCCAGCCCGCCGGCGAAGGGGACTCGGGCGACGTGCTGAGCGCCATCCTGCGGGCCCTGACCATGGTGCTGCCGCTCGAGGAGATCGAACTGGCGGTGACGGGCCTGCTGACGGTCCATTGCGATCGGCTCGACGACGACACCCAGCTGGTGCTCGAGGCCCTGCTCACCGCCATTGAGCGGGACGACGACGAGATGGCCCTCGACACCCTGCTGGCCAGCGAGGCCAGCCTGCTGGAGGCCAATGCCCTCGATGGCAACTATCTGCTGGTCTGGGATCCGGCCGAGGCTCCGCCGCTGCGGGAGATGGAGATCCTCGATGTGCTGGAGCGCTACCCCTGCCGGGGCGAGGCGGCCCGCTGGAACTGCGACGACTTCGTGGCCCTGCTGGAGGGAAAGATCCTGCAGTGGCGCAAGACCATGGTGGCCCTGGAGATCCTGCAGGAGCAGCCCGGCACCCGCCCCGCGGCCAGCACCATGGTGCTGCTGGTGCCGGAGGATCCGGCGGCTCCGCTCGAGCAGCTGGAGGTCGGGGTCACCCTCAGCCCGCCGTCGCCGGGTTCCAGTGGAGACGCATCGGCACGCAGCCTTCCAGGCTGACCTTCACCGGGCAGCGCTCGCCGGCACGGATCAGCACGTGCCGCTGCCCGTCATCGAGGCCGGCCGGCAGATCGATCCAGGCCTCCAGCAGGGCGATGCGGCGCTCGCCGCTGCTGGTCATGCCCTTCTCCACCCGCACCCGGGCGCCCTCCAGTGCCATCCCCTCGCGTTCGGCCACGATGCCCATCACCGTGAGCAGACAGGTGGCCAGGGCCGTCGCCACCAGGTCGGTGGGTGAGAACGCCTCCCCCTTGCCCTGGTTGTCCACGGGGGCATCGGTGATCAGCCGCGACCCCGACGGGGCGTGCTCCGCCGCGCAGCGCAGGGCTCCCTCGTAGCGGCAGGTCATCGTGGTCATGGCGGGCGCGGGACGGCGAACGTCCCACCAGGCTGGCAGGGGCCGCCGCCCTAGATTCGCGGCCGCGCTATCCGCATCCTTGGCCCTCATCCTGCTGGTGGCCCCCCATCCGGCCGGGGCCCTCCCCGAGACGATCCGCCTGGCGGTCACACCGGTGTTTCTGCTGGCCGGCATCAGCGGTCTGCTCGGGGTGATCACCACCCGGCTGGCCCGCATCGTCGATCGGGCCCGGCTGCTCAAGGAGCGCACCGGGGCCGCCACCATGGCCCAGGAGCGGGAGCTGCAGGAGGAGCTGATGCTGCACCGCCGGCGGATGTTCATGGCCTCCCGGGCCTTCGCCTGCGCCACCACCAGCTTCCTGCTGGTGGCCACCGTGGTGGTGGTGCTGTTCGTCAGCACCCTGGCCACGATGGACGTGACGCCCCTGGTCGCCGTGCTGTTCGTGCTGGCGATGGGCTCGCTGATGACGGCGGTGGTGCTGCTGCTCCGCGAAGTGCAGCTGGGCACCCTGGCCCTGCGACGCTTCTAGGGCTCCGTCAGGCCGATCTCCTCCAGCAGCCGCCTCTGCCGGCGTGCGTCCACGAAGCGGTGGGCCGCCATGGCGCCGCTCACCGCCACCGGCGGCACGCCGATGCCCGGGAAGACGCCGGCCCCGCAGAGCACCAGCCCCTCGACCGGGGTGGATCCGCCGGGGAAGGGTCCGGCGTTGGCGGGCCAGGCCGGGCCGTAGCTGCCCTGGTGCATCCGCAGGTAGTGGCGGTGGGTGAGGGGGGTGCCCTGCAGTTCCAGCACCACCCGCTCCCGCCAGTCGGGCAGCACCCGGGAGAGCGCCTCTCCGAAAACCTGGCAACGTTCCTGCTTGAGGGCGTCGTAGGCGGCGCTGCCCCGCTCCAGCCCCTGCCACAGCTCCCAGGGCTCGTTGGCCGGGGTGTAGCCGTGCAGCACCTGGTGCCCCGGTGGCGCGCAGGACGAATCGAGCAGGGAGGGCATCGAGAGCACCACCATGTTGCGTTCGGCCCCGATGCCCCGTTGCCAGTCGCCCACCCAGACGTGGTGGATGGGGAGCTGATCGAGGTCGTCCCCCCGCAGGGCCAGGTGCCAGTGCAGGAAGCCGGCGCAGGCCGGTGTGGCCGCCTGGCGCCGCCGCCAGCGGGACGGCACCGCCGCCTCCGGCAGCAGGGCGAGCAGGTCCCAGGGGCTGGTGTTGGCGATCACCCCCCGGCCCGCCTCGAGGCGCTCCCCGTTCGCGAGCCGGACGCCCACCGCCCGGCCGTGCTCCACCAGGATCTCTGCCACCGCCGCGCCCGTGCGCAGCCGGCCGCCGTGACGCTCCATCCCGCGCACCAGCGCCGCCGCCACGGCCGCGCTGCCGCCGATGGGGTAGTCGAGGCAGGCCTCGGGCTCGAACCATTCGCCGAACAGGGTCGCTATGGCGGCGGCGCTGGTCTGGTCCATGGGCAACCCGGAGATCAGGAAGCAGAGCAGGTCGACCCAGTGGAGCAGGAAGGGATCGCTGAGATGGCGACGGGCGATCGGCCCGAAGGCGCCGCCCAGGGCCGCCAGCCGGCCGGCCTGGCCGATCAGGCGCAGGGCGTTGCCGCCGCCGAGGGTGGTGGCCAGACCCGCCCCGGGCCGCAGGGCCAGCAGCGGCAGGGAGCGGGCCGCTTCGCAGCTGGGCCTCAGGGCCGTGAGGAAGCGGTCCCACTCGTCGGCCACCGCCGGGCCGCGGAGATCGCGCACCAGGGCCAGGAAGGGGGCCTGCCCCACCCCCACCCGCAGGGACCCCTCGGGCAGCAGCAGCCCCCAGTCGCGGTAGCGGGCCACGGGCAGGGTTTCCCCCACGGCCCGCAGCACCTGGGCCAGGGGGTTGGTGCTGGGCCATCGGCCCAGGCCGCTCCAGAGCGACGGGCCGGATTCGAAGTGAAAGGGACCGCGCCGGAATCCGTGGGCGGCGCCGCCGGGGGTGGTGTGGGCCTCAAGCACCAGCACCTCCAGCCCGTGGCGGGCGGCGATGGCGCCGGCGCACAGGCCGCCCAGGCCGCTGCCCACCACGATCAGGTCGCTCACCTTGGGCGCAGCAGATCCGCTGCAGATCCTATTCAGAATCCCTTCGCATCGAAGGCAAACGGATTGCCCCCTCGCTGACTAGAGTCGATTGATATAGCAAAGGTTTTGCATTGTCGCAGGGCTTCCCTTCCGCCACCCTGTCCGATAGCACGCCGTCCGTTCCCCCTGATGCGGATGCGGGCTCCACGCCATCGTTGCGTCAGCCCAAGCGGGGCGATTTTGAGCTGAAGTCCTTCATGGACAGCTCCAATCTGCGGGGCTCCTGGCAGATCGCCAACACCGTGATCCCCTACGCGGCCCTGTGGTGGGTGGCCGACTGGAGCCTGCGGCACGCTCCCCTGCTGCTGCTCCCCACCATGGTCGTCATGGTGCTGCTGCTGGCCCGCTGCTTCTCGCTGATGCACGACTGCGGCCACGACTCCCTGTTCCGCAGCCGCCGGGCCAACCAGGTGTTCGGTTTTCTGCTCGGCGTTCTCAGTGCCATTCCCCAGTACCCCTGGTCCCGTGGCCACGCCTACCACCACCGGCACAACGGCGACTGGGAGAAGTACCAGGGACCGTCGGCCCTGGTCACCACGGGTGCCTTTGCCGCACTCAGCCCCGGCCAACAGCGGTTCTACGGCGTGCTGCGCCACCCGGCGATGCTCTTCCCCGGGGGCTTCTTCTATCTGGTGATCAAGCCCAGGGTGGCCCTGCTGCTGGGGCTGGCGGGCTTCTTCCCCCATCTGCTGGCCTGCCTGCGCAGCCCGCAGCCCATGGGCCTGGGCCAGATCCTGGCCAGCTACCGCTCCAAGCACTGGTACACCAACGAGGAATTCCGCCACTTGCTGGCCAACAACATCGCCGTGATCGGCTCCTGGTGGCTGATGGCCCACTGGCTCGGTGCCGGTGTCTTCTGGTCGATCTACGCCCCGGTGATGGCCTGCGCGGCGGCGATCTTCATCTGCATTTTCTTCGTGCAGCACAACTTCCCCGGTTCCTATGCCCACGCCACCGCCGGCTGGAGCGAGATGACCGGGGTGCTGGAGGGCACCAGCGATCTGGAGCTGCCGCCGGTGTTCAACTGGTTCTCGGCCGACATCGGCTGCCATGCCATCCATCACCTTTCCTCCAAGATCCCCAACTACCGGCTGCGGGCCTGCCACGAGCGCAATGCCCACCTGCTCACGGGCGTGCATCGGCTTTCCCTGGCCGACATCCCGGGGTGTTTCAGCTACATCCTCTGGGACCCCCAGGCCTGCCGCCTGACCACGATCGACGCGCTGCGTTCCGCCGCTCCCGTCCCCGTGGCCAGCTGAAGGGCGCCAGGAGGAACCGATGCTGCGCCAGAGCCTGAGCCGGTTGGAGGTGTCCACCCGCGGGGAAGGATTCGATGACATCACCGGGGCGCTCAACGGCCTGATCGCCGCCAGCGGCCTGGTGCTCGGCACCGCCACCATCGCCAGCCTGCACACCTCCTGCTCCCTGACGATCAACGAGAACGCCGACCCGCGGGTGCTGGTCGATCTCGCCGCCTTTCTGCGGGCCCTGGTGCCACCGGAAGGGGTGCGGCCCCTGAGCGGCCAAGGGGAGCGGCGCCCCTGGGTGCACGATGACGAAGGCCCCGATGACATGCCCGCCCACATCCGCACCGCCCTGACCTGCACGAGCCTGGTGCTCCCCTTCCAGTCGGGCCGCCTGCTGCTGGGGACCTGGCAGGCGGTGTACCTGTGGGAGCACCGGGCCCGACCCCACCGCCGCAGCCTCAGCCTGCATCTGGTGGGCGAATGACCCCCTGCTTTCTTCCCCCATGGCCGCCCAGCCCCTGACCCCCGCCCAGATCGCCGCGTTGCCCGCCGATCTGCCGCAATGGACGCTGCGGGAGGGCAAGCTGCACCGCGAACTGCGCTTCGCCGATTTTTCCGCCGCCTTCGGCTTCATGGCCCGGGTGGCCCTGGCCGCTGAAGCGATGGGCCACCACCCGGAATGGTGCAACGTCTGGAACCGGGTGACGATCAACCTCACCACCCATGACACCGGTGGCCTGTCGAACCTGGACGTGGAACTGGCCCGCCGCATCGATGCGTTGGTGAGCTGAGGCTGGCCTGCTGGGCCGGCTCGGGCGGCGTGTCTAGCTTCCGTGGGTGCTCCCCCCGCCCTGCAGCGCCCCATGGGATTTCGCTACCTCGATCGGATCGCCACCGAGGAGAACATCCACTCGTTCCTCGAACTCGCCGATCTGGCCGCCGGAGCCGGTGCTTCGGCCAACAACGTCTTCCTGCTCTCCCATCGACTGCGCCAGTCCCGTCCGATGCAGGTGTGCCGGGCGTTGCTGGGGCGGAATCCGGCCGCCAAGGCCCTGATCGAGCAGCGGCGGCTCAGCGGTCCCTATGACGCGGCCGCCCTGCGGGCGCTGCCGAAGGGAACCCTGGGGCACACCTACGCCACGGTGCTGGAAACGATGGGGTACGACATCAACTTCTTCCCCAAACCCGACTTCTACGCCAACCTGGAAAGCGACGCGGATTACATCAACTACCGCGTCTACGCCACCCACGACATTCACCACATCATCAGCGGCTTCAGCCTCGACAATTTCGGCGAACTCGGTGTCATCAGCATGAGCGTGGCCCAGTTCGCCCATCCGGGCCTGGCCTTCACCGATCTGATGGCCCTGCTGCTGAACTGGTTCCGCAACGACACGCCCATCGACGAACTGGAAACCCCTGCCGAGCAGGCCCGCACCGCCGGCTACGCCTTCGGCATGATCAGCAAAGGGCTGCACATCGGCGCCGAGGCCCAGCCGCTGTTCCCGGTGATCTGGGAGGAGCGGATGGGCCAGGACCTGGAGGACCTGCGGAGCGAACTGGGCATCGCGGCGGTGCAGGAGGGGACCTTCAGCTGGCACGCCAACCCCGCTCTGGTGACGGCGCTGGCCGCCTGAGGCCTCAGACGAGGGCGGGCAGCCGGGAGGGTTCGGCCGCCCTGAAGTGCAGCCGTGGCGGTTCCGCCCCAGCGTCCACCTCCACCACGATCGTGGAGCCGCTCAGGTAGGTGCCGGCCAGGATCGCCTTGGCAATCGGCGTCTCCAGTTCGCGCTGGATCGCCCGCTTGAGGGGCCTGGCGCCGTAGACCGGGTCGTAGCCGACGCCGGCCAGCCAGTCGAGGGCGGCACCGTCAAGCTCCAGGCCCAGTTTCCTGTCCTCGAGCCGTCGGGCCAGCCGCTGCACCTGCAGCCCCACGATCTGGCGCAGTTCCTCGGCCTTGAGGCTGTGGAAGATGATCGATTCATCCAGCCGGTTGAGGAACTCGGGGCGGAAGTGGCCCCGCAGAGCCTCGTTCACCCGCTTCTCCATCTCGCCGTGGCGGGCCGGATCGCCGGCCAGATCGAGGATCGAGGCGCTGCCGATGTTGCTGGTGAGGATCAGCACCGTGTTGGTGAAGTCCACCGTGCGGCCCTGGCCATCGGTGACGCGGCCGTCATCGAGGATCTGCAGCATCACATTGAACACATCGGGGTGGGCCTTCTCCACCTCGTCGAAGAGGATCACGGCGTAGGGACGGCGCCGCACCGCCTCGGTGAGCTGGCCGCCCTCCTCGTAACCCACATAGCCGGGAGGGGCTCCGATCAGCCTGGAAACGGCGTGCTTCTCCATGTATTCGCTCATGTCGATGCGCACCATCGCCTCCTCGCTGTCGAAGAGCTGGGAGGCCAGGGCCTTGGAGAGCTCGGTCTTGCCCACGCCGGTGGGGCCGAGGAACAGGAAGCTGGCGATCGGGCGGTTCGGGTCGGACAGGCCGGCCCGTGAGCGCTGGATGGCGTCGGCCACCGCCGTCACCGCCTGTTCCTGGCCGATCACCCGGGTGTGCAGTTCGTCCTCGAGATGGAGCAGTTTCTCCATCTCCGACTGCACCAGCTTGCTGACCGGAATCCCGGTCCACTTGGCGATCACCTCGGCGATGTCGTCCTCGGTGACCTCCTCGCGCAACAGGTTCTTGTCGCCGGCATGGGCGCTCAGCTCGGCTTCCTTGGCGGCCAGCTTCTTGTTGAGCTCCGCCAGGGTGCCGTACTCCAGTTCGGCGGCCTTGTTGAGGTCGTAGTTGCGCTTGGCCTGCTCCACCTGCAGCTGCACCTGCTCGATCTCCTCCTTGATGGCGGAGAGTTCGTCGATCGAGCCCTTCTCCTTCTGCCACTGGGCGTTGAGGCTGCTCTGCTGCTCGCCCAGGTCGGCCAGCTCCTTCTCGAGCTTCTCCAGCCGGTCGCGGCTGGCGGGGTCCGACTCCCGCCCCAGCGAGAGCTTCTCCATCTCCAGCTGCAGGATGCGGCGATCGAGCTCGTCGATCTCCTCCGGCTTGGAGGTGATCTCCATCTTCAGGCGGGCCGCCGATTCGTCCATCAGGTCGATGGCCTTGTCGGGCAGGAAGCGATCGGCGATGTAGCGGCTGCTCAGCACGGCCGCCGCCACCAGGGCGTTGTCGGCGATGCGGACGCCGTGGTGCACCTCGTAGCGCTCCTTGAGGCCGCGCAGGATCGAGATCGTGTCCTCCACGGTGGGCTGGTCAACGAACACCTGCTGGAAGCGGCGCTCCAGGGCCGGATCCTTTTCGATGTGCTGGCGGTGCTCATCGAGGGTGGTGGCGCCGATGCAGCGCAGTTCGCCCCTGGCCAGCATCGGTTTGAGCAGGTTGCTGGCGTCCATGGCACCGCCGGTGGCGCCGGCACCCACGACGGTGTGGATCTCGTCGATGAACAGGACGATCTGGCCTTCGCTGGAGGTGACCTCCTTGAGCACGGCCTTGAGGCGTTCCTCGAACTCGCCGCGGTACTTGGCGCCGGCGATCAGGGCGCCCATGTCGAGGGCGATCAGCTGGCGGTTCTGCAGGGCCGTGGGCACGTCACCGTTGACGATCCGCTGGGCCAGCCCCTCGACGATCGCCGTCTTGCCGACACCGGGTTCGCCGATCAGGACCGGGTTGTTCTTGGTGCGGCGCGAGAGGATCTGCACGGTGCGGCGGATCTCCTCGTCGCGGCCGATCACCGGATCGAGCTTGCCGTCGCGGGCGGCGGCGGTGAGATCACGGCCGTACTTCTCGAGGGATTCGTAGGTGCCTTCCGGGTTCTGGTCGGTCACACGTTGGCTGCCCCGCACCGCCAGAACGGCTTCCTTGATTCTGGCCCCATCGGCGCCCGACTGGGACAGCAGCTGGCGGCCGCAGCGGTCATCGCCGGCCAGGGCCAGCACCAGGTGCTCCACGGCGATGTAGCTGTCCTGGAACTCCTTCTTGAGGGCGTCGGCCCGGTCCAGCACCGCGTTCAGCCCCTTGCCCAGGTAGACGTTGTCGGGGGTGGTGGCCAGGCTGGGCTGGGCGGCGAGGAAGGCCTCCAGCTTCTGGTTCAGCGCCCCCAGATCCACACCGGCCTTCTCCAGGATCCGGCTGGCCAGGTCCTGCTGGGCCAGCAGGGCGGCGAAGAGGTGCTCGCTGTCCATCTGCTGCTGGCGCCGCTGCTGGGCCAGCTGCTGGGAGGCGACCACGGCGCCCCAGGCCTTTTCGGTGAACAGTTCGGCGGTGGGATGCATGGATGGAGTTCTCCCTGCGGACGGTGGCTGAGGCCAACGTATGAATGCCGACGGGATCGGCCGAGTGGGAGGACCGAACCGCGGCGTTCGGCCCTCCTCCCCGGGGGTGGGCAGGCCGTACCGGCGGGGGTGGCCAACCGCCCGACGGAGGGTCAGGCGCTAGGGGCCCACGAACGTGGGCATGGGCACCTGGTAGCCGCGCTGCTTGCCGCAGAGCTGGCTGGGGCAGCCGTCCGGGCCGTACAGCGCATCGGCCGCCGAGAGGCAGCCCATGCCGTTCTTCTGGGCCACCTGGGACGGATGGATCCGCAGCGGCTGGAGCACCGCATCGCTTCTGGGCACCACCAGCCGGCAGGGGGCAGGCGACAGCCCGGGCCTGGCCTCGATGGCCAGGGGCTGGTTGGGGGTCAGCCCCTGGGCCAGGGCGGGCGACGCGGCGGCGGCCATCACCGCCAGGGGCATCCCTGCCGACAGCAGGCCCCCCAGCAGGCCCGGCAGCAGCCCGGCAGAAGTGGGGATCGCCATGATGGGAACTCGGCTGCGCCCCATTCTCGCCTCTGCAGCCCTCCCGTCTCCGATGCCGTCCCCCGCCGACGACCAGGCCCTGGTGGCCGACCTGGCCAGAGCGTCCCTCGACCTGGGCGGGGCGGCGGAGCCGGAGCGGGACTGCTGGCGGGTGGTGCACCGCCATGTCCACGGGATGCTGCCCAGCGAGTACGACATCAGGGAGGTGCCCGAGGAGCTCTACCTGGCGGTGCTGGCCGCCCGCCGGGCCCTCCCCTGAGCCATGAAAAAGCCCCGGCAGCGCCGGGGCTTCTGACGGCTGGAAAGGCCGTCGCTGGATGGGAAGGATCCGGCGGGGATCAGGCCCAGCCCTTGGAGGCCATGTCCTCGACATAGGCCGCCACGTCAGCGATGTCGCCGTCGCTGAGTTTGCCGCCGAAGGCGGGCATGGCGTTCTTGCCGTTGGTCACCTGGTAGGCGATGGCGGCCTCGTGGCCGGCGTCGTAGTTGGCCAGGTAGGAGGCCAGGGCATCGGCCTTGAGGGTGCGCTCGGCGTTCACCACGTTGCCGCCGCCCATGTGGCAGGCGGCGCAGTTGGCGGAGAAGATCTGGCCGCCGTGGGCCGCATCGGCGGCGAAGCTCGGGGCGGCACCCAGCACCAGCGCCAGGCAGAGAGCGAAGAGAGAGAGAAGACGACGCATGGGAGGGTGCAACGGAAGGTGCCTGAAGGCACTTGCAACGGGCATAAATTAGGCAATGGCCGCCCCCCGGTGGGGGCCTCTGACACATTCGCAACAATTGGGGTCCGCCCGGTCCGGGCCGCGCGGCCCGGGGCGGCTCAGGGGCGTTGCTTCTCCCCGATCCGGCCCCGGTGGGGCACCCCGGCCGTTTCCAGCACCGCCTCGAGGCTCGGGGCGAGGCTCACCAGGCCGAAGCGCTCGGGCGGACTGACGGGCTGGTGCACGAAGTGGCGCTGCCGGATCGAGAAACGGTCCCAGGCATTCACCTCGATGCGCAGCAGCTTGATCAGCCCCTCGATCAGCCAGCCGCGCAGATCGATCCCCACCGGCGGCACCCACACCCGCCTCCAGCGGCAGAGGGAGGCCACGGCGCCGTTGATGGTGATCGGCGCCTGGCCCAGCACCAGCCGCCGCACCGGACCCTGGTCGGGCTCGGGATTGGGACCGTGGGGGGTGGTGGCCAGGTGGGCGCAGACGGTGGCGATGTCGGCGGCGTGGATGAAGTGGAAGCTGGCGTCGGTGCGCAGCCAGCGGGCCAGCCACAGCCAGCCGAAGGCCTCCTTGAGCCCGGCGGTCAGGTAGCTGGTGGGGTGGGGATCGGCGCCGGCCACCGAGCCGCCGAACACCAGGGTGGGAAACACGGCCACGATCCTCGGAGCCAGGGGATGGCGCTCCAGGTCCTGCAGGCAGGTGGCCTTGGTCTGGATGTACTCGGTGCCGTAGGCCATCGCCTCCGGCAGCAGCTGCAGCCGGCGGTCGAGGATGCTCGCGGTGGAGAAATAGATCACCTGCTGCAGGCGATCCGGGTCGGTGAGCCGCAGCAGCTCCTTCACGGCCACCACGTTCACCGCCTGGGCCCGCTCGGGATCCCCCCAGGCGGTGGCGGTGTGGATGATCCGGTCGGCGCTGGCGATGGCGGCGGCGTGGGGGCCCAGCTCCCGCAGGTCGCCCACCAGCAGGGTGATGCGCGGGTGGTCGGCGGGGACGGCGCTGAGCTTGGCGGGATCCCGCAGCAGCAGCAGCAGGTGGGCGTCGCTGTTGGCCAGCAGGTTTTCAGCGATGTACTGGCCGACGCAGCCGCTGGCGCCGGTGATCAGGATCCGCTGGGGCCCGGAGGTGGGGGCGCTCAAACAGCGGCCCCCAGCAGCTCGTTGACGGCCTTGCCGGTCTCGAAGAAGACGCGGGCGTTGTCCTCAGGGGTGCCGGGCAGGATGCCGTGGCCCAGGTTGAGGATGTGGCGACGGCCGCGGGCCTTGCGCACCGTGTCGAGGATCCGCTCGCGGATCGCCTCGGGGGTGCCGAACAGCAGGCCGGGATCCACGTTGCCCTGCACACCCAGGTGCTGGGGCAGGCGGGCGCAGCCATCGGCCATGTCGACGGTCCAGTCGAGGGAGATGAAGTCCACCCCGGTGGTGGCCATGCGCTCCAGCACGCCGGCGCTGCCGGAGATGTAGAGGATCAGGGGGGTGTCGGGGTGGGTAGCCTTCACCTGGTCGATGACCCGCTTCTGGTAGGGGGCCGCGAACACGTCGTAGTCGATCGGGCTCAGCTGCCCCGCCCAGGAATCGAACAGCTGCACCACCTGGGCGCCGCTGTCGATCTGGTAACGGACGTAGGTGGCGATCGAATCGGCCAGGTGGCCCAGCAGCCGGTGCAGCAGGGCGGGCTCCTGGAAGGCCATCGCCTTGATCACCGAATAGGTCTTGGAGCTCTTGCCCTCCACCGCGTAGGCGGCCAGGGTCCAGGGTGCGCCGACGAAGCCGAGCACCGCCGCAGCGTTGCCCACGTCGGCCCGCAGCCGCCCGAGCACCTCGCCCACGAAGGGAAGGGCTTCGGCCGGATCGAGGGGGCGCAGCGCATCCACCTGGGCCTGGCTGCGGATGGCGGGTTCGATGATCGGGCCCCGGCTCTCGATGATGTCGAAGTCGATGCCCATGCCCGGCAGGGGCGTGAGGATGTCGGAGAAGAGGATCACGCCGTCGGGACGGAAGGCGTGGAAGGGCTGCATCGAGATCTCGTAGGAGAGATCGGGGTTCTCGGAGCGCTCGCGGAATCCGGGATGGCGGTCACGCAGGTCGCGGTACACCTTCATGTACCGGCCCGCCTGGCGCATCATCCAGACCGGAGGCCGCTCCACCTGCTCACCTCGGGCGGCGCGCAGCAGCAGGGGGGCGGATTCGGTCATGGGGCCGGTCGGAAGGTCAACGGCGAAACCTAACCGAGCACCCCCGGCCTCCGGCCGCTCCTGTCACCAGTCGTGGCATGGGCGCCGCCGGAGCCCTCAGCCCTCGCCGATGGCCGGCCGCTGCAGGCTGCGGGACTCGTCGAGACGGAACACCACCACGCTCAGGGGCGGCAGGCAGAGCTCCAGGGAGTTCTCGTAGTCGTGGATGGCCCAGGCATCGGTGAAGCGGCCGCCCAGGTTGCCGAGGTTGCTGCCGCCGTAGCGGCTGCTGTCGGTGTTGAAGACCTCCGCGTAGAAGCCCTCCAGGGGGACGCCCACCCGGTAGTGGGAATGGCTCTGCGGCGTGAAGTTGGCCACCACCACCACCCAGCGGCCGCTGCCGCTGTCGCGGCGCATGAAGCTGATCACCGAATGGCGGTTGTCGTTGCAGTCGATCCACTGGAAGCCGTACTGATCGAAGTCGTCCCCCCAGAGGGCCGGCTCCGATTTGTAGAAGACGTTGAGGTCGTCCACCAGGTTGAGCAGGCCCCGGTGGGCCTCGTACTGGAGCAGCTCCCACTGCAGATCGCCCCAGACGTTCCATTCGGCCCGCTGGCCGAACTCCATCCCCATGAAGATCGTCTTCTTGCCCGGGTGGGTCCACATGTAGGCGAGCAGGGCACGCACGTTGGCGAACTTCTGCCAGTCGTCACCCGGCATCTTGTGGAGCAGGTTGCTCTTGCCGTGCACCACTTCATCGTGGCTCAGGGCCAGCATGAAGTTCTCGGTGAAGGCGTACCAGATCGAGAAGGTGACGTGGTTCTGGTGGAACTGGCGGAACCAGGGATCCAGCTCGAAGTAATCGAGCATGTCGTGCATCCAGCCCATGTTCCACTTGAGGTTGAACCCCAGGCCGCCCATGTCGGTGGGCTGGGTCACCATCGGCCAGGTGGTGGATTCCTCGGCGATCGACAGGGCGCCGGGGAAGTGCTGGAACAGCACGTGGTTGGCCTGCTGCAGGAAGCGCACCGCCTCCAGGTTTTCCCGTCCGCCTTGCTCGTTGGGCAGCCATTGCCCGTCCGGACGCAGGTAGTCGCGGTAGAGCATCGAGGCCACGGCATCGACGCGGATGCCGTCGATGTGGAACTCCTCGAACCAGTAGATGAGGTTGGCGACGAGGAAGTTGCGCACCTCGTTGCGGCTGTAGTTGAAGATCAGCGTTCCCCACTCCTTGTGCTCGCCGATGCGGGGATCGGCATGCTCGTAGAGGTGGGCGCCATCGAAGAAGGCCAGACCGTGGCTGTCCTTGGGGAAGTGGCCGGGCACCCAGTCGAGGATCACGCCGATGCCTTCGGCGTGGCAGCCGTCGACGAAGGCCCGGAACTCGTCCGGGCTGCCGAAGCGACTGGTGGGTGCGTACCAGCCGGTGACCTGATAGCCCCAGGAGCCGTCGAACGGATGCTCGGAGACCGGCATCAGCTCGATGTGGGTGAAGCCGCGGGCCTTCACGTAGGGGATGACCTTGTCGGCCAGTTCCGGATAGGTCATCAGCCGGGCGCCCGGCTTCAGATCGGCCGCGGGCACCGGGGGCCGGGGGCTGCCGTCGGCTTCGATGAAGGGCTGGTCGGCGGCGGCATGCATCCAGCTGCCCAGGTGCATCTCGTACACCGCGATGGGATGGGGCAGGGGATCCCGGCCATCCCGCTCCTCCATCCAGGTGCCGTCGTTCCACTGGTAACGGCCCAGTTCGGCCACCACCGAACCGGTGTTCGGCCGGACCTCGTGGCGGAAGCCGTAGGGGTCGGCCTTCTGATAGCAGTGGCCGTTCTGGGCCCGCACCTCGTACTTGTAGATCTGGCCGGCGCCCAGGCCGGGGATGAACAGCTCCCAGATCCCCCCGAGGCGCTGCTGCATGGGGTGATGGCGGCCGTCCCAGCCGTTGAAATCACCCAGCAGGGCGACGCTGCGGGCATTGGGAGCCCACAGACAGAACTGCACCCCGGCGACGCCGTCGCGCTCGATGACATGGGCGCCCATGCGCCGCCAGATGTGGTGGTGATTCCCCTCGGCGAACAGGTGGCGGTCCAGTTCCCCCATCCACTCGTGGCGGAAGGCCCAGGGATCGTGCTGTTCGTGGTCAATGCCGCCGCGGTTCACATGGACGCGATACCCGCAGCCGGGATCGGCGTCGAGGCGGGCCTCGAAGATCCAGGGGTGGTGCGGGTTGGCCATGGCCAGCCGTTCGCCGCCGTGGAGAAGTTCCACCGTGTGGGCGTCCGGCATCCACACCCGCACCACCCAGCCGCTGTCATCGAGGGGCTGGGGCCCGAGCACGGAGAAGGGATGGTCGTGGCGGCATTCCGCCAGCCGGCGGGCATCCTCAACCATCCATTCGAGGCTGGGCAGGGCCATGGAAGAGGGGGCGTGCATGCGCCGGGAGCTTACGTCGGTGGGAGGGCCAGCTCAGCGCGGCGGCGACGGAGGAGCCGGATCGGTGGGGAAATCCACGCCGATGATCCGGTTCTCGGAATCCAGGGTGACGAAGAGGTTGTCGGTGAGGCGGTTGAACTCGGTGTTGACGATCACCAGACGCATCTCCGGCGTACTCTCGGCCCGGTTGATGCGCTTCACCCGGACGAAATTGCCGGTGATGCGCTGCAGGTTGAGCCATTTCTGCTGCAGCTGGCCCTGGGGGATCTGCTCCTGCAGCAGCGGCGACAGGAAGCTGCTGGCGGAGATGAAGTGGCCGCTGGCGAGGGCGGTGATGAAGTCACGCACCACCTTCTCGGCGGGCTGGTCGGTGACGTTGAAGTGATAGCCATCGATCCGGCCCTGGCCGTCGATCACCATCAGCAGGTCGCGCTCTCCGGCGCTGGTGAAGAGGGTGGCCTCGACCGTGCTTGAGTCGTAGCCGGGCTGGATGCTGCGGATGGCCCAGCGCAGCAGCTTCGGTTGGGTCTTCATGGTGGCGGCCACCATGCGGGGACTGCTGACGCTCTGCAGGGCCGGGGAGAACTGCTCGAAACGGGCCTGGGCGTCCCCGTTGCGGATCGTGGTCAGGATCCGCTCGGCCGCCGCCCGTGCCTGGGCTTCGCTCAGGGCCGCACTGGGCTGGCCGCTGGTGGCCGGCGTCGGGGCGGCCTGGGCCCACGCTCCGCGCGGTGCCAGCAGGGCCTGGCTGCCCAGCAGCAGCAGCAGGCCGATCAGGGCTCGGCGCGGTTGGGGGCGCGGCATGGGCGGCGGGGTTCGGGTCGGCTCAGTTTGCCCGAATCAGGGGCTCCAGGCCCAGGTGGGCGCCCGCCAGATCCAGGGTCAGGCTGATCACCCGGTGTCCGCTGCCGCTGCCCCCCGCCGGCAGGCTGCCGTCGCCGGGGTTGACGGCGATCTGGGGCCAGGCCGCCGCCGCCAGGGACAGCCGCAGCCGCTGGCCGGCCTGCACCAGCGTCGCCAGGGGCTGCAGGGCCAGGGTGCGGGACCCGTCACCGGCCACCGCCGTCGTGGGCCCGAAGCGGGCCAGGCCGGTGCTCAGCTGGCGCACGGAGCCCCCGTCCGGAGACACCTCCGAGAGGGCGGCGCAGAGGTCGAAGCTGGGCTGGTCGGCGCTCACCCGCAACCGCAGGCGGAAGGTTCCCAGCAGCCAGAGGGCCTCCTGCAGCGGGGCGGTGCTGAAGCAGGCCACGTCGCCGCGACGGTCGAGATCGGCCCGCTCCACCGGTCCGGGGTCGGGGCCCAGGTGGCCGCCCCGGCCCGGCACCGGCCGCCAGGGGTCGTGGACGATCACGACGTTGCTGCCCGCTGGGTCGCCAGCCGAGCCGTCAGCCGCCGGGCCCGCCGCCGCCAGGGGCCGCAGTTCACCCTCATCGCAGCGGATCGCCGCCAGGCCTCCGGAGTGGAGCGACCAGCCGGCGGCCGCCAGCGCCGCGGGACTGGCGGCCGCCGCGGGACTCAGTCGCTTCCAGGTGGCCGTGGCGGCGCACTGGAGTCGGATCGGGGCAGGGGCGGCGGCCCCGGAAGCGGCGGCCACCTCGGGGTCCTGGCGGGGCGGCGGATCCTGCAGATGGCGGCGGAAGAAGGCCACCAGTTCGCGGTCGATGCCCCCGCGCCAGTCGAGATGGCTCCAGGCACCGATGACCAGCCGGGGGTCGCCTCCGGCGCTCCGCGCCCGCTGCCAGAGGTCGAGCACCCCCCTCAGATGGGGATCGTGCCAGCCGCCGATGAGCAGCAGGGGGCGCCGCAGCAGGGCCGCCGCCACGGGGTGGACCGTCCAGCCCTCCGGAGTGGCGGGGTCGCGCCGCAGCCAGCCCAGGCCCATGCCGCCGGGGTCGTGGCGTTCCAGCAGGGCCAGCCCCTCCTCGGTGACGTCGCCGTGCTGGAGGCTGCGGCGGATCTCGCGCCAGCCGGCCCCGTCACCGCGGCGCCGGCAGCCCTCCGCCGCCAGCTGCAGGGCCCAGCCCAGGCCCAGGGCCCACCAGTGGGCTCCCCCCTCGCTGGCCCAGTGGAGGCGCTCGTCGAGGCCGCACATGGCGGGGGCGAGGCAGTCCGGCAGGGCCGGGTCGTCCTCGCTCGCTCCGCCGTTGGCCTTGTCACCCGTGTTGAGCAGCTGGGTCAGTCCCTGGTAGGAGAAGCCGTAGGTGCCGACCCGGCCGTTGCTGCCCTCAAGGGCCCTGGCCCAGCGGATCGTGGCGGCCCCATCGGCGGCCTCCTGGGCGAAGCCGCCGAAGGCGCCCTCCGATCCGCCTCGGCCCCGCACGTCCTGCACCACCACCAGAAACCCGTGGTCCGCGTACCAGCTGGGGTGGGCGTAGGTGACGGTGGAGGCGATGGCCCGCCCGTAGGGCTGGCGCATGACCAGCACCGGCCAGGGGCCCTCCCCGTCGGGATGCCAGACGCGGCTCACCAGCCGGACCCCATCCGCCAGCAGCAAGGTGGCGTCCCGGGTCCGGACCACGGAGATCAGAACACCGTGGAGCAGTGCAGGCCGATCACGTAGGTGGCCAGCACCTCCGCATCCATGGGGCTCAGGCCGCGGCTGCTGGCCAGGCTGGCGATCGACGCCTTGGAGGTGGCCGAGACGCCCTGGGCGTTCAGCTGCTGGAACTGCTGGCAGAGGCTCTGGGCCAGGGCCGGGTTCTGCTTCACCGATTCCAGCAGCGCCGACTGCGCCCGCGCCGTGGGCACCGCCACGGCGCCCAGACAGGCGGCGCAGAGAAGGGCGGAGAAGCAGGTGCCAAGCCGGGTGCTCAGGGGGTGGCGGCGGTCGTCGCGAAGGGGGTGGTTCGTGGCTCTGGGGGGAGAAAGGCGGGTTGTTCGGGGCATCACTGCCTCCGTCCGTTTCCCCCATTCCAGTCACCCGTGCCAGGGCAGCGCAGGAGTGGAGGGTCAGTTCGGGGAGCGACCGGAGGCCTGCCGGGCCCGGCGGATCCAGGCCAGGACGAGGGGCAGGTCGACCGGGGGGACGGCCGAGCCGGTGAGACGCCGCTGCAGCCGCCCCAGCTGCAGCAGCAGCTGCTGGGGATCGGCGGCGGCGAGTCCGGCGGGGCTGGCGATGCCCCCATGGAGCAGCAGGGCCGCCTCCTCCGGCGCCAGCCCCACCGCGCTGACCAGCCGGGCCTGGCCACGCAGGCGGATCAGGCGGGCTTCGCTGGCCTCGCCGGAGGCGGCCAGATCGCGCAGGCGGGCGTCATCCAGGCCCGCCAGCTCGTCCCAGCTCTCGATGCCCGCCCGGCGCAGGCGCTGCTCCTCCCGCCTCAGGTGGGCCGCTGGCCGGAAGGGGTGGGCCACCGGGGGTCAGGAGGCGTCGCCGGGGCTGCGGGCCGCCAGATCCCGGGTGGTTTCCGCCAGCACCACGGGCCGGGCGAGCCCCGGCTCGACGGCCTCGACCCGCCGCAGCCGCACCCGCACCTCGCCGCCGCTGCCGCGGCCGCCCCCACGCAGGTTGAGGGCCACCTGCTCGAGGGTGGGAGCCACCGCATCGGCCTCGAGGCTCGCCGGGGCGGCGGCGATGACCAGATCCGTGCCGTTGTCGAACACGACCGGCACCTGGGCCGCCCCCGGCACGCTCACCCGGGGGTTGTAGCTGACGGCGAAGGCGAGGCAGGAGAGCGACAGCAGGGCCGTGAAGCTGGTGATCCCCACCAGGCGGAAGCGGATGCCCCAGCGGGCGATGAATCCGGCGATGGTGAGCACCGCCAGCACCCCGCTGGCGGCACCCAGCCAGGTACCGGCCACGAGCAGGATCGGATCAGCGGCCATGGGGCTGGGGAAGGCGTGACAAGCCCCCTATATTGCGGCCGCCCATGGACGGCGACCGACCCCGGTGGATGCGATGGAAGCCTGACAGTCGGCCCTGGCCTGCCCGCCGGCGTGTGTGGAAGGGGCTTCTGGTCGTCGGTTTCCTGGGGGCCGGCCTGGGGGTCGGGGTCTTCTGGTTCGATCGCATCGTCGCCGGCCTCTACGGCCGATTCCGGCCCACCCTGGAGCGTCAGATCGGCACGGCCATGGGCCGTCCCCTGGTCCTGGGCCCCTACCGGGGCCTGAAGCCCGACGGTCTCTGGATCGGCCCCAGCCGCTTTCTGCCCGGTACCAGGGACGCCTCCAACGTCGCGGTGGAGGGCGTGCGCGTGCGCCTCGACCCGCTGGCCAGCCTGGGGCTGCGCGGGCTGGTGCTGGATGTGGGCCTGGAGCGGGCCCGGGCCGAGCTGCGTCGCAACGCCACCGGCCAGTTCTGGGTGCTGGGCTCCGTTCCCCCGGGGCGTGAGCCGCCGCGGATCGACCTGACCCTGGGCCTGCTCCAGCCCGCCGACCTGCGGGTCCGGGGCGCCGGAGCCACGGCCCTGCCCCTTGACCTGAAGCTCGCCGGCCAGGTGGCCCTGCGCCTGCACCGCCGCGAGATCGACCTGGCCCTGCGCCTGGCGCCCCCCGCCGGCCAGGGCGGCGGCTCGCTGCGGCTGGACGGTGAGGGCCAGTGGCAGAAGCAGCAGTGGCAGGGCCGGCTGACGGCCCGCCGCCTGCCGCTGGCCCTGCTGCGGCCGCTGCTGCCGGCGGGCGATCGGGCCGGGGGCAGCCTCGCCGGGGTGGCCGATGGACGGGTGGGGCTGCGGATCCAGCGGGGCCTGGCCCGCTGCGAGGGGGGCCTGGAGCTGCGGAGCGTGCGCTGGAAGCTGGGAGCCGGCGCCACGCCGCTGACGGCCGAGCGACTGCCCCTGGGCTGCCGGGACCGGGCCCTGATCCTGCCCGCCAGCGCCTGGCGGTTCGGCCCCTGGGGCGGCCGCCTGACGGCCAGGGCCGACGCAGATCGCCGCCTGGCCCTGCAGCTGGAAGCCCAGCCGCCGCCGCGCCATCCGCTCGGCCGCCAGCCCCTCAAGGCCGATCTCCAGGGGAGCTGGGGACAGGGCCTGCTGCGCCTCACCCGGCTCGATGGCCGGCTGGGGGGCTCGAGCGTGCGGGCCAGCGGCAGTGTCGGCCGCTCCCTGGCCCTGGAGGCCCGCTGGCTCCTCGATCCCGACGACTTTGCCGCCGCCTCCCGCCTGCCGGTCTGGGCGCGGCAGTCCCTGGCGGGTCGTCTGCGGGTGGACGGCCGGCTGACGGCGCCGCGCCTGCAGCTGGAGACGGGCCAGGCCTCCCAGCCGCTCCTGGGGCCCTGGCAGGCGGCGCTGGTGTGGAGCGACCGGCTGCTGCGGCTGGAGCGCTTCCGTGCCGACCGCCTCGCGGCCACGGCCCGGCTGCCCCTGTCGTTCCAGGCGGGCAAGGGCCTGGTGGCCGGTCCGCTGCAGGCCCGGGTGGATCTGCGCAACTACCCCCTGGCCCGCCTCGACCCGCTGCTGGGCACCACGCTCCAGGGCCATCTGGATGCGGAGGGCACGATCGCCGGTCCGCTGGCGGAGCTGCGTCCCGACCTGCAGCTGCGGCTGCAGCAGCCCGGCGCCGGCCCCCTGCTGCTGCGGGAAACCTGGCGCGGCCGCCTGAAGGACCGCTCCCTGGATCTGGCCCTGGTGGCGCCCACGTCGGACGGACGCCTCACGGCCCTGCTCGACCGCCGCTGGCAGCCGGTCCGCGCCGCCATCGAACGGGACGGCGGTGTGCTGAGCCTGGAGGGCCGCCCGGCGAACTACCGCTGGCTGGCCCGTGCCTTCCCCTTGCGGGGCCTGTCGGTGGCCACCGGCCCGCAGCGGCGTCTGCGGCCCCTGCAGGGGGACCTCAGCGGCAGCGGCCGCCTGGGGCTGCAGCCGCTCGGTTTCGACGGCCGGGTGGAGCTGCTGTCGCCCGAGTTCCTGGGGGTGGGGGGACGGCGCATCCAGGCCGACGTCCAGTACGACGACCGCCGTTACCAGGTCAAGGGCGTGATCGAGCCCCTGGGCGAGGGCACGATCGCCGCCACGGTGTCCGGGCGCTGGCGGGGCCCGTTCCGGGCCCGTTTTGAAGCGCGCCAGCTCTCCACCCTGCTGTTCCGCCAGTTCTCCGGCGCCTGGCCGATCTGGCGCGGGGCGCCGGCCCCGGCCCGCGGACGGGCCAGTGACCTGGGCAGCCTGGCGATCGACACCATGGCCGGCACGGTCACTGACCAGCTGCTGGCCCTGGCCCGGGCCGAGGAGCGCGTCGTCGCCCGGGAGCAGGCGGCCAGCCGGGCCAGCCGGGCGGAACGGCTGGAGCGGCTGCAGGCCCGCATCGATGCCGATCTGCTGCTCAGCGGCCCGGACTTCGCCCGCACCAGGGCCGACCTCAAGGCCACCGGCCACCTCTGGCTCAACCAGGGCGACCGGGCCGAGGCCCTCGCCGGCCGGCCGTTCGAAGTGCGGCTGGAGGGGCCGCTCAGCGGCGGCAGCGGCCGCTTCAGCCTCGCCGACCTGCCCCTCTCCCTGCTGGCCCTGCTCACCCCGCTGCCGGACAACCTGCGCGGCAGCCTGGCCGCCAAAGGGCGCTACCGGCTGGGGGGCCCCCGCCCCGAGCTCAGCCTCGACCTGGCGCTGGTGGAGGGGCGCCTCGGCGAGCAGGCGCTGGAGCTGGAGCGGGGGCGGGTGGAGCTGAAGGCCGAGGGCCTCGGTCTGGATCTGGCCCTGCGGGCGGAGGGGGCCTCCCGCAGCGTCGACCTGGCGGGCACCATCCCGCTGGTGGCCTCCCAGCAGGGGCTGGAGCTGCGCCTGGCCACCCGGGGCGATGGCCTGCGCTTCCTCACCCGTCTGGGGGGTCAGGCCTTCGAGTGGCAGGAGGGCGGCGCCGACCTGCAGCTGCTGGTGCGCGGCAGCCTCGATGACCCGATCGCCAACGGCTTCCTGCGGCTGCGGGAGCTCCGCTGCCGCTTCATCGGCCAGGAGGTGCGGGAGGTCGACGCCACGATCCTGTTCGACTTCGAGCAGCTGGTGGTGCAGGAGTTCCGGGCCCGGGTGGGGCCGCAGGGTCTGGTGGGCGGCGAGGGCCGCCTGGGGCTGTTCCGGCCCCTGGACCAGGAGCGGACCCTGCAGGTGAAGCTGGAGCAGGTGCCCTTCAAGGTGCCGCGCCTGGCGGCGGTGGGCGATGGCCAGCTGCATCTGAGCGGCAGCCTGCTGGCCCCCGTTCTCGGCGGCGACGTGGCGATCAGCCGCGGCACCATCAACGTCCAGCCGGGCCAGCTGGCGGCGAGCGCGCCGGTGTCCGACCAGCCGGTCAAGCCGCGCACCATGCCCGAGTTGCTGGAGTCGAAGTGGAACTTCCAGCAGCCCTTGGTGCTGCTGGGCCCCGATGTGGAGTCCACCACCGCGGAAGCCCTGCGCTCCTCTGTCCCCCGCTTCCCCTACCTGGCCTTCGAGGACCTGACCCTGCGGCTGGGGCCGAACCTGCGGGTGGTGATTCCCAACATCGCCAACTTCACCACGGCCGGCCGCCTGCGCATCAATGGCCGCCTCGATCCCTCCTTGCGGGCCTCCGGGGTGGTGCGGCTGCTGGGGGGACGGCTGAACCTGTTCACCACCAGCTTCAGCCTCGACCCCGATGCCCCCAACGTGGCGATCTTCACCCCCTCCCTGGGGCTGGTGCCCTATCTCGACATCGCCCTGCGCACCCGCATCTCCGACAGTCTCAGCGTGCTCTCCCCGTCCGGGGTGGGCGACCTGGGCCCCTCGGTGCAGAACGCCCCCAACCAGGCCGGCCTCTCGGCCCTGAACCAGCTGAACCTGATCCTGGTGGTGGTGTCGGTGAGCGGTCCGGCCGACCGCATCGCCGAAAACCTCAAGCTGCGCAGCAGCCCGCCCCTGCCGCAGGAGCGGCTGGTGGCCCTGATCGGCGGCAACTCCCTGGCGGGCCTGAGCGGTGGCGGGGCCGGCGCCGCCCTGGCCACGGTGGTGGGCCAGACCCTGCTGTCGCCGCTGCTGTCGTCGCTCAGCGACGCCTTCGGCCAGCGGGTGAGCCTGGCCCTCTATCCCACCTACGTGAACCAGGCGATCGACACCCAGCAGGAAGGCACGACCCGGCGGCGGGTGCCGCCCCAGCTGGTGCTCGGCGCCGAGATGGGTGTGGACATCACCAACCGCTTCAGCATGTCGGTGCTGGCGGCTCCGAACCGCTCCGATGTGCCCCCCCAGGTGACCCTCACCTACAAGGCGTCCGACACCTTCAACCTGCAGACCTCCGTCGACACCGAAGGGGCCTGGCAGTCGCTGCTGCAGGTGTTCCTGCGCTTCTGAGGGCCGGCGGGTGCTCCGCTGGGTAGGGTGCGGCGATGGCGTCGTCCCGCGAACGACCTCCCGGTGAGGCCCAGCTGATCGGCATCGATCTGGGCGGCACGGCCATCAAGCTGGCCCGCTGCGACCCGCAGGGCAGCGTGCTCGCCGAGGCCGAGGTGCCCACGCCCCAGCCAGCGGTGCCGGGGGCGGTCTGCATGGCCCTGGCCGAGGCGGTCGAGGCGATCGACCCCGACCGCCTCGCCGACCGGGTGGGCATCGGCCTGCCGGGACCCTGCGACGCGGCCGGCCGGGTGGCGCGGATCTCCATTAACCTGCCGGGTTGGCGGGATGTGCCCCTGGCCGCCTGGCTCGAAGCCCGGCTGGAGCGGCGGGTGATCATGGGCAACGATGCCAACGGCGCCCTGCTCGGTGAGGCCTGGCTGGGGGCGGCCCGGGGCGTGGGCGACGTGCTGCTGCTCACCCTGGGCACCGGCGTGGGCGGGGCGGTGATGCTGGAGGGCCGGCTGTTCACCGGCCACGGCGGCGCGGCTGCTGAGCCTGGGCTGATCGGCGTGGATCCTGAGGGCCCCCCCTGCCGCAGCGGCAACCGGGGCTCCCTGGAGCAGTTCTGCAGCCTCGGCGGCCTGGCCCGCCTCAGCCCGCTGGATCCGCGCGAGCTCTGCCGCCGCGCCGACGCCGGCGACACCGAAGCCCTGGCGGTGTGGGAGGCCTATGGACGCCCCCTGGGGGTGGGGCTGAGCTCCCTGCTCTACGTGCTCACCCCGGAGCTGGTGTTGATCGGCGGCGGCCTCAGCGCCGCCAGCCACCACTTCCTGCCGGCGGTCTGGCGGGAGGTGGAGGAGCGGGTGCTGGCGGTGAGCCGCGAGGGGCTGGCGATCCGCCGCTGCGAGCTGGGCAACGGTGCCGGCCGGCTGGGGGCGGTGCGGCTGGCCCTGGACCGCTTGGGATGATGGGGGCCATGAGCCAGACCATCTCTTCTCCTGTCAGCGTCGTGCCGGAGCCCGACCCCCAGCTGCTGCAGCGGGCGGCGGCGGTGCGCCGGGCCGCCATGGCCCTGGGCCAGACCAGCGACGCCGAACGCACCGGCGCCGTCGCGGCGATGGCCGACGCCCTCGAAGCGGCCAGCGAAGGGATCCTGGAAGCCAACCGGGCCGACCTGGCCGCGGCGACGGCCGAGGGGCTGGCGCCGGCCCTGGTGGCCCGCCTCAAACTGGATGGCCCCAAGCTGGCGGGCGCCATCGCCGGGGTGCGCCAGGTGGCCGCCCTGGAGGATCCGGTGGGCCGGCGCCAGCTGCACACCGAGCTCGATGACGGGCTGGTGCTGGAGCGGCTGAGCGTGCCCCTGGGGGTGCTGGGGGTGATCTTCGAGGCCCGGCCCGATGCGGTGATGCAGATCGCTTCGCTGGCGATCCGCTCCGGCAACGGCGCCCTGCTCAAGGGGGGACGGGAGGCCAGCCGCAGCTGCCAGGCGATCGTGGCGGCCCTGCAGCGGGGCCTGGCCGGCAGCGCCGTCGACCCCGGTTGCCTGGAGCTGCTCAACAGCCGCGAGGAGAGCCTGGGGCTGCTGCGGCTTGATGGCCTGGTGGATCTGATCATCCCCAGGGGGTCGAATGCCCTGGTGCGCTTCATCCAGGACAACACCCGCATCCCCGTGCTGGGCCACGCCGACGGCATCTGCCACCTGTACGTGGATCGGGCCGCCGACCCGGCCCTGGCCCTGCGCATCGCCCTCGACAGCAAGACCCAGTACCCGGCGGCCTGCAACGCCATCGAGACCCTGCTGGTGCATCAGGCCATCGCCCCGGCCTTCCTGGGCGAGGCGCTGCCGGCCTTCGCTGCGGCGGGGGTGGAGCTGCGCGGCGATGCTGGCGCCTGCGGCCTGGGGGTGTCCCAGGCCGCCGGGGCCGGTGCCTGGGACACGGAGTACTCGGAGCTGATCCTGAATGTGAAGGTGGTGGAGGACCTGGAGGCGGCCCTGGAGCACATCCGCCGCCACGGCTCCCGCCACACCGATGCGATCGCCAGCACCGATCCGGTGGCCGCCGACCGGTTCCTGCGGGCGGTGGACAGCGCCGGGGTGTTCCTCAACTGCTCCACCCGCTTCGCCGACGGCAACCGCTACGGCTTCGGCGCCGAGGTGGGCATCAGCACCCAGACCCTGCCGCCGCGGGGGCCGGTGGGGCTCGAGGGGCTGGTCACCTACCGCTACCGGCTGCGGGGCGAGGGCCACATCGCCGCCGACTATGCCGACGGGACGCGGAGCTTCAGCCACCGCCCCCTGCCCCTGTGACCGAGGCGATCCATGTCCGCGGGCTGCGGCTCTGGGCCCACGTGGGGGTCTACGAGCAGGAGCGGCGCCACGGCCAGTGGTTCGAGCTGACCTTCTCCCTGGGGGTCGACCTGGGGGCCGTGGCCCGCAGCGATGACCTGAGCCAGGGCTTCGATTACGGCCGCGGCATCACGGCGCTGCAGGAGCAGGCGCGCACCCTCCGCTGCCAGACCCTGGAGCACTACAGCGAGCGGATCCTCGATGCGCTGGAGGATTGCTACGGGCCGATCCCCCTGGCGGTGGAGGTCAGTAAGTGCCAGGTGCCGGTTCCCGGCTTCGATGGCAGCGTGGCGGTGAGCCGGCGGCGGCGCTGGGGATGAGGGGCTGGCCCAAGCCCCCGGGCTGTGGGCCATGTCCACCCTTATGGGCAGCTCACGATTCCGTGGCCGGCTTGCGTCCACTTCTGGAAACAGCTGTTCTGAGGATCCAGGACCAAAGGGCGGTAGAGGTCGTTGCGCTGACCAATGATCAGCAGCCGTTGGTTGATCCAGGTGCCAGGCGCCGGCACCACCGTGCGATGGCGCACCGCATCAGCTCCCGCGGCCGCCGTGAGCGTGGGTGTGAACACCACCGGCTCAGGTCCGTAGATCCCTGCGGCTGTGGCGCTGCCGACCCGCCTGCCGCCGCTGACCACCCAGAACTGGCCCAGCTTGGCGGCCAGGTAGGGATGCAGATCGGCGCGGCCCGTCGGCGGATCACTCACCGCGTACAGGCGTGGGTCGATCTCCACCTTGAGCGCAGAGGGTTCGCCCGCTGGAGCGGCCAGCACGTCAGTGCGCAGGGTCTGGTAGAGGCCAACCAGCTCCGGCACGGCAAGATCCCCCACCGTGACAAGCCCGATGCGGCCCAGCGGTGTGGGAACCACAAGCGGGGCGTCCCCGGGGCTGGCCCAGGCCAGCTCTGAATCGCTGAGGTGGGTGGCGCGATAGCGGCCAAGGATCGTGCCGCGGGGGCCGGCCAGGGCCACGGTATGGAACAGCTTCGATCCCTCCCGTTCGGGATAACTGCCCACCAGGTAGCCCGCTCCGGCTTTGGCGCGGTCCGCCAGGAGTTGCTCGAAGGCCCCGCCGCGACGCTCCGCCCGGGCCCTGATCGCTTCGGCCCCAAGACCCGACGGCAGCCCCGAGAGCTCAGGGAGCACCATCAGCTCATTGGTGCGGGGCTGGCTGCGGCCCAGTTGGGAGGAACTGTCGAGCCACTGGGCGGCGGCCAACGGCACAGGGCGTTTCCCGACCGTTGCGTTGGAATCACTGGAGGCGCGGCGCAGCGCCAGCAACGGGTTGTAGAGCGAGGGGCGACGGGCCGCCAATCGCCGCTGTCGAACGGCATCAGCCTCGGCGGGAATGATGGTGGTCGTGATCCATCCATGGAGCCCGGGGGGGAGCGTCTCGGGAGGCACCACGGGCGCCTGGACCAGCTTGTGCCCAAGGGGCGACCAGATGCTGGAGCCACCGTTGTAGTAGAGCTGGCTGCCGGTGATCGGGTTGCGCTCAATGCCGCTGCGGGTGGCACCAACCACGAAGACGCCATTGAGCGCACTCATGTGTTGAACACTGGCCACGGTGGAGTGGTTGAGGCGAGCCATCGTCGGCGGGGTGCCGGGCATCACACGATCGGAAACCGAGTGCCAGGCAATGATCTGAGCCCCTCTCAGGGCGGCCAGCCGGTCGTATTGCCAGTAGGTGTCGTCATAGCAAATGATCAGGGCTATGCGCCCGATCGGTGTCTCAAAGACACCGACATCGGTGTCGCCTGGACCGAACAGCTGTACGTCCTGGCCATTCAGTCCGTTCTTGCGGTACTTGCCGATGATGCCCCCGGGGCCCATCAGCACAGCGGTGTTGTAGAAGATGCCCGTGATCGCATCCCTCTCGGCAATGCCGACGCTCATGATGAGTCCGGTGCGCTTGAGCACCGGCAACAAGGCCGCAGTGGCACGCCCGGGAATCGTGTCCACATAGGGCGCCAATTGGGCAGGTTCCGTGAAGTCGTAACCACTGATCGCGGTTTCAGGAAACACGGCATAATCCACGCCCTGGGCCGCCACGCGCTCAGCTGCTTGCGCCAGACGACGAATATTGCCCTCAAGATCACCCCATGCGGGGATGAAGTCGACGGCGGCCACCTTCACTGCTCGCTTACTCTCTTGCGCTGTGGCTGGTTGCATCAGGCCCATGCTCAACAGGCCTGGAATCAGCAGGGTTATCGCACTGGCCGCAAGCCGCTGGAGAGAACACCTGCGGTCCTGGGGCCTGGTCTGACACATCGGGCTTCTGTTTAGAATGCTTGCCATGACTGTCTTTTCGCTGTCTTAATTCTAAGTCGACTTCTGGAAATGTCAGGTTGATGACATCATTCTCCATTCGCTTCTCGCCCGGCCTGATTCCGTTCAAGGAAGCGGCAGCCCATCGCGATCCCGAGCGCTCCCTCCTTGGCGCGATTCCCATGGGGAAACTTAACCATTTCTTTGCCCAGATTTATTCCGTTCTCAATGATGTATTTGTGCTTACACCATGCCATTGACGATGGATTGGCGGCCGGTTAAGGTTGATTGCGCAAGGCTGGCACTGGGACCATGTCGCCGGAGGTTTCCGACTATCAACTGCGGCGCAACGATCGACGCAGTTCGCTTCGTCAGGTTCTGCCGTCGGGCGTTCCCGCCAGCATCCATCTGCCCTCAGGCGGTACGGGCTTCGTGATGTTGGCTGACATCAGCAGAGCTGGAGCCTGCATCGTCCGTCGCGGATCCCTTGAGGTGAAGCCCAGCGATCGGGTCTTTCTCAATATCAGCGATTACGGACTGTTCCGAAATGTTTATCTATCTGCGTGCGTTCAGTGGATGAACATCTGGAATCACCAGACCCTTCTCGGCCTTGCTTTCACCGAGGGCCCACTGCTGCCAGGAACGATCCTGGATCAATACTTTGACAGAGCTTTGTTGGCGCCCCGATCCGTGGACGCCTGAAGCGCATCGGCGCAGCGAAGGGGATCCTTCCCTGAGCCTGTTGGATCTCTGCCCTTCTGCGTACACCAGCAACCTCGATCGCATCAGGTGGCCGTTCAGGCCTCTCCACCAGCGCCAGCCCCAAGCCCTTCTCGGGGCCTGACATCCTGTCACTGGAGGGGTGGTCGCCGGATCATGGACTAAGGTGCTGCCAACGGGGCGTGGCGCAGCTTGGTAGCGCGGGTGCTTTGGGAGCACTAGGTCGCAGGTTCGAATCCTGTCGCCCCGATTGACTTTATGGGGATTGGCTCTGGGGCCTGTGCGCAAGCCGCTGGGGCTCCAGCTCACCCCTGAGACCCGGTAGCTGCGGCCTACTCATTGGCGGTTGCCGCGGCCTGGCTGAGCAGCTCGCGCAGAGTGACGCCCACTGAGCGAGGGGGCCCTCGGCGTCATCACTCGCAGCGGCGGCGATCTCTACTAGGGCGAAGGCGGCCTCGGAGGCGGGTCAGGGTTGCTCGCCCAGCTGCAGGGCGAACGGCTTGGGAAGGGTGGTGAAGGTGGTTGGCATGGGGGCTGAGGTGTGGGTTGGCCACAGGGTTAGCACCTCTTGAGGTACCTCATCTAATGCAGATCTGCAGCCTCGACGCTGCGGTTTCAGGTCTGCATCTACGCGCAGGAAGCTATTCCAGCTCCACCGCCAAGGCCAGGACCCCTTCCAGCACTTCCCTGAACTGCTCAGCTAGGCGGTCCCGCTTCGGTGATCCGACCGGGCTGTTCATTGGGGCTGTTCCCTGGCACCCTTAGGTGAAGAATGCTTTTTCGAGTGGTCAAAGATCATGCGGCGACTCCCTCCCTGGAGATGGCCGGTGTGGGGCCCGCGCCCACCAGAGCCGACCCCTCCACCGACAGAATCAGAGATCCGTTCGCGAGCACACCGCCTTGCTGAACTACGCCCCTGGTGCACCGCCGAGCAGAACTGGACCGACGCGCAGCAGGAGCTGGAGAGCCCATTGCTCCTGCGGTGGCGCCCTCGCCTGTTGCGTCGGCTTGGTGCGTCTGATAAAACCGGCTGGGATTGGATGGAGTTTTCGCTCAAGCTCTCCGTCCCGCTGACGATCCTTATCCTCGGCTCGCTTCTAGGCCGCTTAAACGACGATCGACAAAATCAGATCGCCGAGAACAATCAGAAGGACTCAGTCCTCCGTGAATACATCAATGAGATGAAGGAGATACTCTTGGAAAAGAAGGTGGCGGAGGAAGTCAAACGAATTGGCTCTAGGGAGCATAGCCTTGCTCGTGCGCTTGCCGTTACGGCCCTAGCCCAGTTGAAGGGTGAGAGGCAAGAGCGGAGGGACTTGCTGTTTCAATTCCTGAGAGAAACAAATCTCCCGATCCTTGAAGGCCATAACATGAATCAGGGAACCAACCTCAGCTTTGCCGACCTGAGAAAGACCAACCTAAAATCGGCCCGCCTCAGAGGTACCGACATCCGAAAGGCCAACCTCAGCAGGGCCTACCTCCGTTCGGCCGACCTCAGAGGAGCCGACCTCACAGGAGCCGCCCTCAGCGGGGCCGACCTCGCGGCCATCCAGTGGGATACGGGAACCAGATGGCCTGACAAGTCAGCCTTCAAGAACGCCAAGAACATCCCTCCCGAACTGAAGACAAAGCTGGGCCTGGATTGATCTGCTGGGTCGTCATCTCAGCTCCTGGGGGTAATGCACAGTTGATGGGGGATATCACCATGGCCAGGTCTCCCCATCGAATCGGCTGAGGGGCGGCCTCGCGGTCCAACTAGATCAGGCCCAGGGCACCGCTTCGCCCTGAGGCGTTCACCTCAACGCCTCGCAAGCCTCTCCGTCACTGTCGCCATAGAGGTAAGTGTGCCCCTCCCGCAGTCGTTGCTGGGCCCGCTCCCATGAGCCGACATTTGCGCAGTACCACCGCCGGCCTGGACTGGATGCCACCGTCGAACCTCCACGCCCCTACGCGGTATCTCTGGGCCAGACCGTCCCGATCGAGGTGGGCCCACGCATCGCACTGCTTCAGCAACGGCCGGTACGCGAAAGCATGGCCCTGCCGTACCAGGGCGTCGCCCGCATTGGTTCAATTCTGGGGGAACACCTCCGCCACGGTCCGGCCCTAGCGGCCGCGGTTCTGGGCCTTCAGCGTCACTGTGGAGCCGACCTGCGCCAGCTCTTGGAGCGGCTGCCGCGGCTGCTATCCGTAGGGAGCCTGCACCATCTCAGGGGCATCGATGCAGGTCAATCGCACGGTGATCCGCCGTTGGTCTTGATCCAGCACCCTGATCGTGTCACCATCACCGCTCAACAGCACGGTGCCCTTGATCGGCTCCGCTCGGAGGCTCCCGCTGCTCAGTCGGCCAGAATCGCCAGCCCGATCGCTATCCCTTGTCCAGCTGGCCAGCAGATCCTGGGCCCTTATTCGGGGGAAGGGTCACGCAACACAACCCGGATCGCTTCTTCATCCTCCTCATCGCCCCACTCAAGGGAAGACCTGAAGACACTTTCCGTACTCGGGGGAGTGGTTGGGGCGGACCATGCTGGGTGGATGGTCAGGAATGAACTGAGCCGACCTCGGTGGGTAGCCATCAGTGCCGGTTGACCCGAGGCCAATGCACGATTGTTTCGTTGGCCAGAAGCACCTGAGGTGGGTACGTTTATTGGAAAGTTCTGGCTCCTGACATCATTAATCTAGGATGGGAGGAACAGGATTCGTGATGACTAAATCAAGACTCCTTAGCATTGATCGTTCTGATTGCCGCTAAGGCAAACCAAAACTGATCAGAGAAAGGACTTCGGGTTCATCCCCAGTATTTAGGTGATGTAGGTGGAGAGAAAGGACTCTCGGATCAAGCTGGGATTGCAGTCAAGGGCGACTCCGGTGAAGAAAAGATTTGGTGTGATTTGGTCGGTCCAGCGAATGATGGCATCGGTGCAAAGAGTTTTGTTGCGTCCAGATCCGTTTATCTTCAGGGCCACTTTCCTGTTCAGATAGGGCCTTGGATCAGTGGTGGACTGAAAACACGCGCCTGCTTCGCTGAAATTCCAGAGGACCGCCATTATGTCGAAGCCATTGTCGATAATTAACTGGCACTCAATCTTTGAGGAGCCGATTGGGGGATGATATCGCTCAAATCTTCGATCTATTCGTTTCTTTCCTGACACGATATCTTCCTTTGGAGCCAATAACTTGGTGATATCAGTGTTGAGCAGATCAAAAAGCTTGTTGCCGGTAGTGCTCATGGCAGTCTGAGGTGGTTAGCATCCATTTTACCAATGCGGACGCACTGATCGTGAGCTCTGGGGGGGGGGGTGATGGGTCCGTTGTGGTCTCAGGATGGACCCCATAGGGAGTTCTACCTCCCAGTGAGCGATCAGGCCTTGCAGGGCAGTACCTCCAGAGGAAGCGGGCCAGGCCGACTTTCCGCATCCCGACCATCCGCATAGGCTCTGACATTCACTTCCTCTTACTTGACAATCCGCCACAGGCGTTCGACAAGGATGTTGTCGTAACAGCACTTTCGGCCTGACCAGCTGATCCGAATTCTTTCTGTAGGCAGCCGCTCCACGAAGTCGATTGAGATGAACTGGCTGCCTTGATCGGAGTGGAAGATACTGGGATTGCGGCCGCTCCCCAGGACCTACAGGCAGAACTCCGGCTCAAGGCTGTTGGAAACCTTCCTGCTTAGCAAGTGCCTGAAGAACAGATCCGCAAAAGCCGCCAGGTCCAGGAAGCCCTTCCACAGTGGTGTGACGGCTCTGACATCAACCAGGCAGGAAAGCGCTCTGATGGTTCGCTTGGCACCGTGGTGCGCAGCTTCTGGTAGATCCCCCGTCATCCCTTGCGCCGTATGAGGTTTCAGATACGGTCCCGGCTGATCGGGATGCCGTCTCTGACCGGGCACTTTACCAGCCGACGGCTGCCGGTGGTGGGATCCTCCAGGTGGAAGGCCTCGATACTGGCCGTGATCCGTAGCGTGGATTGACGCACCGGCACCAGCTGGTGATCCAGCGAGGATCAAGGCAGGCCCAGCAGCTCCCATGGGCGGCTGACCGTGAGCTCGGGGTGGTCATGATCGACCAGCTGTCTCAGTTCACGGGCATCAGAGCCGTTGAGACTCTTTTCAGCCAGTCCAGCTCCATCTGGAGCTTGCCGTAGCCGCCAGGCTTCTGCGCAGCAGTACGGCTGGTACAGCTCAGCCTCCTTGGTCTGGCATTCGTCCTTGGCCTGTGTCTTCTTGCGGCGGGTGAACGTGTCGCTGGTGCTGTCCCGCTGCTGCAGCTTCAACTGGCTCGCCTGGATCGGGTGCACCGCATGATCAGCGGCGATCTCCTGGAGCGTTCTGGGGCTACTGACCCGCTCCATGGCCGCCTACCGCAAGCGGAAGCCTCCGGCTAGGGCCTTGAATGCGGTGGCAGGGGTGCGTGGTTTGCTCCACTCCTTCAAGGAAGGCCTGGCCAACGGTGGGACGCCTTCTCATTGGAAGCGCCCCGCTTGCGTCGGCGTCAGACCAGTATCAACGAGGTTCTGATCACCACTTCTTGTAGGGCAGAAACTTTCCGCACATGGTGACTTTGACTCTGTTGCCAGCTGGATCCTCCACTTTGTCCACCTCCATGGTGAAGTCGATGGCGCTCATGATGCCATCACCAAACTTTTCCTGGATCACATCCTTGAGTGGAAGACCGTACACCTGCATGATTTCATAGAAGCGATAAATCAATGGGTCGGTCGGAACCTCCGGATCCAGGCAACCCTTCACGGGCGGGATGGTTAGCTCGTTGGCCAGGTTTGGATCCAGATCCAGGGCCGCCAGAAGTTTCTCCGCCTCCTCTGGAGAGGCCGTGGCCTGTCCGTACAGCAAGCTGGCGATCCAGACCTCATCGCGCTGGAGAAGTGATTCCAGCTCGGCGAAGCTGACGCCTTTACGGCGCTTGGCGCTCAGCAGGGTTTGGCTGAGAGGGGTCAATGGGCTCATGGCGTGATGCGGATGGGCGGAATGGGGGGGACCAAGTGGATGAGGCCCGACAGAGGTTAGCCGTGCTTTCCCCCCATGTCGTTGATGCCTGCAGCTGTGCGAGTCGCGCCAGGGGTCAAGGCTTGGCAGCCGGTTCAGTCCCTGGCGCCGCATCGACCCGGCCAAGGCGCTGATCGGTACGTCCAGCAGCCGGGCCATCCTTCGGAGGGTGCAGCACTGGTGCCTGAGATCCCCGTTGCCGACTCAGCCGCTCCCGACCCACGGCTCGAACGCCAAATCCAATCAGGCGCCGTTCTCCTTCATCAGGCCTTGGGTCATCTGATCGATCTTTTCGCCATCCTTGGCCCGCGCCTTTGTGTTTCCTTTCTTCTCCGTTTGGCCGCCCTCACCTGTCACAGAACCTATGGCAGATTGAAGCTGGCTATCGGTCTCCTGTGTTGAGGCGGGAACGCTCTCTGTTGTTGCTCCAAGAAGTGTCAGCGGTTGGGCCATTGAATTCGTGAGCGCCATCACTGGAGATGGGATCAACAGGGAAGTCATGAACATGGAGAATGACAGGACACACATCAATAAGGTTCTCATCGCAACTCTCATGGGATGGGCTACTCAACCGTACTGCCGATCCCTGGTGCTAAGAGATGAAGTGCAGCGATCATGCATCGGTACGCATCACCGGCATCAGACATGACGACATCGTGAGCATCATCGTTTCCATCCATTGCATACACACTGATTCGCGTTTCTGGCCAATCTCCTTGGTCACCCCGTTGCGCTCCCTGGTAGCCCTGGCCCCCTTTCGACCCGCCACCGCTGCGGTAGGCCGATGCGGTTGGCCCCAGGGGCATCGCACCGCGATCAACTGGCTGCCAGCCTGGAGACCGCCCCGGATGACGCTGCTTGCTCCCCGACCCTGCCACCCTTCGACCCGTCCCCAGCACAGCAGCGGTGAGCGGGGTGCTCGAAACCCTCGCCTTTTTTCGCGATCCGGATTTCGCCCGCTCACGCTTCGAGCGTTACGGCGATGTCTACGAAACCAGCCTGCTGGGGCAGCGCACCGTCTTTATCCGCGGTGGGCAGGCCATCGCCGACCTGTTCGCCCAGGGTGATGCGGTCGAGGGCTGGTGGCCCGACAGCGTGAGGCAACTGCTGGGTCCGCTGTCGCTGGCCAACCGCAACGGTCCCTACCACAAGGCGCGCCGTCGGGTGGTGGGCCAGCTGTTCGCCTCCGCAGCCCTGAGGCGCTACAGCCCGGCGATCGTGGCGTTGGTGGAGGGCCTCAACCAGGAGCTGCTGGCTGCGTCAGCGCCCGTGGCTCTGGTGCCCCGGTTGCGGCGCTTCGCCTTTGGCGTGATCGCCACCACGGTGCTCGGCCTCGATGGCGCCGATCGCGACGCCCTGTTCGAGGATTTTGAAATCTGGTGCCGGGGCCTGTTCTCCGTCCCGCTCGCCCTGCCCGGCAGTCCCTTCGCTCGCGCCCGTCAGGCCCGGGAGCGCCTGTTGCGGCGCCTCGGCTCCGTGCTTCACCAGGCCCAGGCCGCTTCGACCTCCGGAGCCCCCCCCGTTGCGGGCGGCCTCGACCTCCTGGCCGGCGGCCTGGATGAAGCCGGCCTCCCCCTGGCCGACGACGACGTGGCGGAGCAGTTGCTCCTGCTGCTGTTCGCGGGCTACGAAACCACCGCCTCCGCCCTCAGTTGTCTGCTGCTCACCCTGCTGCAGCATCCCGCCGAACTGGCCTGGCTGTTGGAGGAACTCGACGGTTTGTCCTGGCCCCCTGCCGAGGGGGACGCCGTGAGCGCCTACGACGCCCTGCGCGCCCCGCGCCTGGATGCGGTGGTGAAGGAGGTGATGCGGCTGACCCCGCCGGTGGGGGGCTTCTTTCGCCGCACTCGGGAACCCATCGCCCTGGCGGGTGTGCTGGTGCCGGCCGATCGCGTGGTGCAGGTGAGCATCACCGCCAGCCATCGCCATGGCACAGACTCCGGGGATCTGGCCGCCTTCCGGCCCCAGCGGCATCTGGGGGGAGCCGAACCGGTGACCCTGCTGCCCTACGGAGGCGGTGAGCGCGTCTGTCTGGGCAAGGCGCTGGCGGAGCTGGATATCCGGCTGCTGGCGGTGGGGCTGCTCAAGCAGTTGAGCCTTGCCCTGGCGCCGGATCAGGACCTGACACTCATGGTCATTCCCAGCCCCTCGCCGAAGGATGGCCTGCTGGTGCGCCCACGACGCCGAACCCATGCGGCAGGGCCCGTCCAGGTGCCGTGAGCTCAGGCCGAGCGGCAGCTGGGCCAGGTTGGTCAGTTTGATGCCAAACGGCATCAAGGATCTTTCGATGTCATCTGCTCTTTCTGAAGATCTTTGAGATTCAGGGTATAGGTTGAGATGGAATTCCAGAAGCCTGATCCACCACTGGCCAGCAATCCCAGGCCCACCACGTGAAAGGAGCGATTGGCCTCGGCCAGATCCGCTGAATAGTAACTGCTGGAGAGCCAGGCGGTGGCAATCCCAGCAAAGACGGCAAGGACCTGAAGCAGAGTCTTTCTCAGTTTCTCCTTGCTGGGACTTGTTTTCTTTTCGCTCAACCAGGATAAGAGCGGCAGGCCCTTGAGAATTTCGACCAATCGCTCGGTGGCGACGCTCAAGGTAATGATGAGCGGCAGGAACGTTGTAATGCTGGGTGAATCCATGCTCGGAAGTTGATTCGTATGGTCTTAAAAAAAAGGGGCGACCCAGCTGGCCGCCCCATGGGTGATGGGCGATCAGGTCGACAATTTGCGACCATTCACCAGATAGATGGCGTCAGAGCTGGGAGATGGTGCGTACTGAAAGGGACCGGCTTTGGCAGCGCCTTGAAGATTTGCCGGCAGCAACGGCCAGATATCTGTAAAGTCAACACTGACAGAACTCGTCTTGCCATTGACAATAAGGCCTTCGGCGTTGGGTTGACAGTTCAATGCCGCGATTCTTTCTTTGGCTTCACTCTGTACGTCTTCATTTGCTGTGACATAGACAATATAGCCTGCCTTGGAAATCTCTGCGGCAGCATCACTGGATTCTTGCTTGTCGTCGAAGAAGGCAATCTTTGTCTCCTTGATCGAGACGGGGCAGGTGCCTTGATCAGGAATTCCAGCAACGACAGCATAAAGCAAAGAGCTGTCTCCAGGCGCTGCAAGAGGGGCTTCAACAGGAATCCGCCTAGCCGTCCCGGGAATGGATGGTGCAGAGGAAGAGAAATCCAGATCTGCAATCTGGAAGGCTCCATCACCCAGATTCTTCAGGCCCTCCATCTTGAGAGGGACGGCTATATCGTAGCCGGACTTCTTCAGATTCTCGACTTGTGTTTCCTGTCGACCGGTATTTGTGAAAAAGCTCGTCAGGCCTACATCAAGAGTCGCTGCATGTGCAGTTCGAACGAATGAGACCGTGGTGATGAGGAGGCCGAAGCTGACCAGGGCTGTGGTGATGTGCCGTGAAATCGAGGAAAGAATCCTCGCGAAGTGACGATCTTTCATGGTGAAGGAAGTTAAGGTTAACGGAGCTTGTTGCGATGTACCTGGGCTGGCTTTATGGCATAAGGGTCCATGCATGGTTGGCAGTGAGGCTCTCTCTGGCGATGTGTTGCCGACCTTCAGGACGAATGACTGAGTGACAGTGCCCATCCTGGGAAAGTGGCTTACATCTTGGGAGCCTCGCTCTTTGATCCCTGCCGGGCTCCGGTGTCGCTATGGCCCAGTGAATGGGCATGTTTTCGACGTTGAGGTGCTTTCCATCTCGACCCATCTTGTAGTGGTTTCGTGGCTGTCATTTCATCCAAGGTCGATTTCACGTCTAAGCTCCTGCAGCTGAGCATCCAATCGTGATTCCAGTTGATGATCTCTGGATGCACTCGATGTGATCAAGGGTCGATCAAACCATGGATTGATGACCAGATCACCCAGGCGAATCCCCAGCGGCCTGAAATGGGCACCTACGAATGGCTCACGTGCCGAGGAATCCGGCCGATCCAACGCGTTGTAGAACCAGGCAACAGTCTCCTCCGCTAACTTATCGGTTTTGAATGCTGCCAAAACCAGCAGGTGAAAGAGATCAGCCTTCTTGATGAGGTTCCTGGTTTCAGCTGGGGTTGGTTGCACACCCCAGCCACGATCATCAATCCACTTCGCTAGGGCCCCTATCCGTACGGCGCTGGACGTATCACTGTTCACAGGCGCCAACAGGACAGAGATCTGATCTCGGATGAAGAGGTCGTTGTAGATGAACTTCGGATCGGAAGCTGAATCTTCAACCAGGTTTCCCTGCTTGCCTTCGCATCTGGAAACCAGCTTCTTTGAGGCCATGGCATCCGTGACCAACCCTCGGCGGAGATCCATGAGTTGCTGGGCGATTCCACGGATGAACTTCTCGTGGGCTGCATCCGGAAGTTTTTGCTCAAGGATTTCAGTCAGGTACTGAACCAACTCCTCCTCTTCGGCCGGTAGTTTCCCCGCGCTTTCGAGAAGTGCTATGTACTTGCACCCAATGCTATGGCCGAGCCAGATGTAGTTATCGGCCTTCAGGTAGACCTCGGGATCTGCTCCCTCCGCAATGGCTAGGGAGACCAACTCGGGGATGAGTGCATATTGCTCTTTCAGCAAGAAGACGGCTTCTTTGTAGTGGTTGAAGCTGAAGCTGAAGGGGAGAATGACAATGGTGTACGACTTGTCGAAGAAGTATCTCAATAGATGCCGGTAGAAAAGCATCGGTGCGAATGTCCCAAAGAATGCACCGCCCAGAAACTGAACCACTCCCTTCGGCTGGGGATGGAGGGCTACCCAGCTATGGGAAATCGGCTTGAATCGAAGTTTGGACATGTGCTGGTAACGGGTCATCCATTCCGAGACCGACCATAATTCGCTCTGCAAATAACGATGTCACTGGGATGACAGCTCTCCGGCACGTTGATGACAACTGGGGAATGATTCTGGCTGTGTTGCCGATGTCTTCGCCGCTGAGCTTCCCCATCGCTTGGTCACCAGCGCAGATAGGCCCCGCAGCGAGCTACCGCAGCGAGCTGCCGCTGAGAGCGATCGCAGCGAGCCATCGCAGAGACCTATCGCAGAGAGGTGTCGTGACCCAGGTTGTTCCTGTGGATCAAGGGGCTGAGAGGTCCAATGGGCTGAGAAGCGACCCAGCAGCCCAAGGCCTCACCCCCCAGCAGCGGCTTTTTCAGCGGCACGCATTGCTGGCCCCCATCTTTGGACCTCCAGGGCAGCCGCATGGTGAACCGCTGCTTCTCCCGGTGAGCTGGGCAGGTCTTGTCACGCCGGGGACGCCGGCTTGCCTGTCCGCCCCGAGGATGGGCCCATGAGGATGGACCCAACCCATGGAGCCTCAGGAGGCCTTTCGATGAAGGTGATCGTCGATCTCTGCGTTGTCCCGATCGGTGTCGGCGTCAACCTGGCCCCCTTCATCGCCGCCTGTGAACGGGTACTGCTGGATGCCGGCCTCAAGATCCAGCTGCACCCCAACGGCACTGCGATCGAGGGCGAATGGGCGCCTGTGTTCCAGGCGATCGAGGCCTGCCACAGGGCCGTTCACGCGATGGGTTGTCCCCGCATCTACACCTCCGTGAAGGTCAACACCCGCACCGATCGGGACCAGACGCTGGAGGACAAGGTGGCCAGCGTTGAGGCGCTGCTCCAAAGGATGCCGGAAGGGGGTCCATGAGCAGGGCGCCCATGCCCTGTGCCCGCCCCGGCCTCCACACCGGCTGCGGCTGCGACGGCCAGGGCGGATCCCTCAGAGGATCACCGGCGCGAGCGGTCGGCGGGCCGAAAAGGGCAGTGCTGCGCAGCGCCCGAAGCGCAGGATGAGGTCCGGCCGCCGACCCGGCAGACCCACCAGGGCCGCCAGATCGGCGCGAAACTCCGGCACCTCCACCGGCTGGTTGAGAAAGGCGCAGGTGAGGCCGAGGGCCGTTGCCTGCAGGGCAAAGCGCTGGCAGGCCCGCCCCACCTGCACCCAGTGGGCCGGGTCCGCTTCGGCGCCGGCGAACACGGCGATCCCGGCGGACGAGGCGATCTGTCGGGCGTAGCGGGCCGTTTCCGCCTTGACTGTGAAGACCCGCTCGAACAGCCAGGGCCCCAGCCATTCCGGCAGGGGGGGCTGGCCGCCCGCGGCGCTGAACAGCCCGTCGCCCGTGCGCAGGGCAGCGTTCGGGCTGAACCGCAGCCAGCGCTTCAGCTCCGCCACGAAGGCTGGATCGCCCATCTGGGCCGCGTTAGCCGCCAGGACCAGATCGCGCAGCCTCGCCATCGGCGGCGGTTCGCTCAACAGCACCAGGGCCACCCCCGGGACCGCGGCCGCCGCCCTCAGCTGGCGCAGATCACCCGCATCGACGCTCGATCCGTCGTAGTCGGCCCGCGTCGACTGCCGCCGGGGGATCGCCTCGAACAGGGCCTGATCGCCGCCCTTGCCGGTCCCGTAGTGGAAGCGAACCCCGCCGTCGCCGGCTGGATCGAACTCCATGGCCCCGTCACGGCCGGCGGCACCCGCCGCAAGGGCCAGGTTCTCCGCGGCACAGCCCAGCGACACGTAGAGATGGTGGTCGTCGGGGTCGACCACGGGGGTACGCCTCTGGAGATCCGGAAGGATCGTGATGCCGTCGTCGTCCGGGCGAAACAACCAGGGCTGGGTGTTGTGTCCGTTCGCCGCCAGGGTGGCGTAACGGATCAGATCGCGGGTCCCCGGGGCGGTTGTCGGCCTGTGGCGCATGGCGGCGACGGCGGCGTTGTACGCCTCCATCGAGCCCATCCCGCTCCGGTGGGCCCAGATCCCACCGCCCCCGGCCACCGCGGCAGCGCCGGCCCCCAGCAGCAGATCCCTTCGCGTCACCATCGCCGTACCTGCGGTGTGAGGAACGGCGGCGCCTCGCGGTGCCGCAGGCCTGGAAGCTCAACGTACTGAGCCTTTCCCGCCGCGATGCGGCACCAGGCGATCGAGCCTCAGCTGATGGTCGGCGCTGGTGAGCCGTGCGTAGGCCAGGCCCACAACGCCGAACACCCCCAGCGCCGTCGCCGACGCGATCATGAACAGGATCACGATCTGGTAGCGAACCGCCGCCGCCGGTGCCGCCCCCTGGAGGATCTGTCCGGTCATCATCCCGGGCAGGCTCACCAGGCCCATCACCATCATCGAGTTGATCGTCGGGATCATGGCCACCCGGATGGCGTCACGCACCACCGCCTGGCAGGCCTCCCAGCGGGTCGCCCCCAGGGCCAGATCCGTTTCGACCTGATCGCGCCCGCTGCGCAGGCCTTCCATGAATCGATCGAGCCCCAGGGAGATGCCGTTGAGCGTGTTGCCCAGCACCATCCCCAGCAGCGGAATCAGATACTGGGGGTTGTACCAGGGCTGGGGCCGGATCAGCCCCGACACCGCCAGGCCCGTGACCAGCGCCGAGGAGGCCATCACCGACAGCAGGCTGTTGAAGTAGATGCCGGCAAAGCGGTGCCGGGTGCGCTGGACGGCGGAGACCCCGGCGATCATCGCCATGGCCGCCCCCACCAGCACGATCAGGGGTGCCTGGTCCTGGCGGAACAGCCACTCGAGCACAAATCCCACCAGCAGCAGCTGCACCACCATCCGGATGGAGGCCACCAGCAGGCTGCGGCCGAGGCCCAGGCGCAGCGCCGCCGAGAGCCCCACGTTCACAAGGATCAGCAGGGCGGAGAGGGCCAGGCGGCCATCGCTGATCGTCAGGGCACCGGTTGTCGAAGGGGTCATCGCGGCAGCTCCAGGGTGCGGCTGGCGAAGCGCTCGATCTGCTTGCCGTCATGGCTGATGAGCACGCAGGCCCGCGGACCGGCGGCGAGCCAGGCGATCAGCAGGGCCTCGACGGCGGCGGTGGTGGCCCCGTCGAGGGAGGCGGTGGGCTCATCCAGCAGCAGCACGGTGGGATCGAACTGCAGGCCCCGCAGCAGGGCCAGCAGCTGCAGCTCGCCGCCGGAGAGCCGCTCGGCGTCGTAGCTCAGGAACGAGGGATCGCGCCCAAGGGCGGCCAGCCAGCCGGTGATGCGCTCGTGGCTCCAGCCACCCCCTCTGCGCCGCTCCCGGAACCGCCAGGGCGAGCGAAGGTTTGCTTCGACGCTTCCACCACCGGCGACGGGCCGCTGGGCCAGATACAGCACCATGGCCCGCCAGCGGGGCAGACCCCACGCTGCCGCAGGGCGTCCCAGCAGGCGGAACGTTCCCGCCTGGGGAGGATCGAGCAGGGCCAGGGTCCGCAGCAGCAGGGTTTTCCCAGCCCCCGAGGGTGCCACCAGCCCCAGGCGATCAGCGGCGGCGAGCTCCAGATCCAGCTGGCTCCAGAGCAGCCGATCCCCCAACCGCCGCTCGAGGCCGACGGCGCTCAGCAGCTGGGGGCGTTCCAAGGGCGCGGGATGGCTGGGCACCCCTCACTTTGACCCCGTCATGCACCGGCCGGCGACGATTGGCAGCTGGCCCCTTTGGAGGCCAGCCACAGTTCCACGGTGCCCTGGGGGACGGAGCGCGAGTATTTCCATTTACTCAGATCAATGGGAGAGATGCCCGGCTCTTTATTGCCGGATCCGGCAAGAAGGGCACGGACAGACGACGATGGTGTTTTGAGTGTGCTGACCTGGGCGATCAGCTTCCCGGCCAGATCGGTGTCGGCCTTGTGGAAAAAGCGAACGGAGTTGGATGGACCGCAGCTTCTTGATGAGGGCTCAACGATGCGTACCCCAGAGACGATGTACCAGCGCTTTGCGGAGAGCTGGAGCAGGATTGGTTTCAGTTGTTCGGCGATGGAAGGATCGTCCAGATGGACGGTGACGACGGCCAGGCTTGGTTCGGTGTAGGGACTTTTGGCCTTGGCTGTTTCGAGCCTGACGGCATTGAGCTGGTTGACCACCCTGGCCTGGGCCAATGAGCCCGCCACCAGCTTTGGATCGATGATGGGGTCCTGGGCCAGCTGGGAGACGCTGACGGCCTGTTCGCCATTGCTGTCCCTGCCTTCCACCTGCTTGCGCAGCGCTTCAATCGCCAGCGTCCCGGCCTCCCCGCAATCGGCTTCGATGTCAGCGGCCGCAGTCAGATCCTGGCCACCAAGCTTCAGATTGAAATTGAACACCTGTTGCTGGTAGTAGTCATTGCAGGCCTCGCCGGAACTCTGAACCAGACGATTCAGCACCCTCGCGGCCTGGTCGACGCCATGGTTGAACTGGGTCTGGGAGGCAGGAGCATGGCCGGAGCCGTTGTCCTGGGCATTGATCGACTCTTCACCGGACGACCCCTCAATCAGCAGAATTGAGATTCGCGCGAGCAGTAACTTGTCCCTCGGGGCCTTTTCTTTTCCGGGCTCCGTGTTGAGCATGTGCTCGATGGCCAGCAGGGAGATATCTCTGCCGAGTTGTTTTGATGTGAGTTTATCGGTGAGGTCGCCAACCAGCCCCGCCGTACGTGATTGCTGGGACAGCTTGTTGACTTCGTTGGAGGTGATCGTGGCGACAATCAGCCCGATGGTGCCGGCGATGGCGGCGATGCCTGAGACGATATTGTTGAATGTTCTTCCCCGTTCAGAATCTGCCATTCGCGTTGTCTGAAGCCATCATCTGGGGCCCAGTCTCAGTGGCACGTCAGAGCACGCCGGAGGGGTCCCACATTTCTTATTGGTGTGGAAGGCGGCATTCCTGGGCACCTTTCGATGTCACGATGGTTTCTGCCACCACTGGATTGGGGATGGGCCCATCGGTCGAGCGTCGCCAGCCGATCCGGTCGGTACGGCTGAGCCAGCGGGGCGGGATGCTCCAAGCCGACGAACGGCGGGGCTGGCACCGCCATTGGCGGGAGCCCTATCGCTTCATGCTGGCCATTCCCTGGCCGGGCTTTCTGCTCAGCATCGCTGCCAGCTACCTGCTGCTCAACCTCGCCTTCACGCTGCTCTACGCGCTGGATCTCGGTGGCATCGGCGGAGCCCCCGATGGGCAGCGCCTCTCCGTGCTGGATGCTTTCTTCTTCAGCGTCCAGACCCTCGGTTCGATCGGCTACGGCGTGCTCCATCCCAGCAGCCTCTGGGTGAATCTGGTGGTCACGGTGGAGGCCTTTTTCGGGCTGCTGTTCATCGCCGTCACCACCGGCCTGGCCTTTGCCCGCTTCTCCCGCAGCCGGGCCCGCCTGCGCTTCAGCCGTGTGGCCACGATCGAACCCTGGCAGGGACACCCCACCCTCACCTTCCGGGTGGCCAACGTGCGCCAGAACAGCCTGGTGGATGGGCGGATCCGGGCCTCCCTGGCCATGAACGAGGAGAGCGACGGCCGCAGGATGCGCCGCCTCGTGACCCTGCCGCTGGTGCGAGATCAGTCGATCAGCTTCCAGCTGATGTGGACCGTGATGCACCGCGTCGACCACGACAGCCCCCTCTTCGGCCTCAGCCGGGAGGAGCTGGAGCGGCGCCAGGCCGAAATCCTCGTGGCCTTCCAGGGACTCGACGAGATCCTGCTGGCACCGGTGCACTTTCGCTGCAGCTACGGGGCGGCCGATCTGCGGCTGGGAGAACAGTTCCGCGACATGGTGCAGATCGACGGCCCGGACAGCGTCTTTCTCGATTTCAGTTGCTTCGATACGACTGATCCGCAGGATCCGCCGCCTCCACAAGCTCCCGGCCATGGGGAAGGAGATAGTCAATCTCCGGACCCACCGGCACCACACCCGTGGGGTTGATCATGGTGTGGCTCTGGTAATAGTGCCGCTTGATGTGGTTCATGTTCACGGTTGCCGCCACCCCCGGCACCTGGTAGAGATCGCGGGTGTAGGCAAACAGGTGGGGGTAATCGACCAGCCGTTTCAGGTTGCACTTGAAGTGCCCCACGTAGACCGGATCGAAACGCAGCAGGGTGGTGAACAGGCGCCAGTCCGCCTCGGTGATCGCCGATCCCAGCAGATAGCGCCGGCCTGCGAGGTGCCCCTCCAGCCAGTCGAGCGTGGTGAACAGGGGACCGAGCGCCTCTTCGTAGGCCTCCTGGGAGGTGGCGAAACCACAGCGGTACACCCCGTTGTTCACGGTCGCGTAGATCCGTTCGTTCAGCCGGTCGATCTCCTCGCGTAGCGCCATGGGATAGACGTCCCCGTCCCGGGCGCCCAGGTGATCGAAGGCGCTGTTGAACATCCGCAGGATCTCGGAGGATTCATTGCTGACGATCGTGCGCCGTTGTTTGTCCCACAGCACCGGCACGGTGACGCGGCCGGAGTAGTGGGGATCGGCCGCTGTGTAGAGCTGGTGCAGCGCTTCGGCGCCCTCGTTGGGATCCGGCACCACCCCCTCCGCCGCCTGGAAGGTCCAGCCCCGCGCGCCCATCAACCAGTGCACGACGGAGAGCGGGATCAGATCCTCCAGCCCCTTGAGGGCGCGCAGGATCAGGGTGCGGTGCGCCCACGGGCACGCCAGTGACACATAGAGGTGGTAGCGGCCAGCTTCGGCGGCAAAGCCAGCCGCCCCGCTCGGACCGGCCGATCCGTCCGGGGTGATCCAGTTCCGGAACGCCGCCCGCGAGCGCTCAAAGCGGCCGGCGCTGCTGCCGGTGTCGTACCACTGGTCCCTCCAGACCCCGTCCACCAGCAGGCCCATCACGGTCGCCATGACGCCAGCGGACCCTAACGGGCCCCCTGCGCCACCCGCCCACCCGGCGGACACCGGTCGTTGCCGGCTGAAATCGGCCCCATGGTGGAGGGATCAGCAGCGCCGCTCCCTGGACGCCATGGCCGGCTTGAACCGAAGCGGCTCCTTCCGGGGGATCGTCCTGGTCCTCTGCGGGGTCCTGCTGGCTGGGGTGCTGTCCGGGGTGCTGGCGAGCCTGCCGCTGCTGCCGTCGCCAGCGAAAGCCCAGGCCCAGCCTGAGGAACTGCGGGGGGTGTGGCTCACCGCCAACGACATGCCGGTGCTGCGTGACCGCGGCCGCATGCAGGCTGCCGTGGATCAGCTGGCGGAGCTGGGCTTCAACCGGCTCTATCCGGTGGTCTGGAACGGTGGCTTCGCCTATTACCCCAGTCGCGTGAGCGAGGCGCGCCAGCTACAGGACTTCACCTTCCGCGGCCTGCAGGGCCAGGACATCCTGGCTGAGCTGATCGGCGCCGGCCGCAACCGTGGGCTGAAGGTGATCCCCTGGTTCGAGTTCGGCTTCATGGCGCCACCGGAGTCGCCCCTGGCGCAACGGCACCGCAGCTGGCTCACCCTGACGCGGGAAGGGGGGCTCACCTCGATCAGTGCCGCAGGCCGGGTGGTGTGGCTCAATCCCTTCCGGCCAGAGGTGCAGCAGCTGATCACCGACCTGGTGCTGGAGGTGGTGAACGACTGGGGCGCCGATGGCATCCAGTTCGACGACCACATGAGCCTGCCGCGGGAGTTCGGCTACGACCCCTTCACCATTGCGCTGTACCGCAAGGACACCGGCAAGGATCCACCGGCCAACCCCGAGGATCCCGCCTGGGTGAAATGGCGTGCCGACCGCATCACCGCCTTCCTGGAGCGCCTTGCCCGGGCGGTGCGGGCCGCCCGCCCCGGTGCCCTGATCTCGATCTCCCCCAACTACTACGACTTCGCCTACAAGCTGCAGCTGCAGGACTGGCGCCAGTGGGTGCGGCGCGGCATCGCCGATGAACTGCTGGTGCAGATCTACCGGCCCGATCTCGAGAGCTATCAACCCCACCTCAGCCGGCCGGAGGTGCAGGAGGCCCGCCAGCGCATCCCCACTGCGATCGCCGTGATGAGCGGCCAGCGCAACCGACCCACGCCCCTGGCGCTGATGGCCCAGAAGGTGGCCGCCAACCGGGCCCAGGGCCTGGGGGTGGCGTTCTTCTACTTCGAGAGCCTGTGGAGCCTGGGCCCCGAGCCACCGACTGAGCGCATCGCCGGGCTGGCCCAGATGCTGGGCCCCCGTCGGCTGGGGCTGGGCGGCCCCGGGGTTCGCAGAGGTTCAACGCCGTCCCTGCCGCCTCCTCCTTAGCGAACGCCGGGGGCTGGCGTTGACACCCCCCAACGCCCCACTACCAAGGAAAGAAGCTCCCGCCTTTCCCCCCATGCCCGAGCTGGTCGCCGACCTGCCCCTGGCCCTCCCGACCCACCAGCGCCTCCTCGAGCTGTCCCCCTCGGAGGCCTCGGACGCCTCAGAGGCCAAGGAGTTGCGCCAGAACCTCTCTGCCCTGGTGGCCCGTGAACGGGTGCTGTGGCTGGGGGGTGATGAGGGCCGCAGCCTGTACCGGTTGGACCGCCTCGGTGATCACCACTACGGCGATCTCCGCTCCGTGAAGCTGAGGGACTTCGGTCTCGCCGGCGGCAAGGACGACGGCGAATCGGACCTCGAGGGGCTGGCGCGCGATGGCGACCGCCTCTGGCTGGTGGGCTCCCACAGCCTGCGCCGCCGTCAGCACAGCGAGGAAAGGAATCCGCTGCGCCTCTTTTGCAGGGCGAGGCAAAGCCGCAACGCCCATGTGCTCGGCTGCCTGCGGCTGGATGGTGAGGGCCGGCCCGTGGCAGGGCAACGGCTGGCGTTCGATGCCGCCGAGGGCCGCGATGCCCTCACCCAGGCCCTGGCGGCCAACAGCCGCATCGCCCCGTTCCTGGCCATCCCCGGCAAGGATAACGGACTCGACATCGAAGGCATCGCCGCCCGTGGCTCCCGGGTGCTGGTGGGTCTGCGGGGGCCGGTCCTGCGGGGCATCGCCCTGGTGCTCGACCTGCGTCTGGGTGGCCTCAATGGCGACGGCCCCACCCTCACCCTGGAGGCCCATCGCTGCCGCTACCTCTCCCTCAGCGGCCTGGCGGTGCGGGATCTGGCGGTCGTCCCCGGCAGCGACGACGTGATGGTGCTGGCCGGGCCGACGCTGGACATGGCGGGACCCTGCTACCTGCACCGCTGGCGCAGGGCCTTCGGCCCGCTGGATTCCCCCGCCGGGGATGGTGTCACCCTGGAAACAACGGAGCCCCTGCTGTGGATCCGGGATGGCCGTCCGGGTTGCCCCGAGAAGGGCAGCGACAAGCCCGAGGGTCTGGATGTGCAGCGCCATGACGGCCAGCTGCTGGCCTGGGTGGCCTACGACGACCCAAAGGACGCCAGGGTGGGTGGGCAGGGAGTCAGAACACGCCTGGATGGCTTCGTGCTGCCGGACTGACGTCAGCCCAGCTCCACCCCGTCGAACAGGTGGCGGCCGGGGGCCTCCGGCGAGGGGTCGAACCAGTACTGCTCCACCAGCGTCAGGAAGGCCTGCCGCGGCAGGCGGCCGGGGGGCAGCCCCAGCGTGGCCAGCATCCTGTCGAGGTTGGCGGCGATGCCGGCGGTGGGATGGCCGTAGGCGGCGGCGAAGGCGGCCAGGTCGTCGAGCTCGAGCTGGCCATCGCCATCGAGGTCGAGCACGTCGAAGAAGCCGCCGGCGGAGCGGGCCATGAACTCCCGCGCGGCCTGGGGATCGGCACCGAAGGCGGCGAACACGCGGCCATGGGAGGCGAGGAACTCCTCCCCATCCACCGTGCCGTCGTGGTTCTGGTCGCGGCGAGCGTTTTCGTGCCGGTAGGTGTCGAGCAGCAGCCCCAGCAGATCCGGGAAGCGGCTGGGCCGGCCCTGCCAGCGCCGTGCGATCCGCACCGCCACCGGTTCGAAGTCACCCTCCAGGGTGTGGCGGCCGTCGCCGTCGCGGTCGTAGAAGCGGAACAGCCGGCGATAACGCTGCACCAGTTCGGCCGGCAGGGAGACGGTCGACATCCACTGGGCCGCAGAGGATCTAAATGCTAAGGGCCGCCGCTGCCTGCGCCTCTGGCCGCCGCTGCCTGCCCCTGCGGCCATGCTTGACGCAAACCTTTACAACCTGTTACAATTCGCGAAACAAACTGAAACACTCATGTCCGACTCCTCCGCCCGCTTCGGCTTCGTCGCCTTCGCCGAAACCTGGAACGGCCGTCTCGCCATGCTCGGCTTCGTGATCGGCCTGGGCACCGAGCTGCTCACCGGCCAGGGGATCCTCACCCAGATCGGCCTGGGCTGATCGCCCTGCGGCCCAGCTTTTCTCTTTTCCCCTCCTCGACCCATGACCAACACCCCTGCCAACGACGCCTTCCTCCAGGGAGACAGTGAGCGTTCCATCCACATGGAGCAGCTCAAGCGCGTGGAACTCTTCAACGGCCGTGCTGCCATGCTCGGACTGGTGATCGGTGTCCTCACCGAAGCCATCACCGGTTCCGGTATCGCCCATCAGATCGGCCTCGGTGCCCTGACCGACGGCTACGCCGCCTGCCGCACCCAGTTCCTGCCCTTCTGCTTCTGATCGCTCCGCTCCCGATGCTGCTCCCGCCCCCCTTGTGCCCCTTCACCGCGGCTCGGATCGCCGGTCTGCAGGCCACGGTGCTGCTGCTGCTCACCCTGCTGATCAAGGCCAGGGTGCAGATCAAGGTGGCGTCGGCCCTGGGCCTGTTCCTGCTGGCCCTGCAGACCCTGGTGTTTCTGGCTGCGGCGGGAGCCCTGGGCCTGCTGACCATCGGGGGCGCGGCCCTGGCCCTGACCCGTCCCCGGCCGGCCGCCGCCTGAGAGCCCCCCTGCCATGACCGCCGTGCAGCAGAAACCGCTGGCGGAAGCCGCGCTCCGGGCCCTGTTCACCAAGCCCTATGGCGCCCCTGGTCCCACCCCGGAGCAGTGGCGGGCGCTCTACGACGAGGCCGTCCACTTCACCGACCCCACCCAGGAGCGCCAAGGCCTCGATGCCTACATCGCGGCCCAGGAGGGGTTGCTGCAGCGCTGTGATGACGTCTTTCTCGAGCCGGGAGCCGTGGCCCTCAGCGGCGATGTGGCCTTCGTGGAATGGACGATGGGCCTCAAGATCAAGGGCATCGAATTCCTCTATCCCGGCACCAGCCGTCTCCGCCTGGGCGCCGATGGCCGGATCATCGACCATCGCGACTACTTCGACTTCGTCGGCCCCACCTTCACCCCGGTGCCGGTGGTCGGAGGTTTCGTGCGCTGGCTCTATGGGCGTTTTGTCGCCTGAGGTCGAACGTTGGCCGGTGATCCCGGTGTGGCCAGCCACAGTGGCGGAAGGTCCGCTGATTCGCCTTGTCCCCCTTTCCATGGCTGGTGATCGTCCATGCCCTGGCCGCCACGGTGTGGACCGGTGGCCACCTGGTGCTGGATCTGGGTGTGCTGCCGAGGGCCCTGCGGGAGGGAAGTGCTGAACGCATCCGCGATTTTGAGGCGGTCTTCGAGCCCCTCGGCCTCACGGCCCTCGCCATCCAGGTCATCACGGGCGTCTGGATGGGCTCGATCCTGCTGCCTGGCTTCGATGGACTGCTCGACCCAGAGAGTCCGATCGGCGTGCTGGTGGGCACCAAGCTGCTGCTGCTGGTCGCCACTGCCGCCCTGGCCGTGCATGCCCGGTTGCGGTTGATCCCTAACCTCACGGACACCAACCTGGGCGGCCTGGCCTGGCACATCCGTGCCATCACCGCCCTGGCCATCGCCTTCGTGGTGGTGGGTGCCCTGATCCGACTGGGTGGCGTGCCTGGCCTCGGTTCCGGTCCAGGCGGCTGAGAAAGACATAACTGGCGAAGCCGATCACGACCATGGCGAGCATGAAGGCCGGATAGGAGACACGCCAGTTGTCTGGACCGGTGATCATCGTCCACTCGGACATGCCGCCGATGCCCGCCAGCAGGGTCAGCGGCATGAAGATCGTCGTGATCAGCGTCAGGCGCCGGACCGTGGCGTTGGTGTCGTTGGCGGCCTTGGCCATCTGGTTGTTGAGCATCGACAGATACATCTCCATCAGGCTGGTGACGATGTCCCGGTAGGACTCGGTGACCTCGTAGAAGCGCACCAGATGGTCGTAGATGTCGCGATAGTGGTAGATCGCCTGCATGGAAACCAAAGGGAAATCCCCTCGGCAGATCTTGGTGAGAATCTCCCGTTCATGAAACAGACTCTTGCGCAGTCGCAACAGGTAGCGCCGAAACCTGATCAGCTCGGCCGGCTTGAACGTGGCCGGATCCGCAATCAGGGCCCCCTCCACACCATCCAGCTCATCCTCGAGCGCTTCGATGGCCAAAAACTTCTGATCGACGACGTGGTCGAGGATCAGATGCATGAGGTGGGATGGGCCCTGGCGGGCTTCCTCCATGCCCCGCTCGACCATCTTCTCCACCCCATCGAGGTAGGAGCGATGCCTGGAATCCAGATGGCTGATGCTGACCAGAAACCGCTGGCCAAGAAAGAGGTTGATCTCACCCACCTCCAGGACGCCGCGGTCGTACAGAAACGTGTTGAACAGGATGAAGGTGTTGTCGGGGAAATCGTCGATCTTGGGAACCTGGTGATCATCGAAGCAATCCTCGATCGACAGGGCGTGCAGGCCCAGCAGGCCCACGAGCACGCCCAGTTCCTCCCGGCTGGCCTCGCGGTAATGCAGCCAGGCGAAGCCTTCAACCTTGGCCGCAGTTACAGCCTCCGCCGCAGACGCCACAGGCCTCGCCGGGCCCGTGGGGCCGATGACATAGAAGCTGGCGTCAGGCACGCACGCATGGGCCGGTGGCTGCGGTCAGCGTAGGGAGAAGCTGATCGGGAAAGAACGAACCCAACGGACGTTCAACCCTGTCTCCGTGGCACCAGCCCTTGGCCAGAGCCCGGCTCTCACCTCACGGACCCGTCGGAAGGTTTGGCTCCAGCCTCAGAGGCAGGCCGATCTGTTTGCTGAGCACGATCGTTGAATGCTGTGGGTCGAATTTCTCCAGGACGTCATCGGCGGCAACGAGATCAAACGCGGGGCAGTCTGGGTCTTGGCGTCCAGGACTGGTGCCGGCAGGTGGACACAGCTTCAGCGTGGGCTCCTTTGTTTCGCCCATGCCCCAGGCCAGGGTCTTGCCGTTGAACAGGCCATCATTCGGCTGTCGGGTGAGCACCGGCACGAGCGCCCTCAGTTCCACAGCCCCATACCGAGGGGGGATCCGCACGAGGATTGTGCGACTCACGGTCGCACCAGGCTGGATGACGTCATCACTGAACAGGCGACCGGTGGCCAGCAGCGACCCAGGCTGGCTGTCCACACTGCGTTCGACGTGAACCAACGCCGGACGCCGCAGCACCCCATCGGCCTGGTTGATGAAGGCCTGGTCACTGAGCAGCTTGCTTCCCCCCTGAATCGGCCTCTCGATGCCCGCGAGCAGCCAGTAGTTGGCGAGGAGGTACACGGAACGGGTGCTGGTGTTGGACGCCTTCACCTCCAGGGTCATTTCGATGCCGTCCGCTCCGGCAGCACGCCCCGCCACCGGGGTGAGGCTGGCGTCGAGGTTGAGGTGGGCCGGTTGCCAGGCGGGCACCAGGATGTCTTTCCAGACAAAGGTGTACACCGCCCATGCGGCCGCAATCAGGATGCCTCCCGTTCGAACCCATTCATGCAGGAGATCCGATCGCATCCAGGGCCGTACCCGTAGCCAGCCCCTGCGCCGGCTCGCGCCAGGAAGTCCGCCCTTGGTGCTCCTCTCCTGCTCAGGAGGCTTCTGGGAGGGGGGCAGATCCGGCATGGATCAGGGCCCGGTTCGTTGAGAGGCGACCGATCTGGGGCAGGGGAAATTGGGCTTGATTTCCCTGCACTGGCTTTCGATGGCGTTCTTCAGGCTGGAGTGGGCCCGATCGGGAGGTGGAAGCTGCTCGATCTGCCTCAGGACCCCGGGATCGGGCACGGTCCCGCGAGCCAGCGCCGCCATCTCCACCGTGGAGCAAGACGACGCCGTGGCGCCGATGCCGCTCAGCAGGGCATAGATCCGTTGGCTCCCCGTGCCGACGGCTCTGGCATACGTGGCCCCGTAGGCACTGCGGGCGGAGAACAGCAGAGCCTCGTGACTCCTGGAGGGCTTGGGGCCGGCACTGGCCCCGAGCAGTACACCGGCCAGGCAGTTGGCTTGAAGGATCCCCGTTGCGGATGGCGCCGCGATGCGGCCACCTTGATCGAGAAGCCGTTCCGCCAGGGCGGTGGCGATCCAGTACGCCACCACAGACGCCCCCAGGTTCGGATTCCGATAGGCCTGGGCCAGCAGATCCCGATCCAGCAGCACCTCCCTGGATGTGGAGCAGTAGCGGCCCGTGGGCGCCGGCCGCCGCTCCGTCGCGGTGGGGTCGCAGGCGAGATCCACGCCGGTGCCCGGGGGGAGCAGGCGGATTCTCGGGAAGGGCAGGGGCCGGGTGGTTGCATCGGCCGACCAGCTGCGTTGCAACCGCACGGTGGCGGCCTGCACGGCAGCGGGCAGGGCCTCCTGGCTGGCGGATTGGGCAACGGCCTGGCGAGAGGAAGGGCCGATGCCGGTTGCAAGCATCAGGGCGGCCAGGGTGCCAAGGGCTGGACGGGGATGGCGGATCAACAGACCAGCCATGGCTGAGGGAGTCCTTCGGGACTCAGTATGCCTCCACTTGACTTGGCTGAACTGGTCAAAGCCCACTGATCACAACCCCGGAAGGGGGCGCCAGTCGCCGCTGAGCTGGAAGGCGCCCCAGACGCGCACATCGTTGAACGTGGAGTTCCGGTTGCTGCGGAAATCGGCCTGGGTGTTCCGCAATGCGTCGGCGCGTCCTTCGCCGGCCTTGAGCCGTTTGTAGTACTGCTCCATGAATGCGGCGGTGAGCGCGTCATCCACCTTCCAGAGGCTGAGCAGCGTGGACCGGGCGCCGGCGACCGCCAAGGCGCGCTGCAAGCCGTAGACACCCTCCCCACTGAGAACGCTGCCCAGGCCGGTTTCGCAGGCCGAGAGCGTGACCAGCTCGGTGCCGTCGAGATCCATAGAGATGGCTTCGGCGGCCGTCAGGTAGCCGTCATCGGCTGGGTCGGCCGTGGGATTGTTGGCGCCGGCGAACACCAGGCCACTGCGCTGCAGGGGATCCTGGAGTAAGGCGGCAGGTTTGGCGTCCTGGGACGGGTCGTCTTCCAGGAAGAAGCCATGGGTGGCGATATGGAGGATGCGTGGCGCCTTCTGCTGCAGTGCTCGGGACGCTGTGGCTTCCCGGCCGGAGATCACGTCACGCTGGCCCAGTAGGCCCGCCAGCAGGCGGCCCTCGTCCCCTGTGCCGCCCAGCGGCTGCCAGGGAGGCAGTCCGAGCCAGCCGGCGGACAGTGGTTGTCCCTCAATGGACTTGCGGGGCGAAAGGCCTGTGCTGACGCCGAAGTCCGGGTTGGTGATCAGCACCGAGGGCCCTCCGGTCCTGGGCGATGGCTGGAGGCGCAGCAGGTCCCGGCCGGTGGTGAGGATCCGCAGTCGAACGGCCTCAGCAAGGGTGCGACCGTTCTGGCCAGCTGCGGGCAGGATCGCAAACGGCAGCCGGTTTAACTCCCCATCCGGAGAGAGGAACAGTTCCCTCACTCCCACCAGCTCGCCTTGAAGGGGGCCGAGCACCAGCTGGCTCACCAGCGCGAGGCGATCGTTTGCCACGTCCTGGCGCTGGCTGTCGGCGCTGGCCGCCAGGGCCGATGCCACGGCGCCATTGATGGCGCCGGCCTCACCGAGCGGATAGGAGCGGATGGTGCCATCGGCTTTGAGCAGCAAGGCCAGGTAACGCCGGGAGCCATAGGCCCTGGTGGTGGGCTCGTAGGCCCAGTAGCGCTGGAACTCCACCAGTGCTGCTCCGGCCGGCAGCAACCGCGCGATCTGAGCTGGTTCCACCAGCTGCGGTCGGATCTTTGGCAGCTGCCGGTAGAGCTCTCGCTCCAGCCGTTCCTGCTCCTTCTCAAGCTGGTTCTGCTGTTCGGAGTTCAAGGTGGTGCTGGCCAGCTGGGATCTCACCGCGTTCAGCTGTTCGTAGAGCGGGCGCTGCTGATCGTTGCGGGCCAGAAGCGCCTGGGTGCTTTGGATGTCCTGCAGCAGGCCCTGCCGGTTCAGACGGGTGAACAGGGCGAGCTTCGCGCCGGCCTCCCCTTGCTGGGCCTGGGAGAACGGTTGTTGCCAGCGGTTGCCGAACTGGTCCACCAGGTCCTGGCGACGACCCTCCGGCAGCAGCGGCAGCTCGTCCTGGAGGTAGAGAACCTCACTGGCCACCATCTCCTGGAGCAGCGGCAGGGCAGATCTGATTTCTCCACCAAGCAGCCGCAGATTCGCCAGGTTGTTGAGGGAACTGGCGAGACCGTCGCGGAAGAAGGGATTGGATGAAGCGAGCTCGCGAAAGATCTGCGTGGCTTGTTCGGTGGGGGCTAGCGCCTCCTGGCGTCGTCCCAGCTCGCTGTAGCGATCGCCGAGGTTGTTGAGGGAACCGGCGAGATCGCCGCGGAAGGCGGGGTTGGATGAAGCGAGCTCGCGAAAGATCTGCGTGGCTTGTTTGCTGGGGGCGAGTGCCTCCTTTCGTCGGCCCAGCTGGCTGTATTGGATGCCGAGGTTAACGAGGGAATAGGCGAGATCACGGCGCAAGTCGGGGTTGGATGAAGCGAGCTCGCGAAAGATCTGCGTGCCTTGTTCGATGGGTGGGAGTGCCTCCTGTTGTCGGCCCAGCTCGCTGTAGCGGGCCCCGAAGCTGATGAGGGAACGGGCGAGACGGCGGCGGAAGTCGGGGTTGGATGAAGCGAGCTCGCGATAGATCTGTGTGGCTTGTTCGATGGGTGCGAGTGCCTCCTGTTGTCGGCCCAGCTCGCTGTAGCGATCGCTGAGGTTGGTGAGGGAACGGGCCAGATGGTCACGGAAGTCGGGGTTGGATGAAGCGAGCTCGCGGTAGATCTGTGTGGCTTGTTCGATGGGTCCGAGTGCCTCCTGGCGTCGTCCCAGCTGGCTGTAGCAGTTGCTGAGGCTGTTGAGGGAACCGGCCAGATCGTCGCGCAAGGCGGGGTTGGATGCAGCGAGCTCGCGGTAGATCTGGGAGGCTTGTTCAATTGGTGCGAGGGCCTCCTGGCGCCTGCCCAGGTCGCTATAGCGATCGCCGAGGTTGATGAGGGAACGAGCCAGATAGCCGCGGAAGTCGGGGTTGGAAGCGGCGAGCTCGCGAAAGACCTGCGTGCCTTGTTCGGTGTAGACGAGTGCCTCCTGTCGTCGTCCAAGCTTGCTGTAGTGGATGCCGAGGTTGCTGAGGGAACTGGCCAGATTGCCGCGGAAGGACGGGTTGGATGAAGCGAGCTCGCGATAGATCTGCGTGGCTTGTTCGCTGGGTGCCAGCGCCTCCTGATGTTGGCCCATCTGGCCAAGAAATATCCCCAGATTGAACAGGGCCTGCACCCGGAAGAGAAGGAGCGGCGCCGGTTGGCTCCGCACCCACTGCACCACCTTCTGTTGCCATCGCAGCGCCTCTGCCCGATCACCGCGCCGGTTGGCAGCCTCAGCCGCCCCAGCCCAGCGCTGTACCTCAGCCGGCACACCGGGAGGGTCTGGGGTGGGCGCCTGGGCCAGCAGGGCGGCGGGCCCTGGCCAGCGCTCGGCAGCGGCGGCAACCCAGCACTGACCAGCAATCAGAACAGCGCTGATGCTGGGCAGCAGCCTGATCCATGCCACGGATCGGCGCCAGGGGTGGTTGAGGGCAACGTTCAGCTTGCTTGGCCTGGATTCCATGGCGTTCTCAGGCCTGGAGTCAGCTTCAGTACCGTACGGCGAATGACGGAAAGCTCGTTCAAGTTGTCACCTGGACGATGGAGCTGCCTGGAGACCCCCAGACCAGCCACCGCTGCTGGCGCTGCCCTCAAAGTCCGACCAACTCCATCCTGGAAGGATGGACATTCTTTGCGATTGAGCCATGCCCCACCACCTCGATCGCCCCACCAAGACCTGCCCGGTCTGCGGCCGACCCTTCCAGTGGCGCAGGAAATGGAAGGAGGTCTGGGAGGAGGTGCGTTACTGCTCCGAGCGCTGCCGCCGCCATCGCAACCGCGCGCGCCCGGAGTCTTCCGACCGTTCTCAGATCTCGAATTCCGCCACCAGCGCCGCATGATCCGAGCCCGGATCGGCGGCCCGGTCCGACGGTGATTCGGAGATCGACGCCAGATGGTCGCCGGCCAGCACCGTCCGTGCCACCGGGATGTTGCCGGGATTCACCAGCCGGTGGCTGGCCAGGATGTGGTCGATCAGTTCCCCCCGTCCCTGGAAGCGGCGACTGAAGGGGGCCTCGCTGGGGGGTTCCCCGTTCGGCCCGGCATTGAGCAGTGGCGCCAGGTTCCAGAGGCGGTAGCCATCGCCCTTGTCGCCCCGCTGGAATCCCTCGGTGCCCAGCTCGGAGCCGCTCGGCCCCTGCAGGATCTGGGTGGTGGCGGCGTCCGTCGCATCGTTGAGATCGCCGCAGACCACCACCGCTTTCTGGCGGCCCAGCCCCTCGTCCGGATCCGGTGATCCGGCTCCGCTGGAGAGAATCTGGTTGACCCGGTCCCGCAGCGTCAGCGCTTCGGTGGTGCGCCGGTACAGGCCGTAGGCGGCGTAGCGATAGCGCTCGTTCTCATCATTCGGGGCGAACTGGCTGCCCTCCACCAGCCCCTTCTGGCGGGCGTAGGCGATCAGCTTCGACTTGAAGTGGGCGGTGATGATCCGCACCGGGTGCCCCTCGACGTCGACCACCACCTCCAGGGCGCCCCGCCCCAGGGAGGCGGAGAGGGACTCGTCGGCTGGGGTGGTGGGATCATCGAACACCGGATCCCTGGCCTGCACCGGAAAGATCATCTCCGGAAAGGCCACGATCGAGCGGCTGGTGCTGAAGGGGTGACGGGACAGAAAAGCGACGCGGATGCCCCGGCCATCCGGTTCGCCCTCCAGGGCGTGGGGCAGGGGATTGGCCAGCGCCGCCTGCAGCGCCTGCAGGGCGCCATCCGGGCCGATCTCCTGCAGGGCGATCACATCGGGCCGCTGGCTGTCGATCACGGCGGCGAGGCTGGCGAGCTTGGCCTGGAAGCGTGCGCGCACCTGCTCCGTGGCGTCGTCCTCGGGGAGAAACAGGTTCTCCACGTTCCAGCACATCAGGGTGAAACTGGCCATCGGCTGTCTCGGTAAGTGGGAGGCTCCCCCATGGGCGTAGCCACTGCTGATGAAATCTGCAGGTGCTCAGGACAGGATCAGGTTGGCGCCCGAGAACTGGACCGGTCCCATCAGCATCACTTCGAAGTCGCTGGTGCCGTTGCCGTCGAGATCTCCCTGCAGGAGGGCGTTGGTCTGCCAGCGGTTCTGTTCGAGCCGCAGCTGGCCGGCCTCCCCGTAGAACGCCCTGGAACCGATCCAGGTGAACGGCTGGACGCCGGCACGGCGGCTGTCGGCGTCGACCCTGGAGAGGTCGATTCTGTCGTCAGCGGCGAAGTCGGTGATCACATCGCGCCGCTCCGGGCTGCTCAGGCTGCTGTCGGCGCGGACATAGACGAAGGTGTCGCGGCCACCACCGACCAGACCTTTCCACTGGGCCGGCGCTCCGGGGTTACCGAACACGGCCAGGTCGCGGAAGTTGTTCGGCGCTGACCAGTTCGGCGCCAGGGGGGCGCCAGCCAGCCAATCGGCTCCGTAGCCACCCGAGATGATGTCGTGGCCGCCGCTGCCGACGATGCCGTCATTGCGACTGGTGCCGATGGTGGATGGGGCCAGGGCTCCGATCGTGAGGCTGACATTGGCGATCGCGGCCACCGTGAAGGTGCCGTAGAAGTCGTCCTTGGACGCGGTGTAAAAGCCCACAAAGTTCTGGTTGCCGGCCGTCGGTGATGTTCCGGCCGTGTCGGGGAGTGGTCCGGCGGCCTTCTCCCGGGCCGCCTGGGCGCGGAGGGTCGTGGTGTAGGCGTTCGATTCAAAGGAATAGTTCGGATTCGGTTTGTCCGCGCTTGGATCGGCATTGGTGTAGCCGTAGTTCCATACATTCCAGTTGTGGGCATAGAACTTCTCGCCCGTTGGCTGGGGCACCTGAGCCCCCAGCCCGCCATTCATGGCGGTCCAGGAGGTGTTGATGGAGAAGTCGAAACCGAAGGCGGGATAGGTCTGCTGGGGATTCAGGCTGCTGGCGCCGGCGGAGAGTGGGTAACCGAAGGGGGAGGGCCCGTAGGGCACCTCCTCGAGGAACTGGATCCAGCCCGCGGGGGCATTCGGCGGCCAGTAGGCCGGCTGCCCGTTCTGCACCGCATTGGCCATGATCACCTGCTGCTGCCAGAGCCGCATCGGGCCGACGAACCGCTGGTTCGGGGCATCCCACAGATTCGATAACGTCCCGACACCGCTCCCCGAGGCGGCACTGGTGACGAATCCGCCCGGCGGCAGGGCGGCGAAATCCATGGCGATCGCCGCCGCGTTCAGGAAGCCGAAATTGTGGACCGTTCCCGTGCTGTCGGTGATATTGGTCTGGATCGGATAGGCCCAGTCATCGATATACGACATATCAGCGGAAAAGCCGCTGCCATCGATGGTGTACTCGTAGAACGAGAAGGGCGCTGTGGTGTTCCAGCCGATCGGTTCCTGTCCAGGGTTGGCGAACAGCGTGGCGGAGCTCGAGACGTAGATCCTCATCTGAGGAGCCGCATCGATCGCCAGGGTGTTCAGGCCCGGGGAGAGTGTGCTGACTTGGCCGGGTGGGAGGGGCTGAACGCTGAAACCTGGCCCGACGATGTAGTAATAGAGGCTGCCTCCTGACTGGTTGTTGATGGTCAGGGAGGCGGTGGCCATGGTCCAGCTCGATACCCGGATCCAAGGCTAGGTGTCACCGGATGGACGTCAGCCAGCGGGCACTGCGCTGCAGTCCTTCGTCGCAGTCGCCCTGCATCAGCAGGCCCGCCCCACCCCACAGCAGCCGCGGGGCCAGATCCAGTGGGCCGCCGCCCAGCTCCCGCAGCGGCCTGAAGCCGAGCCGCCGGAAGTAACGCACCAGCCGCCGGTGCTGGCGCTCCCCATCGCGGATGGCCAGCAGGCGCGACGAGCGGCAGGGCGTCTCCTCCAGGGCCCAGGCGAAGGTGGCCGCCCAGATCAGCGGTCCCACGGCTTCGCTGCGCTCCCCCTGTACCCGCATCGTGTCGAGCCGAAGGCCATCGGCCAGCGGCAGGCACCAGCCCTTGAGCTCCCCCAGCAGCAGGGGCGGCTGCTCCGCCCGGGACCGCGCCACTCCCACCCGCAGCCCCCGCACCCCTGCCAGCTCCTGCACCTGCAGCCGCAGCAGCAGGCCGCGTTCCCGGGCCTGCCGCTCCAGATCCTCCAGGTTCAGCATGGTGCGCCGGCCGGCGGCGGCGGGAAAGGCTCGGCGGCCAGCACCGCCTCCAGCGGCAGCGGTCCATGGATGTGGGGGAAGCATTCGCCGCTTTCCGGTGCCTGCTCCCAGCGCAGCGGCGCGGTCAGGCGCCGGGGGTCGATGGTCAGCAGCAGCACCTCCCCCGCATCGGCGTAGAAGCGCCCGTAGGTGGCCTCCACCTGGTGGGACCCGCTGGCATGGATGAAGCCCACCTCCTGCAGCGACTGGCCTCGGGTCGAGCGCTCGTACACACCGCGGGCTTTGGCCTCCCGCCATTCGCCGCCCAGGGCCAGGTGGTAGATCCACTGCTCGGAGCGCCAGGGCCGGCGGGGCGCCCAGGGCCCGGCCATCACCGCCGCCAGCTCGGGCCCCTGCAGGAAGCGCTGCAGCCAGTCCTGCAGCGGGCCCAGATCGCTCTGCTGATCGAAAGCCTCCGGATCGGCGAGCCGGAACTGGCGCACGAAGGGCAGCAGGGCCACATCGGCCAGGGACGGTCGGTCCCCCACCAGCCAGCCGCTGGCCTCCAGGGCGGCGCTCCAGCCCCGCAGGATCGCCAGCGCGTCGCGGCGGTTCTGCTCCCCGTCGTCCCCGGGATGGCGGTGGGCGTACTTGAAGCGGTCGAGATGGTGCTTGAACGCCCCGTCGTTCTCTGCGATCAGGGCGGTGATCCGGGCCCGCTCCCCGGCCGCGACATCGGCTCCACCATCCGCCCCGCTGCGCCGCAGGTCGTCCGGATCGTGGCGCTCCAGGGCCCATGCCATCACCGTCAGGCTGTCCGTCAGCACCCGGGCGGCCCCGTGGGGATCGGCGCCCGCGTCAGGCGGCAGCACCAGCGCCGGCACGGTGGCGGCGGCGGAAGCCTCCAGCAGCTCGGGGGGCTTGCGGCCCAGATGCACCTCCCGCAGATCGAGATCCACCCCGGGCCCCAGCCCGGCCGCCGCCAGGGCCAGCCGCGCCCGGATCGCATACGGGCAGCGGCGGAAGCTGTACAGGACCGGCAGGGGCGGCGCCATCGCCTCAACCCCCGACGGGCGGCATCGGCCGGCCGATGTGGGCCTCACCGGAGGCCTCGGCGCGCCCCATCTGGCGCTGGCGCTCGGCGAAGCGCTCCCGGTCGGCGGCGGAGTACCGATCGATGCAGTGGCGGCAGCTCACCCCGGCCACATAGCTCTCCAGCGCCAGGTCGGCGGGGGCCAGGGGCAGACCGCAGGCATGGCACACGTGGTAGGTGCCCGGCTGCAGCCGGTGGTCGAGGGCCACCCGCTGGTCGAACACGTAGCACTCGCCCCGCCAGCGGCTCTCGGCCTCCGGCACCTGCTCCAGGTAGTTGAGGATTCCCCCCTGCAGCTGCAGCACCTGCTCGAAGCCCTGGTTCAGCAGGTGGGCGGTGGCCTTCTCGCAGCGGATGCCGCCGGTGCAGAACAGGGCCAGCCGCTGCGGCCGCCGCTGGGCCACCAGGGGCCGCAGGTGCTGCTCCACCCAGGCCGGAAAGTCGCTGAAGTTCTCGGTGCCGGGGTCAATGGCGCCCGCGAAGCTGCCCAGGGCCACCTCGTAGTGGTTGCGGGTGTCGACGGTCAGGGTGCCGGGATCGTCCAGCAGGGCATTCCAGTGCTCCGGGGGCACCGGGATTCCCGTGCCCAGGGCCGGCTGGGCTGAGGGTTCGGCCATCGTCACGATCTCCTCCTTGAGGCGCACCTTGAAGCGATGGAACACCGCTCCGGTGGCCTCACTGCGCTTCACCTCCAGCCGGGCCAGGCGGGGATCGGCCTCCAGCAGCGCCAGCAGGGCGGCCACGGCGGGGGCCGGCCCGCAGACCGTGCCGTTGATGCCCTCGGTGGCCAGCAGGATGGTGCCCTTCAGGCCGGCCTCGCTGCCCAGGGCCAGCAGCCGGGCGCGCCAGAGCGGCAGTTCCTCGCTGCCGAAGGGGACGAACCGGTAGAAGCTGGCGACCTGCACCCTCAGCGGCCGGCGGCGGCCGCCAGCGGCTGCTCCTCCAGCTGCACCCGCACCCCGGCGGCCCGCAGCAGCTCCTGGTCGCTGGCCACCGCTGGATTGGAGGTGGTGAGCAGGGTGTCGCCGTAGAAGATCGAATCGGCCCCCGCCAGCAGGCAGAGGATCTGGGCTTCTCGCCCCAGCTGCTCGCGCCCGGCGCTGAGGCGCACCCGGCTGTGGGGCATGAGGATGCGGGCGGTGGCCACCATCCGCACCAGCTCCAGGGGGTCGACCGCCGGTCGCCCCTCCAGCGGGGTGCCTTCCACCGCCACCAGGGCGTTGATCGGCACGCTCTCGGGGTGGGGATCCATGGTGGCCAGCACCTGGAGCAGCCCGGCCCGGTCCTGGGGTGTCTCGCCCATGCCGATGATGCCGCCGCAGCAGAGGTCGATGCCGGCGTCCCTCACCCGCTGCAGGGTGTCGAGCCGTTCCTGGTAGGTGCGGGTGGTGATGATCCGGTCGTAGTGCTCGGGGCTGGTGTCGAGGTTGTGGTTGTAGGCGGTGAGTCCCGCCTCCGCCAGCCGCGCCGCCTGGCCATCGCTGAGCATGCCCGCGGTGACGCAGGCCTCCAGGCCCAATTCCCGCACCCCCCGCACCATGGCGAGCATCGCCTCGAAGGGGGCACCATCACGGATCTCCCGCCAGGCCCAGCCCATGCAGAAGCGGTGGGCGCCGGCGTCCCGGGCCTGCCGGGCGCGCTCCAGCACCGGCTCCACCGCCAGCTCCGGACGGCCGCCCACATCGCTGGGGTGGTGCATCGACTGGGGGCAGTAGGCGCAGTCCTCCTCGCAGCCCCCGGTCTTGACGCTCAGCAGCGAGGCCAGCTGCACGTGGTAGCCGGGGTTGGCGCTGCGGTGCACCCCCTGGGCCTGCCACAGCAGGTCCATCAGGGGCAGGTCGAGCAGGTCCTGGATCTCCTGGCGGGACCAGTCGTGGCGCAGGGTCATGGGGCGTTCTCCACACCGTTCTGGACGCCGCCGAAGCGGCGCTGGCGCCCCTGATAATCGAGCAGGGCCGCCAGCAGGGCCTCCGTGTCGAAGTCGGGCCAGAGCACCTCGGTGATGTGCAGCTCGGCATAGGCCAGCTGCCAGAGCAGGAAGTTGCTGATGCGCTGCTCGCCGCTGGTGCGGATCAGCAGGTCGGGGTCGGCATCGCCGGCGGTGAACAGCTCGGCGGCGAAGAGGTCCTCGTTGATGCTGGCCGGGTCGAGCTCACCGCGGGCCGCCTGCTCGGCAAGGCGGCGGGCCGCCCGCACCAGCTCGCTGCGACCGCCGTAGTTCGTGCAGACGTTGAAGTGGATGCCGCTGTTGCCGGCCGTGCGCTCGGTGGCATCGGTGATCAGGACCTTCAGGCCCTCCGGCAGGGGCTCGAGGTCGCCGAGGAAGCGGATGCGCACCTGCTGCCGCTCGAGCGCCTCCAGCTCCTTGGCGAGCACCCGCTCGAACAGGGCCATCAGGAAGGCCACCTCCTCGCCGGGGCGGGTCCAGTTCTCGGTGGAGAAGGCGTAGGCGGTGAGGGCGCCGATGCCCCAGTCGCTGCAGTGGCGCAGGGTGCGCTTGAGCACCTCCACCCCGGCCCGGTGGCCCATGGCCCTGGGCAGCCCCCGCTGACGGGCCCAGCGCCCGTTGCCGTCCATGATCACGGCCACGTGGCGGGGCAGCCGAGCCGGATCCAGCTGGGCGGGCAGCTGGTCGGGATCGGACGATGGAGTGGTCGCCAGGGCGCGACTCATCCGCGATGTTCCGGCGGGTCCGCAGCCACGCTACGCCCCGTGGGAGCGGAGGCCAGGGCGTCGGTGAGCAGGTCGTGAAGCCGGCTGCTGGTGATCGGCCGCTCCAGCCGGCCCTGGGAGGCGAGCGAGAGGGTGCCGGTTTCCTCGGAGACGACGATGCAGAGACAGCCGTCGTGGCGCTCGGTCAGTCCCATGGCGGCCAGGTGGCGGGTGCCGTAGCGGTTGAGGCCCTGGCGGGAGAGGGGCAGGATCACGCCCGCCGCCACGATGCGGTTCTTCTGGACCAGCACGGCGCCGTCATGCAGGGGCGTGTCCACCGCGAAGAGATTGAGCAGGAGGTCGACGGAGAGCTGGGCGTCGATGCGGATGCCGGGGTTGAGGAAATCCTCGGGACGCAGATCGCTGCCCAGGTCGAGCACGATCAGGGCCCCGCAGCGGGCCTGGGAGAGGCGGCCGGCGGCCTCGGTGAGCAGGCTCACCGACCCGGACGCCAACTGGTCACGGCTGCGGTCGGCGAACAGCACCCCGAGGCGTCCGGTGCCCAGCAGTTCCATCAGGCGCCGCAGTTCCCCCTGCCACAGGATCGCCAGGGCGAGGCTGCAGGCCAGCACCAGCGCATCCACCAGGCTGCTGGTGAGCGGCAGGTTGGCGTAGCGCTGCACGAACCAGGCCAGCGCCACCAGGAACAGGTAGCCGCGCAGCAGCCACAGGGTGCGCGCTTCGGTGACCCGGCCGAGCAGGAGCAGGCCGAGCAGGGAGGCGAACAGAAGATCGAGCAGCAGGCGGAAATCGATGAGCCGCAGCCAGATCACAAGAAAAGGGAGGGGCAGGCCGGTTCAACGGGTGGCCGCCTGTCCGCGTCAGGATACCGGCAGGAGCCGGTGGGGCAGGACGTCGTAGCGCAGTAGGTCTTCCGGCTGCTCGCGCCGTTGCACCACCTCGGCCCCGCCGTCGTGGACGAGCACCGCCGCCGGCCTGGGGATGCGGTTGTAGTTGGACCCCATCGCCGCGTTGTAGGCGCCGGTCGCGAAGACGGCGAGCACGTCGCCGGGGCTGGTGAGCGGCAGGTGGGCGTCGTGGAGCAGCACGTCGCCGGACTCGCAGTGCTTGCCGGCCACGGTCACCGCCTCAGTGGCTTCCGCCAGCGGGCGGTCGGCCAGCACGGCCGTGTACAGCGACTGGTAGGTGATCGGCCGGGGGTTGTCGCTCATGCCGCCATCCACAGAGATGTAAGTGCGCAGGCCGGGGATCTCCTTGCGGCTGCCCAGCGTGTAGAGCGTCATCCCCGCCGTCGCCACCAGGGAGCGACCGGGTTCGCACAGCAGCCGTGGCAGCGTCAGCTGGCGCTGGCCGCAGGCCTCGGCCACCGCCGTCGCCACCACCCGCACCCACTCCTGGATGCTCGGGGGGTCATCGGAGCCCACGTAGCGGATGCCGAGGCCGCCGCCGACGTTGAGGTCGCCGCAGGGGTGGCCCAGGGAACGGGCCAGGCCCAGGGCCTCGGCCATCACCCCGGCCAGGTCGCGGTGGGGTTCCAGTTCGAAGATCTGGGAGCCGATATGGGCGTGCAGGCCATCCAGCCGGGCCCAGGGGCAGCCGGCCAGGTGCCGCAGCACCCCCTCCAGCTGGTCGGGGTCGAAGCCGAACTTGCTGTCGAGGTGGCCGGTGCGGATGTACTCGTGGGTGTGGCACTCGATGCCCGGGGTGAACCGCACCAGCACCCGCACCGGCGTCGGCCTCCCGGCCGCCAGCGTGGCGAGCAGGGTGATGTCGTTCCAGTTGTCGAGGATCACCGTCACGCCTCGGTCGACGGCGAGCTGGAGCTCCTCGGCGGACTTGTTGTTGCCGTGGAAGACGATCCGCTCTGCGGGCATGCCGCCCTGGAGGGCGGTGAGCAGTTCCCCGGCCGAGACGGCGTCGAGGCCGAGACCCTCGGAGGCCACCAGGGCCGTGATCGCCAGGGAGCTGTTCGCCTTGGAGGCGTAGAGGGCCAGGGCCTCGCCGGGGTAGTGGGCGGCCAGCGCCTCCCGGTAGGCCCGGCAGGTGCTCCGCAGGGTGGCCTCGTCGAGCAGGTAGAGCGGGGTGCCGTAGGTGCGGGCCAGATCGCTCAGCAGGCAGCCCCCCACCTCCAGGCGGCCCAGGGCATCGAGGCGGGCGGTGAGCGGGGCCAGGTTCCTGTTGGGACTGAGCGGATCGCTTCCCTGCTCGAAAGGCCCCCCGGGGGCGATCGGCGCCGCGGGGACGGGAGCGACCGGATCGGTCGCCGGGGAGGCGCTGGTCACCATGGCGGCCTGTGCGGGGAGGGGGTCAGGATGTCTGATCGTAAGGATGTTCGTGTCCAACGGCCGTGCCGGCACCACCTCCGCCACCGCGGCCCGCCCCGACCCTGTGCCCGCTGGTTCCGGCCGATGCCCTGGACTGCCTGGCCCTCGACCGGACCGCCCTCGGCGGCCTCTGGAGCCTGGAGCAGTGGCAGCGGGAGCTGGAGGAGGAGGGCCGGCCGGGCCTGGGGCTGCGCCAGGGGCCCGAGCTGCTGGCCATGGCCAGTGGCTGGCTCGTGGTCGATGAGCTCCACATCACCCTGGTGGCGGTGGCCCCGGACCAGCGGCGGCGGGGGCTGGGGCGCCGGGTGCTGCAGGAACTGATGGGCGCCGGCCGCGCCCGCGGCGCCACCCGCGCCACCCTGGAGGTGGCGGCCGGAAACGGCCCGGGGATCGCGCTGTACGGGGCCCTGGGGTTCCGCACCGCCGGCATCCGTCATGGTTACTACCGCAATGGAGAGGATGCCCTGATCCAATGGGTCAACCTGGCAATGTGCCCCTGACAATGTGACAGGGGTGTGGATAACCGTAGATTGCTATACCTATTTCTGCTGATTCCTGGCGCTTCGTTTGTGTTCTGGTCCGTCTGAGCGCCTGCGGCACATGGGTTTCGCCTGAGAGTGTTCCCGACCTCCCACGCGGCCCTTCAATCCTGATAGGTTGGTTCCACTTGCATCAGGTCCCGCCCCATGTTCGAGCGGTTTACCGAGAAGGCCATCAAGGTGATCATGCTGGCCCAGGAAGAGGCCCGCCGCCTCGGCCACAACTTCGTCGGCACCGAGCAGATCCTGCTGGGCCTGATCGGCGAGGGCACCGGTGTCGCCGCCAAGGTCCTCAAGTCGATGGGGGTCAACCTGAAGGACGCCCGGGTCGAGGTCGAGAAGATCATCGGCCGCGGCTCCGGCTTCGTCGCCGTCGAGATCCCCTTCACCCCGCGGGCCAAGCGGGTGCTGGAGCTCTCCCTGGAGGAGGCCCGCCAGCTGGGGCACAACTACATCGGCACCGAGCACCTGCTGCTGGGCCTGATCCGCGAGGGCGAGGGCGTGGCCGCCCGGGTTCTGGAGAACCTCGGCGTCGATCTGGCCAAGGTCCGCACCCAGGTGATCCGCATGCTGGGCGAGACGGCCGAAGTGGCCTCCGGCAGCTCGGGCAAGGGCTCCACCAAGACCCCCACTCTCGACGAATTCGGCAGCAACCTCACCCAGCTGGCGGCGGAGTCCAAGCTCGACCCCGTCGTGGGCCGCCAGAACGAGATCGACCGGGTGATCCAGATCCTCGGCCGCCGCACCAAGAACAACCCCGTGCTGATCGGTGAGCCGGGCGTCGGCAAGACGGCCATCGCCGAGGGCCTGGCCCAGCGGATCACCCAGGGTGAGATCCCCGACATCCTCGAGGACAAGCGTGTCCTCACCCTCGACATCGGCCTGCTGGTGGCCGGCACCAAGTACCGGGGTGAGTTCGAGGAACGGCTCAAGAAGATCATGGAGGAGATCCGCTCCGCCGGGAACGTGATCCTCGTGATCGACGAGGTGCACACCCTGATCGGCGCCGGCGCCGCCGAAGGCGCCATCGACGCCGCCAACATCCTCAAGCCGGCCCTGGCCCGGGGCGAGCTGCAGTGCATCGGCGCCACCACCCTCGATGAATACCGCAAGCACATCGAGCGGGATGCGGCCCTGGAGCGCCGCTTCCAGCCGGTGATGGTGGGTGAGCCCTCCGTCGTCGACACCATCGAGATCCTCAAGGGGCTGCGGGAGCGCTACGAGCAGCACCACCGCCTCAAGATCAGCGATGAGGCCCTCGTCGCCGCCGCCACCCTGGGCGACCGCTACATCAGCGACCGCTTCCTGCCCGACAAGGCCATCGACCTGATCGACGAGGCCGGCAGCCGCGTGCGCCTGCTCAACTCCAAGCTGCCGCCGGCGGCCAAGGAGGTCGACAAGCAGCTGCGCGGTGTCCAGAAGGAGAAGGAGGACGCCGTCCGCCAGCAGGACTTCACCAAGGCCGGTGAACTGCGCGACAAGGAGGTCGAACTGCGCGACCAGATCCGCACGATCCTCCAGGCCCGTCGCGACGACGAACCCGCCGGAGCCTCCGGCGAGGTTGACACCCCGGCCCTGCTGGGTGGCCCTGTGACCGACGATGCCAGCGAGGAAAGCCGCTCGCCCCTGGTCACCGAGGAGGACATCGCCCAGATCGTCGCCTCCTGGACCGGCGTGCCCGTCCAGAAGCTGACCGAGAGCGAGTCGGTGAAGCTGCTCAACATGGAGGAGACCCTCCACCAGCGCCTGATCGGCCAGGACGAGGCCGTCAAGGCGGTGTCCCGGGCCATCCGCCGGGCGCGGGTCGGCCTCAAGAACCCCAACCGCCCCATCGCCAGCTTCATCTTCTCCGGCCCCACCGGCGTCGGTAAAACGGAACTCACCAAGGCCCTCGCCGCCTATTTCTTCGGCAGCGAGGACGCCATGATCCGGCTCGACATGAGCGAGTTCATGGAGCGCCACACCGTCAGCAAGCTGATCGGTTCGCCTCCGGGTTACGTGGGCTTCAACGAGGGCGGCCAGCTCACCGAGGCCGTGCGCCGTCGTCCCTACACCGTGGTGCTGTTCGACGAGATCGAGAAGGCCCACCCCGATGTCTTCAACCTGCTGCTGCAGCTGCTGGAGGACGGCCGGCTCACCGATTCCAAGGGCCGCACGGTCGACTTCAAGAACACCCTGATCATCATGACCTCGAACATCGGTTCGAAGGTGATTGAGAAGGGCGGCGGCGGCCTCGGCTTCGAGTTCGGCGGCGGCGACGTGGAGGAAACCCAGTACAACCGCATCCGCTCCCTGGTCAACGAGGAGCTCAAGCAGTACTTCCGCCCCGAATTCCTCAACCGTCTCGACGAGATCATCGTCTTCCGTCAGCTCACCCGCGACGAGGTCAAGCTGATCGCCGAGATCATGCTGCGGGAGGTCTTCGCCCGCATGCAGGACAAGGGCATCGGCATGTCCGTCACCGAGGCCTTCAAGGAGCGCCTCGTGGAGGAGGGCTACAACCCCAGCTACGGCGCCCGTCCCCTGCGCCGTGCGGTGATGCGCCTGCTCGAGGATTCGCTGGCGGAGGAATTCCTCTCCGGCCGGATCGGCGAAGGCGATGCCTGCCTGGTGGATGTCGACGACGACAAGCAGGTGGTGATCCGCAAGCAGACCATCACCCCGCCGCTGCCGGAGCTGGCCAGCGCCAGCGCCTGATCGATCGCGACCCGGATCGGCCGACTTCTACATTTCATCCATGAGATGGCGGCCATGACGGATCCTCTTGAGACCCAGGCCATCGCCCCGGCGGTGGTTCTCCGTGGGGAGGGGGCCTGGTCACAGGCCCTCCCCCGCATCGTCGCCCTGGGCCGCCGCCCGCTGCTGCTCGGCCGCAGTGCCTCCACCTTCGGGCTACGCCAGCAGCTGGCGGTTGATCTGGAGAAGGCCGGTGCCCGCCCCATGGCCAGCCAGGGCCTGCGCGACTGCTGCGACGACGACCTCGGCCCCCTGGCCCGGGACGCCGCTGCCGCCGGCTGTGACGCGGTCATCGCCGCCGGTGGGGGCAAGGTGCTGGATGCGGGCAAGCTGCTGGCCCACCGGCTCGCCCTCCCCTGCATCACGGTGCCCACCAGCGCCGCCACCTGCGCCGGCTGGACGGCCCTGGCCAACCTCTACACCCCCGATGGGGCCTTCCTGGGCGATGTCGCCCTCGACCGCTGCCCGGACCTGCTCGTCTTCGACCACGCCCTGGTGCGGCAGGCGCCGGCCCGCACCCTGGCCAGCGGCATCGCCGATGCGGTGGCCAAGTGGTACGAGGCCTCGGTGAGCAGCGGCTCCAGCGGCGATGGGCTGGTGCAGCAGGCGGTGCAGATGGCCCGCCTGCTGCGCGATCTGCTGCTGCTGGAGGGGGAAACCGCCCTGGCGGACCCCTATGGGGAGGCCTGGGTGCGGGTGGCCGAGGGCTGTGCCCTCACCGCCGGCCTGATCGGCGGGATCGGTGGTGCCCGCTGCCGCACCGTGGCCGCCCATGCTGTCCACAACGGACTCACCCAGCTGGCCGCCACCCACGGCTGCCTGCATGGCGAGAAGGTGGGCTTCGGGGTGCTGGTGCAGCTGTGGCTGGAGGAGCAGCTGGCGGGCAACCGCCTGGCGGCCCAGGCCCGCCGCCAGCTGCTGCCCTTCTTCCGCACGCTGGGGCTGCCCACCGATCTCGAATCCCTGGGGCTTGCCGGCGCCAGCCTCGAGGAGCTCCGCCAGGTCTGTCGCTTCGCCTGCCGGGAGGGCTCCGATCTGCACCGGCTGCCCTTCGCGGTCGCCCCCGAGGATCTGCTCGCCGCCATGGTGGGCGCCACCGCCGAGCGGCAGCAGGCGTGACGGCCGGCCCCTCCAGCGGCCGCGACCTGGTCACGGCCGCCGCCGCGTCGCTGCTCGATCCCCTCGGCCGCGAACTGGCCGCCCAGGTGCAGTGGTGGGAGCTGCCGCAGCACCCCGGGCAGTGGCCCGTGGCCGTGCTGGGGGAGGGACCGCCCCTGCTACTCCTGCACGGCTTCGACAGTTCCTTCCTGGAATTCCGCCGCCTGGCCCCCCTGCTGGCGGCCCATCACCGCCTGCTGATCCCGGACCTGCACGGCTTCGGCTTCTGCCCCAGGCCCAGCGAGCGGGAGTACTCCCCGGCCGCCGTGCTGGCCCACCTCGATGCGCTGCTGGAGGCGCTGGAGCGGCGGGAGCCCGCCGGTGGCCGCAGGCTCGGCCTGATCGGCGCCTCGATGGGGGGCGCGGTGGCGGTGGAGCTGGCCCGACGCCATCCCGGACGTTTCGAGCGCCTGCTGCTGCTGGCTCCGGCCGGTCTCACCGGCCGGCCCATGCCCCTGCCGCCCCTGCTGGACGGGCTGGGGGTGCGCTTCCTGGCCCTGCCCTCGGTGCGGAAAGGCCTCTGCCGCAGCGCCTTCGCCGACCCCGACCGGGATGTGGGTCCGGCGGAGCTGGAGATTGCCTCGCTGCACCTGAAGTCGCCTGGCTGGGCCGGCGCCCTGGGACGTTTCGCCCGCAGCGGCGGCTTCGCCGGCTGCGGCGACCCCCTGCCCCCCCAGCCCCTGGCGGTGCTCTGGGGCGCCGACGACCGGATCCTGCGGGCGCCCCAGAAACGTGCCGCCCAGGCCCTGCTGGGCCCCCGCATCACCGAACTGGCGGCCTGCGGCCACCTGCCCCACATCGACCAGCCCGAGCAGGTCGCCGCCGCCTGGCTGGGCGTCCCCTGCGCCCCCATCCACACCCACCCATGATCCCTGCCTTCCGCCTCTGCCTGCCGCGTGTTCTCGCCGGCCTGCTGCTCGTGCTGCTGCTCGGGGTCCCCGCCCTGGCCCTCCCCGGCCGGGCCGAGGCCTCCCTGCTGCACCTGGAGGGACCGGTGCCGGAGGATCTCGGCGTGCACGGCGGCTCCCTCTCCCCCTGTGCGGCGCCGGCCCACTGCGCCCGGGCCGACTGGCCGATCGCCGATCCTGAGGCGGCCCTGAGCGCCCTGGTGCCGATCCTGGAGACCACCGAGGGGTTGCGGATCGTCCAGCGGGACGGCCGCTATCTGCACGCCACCGCCACCAGCCGGCTGTTCGGCTTCGTCGACGACCTCGAGCTGAACGCCCAGCCCGCCGCCGGTGTGCTGCAGGCTCGCTCCAGCTCCCGGCTGGGGGATTCCGACCTGGGCGTCAACGGCCGCCGGTTGGCGGCCCTGCGGCAGGAACTGCCTGGCAGCTGAAGCTCTCGATGGCGCCGCGGCGGTGCAGGAAGCGGGGCTGGGCCGGCTCCTCCAGGCTCCACCACCAGATCCCGTCGGTGTAACTGGGCGGACCGGCGTTGTTGGTGCGCGGCAGCTGCAGACGCAGATCGCGCCACTCCAGCAGCACCGTGGCGCCGGGCACCGTGCCGGCGGCGGTGTTGGGGATTCCCGGGGCATCCACGGCCCCGTTGTCGCTGGTTGCCAGCAGCGGGTCGCCGTCGCAGCGGTAGGCGACGGTATCGGCCGCCGCCGTCGCCGGGCTCCCCAGGGCAAGACAGACCAGCAGCGCCAGGGCCAGCAGCCGGCCCGCCAGGGCCTGGGCGCTGCGCAGGGCTCCCTCGATCCGGCCGAAGCCCGGCCCCGCGACGAAGTCACCGCAGAAGGCCACCCGGCTGCGGGGGCAGACCGTGGTGTCAGCCGGCAGGCCGCCGCCAGTGGGGAAGGCGGCCCCCCAGCGCATCAGCTGGCGCCGCTCCACCCCCGCCAGCGCCTCGCCGCCGCCGGGCCGGTCCCCCAGCCAGGGGGCCAGGGCGGCGGCGACGGCCGTTTCCAGGGCGGTGATCGCCGCGGCGTCATCGGGCTCCTCCAGCACCCCATGGGCCACGACGGCGCAGCGGCCATCGGCCAGGGGCTGGATCGACAGCCGCCGCAGCCCCCAGCGCCGCTGGGCGTCGCCGTCGAAGCCCAGAAGACGGAAGGGCAGGGCCCGCCAGCGGGCCGCGGCGGCGGGCTCGATCGTCAGCATCAGGTTGGTGCGCGCGTCCATCGCCATGCTGGCGATGGACGCCAGGGCGGCGTCCAGCTCGGCGTCGCCCTGGCCCCGCGACGCCTGCTGCAGCGGCACCTCCGTCCAGCCAAACCGCTCGAGGGCCCGGGGATGGGCCAGCAGGGTGCCGGTGAGCACCAGCCAGTCGGCCTGCCCCTGCACCGCCCCGGTGGCGTCGGCCAGGCGCCAGCCCCCACCGGGCAGGGCCTCCAGGTGGCGCACCAGGGTGCCGTAGCGGCCATCGAGACTCCCCGCCGGTCCCTGGGCCGCCGCCAGGGCCAGCAGCCCCCGGCCGAGGCCGTCCATGCCCTGCCGGCCCCGATAGACGCGGCCGCGCAGCAGGGGATCCCCATCGGCCGGCCCCAGGTGCCCTGCGCCGTCGAGCAGCGCTGCCGTCTCCCGCCAGGGCTCGATCCAGCTCCCCTCAAGCAGGGGCGCCACCAGCTCCGGTTCGGGGTCCTCGAGCAGGTTGAACAGGGGTGCCCCGTGGTCGATCTGCCAGCCGGGGTCGTGGCGGGAGCGGCGGGTGGCGGCCCGGCCACCGGGACCCCGCCCCGCCTCCCAGAGCACGATGGACCCTCCCCAGCCGCCCCGCCGCAGCCCCGCGGCCAGGGCGCAGCCGGCCACCCCGGCGCCGATCACGGCCAGCGAGGGCGCAGGTCGCCCCTGGGGCTGGCCAGACTCGGCGCTGGATCCAGCCATGGAGCGACCCCGATGACGCCTGACGACAAAGCCATCCTGGCGGCGTCCGCCCCCTGGCTGGGAGCCCTGCTCAACGTCGTGCCCGGCCTGGGCACCGGCTACATCTACCAGCGCCGCTGGCGCGCCTACTGGATCACCACGGCCCTGGCCACGGGCTGGTTCCTGCTCGGGGCGGTGCTGGGTGGCGCCGGCCCCGCGGTGGATCCGTCCACCGCTGATCCCACCGACCAGCTGATCGGCCTGGGGGGGCTGCTGCTCCTGGCGGCGGTCACGGCCGCCGAGGCCTTCCGCGCCGCCCGCCGGGCGCGGATGGAATGAGCCCGGATGGAGTGAGAATCTGGGGAGCCCTGTCGCCTGGTGGCGGATGAGCGAGACCCCGGACGGTGAGCGACCCAGCGAGGGGATGGCGGCCGACGCCTCCGAGAGCGCCGGCGGCCCGGTGATGGGCCTGCTGGCCCGCGGGCTGGAGCTGTGGCTGCGCCAGCAGTGCGAGGCGATCGAGCGGCTCGAGATCCGCCTGGAAGGCTCGGGGCTGCGGCTGCTGCGGGGCCGCCTCGATGGCGTGCGTCTGCGGGCCCGGCGGGTCGTGTATCAGGCGATGGAGATCGAGGAGGTGGAGCTGCGCTGCGACGGCATCCAGGTGCGCATGGGCTCCCTGGTGCGCAACCAGGCGGTGAAGCTGGAGTCGGCCTTCCGCATCCAGGGGCAGGTGAGCTTCAGCGGCGACGGCCTGAGCCGCTCCCTGAGCACCCCGGCCTGGCGCAGCCTCGGTGACGGCCTGGCCGACGATCTGCTGGGCCTCACCCCCCTGGCGGGGCTGCGGATCCGGGAGGACCGGCTGCTGCTGCGGGCCTTCGCCAGCGGCGACCGGGAGCCGGTGGAGCGGGAGGTGGCGGTGCGGGCCGATGGCGGCACCGTGGAACTGCGCTGCGCCGAGGGCACCCCCCACGCCCGGTTGCCGATGGATCCCAACATCCGCATCGAGCGGGCCGAGCTCGGTGCCGGCCTGCTGCACCTGGAGGGGGAGGCCCGGGTCTCTCCCTGAGGGGGCCGTCGGAGGAGGGCCCCTCGGGGGACCTTCAGCCCCGCTGCAGCAGGGGCAGCACCAGGGTCACCAGGGAATAGACCACCGCCGGCACGAACAGGTAGCTGTCGATCCGGTCGAGGATGCCGCCGTGGCCGGGGATCGCATCGCCGGAATCCTTCAGGCCCGCGTCCCGCTTCATCATCGATTCGGTCAGGTCGCCCACCAGGGCGAACAGGGAGACCACCGCCCCCAGCACCGCCCCGATCAGCCAGCCCCAGCGCCAGCCCAGCAGCAGCCCGCCCACGGCCCCCACCAGGAGGGCGCAGAACACCCCGCCCAGGGCCCCCTCGACTGTCTTTCCCGGGGAGATCGGCGAGAGGGCGTGGCGCCCCAGGCGCCGGCCGATCACGTAGGAGCCGATGTCGGTGGCCACGATCATCAGGCAGGCCAGCAGGGTGAGGGCCATGCCCGGACTCCAGGGCCAGCCCAGGCCCTCCAGGGCGGGGGCCAGGGCCGGGTCGGTCAGGTCCCGCAGCTTGATCCAGTGGCTGGGCAGGAAGCCCAGATAGAAAAGGCCGAACACCGACGCGGCGATGTCGGCGATGGTGCCGGTGACGGGCTGGAGCAGCAGCCAGCCGCAGATCACCGCCCCGGAGGCGGGCAGCACGGCCGCCGCCACATCGCCCGCCATGCCGCCCCCCATGCCGCTACCCCCCCAGAGGCTGCCGGCGGCCACCTGGGTGGAGACCAGCAGCAGCTGCACCGCCACCAGGGTGGTCTTGGTGGCGGGTCGGATGCCCTTGAACTGGGCCATGCGGAAGAACTCCAGCAGGCCCAGGTGCACGATCACCCCCACGGCGACGGTGAACCACCAGCCGCCCAGGCCCACGACCACCAGCCCGAAGCCGCCCGCCAGCCAGCCGCTCAGCAGGCGGGGGAGGGAGGTGGCGGTGCGGGGGGCGGGAGGCAAGGGCTCGGACTCAGCGCTCGGCGGCGATCACGAACAGCGGTTCGGCCGCCGCCAGCTTGGCCTGGCTGCCGCGGCGCTGCATGCGGTGCACGGTGGCCTGCACCACCTGCACATCGTGGGCGCCCAGCTGGGCGAGGGTGTCGGTGGCCTTCACCAGGCCCTCCAGGTTGACGGTGCTGATCACCAGCCGTCCGGAGGGCTGCAGCGCCTCCCAGACGGCCCGCAGCACGTCCTCCAGGGGCCGGCCCACCTCCAGCAGCACCCGGTCGGGATGGGGCGGCAGCAGGGCCAGGCCCTCCGGAGCCTCGCCGGCATGGATGTGCAGGTTGTGGATGCCGAAACGCTGCCGGTTGCGTTCCAGCAGCTCGATCGCCTCCGGGTCCCGCTCCAGGGTGTGCACCGCACCGCCGGGCATCAGCCGGGCGATCTCCAGGGCCAGGGCGCCGGTGCCGCCGCCCACGTCCCAGACGAGGGAATCGGCGCGGGGCCGCAGGTGGGCCAGCAGCATCACCCGCAGCTCCAGCGGCGTGGGGCTGAAGCCCGGGGCGTCCTCGAAGGCGCTGTCCGGCAGTCCGGGGGTGACGAAATCCCAGTGGAAGGGGTTCGGCAACGGGCTCACGAACCGGCCACGACGCTCACCGTATCAGCGATCTGACCGGGCCAGAGACGCCGTTGCTCCAGCAGCCAGTCGGCGCGGGCCGCATCGATCCGCTCCCCGGGCACCAGCAGGGGAATCCCCGGCGGATAGGGACAGATCGGTGCTGCCGCCACCCGGCCGGCGGCCTCCTCCAGGGGGATGGACTCGGCGGGGCTCCGCCAGGCCACGCCGATCGGCAGCTCCGGTGCCGCCAGCAGCGGCAGGGGGGGCGGCGTGAACGGGGGCAGGGGCGGCCCGCCGAGGGCCCGGCGCAGACCCTCCAGCTGGCGCGGCAGGCGCCGCTCCACACCCCGGGGCGGGTTGAGCCCCAGGCAGAAGGTGAGGGCGCCGGGTTCCGGCAGCTCCGCGATCACCCCCCGCTCCAGCAGCCAGGTGTCGGCCTCCAGGCCGTTGATCCCCAGCGGGGCCGTGGCCAGCACCAGGCGCAGGGGATCGCCGTTGGCGACCAGCGGCAGGCCCAGGCCCTCCAACCGGCGGCGCAGCCGGCCGGCCCGGGCCACCGCCCGCTGGCGCTGGCGCCGGCCGGCGGCGCTGGCGCCGTGCTCCAGGGCCGCGGCCGTCGAGGCCAGCAGCAGGGCGCTGGGGCTGGAGGTCTGCAGCCACAGCAGGGCCCGCTCGATGGCGGTCGGTGCCACCCGTTCGCCCTGGGCCAGCAGGGCGGCGCTCTGGGCCAGGCCGGTGCCGCTCTTCTGGACGGAGAGCACCACCAGATCGGCGCCGGCGGCCAGGGCCTCGCCGCCGCCGTGGGCCTGGTCCACCAGCACCGGCAGCCCGGCCCGGTGGGCCAGGGCCACCAGGGCCGGCAGATCGGCCGCCAGCCCCTGGTAGGTGGGATCCACCAGCACCAGGGCCACCGCGGGGCTACCCGCGTCCGCGGCGGTCGCCGCCAGCACCCGCTCCAGCCGCCGGGGCTCCGGCGGTTGCCAGAGGCCCGTGAGCGGATCGCTGCTGAGGTCGTACAGCAGCGGCTCGACCCCCCCCAGCACGCAGGCGTGCAGCAGGCTGCGATGCAGGTTGCGGGGCAGCAGCACCCGGGAGCCCGGCGGGCCGAGGGCGAGCAGGGCCGTCTGCAGCAGCCCCGAGGCCCCGTTCACCCCGAACCAGCAACGCTCCGCCCCCAGCAGGGTCGCCGCCCGTTGCTGGGCCTCGGCCACCGTGCCCTCCGGCTCCAGCGGCCCCCCGAAGCCGGGCAGTTCGGGCAGATCCCAGCTTCCGGGAGGCTGGCGCAGCAGGCGCCGCAGGTCGGGGGCCAGGGCCCGGCCCCGGCCATGGGCCGGCAGGTGCAGGGCCAGCGGCGCTGACCGCCAGAAGGGGCCCATGGACCGGGGAACGCAGTTCCTAGAGTCTGGCCATCGATGGGGCAGGACCCTGGCCGAAGACGTCACCCCCGCCCCGCGCTATGACCCCAACGCGGACCTGCGCTGGCTGCTGCTGCGGCCCTGGGTCCTGGTCAGCCGGCTGATCGTGGTGCTGTGGCGCCTGGCGGGGCTGGGCCTGCGCCTGGCGGTCCAGTCCAGCAGCACGGACGCCCGGGTGCAGCAGCGCCTCGCCCGCGCCATCCTCGAAACCCTCAATGACCTGGGTCCCTGTTTCATCAAGGTGGGCCAGGCCCTCTCCACCCGCCCCGACCTGGTGCGGCGCGACTGGCTGGAGGAACTGGCCCGTCTCCAGGACGACCTGCCCCCCTTCCCCCACGCGGTCGCCCTGGCCCTGATCGAGGCGGAACTGGGGGCTCCGGCGCACCAGCTGTACGAGGAGTTCCCCGACTACCCGATGGCGGCCGCCAGCCTGGGCCAGGTGTACCGAGCCCGCCTGAGTGAGGGCCACTGGGTGGCGGTGAAGGTGCAGCGGCCCGACCTGCCCTTCATCCTGCGCCGCGACCTGGTCATCATCCGCTCGCTGGCGGTGCTGGCCGCCCCGTTCCTGCCGCTGAATCTGGGCTTCGGGCTTGGGGCGATCATCGATGAGTTCGGCTCCACCCTGTTCGAGGAGATCGACTACCGGCGCGAGGCCGACAACGCCGAACGCTTCGCCACCCTCTTCCAGGACCACCCCGAGGTGACCGTTCCGGCGGTGGTGCGCAGCCTCAGCAGCCGCCGGGTGCTGACCACCAGCTGGATCAACGGCACCAAGCTGCAGAGCCGCCGCGAATTGGAGGCCCACCACCTGGATCCGGCGGCCCTGATCCGCACCGGCGTGATCGCCGGCCTGCAGCAGTTGCTGGAGTTCGGCTACTTCCATGCCGATCCCCACCCGGGCAACCTGTTCGCCCTGCCGGGCAAGACCAACGGCCTGGGCCATGTGGCCTATGTCGACTTCGGCATGATGGATTCGCTCAGTGATGCCGACCGGCTCACCCTCACTGGGGCGGTGGTGCATCTGATCAACCGGGATTTCGACGCCCTGGCCAGGGATTTCGTGGCCCTGGGCTTCCTCAACCCCAGCACCCCCCTGGGGCCGATCGTGCCGGCCCTTGAGCAGGTCCTCGGTGGTGCCCTGGGGGAGAACGTCGGCAGCTTCAATTTCAAGGCGATCACCGATCGCTTCTCGGAGCTGATGTACGACTATCCCTTCCGGGTGCCGGCCCGCTTCGCCCTGATCATCCGGGCGGTGGTGAGCCAGGAGGGCCTGGCGATGCGGCTCGACCCCGACTTCCGCATCATCCGCGTGGCCTACCCCTACGTGGCGAAGCGTCTGCTGGCCGGCGACACCGCCGAGATGCGCGAGAAGCTGCTGGAGGTGATCTTCGACAAGGACGGGCGCCTGAGGGTAGAGCGGCTGGAGAACCTGTTGGCCGTGGTCGAGAGCGGCTCCGCCTCCACCGATCTGCTGCCGGTGGCCCGCGATGGCCTGCGCCTGCTGCTGGGCAAGGAGGGCACCAGCCTGCGCCAGCGGCTGCTGCTGAGCCTGGTGAGCCACGACCGGCTGCACACCGATGATCTCCAGGCCCTGCTGGGGCTGATGCGGCGCACCTTCTCGGCCCGCAAGCTGGCCACGGGCCTGCTGGCCCGCTTGAATCCGCTCGCCGCCTGACGACTTCCGGTGCCCGTTGATTCCCACGGCTCCAACGCGGCGCCTTGAACGAGGCCTTGCTGGTGATCCTCCTGCCCCTGCTGGTGGCGGGCTGGGTCCTGCAGGTCCGCGCCCTGGAGCGGCGGGTCCGGCGCCTCGAGCAGCAGGCCTCCTCCCTGAGCGAGCGCTTCTTCGCCCTGTCGCTGTGGAGCGAGGTGCTCCAGAAGCGGCTCGATGGGGACACCGCACCCGAACCGGCCAGGCTCGCCGCCGCTGAGGAGCTCCCCCTGCCGGCGCGCGCGGTCGAAGCTGTAGCCGAAGCAGAAGCCAGATCCCAACCCGAGGTGGTAGCGGCGGGGGTGGCCACCACCGCGCAGCGCCCCCCGGCGCCCCTGGCGGCCCCCACCGCGGCCCCCCGGCCCCGCGGGGCAACGGGCGGGCCCTGGAAGCGGATCGAGCGGCTGCTGGTGGAGAACTGGAGCGGCCTGCTCGGCGTGCTCGTGGTGGTGGCCGGGGTCACCTTCCTGACGATCAACGCGGGCCTGCAACTGGGGCCGCGCGAGCGGTTCCTGCTCACCCTGCTGGCGGGTGGGGCCCTGGCCCTGCCGTCTGTGCTGTGGGGCCGGCGCCAGCGCTGGCAAGACCTCACCGACGCCATGCGCAGCGGTGGCGGCGCCCTGGTCCTGTTCGCCTGCGCCGCCGCCGGCGGTCTGCCCCAGCTCGGCCTCCAGTGGATCGAGGCGCCGGCGCCGGCCCTGGCCCTGCTGGCCGCGGGGGTGGCCGCCAACCTGGCCCTGGCCGCCATCGCCCGCACCGCCGCCATCGCCTCCCTGCACGTGGCGGTGAGCCTGGTGCCCCTGGCCATCGGCCCCCAGGGCGGCCCTGCCCTGGCCATCGCCAGCGCCATTGCCCTGGTGGGCTCGGAGCTGCCCCTGCGGCACCGCTGGCCGTGGCATCGGCTCGTGGTCAGCTGGGTGTTCGGCGCCTTCCAGGTGGCCTGGTTCCTGCGCAACGGCCCCGCCCTGTCGGCCTCCCCCGCCCTGGTGGGCGGAGCGGCCCTGGCGGCGGTGCTGGTGTTCGGCCCGGGGCTGCTGCGGCTGCACCGCCCTGGGGCCGCGCCTCCACGGCTGCAGGCCGTGCCGGTGGCCCTGCTGCTCAGCCAGTGGGCCGGCCTCGCGCTGGCCCTGCTGCTCTATCCACCCACGGCGGCCGTCCGTGCCGGGGCCCTGGCGGCTGCCGCCGCTGCAGCCCTGCTGCTCGGCCAGCGCGCCCGGCGACGGGGACCGCGCTGGCTGGCCCTGGGCGATGGCCTGGTGGGCCAGACCCTGGTGCTCGCTGCCCTGCTGAGCCTGGCCCCGGTGATCGCCGACGGGCCGTTGCTGGCCGGGGTGGTGCTGCTGGAGTCGCTGCTGTTCCTGGCCATCGCCGTGCGGGAGGGCTCCGGACCGCTCAGCCGGGTCGGCTGGTGGCTCAGCGCCGCCGCCGGCGTGGTGCTGGCCCTCAGCGGTCTGGGGGCCGCGCTGCTGCGCGGCGACCCGATGAACCAGCTGCAGACCGGGGCGGTGCTGACGGTCGGGGCGGGGCTGACGGCGGCGATGCAGGTGCTGCTGCAGCGCCGCGGCGTGACGACGCCCCTGCCGCCCCTGCTGGGCTGGCTGGCCGGCGGCCTGGTCGCCGTGGGGACCGCCCTGGTGGTGCCGGAGGACTGGCGTTCGGCCCTGAGCATGGGGGTGATGGGCGCCTTCCTGGTGGCGGCGCGCCGCTGGCGTCCCCCCGGCCTGCTGAGCGGCATCACCGCGGCGATCGCCCTGGCCCATGCCACCGGTTGGCTCACCCTGCTGGCCCAGGCCCCCTGGCCGCCGCTGTCCCTGCTGGTCCGCCTGCTCCCCCTGGGGGTCCTGGCCCTGCTGCTGACGGTCGCCTCAGGCGGCGGCCGCCGCCAGGGGCTCGGGCTGGCGTTACTGGGCGTCGATGCGGGGCTGGCCGTGCTGTGGCTGCTCGAGCCGATCTCGCCGCTGTTGCCGGGGGCGGCCTGGCTGCTGCTGTCCGCCGGGGCCCTGGCGGGCTGCCGCTGGCTGCGGGGCGGCGTCGTGCGGGTGGGTCTGGGGCTCTCCCTGGCCTATCTGGCCGCCTTCGGCGTCTCCTTCCTGGTGGTGATCGGGCCCAGCCAGGAGCTGGTGACGCTCGGGGTCCTGCAGGTGCGCGGCCGCCTGCTGGTCGAGCTGCTGGCGATCGCCGTCGGCCTCCACGGCTGGTTCCTCCGGCCGGGGCCGGAGCTGGCGCGGCTGCCCAGCTGGAAGGCGGTGCAGCCGTGCTTCCTCGAGGCGTCTCTGCTGGGGGTGGTGGTGCTGCTGCAGGGGGAGATCAGTGCCCCCTGGCGAGCCGTCGCATGGACCCTGCTGGCCCTGCTCCTGGTCTGCCCGGCGGTGGTCCGGCGCTTCGCCATCCGGCTGCAGGTCTACGGGGTGATCGTCTACTGGCTGGCGGTGGGGTCGCTGCTGGTCGGCCTCAGCGTCGGCCTGCCCTCCTTCCCCCCCTCCACGGGAGCGGCCCAGACCGCCGGGCTGGTGGCGATCGGTCTGCAGACGGCTTTCGTCCTGGCCTGCCGCCGCTGGCTCGACCTCGAACGGCTGCCCGATCCCGGCGGATGGCCGCCTCTGGCCTGGGTCGGCGGGCAGGTGGCGCGCCGGCGCAACCTCTGGCTCGGCCATCCCCTGTTCATCGCCGTGGCCGTGGTGCTGGCCAGCGGCTACGACCGGGCCCTGCTGACCCTGCTCTGGACGGCGGAGGCCCTCGCCGTCTACGGGCTGGGGGTGGTCCTGCGGGAGCCCCAGTTCCGCCAGGTGGCCCTGGTCGGGCTGGGGGCCTGCCTGCTGCGGCTGCTGTCCATCGACATGGCCCAGGCGGACCTGGGCCTGCGGGGCCTGGTGTTCGTGGGCGTGGGGCTGCTGCTGCTGGCCCTGAACGCCCTGGTCCATCGCTTCCGCAGTCGATTCCGTTGAGGAGTTCGGCTGTCGGCTTCCTCTGATGGGGCGGCTCCGGCGCCTAGGGTCGGGCGCGATCGCCCGTCCCCATCCCCGCCGTGTCCCTGCTGCTGGCCGCCCTCGACGCTGCTCCCGTGACCCTTCGGCAGGCGGGGCTGGACCAGGCCAGCGGCGACTACGGCGATCTGGACGCCATGGAGATCCTGCTGGAGTACGCCCCACTCAGCTATCCGCCCTACATGCTGGCCGGGATCGGCCTGGCCATGGCGGTGCTGTGCGGGCTCACCTTCGCCAAGATGATCCAGAACCGGCTGGAGGGCTGGAAGCAGGACCGGCTGGCCCTGCTGCCGATCGCCAACCTGGAGACGACCATGCCTTACGCGGGGCTGGTGATGGGCGTGACGCTGTTCATCGGCGCCAGCCTGCAGGTGTTCGGCTTCGCCGCCGGTGCCGCCCTGCTGGTGGCCTTCGTGCTGTCGCTGCTCACCGGTGGTGCCCTGTGGGTGCAGTTGGAGCGGCTGATGGCCCAGGTGCAGGACGGCACCTTCCGTGCGGTCGACTTCGACAACTTCGACCAGTTCTTCTGAGTCCGTTCCAGGGCTGGGTTCAGGGCTGGATGGGGAGCTCGGTTCGGATAGCCGCTCAACCGCCCGCCGCCCGCCTGCCGCCAACTGCTCGTAACGTTCTGAAACAACGCGAGCCGGACATGCAGCCCTCCCTTTCCCTCAACCGCCAGTTTTCGATCGCCGTTCACTCCCGCGCCATCGACAGCTGCGACGACATCGAGGAACTCCGCAAGGTCGCCAAGACCCTCCTTTCCGCCTGGCAGCACCAGGCCGAGTTCAGCGAGCACTACGGCGCCCAGGCGCTCGGCATCCGCAAGTAGGCCGAGGCGTTCAGGGGGTTCCGTCTTCGGAGCCGCCAGCACCCCTTCGTCGCCACAGCTTCAGGCCGGCGCCGCCCCACAGCAGGCTCCAGAGCAGGAAGGTGATCAGGGTTCCCACCTGGCCGCCTTCCAGGTCGTAGACGCCGGCGCCGATGAGACCGGCATCGATCAGCGAGCCGCCCACGCCCCAGCCCAGCACCCAGAGCGCCACCAGGGCGATGGCCGTCCCTTGCTCCTTCATCGTTCGCCCTGCGCAGGGGCCCCAGCCTGCCAGTCCAACCAGGCTGTACGCTTCTGTTGATTCAAAGATTTCTCTTCGGCGAGTGACAACGTCCTGCAAGGGCTTTCGACGAATCGGTTCATAATTGTTTCTCTGTTCATGACGATTTACGTTGGAAATCTCTCCTTCGATGCGGAGGTGGAGGATCTCAACCATCTGTTTGCGCAATATGGAGCGCTGCGTAACTGCAGCCTGCCCCTCGACCGGGAAACCGGCCGCAAGCGCGGCTTCGCCTTCGTTGAAATGGCCAATGAGGCCGATGAAACCAAGGCGATCGACGACCTCCAGGACGTCGAGTGGATGGGTCGGATGATCCGGGTCAACAAGGCCCAGCCCCGCACCGGTGGTGGTGGCGGCGGTGGCAATGGCGGCGGCGGCCGCGCCCGCTACTGAGTTTCGCCGGAACGGTCGGCAGCCCCCGGAAACGGGGGCTTTTTCATGGCCGTGCCCCCTGGGGCTCAGGCCACCAGGTAGGCCTCCAGGGAGCGGGAGTGGTGGCGGATGCCCTCGAGGGCGCGGCGCTCCAGGTTGCGGGTCTTGTCCCGGCTCATGCCCAGGGTGCGGGCGATGCCGGTGAGGCTCATCGGCTCCTCGCCGTCGATGCCGTAGCGCATCTTCAGCACCCGCCCCTGCAGCTCCGGCAGCTGCTCCAGCAGGGCCCGCAGGTCGCCCTTGAGGCATTCGCCGTCCACCAGATCGGCGGGCAGCAGGTCGTCGCCGGCCAGCAGATCCAGCAGCTCGGTGTCCTCACCGTCGCCCACCTTCGTCTCCAGGCTCACCGGCTG